>CAVWZB010000017.1:0-26570 GCA_963759435.1 uncultured Actinomycetes bacterium | reverse complement strand
GGAACTCCGCCTGCACCGAATGCCGGCCGCAGGAGTTGTTGCCGAGCATCCCGCCGAGCGTGCAGTACGCGTGCGTAGACGGGTCCGGCCCGAAGGTGAGGCCATGCTTCTCGCCCGCAACGCCGCGCAGGTGGTCGAGGACGCAGCCCGGCTGCACGCGGGCGATCCGCCGGTCGGCGTCGATTTCGAGGATGTGGTGGAGGTACTTCGAGAAGTCGATCAGCACCGCCGTGTTGCAGCCCTGGCCGGCGAGGCTCGTGCCGGCGCCGCGGAGGACGATCGGCGCCCCGTGCTCGCGGCAGACGCGGTGGATCTCGACCAGCTCGTCCACGTGGCGCGGGACGACGACTCCGATCGGCGGCATCCGGTAGTTCGAGGCGTCGGTCGCGTAGAGGGCGCGGCTGCCGGTGTCGAACCGGACCTCGCCCTCGATCGCCGCGCGTAGGTCACCGGCGATGCCTCGGCGGTCAACGTCCTTCGCTCCTCGCATCGCGAGCCTCAGCGTGTCACTTCGGCGAGCTGCACGCTGAATCGAGCGGCATGCCTGAGGACGGTCGAGCTAAAGAGCGGGGCCCCCGCGCCGTCCACCGGCCCAACTGTGTTAGATGCCGCTATGACGCAGCCACAGCCGGGTTCAGTGCCCACCGACGACGAAGACGAAGCGTCTCGAGCTCCGAGCTCGCCGTCTGATCTCGACCAGGAGCGGCGCACTTCGATGGCTGCGGAACGCACCTGGCTGGCGTGGTGGCGCACCGCGCTCGGCGCCACCGCCGGGGCGCTCGCTGTGGGTCGGTTCGCCCCGAAGCTGCTCGACGCCGCCCCGTGGCCTTACATTCTGCTCGGCTGCGGCTACGCGTCTCTCGCGATCGGACTCTCGCTCGTCGGCGCTCGGCGCCAGCGCCAGCTGGAGCACGCGTTGCGAACCGGTGGCCACTCACCCCTGGGGTTCCGCACCGTGGTGCTGTTCACCATCGGCGGCGTCGCGCTCGCCCTGCTGACCGTCGTACTCGTGATCGCGCAGAGTTGAGCCTCAGGGGTCTTTCGGGAACGCAGGCACCGTTACAAGCGCGCGTCGATGAATTCGAGTGTCCGCTGCCAGGCCTCGTCGGACGCCGTCTGGAACTCCTCCTGCTTGCGGTCGAAGAAGCTGTGCGGCGCGCCCTCGAACTCGATCAGCTCGTACTCCTTGCCGGCCTCGCTCAGCGCCTGCTCGAACGCGACGTTGTCCTCGTGCGGGATGCCCTGGTCAGCCCCGCCCTGGAGGGCGAGGATCGGCGCGTCGAGCTGCGGCACGAGGTCGATCATCCGGCCCGGCCGGCCGTAGAAGCCGACGGCGCCCGCGAGCCCGTGCCCCCAGGCCGCCGCCGCCCACGAGCCGCTGCCTCCGAAGCAGAAGCCGACGGTGAAGATCGCTCCGCAGCCGAGCTCCCTGAGGTTGCTGACGCAGGCGCCGACGTCGGCCTGCACCTGCTCGTGCGTGAGCTGCTGCACGAGCGGCATGTAGTCCCAGTCGTCCGGCCGCTTGTCGATGCCGGCGGTGCGTCCGAAGTAGTCGAAGGCGGTCGCGGCATGGCCGCGCTCGGCGAAGCGGAGCGCGAGCTCCTCGTAGAAGCGGTAGAGGCCGCGGACGTCCGGCAGGATCACGACGCCCGTCGAGACGTCTCCTTCCGGGACCGCTCGGAAGGCGCCGAACTTGTTGCCGTCCTCGCTCTCGAGGACGAGGTCGTCGTGGGAGACGGCGGCGCCCGAGATCCGGGGGATCGGCGGCTCTGAGTCGAGGTCGAAGCACATGGCCATGAGCCTACGAGAGGAGGCGCGTGCTGTGCGGCGTACCCTGAGGACGGTGGACGACGAGTCGCAGCGTGACGAGATGAACGCCGCGATCCGCGCCCAGCGCGAGCGGGGAGCGGTGCCGCGTTCGATGCTGCCGCCGGAGGACGAGCTGCCGGAGCGGCCCGCCCATCCGTCGGAGCCTCCTGTGCCGGAGCCCGAGTCCGAGCCGTCGAAGCGCGGCCTGCTCGACCGCCTGTTCGGGCGCTAGCTCCCGTATCCAGAAACCGCGCGCGACGTTTATCCCGTGTCGTATGGGAGAGGGCACGCGCGCATCAGGAGGGCTGCGCTTGAAGCGGGGGCTGCAGATCGCAGCCGCCTGCGTCATCGTGCTCAGCGGCGCCTTCGCTGTCGGCTCCGCCGTCGCCGGGCCGTTCTTCTGGTACCCGTGCAGCCTCGACGGCCTCGAGGCGCACGGTGCGGCGCGGGCGAGCATCATCCTCGCGAGCGACGGCACACATCTCGGACTGCTCGGCGCGAGCGGCAACCGCCAGCCCGTTTCGATCCGGCGGATCAGCCCCCTGCTGCGGCAGGCGATCGTCGACACCGAGGACCGCCGCTTCTACTCGAACGGCGGGATCGACTACGTCGGGATCGTCCGCGCGCTGAAGAACGACGTCTCGTCCGGCGGGTACGCGCAGGGCGGCTCGACGATCGAGCAGCAGCTGGTGCGCAACCTCTACCTCACACCCGAGCAGTCGCTCGGCCGGAAGCTCACCGAGGGCTGCCTCGCGGTCCAGCTCGACAAGCAATGGAGCAAGGACCGCATCCTCACTGCCTACCTCAACGACATCTACTTCGGGCAGGAGGCATACGGGATCGAGGCGGCCGCCGAGACGTACTTCGGCGTGCACGCGAAGGATCTCTCGCTGGAGCAGGCGGCGCTCCTCGCCGGGCTGCCGCAGGCGCCGTCGGCGTACGACCCGCTCAACCGGCCGGAGGCTGCGAAGACACGCCGGACGGAGGTCCTGCGGGCGATGCTCCAGGCGGGCGACATCTCTCGTTCGCGCTATCGACGGGCGATTCACAGCCCGCTCGGCCTGCGTCCGCGACAAGCGCCGGGGCTCGCGGGCCAGACCTACCTGACCGGCTACATCACCGACCAGCTCGTGAAGGAGTACGGGGCCGAGCGCGTGCGCCGCGGCGGGCTGCGGATCTACACGACGCTCGACGCGAAGATGCAGACGGACGCGACCCGCTCGATCCTCGGCACGCTCGACCGCAAGGGCGACCCGGCGGGCTCTGTCGTCTCGATCGACCCGAAAACCGGCCGGATCCGCGCGATGGCGATCGCCCAGACCGGGCAGCGCATCGCGTACGACCTGCCGGTGGACGGCCAGAGGCAGGCGGGGTCGACGTTCAAGATGTTCGTGCTGACACAGGCGGTGCAGCGGGAGATCAATCCGTACTCGACGCCGTACCTCTCGGCGCCGTTCGTCGGGCCCGACGACTGGCGCGTCCACACCTTCGAGAACACGTACTCGGGCCGGATCCCGCTCACGCAGGCCACCCTCCTCTCCGACAACACGGTCTTCGCCCGCCTTACCCTCGACCTCGGCCCCAAGCCGATCGCCGGGCTCGCGCACCGGATGGGGATCCAGTCGAATCTCGAGCCGGTCCCCTCGATCGTCCTCGGCGTGAACGCGGTGAGCCCACTCGACCTCGCCACCGCTTACGCGACGCTCGCGGACGGTGGCGTCGCGCACGAGCCGAGCATCCTCGACAAGGTCGTCTTCCCGGGCGGTCACGTCGAGCAGGCCTCCAAGCCGAAGGGGAAGCAGATCGTCGACCCGAAGGTCGCAGCGGTCGTCACGAAGGTGCTGGAGGCGAACGTCCAGTCAGGCACAGGCACGGCCGCGGCGCTCGCCGGCCGGCCGACCGCCGGGAAGACCGGTACGACCGACAGCTTCGCGGACGCGTGGTTCGCGGGCTGGGTACCGCAGCTCACGACCGTCACCTGGGTGGGTTATCCAACCAACGAGCGGCCGATGCGCGCCGTGCACGGGATCGCCGGCGTCACGGGCGGCACGCTGCCGGCAGAGATCTGGCACACGTACATGACAGGCGCGCTGCAAGGGCAGCCGGTCGAGCAGTTCGCGAGCCCCGGATCTCCGCCCTTCAAGCCGTGGTGCGGGCGTTACCAGTTCGCGCGCACGTGGCTCGATGCGCGCAAGCGCCACGGCTGCAAGCACAAGCAGCGCCAGAAGGCCAAGAAGACGACAACAACACACGAGAAGACGACAACCGCCCCGACGACCACCGCCCGGACGGTCACGCAGACCACGACACGCACCCTCCCCACGACGACGACTCCGCCGCCGACCATCACCCAGCCGCCGACCACCACCGAGCCGCCCCCCACGACGACGACCGGACCCTGACGCGCGCCGGGGAAGCCCGGTGTCCCGAGCTCCCCCACCGCGGGGCGCGGCTGAGAACTACGCCGCCTTCTTCTTCCCGAGCATCTTGTTCCACCAGTCGTCCTCGTCGACGAGCGAGGCAGTGACCTTCGGCCCGCTGGGCCACCGGGGCATCGCGACGCGGCGCTGTTTCGTGAGCTCCTCGAGCACGATGGCTCTCAGGGTGTGCAACCGCTCGTGCTGTGCTTCGACATCGCGGGCGAGCTCGGCGCGCTCGACTTCTCTGCGAGCGACGTCGTACTCGACCTCGAGCAGGCTGCCCCCGTGGGTAACGCTCTCCTCGATGGTGCTGGACATGCGGCGCTCCTTTTCCACTCGGGTGTAGCGGACGCCGCAGTTGTCCTGGCCCAATTGTCGTCACGCGCGCGGCAGCGGGCCATCCCTCGAACAAGCGTTTTCCCGACGCAGTCCGCTGCGTTCAAGTTCGCTGCTTCTGGCGCCGATAGAGCTGCTGTGACTTCACTGCGGCCGGTGGGGAACCTGGCATGAGTGCGTCCTCCGACAGAGAGCGCATGCCTCAGCGTCAGCTCGGAGAGCTGATGACCGAGCTCGGGCTCATCAGCGCGGAGCAGCTCGCGACCGTCCTCGAGGTCCAGCAGCAGTCGAAGCGCCCGCTCGGCCAGATCATCGTGGAGCTCGGCTTTGCGTCGGGAGCCGCGGTTGCACACGCGCTGGCGATGCAGAGCGGTGGGGCTCTCAGAACCGAGTACGGCTTCGCGCTCGGCGCGCCGCCGGTGGACGAAGAGGCCACCGCGGATGAGACAGGCGCCGGCCTTCCGAAGCTTCGGCTGGCGGCGACGGCCGTCGCGCCCGAGCGGACGAGCGCCGCGCCGGAAGAAGTCGAGCCGGTCGACGACGCGGTCGAGTCGGCGACCGTCGAGGAGAAGGCTGAGGTCGTCGCCGTTCCGGCTGAGCCGGACGAGGTCGCAGCTGAAGCCCATGTAGTCGAGGAGGTCGAGGAGGTCGTCGAGGCCGAGGCGGAACCCCTGGAGGCCGCTCCGGAGGAAGTCGAGGAGACCCCGGACGCCGAGCTCGAGGAAGTGCCTGCCGAGATTGACGAGAGCGCGGAAACGCCGCTCGCCGTCGAGACCGATCCTGAGGAGCTGTTCGAAGCCGCCCTCGCCGAGACGCACATCGCGCACGAGCAGAAGCTCGCCGAGCTGCGAGAGGAGCACGAGCGCGCGACGGCGGAGATCGAGCGTCTGCAGACCATCGTCGCCGAGGCGGGGAGCGAGCGCGAGCAGGAGCTCAGGCCGCTGCAGGAGGAGCGCGACGAGGTCGCGACCGAGCTCGAGCGGCTGCGCGCAGTCCTCGCCGAGGCCCAGGCTTCCGCAGCCGAGCACGAGCGACGGCTCTCGGAGGAACAGGGGAGGCACGCCGGCGAGCGGGACGAGCTCATCTCGCAGCGCGACGAGATCATGGCCCAGCACGACCGCATGCAAGACGAGCTCGGGGACGCACTCGAGCGTCTGGCCGCTGCAAGCCCCACCGCCGAGGAGCGGGACAGGCTTCAGGCCGAGCTCGAGCAGCTCGGGTCCACGCTCGCCGAGACGCAAGCTGCCGCCGACGCCGAGCGCGAGCGTCTGTCGGGGGACGTCGAACGGCTCGAGAGCAGTCTCACCGAGACGCAGACCGCCCATGAGGAGGAGCTCGGACAGCTTCGCGAGAGGCGCGACCGCGCCCGCGAGGAGGTCGAGAGCCTGCAGAATGCGCTGACCGAGGTTCAGGCCACGGCGAGCGAGCAGGAGCGGCGGATGGCCGAGGAGCAGGAACGGCATGTCGGCGAGCGCGACGAGCTGCGCACCGAGGCCGAGCGACTCCAGCACATCCTCGCCGAGGTGCGCGAAAGCGCTGCGGCCGAACTGGGCGGCGTCGTCGGGGAACGCGACAGGCTCGTGGCCGAGCTCGAGGAGGCCCGAGAGCTGCTGAGGCAGGCGGAGCGGGTACGCGATTCGCAGATCGCCCTCGAGGCCGAGCGAGACAGCGCCCTGGCCGAGACCGAGCGACTCCAGACCATCGCCGCCGAGGCCGAGACGGAGGCCGAGGAGCGGGCACGCCTGCTCGCAGAGGAGCAGGATCGTCACCACTCCGAGCGGGAGACACTGCTCGCCCAGCGCACGCTGCTCGAGGAGGAGCTCGGCCGCTCGATCGAGCAGCTCGCCGCTGCGGCTGCCGCCGCCGACCAGCGCGAGGCACAGCTCCAGGTCGACTCGGAGCGACTCCTCGAGGCGCTCGACGCCATTCGCTCGCTCGCGACCGAGCTCGCCACCGGCAGCGAGGAGCTCCCGCCCGAGCCCTCGACCGACGAGTCGGAGGCCGAACCCGAGGCCGCGAGCGAAGAGCCTGCGCCCGAGGCCGACACGAACGATCCCGACGCCGAGGCGGAAGTGATCGAGTACTCCCTGTTCGTTCCCGGGCCGAACGGCTACGAGCTCGTCCCGCAGACGGGCGTACCGCCGCAGGCCGGCCAGAGAGTGGAGCTCGTTTTGTCGGACTCGGAGGAGCCCAACCTCTACGAGGTCGTGCGCAGCGGCCGCACGCTGCCCGACGGCGACGTCTGCGTCTATCTCGCGCAGGTGTAAGCAGCTTCGCGCCTAAAGAACGGCACAGCAGAAGCCGATAACTGGGCTAACGCGAACTGAGCAGATACGCGAACTGGAGGCCTGCAGTGGAGAACTACAACTTCGAGAGCGAGACCACGTTCGACGACGCACAGCGCGTCGAGCCGGGCGACGAGCGCAGCACGGCGATCGCGACCGCGCGCAGCTGGGAGCTCCCCTACCTCGACGACGAACCGGTTCTGATCGACAGCGAGTCCGCCGCCCGCGTCGGCGGCGAGGAGCTCGCCCGCATCGGCGCTGCTCCGGTCCGCTGCGCCGACGGCAACGTCCGCGTCGTCCTCGCCGACGCAACGCCGGAGCGCATCGCCGGCATTCGCGAGCACTTCTCCGGCGCCGTCGACATCGGCGTCGTCAAGACCTCGACCCTCGCCTCACTGCTCGACGCCGCGTCGATGGCAACGGTGTCCTCAGGGACCGACCCGGTGACGAACGGTGCGGCCGCTGCCGCGCCGGTCTGGGGACGGTCGCTCGAGCGCGTCCTCACGGCCTTCGACACCGAGGCGACGCGGCTGCAGGATCTGCGCGGCAAGCTGCAGGAGCTCGGCGGCGAGATGGCCGCACGCGAGCAGCGCGTGCAGGAGCTCGAGACGGAGCTTCAGCGGATGCGCGTCGAGCGCCTCCGCGACCAGGAGGCGGTCGAGCGCCTCCGGCATGACCTGACCGACCGCAACAATCGGCTCGAGCGGGCCTTGACGAAGACCCACGAGCTCGCAGCGATCATCCAGGGCGGCCACCTGCAGTGAGCGGCACGCCGGCACGGAAGCTCGCCGCGGCGGGCGCTGCCGGCCTGGGAGTCGCGGCGGCCGCGGCTGCCTACGCGATCGTCGGCGGCGTTCCCGGCCTGCTCTACGCCGCCGGGATCTGTCTGGCCGCATTTGTCGGCGCGGTGGCGATCGTGGCCGGTCACACCGACGAGGCGCCGGTCGCGGCGTTGGCCGAGAAGACGCCTGAACACGCCGCGGATCCGCGGTCGAAGCGCTGGCGCCGCAAGTCGACGATCATCGCCGAGCTCCAGACGGAGCTGGCGGCGACCGTCTCGGAGCTCGAGGAGCACCGGCGGGCGCTCGCGAACCTCGCGACGCAGCTCTCACGAGAGTCGGAAGCGGCTCGCAGGAACGCCGAGGCGCTGGAAGGAAGCATCCGTGAGCTCGAGGCCGAACGGGACGGCCTCCTGCAGCTCGTCGCCGACGAACGGGAGCGGTTCGAGCGGACGCTCGACGAGCTCGGCGGCGGCATCGGGCGGCACGGCAGCGAGCTCGCCGAGATCGAGCGGGAGCTCGAAGCGCTGATCGCGCGCTAGCCAAGGAGAGACCGATGCTGCTGAAGATCTTCGTCGTCGGTGCCTTGCTGATCGGCGTGATGGCCGCCGTCAAGGACGGACGCATCCTGCGCGACGCCGGTCTCCTGAGCACCTGCAGCCCGGTCAGGGTCAACGGCCAGGGCGACCCGACGTTGCTGAGCTGCACGAAGGGCCGTCTCGACGGGTGGCCGGACGAGACGAACAACTCGTGCAATTTGATCGCCGTCCACCCGACCCACGAGTACTGGCGCTGCGCCGCGCCCGTCGTCTCGTCCCGAACACCGACCGGATGAGCAACGGGGAAGACACCGCCCGTCCGGGGGATCGGGCCTAAAGCCGGTGGCATAACCGGCCGATTGGAAGGCTGCCGATGGAACTCGAACTCGTGCTCAGACGCGCCGTCGAACTCGGCGCAAGCGATATCCACCTCAAGGTCGAGCGGCCTCCGATGCTGCGCCGCGACGGCAATGTGAGCGAGCTCGATGGTGAGCCTGAGCTCACGGAGCGCGAGCTCGAGCTCGCACTCGAGGAGGTTTGCGCCCAGACGCCAAAGCGGCTGCAGACGTTCCTCGAAACCGGAGAGTTGGACAGCGCGTACGCGCCGGCCGGCCTGCCCCGGTTCCGCGTCAACGGCTTCCGTCAGCGGGGCTCGATCTCGATCGCGTTCCGCGTCATCCCGCGCGAGGTGCCGAACTTCGACGAGCTTTCACTGCCGCCCGGCGTGAGGCGTCTCGCAGAGGAGCACCGCGGGCTCATCCTCGTCACCGGAGCCACCGGCTCGGGAAAGACGACGACCCTCGCCGCGATCATCGACCACATGAACCGCTCGCGGCACCAGCACATCGTCACGATCGAGGACCCGATCGAGATCGTGCACAGCGACCACAGCTGCATCGTCAACCAGCGCGAGGTCGGGCTCGACACGGCCTCCTTCGCGCAGGCGCTGCGCCGCGGACTCCGCCAGGACCCCGACGTGATCCTGATCGGCGAGCTCCGCGACGCCGAGACCGCCGAGACCGCCCTTGCCGCGGCCGAGTCGGGCCACCTCGTCCTCTCGACCATGCACACCGTCGACGCCTCCGAGACGATCGGGCGGATGGTCGAGTTCTTCCCCTCGGTCAAGCAGCACCTGATCCGGTCGATCCTCGCCGGCGTCTTGCGCGGCGTGATCAGCCAGCGGCTGCTGCCCAAGGTCGACGGCGGACGCGTCCCGGCGGTCGAGGTCATGATCGCGAACGCCCGGATCTCCGACCTGATCCGCGACAACAAGCCGGAAGAGATCACCGAGGCGATCGCCGAAGGCGACTTCTTCCAGATGCAGACCTTCAGCAAGGCACTGATCGAGCTCGTGCTCGACGAGAAGGTCGACCGTGAGATCGCGGCCAACGCCGCCTCGAACCGCCACGACTTCCTGATCGCGCTCGATCGGGCCATGAAGGAGCAGGCCGCAGGGGCGCACCTCGACGCCGTCACGGACGTGGATCCGGAGGAGGAGCCCGAGCCGGAGGCCGAGGAGGTCGTCGACGAGGCGGAGGATCTGCCGAGGCTTCGCGTAGCCGGCCAGCAGTAGCCATGAGACGTCTTCTTCCCCTCGTCGGGGCGGTGCTCGTGCTCGCCTCGGTTCTCTCGAGTACCGCGGCGGCGGACACCTTCCGTGTGGTGCAGCCGCATCCGAGCGCCGTCGGCAGCGTCGGCGCCACCGTGATCCCGTTCACCTCGACTCAGCCGCGGAGCGGCGGGACGTCGTACGCGGCTTTGCGCCCGATCTGGCAGGCGGCCGGCAACGCCTACGGGATTCCGTGGGAGGTGCTGGGGGCGATCAACAAGGTCGAGACGAACTTCGGGCAGAACCTCGGGCCGAGCTCGGCCGGCGCGGTCGGCTGGATGCAGTTCATGCCCTCGACGTGGGCCCGCTGGGGTGTCGACGCGAACGGCGACGGCGCAGCCGATCCGAACAATCCCACCGACGCGATCTTCAGCGCCGCTCGCTACCTCGCCGGATGCGGCGGGCAGTTCGACATCGCGCGCGCCGTCTACTGCTACAACCACGCGACCTGGTACGTGAACGAGGTGCTGGGGCTCGCCAGCCTCTACAGCGCCGGCGGAGACGGAGGAGCGACCGGATTCGCGATCTCGCCGGGCAAGCTGAAGGCGCAGCTCGCTTCCGCCCGTAGCCGCGTCTCGGCATCGCACGCGCTCCTGGGCAGCGCCCACGCGCAGGCAGCAAGGCTCGCGCGCTCCGAGCGGCGGTTCCTCCGCGTCGCCGACACCGCCCGTGTTCTGTCCAACCAGCTCGAAGCACGCAAGCGGGCCGTCCAGCTCAGCGTGCGCCGCCAGGCGGCCGCTGCGCGCGTGAGCCGGCTACAGCAGCGTCTCGACGCGGCCACGTCGCAACTCGGCCAGTTCCGGGACGAGGGGAATGGCGCCTCCTTCGGGACGAGCTCCCCGGCGCTCCTCTCGAGCAACCTCTTCTCCATCGGCGGCGGCTCGGGTGCGCCCTACAGCGGCATCGTCTCGCTCGCGATGCAGTACCTGGGGATCCCGTACAAGTGGGGCGGCGCAACCCCGGTGGCCGGCTTCGACTGCTCGGGCCTCGTCCAGTACGTGTACGCGCAGGTCGGGATCTCGCTGCCGCACTACACCGTCTCGCAGTGGAACTACCCGGGCGCCGTCCCGGTGCCGAAGAACCAGCTCCAGCCCGGAGACCTCGTCTTCTTCAACGGCCTCGACCACGTCGGGATCTACATCGGCTACGGGGACTTCATCGACGCGCCACACACCGGAGCGAACGTCGAGATCGACAGCCTGAGCGAGCCGTGGTTCGCGTCCAGGTACGACGGCGCGAGGCGGGTTCTCGGAGCGGCGGTCGCCGGCCAGTCGCAGGCGACGACCACCGCGACGTTCACCTCGGCGGGAAGCACCGCGTTCAGCTCCGACATCGTCTACTTCACCCATTAGAGGGGTCATCCGCATGTTCGAACGTTCCGATGCACGAGTCGTGTCCAGGCGCATCCTCACGCTTCCCCGCCTGACGGCGGTCGCCGCCGCCGGCCTGCTGGTCAGCGCCACGATCAGCCTCGCGGCCGACAAGCCGACGGGGACGACGAAGCCGGCGCACGCCGCGAAGCCGCAGCAGGTCATGGTCGTGCCGGACGTGCGCGGCCAGCTGTTCGTGTTCGCGTCGGGGGCGCTCGAGGACAGCGGCTTCGGCTGGAAGGTTCGCGGCTCGGTCGAGGGCTACTCCTCCAACCTCGTCGTCGCCCAGGCGCCGAAGCCCGGGACGCACGTGCTCAACACGGGCAATCCGACCATCACGCTGCACCTCGCCCGGAAGGGCGCGCAGCTCGGCGAGCCGCAGAACCGCTCGCCCTACGGCGCCAGCCTGATCAAGCGCCCGGCGACGCACGGCTCCAACTAGCCGTCTGACCTCATGACGAAAGCTGCAACCCGCTCTCAAGCGGCGCAGCGGGATTGTCGATAACGAACGGGATGGACCTCGTCCTACCACTCGTCTTCGTGCCCGGGCTCGCCCTGGGCAGTTTTCTCGGCGTCGTCGCCGCGCGCGTGCCGCTGCGCCGCTCGATCGTGCGGCCGGGCTCGGCCTGCATGAGCTGCGAGACGCCGATCCACTGGTACGACAACGTGCCGGTGCTCTCCTACGCCGTGCTCCGCGGCCGCTGCCGCAAGTGCGACACTCGCATTCCGCCGCGCGACCTCGCCATCGAGCTCACGACGGCGCTGCTCCTCGTCGCCTGCGTGTTCGCGTTCGGGCTCACCCTGAGGACGGCCGCGGCCGCGATCGCCTGCGCCACGTTCGTCGTCGTGACCGCCACCGACATCGAGCGGCGGATCGTCCCGAACCGTGTGGTACTGCCGGCGGCGCTCGCCGTTCTCGTGCTCGACACCGTCTGGCATCCATCGCCGGTGTGGGCTGTCGGCGCCTTCGGCCTGGCGGGCTTCCTCTTCGTCGCAGCAGTCGCCTACCCCGGCGGCATGGGAATGGGAGACGTCAAGCTCGCGCTGCTGATCGGCGCACTCCTCGGCAAGACGACTCCGGTCGCGTTCATGCTGACGCTTCTCCTCACCCTCGTCCCGACCGTCTTCCTCATCGCTCGCCACGGTCGCGGCGCCAGACGGCTCGCGATCCCGTTCGCGCCGTTCCTCGCCGCTGGCGCCGTCATCACCCTCTTCGCCGGCAACGCCATCCTCAATGCCTACCTCCACCATCTGACCTGACCTGAGGCGACTGCGGTGTCTGCTCAGCCAGTAACGCGCGACGGGAACCCGGTGCCGCCGAAGGCCCCGGCCACTCCCGCGCCGATCTCGCAGCTCATGGGCGAGCTCGTCGTCGACCTGCTCGAGACGACAGGGCTGATCCCCGAGGCGAAGGTCGAAATCCTCCGGGAGAAGGCGAAGACCACGCCCGTCGTGCAGGCTCTGATCGACGAAGGGCTGGCCTCGAGCGAGGCGATCGCCCGCATCGTCGCCGCACAGTACGGGCTTCCCGTGGTCGAGCTGGGGAGCGTCGGCATCGACCCCCTGGCCGCCGAGGCCATCCCTCTCCATGTGCTCGAGCAGGTCAACGCGCTCCCGTACGCCTTCGAGGACGAGTCCCTCTGCGTCGCGATCTCCGACCCGCAGAACATCCACGGCATCGACGCCCTGCGTCTCGCCAGCCGCCACCCGATCGCGTTGCGCGTCGCCGCGGGCGAGGAGATCGCGAACGAGCTCGGACGGCTCGCGCGCACGGCCGAGGCGTTCGGGGCCCGCTCCGGCTACAGCGACGTCGCCGAGCTGGAGGTGATCGACGAGGACGAGCTCGACGATCTCGAGATCGACGACGGGATCTCCGACGCACCGCTCGTCCGGCTCGTCAACTCGATCATCTTCGAGGCTGCCGAGGACGGCTCGAGCGACGTCCACTTCGAGCCGCAGAGCGACGCCCTGGTGGTGCGCTTCCGGATCGACGGCGTTCTCCACGAGACCCAGCGGATCCCCAAGCGCAGTGCGATCGGCGTGACGACGCGCCTGAAGGTCCTGGCGAAGCTCGACATCGCCGAGCGCCGGAAGCCGCAGGACGGCCGGATCTCCCTCTCCGCCTCCGCGGCGGGCCGGATGCTCGACGTCCGCGTCGCCACGCTGCCGACGGTCGAGGGCGAGTCGGTCGTGATGCGCCTGCTCGACAAGTCGAAGAAGCCGCCGACGATGGAGGAGGTCGGGCTCAGCGTCGCGATGCAGGAGCAACTGGCGACGATGGTTCACCGCCCCACCGGCGCCCTGCTCGTCACCGGGCCGACCGGCTCGGGCAAGTCGACCACGCTGTTCTCCGCGATGTCGGAGATCAACCGCCCCGAGATCAACGTGATCACCGTCGAGGATCCGGTCGAGTACCGCCTCCCGGGCCTCAATCAGGTGCAGATCAACCCGCGAGCGGGCCTGACGTTCGCCACCGCCCTGCGCTCGATCCTCCGCTCGGACCCCGACGTCGTCATGGTCGGCGAGATCCGTGACGTCGAGACGGCGAAGATCTCGATCGAGGCGGCGCTGACAGGCCATTTCGTCCTCTCGACCCTCCACACGAACGACGCCCCGTCCGCGCTCTCGCGCCTGAACGAGATGGGCGTGGAGCCGTTCCTCACGGGCGCAGCGGTCACCGGCGTGCTCGCTCAGCGCCTCGCGCGCCGGCTCTGTGAGCACTGCAAGGAGCTCTACACGCCGAACAAACAGGAGCTCGACGCGGCACACGTCCCCGACGAGCTCCGCCACGGCAAGACCGAGCTGTTCCGCAGGAACGGCTGCGTGCGCTGCCGCCAGACCGGCTACAAGGGCCGCATCGGCGTCTTCCAGCTCCTGGAGATGAACGAGGAGCTCTCGGCGCTCGCCGCACGCAAGGCGAGCCACGAGGAGCTCGAGCGGGCGGCGCTGGAATCCGGCATGTCGACGCTCTGGGGCGACGGGATCGAGAAGGTCGTGGGCGGGATGACCTCGCTCGAAGAGCTCGCCCGCGTCACGACGCTCTAGCGCAAAATTCACCCGACGTGGACGTCGGATGGGATGAGGTACGCGCGCGCCGGCTGGCGCGCTCGTTCCTGAGCGACCGGGCGAGCGGCGAGCGGCTCGTCGAGGTCGTGAGCGAGGTGTGCGGCGTCCAGGCCCAGCTACAGACGGCGGCCGAGCTGCAGCTCTGTGCGCGGGTCGACGGAGTGACGCAGGCCGACATTCGGGAGGCGGTCTGGGAGCAGCGGACGCTCGTCAAGGCCTGGACGATCCGCGGAACGCTCCACCTCCACCCCGCCGGCGAGTTGGCGCTGTGGCACGCGGCGCAGCGCGCAGCCCTCGGCTCGGCCCCAGCGGCGCTACCGGCCTGGCGCGATCCCGAGCGCGTCCTGCACCCGGCACTCTGCGCCGACGAGGTCGAAACCGTCCGGGCAGCCGTCTGGGAGGTGCTCGACGGCCGCTGCCTCACGCGTGCCGAGCTCACCGAGGCGGTCGTGAAGCGGGTGGGAACCGCGCCGCGAGCACGTCTTCGCTCGGGATTCGCGTTCTTCCACACGGACCTGTGCCAGGGGCCGCCGCAGGGGTCGCGGATCACGCTCGTGCGGCCGGACCAGTGGATCGAGGACGGGCAAAGCGCGGAGCCCCGGGAAGCGCTGCGCGAGGTCTGCCGGCGGTTCCTGCGCACCTACGGACCGGCCCGCCCCGCCGAGTTCATCGCCTGGTTCGGCGCTGCGGCATTCCGGGTCGCCGAGGCGAGGGCGCTGTTCGACGACCTCGGCACCGAGGAGATCGACGTCGACGGCCGCCGATCCTTCGTCCTGTCCGGCGACACGTCGTTCCCGGTGCCGAGCCGTCAGGTGCGGCTGCTCTCGGAATACGACGTGTACATGATGGGATTCCGCGAGCGCGACCAGCTCATCCCGGAACCGGTGCGGGAGCTGATCGCGAATCACCGTCGGGGCCGCTACGAGGGGCCGGCCGCGACGCGGCTGGTGCTGGTGGACGGAGTAGCGGCGGGCCTGTGGGAGCGCGAGAAGCGCGGCAGGCGGATCGAGCTGCAAGTGCGGCTCACGCGCCGTTTGGGGAAGGCGGCTCGCGCGGAGCTTCGACGCGAGGCCGAGCGCATCGGCGCGTTCCTCGGGCTCGAGCCCGTGCTCAGCGAGTCGCGCTGACTATTTCTCGCCGGAACGGCCGCCCATGCTGAACCTGGTCGGCCGGCTGGCTGCGGCCAGATCCTCGAGCGAGCTCGGCGGCGGCGTGAAAGCGCCGCCCGGCGCGGGAGTGGGCTCCTCCGGCTCGGGGGGCGGCGCCTCGGGCTCGGCTGTGGGCTCGACGGCAGGTTCGGGCTCCGGCTCCGGCTCGGCCGCCGCCTGTTGCTCCGGCTCCGGCTGGACGCCGCCGGAGTGCGCGCCTGCGAGCAGCTGCTCGGCTTCGTTGCGCGCGGCTTCCACGGTGCCGTGAGCGTTGGAGAGGAGGCTCTCCGCCTCCGAGCGGGCAGTCCCCAACACGGTGTCCGCCTCGGAACGGGCGGCGCCCACGAGGCTCTCGGCCTCCGAGCGGGCGGATCCCACAATCGTGTCCGCCTCGGAACGGGCGGCGCCCAAGAGCGTCTCCGCCTCGGAGCGGGCGGCGCTCAAGGCACCCTCGGCCTCCGAGCGGACACCCTCCGTCGCAGCCTCGGCCTCCGCGCGGGCGGAGCCGACGCGGCGTTCTGCCTCGCCCCGCGCCGCCTCGACGGCCATATCCGCCTCCGACCGCGCCATGGCGGCGATCGACTCGGCCTCGGCCCGAGCGGCGGCGAGCACCGCGGCGGCTTCGTCGTCCACGGACGCCAGCCGAGCCTGCGCCTCGTTCGAGGCTTCCGCGGCCTGCCGGCGCTGCTCCGCGATCTCCTGCTCCGCCCGAGCGACCTCCTGATGGGAAGCTTCGAGCTCGCGCTTGAGGTGATCGAGCTCCTTTTCGCGCTCGTCGAGGGCGAGCCGGCGCAGCCGGACCTCCTCCTCGGTGCGCGTGATCCTGTCCTTCGCAGTCTCCTGAGCGTCGCGTTCGATGCGGTCGGCAAGCTCGACTGCCGCCCGGACGAGGTCGAGTGCCTCGAGCCTCGCCGAGCGGTTGTCGGAGGTGAAGCCGGGGCCGCCGTCGGGCGCGTCGAGATTCGGAGGAAGCCGTTCGAGCTGAGGGAGCGCGATCACGTCGGCGACCGGATCGGCCTCGTGCCGAAGCTCGCCTTCTTCCCTCGCCACGGGATCCACCTCGCTCCCGCTCGAGCCTCTTAGGCGTGAATCTCGCAGCCGAGGTAGACCAGGGCCTCGACGGCCTCGGTCACGAACGTGCTCGCCTGCTGAGCGTCGGCGAAGCTGTACGCGCGCGGCTCGGCTCCGTCCTCGCGCCCGTCGACTTCGACGTCGACGACACAGGCGTCGCCGAGATCACGCGCCCGCATCGTCACGACGGGCCGGCCGTGCCGGCTCGCGCTGCGCACGAAGAGCTCGCGCGGCTCCGGCTCGGCTGCCTGAGGGCGGCCGCCCCTTCTCATCAGCGCGCGTCTGCGACGGCCTGCGCGACCACGTCGCGGTCGACGAAGCCCCTGAACTGCGACGTGATGGTGCCCGGGCGCCTGACCACGAGAATCTCCGGCGTGTCGACGACTCCGAGCTTGTGGAGAAGCGCGGTGCCGGGGCGCTGGTGAAAGACGTTAAGAGTGACGTAACCCGCGCTCGCATCGGCGGCGCCGGCCTGAGCCTCGGCGCGCGTGAGCGCCTCGTCATCGCCTTGCGGTGTGGTGACGGCCACCACGACCACGGAATGCTTCTGCAGCGCACGCGCGATCGGGACCGGCAGCCCGTGCGTATGGAGCTTGGCGGCGGTGGCCGGGTGCGTGTGCGTCTTGCTCGGGGTGGGAGTCGTCGTCGCGTGCGTCGTGCGGGCCGGAGTCGAGCTCGCGGTCGTCTGCGTGGGCGTGGTCGACTTGTTTTTCGTCATGACCACGTAGCCGCCGCCGGCGACCACGACCAGCACGAGAAGTGCAACGAGGCGGATCTGGCGCGTGCTCAGCGTCGCGTTCATGGCCCTCCTATCGGCAGGCCCGGCGACGCAGGCCTCCCTGGAATGGGGGATACGTGGAGAAAGAAGGAAAGAGAGAGGGCGCGGTCTCCCGCGCCCTCGGCAGTGCAGTTACTCGGTGAGGCTAGAACGTGGCGCAGGGGTCCGTGGTCGCGGTTTTGTCGGCCACGACGCCGTTGGTCGTGTCGGTCCCGGCGCCAGTCGGCCCGATGACGTGCGCCCAGTTGCCGGACACCGAGGCGGAGATGCAGTACTCGGTGTTGGCGGTGTTGCTGGCCACGGTCCCGTTCGTCGAGACGGCGGTGCTCAGGCCCTGGTCGTACGACTGGAGGGCAGCAACCGCGGAGCCCGCGGCCGTGCCGTCCGCCAGCTTGACGAAGGCGTAGTCGCCGTAGTCCGAGTAATACGCCTCGGCGTCAGGAATCGCCGTGCGGACATCCGACTGTGCGGCCGTCTGCTGCGCCTTCTTCTGGAAGCCCAGGTAAGAAGGAATGGCGATCGCAAGCAGGACGCCGATGATGATCAGGACGACGAGGAGCTCGATGAGCGTGAAGCCGCTCTCGTCCCGGGTGTTGATGCGCTGCCTGAGGGAATGCATGCAGTCTCCTTTGTAGGACGGGGTAACCCAGACACGGCCTCTATCGGCAGCAAGCGCGGCGGCTCCTCCCCCCGACCGAGTGATTCGTCTCACCCCTCGGCTCACCCGCCGTGGGTGATGCCTCTCTCACGCGGGCTCGCGCGCCTCCCTCGACCGAGTGATATCCCGCGGCCTCTCTAAAGCGAGCCACATGGCCCGCCGATAGCTCGCTCGCATGACGCCGCAGCCTTTCTCAATCGACACGCTTCTCGAGCGCGTTGCCGCCGAGGACGCCTCCGACCTCCACGTGACCGCGGGGTCGCCGCCTCTGCTTCGCATTCGCGGCAAGCTCGCCCCGATCGACGGGCTGGAGGCCCTCGATGCGGATGAGACGCGCGACCTTCTCTATCGCGTTCTCTCCACGGAGCAGCAGAAGCGGCTCGAGATCGACCGCCAGATCGACTTCTCCTATTCGGTCCCCGGCGTCGCCCGCTTCCGTGTCAACGTCTACTTCCAGCGGGACACGCTCGCCGCTGCCTTTCGCCTCGTGCCGAGGCTCATCAAGTCGGCCGAGGAGCTCGGGCTCCCCGAGGTGCTCCTCCAGCTGGCGCGTGAGCCGCGCGGTCTCGTTCTCGTGACCGGCCCGACCGGCTCCGGTAAGTCGACGACGCTCGCGACGATGATCGACTCGATCAACGAGAGCAAGCCGATGCACATCGTGACGATCGAGGATCCGATCGAGTTCCTCCACCAGCACAAGACATCGGTCATCAACCAGCGCGAGGTCGGCGCCGACGCCAAGGGATTCGCCGAGGCGCTGCGCGGCGCACTCCGCCAGGACCCCGACGTGATCCTCGTCGGCGAGATGAGAGACCTCGAGACGATCTCGACCGCGCTGACGGCGGCGGAGACCGGCCACCTCGTGCTCGCGACCCTGCACACGCAGAGCGCGCCGAGCACGGTCGACCGCATCATCGACGTCTTCCCGTCGGCCCAGCAGGGCCAGGTGCGGATGCAGCTCGCCGCGTCGCTCCAGGGAATCGTCACGCAGACGCTGCTCCCGAGCGCCGACGGCCGCAAGCGCGTGCCGGCGCTCGAGGTGCTCCTGCCCGACGACGCCGTCCGGAACCTCATCCGGCAGGGCAAGACCGAGCAGATCTATTCCGTGATGCAGACGAACACGACGCGCGGCATGCAGACGATGGAGCAGTGCCTCGCCGACCTCGTCGTGCGCAAGCAGATCACGCAGGAAACCGCGCTCGGCGTCACCGGCCGGCGTGAGGAGTTCGAGGCGCAGCTCGCTCGTAGCGGCGTCGCACCCCGCACCGATGACCACCTTCCCGAGGCCCTCCGCGGCCTCCGAGTAGCAGGAGCCTGACAGTGAGCGGATTTTCCGAGATGCTGAAGAAAGACATCTCCTTCAAGCGCAAGCCCTCGGCGAAGGCCGAGACCAAGGCCGCGAAGACCGACACCACGGCGGCGAAGGCCGAGACTTCCTCGACCAAGAGCGAGGCCACCGCGACGACGCAGGAGACGACGCCGAAGAAGCGCAGTCTCTCGCTGCCGAAGCGCGCGCCCAAGCAGAAGACCATGTCGACGAGCACGAACGGCCGGCACAAGCAGGTCGTCGGGCTGAGCGTCGGCGCGTCGCAGCTCGCGGCCGCAGTCGTCGTCAACAACGGCCGGCCCAAGCTGGTCAAGGCCGCCCGGCACACGCTTCCGCCCGAGATCGTGGTGGGAGGCGAGGTGCGCGACTCCGAGGCGCTCGCCAACGAGATCGCCGCCTTCTTCTCCGCCGCCGACCTCCCGCGCAAGAACGTCCGCCTCGGCATCGGCAGCAGCCGGACCGGCGTCCGCGTCTTCGAGCGGCCCGAGGTCGACGACCCGCGCCAGCTCGCCAATGCGATCCGCTTCCGCGCGTACGAGACCCTGCCGATTCCGATCGAAGAGGCGATGCTCGACTACCAGATCCTCGAGGAGGCGAACGCTCCCGACCGTGTGCTGCTCGCCGTCGCCTACCGCGATCTCGTCGACCGCTTCACGGCCACGTGCGCGGCGGCGAAGATCGAGCTCGTCGGCATCGACATCGAGGCGTTCGCCCTGCTCCGCGCCGTCGGCGGCGAGCCGCTGAGCCCGGGCGAGCGGGCCGAAGCTGCCCGCGTGGCCGTCTCGATCGGGCACGACCGCACCACGGTCGCGGTCTCCGACGGGCGCCTCTGTGAGTTCACCCGTGTTCTCGACTGGGGCGGCGCCCGCGTCACGGCCGCTATCGAGCGGGCCCTCGACGTCGACGCCGAGGAGGCCGAGCAGATCAAGTGCTCGCTCGACATCTCGGCCACGACGGAGGAGTCTGAGCCCGCCGACGAGCGCACGACCAAGGCCACCGAGGCAGCGCGCCGCGAGGTGAACGGCCTCGCCCGCGAGCTCGCCTCGTCCCTCCACTTCTACCAGGATCAGGTGGACTCCCTGGGCTTCGCCGAGATCACCGTCACCGGCGGCGGTGCCCACCTTCAGGGGCTCGCCGAGCAGCTCGAAGAGCTGATCGGCATCAGCGTCCGTGTCGCCGACCCGTTCGCGCGCGTCGGCTCCGGGCACGGCATCAGCTCCAACGGCCAGGACGGCGCACTCGCCGTCGCAATCGGACTGGGAATCGAGGACTGATGCGCGCCGTCAACCTTCTCCCCCGCCAGCAGGTCGAGCAGACCCGAGAGCGCCCGAACGCACTCGTCCTCC
Source organism: uncultured Actinomycetes bacterium (assembly GCA_963759435.1). Taxonomy (GTDB): domain Bacteria; phylum Actinomycetota; class Thermoleophilia; order Gaiellales; family Gaiellaceae; genus Palsa-739. Next base: position 6,029 of record CAVWZB010000017.1, on the reverse strand, counting down.
TCGCCGCGATCGGCGGCGGGGCCGTCCTGCTCGCGCTCGTCGCGGGAACCCTTGTCGCCAACCGCAGCGTCGACCGCCAGAAGCAGGCCCTTGCCTCTGCGCGGGCCGTGCTTGCAGTGACTCCCGACCATCAGCTCTCTGCGCAGACGCAGTCCTTCCGCCAGCAGGTGCTCACCCAGCGTGAGCAGCGGTCGCTCGCCCTCGCCTCGGCACTCGGCAAGCGCGTCTCTTGGGATCGCGTCCTCCGCCGCTTCGCACTCGTCCTGCCCGACGACGTCTGGCTCAACAGCCTGACCGCGAACGTCCCGCTCGATCCGGAGTCGACGCTAACCGCGACGACGACGTCGAGCACGCTGCCGGCGGCGGCCACCGAGCTGACCATCCAGGGCTACACGTACTCGCAGGCGAGCGTCGCACGGCTTCTCGAGCGGCTCTCGGTCGTCCCGGACTTCACGGACGTCCAGCTCAAGAGCAGCCAGTCGACGACCGTTTCCAACCAGAAGGTCATCAACTTCACGATCGTGGCGAACATCCGCAACGGAAAGGGGGCCTCGTGAGCGCCCGTCTCGCCAGCCTCCCGAAGCCGGCTCAGTTCGCGCTCGTGGCGGGCCTAATGCTTCTCGTCCTCCTCGTGGGCTACTTCACCCTGATCTCGCCGAAGCGCTCCTCGGCCGCCGATCTGAAGCAGCAGACGGCCGCGGTGCAGAGCCAGATCAACAAGAACCGCTCGTCGGCGTTCACGCAGGCGCTGCCGGCGGTGCGCTCCGCGAGCGTCTTCAAGGTCACGCAGGCGATGCCGAACAAGCTCGACACGCCCGACGTGATCCTCGAGCTGAACTCCCTCGCGCAGAAGTCCGGGATCTCGTTCGACTCGATCGCGCCGGGTGCGGCCTCGTCGACGGCGACGACGGCCATCTCGCCCGACCCCTTCGCCACGGAGCCGATCCAGGTCCAGTTCACCGGCAGCTTCTACAACCTCCTGACGTTCCTGCAGCGCGTGCGCAACCTCGTGCGCGTGCAGAACGGCAAGCTCTTCACTGCCGGCCGCCTCTTCGACGTGAGCAGCGTCAGCCTCGCCCAGGGCGAGAAGGGCTGGCCGCAGGTTCAGGCGACGCTCACCATCAATGAGTTCGTGCCACAGTCGGTCGCGGCGACCACGCCCACCGCTGCCGGCACCGATACCACCTCGACGACCACGCCGGCCACGACGACCAGCTCGGACTCCACGTCGGCGGCCCCGAGCACGAGTGGAGGGACTTCATGAACCGCAGGCAGAAGAAGATGGAGGACCTCCGGGTGGCCAAGGACCGGAAGATGAAGAAGGTCGCGATCGGGCTCTCGGTCGTCCTCGCAGCCGTCCTCGTGTTCGAGGTGCCCAAGGTCCTCAACCACGGCGGCGGCGGCTCGGCCCCGGCAGCGGCGGTCGCGACGACGCCCGACACCTCCACCGCCGCGCCCACGACTGCGGCGCCCACGACCACGCCTGCCGGCACCGCGGCGGCCGCCGTTACGCCGACGACGAGCACGAAGCTGCCGAACTCGGACACGATGCCGAAGGTCGGGAAGGCGCAGCTCTACTCGTTCAGCAACTTCGCCGCCAAGGACCCGTTCGTCCAGCAGGTCTCAACCGCGCCGACGCAGGGCGCACAGAGCGGCTCGAGCACGACGAGCTCCGGCTCGAGTTCTGCAACCGCCGGCTCGACGGGAACCGCCGCCGCGGTGACCCAGCACCAGTCGACGCGCGTACTCGCGGTGACGGGCGCGGCGAGGATCTCGATCAACGGCCGGGTCCAGATCGTGCGCACCGGCGCGAGCTTCCCGAGCTCCAACCCGCTCTTCCGGCTGGTCTCGGTCGGCAACGGCGTCGCACGGATCGGGATCGCAAGCGGCTCCTATTCGAGCGGTGCACGGACCGTCTCCCTCGTCGCCGGCCGGTCGCTGACCCTCGTCGACACGGCTGACGGCATCCGCTACCAGCTCAGGCTCCTCTCGAGGTAAGCGCACGATGGCCGGATTCGCCTACACCGCGATCAGCATCGAGGGTCTCGAGACCGTCGGGGAGGTCCACGCGCCCGACCTCGAGGCCGCACGCGAGCAGCTCCGCATCCGCGGCCTGCTCGCGCAGACGCTCCGCGAGCTGCCTGCGAGCGGCACGGAGGGGCTGCGCACGACCTTCAAGAAGATCAAGCCGCGCTCGATGCAGATCTTCTCGCGCCAGTTCGCGACGATGATCGAGGCGGGCCTGAACATCGTCGCCTCGCTGGTGATCCTCGAGCAACAGACCGACGACGCGTATCTCGCGGAGATCATCGGCGAGCTCCGCGCGGACGTCGAGGGAGGCCTCCTCCTCTCACAGGCGATGGCGCGCCACCCGAAGGTGTTCGACGAGCTCTACGTCTCGATGGTGCAGGCCGGCGAGGCCTCGGGAATGCTCGACAACGTCCTCGACCGCGTCGCGGACCAGATCGAGAAAGCAACGAAGCTCAAGCGCCGCGTGAAGGGCGCGATGGTGTATCCGATGGTCGTCTTCACGTTCGCCAGCCTCGTGCTCGTTGCGATGCTCTTGTTCATCGTCCCGATCTTCGCGAAGATCTTCACCGAGCTCCACGGCCAGCTGCCGATGCTCACGCGGGTGGTCCTCGGCGCCTCGAACCTGCTGCGCGAGCGTTGGTACATCGTCTTCCCGGTGATCGGGCTCACGATCTGGGGCGCGCTTCGCTACAAGAAGACCGAGACGGGCCGGCAGCAGTGGGACCGGTTCAAGCTCCACGCTCCGGTCAAGATCGGCGACGTGGTTCTGAAGGTGACGATGGCGCGGCTGCTGCGCACCCTCGCCACGCTCGTCGCGGCCGGAGTCGACATCATCAAGGCACTCGACATCGCCGGCTCGACGGCGGGCAACTACCTCGTCGAGAAGGCCCTGGCGGAGGCGCGGATCAAGGTGCAGGAGGGCGTTCCGATCGCGGAGCCGCTGACTGCCGACCCGCTCTTCCCGCCCATGGTCAGCCAGATGGTCCGGATCGGCGAGGAGACGGGAGAGCTCGAGCAGATGTTGTCGAAGATCGCCGACTTCTACGAGGACGAGGTCGACAGCGCGATCCAGTCGCTGACCTCGATCATCGAGCCGCTGATGATGATCGGCGTCGGCTTCATGGTCGGGATCATCATCATCTCGATGTACCTCCCGATGTTCAAGCTGATGCAGCTGATCGGGAACCAGTCGTAATCCCGCTCGGCCGGCCTGCGATCCGCGACACGACATAGATCGCCAGAATGGCGGCGCGCTCGAGACCGCGAGCCTTGGCCGGGTCGGATAGGTCTCCCTGCAGGAGCTTGTCGAGCGCGCGGAACGTGACGGGGAGCCGGATGAGCGCGTACGTGGCGCGCGGGAACCGCTCGAAGGCGCGCCTCGCGCCCCAGCCGGCGCGCGTGAGCGGCGTGATCCGCCGTTCCACCGCTGCCTGATAGGCGTCGAGATTCTCGGCGCGGCCGGCGAGCACGTCCAACGCAGCGTCGGCGACGAGGCGGGCGGAGAGGAACGCCTCGTAGATGCCGTCGCCGGTGAAAGGATCCACGAGCCCCGCCGCGTCGCCGATCACGGCCGTCTTGCCGCGGGCGAGCTTCGATCCCGGCAGCCGCTGCGGCAACCGGTAGCCGCGGATGTCGCGGGCCGCGTCCGGGTCGATCCCGTACGCCTCGCACATCCGGCGCAGCTCGGCCCGCAGGCGCGGCCCTTCCTCTCCGTTGCCCCCCACGCCGACGTTCACGTGGTCGCCCTTCGGGAAGATCCAGCCGTAGCCACCGCGGATGACTGCGATCTCGACCGCCATCGCGCCGACCCACCGCGCCTGGTGCGGGTAGTTCGCCTCGAGCGCGACGCCGTGGAAGATGCCGTCGGCGAGCCCGAGCTGCTTCGCCGAGACCCCGTTGCAGCCGTCGGCGCCGATCACGATGCGGGCGTCGACCTCGCGCGCGTCGACCGTCTCCCCCTCACGCACCTCGGCGCCCGCGTCGGCGGCCTTCTGGAGGAGGAAGTGGTCCAGGCGCCGGCGCTGCGTCATGTACACGAGCGGCCCACGGGCGCGGCGCGTGATGCGGTGGCGGTAGCGAAGGCCGCACTCCAGCCGGTAGACGACGTCCTCCACGACGGGCTCGATCGAGAACGGGAGCAGCCGCGCCGCGCGGCCGGTGACGCCACCGCCGCACGGCTTGTCCCGCGGGAACGTCGACTTGTCGAGCAGCAGGACACTGGCCCCGCCGGTCGCGAGGTGGTATGCGGCGGTCGAGCCCGCCGGCCCGGCTCCCACGATTGCTACGTCGTAGCTCGGCGCAGTGCTCCCCACGCCGAGAACGTAGCTGCACGGCCGGGACTACAATGCGCAACCCCTGGGGGTGTGCCCGAGCGGCCAAAGGGAACGGGCTGTAAACCCGTCGGCTCAGCCTACGGAGGTTCGAATCCTCCCGCCCCCACTCTTTCGCCCGGTCTACGCGTGCTGAAGCCCCCGGATGCGGAACGCGTACACGATGTCCCGCACGCCGCGGATCAGGGCGAATGCGGCGACCCAGGCGATGAGGACGACCGCGCTCCGGCCGTAATCGCCCGCCGCCCAGATCCCGAGGAAGAGCAGGATGATGCCGCCGATCAGCTGCAGCCACCAGACGTCGATCTCATGCCGCGAGGCGATCGACATGATGATGTCGAACATCCCGGCGAAGACCAGGACGAAGCTGAAGACGGCGGCGAGCGCCACGAACGTGTTGCCCGGATGGATGAGCGCGACGACGCCGGCCGCGATGAAGGCGAGCGCCAGCACTCCGTTGAGCAGCTTCCACCAGCCCGGCACGACGAAGACCATCACGACCTCCATGACGCCGGCGGCGATGGCGACGAAGCCGAACAGGAGCGAGATCGCGTGCACGGACGTGTAGTTGAAGCGGAGCACGATCAGCCCGACGATCGCCCAGCCGATTCCCGTGATCAGGAACAGCCACCACGGCGGTAGCGCGCGTCCCACGGCCCGCTCTGCAGAGCTCTCGATACTTGGTGCAGCAGACGACATTGCATCGACCTCCCGACTCGTGTCTCAACCCCTCTTTGACTTGCGCAGATTCTCACGATTTCGCCGGACGGCGCAGGCACGCGCACGGCTCAGTCGGAGCTTCTTCAGCCCAGGATGTTCACGGCTCTGGCCACGACCATCACGGCAAGGGTGAGGCTGATCGCCGACTGCACGAGCATCAGCATCTTCGCCCAGCGGCCCAGCGGCATCGTGTCGGTCGGGCTGAACGCCGCCGCGTTCGTGAACGAGACGTAGAGGTAGTCGAGGAACTCCGGGTGCCAACCCGACTCGGCGAGCGCCGGCTCTGTCTGCTGCGGGAAGAGGAAGTCGCGCTCGTGCGGCGCGCACGTTGGCCGGTTCAGGGGACCGCCGCCGTCGAGCTGCCAGAACCAGAGCCCGAAGAGCAGAACGTTCACGACCCACATGTGGACGGCAGCGCGAAGCAGCTCGGCGGCGGCGGTCGACTTGTGCGTCAGCTCCCCGTTCACGAGCAGATGGACGAGGAGGATGATCGAGGCCGAGTTCGCCAGGCTGACGAACCCGATCGACACGAGCGCGAGGCGACGGCGTGTCAGGTGGAGCGCCCGCTCACCCCAGCCGAACGCCTGGACGAGCTTCCCGTGCGGGCGGATCGCGACGAACGTCGCGAGGACGAAGACAGTCAGTGCCGGAACGACCCAGCGCACGACGCCGAACGCGCCACCGCCGGGGCCGGCGATGAAGCGGGAGGGCATGTCGGCGTAGAGCGCAGCGGCGGTGAAGAGCGCGGCCGCCGGGAGGAGCGGCGACTCCCCGAGGTCATCGGCAGGCGCGAGCAGGCGACGCTCGTCCACGTCCCGAGGCTACGCAGCGCGTCGGCGGACGCCCTCCCGGGACAGGGCTACAATCCGCCTTCCAGCCCTCTTAGCTCAGTTGGTAGAGCACCTCCATGGTAAGGAGGGGGTCGACGGTTCGAGTCCGTCAGAGGGC
>CAVWZB010000016.1:0-20197 GCA_963759435.1 uncultured Actinomycetes bacterium | reverse complement strand
GCCTCGACCTTCGACAGGGCTGCCGGGGGGAGGCTGGCTATGGTTGCTGAGATGGCTGCGAGTCCTGGGGGAAGCTCGTGAACTGGGCCCCGATCGTCCTGTTCACCTACGACCGCCCTGAACACACGCGACTGACGCTCGAGGCGTTGGCCGCGAACGAGGGGGCCGCAGAGTCCGATCTCCGTATCTACTCGGACGGACCGAAGGCCGGCGATCCCGACGGGTCCGTACGCGCCGTTCGCAACCTCCTCGGTTCGGTATCCGGATTCAGGTCCGTCGCGGTTATCGAGCGCGAGACGAACATGGGGTTGGCGAACTCCGTGATCTCAGGCGTCACCGAAGCGTTGACCCTCTCGCCCTCGGTCATCGTCCTGGAAGACGACCTTCTCACCTCGAGCAACTTCCTCGCATTCGTGAACTCGGCCCTGTCGACGTACGAGAATCGCCGCGACGTCTTCTCCGTCACCGGCTACAACTACCCGCTCCCGATGCCGCCGAGCTACCGCGAGGACGCCTATCTGTCCTACCGCGGGTCGTCCTGGGGGTGGGGAACGTGGCGCGATCGGTGGAGCGAGGTCGACTGGTCGATCGGTGACTACGCCGAATTCACGCGCGACGACGGCGCGCAGGAGCTCTTCAGGCGTGGCGGGGACGATCTCCCGCAGATGCTGGAGCTGCAGGTGTCCGAAAAGCTCGATTCCTGGTCGATCCGCTTCGACTACGCGCACTACAAGCACAACGCGTTCTGTCTCCACCCGGTCGTTTCGAAGGTCCAGAACATAGGGTTCGACGGCAGCGGCATCCATTGCGACGAGTCCGACGACTATTACGTCGAGCTCGACGAGGCCGTCCGGCCGTTCCACCTCCGGCCGGACCTGATGGCCGACGAGTCAGTCCTGCGAGTCTTTGACCGGAGGTTCCGGCCGAGCAAGGCGTCGGCCCTGCGATCGTCCGGTCTCCGGCGCGGCAAGCGGATCATGAGGCGACTCGTTCCGTTCACGTCGTGAGGGTCGGCGTCAACTGTCTGAGGATCTACCCGTCGTACATGGGCGGGACGAACTCGTTCACGCTCGGCCTGCTTGACGGCTTCGCGCGAGTGGGCGGGGAGCACGAGTTCAAGATCTTCGTCACGCCCTGGAACCGGGGGATGTTCGAGCGGTTCGAGAGCGTCCCGAACTTCGAGCTCGTGGAGATCGACGAGTCCGAGCGCCGCTTCCTTCGCCGGCTCCACAGGTTTCTCCCGCTGGCTGTCAAGGATCGCCTCCCGGTCGAGGCCCCCAATCGCGTGCTCAACTCGCGAGCCGCCGATCAGCTCGCGCATGCAGTGGACGTGATGTACCTCCCGTACGTGCCTCCGCCGCGCCTCTTCCCGTTCGCCGACGTTCCGACCGTGTACTCGATCCACGACATCCAGCAGGTGCATTTTCCCGAGTTCTTCACCCCGGAAGAGCATGTGGAGAGGGAGGCGTCGTTCGCGAAGTGCGTCGACCACGCCACCGTGATCCAGGCGAGCAGCCGCTACATGGCGCAGGACTTCTGCGACCACTTCCCGAAGCTGGACGAAAGCAACGTCGAGGTGATCCCGGAAGGCGTCGACATCGAGCTCTTCGCGCGGGAGGATCAGGAAGGCGACGTCGCGGAACGGTACGGGCTGCCGAATTCGTTCCTCTTCACGCCGGCCCAGCTCTGGCATCACAAGAACCACATCACGACCTTGAAGGCGCTGAAGCAGCTCAGGGACGGTGGGCTGGCCCTGCCATGGGTTCTCACGGGTGCGGAGTACAACGCCGCCGAAGGCGTCTTCGAGTTCATCCGCGAGAACGGGCTCGAGGACCAGGTCTTCTATCTCGGCGTCGTTCCCTTCGAGGATGTCATCGCGCTGCATCATCGGGCGCGCTTCCTCGTCACGGCGTCGCTCTATGAGTCGAGCAGCTTGCCGGTCCTCGAGGCGGCCGCCTCGGGGACGCCGATCGTTGCCGGACGCATCCCCCCGCACGAGGAGATGGCCGAGCACCTCGAGATGCGGTTGTTCGCTCCGACGGATCCCGCAGAGCTGGCACGTGTGCTGGCGGAGGCCTGGGCCGACGACGAGATGAGCGAGGCGCAGGCGGTGGCCAATAGAGTGGGCGTCCAGCGCTACTCGTGGGAAAACGCGGCCGTCATGTACCTCGACCTTTTCGAACGACTCCACAGGAAGCAATCCGTCCTCGCCGGCGATCGTTCGTGACCGCGGTGGAGCGGCTCGAGCCTGAGCCCGCGCGGCGGGCATTCATCCCCGTGGCCGAGCCGTCGATCGGCGAGCGGGAGATCGAGCTCGTCGCCGCTGCCGTCCGCTCCGGGTGGGTCTCGTCGATCGGCGAGTACGTGACGGCATTCGAAGAGGAGCTTGCCTCGCGTTGCGGCGTGGCGCATGCCATCGCCACGTCGAACGGCACCACCGCGCTTCACCTCGCTCTGGCGGTTGCGGGCATCGGCCCCGAAGACGAGGTGATCGTGCCCTCGCTCACGTTTGTCGCGACAGCAGCTGCGGTTCGCTACGTCGGCGCGTCCCCGGTCTTTGCGGAGTCGGACCCGGCTCACTGGTGTGTCGATCCCGGAGACGTGGCGAATCGGGTCACGCCTCGCACCCGGGCGCTTGTCGCCGTCGATCTTTACGGCCATCCCGCGGACATGGACGCCCTCACCGAGATCGCGGCCGAGCACGACCTCGTCGTGGTGGAGGACGCAGCGGAGGCGCTCGGCGCTCGCTACAGGCAGCGGCCGGCTGGCGGCCTGGGCCTTCTCGGCGTGCTGAGCTTCTACGGGAATAAGCTGATCACCACCGGTGAGGGAGGGGCCGTCCTCACGGACGATCGCGCGCTGGCCGAGCGAGCCCGCCTGCTCCGCGACCACGCCATGGATCCACACCGGCGCTACTGGCATGGCGAGATCGGGTTCAACTACCGGATCACGAACATGCAGGCTGCCCTTGGAGTCGCCCAGCTCGAGCGCCTCGACGAGTTCCTCCAGAGGAAGCGGCAGATCGCGGCGACGTACCGTGCGGGCCTCCAGGAGGTCCCCGGGGTGAGCCTGCAGGAGGAGGCCGACTGGGCGTCCAGCGCGTGCTGGATGACGACGCTACGGATCGACGGCTCCCGCATCGACCGCGACGAGCTCGCGGCCCGCCTCCGCGTCGCCGGAGTCGATACCCGTCCCGCCTTCGTGCCGTTGCATCTGCTTCCGCACCTGCGTCAAGAAGGCGCACTGCCGGTTGCCGAGGCTATCGGCAGTGAGGGCCTGTCGTTACCGAGCAGCACGTCTCTCACGGACGCGGAACTCGATCATGTCATCGCCTCGGTGCGCGCGGCGATCCCTCGATCGTGACGTACAGATTCGCGCCGGTGCGTTCCCGACGTTAGTTCCGGACCGGAGTATCAAAATCGCCGGCGTTGGAACACCTGAGCAGCATGACGGGCGTCAATGTCAGGGTCCCATGCTGGAAGATCCGTGTCGGCAATCAAGTCGTAACTCGCCAGGGCGGCTGCGAGTCTGCCGGATGAGAGAATCTGAATCGGTCGCTCCGTGCCGCCCAGGCTTTCAGGAAGCCGTTGGATCATGAACCGTTCCCGCTCAGCAACGGGCAACTCGTGTAGCACGATGACGGCAGGCTCCAAGGCGCTGAGCGTCGCAAGCGTATCGTAGGGCTTCTCCAGGTACTGCAGTGTGTGTGAGCAGAGAACCATGTTCGGAGTGAAATCCCGGCACGCCGCTTCCACGGACGTAAAGAACGCCAGCTTGTCGTCGGCGTAGTTGGCGTTCCCATGGCTCACGACTTCCTGACAGTCGACGACGCGCCATTCGGCAATACGATCGGGCAGGACGTGTGCCACATCGAAATAGACCACGCCCAGGTTGCCTCCAAAATCAAGCACGCGATTACCTGCGGCGTCAAATGCCACGGCGATTCCAGCCAATATAGGCATCAGGTTACGACCGGATCGTGCTTGACCCAGACGCACCTTATCGGTGATCTGTCCGTACAGTGCGAGATCGGTCTCGTACGGCTTCGAAGCGGCTAACGCCGACGCCCAATCAGGGAAATCGCCGGAGAGGCCATCGCGGCGTACAACGAGGTCATCGCGGCGTGCGGAATTCCTGAAAGCCTGGGTGAGAAGTGGCGGCACGATATCCGAGAGGCGAGGCATGACTAGTTGGAACGCAGATTACGACGGCGTTTGACGCCGGGCGGCACAATGGCTGAGACCATTCGCCGGACACTGAAGTCTGTTCTTACGACAGGCGGCGATTGTGGTCTCAAGACGAGCGAGGCCATGACCCATGTCCTCTGTTGGCCACCAAACTGATTCTTGAAGCGGCCGACAAGGTACGCCTTCTCAGCAACCTGAGAGGCCAATGGACTTGGTCCCATGTGAAATAACGTCGCACCCTTTGACTTGGCGTGAAGTAGAGCGTCATGCACGAGGAGCGTGTTCCCCCCGGCCTCCATATGGTCTGGATCGGAGCAGGCTGCGTGGTAGTACACCATGTCCTTATACCTGAGCAACAAGATTCCCGAGACCGGTACACCCGACGGCAGGCACGCCAACAGAATCTCACACTGGCCCGAGGGGGCAAGCGACTGCCACATCTCCATGAATACATCCGGCGCCGAAGACACGGCGCCGATGGAACGCATGCGCCGCGAGTGTATATCGACAAACGTCGCGACACCGGAGTCGTCTGTGACTTCATGAACCGTCACGCCAAGCCTTTGAGCTCGGCGAATGACGCTCCTGCACCCCTTACGATAATCCTTCCACAAGGCGTCCTCATCGAGTGTCAGATCGACAACCTTGGAAGGCCAGACATCGTATTGATAGCCGGATTGCTTCAAGGCCGAGACCAATGCCTCCGGGCCTGGCGGCGTCGATGGGAGTTCCCAATCGATCCGGAGCGCCCGCCTGCTCATCGCTATGCGCTGAACTTCGGATAGGGCGAACTTGTCGAGCTCATGTTGAAGTTCAACGGATAACCCGTCCATATGCGCGATGCCGGCTCTGAGGTTGGAAAGCCAAAGTTCGTCGGCCGTTCTATTCTGCGGCGCGCCGATCCCTACCAACGACAACGGCGTTCCCTCGCTATCCACGACGGCAAACGACACGTCCTCGATCTTCAGAATAGGCAGCCAGCAGGACGTGTGAAAGAGCCATGCAGCATGACTTTCAGCACAGAGTGCATCCCATCTAGCAGAACCTAGGTCACTACGTGAAAGGGTGGAAAAGTGGGAATGCATCTCGACGGATCATGACGATGGTCTGTCCAACGTGGTTATTGCCTCAGCGCGGGTCGGATCAGGGGGTGAGCCTGAACTCGACCAGCGGCCACGGGTGGTCGTCGATCTCGTGCCTGGCGACGTTCCGCAACTCGAGCTGGCTTTCGACGATCGCGAGCTCGCCGTACCCGGGAATGTCGTCTTCCATCACCACGACCGTCTCCGATTGGAGCCAGGGCGCGGCCGCGCGCAGGATCGCGAGATGTGTGTAGCGGACGCTGTCGATGAAGAGAAGGTCGATCGGGCCGGGTGGATTCGTGACCAGGAAGTTCTCTGCTGCTGCGACAACGTCGAACTCGGGGAGGTATGAAGCGCGATCGCCGGGCGCGACTCGCGGCTTCACCGCGAGATCGACGTCCGTGCGATTCATAAAGTACTCGTTGACGACCGTTACGTCCGGCGTGTCGTTCCAGAACCGCGACGCGTGCAGGGCGAGCTCGGCGTTGCCCTCGTAGCCGACCAGCCGGAACCGGCAGCCGCTTGCCGTGAACACACGATGGAGCGCGACCGTGCTTCCCTGCCCGCCGCCGGAGCCGACCTCAACGACTAGTCGCTCCCGCTCGCCCCCCCAGTCCTCGACGATGCCTGTGAGAAGCGCTTCCAGATCGGCGTTGTCGAGCTGGCCGGCGGGTTCCGTAGCCGCCGGCGTAGGCTCCGCCGGGGCTGACCGGGACAGAAATCGCCGCAGCATCAGACCACTCTAGCCAGGCCGCCTCGTCCGCTCAGTGCCGCGCGAACCGGCCTCCGAACCAGCGTTCGCGCAGACCGAGGAGGCCGAGCCGGTCTCGGATGCGGTACTGCGTGCGAAAGGGCAAGTCGAGTGCGCGTTCCCACCAGGTGAGCTGCCGGCGCAGCCGTGGGGCGACCTTCGTCGCGTACTCGCGATCAAAGCGCGAGCGTTCGGCCGACTTTGCCTCGCCGTGCAGGTAGCGCACGGCGAGCGAGCGCCCGAAGGTCAGCGGCTGCACGCCCCCGAGAGCGACACGGAGGCCGAACTCGGTGTCGAAGACGAAGTCGAGGTCTTCCCGCAGGAGGCCGAACTCGTCGAACACGTCGCGGCGCCAGAACGACGAGGCTTGCGGGACGTACCACGGTCCGCGCACCCAGCGCCCGCGCAGCCCGGGCGGCGGGCCTGGGATCCAGAGCGTCTCCAGAGTCCCGTCCTCCTCGCGATATTCGGCCGCGCCGGCAACCCAGCGAACGCCGAGATCTTGGAAGTAGGGGAGCGCCGCCTCGAAGGCTCCCGGCAGGTAGTAGTCGTCGCTGTTCATGTACGCGACCACCTCGCCCGAGGCGCGCTCGACTCCCCGGTTGATCGCCCAGGATTGGCCCTCGTCGGGCTCGCTCACCCAGTAGGCGAGCCGGTCTTCGTAGCGCCGGAGAATCTCGACCGACCCGTCAGTGGAACCCCCGTCCATGACGATGTACTCGAGGTCGGGATAGTCCTGGTCGAGCACCGAGCGCAAGGCCCGCTCGAGGTACTTCGCCTGGTTCAGCGACGGCGTGATTACCGTCAGTCGTGGCAGGGTCATCGCGCCGTCGCAATGACGTGGTAGACCCGCGAGCCCGCCGGGCCGATCGGTGAGCCGTCCGGGCGGTTCAGCGCGTAGCCGGCCTCGAGGAGCTCGTTACGCGCCGCCCAGGCTTCGTCGTCGTGGAACTCGACCGCCAGGACCGGACGCTCCTCGCGGAGGAGACGCCGCATCCCCGCGAGGACGAGGCCTTCGGCCCCTTCGACGTCGATCTTGACGAAGTCCAGCGGCTCACCGGGCGAATACCAGGCGTCGAGCGACACGGCCGGCACTTCGAACACGAGGCGGGTCGGTGTCCCCTCCACGTCGTGGCCCAGGACGTTCCACTCCGTGCTGTTGTCGTGCCTACCTGCGTACAGGGCGAGCTGGTCGCGAGTGCCGTCGCCCACGGCCGCGTTGACCACCTCGACTGCCGATGAGCGTCGGAAGCGGTCGCTGAGCTCGGTGGCGTTCGCGGGGTGGGCCTCGAAGGCGACGACGCGACCGCGTTCGCCGGCGAGGCGCGCAAGCGTCTCCGTGATGTTCCCGACATGGGCCCCGACGTCGGCGCAGCTCCAACCGGGACCGACGATACGCTCGATCGCGGCCGTCAACTCCGGCTCGTACGGCTCGCTCGAGGCGGGCGGGCGTCGCGAACGGTGGAACAGGCGGTGTAGCGCGGTCCTCATCCCTCGAAGTGCCGGTGGAAGGACGCGAAGAAGCCCTGCGGGGAGATATGGGTCTCCCAGAGCCTACGACACGCGTGCTGGCGCTCCTCGAGCTCGGCGTCGCTCAGAGACTCCTGGAACTCGAGCACTCGATCGCCGATCCGGTCGATCTCGGCCTCGTCCACCCACACGCAGTAGTCGCGCCACTCGATGTCGAAGTCGAGCGGCAGCACGCAGTCGGTGTCGACGAAGACCGGGATTCTTCCCATGGAGAGCGTCTCGTAGAGGCGGTAGGAGAAGTTCCCGATTCCTCGGGTGCAGAGCACGTAATCGCTTTCCAGCATATTCCGCACGTACGCTGCCCGCGCTCGCGACAACGAGACCGAATCCCCGAGCGCTCCGGCCCAGAACGTGTGGCGCAGAATGAAGTTCGCCTCTAGTCGTCGATCGCGGGCCACGGCTACGAGGGCAGCAGTCCGGGGATGTTCAACGGCGAGACCGCGCCATGTTTCCATTCGCGGGTTGCCCAGCAGCCGATGAGTCATGACCCGCCACGATCTCGCAGCCATCCTGTTTCCGCAGAAGCCGACGACGGGCCGCGCTCGTTTGCGCCGCGGACGGAGTCCCCCGTCGAGGTAACGGAGGAGGAAGTCCTCGCTCCACGCCGGCAGCGCGAACTCGTTCGGGCCGCGTCGCGAGCGAAGCAGTGATGTGCGAAAGACCGTGGCGTCGACCGGGAGCGGCTCGGTTGCGTCGCCGCCGTGAAAGATCACAGGCGTCTTGGCGGCGCTCCGGCAGACGTCTGCGAAACGTTGGCCCAGATCGATTGCTTGCTCGCCCGCGGACTCCCAGTTCTGGGGGAAGACGCCGACGTCGCAGTCAGCGAGGGAGGTCAGACGGAGGAACGAGCTGCCGATCTCGGCGTACCGGTCGAAGCGTCCGGTGTCTGGCGGCGCTTCGGGATTCGTTCCCCAGAACGGGGCGAGGATGGCGGCGCGAGGGGTCTCCTCCGAAGCGAGGAAGCCGCGGTCGGAGTAGATCGCGAACACTAGGCAGCGGTAGAGATCACGAAACGCGTCGACTGAGCCGGAGAGGAGCAACAGTGGCTGGTTCGCTACGCCAGCTGTGGTCGACGCAGAACGCTCCATGAGTCTGGCTCGGCAGGCGGCCGGTACCGAAGAAGTCGCCCTCGACGACCTCGAGGACGGCCGCGTCCCCGACCCAATCCGCAACGATTCCGTCGACGTCGCAGATCACACTCAGGGTGTAGTGGCCGGGAGCGAGCGGCACCCTCGGGATGCTGCAGGTGAAGGTGCCCTCTGCCGCGACCTCGCCGATCAGGTCTCCGGAATCGTCGTTCAAACACTGGAAGATCGGCTCCAGAAGTGCGCCGTACACGGCGATTGCGACCCGCACGGCGCCGAGACCGGGCTTGCCCTCGTAGGACAGCGAGATCTCGCAGTCGTCGCCTGTCTTGACCGATGATCCGCCGCCGATTCGGATCGCGGTGAAGCGGAGCCGGCCGTCTCCCTTGCGGTCCGATCGGTCTCGCACGTCGACGTGTGCGGTCGACTTCACGTCGTCGACATAGCGGTCGATCACGGCTCGGGTCGGTCCTTGCGCGCGTATCTCGCCGTCGCGCAAATACATCGCCCTCGTGCACAGCGCGGATACGGCGGCAAGGTTGTGGCTGACGAAGAGCACGGTCCTGCCGTCGCTGGCGACCTCGTTCATTCGCCCCAGGCACTTCTGCTGGAAGGCGAGATCTCCGACCGCAAGCACCTCGTCCACGATGAGGATGTCCGGCTCGAGGTGTGCCGCGACGGCGAACCCCAGACGGACGTACATGCCGCTCGAGTACCACTTGACCGGCTTGTCGAGGTGTTCGCCGACACCGGAAAACGCCACGATCTGGTCGAGGCGCCGGTCGATGTCCCGGCGGCTCATGCCCAGGAGCGTGCCGTTCAGGTACACGTTCTCCCTGCCCGTCAGTTCCGGGCTGAACCCGGTGCCGACCTCGAGGAGCGCACTGACTCGGCCGGCGACATCGACGTAGCCCGTCGTGGGTTCTGTAAGTCGGGCGAGGATCTTGAGCAGCGTGGACTTACCGGCGCCGTTGCTCCCGACGACGGCCAGGGCCTCGCCCGTCGGCACCTCGAACGTGACGTCGCGAAGCGCCCACGTGTGGCCCGGCCCGGTCCGGCGCCGGGCCTTGTGGCGTAACCGTTGGAAACCCGACTCGACCCGACCCAGCCTGTACCGCTTGCCGAGCCCGACTGCGCTGACCGCGAGGCTCGCCATCAGAGCATGTCCACCATGATCCGCTCGGTGCGCCGGAAGACGAAGAGGCCGACCAGGGTGATTCCCACGCCGATGGAGATACTCGTGAACAGCCCCACCAAGCTTCCGAACGGCACGCCGAGCAGCGACCACCGGAACCCCTCCACGACGGCGGTGAAGGGATTCAGGGCCAGCAGCCAACGGTACTGCTGTGGGATGAAGGACACCGGATAAATGACCGGCGTCGCGTACTGCCAGATCTGAACCAGAAACGGCACCCCGAAGACGACGTCGCGGTACCGGGCCGAAAAGGACGAGAGCCAAAGCCCGACCCCGACTACGATCAGCGCCGCCAGCGCGAGGAAGGCCGGCAGAAACACGATGTGCCAACTCGGTGTGCGGCGGTAGTAGACGAACAGACCGAGGAGCACCACCAGGCCGATCACGAAGTCGACCAGAGGCGTCAGGGCCGTGGCGAGCGGAACGTAGAGCCGGGGGAAATACACCTTGGTGATCAGGTTGCCGTTGGTCACGAGGCTCGAGCCGGTGTTGATCAACGCCGCCGAGACGTAGCCGAACGCGAGCACAGCCGGCGTCACCCAGAGCGCATACGGGATGTCCGTACCAGGACTGATGCCGGCCAGCTGACCGAAGATCGCCGAGAAGATGACGATGGTCATCAGGGGGCGGAGGATCGACCAGGCAGGACCGAGAAAGGTCTGCCGGTAGCGCGACTTGACGTCGCGCAGGAAGAAAAACCCCACGAGTTCTCGTTGATGCCAGAGTTCGCGAGTGTTGACCGGAACGAGCCAGCGAGACGGCTGGATGCGGAAGACGCCGTTCGGATGGCTCAGCTCAGTAGGGGGTGGCAGAGACTGGGATTCCACGGCGGTGAGGATAGCCTCGTCTTCTGCTATCCGAGCCGGTGCTCGTACGGTCACTGCCGCGCGGAGCGGCCGCCGAACCAGCGTTTGCGGAGGTGGAGGAGGCCGAGGCGCTCTCGTGCCCGGTACTCCGCGCGCAACGAGGCGTGGAGCGACCTGACCGCGACGTCGAGGCCGCGTTCCTTCACCGTGAGCCGCTTGCGAAGCTGCCGCGCGACTTTTTTGTACTCCTGGTCGAAGCGCGAGCGGTCCGCGGACTTCGCTTCGGGATGGAGGTAGCGGACGGCCAAGATCTGCCCGACCGGGGTCGGGCGGACTCCCTCCAGCGCGAGCCGGAGGCCGAACTCGGTGTCGAAGACAAAGTCGAGATCCTCACGAAGCAGGCCGAACTCGTCGAACACCTCGCGGCGCCAGAACGACGACGCCTGCGGGACGTACCAGGTGCTGCGTACCAGGCCGGCACGCGGGCCCGCGGGCTGAACGGGCTCCAGGAGACTCTCAAGCGTCCCGTCCTGCTGCCGGTACTCAGTCACGCCTGCGACCCACCGAACCGCCGGATCCTCGAAGAGCGGCAACGCGGCGTCGAACGCGCCGGGCAGGTAGTAGTCGTCGCTGTTGATATAGGACACGACCTCGCCCGTGCAGCGTTCGATCGCCCTGTTGATCGCCCACGATTGACCCTCGTCGGGCTCACTCGTCCAGTGGGCGAGCCGGTCGTCGTAGCCGCGGAGAATGTCCGCCGACCCGTCAGTCGAGCCGCCGTCCATGACGATGTACTCGAGGTCCGGGTAGCCCTGATCGAGCACCGAGCGTAGGGCGCGTTCAAGGTACTTCGCCTGATTCAGTGACGGTGTGATCACCGTCAGCCGCGGCAGCGTCATCGTGGCTTCACGACGAACAGCCCGAGGGCGTAGTACGTCTTCGAGCCCGTTTCGGCGAGAGCCACGTCGCGCGACACCGGTTCGAATCTCCCGCCCGTCGGCTTCGCCCAGAAGCTCTCCTCGCCAATCTCCCAGTACTCGAGCAGCCGCGGGAGGCGCTTCTCGCCGTAGATCCGGTGCAGAGGAGGGTAAACGGCGTCGAGACCGACGGGGATCGTGAGCACCATGTCCCCGTCCGGCTTGACGATGCCGGCCATCCTCTCCATCGCGTGGAGGTCGCCGTCCGGCTCGTCGGGGGACCCGTAGCGTCCCGCCAGGCCGACGTGCTCGACGGAGGAGCAGTTGATGATCTGGTCGAAGGAGCCGGTCTCGAAGTCGAGTTTGTTGAAGTCGCCCCGTACATACTCGATTCCGTGGGGGTGGAACGGGTATTGCTCGGGCTCGAGATCGACCGCGACGACGTCGTCGCCTGCGAATGCCGCCCCGAGCGCCATCATCCCGTTGCCGGACCCGAAGTCGAGCACTCGTGCGGGGCCGCGTCTGACGTGGCCGAGCGTCCAGGTCCACTCGATCTCCCGGTCGCCGGCGAGCGTCCGTTGGGCGAGATGAGAGCCCGCGTGCTCACGCGATGCCGGCACGGCTTGGAGTCGCTCCGACGCGCGCGTCAGGTGATAGCCGGCATAAGCCGTCGCCCGAACCAGGAACTCCCGCGTCGTCACGGCGGCGATGGTAGCCCGTCGGCCTCGCTAGACTGGGATTGTTCGCAGGGCTGACGTTTCGATGACGTTGGGAGCGCGCCGAAGCTGCGACAGACCCACATGACGCGTCGAGAAGGCCGAATCAGACGCTTCCTCGGCCCACCCGGCTCGCCGCGGCGGCACGACTTGCGGAACCGGCCGGTGACCGGCCCTGTCCTTGTGGCATTGGTCATGGGCTACCGGCGTGTGCGCGACCAGCGGGATGAGACACGGCTGGCTTTGCTGCGGGCGCGAACGGACTTCAAGAACCGGCGTGCGGCGACGGTGCCGAACATCACCAGGAGGAACAACCGACGCGCCTATGAGCGCGTCTACGGCGACGATCAACTGCTGGCCGAATACCTCGCGCCGGAGCGGGTTGCGTTCTACGAGGAGATGGCGGAAATCTCCGCGCGCGAGCGACCGCGCGCTGTAATCGACGTCGGTTGCGGCGCGGGCGATCTTCTGCGGGCGGTGGTCGAAAAGGCGAAGCCCGAGCGTGTAGTCGGCGTCGACTACGCGAAAGCTGGAATCCAACGGGCCAGAGAGCTCGTCCCCTCGGGCGAGTTCCGCGCCCAGAGCCTCTACGACCTCGACCGCACCGAGAGCTTCGACCTCGTGCTCTGCACCGAGGTGCTGGAGCACTTGCCAGAGCCAGAAGGTGCTGTCGATGTGCTCGTGCGTCTCTGCGCCGGCTCCGGAACGATCCTGATCACCGTGCCCGACGGCGCGCAGGACACGTGGGAGGGACACCGCAACTTTTGGACTCAAGCTGAGCTCGCGGAATTCCTGCGGCGGTACGGCGATGTCGACGTCTCCAGAATGCGCGCCGACCCCATGTCCCTCCTGGCTGTAGTCCGGCCGTGACCATCTCGATCGATGAATAGACCGGCGAGTACCCGGACCTAGTATCCACGCCTGATGATCGCTGTCGACAAGCAAGGCCGGCTCGGCAACCAGATGTTCCAGTACGCGTTCGGCGTCACTGCCGCGAAGCGGCTGGGCACTCGTCTCGCGTACGACACGTGCGAGCTCGAGCGCTACTTCGAACTCCTCGACCCGCACCCCGTCCGAGCGGCTACACGGCTGGCGGTACGGCTTTCCGATCGCCTGCACGCGTTCGATCGGCGCGAGTTCGTGGTGGACGATCGCGAGGATCCCGATTCGATACTCGAGAGCGTGACCAATCGCACGTTCTACGGCGGCTTTTTCTACTCGGCGCATTTCTTCCGTCCGGCCGCTTCTGCCGTCCGCCGCGCCTTCAGCGTGCGTGACGTTCACCTCGAGCGATTCGAGGCAAAGTACGCTGATGTGCTCGCCGGACGCTACATCGCCGCGCACGTTCGCCTGACCGATTTCTTCACCTTTCGGGACGACGTCACGCTTCCGCCCGGCTACTACCTACGCTCACTGGACGAGCTTGATCCCGACCTGCCGGTCATCGTCGTGTCGGACGACCCCGATCGTGTTCGAGCGGCCTTCGGTTCCAGCCCGCGCATCCGCGTGGAGGCGAACGACGAGATCATGGACTTCTTGCTCTTGAAGCACGCCTCCGAGCTCGTCTCGAGTAACAGTTCCTTCGCGTGGTGGGCTGCCTGGTTGAACGAACAGCCCGGTCTGCGCGTGATCGCACCCCGTTGGTGGCTCGGCCTTAACTCGAAGTCCGAGTTTCCCGTCAAAGCGGTGCCGGAGGAGTGGCAGCAGATCGACCCGAGAAACCCGGAGGACGGCACGTGGCCTCTTCCTTGACGACCGCCCCGAGATGGATGGCGCGGCACGCGCTTCGCACTGTGAGGCGAAGCATGCAGGTTCGCGCCGCTCGGGTGCGGGCGTGGCGTCGGTTCTGGCGCTCGTACCAGCGGTATTCTGCGCTGCCCGGTAACGCCGCGTCGCTCGAGTTCCTGTACCCGTGCATCGGTGAGGACACGGGGGAAACTCCGGTTGAGCCGACCTACTTCTTTCAGGATGCGTGGGCCTTCGAGAAGATCATCGCCGCTCACCCGCAACGGCACATAGACGTCGGCTCGCATCACCGTTTCGTTTCGTTCCTCTCGAAGGTCGTGCCGACCACGATGGTCGACCTCCGACCGCTGCAGGCCCACATGGAAAGCATCGGTTTTGTCGAGGGCTCGATTCTGGCGCTTCCGTTTCCCAACGGCTCGCTGCCGTCCGTGTCCTCGATCTGTGTCGTCGAGCACATCGGGCTGGGCCGGTATGGCGACCCGCTCGACCCGGAGGGAACGGAGAAGGCGCTGAGGGAGCTGAAGCGCGTAGTCGCTCCGGGCGGGGATCTCTATCTCTCACTGCCACTCGACGAGCTCGATCGCGAGTACTTCAACGCTCATCGAGCATTCACCGAAGAGAGCGCACTGGAGATGTTCAAACCATTCGAGGTCATCGAGAGCCGGTACATCCACGGCTACGACTTCGTCGAGGAGCGGCAGCCCGGCCCCGGCGTGGGGTGCTATCACCTCCGGCGGCCCGCGGCGTAGCCGACCAGCTGCCTGAGTCGGCCGAGGGCCGAGGGTGGCAAGTCCGCCGTCTCGAACTCGGAGCCGGCCAGCCGTGCATCCTCCGCGGCGGCCCACACCCGGACGGCGTGGTCCATGCCGAAGTCGTCGACGAGGTCCTTGGCCTCGCGTGGCACGCAGAGAATCAGGTCGTGGAGCACGGTGACGTGCGCTGCCGGACGGGCTTCGCGGAGCGCATCGAGCACGTGGACAAGCGTCGGCCACCGGTCGGGCTCACGGGTCGCTGCGAAGAGCCGGGCGTCATCGATGAGAAGGCAGTCGGCGGGGTGCGCAGGGATCGCGGCGAGCTCGTCCAGGACGGGACAGGGGTTCTCTTCGCCCGCGGTGTCGAGACCGCTCCAGTGCGCATCGAGCCAGTACAAGGTCGGCGCGGCGTCGAGCTTCTGCAGAACCGCCGGCGAGGAGCCATGCTCGGTGACGACGTTCGGAAGCGCCCCGAGATCGGCGCGGGCAAGCTCGAAATAGCGGTCGGACAGCTCGACCGTGACGACGGACGGGAACATCGCCGCCAGCGCCCGCGCCCCCCCGCCTTGATACGTGCCGGTCTCAACCGCCCTCTCGAGCCCGAGGCGATCCCGCAGGTTGCCCGCCAGCCGGTAAGGAAGAGAGCCGATCGCCTGACCGTACCAACGGCCCCCGCACCCTGGGTGCTCGAAGGATTAACGTGCTCGCCGTGCCGAATGTCGAAGAAGAGGTCCGCGACTTCTACGACAACGAGGGCTGGCTTGCCGGTTCCGTTGCTGTAGACGCGGTCTACGCCGACGCCCAACTCTGGGAGGACCTGCGTCCCTGTGCTGCCGAGTACCTCTCCGCGTGCCGTCGCAAGGTGCTCGAGCATCTCCCGCAGACAGGCGAGCTCATTCTCGACGCGGGTTCCGGGCCGATTCAGTACCCGGAGTACCTCGAGTATTCGGCCGGCTTTGGGAAGCGGGTCTGTGTCGACCTCTCGGAGCGTGCGCTCGCCGAGGCCCGCAACAAGCTCGGAGTGCGCGGCGACTACGTGCGCGCGAGCCTACTCGAGCTTCCCTTTCCAGGCGACCACTTCGACGCGGCTGTGAGCCTGCACACGATCTATCACATCGACCGGGAACGTCAGGAAGACGCAGTGCGCGAGCTGATTCGGGTCTTGAAGCCCGGCGCGACCGCCGTGGTCGTCTACGCGAATCCCGATCGACTTGTCTCGCGGCTCAAGAAGCTAGCGGGCCGCAGGAGGAACCCCGAGCCGGGGCCGATCTACTTCTTCGCGCATCCGCTCTCCTGGTGGGAGAGGTTCTCCGACGAGGCCGTAGTCGAGATCCTGCCGTGGAGATCGCTCAACGCGAACGAATCGCGGAGACTCATCCCGGACAACGGGCTCGGCGCAACGATCTTTCGCGTCGTACTCGCCTTCGAGCGAGCCGTTCCCAGCTGGGCGACCTGGGCGGGTTGCTATCCGATGTTCGTCTTGACGAAGAGGGACCGGACGTAGTCGTGCCCGACGATCATCCACTCGTCTCGATCTTGACGCCGTCGTTCAACCAGGGGCGGTTCCTTCGGGATTGCCTCGACTCCGTCGCACGGCAGACATACCCCCACATCGAGCACGTCGTGATGGACGGAGGCTCGACCGATGAGTCCCTCGAGGTCCTCGCCGGGGCCGGCCCCGCCGTTCGTTGGCGCAGCGAGCCGGATAGGGGACAGGCGGACGCGGTCAACAAGGCGTTCGAGGCGAGCACGGGTGAGATCGTGGGCTGGGTGAACAGCGACGACGGCCTCTTCGCTGCCGCCACGATCGAAGAGGTCGTCGCGGCCTTCGCGAAGGAGCCCGGCACAGGCGTCGTGTACGGCGACGCCGCACTCGTCGGCGAAGGCGGCCTGATCGTCCGGCACCATCGGTCGCGCTGGCCAACTGGCGCGCTGCCGCCTGTCTCCCCGATCGTGCAGCCGGCCGCGTTCTTCCGTCGCTCCGTGATCGGGCCGCGCGAGGCTCTATTGCGCGTCGACTTGCACCGATTCCTCGACTACGAGCTCTGGCTTCGCCTGCGCAGCCGCGGCGTCCGGTTCGTCCACCTCCCGGCGGTCGTCGCGGTGGACCGCGACCACCCGCAACGGAAGGTCCGGACTACGGACGCCCTTTTCGCGCGAGAGAGCACGCTGCTCGTCGAGTCCTACGGACCGTTGTTCGGGCTTCGCCGCTTCCGGCGGATCCGCGGCCTCGGGTGGCGCCTGCGCGGGTTGCCCGCGGTCTTGCTCTGGGAGCGGAAAGAGCCTGCCTTTCCATGGCGGACCGACGGAAGGTTCCTGCGCCTCGTCCGACAGGTTGCCAGGCTCGACCCGGTTCAGCTGACAGCCGAGGAGCGGCAGATCGGGCGAGGCATGGTGTGAGGCTCAGGGAACCGCCTCCCCGCGCCGGACGGCCTGCAGGGTCAGCTTGTTGCCGATGCCACCCGCGACGGCGTTGAACGCGCGCAGCCCTGCGAGCGTCACGTTGCGTATGCCCGGTTGCGAGAGAACGCGAGCCGCCCGTCCCGGCTCGTGCCGGTAGAGCATCGCGTAGCGCTGCTTCCTGACGACGTCGAAGCCGGCTGCCGAGACCTCTGCCGCCAGCCGCTCCGGATCGATTCGCGCGATGAAGTTCCCGGCTTCTTCGTAATGCTCGGAGAGGCCGACCCTCGCCGCGAGAGACGTGGCTGCCGCCTGCGCAGGCTCGTTGATCGAGACCGCCCAGCGGCTGGTTCTGAGCATTTCCCCGATCCCTGCCTGTGGGGAGTCGAGATGGTGGAGTCCGTCGTGGACGTAGAGGAGATCGACGGCGCGATCGCGGAAGGGAAGCGCCTCGGCGTCTGCCACCACCGGCAGCACCTCGAAGCCGTAGCGTCGCGCGCGTTCCCGGGTGCGGCAGGCCGCCCCGAGCGAGATGTCGGTCGAGATGACGCTCGCTCCGACGCGGGCGAGGAACTCGGCGTCCATGCCCGAGCCGGCGCAGATCGCAGCGGCGGTCAGGCCTTCCGGCGGGAGCGCGAGAGCTTCGAGGCTCCGCCGGAACTTCTCGGCGAGCAGCGATCGGTAGAGCCACGGCGAGCCGTGGGGCCTGGTCACCTCGAACTCAGGGTCGGCCTCGTCGAAGAATGCGGCCTGGCTGCCCTTCTGCGCATCCTCGTCGGTGCCGCCGGGTCGGCTGAGGACAGGAATGCCTTCGACCAGCTCGTAGACGGCGCCGCAGCCGGTACAGCGAATCGCCTGCGTCTGCCACTCGAGGTTGCTCCGGCAGCCCGGGCAGACGAGCAATTGCCGGAGCGCTGCGACTCCAGCGGGCGGGGTCCCCTCGTCCGGAGCGGCCAGCTCCGTCTCGCTGAGCCCGCAAAGCCAGGCGGCCCTGCGGAGATGACTGCTCGTCCGTTGCACCTTGGTCGCCGCAGGCTAGCGGTCTATCGCTGGTAGCCTCGCGGCCCTCCGGATGAAGGTTCTCAGCGTCGTCCACTCGCCGTTCTTCGGTGGGCCGCACAACGAGGTGTTGCGGCTCAAGGATCCATTGGCTCGTAGAGGGTGGGAGATCGAGATCGCCGTCCCGGACGAGTCGGGGTCGGCGGCGGCGAGACTGGAGGAGGCGGGCGTCACCGTCTACGCGCTCCCTCTGTCGCGCCTGCGGGCTTCGCCCGATCCACGGTTGCTCCTGCGATTCGGGCGCGACTTCCATCCCACCGTGCGGCGGCTCGAGGACGTGATCGCCCGCTCGGGGGCCGACGTGGTGCAGATCGGCGGCCTCGTGAATCCGCACGCCGCACTGGCTGCCCGTCGGCGGGGCGTGGCGGTGGTCTGGCAGATCGTGGACACTCGCGCGCCCGCACCGCTGCGCCACGCTGCGATGCCGCTCGTCCGCCGGCTCGCCGATGCCGTCATGTTCGACGGCGAGGCGCTGGTCGAGCTCCACGGCGGCCGCGAGTCGCTTCCGGTGCCGGCGTTCGTCTACTTCCCTCCGGTCGACACCACTCGGTTCGTGCCGTCGGCCGAGCGGCGCCGTGCCGTGCGCGAGGAACACGGGATTCCTGCGGACGCACCGGTCATGGGAACCGTCTCGAGCCTGAACCCGATGAAGGGTCTCGAGTACTTCCTCGACGCCGCGGCCGAGGTCGCCGCTGCGCGACCCGAGGCGTGGTTCGTGGTCGTGGGCGGCGCTCCCGGGACCCACCTCGCCTACCAGGAGAAGCTGCGTGAGCGGGCCGCCCGGCTAGCCCTCCCGAACCCGGTCCTTTTCAGCGGCGAGCGCAGCGACGTCGAGCGATGGTATCCGGCGTTCGATGTCCACGTGATCGCCTCGCTGCCCCGTTCGGAGGGAACGACCACGACCGCGCTGGAGGCTCAGTCGTGCGGCGTACCGGTGGTTGCGACGCGGGTCGCCGCCGTGGCGGAGGTTGTCGACGGCGGCATCACGGGCCTGCTCGTGCCGCCCGAGCGCCCGAGCGCCATAGCCGACGCCGTGAATCGGCTACTCGGGGACGAGTCACTGCGTGCGCGAATGGGCGAGGCCGGCCGACGAGCTGCGACCGAGCGGTTCGACGCCGATCGAGTCACCGACGTCTATGTGGAGGCGTACCAGGCCGCCCTCTCGCATGCGGCGCGGCGCCGGCGCGGCTGACCTGCATGGAGGCGACGATCTCGTCGACGAGGACTCGCGCCGCCAGCGGGGCGCGCGGTCCGAGCCACAGGATCGCCCGGTAGTCGCGCCCCTTCGCCTTGAAGAACGTCGCTCCCTGTTCCGTCGCGGGCGGCAGACCGGCCGTGTCGGGGAAGTCGAAGATCGTCACCGGGAGCCTGTTCACCTTCGTCGGGTGTGCCCGGCGAGGTAGCCGATAGAGTTCGAAGAACACGCCGTCCGGCCGGAAACGCGTACCCGTTCCGCCGAGCTGCGGGCTTCGCCTGAGCGGATAGCTCGCGATGACCACGCCCTGCACTCGCGCTCCATGAACGCCGGTGATCCTCGGGTTCGAGGTGGCGAAGCGGCGCGTGTGGAAGCCGAACGGGTAGTTCACGCGCACGTGAGCGAGCACCGTGGCGTTCAGGCCGCCCTGAGCGCCCGCATAGCCTGGGAAGACGAACTTTCCTACGTGTCCGGCGAACGCGATCGCGCCCGCAACCGCAGCGATGGCGGCGGCCGCCGGAACGGCGACGCCGAGGCGTGGCCGAGGTTCCGCCACGCCGCCGAAGCGCGTAACCAGCACTCCGACCGCGAACGCGTTCAGTGGGTTGTCCTGGAGGTGTGTAGCAGCGGCAAGAGCCGCGGCGATGCCGAGAAGCGGGAGCGCGGCATAGACGACAGGCGTCGGGTCCCTTTGCCTGGTCGCAGCCTCGAGCGCCCGGATGCCGAGGATGACGACGCCCACGACGAACGCAACCACCCACGCGAATCCGAGCACG
>CAVWZB010000015.1:0-59012 GCA_963759435.1 uncultured Actinomycetes bacterium | reverse complement strand
GCGCCGCTTGGCAGGAGGTCTCGTCCGCGGACGCGTCATGATGCGCTCGTACGGCCCTCGAAGAAGGGAACGCCATGGCTCTTGCCCTCCGCACGCTCGAGAACTTCATCGCCGGCAGCTGGGTCCCTGCGACCGGCGACAGCGCCCGCACCGTCGTCTCGCCGGTCACCGGTGAGACTCTGGCGGAGGCGCCCGACGCGAGCGCGGACGACGTCGACGCCGCCGTCGAAGCCGCGCGACACGCGCAGGCGCCATGGTCGGCGCGCTCGGCGTGGGAGCGCGCCGAGGTGTGTCACGCGATCGCCGACCTGATCGGCGCGCGGCGGGAGGAGTTCGCGCGCGCGCTGACGCTCGAGCAGGGCAAGCCGTACGCGACCGAGGCTCTTGGAGACATCGACGAAACGGCCGAGAACTTCCGCATCGCCGCAGAGGACGTGAAGCGGATGGAGACGGCCGTCATCCCGTCGCGCGATCCGGGGAAGCGGATCCTCACCTTCCGCAAGCCGAACGGCGTCTACGCGGCGATCACGCCCTGGAACTTCCCCACGCTCATCCCGGTCGAGCTGATCGCGCCCGGCATCGCGGCCGGCAACACGATCGTGATCAAGCCCTCCGAGTGGACGCCGCTCGCGATGGCGAACTTCATGCAGATCATGGCCGACGCCGGACTCCCGGACGGTGTCGTCAACGTCGTTTACGGCGGCGGTGAGGTGGGCGAGCGGCTCGTCACACATCCCGGTGTCGACGCGATCGGCTTCGTCGGCTCCCACCCGACCGCCGAGAAGATCGTCCGCGCAGCCGGGCTCAAGCGCTCACTGATCGAGGCGAGCGGCAACGGCCCCGTGATCGTGTGCGAAGACGCCGATCTGCAGCGGGCGGCGCTGGGCGCCGTCTTCGGCGGCTTCTTCTGCGCAGGCCAGGTCTGCTGCGCGACGGAGCGCGTGCTCGTGCACGAGCGCGTCCACGATGCCTTCCTCGAGGAGGTCGTCAACGTCGCGTCCGACTGGCCGCTCGGCGACCCGTTCGAGGCCGAGACAAAGGTCGGGCCGATGAACAACGAGCCCACGGCCGCGAAGATGGACCGGCACCTCGAGGACGCCGTCGACAAGGGAGCCGAGCTGGTGCTCGGCGGCTCCAGAGCGGGCGGCCACCCGACCGAGCTCTACTACGAACCGACCGTCATCACCGGCGTCGGCGTCGACACCCTGATCAACAGGGAGGAGACGTTCGGCCCGATCGTTCCCCTGATCAGTGTCGGGTCGGACGAGGAGGCGCTCGCCGTGGCCAACGACTCCCACCTGGGGCTGCAGGCCGCGGTCTACACGTCGAGTCTCTCCCGTGCCTTCGGCTACCTCGACAACCTCCGCGTCGGCAACGTCGTCGTCAACGACTCGACCGACTACTGGGAGGCGCACGAGCCCTTCGGCGGCAGCTCGGGTACGCAGTCGGGCTGGGGGCGAATCGGCGGCCGCTACACGATGCTCGACATGACCGACCTCAAGACGGTCGTGCTCGACGTGAGCGGCTCGCTGCAGTAGCGGATCGGCTCCCGGGCGCTAACGATCCCGTAGCAGCTGCACGACCAAGCGCAGCTCGTGTTCGCCCAGCAGCGGCTCGATCGTGCGGACGATCCCGTGGTGGCCGCCGATCTCGAACGGCGCGCCGACCTCGAGCGGCTCCATACCACTCACATGACCCGTGGCGACGACCTCGTCAGCGCGGCGAAGCTCATAGCGGTAGGCGGGTTCTTCCACGGACGAGGACGGCATGCCCGATCCGGCCGTCGTTTATGCAGGGCACCCTCTACGTGGCTTGGTCTGGAGTTGATTCGACGAGGAGCACATTCCCGCTGGTGTCGGCCCGATCGCCCACGGTCCAGTCCACGACGCGCCAGGGGCCCGAGCCGTCGGGCAGGTGTAGGACATCTCCGAGTCTCGGTTCGTGAACGCGACTCACCGACCGGTAGCCGGTGAGGATCTCGGGCGCGTCGAACTCGCCGATCCCGCCTTTCCTCACGCTCCACACCAGGTGGCCCATTTGTAGATCGTCGCACACGGAGGCTCACCCGAATTGAGTGAAATCCGGGTCGTGGTATCGCCCGTGGCTGGGTAAATCTGCCGGGGCAAGGCCCGCCTCGAGGCGGGTTCTCGGCACTGCCTGACCGGCGCTGGCGTCACGATGGTCGTCGATGGCTGCAACGCTGTCGCTCTGTCGCGTGCTCACCGCCGGTGGCACGGTGGTCTGCGAGCGCTGTGAAGTACCGGAGAGCTCTTTTGGTCGGGCGCGCGGACTGCTCGGCCGCGACGGACTCGCTGCGGGCGAGGGGATGCTCATCGACCGGGCCGGTTCGGTGCACATGTTCTTCATGCGCTTCCCGATCGACGTCGTCTTCCTCGATCGCGACCGGAAGGTCGTCGGCGTCAGGCGCGGGCTCCGGCCCTGGCAGGTCGCCGCGGCTCGGCGCGCCGTTGCCGCTCTCGAGCTGCCGGCCGGGGCCGCCGCGGAGGCCGGAATCGAGGAAGGAGACGTGCTCGCTCTGCAGAACCTCGACGCGTGAAATGCGCCTCCGCGGCGCGTCTTGGCGTTCAAAATCTGAACGGTCGCCGATCGTCTCCCGGGCCCGTGTCGCCTGGTTGCGGGCGGCAGCTCAGGTAGACCCCAGCGGTGGAAAAGTCGCCGAGCAAGCGTTCAAGTGGTCCCGATCGCTTTTGTCGAGCGCTGTGAAGTAGCAGCGCTCTTCGTGTCCCGTTGTTCTCGCAACGACGCCAAATCGCGATTGTGGGGCGTTCAGGAAGCTGATCGACGGTTGGGCCAAACGGGCCATTGTTCAATACGTTCATTGAACGCAGAATGGGGTTGTGGAAAGTGTGGATGCTGCGGCGGGCCGCGAGGTCGTCTCTCCGGTCGGCGCAACCCTGACTTCGGAGCTGATCGCCCGTGCGGCGGCGATCGGCGTCGGCAAGCCGCGCTCCACGGCAGCTGCGCTCCTTCCGCCCGACCTGCGTTCCGCGCTCCGTGCCTGTGAGGTGCGAGCGCGGCGGCTGGCCGACGGCTGGGGGCAGGGTGCTGCGCTCGACTTCCTCGGCGAGGCGATCGTCGCAGTCGCGGTCGAGCACCGTTTCGAGCCCGGAGACGCACGCGCAGCGGTCACCGCCGCCGCCGACGAGCTCGGGGTTCCCCCCGCGGCCGCGGCTTTCGCGGTCTTCCGGCGCGCACTCGCCAGCAAAGGATTCGCACAGCTCCCGCCCTCGGGTGCCGCGGAGCTCGCACTCACCCTGCTCGTCGAGCTTGCACCCGCTGCCGCCGGCTCGCTCTGGATTCTCGACGCCGCCGGCTCGACCACCTGTCTCGTCTCGCACGGCAAGGCACCGCGCAGCCGGCGCCTGCGCGAGGTGGCGAAAGCCGCTCTCGACGGCGTGACCGCCGGCTCGCCCCAGGTTCACGTCCGGGTCGTCGAGCGGTGGGATCGTCCCTACGCCGCGCTCGTCGCGCGCGAACGCGTCGCCGAGTCGGAGCATCTCGACGAGTACCTCGCCGAGACGGCGACAGCGCTCGCGCCGCTGCTCGAGCGTGCCTCCCTCTTCGATCGCAGAGTGCAGCGCGAGCACGATCTCGTGGCTGCCGGCGAGCGGCGCCTCCTGCGCCTCGGCTTCGATCTTCACGACGGACCGCTGCAGGAGATCGTGGCGCTCGCCGAGGAGATTCGGGCAGCGTCGACGCAGATTTCGGCGGTCGTCCCCGACGACTTCCGGCAGCGGGTGCGCGGACGGTTCAACGACGTCCACGCGCGGCTCGGCGCGCTCGATGAGAGCCTGCGCCAGATCGCGCACTCCATCCGCTCGACCACGGCTGTCGCCCGGCCCGTCGCCGATGCGATCGAGGCCGAGCTGGTCGCGCTCGAGAACGCGACCGACATCGAGTCGGAACTCGAGGTCGAAGGCGACCTGTCGAGCCTCAGCGATTCCCAGAAGATCGTCCTGTTCCGTGTCGTCCAGGAAGCCCTCTCGAACGTGCGCAAGCACAGCGAGGCCGGGAGCGTCTCGGTCCTGCTGCGCAGCAGGCGCACATTCGTCGACCTCACCGTGGCCGACGACGGTCGCGGCTTTGACCCGCGGCGGCTCGAGACCGACCGCCTCGGACTCGTGGGCATCTCCGAGCGCGTGCGCCTACTCGGCGGCGCGGTCGAGATCGAGACGACCCCCGGCGCCGGGACGACTGTCCGGGCGACGCTGCCGCAGTGGAAGCCGTCGACCCCCGCGGCGGCTACGATCTACGCAGCTACTTCGTGACTCGCCCAGTCTTCGTTGCCGTAGTTCTCCTCGCCGTGGCCGGATTTGCCGCGGCTGTCGTCCTGCCTGCCCGGGCACTGGCCGGCGGCACCGGCACGTCGGCCACCGGGGCGAGCACCACGGGGACGACCGCCACCACGACGACTCCCACCACGACCACGACTCCGAACAAGAAGCCGCCGCACGGTACCGGTCGCCAAGAGCTTTCCGGCGGCGGGCGAGATGCTCATCCACTCCGATCCAGTTCGCGTTGCACCGAACCCGCATGCGCGTGTGATCAAGGTGATGCACCAGTTCCGGCCCGACTTCCGCCCGCAGGAGATGTTCGCCGTGAAGGTGAAGACCGGCTCCGACGGCGAGCCGTGGTACCGGGTCAGCATCCCGATGCGTCCGAACGACACCTATGGCTGGATTCCCGCCAAGACCGTGAAGCTCACCCCGACGCACAGTCAGATCGTGGTCAACCTGCGCAGCCGCACGATCGACATCTACCGCTTCAACAAGCACAAGTGGCACGGCCCCGTCGCAATCGGGGCGCCGGGTCGGGAGACGCCGACCGGTCGCTACTTCGTTGCTGCGCGCTTCGTCCCGTACCACGACACCTTCCTCGGCGTCTTCGCCGTCGAGACGAGCGCCTACTCGAAGCTCACCGAGTGGCCCGGCGGCGGGGTGGTCGGCATCCACGGCACCAGCCTTCCGCAGCTGCTCGGCCAGGCCGTCTCGCACGGCTGCGTGCGCGTCTCGAACACCACGGCGAGGAAGCTGAGGGCCTACGCGCCGCTCGGCACGCCGATCTGGATCAAGAAGTAGCGCCGAGGAGCTGGAAGGCCGGCCGGCCTTCCGCGGCGAGGAAGCCCGACGAACCGCGCGCCCGCTGAATGCGGGTCACTGCGCTCTGGATCGGGTAGCCGTTCGTGAGCTGGTGCCAGCCGCCGCCCGGAGCATGGGCGATCGAGACGTGGCGGAAGCGATAGAGGAACGTGTTGCACGTGCCGCCCGTCCCACCGTCCCAGCTCTCGGCTGTCGCGATCGGGGTCCAGCGGCCGTGGCTCCCGGGCAGGCGGATCGGCGGCGAGACGGGCTTGTGGTTCACCCATACGCGCCACCAGTCCGCGCGGCCGTGTATCTCGAGCACCGTCACCTTGGTCAAGGTCCCGACCGCGAGCCCGGCGGAGACCTGGTGGAAGGTCGGGAAGCGCCCGGGCTGCGCGACCTCGTAGTAGATGTCGCTGCCGGTGATGCTCGGGAACCCGGCGTAGCCGACCTGGATCCACTCGTCCGAGCCGTTCGGGCCCTCACCCGGGCCGCCGACGCCGACCCAGCCGGCGACGTGACCGTTGATGACGTCGAAGGCGTCGAGCGGACTGATCAGCGCGGAGATTCCGTAGCCGCGCGTCGGGGCTCCGATGCCGGCGTACGAATAGCCACTGTTATTGCCACAGGCAACGGCGCGTGCCGCGCCGCCGAGGGCGACGGTCGCGATCGTTGCGGTGGCGAGGAGGAGGCGAAGGGATTTGGTCATGGCGAAGGGGGAGCCGCTTGCAGCGAAAGAAATCGGCTGCGCGGCGTCAGACGGCACTCCCTCATTCGAGTGACCCGCGCTTTCCAGCTCGGGCAGGCGACACGGTCACCTAACGGCGTGACGAATGGGCCGTACTGAATTGATCCGAATATCGACCTTGCAGTTACGAGGACGGGTTCTCTGAACCCTGGACAATGGTCGTCACGGATAACAGTCGGACAAGGCGACGGGGGTCGCAAAGATCTGACACCGCAAACGTCGGGCGGAACATCACGCGGACGATCCACCTGGCCGAGCACGGCAAGACGGCCGGCGAGTGCCGGGTCGGCGTCGAGGCCCGAAGCTCAACCTCCACCTGACCTTCACCCCGGTCGCGAGTCAGCCGCCTCAGGAGTGCGGAAGCCAGCTCCAGAAGGCCCGTCCGGGGTGCTGGGTTCAGCTGTTGTGAACGGGGTCTAGGCCTAAGGACGGGGTCGACTAGCCCATCGAAGGGCTCCTCGGAATCCGCCTGGTTCTACGACTTCACGTGGAGGTCTAAAGGCTGGGTAGGAGCGTGCTCCTGCCCGCGCGAACTACTGGAAGGGGCAGGAAACAGATGAGTACATCCGGGAACGTACGCCGTCCGTCCCGCAGGCGGCACACCCTCATCGCAACAGCAGTCGTCGGCGTGCTCGTCGCCGTCGCACTGCTCACACTCGGAGTGGCTTCGGGCCGCCCCGTCGCGCAGCACGGGTCGGGTGATGCGTCGGCTGCCAAGAGCGCCATGAGCTCCACCCACCAGCTTTCGCGTGCCCAGGGGCACGCAGCTCAGACTTCGCGTGCCACCTCGGGGAACGCCGCTCATAGCTCGTCCTCCAGTTCCGGCTCGACCTCCTCGCTCTTCAACTCCTCGATCCTCCCGAACCTCGCGCCGAACCGCTCCCTCGCCGCGACCGGCTGCGGCATCGACGGCACCAACTTCGAGGACGCTGACGGCAACCTCACCGAGGAGACATGCCTCGACTGGAACAGCTTCGCGCCGGTGACCTGGCTCCCGGCCAACGCCGCCCCGTACCAGGACGCGACGACAACGAACGGGGATTTCACCTTCTTCGGCGCCACCGACGCCGTCAACGATTCGACGGACACGAGCTACGCCGGCGGCCAGAAGCAGGCCTTCGATTGTCCGCTGACGGGGACCGGCAGTGTCGACAACAAGACGGACCTGGCGCGGATCTATGTCGCGGAGACGACGGCCGCAGACGGGCACCAGATCCTCTATCTCGCCTGGGTGCGCGGCCCGCTGAACAACACCTCCTCGGACGTGCACGTCGGGTTCGAGTTCAACCAGGGCTCGGACCTGTGCCCCGTCCAGACCAGCGCTCCGTTCGTGCACCGCACTGACGGTGACATCCTGCTCGTCTACAACTTCACGCAGGGCGGAACCCCGACGCTCGCGTTCGCGACGTGGCAGAACGGGGCCTGGACGACCGAGGCGACCCTCGACCCCGGCATCGCCGAGGCGGCCATCTGGGACGGCGACGGGTCGACCCCGGACGCCCTCAAGCCCACAGGCGCCCCGGACCCGGACACGCAGGAGTTCGGCGAGGGAGGCGTCGACCTGACAGCGGCGCTTGCAGAGCTCGGAACCGGCGAGAAGGACTGCGCGAAGTTCGGCCATGTCTTCGGCGAGTCGCGCACGTCGGGTAGCTCGACGAGCGCGCAGATGAAAGACCTGGTCGGCGCGAAGATCGACATCTCCACCTGCGTGGAGCCAACGGTGACGACGACGCTCAAGGACGCGGCGACCAACGACACGATCGACAACGACTCGCATGTTGGTCTCGGCACGAGCGTCTACGACACGGCGACCTTCGGAAACCTCACGACCGGGAAGACGCCGACCGGCACCGTCCAGTACACGTTCTTCACCAACGGTGCCTGCACGGGGACCGGGACGGACGCGGGCTTGAAGACCGTGGATGGGACGGGCAACATTCCCCAGTCGAATACGGAGGGGCCGCTCACGCCCGGCAGCTACAGCTTCGAGGCGCAGTACCTCTCCGACGACGATCCGAATTACGTGGACTCGGAAGTCAGTGGTTGTGAGCCGTTCACGGTGGATAAGGCGTTGTTGGGGATTAACACGACGGTGCATTCGGATAGTCCGGATCAGGCTCTGGTTGGGAACCTGCCGTTGAATGGTGGGGCGCATGACTCGGCCACGGTGACCGGCAAGGTGGGCTTCGATCTGCCGGATGTGACTTTCTACTTCTTCCCCAAGGGTGTGGCTTGCACGAATGGGAGCACCACCGGGGCGACGCAGCTGAACACGCTGACCCCGAACCAGACGACGGGGATCGCGCATCCGTCGACCAGCGAGACTGGTCTGGCGGCCGGCACCTACAACTTCATGGCGGTCGTGGCCGGCGACACGAACTACACGGGTGCGACCAGTAACTGTGAGCCGTTCACGGTGGATAAGGCGTTGTTGGGGATTAACACGACGGTGCATTCGGATAGTCCGGATCAGGCTCTGGTTGGGAACCTGCCGTTGAATGGTGGGGCGCATGACTCGGCCACGGTGACCGGCAAGGTGGGCTTCGATCTGCCGGATGTGACTTTCTACTTCTTCCCCAAGGGTGTGGCTTGCACGAATGGGAGCACCACCGGGGCGACGCAGCTGAACACGCTGACCCCGAACCAGACGACGGGGATCGCGCATCCGTCGACCAGCGAGACTGGTCTGGCGGCCGGCACCTACAACTTCATGGCGGTCGTGGCCGGCGACACGAACTACACGGGTGCGACCAGTAACTGTGAGCCGTTCACGGTGGATAAGGCGTTGTTGGGGATTAACACGACGGTGCATTCGGATAGTCCGGATCAGGCTCTGGTTGGGAACCTGCCCTTGAATGGTGGGGCGCATGACTCGGCCACGGTGACCGGCAAGGTGGGCTTCGATCTGCCGGATGTGACTTTCTACTTCTTCCCCAAGGGTGTGGCTTGCACGAATGGGAGCACCACCGGGGCGACGCAGCTGAACACGCTGACCCCGAACCAGACGACGGGGATCGCGCATCCGTCGACCAGCGAGACTGGTCTGGCGGCCGGCACCTACAACTTCATGGCGGTCGTGGCCGGCGACACGAACTACACGGGTGCGACCAGTAACTGTGAGCCGTTCACGGTGGATAAGGCGTCGTTGGGGATTAACACGACGGTGCATTCGGATAGTCCGGATCAGGCTCTGGTTGGGAACCTGCCGTTGAATGGTGGGGCGCATGACTCGGCCACGGTGACCGGCAAGGTGGGCTTCGATCTGCCGGATGTGACTTTCTACTTCTTCCCCAAGGGTGTGGCTTGCACGAATGGGAGCACCACCGGGGCGACGCAGCTGAACACGCTGACCCCGAACCAGACGACGGGGATCGCGCATCCGTCGACCAGCGAGACTGGTCTGGCGGCCGGCACCTACAACTTCATGGCGGTCGTGGCCGGCGACACGAACTACACGGGTGCGACCAGTAACTGTGAGCCGTTCACGGTGGATAAGGCGTCGTTGGGGATTAACACGACGGTGCATTCGGATAGTCCGGATCAGGCTCTGGTTGGGAACCTGCCCTTGAATGGTGGGGCGCATGACTCGGCCACGGTGACCGGCAAGGTGGGCTTCGATCTGCCGGATGTGACTTTCTACTTCTTCCCCAAGGGTGTGGCTTGCACGAATGGGAGCACCACCGGGGCGACGCAGCTGAACACGCTGACCCCGAACCAGACGACGGGGATCGCGCATCCGTCGACCAGCGAGACTGGTCTGGCGGCCGGCACCTACAACTTCATGGCGGTCGTGGCCGGCGACACGAACTACACGGGTGCGACCAGTAACTGTGAGCCGTTCACGGTGGATAAGGCGTCGTTGGGGATTAACACGACGGTGCATTCGGATAGTCCGGATCAGGCTCTGGTTGGGAACCTGCCCTTGAATGGTGGGGCGCATGACTCGGCCACGGTGACCGGCAAGGTGGGCTTCGATCTGCCGGATGTGACTTTCTACTTCTTCCCCAAGGGTGTGGCTTGCACGAATGGGAGCACCACCGGGGCGACGCAGCTGAACACGCTGACCCCGAACCAGACGACGGGGATCGCGCATCCGTCGACCAGCGAGACTGGTCTGGCGGCCGGCACCTACAACTTCATGGCGGTCGTGGCCGGCGACACGAACTACACGGGTGCGACCAGTAACTGTGAGC
This sequence comes from uncultured Actinomycetes bacterium, assembly GCA_963759435.1. GTDB lineage: Bacteria > Actinomycetota > Thermoleophilia > Gaiellales > Gaiellaceae > Palsa-739. The sequence continues at coordinate 48,969 of CAVWZB010000015.1, read as the reverse complement.
CGTTCACGGTGGATAAGGCGTCGTTGGGGATTAACACGACGGTGCATTCGGATAGTCCGGATCAGGCTCTGGTTGGGAACCTGCCCTTGAATGGTGGGGCGCATGACTCGGCCACGGTGACCGGCAAGGTGGGCTTCGATCTGCCGGATGTGACTTTCTACTTCTTCCCCAAGGGTGTGGCTTGCACGAATGGGAGCACCACCGGGGCGACGCAGCTGAACACGCTGACCCCGAACCAGACGACGGGGATCGCGCATCCGTCGACCAGCGAGACTGGTCTGGCGGCCGGCACCTACAACTTCATGGCGGTCGTGGCCGGCGACACGAACTACACGGGTGCGACCAGTAACTGTGAGCCGTTCACGGTGGACAAGGCCCAGCCGGGTGTGTCGACGACGGTGTTCGACGCCGCGACAAATGAAGCCTGGACGGGGACCGAGACGACCGGTGCGAAGGCCTATGACACGGCGACCATCACGGGCACGAACGGGTTCGCTCCCACGGGGACGGTGACCTACACGTTCTTCACCAACGGCACCTGCTCGGGCGACGGTACGGATGCGGGCACGGTGACCGTGAATGCTGACGGCTCGGTGCCGAACTCGACCACCACGGGGTCGCTGGGAGCAGGGACATACAGCTTCCGGGCGACCTACTCCGGCGACAGCAACTACCTGGACGCGACCGGCGACTGTGAGCCGTTCTCCCTCGGCGTCCCGGAGACCCAGACCTCGACGACGGTGTTCGACGCGGCCACCGACGCGGCCTGGACGGGAACGGAGAAGACGGGCGCGTCGGCCTACGACACGGCTTCGGTCTCTGGCCAGGTGGACGGGATCGTCCCAACGGGGACGGTGGACTACACCTTCTTCACCAACGGCGACTGCTCCGGTGAGGGTTCCGCCGCAGGTTCCGTGACCCTGGATCAGCAGGGCAAGGTGCCCAACTCGGACACGACCGACCCGCTGCAGGCCGGCGATTACAGCTTCCAGGCGACCTACTCCGGTGATGACAACTACGCGACGTCGACCGGTGACTGTGAGCCGTTCAGCGTCGCCAAGGGTGACTCGTCGACCTCGACGACGGTGTTCGACGCGGCCACCGATGCGGCCTGGTCGGGGACGGAGAAGACGGGTGCGTCGGCCTATGACACTGCTTCGGTCACGCCCTCCGATGGCTTCACCGCCAGCGGCACGGTGGACTACACGTTCTTCACCAACGGTGACTGCTCCGGTGAGGGTTCCGCCGCGGGCTCCGTGACCCTGGATCAGCAGGGCAAGGTGCCCAACTCGGACCCGACGGGCCCGCTGGCGGCCGGCGACTACAGCTTCCAGGCGACCTACTCCGGTGACGACAACTACAAGGGCTCGACCGGCGACTGTGAGCCGTTCAGCGTCGCCAAGGGTGACTCGTCGACCTCGACGACGGTGTTCGACGCGGCCACCGACGCGGCCTGGTCGGGGACGGAGAAGACGGGTGCGTCGGCCTATGACACTGCTTCGGTCACGCCCTCCGATGGCTTCACCGCCAGCGGCACGGTGGACTACACGTTCTTCACCAACGGCGACTGCTCCGGTGAGGGTTCCGCCGCGGGCTCCGTGACCCTGGATCAGCAGGGCAAGGTGCCCAACTCGGACACGACCGACCCGCTGCAGGCTGGCGACTACAGCTTCCAGGCGACCTACTCCGGTGACGACAACTACAAGGGCTCGACCGGTGACTGTGAGCCGTTCAGTGTCGACATCGGCAGCTCGTCCACGGATACCACGGTGTTCGACGCCGCCACCGATGCTGCTTGGTCGGGGACGGAGACGGTGGGTGCGTCGGCCTATGACACTGCTTCGGTCACGCCCTCCGATGGCTTCACCGCCAGCGGCACGGTGGACTACACGTTCTTCACCAACGGTGACTGCTCCGGTGAGGGTTCCGCCGCGGGCTCCGTGACCCTGGATCAGCAGGGCAAGGTGCCCAACTCGGACCCGACGGGCCCGCTGGCGGCCGGCGACTACAGCTACCAGGCGATCTACTCCGGTGACGACAACTACGCCGGCTCGACCGGCCCCTGTGAGCCGTTCAAGATCGCGCAAGCCTCGCTGACCGCATCGACCACGATCAAGAACGCGGCCGACGACTCGACGGTCGACGGTGCGTTGCCGCTCGGCTCGAAGGTCTTCGACACGACGCAGCTGTCGGGTGCGGTCGAGGGCTTCGATCCGACGGGCACGGTCTCCTACACCTTCTTCCAGAACGGCGACTGCTCCGGCGAGGGTTCCTCGGCCGGCAGCGATGTCGCCCTGGACGGTCAGTCCGATACGAAGGGGCCGCTGGGAGCCGGCGACTACAGCTTCCAGGCGACCTATTCGGGTGACGGCAACTACGATCGGCGCGACGAGCCCGTGTGAGCCGCTCACGATCGGAAATGTGACTCCGTCTGCGTCGACGACGCTGAAGGACGCGGTGAAGAATACGACGATCGAGAACGGCACGACGCTGGCGCACGGCTCGAGCGTGTACGACACCGCCGACATCAGCAACGCAGGCGGGTTCCCGCTCACCGGCACCGTCTCGTTCCGGTTCTTCCACAACGGGGACTGCAGTGGGACGCCGGCGAGTGTGCAGACCGGCGTCGCGGTGGGCGGTCATTCCGCCGCTACCGGTGCGCTGGATGAGGGCAGTTACGGGTTCCAGGCGATGTATGTGGCCGGTGACGATCCGAACCACAGCGACTCGGCCTGGAGTGCGTGTGAGCCGTTCAAGGTCCAGGGCTTGGTCGACCTCGTGGTCACGAAGTCCGGTTCGCCGGCGACCCAGGAACTGGGTGCCGGCAACATCACCTGGACGATCGTGGTCACCAACAACGGCCCGGACGCGGATACGGGTGTCACGATCACCGATCCGATGCCGACCGGCAACACCTTCGTCTCGGCGACGACGACGCAGGGAACCTGCACCGGCGGCGGGATCCTGACCTGCGACATCGGCCCGATGGCCGCCGGAGCGTCGGTGACGATCACCCTGATCACCACGCCGAGCGCGACCGGTACGCAGACCAACACGGCGGCCGTGTCCGGTGACAAGCCGGAGTCGAACACGGACAACAACCACGCGACCGCGTCCGTCGAGATCACCGGTGCTCCGTTCGTTCTGCCTTGCGTCGCCGTCAGCAGGGTGACCCCGAAGCAGCTGTTCGTCGGGCGGAAGACCAAGCTGACGATCCATCTCACCCAGGGCGGCAAGGCGGTCAAGGGCGTCCACGTGCGGATCAAGGGCCCGAAGGTCAACGTCCGCACCAAGGCCTCGAACAGCAAGGGCATCGTCAAGCAGACGCTGAAGATGAAGAAGGCCGGCGTCCTGGTCTTCACCCCGATCGCCAGCAAGCGCTGCAACACCAAGCGGGTGGGCGTGACCAACGTCTTCACCCCGCCGGTGACCGGCTGAGCGAGTAGCTCCTGAGAGAGCGGGTGTGGGAACTGGCTTCCCGCACCCGCTCCAGGGCCGTGTTCACGCTCCGTGAACGGGTCTGGGCCTAAGGACAGGCCCGACTAGCCCATCGAAGGGCTCGCCGGATTTCGGCTGGTTCTTGACTGTGACCTGGAGAGTCAAAAGGCTGGGGTAGGAGTGCGCTCCTATCCGTGATCGAGTTGGAGAGGAGCAGGTAACGAGATGAGTACAGGAGGAAGAGGAAGCCTCAGCCGGCGGTGGCGTCGGCGCAATGTCGTCGGAGGGACGGTGCTCGTCGCCTTCGTCGTTGTTTCGTTGCTGACACTCGGGGCGGCTTCGAGCCGCACCGCTGCGCAGCCAAGTTCGGGTGATCGCGCCGCTGCCAGCAGCGCCACGAGCTCGACCCATCTACTTTCGGGTGCGCACGGGAACGCTTCGTACGTTTCCTCTCGCTCCTCTGGCTCGGCTTCGCAGGCCGCCAGCCATTCGGCCTCGAGCTCCGGCTCTGCGCTCTTCCCGAATTCCGCGCCGAACCGGCTGCTCGCCCTTGGCGGGGCGTGTGGCATCAACGGCTCGGACTTCGAGGACGCCGACGCGAACCTCGTCGTCGACAACGACCCCGGCTGTACCGACTGGAACGGCTTCGACCCGGTCACCTGGGCGGGCACGGCGCCGTACCAGCAGGCCACGAAGTCGGTGCCGCCGTTCAGTTTCCTCGGCATCCAGGACCAGATTGGGAGCAACGACACGACCTACAAGGACGGCACGAAGCAGAATGACACCTGCCCAACCGTGCTCCAGGACGGGTCGACCCCGAACAAGGACGACCTCGCACGCCTCTATTTCGCGGGTGAACGGATCGGGAGTAATCCATACCTGTTCCTGGCCTGGGTGCGGGCGCCTCAGAACACGATCAGCTCCGACCTGCACGTCGCGTTCGAGTTCAACCAGGTCCAGACCACATCGCCGTGTCCCGAACAGCAGCCTTGTGCCCCGGACGGACGGCGACCTGCTGATCGGCTACGACTTCCAGAGCACGGGTGTCACGATCACGATGTCCGTCTGGGACAGCAGCCTGAACAGCGGGGATGGGGGTTGGGGGCCGCAGACGGACATCACCGCCTCGGGCCACGCCGAGGGGGCCGCGAACACGGGCGGTGGCGTCGTCGACGACATCAAGCCGTCTGGTGCCGCCGACCCTGGCACAGACGAGTTCGGCGAGGCCGGCATCGACATCGGCGGGCTCATCCCGCCCGGAGACGGCAGGCCTTGTGAGACCTTCGGCACGGTCAGCGGCGCCACCCGCACTTCGGGCGAGTCGACGTCGGCGAACATGGAGGACCTGGTCGGTCCGGCGCCGATCGACATCTCCAACTGCGCCACGCCCTCGATCTCGACCTTGCTTTCGGAGTCGAGTGGGGCGATCGGTGACACGGTGCATGACTCGGCTTCGCTGACGGGTGCGACGTCGGATGCGGGTGGCACGGTCACCTACAGCGTGTACACCGATAGCGCCTGTTCGCAGGGCCAGCAGGACGCCGGCACGGTCGACGTCACGGACGGCGACGTTCCGGACTCGAACGGGATCCAGTTCAACTCGGCCGGCACCTTCTACTGGCAGGCCGTGTATAGCGGCGATGACAACAACAACGCAGCGACGTCGCCTTGTACGTCGGAGCAGTTGGTGATCGCCCCGAACAGTCCTTCGATCTCGACCTTGCTTTCGGAGTCGAGTGGGGCGATCGGTGACACGGTGCATGACTCGGCTTCGCTGACGGATGCGACGTCGGATGCGGGTGGCACCGTCGACCTACACGCGTCTACACCGACAACGAGCTGCTCGAACCAGTCCAGCGGACGCCGGCACGGTCGACGTCACGGACGGCGACGTTCCGGACTCGAACGGGATCCAGTTCAACTCGGCCGGCACCTTCTACTGGCAGGCCGTGTATAGCGGCGATGACAACAACAACGCAGCGACGTCGCCTTGTACGTCGGAGCAGTTGGTGATCGCCCCGAACAGTCCTTCGATCTCGACCTTGCTTTCGGAGTCGAGTGGGGCGATCGGTGACACGGTGCATGACTCGGCTTCGCTGACGGATGCGACGTCGGATGCGGGTGGCACCGTGACCTACACGGTCTACACCGACAACGAGTGCTCGAACCAGTTCGCGGATGCCGGCACGGTCGACGTCACGGACGGCGACGTTCCGGACTCGAACGGGATCCAGTTCAACTCGGCCGGCACCTTCTACTGGCAGGCCGTGTATAGCGGCGATGACAACAACAACGCAGCGACGTCGCCTTGTACGTCCGAGCAGTTGGTGATCGCCCCGAACAGTCCTTCGATCTCGACCTTGCTTTCGGAGTCGAGTGGGGCGATCGGTGACACGGTGCATGACTCGGCTTCGCTGACGGATGCGACGTCGGATGCGGGTGGCACCGTGACCTACACGGTCTACACCGACAACGAGTGCTCGAACCAGTTCGCAGATGCCGGCACGGTCGACGTCACGGACGGCGACGTTCCGGACTCGAACGGGATCCAGTTCAACTCGCCCGGCACCTTCTACTGGCAGGCCGTGTATAGCGGCGATGACAACAACAACGCAGCGACGTCGCCTTGTACGTCGGAGCAGTTGGTGATCGCCCTCAACGCGCCCAAGGTGACGACCGTTGCCGATCCGTCGTCGGCAGTCGTCGGCTCGGCTGCCTCCGGGTCGGTGTCGGATACGGCGACCTTCACGGACGGCTTCCAGTTGGACGGCCAGAGCGCGTCGTTCACGCTCTACAGCGATCCGAGCTGCGATCCGGCCGACGCGACGAGCGTCACTGGGTCGGCAACGATCGACGGTGGGTCGGCCACATTCACGGGTGACGGGTCGACTCTGCCGGTCGGAACCTACTACTGGGGTGTCAGCTACGCGGGCGACGCCAACAACACCCCCGTCTCCGAGTGTGGTGGCGACGAGGGTGTCCAGAACGAGAAGCTGACGATCGGCCCCGCGACTCCGTCTGCGGCGACGACGCTGAAGGACGCGGCGACGAATACGACGATCGCGAACGGCACGACGCTCACGCACGGCTCGAGCGTGTACGACACCGCTCAGATCGGCAACACCGGCGGGCAGCCCCTGACCGGCACGCTGTCGTTCCGGTTCTTCCACAACGGGGACTGCAGTGGGACGCCGGCGAGTGTGCAGACCGGCGTCGCGGTCGGTGGCCATTCCGCCGCTACCGGTGCGCTGGATGAGGGCAGTTACGGGTTCCAGGCGATGTATGTGGCCGGAGACGATCCGAACCACACCGATTCCGCCTGGAGTGCGTGTGAGCCGTTCAAGATCCAGGGGCTTGTGGATCTCGCGGTCACGAAGTCCGGCTCCCCGAACCCCGTCAGCCAGGGGGGGCCGATCACCTGGACGATGGTGGTGACGAACAACGGCCCGGACGCGGACACCGGCGTCGTGGTCTCCGATCCGCTCCCGGCCGGCACGACGTTCGTCTCGGTGTCCGTGCCGCCGCCCGCGACGTGTACCGGTGGAGCGATCATCAGCTGCAGCCTGGGCACGATGACGGTCGGCCAGTCGATCACGATCACGCTCGTCACGACGGCGAACGTGGGCCCGACGATCACGAACACGGTGAAGGTGGTCGGCGACAAGCCGGAGACGAACCTCGCAAACAACACTGCGTCGGCGTCGGTCGCCCTCGCGACCAAAACGCCGGTGAAGCCCTGCATCGCGGTCAGCAAGGTGACCCCGAAGCAGCTGTTCGTCGGCCGCAAGACCACCCTGAAGATCCATCTCACCCAGGACGGCAAGGCGGTCAAGGGCATCCACGTGCGGATCAAGGGTCCGAAGATCAACCTCCGCACCAAGGCCTCGAACAGCAAGGGCATCGTCAACCAGACGCTGAAGATGAAGAAGGCCGGTGTCCTGGTCTTCACCCCGATTGCCAGCAAGGCCTGCAACACCAAGCGGGTGGGCGTGACCAACGTCTTCACCCCGCCGGTAACCGGGTGACCAACTCCTGGAGGGGGGCGCGGGAACCGACCCGCGCCCCCCTCCGAGATCAGCAGGGAGGGCTCGGATGAGGGCTAGCTCAGCGGTCGTCGATCGGGCTCTCGACGAGCCCGTTCTGGTACGCGAGGCGAGCAGCCTCGGTGCGGTTCGAGACGCCGAGCTTGCGATAGATGTTCGTGAGGTGGAACTTGACGGTCTGTTCCGCCACCCACAGCTCCTTGCCGATCGCCTCGTTCGAGAGGCCGCGCGCGAGGGCGGCGAGGATCGCGGTCTCGCGCTCGGTGAGGCCGGCGGCGCGCGCGGCGCTCTCGCCGGGATCGGGCAGGCCGATCGCGCTGTAGACGGTTCCGTCGACCGCCTGGCGCAGCGCCGAGGGCAGGTCGATCGGATTGATGCTCTTGACGATGAAGGCGCTCGCGCCACGCTTGAGCACGGTTTGGATCACGTTCTCGTCGGTGGAGACGGACAGGACGACGACCTTCACATCCGGATGCTGCTTGCGGATGCGGCTCAGGCAGGCGAGTCCGTCGGCGCCCGGCATGCGCAGGTCGAGCAGCACGATGTCTGGATTCGTGCGGCCGACCAGCGGCAGTACCTGCGAGCCCGAGTTGCACTCCCCGACGACCTCGAAGTCGGGCGCCTCCTCGAGGGCGCGCTTGACTCCCTCCACGATCAGTCTATGGTCGTCTGCGATAAGTACGCGCACCAGCGAATCGTAGACGGTAGGTCGGCGGGTTCCGAGGGAGCGGCGGCATGAACGAGACGGGCGAGTCCCGGCAGACACACGTGCTGATCGCGGCGGAGCGGCTGCCCACACGAGTCGGTCTTCGCCTGGCGCTCGAGCCGGAGGTACGCTGCACCGAGGTGTCCGATGCGCAGTCGGCCGTGAACGCGGCCGTGCGCGACCGTCCTGACGTTTGTCTCCTCGGTCTCGACCCCGCGAGCAAGGGCCTCGGTGTGGTGAGTGAGATCGTCTCGAAAGTCCCGTCGGCGGCCGTGATCCTCCTGACGGACCGGCTCGACGAGGAGGAGTTCATGGCAGCCGTGCGCGCAGGCGCAAGCGGCTACGTGACACAGAACCTCGACCCTGCGCGCCTGCCGCACGTCGTCCGCGGTGCTCTGCGCGGCGAGCCGGCGGTGCCGCGCAGGTTCGTGTCGAGGCTGCTCGAAGAGTTGAGGACGCGCGAGCGCAGGCGCTCGGTCGTCCTGGCCGACAGGGGTCGCGTATCGCTCACGACGCGCGAGTGGGAGGTCGTGGAGTTGCTGCTGCGCGCGGCGAGCACGTCGGAGATCGCAACCCAGCTCGGAGTCGCGGCGGTCACCGTCCGCCGCCATGTCGGGTCCGTCGAGCGCAAGCTCGGGGTCGCGACGCGGGCCGAGGTCGTCGCCCTCCTCACGGCGGAGACCAGCGCCGCCGTCCCGGCGTAGCCCCCGCAGATCTAGACAGCGGGCAGCGTGAACGAGACGCAGGCGCCGCCCTGCGGACGGTTCTCGGCCCAGATCCGGCCGCCGTGCGCCTCGACGAGACCGCGGGCGATCGCCAGCCCGAGACCGGCTCCGCTGCCGCTCCGCGCGCGGTCCGCCCGCCAGAAGCGCTCGAACATCCGCGCGGGCGCCTCCGCCGAGAGGCCTTCGCCGCTGTCCTCGACGCGCAGGAGCAGATCCGAGGCGCGCCGCTCGACCCGGACCGCGACCGAGCCGTCCGACGGCGTGTGACGAAGCGCGTTCGTGACGAGGTTGAAGAGCACGCGCTCGAATTTGTCCGGCGCCAGCCGCGCCTCGACCTTCTCGTCCACGTCGGCGCTGAGCGCGACGCCGCGGGCGTCGGCCTCCGGACGGAGCTGTCGCAGCGCGGACGCGACGAGCGGCGCGACGGCCATCTGCCGCAGCTCGAGCGTGAGCGCTCCGGCGTCGATCCGGGCCAGCTCGAAGAGGTCGTCCACCAGGGTCGAGAGCGTGCGAACCTGCTCCCGCAGCGTCGGGAGGTAGTCGTCGGCGGAGGCGAGGCCGTCCTCGATCGCCTCGAGCATCGCCTGCATCGAAGCGATCGGGGCGCGGAGGTCGTGGCTCGCCCAGGCGACGAGCTCCCTGCGCGCGTCGAAGAGCTGCTCGAGCGCCGCCGCCATCGTGTTGAAGGACGCGGCGAGCTCCGCGATCTCGCCGGCGCCCTCGACCGGGGCCCGCGCGGACAGATCGCCGCCGGCGAGCGACCGGGAGGCTGCGCCGACCCTCCCGAGCGAGGCCGTGATGGAGCGGGCGAGCACGAGCGCAGCGAACACGGCTGCGGTAGCCGACCCGGCTGCGACGGCGAGAATCTTCTCGTCGGCGCCCATGTGGAACATGACCCAGCCCGAGAGCAGGACGGCGGCGAGCGGCACGCAGACCGCGATGAGGGCGAGCCCGACGAGCTGCAGCGAGACCGTCGGCGCCCGGCGCAGGAGGAAGGCGAGGACGAGCCCCGAGGCGAGGCTGCCGGCGGCGACGACGAGGGCGAGCGCGATCATGGAACTCGTCTCGGAGTGACCACGGCCCGTGCTTCGCTTCGAAGCGAGTTCATGGATCCAGCCGGTAACCGACGCCCCAGATGGTGCGCAGGTGGCGAGGCTGCGCCGGATCGGCCTCGATCTTCTCCCGCAGCCGCCGCACGTGCACGGTCACCGTGCCGGTGTCGACGGTCGCCTCGTAGCCCCAGACACGGGCCATCAGCTGGTCGCGGGAGAAGACACGGCGGGAATGCGAGGCGAGGAACCAGAGCAGCTCGAACTCCTTCGCCGTGAGCTGGACGAGGCTGCCGGCCAGACGGGCCTCGCGACTGACTCCGTCGAGCTCGATCTCGCCGAAGGCGATCGTCTCGCGCGGCGGCGACGCGCCGTTGCTGCGCCGGAGGACCGTGCGCACGCGCGCCGCAAGCTCGCGCGGCGAGAACGGCTTCGTGACGTAGTCGTCGGCTCCCAGCTCGAGCCCCACGATTCGGTCGGCCTCCTCGCCGCGGGCGGTGAGCAGGATCACGGGCAGGCTCGAGCGTCCGCGGATCCAGCGGCAGAGCGAGAGACCATCGGTCCCCGGGAGCATCACGTCGAGCACGACGAGACTCGGCTCGCGCTGCTCGATGAGCGCCATCGCCGTGTCTCCGTCCGACGCCGTCAGCGTCCGGAAGCCGTCGCGCTCGAGGTAGCGGACGACGACGTCCCGCACGATCGGCTCGTCGTCCACGACGAGAACGGTCTGCACCGAGCTACTCCGGCTTCCACTTGGCGTGATGCCGAGCCGCCCAGTCGGCGTTGACGCTGCCGAGCGTCATCCCGCGCAGCGCGTGCCGCGTCGCCGGGTGGATCAGCGCGAGGTAGAGGTGCCCCACGAGGAGCAGGAGCGAGACGTACATCAGGCCGTCGTGCAGGACCACCGTGCTCGCGAAGCGGTAACGCGTGTTCTGCTCCCCGAACCAGAGCAGGAGCCCCGAGACTCCGAACAGGATCGTGAAGGCCGCGGTGAGGACCGCGTTGATCTTCTGGCCGGCGTTGAACCTCCCCTGCGGGGCGCCGCGGCCGCGGAGCCAGCGCAGGTCGTCGCTGTCGAACGTGTCGAGCTCGCGGGCGGTGGCGAGCAGGCGACGCACGCCGAGCAGCACGACCACGGCGAGTGCGGCGAGCCAGGCGACCCCTCCCCAGAAGTGGATGTACTGGATCGTCTGCCGCCGTGAGACGAGGACCGAGAGGCGGGGTAGGTACAGGATCAGCCCCGTTGCGAGGAGGAAGAAGAAGCCGGCCGCGTTGACCCAGTGCAGCAGTCGCTCGGCGGGAGAGAAGCGCCTGACGTAGCCGGGCTTCACGTCCCGTACCCGTTGGAGCGCCCGACCCAGGCGTTGCGGTCGTAGCCGAGGTCTTCCCAGTAGCCGTCGACCGCCTGCGGGACGACGTCGATGCCCTGCAGCCACTTGACGTTCTTGTAGCCGTACATCTCCGGGATGATCAGCCGCACCGGCGCGCCGTGCTCCTGCGGCAGCGGCTTTCCGTCCATCTCGTAGGCGAGCATCACGTCGCGGAGCGATGCCTGGGGCATCGTCAGGTAGTCGACGTACGGGACCTCCATCGAGACGAAGCGCAGCGCATGACCTGAAGCCCTGGGTCCCGCGCGGTCGAGGACGTCGCCGATCCGGACCCCGCCCCAGTGGACGTTGTTCACCGTCCAGCCCGTGACGCAGTGGAACGTCGAGACCTGCTCGACATGCGGCAGGGCGCGCAGCTCGTCGTAACTCAGCGAGACCGGCTGGTCGACGAGGCCGCCGATCTTCAGGCGCCAGGTCGCGGGGTCGAAGACCGGCATCTGGCCGGAGATCGTGTAGATGCGCCAGCCGCCGCCCGGCAGGACGGCCGAGGTGACCGGCGAGATCGCGCCGCTGACGTGATCCCAGGCGGCCTTGCCCCAGTAGAGCGACGTGATGCCGCCCGCCACGGTGGCGAGGAACAGCCTGCGCCCGTAGCGGCGCGGCTGATCCGGGTCCTGCTCGGTGACGGTCGGCGAGTCCATCTACATGTGCGCCATGCCGGCGAACAGCTTGCCCCGCAGCTCGCCGGGATGGCCTTTCGTCGCCACCCAGACCCAGTAGTGGCCGGGCTTTTCCTCGATCAGCTGCAGGGTCATCTTCGGCACCATCGCGCAGCCCTTTGCACGGTACATGTGGCCGAGGCGGGCGACCTTCATCCCGTGCTTGTCGCGGATCGTTGCGCCGAGCACGTGCATCGTGTGCAGCTGGAACTTCCAGCAGAGCTGGTGCTTCTTCGAGTGCGCCGTCAGGTTCACGACTCCCGTCTCGCCCATGCCCGAGAGATGCGCGCCGAGCTCGGGATGCATCATCCCGGCCGTTGCAACCGGCACCAGGGCGAGTGCTGCTGCGGCCGTGGCCGCGGCGGCCAGTCTCTTCGTGCGCATCAGTACTCCCTTCGACGCGAGGACTCCGATGGTTTGAAGGATCGACCGCGAGGATTGCCGCGGGATGAGCGAACTCTTACGGGTTCCTTAAATCGGCAGCCGCCTCCACGAGTTGCTCGAAGAGGCGCTGGTCCTCACCCGCCTCGGGATGCCACAAGACGCCGACGACGAACGGCTTGTCGGGATCTTCGATCCCCTCGACGGTGCCGTCCTCGGCCCAGGCGACCTCACGGAGGCCTGCGCCGATGCGATCGATGCCCTGGTGGTGATGCGACATGACAGGGCCGCGAACCTCGCCGATGCGCGACGCAGGATCGACGCGAACCGCGTGCTCCGAGAACTCCCCGAGCACCTCGCGGTGCTCCTCGTGGCCCACGATCTCGGGCAGGTGCTGGACGATGTCTCCGCCCCGGGCGACGTTGAGCACCTCGAAGCCACGGCAGATCGCCAGCACCGGCAGCTCGCGGGCGAGCGCGGCCTCGAGCAGCGAGAGCTCGCCGCGGTCGCGGTCCGGGTTCGTGCCCGTCGTCTCCGGATGCGCCTCCGCGCCGTACTCGTCGGGCTCCAGGTCGTTGCCGCCCGAGAAGACGAGGCCGTCGAGCGCGTCGAGCACCTCGGCGATCCCGCCCTCGTCGGGCGGCACGAGCACCGCCCGGCCTCCCGCCCGCTCGACGGCGCGGACGTAGCTGTACGGGATGAGCGCCGCCTCGACCTGCCCCCAGTGGCCCCAGGACGCGGGCTCGACGTAGGTCGTGATGCCGATCAGCGGCTTCCCCGGCATTCGGGAAGCGTAGATCCCGGATCGCCTAGCCTCTGGCGGATGCACCGGCTGACGAAGAAGCAGGCGCGGCGGATCGCCGTGCGCGCGCAGCTGCTCGACGCGCCGCGGCCGAGGGATCTGCTCGCGGTCGTCGAGCGGCTGACGCTGCTGCAGGTCGATCCCACCGCGGCGATCGCGCCGAACGCCGACCTCGTCGCCTGGAGCCGCCTCGGCGCGTCGTACCGGCCCGAGCACCTCACCCGGGCGCTCGAGCAGGACCGGACGCTGTTCGAGTTCAACGCCCTGATCCGGCCGATGAGCGACCTCGGCCTCCACCTCGCCGGCGCCGGCGGGCGGCGCGGCCACCCGAGCGTGCGAGCCTGGCTCCGCGACAACGACCGCTTCCGGCGGGACATCCTGAAGCTGCTGAAGCGCTCAGGCCCGCTCGCCTCGCGGGACATCCCGGACACCTGCACGGTGCCGTGGGCGTCGAGCGGCTGGACGAACGACCGCAACGTCACCCAGATGCTCGAATTCCTGCAGGCACGGGGCCAGGTGGCGATCGCCGGCCGGATCGGGCGGGAGCGGCTCTGGGACCTGCCGGAGCGGGTCTATCCGGCCGACACCGTGATCCCGTCCGTCGAGGAGGCGGAGCGGATCAAGAACGAGCGGCGCCTCGCCGGGCTCGGCATCGCGCGGGCGCAGGCGCGGGCGATGCCGATGGAGCCGATCCACGTGGGGGAGGCGGGGGAGCCCGCCGTCGTCGAGGGCGTGAAGGGAGAGTGGCGCGTCGACCCGGCCTACCTGGACGACGGCTTCAAGGGGAGGACGGCGCTGCTGTCGCCCTTCGATCGGCTGATCCACGATCGCGGCCGGACCGAGGAGCTGTTCGAGTTCGAGTACACGCTCGAGATGTACAAGCCCGCGGCGAAGCGGCGTTGGGGCTACTTCGCGCTGCCGATCCTCCACGGCGACCGGCTCGTCGGGAAGCTCGACGCAGCCGCCGACCGGAAGGCGTCGGTGCTGCGGGTGAACGCGATCCACGAAGACGTGAGCTTCAGCCCGGCGATGACGAAGGCGGTGCGCAAGGAGATCGACGGTCTCGCCAACTGGCTCGGGCTCGAGGTGCGATGAGTTCGCACGTCCGGCGGCGTCTCCACTCCGACGACTTCGAGCGAAAGGACGCGTGATGCAGAAGCTCACGACCTGGCTGTGGTTCGACACCGAGGCCGAGGAGGCCGCGGAGTTCTACACGTCCGTCTTCCCCGACTCGCGCATCACGGACGTCTCGCGCTACGGCGAGGCCGGGCCGCGGCCCGAAGGGATGGTCATGGTCGTCGGCTTCGAGCTGTTCGGGCGGGAGTTCTACGCACTCAACGGCGGCTCGAACGCGAAGATCGACGAAGGGCCCGGCATCTCGTTCATGGTCGAGTGCGACTCGCAGGAGGAGATCGACGGCTACTGGGGCAAGCTCACGGACGGCGGCCAAGAGGTCGCGTGCGGCTGGGTGACCGACCGGTACGGCGTCTCGTGGCAGATCGTCCCGAAACGGCTCCGCGAGCTGATGGCCGACCCGGATCGCGGGAAGGCCCAGCGGGCGACGGCCGCGATGCTGCAGATGACGAAGATCGAGATCGAGGAGCTCGAGCGAGCTGCGGTAGCTGCATAAAATGTCTGCCGTGGCCACCGCCCAGCCCGCCACGTCCGACGCGCTCGAGCAGTACCGCCGCGAGCTGACCGGCTACTGCTACCGCATGCTCGGCTCGGCCTTCGACGCCGAGGACGCCGTGCAGGAGACGATGGTGCGCGCGTGGCGGTCGCTCGACCGGTTCGAGGGCCGCTCGGCGCTGAAGTCGTGGCTGTACCGGATTGCGACGAACGTCTGTCTCGACGCGCTCGCCGGCCGCGAGCGGCGCGCAAGGCCGATGGACCTCGGCCCCGCGCAGGAGCCGCTGTTCGAGAACCTCGCCGAGCTGCCGGAGGTGACGTGGATCACGCCGCTGCCGACGCCGGACGAGCTCGCCGAGCAGCGCGAGTCGCTGCGGCTCGCCTTCGTCGCCGCGCTCCAGCACCTGCCGCCGAAGCAGCGGGCCGCGCTCATCCTTTGCGAGGTCCTGAAGTGGCAGGCGGCGGAGGCTGCGGAGCTGCTCGACACGAGTGTCCAGTCGGTCAACAGCGCGCTGCAGCGCGCCCGCGCGACGCTGGCGAAGGCCGATCTCGCGGAGCCGTCCACGCTCGACGACGAGACGCGCGCGCTGCTCGAGCGCTACGTCTCGGCGTTCGAGGAGTACGACATCGACCGGCTGACCGAGCTCCTGCACGAAGACGCAGTCCAGTCGATGCCGCCGTACACCCTCTGGCTGCGGGGGCGTGACAACCTCTTCACCTGGTGGCTCGGCCCGGGCATCGGGTGCAAGGGCTCCAGGCTCGTGCCGGTCGGCCTCGTCAACGGGATGCCGGCGTGGGGCCAGTACAAGCCCGACCCGGACGGCGGGCGCGAGCCGTGGGCGCTGATCGTCCCCGAGGTTTCAGACGGCCGGATCGTCGAGTTGACGTTCTTCCTCGACACGCAGCGGGTGTTCCCGCTGTTCGGGCTGCCCGACCACCTCGACTAATCCGCAGAGCTCGAGGAGCTCCCAGAGCTCGCGCGGCGCGCGGACGAGGCGCGCCCCCGTACGAAGCCGGAGGCGCGCCAGGAAGTCGACCGTCCGCAGGTCGCAGGTGGTGATCAGCTCACCGGCTGGACGACGATGAGCGAGTTGCCGTCCGGGTCCCGGAGCCAGAACATCGGCGGCACCGGCCCGCCCATGCGGCTGATCTCGTCGTCGACGTCCACGCCGGCCTCCTTCAGTGCTGCGTGGGCGGCGTCCACGTCGGTCGTGTCGAGGATGATCCCGGTCTGGGCGCCTCCGGCCTGCTGGCCCGGCGGCGGAGGAGCGAGCGCGATCGTCGTCTCGGCGCCGGAGACGGCGACCTCGACCCAGCGCAGGTCCGGGCCCATCGGCTCGTCGACGACCTTCTCGAAGCCGAGCTTGCCGGTGTAGAAGTCGAGCGCCCGGTCGGTGTCGGCGATCGTCACGCAGACGCGACCGACCTTGGTGATGTTGAGCTTCGACGTCGTGGTTGACATCTGAGCCTCCTCGTCTCGGGGTGTGCAGCTACGACCGTGCCGTGCCCGGAAACTCATCGGAGGACCGGCGGGATCAGGCGTAGGCGACTTCGCCGTGCATCGCCTCGTCGAGCCCGCTCTCCGCGTCCTCGCCCACACGCACCGGCGTGACCCGGTCGAGTACGTGCAGCATCACGTAGGTGAACCCGAACGCGTAGGCCGAGCAGCCGAGGCCTGCGGCGACTTGTTTCCCGAAGAAGGCGGCGGACCCGTGGATAAGACCCTGACCGCCGGCCGGGTTCGTGGCGAGGCTGCCGAACACGCCGAGCAGGACGATCCCAAGCAGGCCGCCGACGCCGTGCACTCCCCAGACGTCGAGGGCGTCGTCCCACTTGAGCCTGTTCTTCAGCTGGATCGCGTAGTAGCAAACGAGGCCGGCCGCGATTCCGATCACCACCGAGGCGTAGATCGGCACGTACCCGGCCGCCGGCGTGATGCAGGCGAGGCCCGCGACCGCGCCGGTGAGCAATCCGACGAAGTGCGGCTTGCGCGCCGCCCGCCACTCGACGAACAGCCAGGTGATCGCTGCGAACGAGGCAGCGAGGTCGGTGTTGAGGAAGGCAAGCGAGGTGATGTCGTCGACCTTCAGCTCGCTCCCTGCGTTGAAGCCGTACCAGCCGAACCAAAGCAGGCCGGTGCCGAGCGCGATGAACGGGATGTTGTGCGGCGAGTCCACGAACTTCCGCTTCCCGACGTAGAGCACGGATGCGAGCGCCGCGAAGCCGGCACTCGCGTGCACAACGATTCCGCCGGCGAAGTCGCGCGCGCCCCAGTGCGCGAGCAGGCCGCCGCCCCAGAACATGTGCACGAACGGGTAGTAGACCGCGAGCTGCCAGACGACGAGGAACAGCAGGTACGCCTTGAACGTGACGCGATTCGTGAAGGCGCCGGTGATCAGGGCCGGCGTGATGATCGCGAACATCATCTGGTACGCGATCAGCACGACGAGAGGGATCTTCGAGGGCGCGTAGACCGAGTGGACGGTCACCCCGCGCAGGAATGCGTAGTGGAAGTTCCCGTAGATCCCGTTCGTGCCGCCGCTGAAGCAGAGCGAGTAGCCGACGAGCC
Source organism: uncultured Actinomycetes bacterium (assembly GCA_963759435.1). GTDB lineage: Bacteria > Actinomycetota > Thermoleophilia > Gaiellales > Gaiellaceae > Palsa-739. The sequence goes on along the minus strand of CAVWZB010000015.1, from coordinate 31,580 downwards.
ACCACAGGATGGTCGTGATCCCCATCGAGGCGAAGCTCTGGATCATGATCGTCAGCGTGTTGGAGCGGCCGACGAGCCCGCCGTAGAAGAAGGCGAGCCCTGGCGTCATCAACATCACCAGGCTCGCGGCGAGGAGCATGAAGCCCGTATTCGCACCATTGATCACGGCGCGATTCTTCAACCTGTGGCGATCGTTTCCTGCCGCGCGGTTCCCACTTGACGCGCGCGTGCCGGTGTGAGAGGTTACGCAGCGTCAAAGCCCGGGAACTGCGCAAGCGGTTCGCGGGCTTTGGCGTTTCCGGGCTAGTTCCGCGCGGCGAGCTTCTGCAGCACCGCATCGACGCGCAGGAAGCCGCCCTTCGCGCCCTCCTCGACCCCGTAGCTCATCGTCGTGTCGCGCTCCTCGGCCGTGGCGAAGCTCATCGTCTGCGTCAGCTTCGTCCGATCGTCGCCGAGGTCCTCGAACTCCAGCGTTTGCAGATGGTTCTGGAACGTCTGCACGAGCCGCTCCGGCGGCTCGACCTCGCGGAACTCGCCCTCGACCACGCCGTAGCCGGTGTTGAAGCGCCACGTGCCGCCCGGGCGCACGTCCATCTCCTCCACGGTCGTGCTCTCGCCCCACCACTCGGGGATCAGCTGCGGATCCGTCCAGACCGAGAAGACGTGCTCGCGGGGCGCGTCGAAGACACGCTCGACCCGGATCTCGAGCTCGCTCGGGGTGGTCACGGTGGTCTCGTTCATCAGCTCACCGCCTGCTTGACGAGGTCTTCGATCTTCTTCTCGTCGGACTTCGTCAGCTTCGTCAGGGCGTACGACGTCGGCCACATCGAGCCGTCGTCCAGGTTCGCCTTGTCGTTGAAGCCGAACGTCGCGTAGCGGTCCTTGAACTTGCCGGCATCTTTGAAGAAGCAGACGACCTTGTCGTCCTTCGAGTAGGCCGGCATCCCGTACCACGTGCGCGGGACGAGCTCCGGTGCGACCTTCCGAACAATGGCGTGGATCCGCTCCGCGATCTTGCGGTCCGGCTCGGCCATCTCCCCGATCGCCGAGAGAACCGCCTTCTCACCCTCGGCGTCCTTCAACGCTGCTTTCGCGGCGGCCTTCTCCTCTGCAGTGAACTTCCGTGCCATCAGGCTCCTTTCGTACGTTCGACAACCCTGGCGAACCGGTCGAGCCGCTGCAGCCAGGTGCTGATGCCCTCGAATGCGTAGGGCGCGAGCATGCACCGGCGGGCCCGGCCGACCTTCTCCGTCGTGACGAGCTCTGCCTCCTCGAGCAGCAGGATGTGCTTCCTCATCCCGGTCAGCGACATGCCGAACGGCTCGGCGAGCTCGCTGATCGTCGCGCTGCCCGAGCCGAGCCGTTCGAGCACGGCGCGGCGGGTCGGGTCGGCAAGGGCTGCGAAGGCGCGGTCGACAGGCTGTGAATACTGAACCACGAGGTTCACTGTAACAAGTCGCCGGACTCGACGGCGTAAGCTCGCCGGGTGAGCCTTCGCTGGACGCTCGTGGCGCCCGTCTACGACCGGTTCACGCACAAGACCGAGGAGGGCGGAGTGCGTGAGTTGCGCGAAGCGCTGCTCGCGGACGCAACCGGGCGCGTGCTCGAGATCGGCGGCGGGACCGGCCTCAACCTGCCGTTCTACGACGGAGCAGAGTCGCTCGTCGTCACCGAGCCCGAATCGGCGATGCTTCGCCGGCTCCAGGCCAAGGCGCGCGAGCAGGCGCAGCAGGCCGAGGTGGTGCAGGCTCCTGCAGAGGATCTGCCCTTCGAGGACGCGAGCTTCGACGCCGTCGTCTCGACGCTCGTGCTCTGCGGCGCCGATCAGAAGCGGTCGCTCGGCGAGGTTCGCCGCGTTCTGCGTCCCGGAGGGCGCCTCCTCTTCCTCGAGCACGTCCGCTCCGAGGATCCGGACCTTGCTCGCTTCCAGGACCGGATGAACTGGCTCAACCGCCTGGTCGTCGGCTGCAATTGCAACCGGCAGACGCTCGCGGCAATCGAGGGCGCCGGCTTCACGATCTCCCGGGTCGAGCACACGACGCTGCCGGAGGCGCCGAAGTTCACCCGGCCACTGATCGTCGGCACGGCAGTCACTCCGAGCTAGGCGCGTCCGGCGCGGTGCGGTTTGGCCTAGGCTGGGCAACCGAGCCGATGCCGTACGTCCCTGAAGAGATCGAGGCCTACGCCGAGCGCTACACCACCGCGCGCGCGGACCTCTTCGACCGCCTCGGCGAGGAGACCCGGGCGACGCAGCAGGCCCCGCAGATGATGGTCGGGACGGTCGAAGGAGCGTTCCTCTCCTTCCTCGTCACGATGACGAACGCCATGCGCGTCCTCGAGGTCGGCACCTTCACGGGCTGGTCGTCGATCGCCATGGCCCGCGCACTGCCACCGGGCGGCAGCATCATCACGTGCGACGTCAACGAGGAGACGACCGCTGTTGCCCGCCGCTACGCGGAGGAGGCGGGCGTCGCCGACCGGATCGAATACAGGCTCGGCCCGGCGGTTGAGACTCTCGCCACGCTCGAGGGGCCGTTCGACCTCGCCTTCATCGATGCCGACAAGCCCGGCTACGTCGACTACTACGAGGCCGTCCTTCCGAAGATGTCGCCGCGTGGCGTGATCGCCGCCGACAACACGCTGTTCGGCCTGGACGGCGACGGCGAGAACGCGACGGCGATCGCCCGGTTCAACGAGCACGTCCTGCACGACGATCGCGTGGAGGCGGTCCTGCTTCCCTTCCGCGAGGGCGTGACGTTGATCCGCCAGCGCTGATGAAGATCCTCGTGGTCGGGACGGGGGCGGTGGGCGCGGCTGTCGCGGCGGTGGCGCGACGGCGCGACTTCTTCGAGCGAATCACGTTCGCCGACCTCGACCCGGCTCGGCCGGCTGCGGTGGTCGAGCGGGACGGCGACGACCGTTTTGCCGCGACCCAGGTCGACGCGGGCGACCGCGAGGCACTCGTCGCGCTGCTGCGCGAGACCGAGGCCGACGCCGTCCTCAACGCCGCGGATCCGCGCTTCAACCCGCCGATTCTCGACGCCGCCTTCGAGTACGGCTGCACGTATCTCGACATGGCGATGACGCTCTCGAGCCCCGACGTGCTGCTCGGGCAGGACGAGCTCGACCTGCACGAGCGCTGGCAGGAGCGCGGGCTGCTCGCGCTGGCCGGCATCGGCGTCGAGCCGGGCCTCGCCGACGTCTTCGCCCGCTACGCCGCTGACCATCTCTTCGACGAGATCGACGAGGTGGGGGTGCGCGACGGCGCCGACCTCGTCGTCGAGGGCTACGACTTCGCGCCGACCTTCTCCATCTGGACGACGATCGAGGAGTGCCTGAACCCGCCGTTGATCTGGGAGAAGGAGCGCGGCTTCTACACGACCGAGCCGTTCTCCGAGCCTGAGCTGTTCGAGTTCCCCGAGGGGATCGGCGTGATCGAGTGCGTCAACGTCGAGCACGAGGAAGTCGTGCTCGTACCGCGGGAGATCGAGTGCCGGCGCGTGACCTTCAAGTACGGGCTCGGCACCGAGTTCATCGACGTCCTCCGGACACTGCACAAGCTCGGTCTCGACTCGACCGAGCCGGTGCGGGTCCGCGGCGTCGAGGTCGCGCCGCGCGACGTCGTCGCGGCCACACTCCCGGATCCGGCGACACTCGGCGACCGGATGCGCGGCAAGACCTGCGCCGGCACGCTCGTCACCGGGAAGCGCAAGGACGGCGGCGACGGCGCCGTCTACCTCTACCACGTCGCCGACAACGAGCGGACGATGCGCGAGTACGGGCATCAGGCGGTCGTCCTCCAGACCGCGCTCAACCCCGTGGTGGCGCTCGAGTTGCTCGCCGCCGGGACGTGGGAAGGGGCCGGCGTCCTCGGGCCGGAGTCGTTCCCGCCGGATCCGTTCCTCGAGCTCCTCGCCGAGTACGGGGAGCCGCACGGCATCGTCGAAGGCGACCCTCGCAGGACGTAGACGGTTTCGGAACCGGCCGTACGGATTTAAGAGACTTGTAACCAGCAGCTGGATTGGCCCGGCTCGCCGTCCGGCGTATGCTCGAACGAACTTCGTACCGCTTCACAGGGGAGGGAACCGATGGCGGGCCAGCTGGTGGAAACAGGCCTCGATGCCGAGGCGGTGGCAGCGTTCGAGGAGACGGTCCGGGGCAGCGTGCTCACTCCGGGCGACCCAGGCTACGACGAGGCGCGCTCGATCTGGAACGCGCTGATCGATCGCCGCCCGGCGCTGATCGTGCAGTGCAGCGGCGCGGCGGACGTCGTCGATGCCGTCAACTTCGCGCGCGAGCAGGGGCTCGATCTCTCGATCAAGGCCGGAGGCCACAACGTCGCCGGCAACGCCGTCAACGACGGCGGGCTGGTGATCGACCTCTCGCAGATGCGCGGCGTCCACGTGGATCCCGACACCAGGACGGTGCGCGTGCAGGGCGGCGCCACCTGGGGGGATTGCGATCGCGAGACGCAGCTCTTCGGGCTCGCCGTCCCGGGCGGCGTCGTCTCGACAACGGGCGTCGCGGGGCTCACACTGCACGGCGGCCTCGGCCATCTGCGCCGCAAGCACGGGCTCTCGATCGACAGCCTCGTCTCCGTCGACATCGTCACGGCCGACGGGAAGTTCCGGAAGGCGAGCGCGACCGAGAACGAGGACCTGTTCTGGGCGGTGCGCGGCGCGGGCAGCAACTTCGGCGTCGTCACGTCGTTCGAGTTCCAGGCACACCCGGTGGGGCCGATGGTGTTCGTCGGTGCGACCTTCTACCCGTTCCAGGAGGCGTCGACGGTCCTGTCCGGCTGGCGCGACTTCATGGCCACGGCCCCGGAGGAGCTGAGCTCGCTCGCGATCTGCTGGAGCATCCCGCCGGCCCCGCCGTTCCCGCCCGAGCTCCACGGCACTCCGATCGTCGCGGTCGCCGCGGCCTACTGCGGTTCCGTCGAGGAGGGAGAGCGGGTCGTGCAGCCGCTACGCGAGCTCGCGGAGCCGCTCGTCGACGCGAGCGGCCCCTGGCCCTGGCTGGGCCTGCAGAGCGGGTTCGATGCGATCTTCCCGAAGGGCGAGCTCCGCTACTGGAAGTCGCGGTCCGTCGCCGAGCTCTCCGACGAGGTGATCGCCGAGATCGTCGAGCTCGCCGGCCGCAGGCCGGCGCCGCTCACCGACATCGCGATCTGGCATCAGGGCGGAGCGATGACCCGGGTCGGTGAGACCGAGACGGCGTACGGCGGCCGCGACGCGCCGTTCCTCGTCACCGCCGAGGCCAACTGGACCGATCCGGCGCAGAACGACGAGGCGATCGCCTGGGCCCGTGAGGTCTGGGACGCGATGGAGCGCTACTCGACCGGGAACGTCTACCTCAACTTCCCCGGTTTCGGCGAGGAGAAAGACGATCTTGCGCGAGCCGGCTACGGCGTGAACTACGAGCGGCTCACGGAGCTGAAGGCGAAGTACGACCCGGACAACCTGTTCCGGATGAACATCAACATCCCGCCTGCTGTGTGACGCCGCAGGGCCCGGCGTCGGCGCGCAGCCGGCTCCGGGCCCGATCGCCTGCTTCGCTCAGCCGCCGCCGCAGCCACCGCCGTCGTCGCTGCCGTGGCCGCCGCCGTCGCAGTCCTCGACGCGCAGCCGCGTGAGCGTGAGGACGCCGTTGATCGAGACGCCGCGCGCCTCGACGAACGTGCCCGTAGCGATCACCGGCAGGGTCTGTCCGGCGGGAGCAGCGAAGGTGATCATCCCGCCGCCTGCGTCGATCGTGATCTGCGACGTCGTCGAGTCGGTCACGGGGCCTTTGGCCTCGACCTCGTCTTCGTCCTCGTTGTCGCCCGCCTGGATCGACACCAGCGTGAAGGTGTTGTCGGCGCCGGTCTGAACCACCAGCTCGACCTCCTGGCCGGCCGTCAGCGGGGGCAGCGTCATGCTGCTGGGGACGGTGATCTCGATCGGCAGTCCCTCGAGCGAGACGACGAGAGGCGAGACGCTCAGGAGGTGCCCTTCGATCTCGACGGTGCCCGACGGCGTGGCAGGGGAGAACCCGCGCTCGACGAGGTCGCCGTGCTCGAACTCGATCTCGAACTCGCCGATCTCGCCTCTCTCAGGACCATCGTGGTGCGAGGCAAGCGCCCGGCCCCTCGTGTGGATCGTGAGGACGCTGTGGCCGCTTGCGACCCGTAGTGCGTGCGCGAGGCGCTTCACGACCATGCCGTGAATCCGCGCCTTCTTGACGTGCGACAGCACACGGACGCTCGAGGCCTTGATCGTGCCGTCGCTGAGCCTCTTCCCGACGACGTCGAGACGGTCGCCGAGCCGCGTGGTCCGGTGCGCCGAGTGAACAGTGACCGCGAGGCCTTTGCGTCCGGTCGCCAGGACGACGGTGCTGCCGTGCGCACGCTTCGCGACGACGGTTCCCCTGATCGCTTTCGGTGCGGCCGTCGCCGACCCGACGGAGAGCATGAAGACCGCGACCGCAAGCAGAGCTGTCCACTTCATCCTCATCGATGACTCCTTCTTTCGCTGGCTGGGCGACCGCGGCCGCGCGCGGTCCTCTACTGGAGAAGAGGCGTGCGGCGTGAAAAAGTCGCGCTCGGCCCGGTCAGCCGCCGGGGCCGCTCGATCCGCCGCCGTCGCTGCCGCCCGAGCCGGAACCGTCCGAATCCGAGGAGGTAGCGGCCGACTCGGAGCCGCCGTCGGAGCCGGAACTCGATCCCGAGCTGCCGCCGTCCGCGGAGTCGTGACCCGAGCCGTCCCGGCCGGAGCCCGTCGAGGTGCTGCTGCCACCCCCACCGTCGGGTCCGTCCGTGGACGGCTGGGCCACTGTCGTCGTGTCGTCGGAGCCCTCGTGGCCGCTTCCCGACGAGCCGCCGCTCGAGGACGTGTCGAGTTGACCGCCGCCCTCGTGCGATCCGGATCCGCCGGAGCCCGACTCGCCGGAGCCGTCTCCGCTCCTTTGCGAATGCTCGGGCTCCGCGCGGCGGACGTTGCGGCCCGGCCGATCCTCGTGCCGCGCAACCGAGGCGGCTACCGAGGTCGAGGCATGACTCGTGCCCGCAGGAGTCCGGAGCTGCGCGACCGCGTGCCGGGCCGTGCTGGAGGCGTGGCGCTGGACCGGGGCGACGTCGCCACCGCCCACAAGGGCGAGCGCGCCGATCCCGACAGCAGCCGCCTTCGTCGCGGCGGGCACCGGAGACGCTCCGTCACCGCCTGCGACGAGCCGAACCAGTGTCTGAATCCACGGCGCGCCGCCGAGTCCGGCGGCCACGTCGCGGAGGCGATGCCGGAGGCGCGTGCGCGCGCGGACGAGAAGCGAGCGGACGGACGGTGCGCTGAGCGAGAGCTCGGCGGCGAGCTGGCTGTAGCTGAGCCCGCGGATCTCGCGCAGGAGGAAGGCCTCGCGTTGGGCGGCCGGCATCCGCGAGACCTCCTCCCACATGGTTGCGAGCTCTCCCGCACGGAAGACGTGGACAGAGGCGTCCGGTGCGGTGCCGTCGGCCACCTCGTCGGCAGGTGCAGGAGCAGCGGGGCGCTGGCGGAAGCGCGCGTAGCACTCGTGGCGCGCGACCGCGAGCAGCCAGGCGAGCGGCTCTCGTGGCGCCGAGCCGTTCAGCAGCGCGCGGTGCGCGGAGAGGAAGACCTGCTGGGTCGCGTCCTCCGCCTCCCCCTGGTCGCGCAGGAGCGAGCGGCAGAACCTCGCCACGGCGGCTCCGTGCTCGCGGTAGAGCGCCTCGGTGTCGTGCGACGCGCCGTTGCTCTCGATTGCCGGTAGCCCCATGGCGACGCCTGGATCTACGGCTGGACGGACGCTTCGGATTGCCAACGGCCGCATGCTCGGCCAGACTGCATCTGTGTCGGTCGAAGCGCTGAAAGCGATGGGTGCCGACGTCGAAGGTGCGCTCGAGCACGTGAACGTGCCGAGCTACGTGATCGACCGCGCCGGCATCGTCCGCTGGATGAACGAAGCCGCCCGGGAGGCGGTCGGCGATCGGATCGGGCGCCAGTTCACGTCGGTCGTCGCGCCCGAGGAGACGCGGCGGGCGCGGGAGCTGTTCACGCGCAAGATCCTCGGCAACACCGACGTGACGGACGCTCCGATCGTCGTCGTGGACTCTGACGGACGGCACGTCGCCGTGGAGATCAGCTCGGTGCCTCTGCGGCAGGGCGAGCACGTGGTCGGGGTGTTCGGTCAGGTGACCAACGTGCTGGAGGAGCCGCACTCGCATCCGGAATTGCACCTGACGCCGCGGCAGTCAGAGGTCCTGAAGCTGCTCGAGCTGGGCCGCTCGACCGTGCAGATCGCCGAGGAGCTGCACCTCAGTCGCGAGACCGTGCGCAACCATGTGCGGCATCTGCTCCACGCGCTCGGCGCCTCGTCGAGACTCGAGGCAGTGGCGGTCGCGCGAGGCGACCTCGCGGGCGCCGCAGGCTGATCGCCCTCAGCGGCGGCGGCCGACGAGGCGTGCGCCCACAGCGCGGAGCCGGCCTCGAGCGATCGCTTCGTCCTCCACGGCGCGGAGCGAGTCGCCGAGGTTCCAGCGGTGGAGCCAGGCACCGCGTAGCGGCGGGCCGAGCTCGAAGTAGGGGTCGAGCGCCGCGAGGATCCGCTCGAGCGGATGCAGGTGCTCGCGGTGGTCGGCCACGAGCTCGTCGGCCGTCTGTGGCTGCTCCTCGCCGAGTGCGTGCCGCTGCTCGAGCCACCAGGCGGCGGCGCCGCGGTCGAAGGCGCCGACGTCGAACTCGTCGACGATGAGCGTGCCGCCCGGCTCGACCACCTCGCCCAGCCGGCGGCAGGATTCCTCGAGCGGCTCGACATGGTGGAGGGAGACGACCGCGATCGCGGCCGCGAACGAGCCGGCGGGCTCGTCGAGATCGGCGAGGGTGACGGCGCGTACGTCGTCGTTGTCCGACCTCGGATCGATCGCCACCACCTCGTAGCCGGCCGCGCGGAGCGCCTGGGCGAGGCGGCCCGCGCCCGCACCGACCTCGAGCACGCGCCCGGGTGGTTCGGGCAGGTTCGCGCGGACGAAGGCCCTCAGGTCGACGGACGCCATTCGGCCATTCTCTACGTACGCAGCCGGCGCAGTGCCGGGCCGAGCGCCTGGCCGCCGCGCAGCACCGGCTCGAAGAGGTCGCCGTGCTTCTCCACCCGCTGCAGCGCCTCGCGCCGACCGAAGTCGCGCGGGCGAACCTTTTCGCCGAGCTCTTCCCAGCGCAGCGGGGTGGAGACCGGTGCGCCCGGCTTGGGCCGGACGGAGTAGGCGGAGGCGATCGTTTTCCCGTGGCCGTTCTGACGGTGATCGACCAGAACGCCCCTGCGCTTCTTCTTCAGCCACTCGGTGGTCACGAGCCCGGGGTTCTCGGCCTCGAGCCCGCGCGAGACCAGCTCGGCGAGGTCGTAGGTGTCCCGGTACGACGAGCGCCGCGTGATCGGCACCAGCACGTGGATGCCGTCGGCGCCGCTCGTCTTCGGGTACGAGCGCAGCCCGAGGTCCTCGAGGGCTGCGCGGATGAGGTGCGCGACGCGGATCGCCTGGGCGAAGCCGTTGCGCGACTCCGGCGGGTCGAGGTCGAAGACGACGTAGTCCGGACGGTCGGGCTTGTCGACCCGCGAGTACCAGGCGTTCATGTCGACGCAGTTCATCTGCACCATCCAGACGAGCGCGGCGGTCTCGTTGACGAGCGTGAAGTCGACGAGCCGCGACTCGCCCGCGCGCGGCCAGGTCCGAAACTGCCGCGTCGGGATCCACTCGGGCTTGCCCTTCGGCGCCTGCTTGTGGAAGTACGCCTGGCCGTCGATCCCGTGGGGATACCGCTTGAGCGTGAAGGGGCGGTCGCGAAGATGGGGGACGATCACGTCCCCGATCTCGGTGTAGTACTTCGCGAGATCGCCCTTCGTCACGCCATCGCGGGGGTACAGGACGCGGTCGGGATGCGTGAGCCTGAGCGTGCGCCGCCCGATCCGGATGATCTCTTCGTTCGCCATAGGGGCAAATAGTGCTGATAACGGGCATAGGGCAACCGATGAGCCTTGTCGAGGTCGATCACGCGACAGGCGCGCTGGTTGTCGAGGGGGGAAAGGTCTTCCCGCTCGTCCTCTCGAACGGGCCGCCTCTGGGAGCGAAGACGCCGGACGGAGAGGACGCCCTGGCGGTGCTCGCAGCCGGCGGCGCCAACTTCATTCGCGCCGGTCGACCCATCTGGACCCCCGAGTCGACCGACCAGCAGATCGCGGCGGTGCGCGAGGTGCTGGACGCCGCTGCCACGCACGGCCTCCATTGCTGGCTGCAGCTCGGCAACGTGCCCGACCTGCCTGCGCGCGGGCTCGCGGCCAAGGAACAGCTGCTGACGCGAATCGTCGGAGAGCTCAAGGACCACCCGGCGCTCGGTGCGTGGAAAGGGATCGACGAGCCCGCGAACCCCAACCGGCCCGCCCGGGTGCCTGTGGCCGGGCTGGTGCGTGCCTACCGAACACTGCGGGAAACCGACCCCGGCCATCCGGTCGTGATAACCCAGGCCCCCCTCGGCACCGCGGCGCAGCTCGCTCCGTATCGGCCGGCCTTCGACATCACCGGGGCCGACATCTATCCGGTCTCCTACCCACCGGGAAAGCATGCCGGCGGGCGCAACCGCGACATCGGGATCGTCGGAAGCATCACCCGGAAGATGGTGAAGGCCGCCGGCGGCAAGCCGGTCTGGATGACGCTCCAGATCGCCTGGAGCGGCGTCGTCGCCTCGGAGCAGCATCCCGGCAACGTTCCGCTCTTCCCGACCCTGAGTCAGGAGCGGTTCATGGCGTACCAGGCGATCGTGAACGGAGCTCGAGGTCTGGCGTTCTTCGGCGGCCATCTCACGCAGATCGCCCGACCCGCCGACGCGCAGGCGGGTTGGAACTGGACATTCTGGGAGCGCGTGCTCCGGCCGCTGGTCGAGGAGCTCACGTCTTCCGCCGTCGCGCCTGCACTCGTCGCCCCCGACGCGCCGAAAGCGGTCAAGGCGAGCACCAAGGACGTCGAGCTCGTCACTCGCGAGGCCGGAGACTTCGTCTATGTCATCGCCGTCAGGCGTGGCGGCGGCACGAGCAGGGTTCGTTTCAGCGGGCTCCCGCGGAGACGCGACGGGAAGCCGATCCCGGGCGGCGAGGTCCTGTTCGAGTACGTGCAGGAGCCGCTCCCGCCGCCGGTCGAGCCGGACAACCAGACGTTCAGGACGGTCCGAGTCGCCGACCATGGCTTTCGCGATTGGTTCGCGCAGCACGACGCCCGCATCTACCGCTTCCGGCGGTAGCGACGGTGTTTCGATCAGAATCGACCCCGATGAGCGAGGCATTCGTTCTCGACACGCCGATCGTGCGTTCGTTCGTCGCGGACGTGCAGGCGACGATCGCCGCTGCGCAGACGCCGGAGCAGGCCTGCGAGGCCCTCAGGCCTCGCTTCGCGGAGCTGCTCGCCGACCCGGACTGGCTCCCGTCCGAGTACCAGGCCGCCGCTCCGGAGAGCGGAATGGGAGGCGGCATCGGCCAGTGGCTCCTCTACCGCGCCGAGGATCAGTCGCTGTCGCTCTTCTCCCTCGTCGTGCCGCCGGGCTCCGAGACACCGATCCACGACCACCTCGCCTGGGGGCTCGTCGGCCTCTACCGCGGGGAGCAGGACGAGGAGATCTACGCGCGGCGAGACGACGCGCTCGAGCTCGTCGAGCGGCGCTTCCTCGCTCCCGGCGAGTTCTACGTCCTGATCCCGCCGCGCGACGACATTCACCGCGTGCGCACGACCTCCGCCGAGACATCCGTCTCGATCCACCTGCTGACGAACGACACGGGCTGCGTCTGGCGCCACTCGTTCGACCCCGCGTCGGGTGAAGCGAAGCCGTTCCGCTCCGGCTACGTCAACGTGGCCTGCGAGGACGACTAGCCACGGAGCCGGATGTTGCCGACGACTGCTGTTCCGGCTTCGTTCGGCACCCAGCTCGCTTCGATCGTGCGCTGCTCGCCGTTCGGGAGCCGGCACGTCCCGATGAAGCTCTCGCCGCCCACCTTCGTGACGTGCCCCCGACAGACGTCGCCGCTCGGGAGGTACTCGAGCTGGAGCGAGGTCGACTCGAGCTTTGCAGGCGCCACGAGAAGGTCCGCGCGCACCACGAGCTTCTGCGGGCGGCGTCCCTGCCCGACGAAGGAGACGATCTGTTGCAGCTCGCTGCCGTTGCGGATCACGCTGCCGGTGAGGCTCTCGTCGACGTTCGTGGCGTTCCACAGCGGCGGCGAGTGGCGCAGCGGGCCGACGATGAGCAGCGGCAGCGCGATGCCCGTGACGGCGCCGGCCGTCGCGATGCGCGCCGAGGGGACGGCGCGTCTGCCGAAGCGCCACAGCAGCAGCATGAGCACGGTCGCGACCGAGACTCCGTAGAGGATCGCGAGCCAGACGGCGCCTCGATCTGTTCCGGCCATCAGCCCGTGCAGCGACGCGAACGTCCACACGGCGAAGTTGAGGTAGTGCGCCAGTCGCCAGAACCGGTACGGCAGCCGCCGCCGGTAGTGGTTCGTGATCGCGAGCGCGACGAGCAGCTCGGCGGCTGCGATGCCGAGCCCCGTCCAGAGGGGGCGGTAGCTCGAGGTGAACGGGCACGATCAGTTGAGTGAGCGAGAAGGGGAGGAACGAGTCGGCCGCGATCGCGAGGACGTGCACGCCGATGAGTGAGCCGACGAGAAGCCCGCCGAAGCGGTGGATGTCCTCCACCGAGAAGCGCGGCCAGCGCCGGTTCTGCGCTTTGCCGCCGAGCGTCAGGCCGAGCGAGACGACGATGCTGAGCACGACGTAGGCCGCGACCCCGGAGGCCCGCGCCGCGTACCAGATCGCCGGGCTCGAGCTCACGTGCACGTCTGCACCAACCGCGTCGCGCGCGCCCAGGTGTCGTTCTCGACGATCTCGCCGTCGACGGCGACGAAGCGGCCCGGGATGCCGCGCGCGTCGAGCCACTCGGGGCCGTCGTCGCCGAGGAGGAAGCCGGTCTTCGCGGCAACGTCCGCCGCGAGGCACGTTGTTCCCGAAGCCGTCACCTGTTCCCAGCGCGATTCGCTCGGGCGGCCGGTTGCCGGGTCGACGAGGTGCGCGCCGCGCGAGGCCGTGCCGCTGGTCGCGAGGCCGCCCGACACGACGCGGATTGCGCCGCCTGCCGGCAGCGCGACGTCAACCGGGCCTTGCGCAGCAAGGTCGCCGCCGACCGAGACGAAGCCCGGCCCCTCGAGCGCCGCCACCGCCTCGTCGACGGCGAGCGCCTTGGCGACGCCGTTCAGGTCGAGCGCCAGGCCCGGTGGCCGTGAGAGCAGCCTGGCGGAGACGACGATCTCGGACCACCGGCCGCAGAGGGTCGGATCGACGAGGCCGGCCGTCTCGGCGGCGACGTCCAGCGCCGTGCTCAGCGTGCTCGCGAAGAGCTGCGAGACGCACAGCATCCGCGCGGGCGACGCGTTCACGTGCGACAGCTCCGACTCCAGGCGGAACAGGCTGAAGGCCTGCTCCCAGCGCTCCAGCACGCCCGCAGCAGTCGCCGGGCTACCGCCCGCCAGCGCGACGTCGCAGCCCATGGCGCGAAACCGGTGCACGACGCCGACGCTCACGACGTCGAGGTGGCGACCGGCGGAGGCTGCACCGCCGGCGCGATCTGTCCACCCTGCGCGACGCTGCGCCGTACCGCGCGCTCGAAGGAAGAGGGAGCGCCGAGGGACTTCGCCTTCCCCTTCGTGTGACCCGGCGCGTGGGCTTTCGCGCCGACGAACGCGACGCCGAAGACGACCGCCGTCAGCAGCCCGATCGCCCTCTTCGCCGTGCGCGCCCGCGCTCGCGCGAGCTCGATGCGGGAATCTCTGGCCATGCCGGGCCAGCGTGCCCGGGAGCGATGAGAGGTCGATGTGAGGTAGCTGGGAGGCGAATAGGGAACGCGGCCACCGTGCTCAGCCCGTTCTCACGCGACGGTTGGTGGACTGCTCGCCATGCACCGGAGACCCGCCGTGTTGCTCGCGATTCTGGCGATCGTGTTGGCCGGCGGGCTGGAGCTCGCCGTCGGGCGAGGCCACGACGGGAAGCCGACTCCGCCTCCACAAGAGGCGAAGGCAACTCCGCCGGTACGGCCTCCCGCGGCCGAGGCGGGCCTGCTCCCCTGGCGGCTCGACGCGCCGCTCAGCCGCGAGGTCGTCCTGCCTCGTGGCGGAGCGCGTCCTGGGCTGGTCGTCCTCGGCGGCCTGAGATCCGGTGACTCGTCGACGAATGCCGTCGAGGTTCTCGACACCCGGACCGGCGCGCTGTCGCCGCACGGCAGCCTGCTCGAGGCGACGCACGACGCGGCGGGCACCACGCTCGGCGCTCGCCTGCTCGTGATCGGCGGCGGCACGGCGGCTCCGGCCGGCTCGACCCAGATTCAAACCGGCGAAACGACGAATGCCGGTGGCGCGCTCCCGCAAGCGCGCGCCGACGCGGGCGCCGTGACGATCGGCCGCACCGCGTACGTGGTCGGCGGCTACGACGGCCCGGCGATGGATCGTGAGGTCCTCGCGACGACCGACGGGCGTCGTTATCGCGCGGTCGCCGCGCTTCCTGTTCCTGTTCGCTACCCGGCGCTCGCCGCGCTCGGCTCCCGGATCTACGTCTTCGGCGGCCTCGGCGCGAACGGCCGTCCCAGCGACGCCGTCCAGCTCGTCGATCCGGCCGGCCGCACGGCGCGCGTGGTCGGCCGCCTGCCTCGGCCGCTCGAGGGCGCAGCAGCAGGTGTGCTCGGTGGAACGATCTACCTCGCCGGTGGTCGCACCGCAGCGGGGCCGACCAAGGCCGTCTACGCCTTCCAGCCGCGCGGAGCCTCGTTCCTGCGTGCAGGGTCGCTGCGAGTGGGGGTGGCCTATCGCCGGCGCCGCCGTGAGCAACGGGCGGCTCTGGATCGTCGGCGGCGAGTCGAGCGGCCGGCAGCCGATCGCCGACGTCCAGATGGTCGTCCCGAACAAGGGCTTCGGTCGAGCCGGCGATCCCGGCGCCGGCTCGCCGTTCGCCGGCGACAAGCTGCTGATCGCCGATCGGGGCAGCGACCGGCTGCTCCTCCTCGACGACCGCGACAAGGTCGTCTGGAGATACCCGTCGCCCGGGCGGGCGGCCCCACACGGCGGCTTCTACTTCCCCGACGACGCCTTCTTCATCCGCCACGGGACCGCGATCGTCTCCAACCAGGAGGACAACCACACGATCGTCGAGATCGCCTATCCGTCGGGGCGCATCGTCTTCCACTACGGGCACCCGCGCAATCCGGGAACTTCCGCCGGGTACCTCAACACGCCCGACGACACGTACGTGCTCGGCAACGGCGAGATGACCGTCGCCGACGCCGGGAACTGCCGCGTCCTCATCCTCGACCCGCGCACGAAGCGCGTCGTTCATCAGATCGGTACCCCGGGCCGGTGCGCGCACGACCCGCCGGCTGCGCTCGGCTCGCCAAATGGGGACACGCCGCTCGCGGACGGCAACCTGCTCGTCTCCGAGATCAACGGCAGCTGGATCGACGAGCTCACGCCCTCGGGACGGAAGGTCTGGGCCGCGCACCTCGCCATCGGCTACCCCTCGGATCCACAGCAGCTCGGGCCAAACCGCTACCTCGTCGCCGACTACGAGCACCCGGGAGGGATCGTCGAGTTCGACCGGCGCGGTCGGATCCTGTACCGGTACCAGCCCACGAGCGGCCTCGGCGTGCTCGATCACCCGTCGCTCGTCGAGCGGCTCCCCTCCGGCGTCTTCATGGTCAACGACGACTACAACGACCGGATGGTCGCGATCGACCCGTCGACCCGCGCTCTCGTCTGGCAGTACGGGGCGGACGGACATGCGGGCACCGCTCCAGGACTTCTCAACATCCCGGACGGCTTCGACCTGCTCGCCCCCGGCGGCAGCACGCCGACGCATCCAACGACCGGGTGAACCCCCGAGCGACAATGACTCCGCGATGCGTGTTCTGGTAGTCGAGGACGAGAGGAAGCTGGGCGAGCTCCTTCGCCGTGGCCTGGGCGAGGAGGGCTACGCGGCCGATCTCGCCGACCGGGGCGAGGAGGCGCTCTGGATGGCGCAGGCCGTCTCCTACGACGCGATCGTCCTCGACGTGATGCTGCCGGGAGCGGACGGCTTCGAGATCTGCCGGCGGATGCGCGGCAACGGAGTGTGGTCGCCGGTGCTGATGCTGACGGCGCGTGATGCCGTCGACGACCGGGTCAGCGGTCTCGACGCCGGTGCGGACGACTATCTCGCGAAGCCCTTCGCGTTCGAGGAGCTCCTCGCGCGGCTTCGCGCACTCACCCGGCGGGCGCCGGCGGAACGGCCGCCCGTGCTCGAGGTCGGCGATCTTCGCCTGGATCCGGCGGCGCACAAGGCATGGCGCGGCGGCCAGGAGCTCGTCCTGTCCGCCAAGGAGTTCGCGCTGCTCGAGCTGTTCATGCGGCAGCCCGGCGTGACACTGAGCCGTACCCAGCTGCTCGACGGCGCCTGGGACATGGCCTTCGAAAGCCGGTCGAACGTCATCGACGTCTACATCCGCTACCTGCGAGAGAAGATCGACCGCCCGTTCGGCCGCGATTCGATCGAGACCATCCGCGGCGTCGGCTACCGGCTGCGGGCGGAGCCGTGAGCCGGGTTCCGATTCGCGTCCGCCTGACGCTCGGCTTCGCGGTAGCCATGGCCGTCGTCCTCGCCGTCGTCGGGCTCTTCGTCTACCGGCGCGTCGCGAACGAGCTGCTCCGAACGGTGGACCAGACGCTCGTGGGGCAGTCCCGGGAGGAGATTCACAGCGGCAGCGTCGACGCAGACACGGGCAGCGGCCCGACGCTTGCGCAGCTGTTCGACCCGCGGGGACACCTGCGCAGCTCGCAGCCGGTGGGAGCGGCACCGCTGGTGGGCCGGGAGTCACTCGCCGAGGCGGCGGCCGGCCGGCAGGTGTGGCTCGACACGCGGCTCCCCGGGCACAAGGGCGATTGGCGTGTGCTCGTCCGCCCGGCGCCCTCGGGCCAGGGGGTTGCGGTTCTCGCGCGGTCGCTCGAGCCCCGCAGCGAGTCGCTCGATCACCTGCGACACGAGCTCTTGATCTTCCTGCCCCTGGCATTGCTCGCGGCCTCGCTCGGCGGCTACGCGCTCGCGGCGGGAGCGCTCCGTCCCGTCGAGGTGCTGCGTCGCCGCGCCGAAGCGGTGACTCCGGGCGAGCCGAGCAAGCTGCCAGTGCCGCCGGCGGGAGACGAGGTGTCCCGGCTTGCCGTGACGCTGAACGACATGCTCGCCCGTCTGCAGGAGGCCGTCGAGCACGAGCGGCGCTTCGTCGCCGACGCGAGTCACGAGCTCCGGACTCCGCTCGCGCTGCTCCGCACCGAGCTCGACCTCGCGCTGCGCCGCCCTCGCTCGCACGAGGAGCTCGAGAGGGCGCTGCGCTCCGCCGCCGACGAGACGCAGCGTCTATCCCGGCTCGCGGACGCTCTGCTTCTCATCGCCCGCGCCGACCAGGGACAGCTGCCGATCCGCCGAGAGGTCTGCGCGGCCGAAGAGCTCCTGGCCGACGCAGCGCTGCGCTTCGCGACCCGAGCCGGCTCGCTGGGAAGGGAGCTCCGAGTCGAGGAGACCCACCTCCACGTCGACGCCGATCCGCTCCGCGCGGGCCAGGCGCTCGTGAACCTCGTCGACAACGCCCTCACGCACGGCCAGGGCACGGTCGTGCTCCGCGCCGAGGAGCGGGATCGCCTCGTCGAGCTTCACGTCAGCGACGGCGGCTCCGGCTTCCCGCGCGAGTTCCGCGAGCGTGCGTTCGACCGTTTCAGCCGCGCCGACGAGGCGCGCAGCGGCGGTGGGTCGGGGCTCGGTCTCTCGATCGTCGAGCTCGTCGCGGCCGCGCACGGGGGTGGGGTAGGGCTCGTCGACGCTTCGTCCGGAGGAGCCGACGTCTGGATCTCGCTGCCGTCGGCCGACACGGCGGAGGGAGCGCCAGGTACCGCCAGCCCGACCGCGAAGGTCGTAGTCACGCGAACGGGACCGTAGCCATCGCCGTCCGATACGTCGCGCGAGGGGCCGCTACAGTGCGAGTACCAACAAGCGTCGCGACTTTCCGGCCATCGGCCGCCGAGCCGTGGCAGGATCGGGGCGCGATGCAGTCTCTCGACCGCGACAACGCGCAGTTCCGCCGGGACGCGGAGATGCGGACGGCAACTCTGCGGCAGGCGTGAGGAACGCATGAGGACACCGCCGATGCCGTCAGCCGCTCGGTCGTCGCTGCGCCTTGCAGCAGGCGATGTGGTCGTCTATGCGTCGCACGGCATCGGGCGGATCGAATCCGCGCACGCCGCCGAGGGCACGCAGCCGGCAAGGATCATCCTCGTCCTGGAGAGCGGGTTGAGGGTCACACTCCCGCTCGTCCGAGCACGCGAGACACTGCGATGCCTCTCCGGGGAGCCGGAGCTGGAGGATGTGCGGCTCACGCTGGGGGCCGACGTGGCGCCGCCGGTCGAGCACTGGTCGCGGCGTCGCCGCTTCGCACAGGAGAAGTTGGCGTCCGGTGAGATCGGCGGATTGGCCGAGATCGTCCGCGACGGTCTGCAGCGGCAGCGGCGGCTCACCACGACGTCGAACAAACCGATCGCAAACGAGCTCTTCCGCGAGGCCCGCAGGCTGCTCACCGCCGAGATCGCCGCATGTCGCGGGATCGAGCCGGAGGCGGCAGACGCCTGGATCCTGCAGCAGGTCGCCAGCGATGTCTGAGCTGACTTTGCCGGCGCCGCCGCTGCTGCGCGGGATGCTCCATCAAGCCGGCTTCGTCGTCGCCTGCGTTGTCGGCGCGGTATTCGTCAGTACGGTCGACGGACGGCGGCTCGTGGCGGCCGCTGTCTTCGCGGCCGCGGCTGTGACCATGCTCGGCGCGAGCGCGCTCTAC
Organism: uncultured Actinomycetes bacterium; assembly: GCA_963759435.1. Taxonomy (GTDB): domain Bacteria; phylum Actinomycetota; class Thermoleophilia; order Gaiellales; family Gaiellaceae; genus Palsa-739. The sequence continues at coordinate 12,663 of CAVWZB010000015.1, read as the reverse complement.
CACCGTGTCAGGTGGAGTCCGCGCGCCCGCCTGAGGATGCGGAAGCTCGACCATGCCGGCATCTACCTGCTGATCGCGGGCACCTACACGCCGGTTGGTCTGCTCGCGCTTCACGGCAGCCTCCAGCACGTCGTGCTCGCCGTAGTCTGGGTCGGAGCCGGGGCCGCGATCCTCACCAAGCTGTGCTGGGTCGCTTCGCCGAAGTGGCTCTCAGCAGTCGTGGGCCTCGCGCTCGGCTGGGTCGGGATCGTCGCGATGCCGCAGATCGCGCGAACGGAAGGGCCGGCGGCGGTCGCCCTGCTCGCGGCGGGTGGTCTCGCCTACACGGTGGGCGCGGTGGTCTACGCGCGGCGCAAGCCGGACCCGCTACCGGCCGTCTTCGGCTACCACGAGGTGTTCCACGCGCTGACGCTGGTCGCGCTCACGTGCCAGTACGTCGCAATCGCGTTCTTCGTCGTGGGAGTCGGCTGAAACTGCGTCCGGCGGGTCAAGCCGTCGGCTTCACCGCGACACTGGTGATCTGGGCATGTCGGTCCACCGACACCAGGAGTCGTCGCGACTCGCTTCCACCCGTGACCAGGCGGCGAAGGAAACGCAGGCGATGGCGGCGATAGATCACCGCTTGCATGACGGTCCGCGTCTCGATCATGTATCCCTCTGCCTCGCGTTTTCTCAAGAACGCGTCGAAGGCCTGCGACCGGGCATCGTCTACTGCCGCGGTCATCGCGCGGGCTTCAGCTGCGCTTGAGGCACGACTCGACCTCCGTGAGTGTCATGTCGCTTCGATCGTCGATTCGCTTGTGCGCCGGGTCGAGCAGGGCGTAGCCGTAGGCGGAGTGACGAAGCTCGAAGCCCTGCGCGCGCGCCTGCCGTTGGAGGTTGTTTCGCCGCAGCGTTTCCTTCTTGGCGTCGTTCGCGCCAGGCCAGCTCTCGTCCCTCGGCGCCTCGCCGGGCGGCACACCCAACCGTTCACGGCGGTGCGGGACCCCGTCTTCGTTACGGGGAGCGCTCACCGAACTTCGACCGGCGCCGGCACCGCCGCGGCTGCACTCTCGTCCTGCGGCGTCTCAGGGGAGACGCCGCTGTCGTCCTCGTCCTCAGCGTCTCGAGGGCGACGACGCTGCCGTCCTCGTTCGTCATGACACCTTCGGCGGCGAGCCGCGCGCTCGGCTTTCTTCGCCCGCTTGCGCTCGCGCTTCTCCTTGACCGCGAGCTCGCGCGCCCTTTTTGCGTGCGTCTGCTGCTTCTTCGCGGGCATCCACCGCTCCTTGTCAGTAGGTCGAGCGGCAGCTGCAGCCCCGTGCGATCGGCGCGCAGCTGACCACTCTCGAATCAGGCGGACGCAAGCGTCACGTTCGTCGCCTGCGGCCCCTTGTCGCCCTGCTCGGGCTCGTACTGCACCTTCGCGTTCTCGGCGAGCGTCTTGTAGCCCTCGCCGACGATCGCGCTGTGATGGACGAAGAGATCGTCGCCGCCGCCGTCGGGGGTGATGAACCCGTATCCCTTGTCGGCGTTGAACCACTTCACGGTTCCGGTTGCCATAGATGAAACACCTCCTCTGCTACTTCAGGAACGGGCAGAGGAGGCACCCAACGCGCATCCGGTACTCGCTCAGATAGTCCAACGAGCCTAGCACTAGTGCGGCGCGATTACTTCTTCGCCCTCTTCGCCTGGCGCTTTTCCTTCAGCGTCCTTTGAGCGGGCTTCTTCTCCGTGCTCTTCTTGGTGTTCTTGTCCTTGCTTGCCATGTCCGTCTCCTCGTAGGTGCGAGTTAGGTGCGTCGCGGCTCTGCGGGACGCATCGTCGCGCTTCCATCTTCGTCGACCTCGACCACGTAGCGTCCGGGGTCTGTGCCGCTGGTAAAGCGTTTCAGACCTTTCGGGCGCTGCGAGATGATCGCGTGGGTGTCGGTACGGGTCTCGATCACAAAACCCTCTGCGACCTTTTGGTCCAGGAACGCATCGAGGCCTTGCCTACGCGTGCCGAGTGGATCGATCTCGCCCACGAGCACGAGTATCGCAAGTAGGGGTCTTTGGCGAAAAGCAGGCTGAGCCGTCGGCGCACGCTGCTCGCCCGCTGAGCGGCGTCCTCAGTCGCGCGAATAGCGCTGCTATTCACGCTCCCTGCGTCCTTGTCAGCGAACGACCATCGCACGCCGACGACGAGCGGCCTTCCGCCAAAGACCCCTAGCCGCCCGCGCCGAAGCCGTCGACGCGCTCGGGATGGATCTGGATGATCACGCGCTGCTCGCCCGGTCCGAGGTAGGGGTACTTGTCCTGGCCCAGGTACTTCCTCGCGAGCATGTTGATGTGCTCGAGCGCGCCCTCGTCGACGATCTTCGCCGGGCCGCTGACCATCACGTAGCCGGACTGCTGGTCCTCGGCGGGCAGGACGGTGACGGTCGCTCGTGGATCGCGCTCGATGTTCGTGACCTTCGTCCTGCCGCGGGCACTGTTGACGAGGACGTTCTCGCCGTCGTAGTCGATCCAGACCGGTGTGGCCTGCGGCGATCCGTCCTGGCGGATGGTCGCGATCACGCCCCAGTTGCGGTCGGTGAAGAGCTTCGCCTGCTTGTCGCTCAGTGTGGCCATCGACTGCCTCCTCCTCTCGGGTGGGGGACTACGGAACCTCGGCAGCAAGTCTCGTCTCGGACTCGACGATCGGCGCCACCTCGGTTCCGAAGAGCTCGATCGCGCGCATGACGTCCGCGTGCGAGACCGCGCCGATACCGATGTGGGCGAGGTAGCGCTCGGGCTCGAAGGTCTTCTGGAACGAGATGATCTTCTCGGCGACCTCCTCGGGTGAGCCGAGTGCGAGCGGGCCGGACGGAGCTGCGAGCGCCTCGAGCTCTGTGCGTCCCGAGGGAGGCCAGCCGCGCTCCCTGCCGATTCGGTTCATCACGTCCAGGTACGGCGCGGCGAAGGCTGCGTCGGCCTGCCGGCGCGAGTCTGCGATGAACGCGTGTGTGTTGATGGCGATGCGCGGCTCGCCGGCCTGTCCGGTTTCCACCCACGCGTGCCGGTAGAGATCGACGAACGGCTTGAAGCGGGCTGTTTGGCCGCCGATGATCGCGAGCGCCAGTGGTAGGCCGAGGCGTGCCGCCCGGACCACGGACTCGGGGCTGCCGCCGACGGCGACCCAGATGGGAAGTTGATCCTGTACCGGTCGTGGCCAGACGACCGCGTCCTCGAGAGGCGCGCGGTGCCTTCCCTGCCAGGTGACGCGCTCGTCGTCCCGGATCGCGAGCAGCAGCTCGAGCTTCTCGGTGAACAGCTCGTCGTAGTCGCGCAGGTCGTAACCGAACAGCGGGAACGACTCGATGAACGAGCCACGCCCCGCCATGATCTCCGCTCGACCGCCCGAGATCAGGTCGACGTGCGCGAACTGCTCGAAGACCCGGACCGGGTCGTCGGAGGAGAGCACGGTCACGGCGCTCGAGAGCCGGATCTGCTCCGTGACGGCGGCGATCGCGGCCAGGACGGTCGTCGGCGACGAGACGAGGTAATCGGGGCGGTGATGCTCTCCGACGGCGAAGACCTTCAGGCCGAGCTCGTCAGCGAGCCTGGCTTCCTCCAGGAGATCCCGCATGCGTTCCGCAGGACCGAGACCGGGGTGGAGGTCGGCGAAGGTGACTAGTCCAAGATCCATCGAAGACTCAAACGAAAATTGCGCGCACAAGTATTCCGCCCGAACTCTAGCCTTTCAAGCCTCCCTCAGCCGTACGGCTGGACCGTCGCGCTGAGCACGCGCCAGCGGCCGTGGTACCCGTCGCGAACCGTGGTGACGAACAAGCCGAGCCGTGAGCCGGCTCGGTTGTCGCCCCTCGGTGCGTAGGCGACCGCGAAGAGCCGGTGGAGTCGTGGGTCGCGGTGGTCGAACGCCGCCTCGGGCCAACGTCTCAACGCCACCAACACGTCGTCGCCGGGGCGATGGGCGACGAAGCCACGAATGGCCGCCAGAGGCGTGGGAAAGGACCGCCGAGTCGAGCGTCCGTGCGGGAACACGCGCAGCAACCAGTTGTTGGAGGAGAGGCGAGCTCGACCGTGATCGAGCCGAAGCTGCACTCGGTAGATCCCGTGGAGCGCCGGGGACGGCAGCACGCCCTGCCACGTGCCGCGAACCAGCCGGAGCCGCTGCCACCGATACGGGGTCCACTCGTACGCCAACCCCGACTCGTCGGTCGCTCCGAGAAGCCGCGCCTCGGCTTGCCGGACGGTCACCCCGCTGACCTTGACGGTTGCAGACTGGAAGAGATCGATCACGGAAGACCGCAAGCTCAGTCGGACGTGCGGTCGGTGAGCTCCCTGTGCGGCTGCCGCCGGCGCGATCCCAACGAGACAGACCGCGGCCGCGAGCCCAGCCATGCCTGCCACGCGGCGGCTTTGGCTCTTGTAGATCGTCACCACCGTCCTCCTTCTCGTCGTTCGCCGCTGCAACGATCCGACGGTACGAGGCGCGGGCCGCGCTTACATGGGTGGAAACGCCCAGATTGCGCGGACGGCTTAAGGAACCTGCAGCAGGCCGCGGCGTCCGGCCTCCGCAACTGCCTCGCCGCGGCTCTGGACCGCGAGCTTGTCGAGGATCGCGGAGACGTGGTGCTCGACGGTGCGCGGCGAGACGAAGAGACGTTCCGCGATCGCGGCGTTCCGGAGGCCGTCGGAGAGGAGGCGCAGTACGTCGACCTCGCGCGCCGTCAGCGCGGCCGGGTTCGCAAGGGTGGAGGGACGCGGCCCTCTGACGACCCCGCGGACGCCAAGCTCCCGTAACCGCCGCGCGACGATCGTCGCTGCCGGTCTTGCACCGAGCCGTTGCAGCACCTCGAGCGCCCGGCGGAGCGGCTCCTCCTCGTCGGCCTCCGCAAGCGCGAGGGCGGCCTCATACGGACACCCGAGCTCGCTCCAGATCCGCTCGGAGAGCGCCCAGTCACCCGAGAGCTGGGCGGCATACGGCTGCGGAACAGCGAACGGCACGTCGGCGTCGTCGATTCCGGCGCGGCGACGCCACACGAGAAGCTCGCCGACGGCCGTGCGGTCCTCGTACTCGATTGCCAGCGCGAGCAGCCGGTCGGTCGCGGCCTCTGCGCCGGCTCGATCCCCTGCCAGCCAGGCCATCTCCGCCCGCGCAGTCGCAACCGGCCGCGTGCGCAGCACCTCTTCGGTCGGCTCGGCCAGGTTCCAGGCCTCCTCGATGAGATCGCCATGGTCGGGATCGCCACGACGAGCCCGAACGAGTGCAAGGACGACCAATCCCCAGATACGCGGCAGGATCGATGCCCGGTGGATCCGCAGCACATCTGAGGCGGTCTCTGCCGCCTCGTCCCAGCGACCCACGTCGAGCTCGATCCGGGCGCGATGTGCGAGCCCATAGAACCGGTAGAGCTCGAGGCCGTGCTCGCTGCAGTACTCCACCCCCTCCTCGACATACTCGGCTGCAACCGCGTACTGCCGCGCCCCGATCGCTCCTCCCGCGAGGTTGATCAGCACCCGGCCGACAAGACGGTGCAGCCCGGCTCCACGGGCGAGGGCGAGAGCTTCCTCGAGCTTCGCCTTCCCCCCGTCGGCGAAGACGAGGCCTCCGAGCGAGTCGAGGGCGGTGACGAGGAGCTCGGTATCGCCGAGCTCCCGGGCCAACTCGACCGCCCGCTCACCCAGCGCCGGCGATCCTTGCTCGGAGTACGCCAACGCGAGCTCGCCGCCCGGCGGAAGCGTCTCGAGGAGGATGACCGCCCGACGAGCGGCTTCCGCAGACTCCTGCGTCCGGCCCGGACACCAGAGGATCTCCGCGAGCCAGCAGAGCAACCTGCCCTCTTCCAGCGTCTCACCGAGCGTACGCCACAGCTCGAGCGCCTGCTCGGCCGACTCGATCGCCTGGTCGATGTCGTCGCTGAGGTAGCAGGCTCGAGAGCGCTGCTCGAGCAACTGCGCCTGCTCGCTCACCTCCAGCCCATCGCCGAACCTGAGCGCCCGGGCATAGTGGCCGGCCGCCTCGCGGTGCGCACCAAGCGATGCCGCGCGGGCGGCGGCTGCGGGTGCGAAACGAAGCACGGCCTCGCCGTCCTCTGCCATGTCCGCGTGAAATGCGAGGCGCTCCACGTCAGGCGCGCCTGCCAGCGGGGTGGCCAATGCGGCGAGGGCTCTGCGGTGAAGAGCGACCCGCCGGCGAGGCTCGAGCGACTGTTCGATTGCGAGGCGGGCGAGCTCGTGGCGGAACTCGATCGCGCCCTGCCGCTCGATCAGCATTCCCGACGTGAGGACGTCCCGCAGCGCGGAAGCGTGTTCGCCCGCCAACTCCTCGAGCAGCCAGGGTTCGACGCTTGGTGGGACGATCGCCACCGCGTCGATCAGCGCCCTTGCGCTCTCAGGTAGTCGCGCGGCCCGGGCGAGCACCGCGTCTCGCGCCGTCGAGGGCATGGTGTCGTTCCCGGAGGCGAGCACTTCGGTCACGAAGAAGGGATTCCCGGCCGTGAGCCTGTGGAGATCGCCTGCATCGACGTCGTACGGCTGGGCGAGCTGCGCGACAGCCTCCGAGGAGAGCGGGGCGAGCTCGAGACGCACGGGAGCGAGCCCCGACGCCAGCTCGCCGAGCATGACCCGAACGGGATGTCTCGGCCCCAGCGCCTCGTCGCGGTAGCTCAAAACGAGCAGCACGCGGACCCTCCCGATCCGGCGTGCGAGCAACCGGAGCACGTCGAGCGTCGCCTCGTCGGACCAGTGAAGATCCTCGACCACCAGCACGGTCTCGCGCCTGCGCAGTTCCTCGATCAGCGCTCCGGCGACCTCGTACGGCGCCGCGTCACCCAGCAGCCTGTCCTCGAAGTCGGGTCCCACTTCGGCGGCAAAGTCGTGGATCGGCCCGAGCGGTCGAGGCGTGACGAGCGCATCGCAGGCACCGCGGAGCACCCTCGTCGAGCGAGCCCGGTGGGCGCAGAACCGCTCGATCAAGGCAGTCTTGCCCCCGCCTGCCTCCGCCGTGACGAGCGCGACACGTCCTCGACGAGCGGAGACCTCTGCGAATGCAGCTTCGAGCGTCGCGAGCTCGTCCTCGCGCTCCACGAGCAAGTCGAACTCCGGGCGCGAATCGCTCAGCACGCTCACTGTCGCATCGTGACCCGCAGCCGCGGTCACAGCAAGGGCTCAACCCCCGAAACGACCTAGCGAAGTCGACCGGCTGCCCCATCCCACGCGCCCAGCTCGAGCAACCCCTTATCCTCGTGCGACGCTGGTGCGACCTCGTCCAGCAGCTCCGTGCTCACTAGTGCAGGTAGGTGTTAGTTGACATCGCGGCGGGCTGCGATTGCGACGCCTGCGAGTGCGAGGGCGGCGGTCCAGGCGATGAGCATCAGTCCGCCGGCGGTTGCGTGGAGGAGGTGTTTGGTGGTGAGGCCGATGAGTGCATCTGATGCGTGGGCGGGTGCGAAGCGGCCGGCGGAGGGGACGAAGGCGAAGAGGAGGTTTTCGGCGACGAAGCCCCAGGCGAGCAGGCCGATGATGGCGCCGACCTGGCTGCGGATGATCGCGCCGAGTCCGACGCCGATCGCTCCCCAGAGCGCCGTACCCGCGATGGTGCCGAGCAGCAGGAGGGTGATCTGGTTGCCGGTGAGGACGAGGTGGATGCCGCGGCCGGCGAGTGCGGCGTAGCCGACCGCGAAGCCGAGTCCTTCGGCGACGATGCCGAAGATGAGGCCGGCGAGGAGTCCGGCTGCGAGTTTGGCGGCGAGGACGCGCGACCGTTTGGGTGTGAACAGGAAGGTCGGTCGGATGGTGCCGTAGCGGTATTCGCCGGTGATGAGCATGATGCCGGCGAGGGCGGAGAAGACGCCGGCGAGACTGCCGACGCTCAGGAGGCCTCGTTGGTCTTCGGCGGTGACGAGGCTGGGCGCCTTGGTCAGCAGCCCGGAGAGCAGCGAGAAGAGCAGGATCAGGGCGATCATGCCGAGTACGAGCCCGATCGTGGTGCGGGTGGAGCGGATCTTCAGCAGCTCGGCTTTGAACTGGCCCTTCACGACTGTTGCTCCGAGGTGAGCTCGAGGAAGACGTCTTCGAGCGAGGAGCTCTCCGCGATCAGTTCGTGGATCGGTACCTCCGCGGCGAAGGCGAGATCGCCGACCTGTTCGCTGGTTGTCCCATGGGCCAGCAGGGTGTGCTCGTTGCTCGGTGTCGTCTCGATGCCCGCGCGTTCGAGCGCCGCGGTGAGCTTGTCGGGTTCGGGGCTGCGGACGCGCACCGAGCCGCCGACGCGGGCGGTCAGCTGCTCGAGAGACGTCTCGACGACGAGGCGGCCGCGGTTGATGATCAGCACCTGGTCGACGGTTTGCGCGACCTCGGCGAGCACGTGACTGGAGACGAGCACCGTGCGCTGGCCGGCAGCAAATTCGCGCAAGAAATCTCGGAGCCAGCGCACCCCTTCCGGGTCGAGGCCGTTCGCCGGCTCGTCCAGGATCAAAAGCTCAGGGTCGCCGAGCAGCGCCCCGGCCAGACCGAGCCGCTGCCGCATGCCGAGCGAGTAGCCCTTGGCACGCCTGTCCGCAGCATCGCTCAGCTCAACCAGCCGCAGCACCTCCTCCACCCGTGAACGCGGCAGTTCGACCGCGTCGCCGAGCATGCGCAGATGATCGCGTCCAGAGCGGCCAGGGTGAAAGTCGGTCGCCTCCAGCACCGCGCCAATTCGCAGCGCAGCGTCGGCCACGTGTGCATATGGCTCGCCGAAGACAAGCGCCCGGCCGCTCGTCGGCGCCGCCAGCCCGAGCAGCATCCGCAGCGTCGTCGTCTTGCCGGCACCGTTCGGGCCCAGGAAGCCCGTAATCGTGCCAGGCTCGAGCGCAAAGGAGAGATCGTCGACGGCGACGAGCGCCCCGAACCGCTTCGTCAGCGATTCGGCTACGACCGCCGGCGCCATCTGCTCACCTTTACCCACTCGAGACCCCGGCGGTCGGGAGTCGGTTAGGAGTGCCCTGAAATCGAGTGAGGGACATACGGCTCCTCGAGCCGCGCGATCTCGGCTGGGTCGAGCGTGAGTTGCTCGGCGGCAACGGCGTCGTCGAGGTGCTCGAGCTTCGTCGCGCCGACGATCGGCGCCGTCACGCCGGGCTTGTGTTGGAGCCAGGCGAGGGCGATCTGCGCCGCGGGCACGCCGCGTGCGGCGGCGATCTCGGCAACGCGGTCGACGACGGCGAAGTCGACCTCCGGCGTGTAGAGGCTGTCTCCGAAGGGGTCGGTGCGGGCGCGCGTCGTCAGCCGGTCGCCCTCGCGCGTGCGGGTGCCGGCGAGCAGGCCGCGGGCGAGCGGGCTCCAGGGCAGCACGGCGACTCCCTGGTCGATGCACTGCGGGATCATCTCCCGCTCTTCTTCGCGGTAGACGAGGTTGTAGTGGTTCTGCATGGACACGAAGCGGGTGGGCGCGACGGCCTGGGCCTTCGCGAACTGCCAGGCATACATGCTGCTTGCACCGATGTACCGCGCCTTCCCGGCCCGGACGACGTCATGCAGCGCTTCCATCGTCTCCTCGATCGGGGTGCGCGGATCCCAGCGGTGGATCTGGTACAGGTCGACGTAGTCGAGCCCGAGGCGCTGTAGCGAGGCGTCGATCGAGGCGAGAACGTGCTTGCGCGAGAGTCCCGCACCGTTCACTCCGGGCATCGTTCTCCCGTGCACCTTCGTCGCCACGACGTACTCCTCGCGCGTCGCGAAGAGCTGCTTCAGCAGCCGGCCGGTGACCAGCTCGCTCTCGCCCTCGTTGTAGACGTCTGCGGTATCGAAGAAGATGACGCCGCTCTCGACCGCCCGCCGCACAATCGGCTCGGCGGCCTGTTCGTCGAGCGCCCACGGCCGCTCCTCGCTGCGGCCGTAGCTCATCATCCCGAGGCAGACCCGCGAGACGCGCAGGCCAGTCCGACCAAGACGGACGTAATCCATAGCGGCACGCTACCCAGCCGCGGCCTCCGAGCGCCTACCGAAGAATCGGGACAATCTACGGGCGCTCAGTTGGGCTCCGGACCGATGCCCAAGGTGCGCGAACGCGTGCGGGCTGCGGGCCGGGATACGTGCCTCGTAACCGAAGAGTGGCGCGTACCGAACCCGCGGTTTCGCGGGCCGGGGGGTGACGGTGAGGGTTCCGTCGTCGAGACTCGGGGCATGAGAGAATTCGGTTTCCGGTTCTCGAGACGAGGAGGCTGCTATGGCGGTGGGGATGCTGCTGGCCGGCGAGGGCGTGAGCGAGGAGAGCTACAGGCAGCTCACGGAGGCGATGTTCGGCAACTATCCGATGCGCGATGACCAATCGCCCGAAGGGCTGCTGGTACACACGGCGGGTCCTGGTGCTCAGGGTTGGTATGTGTACGACATCTGGGAGTCGCCCGAGCACTTCCAGCGGTTCGCTGAGGAGAAACTGGGGCCTGCAATGGAGGCGACGGGAGCGGGCGACGGTGCGCAACCGGAGCCACAGTTCTTCCCGATCGAGACGCTGGCGAAGGGGCCATCCCTGTAGCCATCCGCCGGCCGGTTCCCGGGAGCGCCGCGTCGGAGTCTGGCGGTTGCTTCTGGAGTCCTTCCGGCTGGGCTCGTCGGGACCGCGCCGTTACTCCGAGCTGCTCAAGGGCCTCGGCGGCATCCCAACCGACATCCTCGCCACGCGACTGCGAACCCTCCAGGATCAGAGCAGGCTCAGCTGGCATGCCCGGGCGATCCCTTTGTCGCCAGCTTCGTCAGGCTCCTGGGTTGAGCGATGACTTCTGACGCGCTGGGCGGTCCTACGAATATGTCGACAGGGGGCGAATCGATGAGCAAGCTGAAGCTGACTATCACGATGTCGATCGATGGCTTCGTCGCCGGCCCTGACCAGTCACCAGAGCACCCGCTCGGGGTCGGCGGCGAGGAGCTCCACGCCTGGTTGGTGCCGCTCAAAGCGTTCCGCGAGGGCCACGGTGGGGAAGGCGGCGAGGTCAACGCGAGCACGCCGTTCGCCGAGGGCATCCTCGGCGGCGCCGGCGCGACCATCATGGGCCGGAACATGTTCGGCGGTGGCCCGGGGCCGTGGGACGATTCGTGGAGGGGCTGGTGGGGAGACGATCCGCCCTTCCACCATCCGGTCTTCGTCCTCACTCACCATCCGCGAGCGCCGCTGGAGATGCAGGGCGGAACGACGTTTCACTTCGTCACGGATGGGATCGAGTCGGCGCTCGAACAGGCGCGGGCAGCAGCCGGGGAGAAGGAGGTGTCTCTCGGGGGCGGTGCGTCCGTCGCGCAGCAGTACCTCGCAGCGGGGGTGCTCGACGAGATCGTCGTCTCGGTCGTCCCGATCCTGCTCGGAGGCGGCGCTCGGCTGTTCGAGAACGTGGGAGATGCGAAGCTCGAGCAGGTCGAGTCGGTCGAGGCGCCCGGGGTGACTCACATCAGATACGCCCGGACATAGCCTTTGCTCGAGCGCGGGATTCAGGTGCTGGCGTCAAGCCGGTGCGACTGTATGCCAAGGACTACCGTCGAGCAGCAGACAGCCCTCGCCGCAGTCTCGCCACTCATGGTCGATTCCGCGTCCGCGCGAGACCTTCGCCATTCCCCCATCTTGTCAGCCGGGTGCGGAACAGCCTGTCGGGAGAGAGGACGGATGACTGGGCGAGTGTTCGGAAGTGACCCCTGAGGCGGCGTCAGGTTGTTGAGGTCGCCGGCGCGAGTGCGGCTGCGAGTCGGTCGACGGTGTCGCGCCAGCCGGTCTCGATGTGCTGGAGCCATGCGGGTGGCGTGGCCGCGACGAAGCTTTCCGGCAGCACGATCTGGGTTGTCATCTCGGTTCGGTCGCCGTCTCGGGTGAGGACGATGGTGATGAGCGGGCTCTGGTCGAGGTGGTCGCGGTCGAGGTCGGGCCAGCCCCCTTCGGCTCCCCACGAGAACACGAGACGCTCGCCGGGCACGATCTCGTGGTAGATGCCGCCGGTGGCATAGCTCGTGTCTGCGTCGACGATCATCTGCTGGCGCCAGGCGCCTCCGATCGTGAGGTCGACCTGGATGGGTTCGTCGGGAATGGGTTGGGCGTCGTTGTAGAACCAGCCGAGCTGCTCCGGATCGGTCCAGGCCCGGAACACCTCGTCCGGTGAAGCGTCGAGCGTCCAGGTGAGCGTGAATTCGCGGCGGGCGTGGGTGTCGGTCATGAGTCCTCCTTCGGGGCGGTTTTGAGTTGCTGTTGCAGGCGGGCGAATCGCGTCTCGAAGAACGCGCGATACGGCGCCATCCAGGCGTCGGCTTCGGCGAGCGGCGCTGGGTCAAGGCGACAGAGCCGCCACTGCGCCGACGGTGTCTTCACGACGAGGCCCGTTCGCTCGAGCACCTTTAGGTGACGGGAGACGGCGGGCAGCGAGATCGGATGCGGTGCCGCAAGTTCGTTCACGGTCGCCTCCCCGCTTGCCAGCTGCGCCAGCATGGCGCGCCGGGTGGGATCGGCGAGAGCGGCGAAGGTCTTGCTGAGTTGATCATCGGTTCTCATTTGCACCACTCGTTAATTAATAAGTTGGCTAAATATGACAGGCGAGGAAGCCGTCGTCAAGTCCGCAGCCCCGCGGGGACAACCTCACGCCCCTGAGCCCTCGCCTGGGCCTGGAATACCCTGACGTGGCTGGTCGCGTATTGCCGCACGACAACGAGGCGGACAGGCGGGGGCAACGTGCGCTGGGCGAGT
>CAVWZB010000014.1:0-30026 GCA_963759435.1 uncultured Actinomycetes bacterium | reverse complement strand
CCGCGTCGCCATTGCTGCCCGAGGTTGCGGCCGTGCCGATGCTGGTCGGCTGCTTGCCGATCGTCGACGTTTCACCCTCGTCGCCGCACGACCCGGTCGAGGACAGGTTGTTCACGTCACCCGAGTAGGAGGCGACCCAGTAGTAGCTGCCGGCCGTGCTAGGCGTGAAGTCACCCGAGTTGTAGCCGCCGGCCCCGCTCACGTCGACGGTGTTCGTGTACACCGCGGTGCCCGAACAGTCCGGCGTGTCGCTCGGCCCGTACAGGCTGAACGTGATCGTGCCGCCGGCGTTGTCCGTGGCTCCGGACAGCGTCGCGACGTCATGCACCGCAGCACCGATCGTGGCCGAGGTCGCCGCGGTACCGATGCTGGTCGGCTGCTTGCCGATCGTCGAGGTTTCGCCCTCGTCGCCACACGAACCACTCGACGGCGCGTTGTTCACGTCACCCGAGTACGAAGCGACCCAGTAGTAGCTGCCGGCCGTGCTCGGCGTGAAGTCACCCGAGTTGTAGCCGCCGGCCCCGCTCACATCGACCGTGTTCGTGTAAACGGGATCACCGCTGCAATCGGGCGTGTCGCTCGGCCCGTACAGGCTGAACGTGATCGTGCCGCCGGCGTTGTCCGTGGCTCCGGACAGCGTCGCGACGTCATCCACCGCAGCACCGATCGTGGCCGAGGTCGCCGCGGTACCGATGCTGGTCAGCTGCTTGCCGATCGTCGACGTCTCACCCAAATCGCCACACGACCCACTCGACGACTGGTTGTTCACGTCGCCCGAGTACGAGGCGACCCAGTAGTAGCTGCCGGCCGTGGCCGGCGTGAAGTCACCCGAGTTGTAGCCGCCGTTACCGCCCACATCGACCGTGTTCGTGTAGACGGGATCGCCCGAGCAGTTCGGCGTGTCGCTCGGCCCGTACAGGCTGAACGTGATCGTGCCGCCCGCATCCGCCGTCGCACCGGTCAGCGTCGCCACGTCGTGGATCGCGTCGCCATCGAGGCCGGAAGTGGCCGCGGTACCGATGCCAGTCGGCTCCTTGCCGAGCGTCGACGTCTCACCCGAATCGCCACACGACCCGGTCGAGGACAGGTTGTTCACGTCACCCGAATACGACGCAACCCAGTAGTAGCTGCCGGCCGTGCCCGGCGTGAAGTCACCCGAGCCATAGCCGCCGTTACCGCTCACACCAACGGTCTTCGTGTACACCGCCGTGCCCGAACAGTTTGGCGACGCGCTCGGCCCATACAAGTTGAAGGTGATCGTCCCACCCGCCGTCGCCGTCGCACCCGACAACGTCGCCACGTCATGCACCGCAGCACCGATCGTGGCCGAGGTCGCCGCGGTACCGATGCTCGTAGTGTTCGGAGCGACGGTCAACTGTTCGTTGGCGTCGCCGCAGCTTGTGGTGAATCCGAGGTTCTTGTTGTCGCCGGGGTAGCTGGCGGTCCAGTAATAGGTGCCCGCAGCGGTCGGCGTCCAGGAGGTCGAGTAGGAGGCCTGGTTGCCCGAGATCGTGCCCGTGCCGCTGATGTTGGCGACGGGCGTCGTGCAGGCTGAGTCGCTGTAGAGCGTGAAGGTCACGTCGCCGCTCGGCGAGTTGCCGTTAGCGAGGGTCGCGGTGTCACCGATCGTCACAGGCTGGCCGATCGAAAGGCTGCTGGTCGGGCTCGCCTGGGTGGTGATCGTCGGCTGAGCGCAGGTGTCGATCCTCTCGTGCTGGATCTCGATGTCCTCCGGGTTGGAACCGAAGCTTGCGCCCGACGAGCGCGACTCCCAGACCAGCTGCGGGAAGGAGAGGCAGCTGGCAGTCTGGCCGAGGGCTGCGGTCAGGTTGACCCCGAACTCGGCGAACTGCTCGGCTGCCAGAGCAGTGCCGCTGATCCCGTTGTCGGAGGCCAGGATCGCGGCCTGGTTGGCCGACCCCTCAGTGGTGGTCGGAGACAGCTCGGTCGCGCCCCAGCAGGGCATGCTGTCCGAGCCGACGAAACAGGTGCCGTTATTGCCGCCGGCAGTCGGATTCGAGCTGTCGATCCAGGTCAAGATGTGGAAGCTGAGGCTGGTGCCACCGTTCAAGAAGTCGTAGCCGAGCAAAAGGTCGCCGGCCGTGCGGCAACCGAAGGTCGTGGTGCCGTTCCCTGACGCCTGGTTGAACTCGACATCCCCGCTCGAGTCACCATTCGCGACCGCGCGGATCGCACCCCCGTAAAAGAAGACGTCGTTGTTCGACGCAAACTCGGTGTACGAGGCCACGTTGGTGAAGTCGTCCTTGTTCGGCACATTGCCGGTCTGGAGTGTCGGACACTGGGTGTCGAACTTCTGGCCGGGCGTCCAGATGATTTCGCTTGCGCCAGCGTCCGCAGTCGTCTGCTTCGCACCAGAAGTCACCTTGCAACCGGCAGGCTTGCTCACGCTGGTCGAAAAACCGCCCGTGTTCCCCGCACCGGCGAAACAATTCCAGTCCGTGTTGCCGCTCGTATCGAGGATCATGTTGCCGTCGTTCGACTCGAACTGGCTCGGACTCCCGGGCAACACCGCTCCCGACGCCGCCACGAAAACCACCGCAACGACGGAAGCGACCACGAGTGTCACGCCAACAGTCCAGAACCTACGGCTCCTGCCGCGGCTGAAATTCTTGAGTGCGCTCATCTGATTCCCGACTCCTCCCACGCTCGCTTGTGGGCAGGAGCACGCTCCTGGCCCAGCCTGTCAAACCTCCAAGCGAAGTCGTAGAACCAGCTGGATCGGGGCGACCCCTTCGATGGGCTGGTCCCAGCCCCCCCGTATGCCCTGACCCGCTCACCGGCATGAACAGAAGGCCACGCGATCAATTCCCCGCCGGTTAAGGACAGCAGGCGAAGGCCCAACACGCCCCTGGTGCGTCTCGCACCTTCGCGTATCGGGCGTCAGTGGCTAGACAACGTCCCCTGGGGTGGTTGCGCAAGCCACTTCCTCGGGATGCCTCAGTGCATCCGGCTCGGCTGTGGCGCTGTCCCTCGAACGAGCCACAACGGTCGTGGCCCGAGAAACTGGCCGACCGACCAGGGCGCGGCTCGCACCGGTCGCCCACGATTCCCGATACAGGACGGGTACCGAGTTCGTGCACACCGCACCCATACGCGCAACACGACCGGCCCAATCGCTAACACTGCGGCGCCAAGGCGGACTCGATCGCGAGTCCGCCTTCCGCACTGTCGGGCCTAGTCGTTCTTGATCGCGACGTGCTTGAGCTGCGTGTACTCCTCCATCGAATAGATGGACATGTCCTTGCCGTAACCCGACTGCTTGTAGCCGCCGTGCGGCAGCTCGGACGCGAGCGGCAGCAGGTGGTCGTTGACCCAGACGCACCCGAACTGGAGCTTCCGCGCGGCGTTCATCGCCCGGCCGACGTCTCGCGTCCAGACCGAGGCCGCGAGCCCGTAGCGGACGTCGTTCGCCCAGCGGATCGCTTCGTCGTCGTCCGCGAAGCGCTGCACGGTCACGACCGGGCCGAACACCTCGCGCTGGACGATCTCGTCGTCCTGCTTCACGTCGGTGACGATGGTGGGCTGGACCCAGAAGCCGCCGCCGTTGTTCGAGCCGGTTCCGCCGCCGGTGAGGATCGTCGCGCCCTTGGCTCGCTCGAGGAAGCCGAGGATCCGCTCCTGCTGGTCGTGTGAGATCACGGAGCCCATCTCGGTCTCGTCGTTGAGCGGGTCGCCGACCTTGAGCGATTCGACCTGCGGCACGAGCTCGGAGAGCAGCTGGTCGTAGATCTTCGGCCCGGCGATGACGCGCGAGCCCGCGGTGCAGTCCTGCCCGGAGTTCCAGTAGCCGGCGAGCCGGATGCCCTCGGCGACCGCCTTCGGGTCGGCGTCGTCGAAAATCACCATCGGTGCCTTGCCGCCGAGCTCGAGGTGGACGCGCTTGACCGTGTCGGCCGCCGTGCGCGCGATCGTCTTGCCCGTCTCGACGTCGCCGGTGACCGACACCATTCCGATCCCGGGATGCTCGACGAGCCGCTGCCCGACCGGGACGCCGTCGCCGGTCACGACCTGGAGCACTCCCGGCGGGATCACCTCCTGCGCGAGCTGGACGAAGCGGAGCAGCGAGAGCGGCGTCTGCTCGGAGGGCTTCAGGATCTGGAGGTTGCCCGCAGCGAGCGCGGGCCCCATCTTCCAGACGGCCATCATCAGCGGGTAGTTCCAGGGGCAGATGCCGGCGACGATCCCGATCGGCTCGCGCCGGATCATCGACGTGTAGCCCTCGATGTACTCGCCGGTCGACTTGCCCTCGAGGTTGCGGGCGGCGCCCGCGAAGAAGCGGAGATTGTCGGCCGAGAACGGCATCTCGTCGCGCGAGGCCATCAGCGGCTTGCCGACGTTGACCGACTCGAGCTGTGCGAGCTCCTCGGCGTGCTCCTCCATCACGTCGGCGAGCGAGTGGAGAAGCTCGGAGCGCTCCTTCGGCGTCTTCTCGAGCCACTCCGGCGCTGCGGCCTGCGCCGCTTCGACGGCGCGGTCGACGTCCTCTGCGCCGCAGCGCGGCACCTCGGCGATCGTCTCGCCCGTTGCCGGTGCGATGACCTCCATCGTCTCGCCGGACGCGGCGTCGGCGAGTTCGCCGCCGATCAGGATCTTGTACTGGGTGGTCGTGGTGCTCATGGTTCCCTCCTTGCTCAGACCGTCGTTATCTCGCCAGCTTCGACTCCGGCTGTCACCTCTGCCGCTCCGCGACGGATCACGCCAGTGTCGCGCATCACGCGTTGCGCAAGCGCCACCGGGATGGCGGTGATGACGATGACGAAGAAGGCCACGACGTTGATGACGGGCAACTCCTGGCCCTGCCGGATGTTGTCGAGGATCCAGAGTGGAAGCGTCTGCTGCGCGCCCGCCGTGAAGGTCGTCACGATGACTTCGTCGAAGGAAAGCGCGAACGCGAGCAGGCCGCCCGCGACGAGCGCCGTCGACAGGACGGGCCAGAGGACGAAGCGGAACGTTTGCCACCCATCTGCGCCGAGATCCTGCGACGCCTCGATCAGCGAGCCAGAGGAGCGGCGTAGGCGTGCGACGACGTTGTTGTAGACGACGACGACGCAGAAGGTTGCGTGGCCGATCACGATCGTCCAGATCGAGGCCTGGATCCCGGCGAAGTTGAAGAACGAGACCAGTGCCATCGCGGTGATGATCCCGGGCAGCGCGAGCGGCAGGACGAGCAGGAACGACACCGCCTCACGGCCGAAGAAGCGGTAGCGGGCCACGGCGGCCGCGGCCATCGTCCCGAGCACGAGCGCGATGACCGTGGTGATCGCGCCGACCTTCACCGAGAGCTCGAAGGCGCTGCGCACGTCGGGGTCGTGCCAGGCGACGCTGAACCAGTGGGTCGTCCAGCTCGTGATCGGCCAGCCCTGCAGCGTCGAGCCGTTGAACGCGTACAGCGCGATGATCACGATCGGGATCCAGAGGAAGGCGATCACGAGCGTGGACCAGACCGCCAGCGAGATGCGGGTGCCGCGGCCGGTCACAGGGCCTCGAACGCTCCCAGCCGGCGGGCGATCAGCAGGTAGGCGCCCATGATCGCCATCGGGATCACGGCGAGAGCGGCGGCGAACGGAAGGTTGGTGGCGAAGTTCTCGTAGACGTAGTTCCCGATCATCTGGGAGTTCGGACCGCCGATCAGGATCGGCGTGATGTAGTCGCCGAGGGTCAGCGCGAACGTGAAGATCGATCCGGCGACCACGCCGGGCAGTGCCAGCGGCAGCACGACGGAGCGGAACGTGCGCCAGCCGCGCGCGCCGAGATCGGCGGAGGCCTCGAGGTAGGAGTCCGGGATCCGCTCGAGCGCTGCGTAGACGGGCAGCACCATGAACGGCAGCCAGACGTACGTGTAGACGATCCACATCGCCGTGTTCGTGTAGGCGAGGTTCTGATCCGGCAGGCCCAGCCCGTTGAGCGCCCAGTTGATCGCGCCGTTGTGGGCGAGGATGGTCTGCCACGCGTAGAGGCGGACGAGATAGCTCGACCAGAGCGGCAGCAGCACCATCACGAACAGCACGGCCCGCGTTCGTTTGCCGGCCAGCCGGGCCATGAAGAAGGCGAGCGGGAAGGCGAGGACCGCGCACGTGAGCGTGACGACGGCGGCCATCTCGAGTGTGAACCCGGCGACGTGGAGATACGGCCCGGCCCTCGAGAAGATCGTCCGGTAGTTGGCGAGATTCCACGTGTGCTCGATCGTGGACGTGAAGGAGTTCGAGGTCCAGAGCGACGAGATGAACAGGACGCCGAGCGAGCCGACGTAGACGACGAGGAACGCCGCGAGCGGCAGCGCCAGCAATCCGACCGCTCGCAGCCAGGGCCGCCGCCAGAAGAACCCCGAGAGGCGCAGACGGGCCCGCCGGATCGGCGGGCCCGTCTCGACTACGCCGGCGTCAGCCGCCAAGCGTCACCCCGTTACTTGCGCCCACGCCTGGACCCAGGCGTTGTAGTCCATACAGTCGTTGCTCTTCTGCCAGCCGCACTGCGGGACCGGCGTCTTCCAGAACTTGATCTTGTTGTAGTAGGACGCCGGCTCGTTCAGGTGGTACGCCGCGCACGAGCCCTTCTGGATCTTGTCCATGTACGGGCAGGCCTTCGGGTTGACCGGCGTCTCGCCGAAGACGATCGCCTGCTGCGCCTCGACCTTGGGCGTCGTCACGTACTGCATCCACTTGTACGCGCAGTTCGGATGCGGAGCCTTTGCGGCGAGCATCCACGTGTCGGCCCAGCCAGTCGTCGGCAGCGGCACGACCTCCTTGATCGGCTGTTTGTCGCCCTGAAGCTGCAGCGTCTGGTACGGCCAGCCGGCGCCCATCCACACGTCGCCGTTCTTGAACGACGTGATCTCGTCCGCGGCGTAGTTCCAGTAGCGCTTGAGCAGCGGCTTCTGGCTGATGAGGAGGTTGGTGGCCGCTGTCAGCTGGGCCTTCGTGAGCTCGTACGGGTCCTTGATCCCGAGGCTCGGCTTCGTCTGCATGAGGTACAGCGCCGCGTCCGCGATCTGGATCGGATTGTTCGGCACCGTGAGCTTGCCCTTGTACTGCGGGCCGTAGATCGCGCCCCACCCCGTCGGCGCGGGGCTCACGTTCTGGGTGTTGTAGATGAGCGTGTTCGGCCCCCACTGCACCGAGACGCCGTAGTGCTTGCCGTCGACCGTGTTGTGCTGCGGCGATTTGAACGCCGGCAGAAAGTCCTTCCAGCTCGGGATCTGGTTGATGTCGATCGGCTGGACGTCGCCCGCGTCAATGAGGCGAAGGCTCGCGTCGCCCGAGGCCGAGACGAGGTCGTACTGGCCGCCTCCTCCGCCGCCGTTCGCGTGCATGAGCGCGAACATCTCCTGCGAGGTACCGGCGTCCTTGCGGTGGATGATGCAGCCCGTCTTCTGCTCGAACGGCTGCGCAAAGCTCTTGTCCGTGTAGTACGGCCATTCGATCACGTCGAGCGAGCCCTCTCCCTTGCCGATCGTCGTCGTCGTGCCGCCGCCACCGCTGGTGCTGCCGCCACCGCCACCGCCACCGCAGCCGCTCGCCACGAGTGCGAGCGCGGCTGTGACAGCCGCCACGGCTACGACCGTCACGCGCGACTTCTTGGGAATCCTTCTCACGTGCCCTCCTTCTCGATCTCATACGTGTGCTCCGGCCGCCACGAGAGGCGGACCCGCTTGCCCTGCTCCGAGAGCGCCTCCTGCGAGGACGTCTCGAGGTTCTGCCGGACGACGACGAGTTGGCCGCCGGCATCGAGGTCGACGATGAAGCGGGTGACCATGCCGACGTAGACGACCTCGCGCACCGTTCCGGCCTCGCCGTCGCCTCCGCTTTCGTCGCTCATCCGAATCTTCTCCGGCCGGATCGTGAAGCGCCGGCCGTCCCGCTCGAGGACGTTGGACACCCCGACGAACCCGGCCACGAACTCCGTCTGGGGCCGCTCGTAGACCTCTGCCGGCGAGCCGACCTGCTCGATCCGGCCCTCGTTGAAGACTGCGACCCGGTCGCTCATCGTCAACGCCTCCTCCTGGTCGTGGGTGACGTAGACGAACGTGATCGCGAGGTCGCGCTGCAGCCCCTTGAGGAAGATCTGCATCTCCTGGCGCAGCTTCAGGTCGAGCGCGCCGAGGGGCTCGTCGAGGAGCAGGACCGGCGGGCCGTTGACGATCGCACGGGCGAGCGCGACGCGCTGCCGCTGCCCGCCCGACAGCTGCACGGGCTTCCGGTCGCCGAGGCCCGGTAGGCGCACCCGCTCGAGGACGTCCGCGGCGCGTGCCCGTCGGTCGCGGCGCGACATGCCCTTCACCCGCAGGCCGTACTCGACGTTCTCCGCCACGGTCATGTGCGGGAAGAGGGCGTAGTCCTGAAAGACCGTGTTGACCGCGCGCTGGGCCGGCGCGACGCGCGTCACGTCGACGCCCTGCAGCTCGACGTGGCCGGCGTCTGGCCGCTCGAAGCCGGCGATCACGCGCAGCGTCGTCGTCTTGCCCGAGCCCGAGGGGCCGAGGAGCGTGAAGAACTCGCCCGCGCCGATGTCCAGGTCGACGCCGGCGACCGCGACCACGTCGCCGTAGACGCGGCGGATGCCGTTCAGGCGGACGGCCGGAGCCTCCTCGACCGGTGCGGTCTCAGGCGCGCTAGGCGCCCGCGTCGCCAAGTGCCTCCTCCAGCAGGACGAGCCCGCGCTCGAGCTCTTCGTCGGATGCGGTGAGCGGTGGCAGAAGCCGGATGACGTTCCCGTCGAGGCCGCACGAGAGCAGGAGCAGTGACTTCTCGAACGCGGCCGCAGTCGTCGCCTTCGCGGCGTCGGGCGTCGGCTCGCGCAGCTCGAGCGCGAGCATCGGGCCGAGGCCCCGCACCTCGCCGACGACCGGCTGCCGCGTTGCGATCTCCTCCAGCCGCGCGCGCAGGAGCGAGCCGACGTGCTCGGCCCTCCCGGCGAAGTCCGGCGCAGTCAGCTCGTCGAGGACGGCGAGCGCGGCCGCGCAGGCGACCGGGTTGCCGCCGAACGTGCCGCCGAGACCGCCGACGTGGACGGCATCCATCAGGTCGGCGCGTCCGGTCACCGCGGCCAGCGGGAGGCCGCCGCCGAGCGTCTTCCCCGAGACGAGCAGGTCCGGCTCGATGCCGAGCTGCTCGATCGCCCACAGCGTGCCGGTGCGGCCGCAGCCGGCCTGCACCTCGTCGTCGACGTAGACGATCCCGTGCTCGTCGCACACCCGGCGGAGCGCCTGCACGAACTCCGGTGGCATCGGGATGAAGCCGCCCTCGCCCTGCACGGGCTCGAGCACGATGCATGCGACGGACTGCGGGTCCACGTCCTGGTGGAAGAGGAGGTCGAGGCTCGCGAGCGCATCCTCCGTCGAGACGCCGCGGAACGGATACGGCGCCGCGACGCGATAGACGT
This sequence comes from uncultured Actinomycetes bacterium, assembly GCA_963759435.1. GTDB lineage: Bacteria > Actinomycetota > Thermoleophilia > Gaiellales > Gaiellaceae > Palsa-739. Next base: position 20,627 of record CAVWZB010000014.1, on the reverse strand, counting down.
CCGTCGCCAGCGGCCCAAAGCCCTGCTTGTAGACGAGCTTCGCCGTCATCGCCATCGTCAGGCTCGTGCGCCCGTGGAAGGCGCGGTCGAAGACGACGACGCCGGCCCGCCCGGTAGCCGCGCGCGCGATCTTGACCGCGTTCTCGATTGCCTCGGCGCCCGAGTTGAGCAGGATCGACTTCGTCTCCGAGTCGCCCGGCCACAGCTCGTCGAGCCGGCGGCAGAGATCGACGTACGGCTCGTACGTCCCGACCATGAAGCACTGGTGGAGGTAGCGGTCGACCTGCTCGTGGATCGCCGCGACGACTGCCGACGGACCGTGACCGAGGTTCTGGCAGGCGATGCCGCCCGCGAAGTCGAGGAACTCGCGGCCGTCGACGTCCCAGACGCGCGCGCCCTCGGCGCGGGCGACGACGAGCGAGGGCGTGGAGACGCCGCGGGCGACGTAGCGCTCGCGCGCTGCGAGGACCCGGTCGGCGGCGCTTGCGCGTTGCTCCACAGACATCGGCGCCTGGATTATCTCTGCGCGATGCGGCGGGTTCAAGCGCGGACTGCCTCGCAATGCGAGGCGCAGACCGAGTCTGCTTGCGGAATGCGCGGGGGCTCAGTCCCAGACGCTCTCGAAGCTGCCGAAGCGGAGCTCGCTGTCGTAGTGGAAGCGCGTGGCATCGACGCGTTCCATGTACTCCTCGCGACGCTCGGCGATGAAGGCGTTGTACGCGTCGGCCGACTCCCAGCGGTCGACGACGAGGTAGCGGGTCGGGGCCTCGAGGTCGCGCAGGAGCTCGGTGCCGATGTAGCCGCGACCCCGGCGGAAGAACTCGGCCCACTCGCCGTTCGGCCCGTAGACGCGCTCGAATTCCGCTGCGTCGCGCACGACCTCGTAGCTGAAGACGATTGCGATCATCCGCCGGAGGATAAGGTCACCGCCGTGAGCGCCGAAGCAGCCGTTCCCGCGGAGCCCGACTCGAGGCCCGAGTACGCCGGCGTCCTCCGCTTCTACCACCTTGCGAAGCACCAGGAGTGGCAGGTCGACGAGGTGCCGTGGGGCGAGATCCCGTTCATTCCCGAGGGGAAGGGATCGCCCGAGCGGCAGTCGCGGCGGCGCGACATCTGGCGCTCGGTGATCATGCAGCAGCTCCAGGCCGACGTCTTCGCCTGCGAGATGGCCTCGCAGTTGCTCTCGGCCGCGCCCGATCCCGAGGCGCGCCTCTACTACTCCACGATGGTGCAGGACGAGTCGCGCCACACCGAGGCGTGGCTGCGGCTGATCGGCCAGGTCGGCGGGGAGGGGGAGCGGGACCCGTATCTCGACGAGCTCGCGCACATGTTTCTCGAGGCCGACCTTCTGGAGGAGAAGGTCTTCCTCATGCAGGTCTTCTTCGAGCGGCTGATCATCCCGCGCTTCCGCCTGATCGCCAAGTCGTCGCGCGGGACGGTGCTCGAGGACCTCTGCAACCGGCTCGCGGTCGACGACGGCATCCACCACGGCGCCGGCATGGCGTACGAGCGGGTGCTGCTGGAGTCGGCCGGGAAGAAGGTGCGCACGCGGCTCGTCGACGCGGCGAACACGATGCTGCCGATCTTCGCGAACCACGTCCTGTGGCGGCCCAAGGCGCGCGAGGTGATCGGGACGCTGATGGAGGCGCGCGACCGCGAGCGGCTGCGCGAGGAGCTGAACCACGGCGTGCGGCTCGCGAACTCGCTCGGCCTCGACGTCTCCGACGTCCGGCTCCCGGCCGCCTGAGCTCCACTGAGCTCAGGCGATAGGACGCTGGCCCAGGCGAGCGGCCTCTAGCGCGAGCGCAGTCGTAACGGGTGGAAGACGATCAGTTGCCTCATGCGGCCATCTCCGTCTAGCTCCGCCACATCGACTCCCTCCACGGCTTCGCTCCCGTCAAGAGTGGAAGCGCGCCACTCGAAGCGCAGCCAGCCCCCATGGCTGTCGATTTCACTGATTCGTTCAGCCCGAATCGGCGAGTCATCCGCCTGTGCCTCGCAGATGAATCCATGAATCTCCTCAACACCGCGATAGATGTCATGTCCGCCGACCATCACGGCGTCTTCGGTGAACGCTCGCCGTAGCAGGGCCAGTCGCTCCGGCTCGACGGCCGCCCACGCGGCCACAAAGCAATCGACGACCTCTTCAGCCGAGACTGCCATCGGCTGAGCGTAACGAGCCGTCAGGCGTCATTCCGGAACACTGGCCCAGGCGACCGGCCTCGCGCTTGGCTCCTACAACTAGTGGCGGGTCTCTTCAGGTTCCGGCGGCTCGACGGTCTCCGCCATCCTCCGCAAACGTTTGGAATGAGGGTGGAGGCGCACCCTCCAGGACACGTCTCGTAAGACCCCGGGTATGCGACTCGCGACGTTCTCGTCGCCGAGCATGGCGATTGCCTCTACGGCACTCATCCGAACCTCCGCATCGCTGTCCTCGTCGAGGACTTGCCATAGCCGGGGTAGCACGGCCGGATCGTCCAGCCTTCCGAGAGCTTCGGCCGCGCTCATGCGTACCACCGGCGCTGGGTCGGAGAGGCCAGCGAGTAGCACCTCTTGCGCGTCATGGGCGTGAAGCTGCCCGAGAGCGTGGAGGATGGTCATCCGTACGTGCGCCTCGGGATCGCCTGCGTGGTCGATGAGGGAGGGAATCGCCCTCGGATCACCTAACCGCCCGAGCGCCTCCGCCGCATAGCTGCGGATGATCGTGTACTGCGACCATCCGCGAGCATCGCCGTCGAGTTCGCGAATCAGCCCCGCGACATTCCGGTCATCCTCGAACCTCTTGACCCGCGCAGATCCTTCCCGCCAGTCCGCCCACCGACCCATCCGCAGATCTTCGCAGGCGGGGGATAGCGGAATGATGTTCAGGGGTCATTCCGGAACAGTGGCCCAGACGAGCGACCACACGCCCGCTACGAAAATTGCAGGCGACCTGCGCGCCACTCACGCAGGGTGATCTTCGCGCCAAATGCGATCAAGCCCTCGTCCTCAGCGAGCCGAGCTAGGACCGGCTCGCCTTCGTCGGGCGCGAACTCCAGCGCGTGCGCTCCCGCCCACGCCCGGACACCGGCATCCTGGCTATCCAGAAGCGCCAGCAAGACCGTTTCCTTTTGGCGACGGCGAAGCTCGCGGTAAATCGTCGCGATCTCGTCCGCTTCCGGGTTCGCCGGTCGCCCTGCTTCGGCCGTTGCCTCGCCATGACGGTGCGCCGCCTCCGCGTAGCGAGCGACCAACTCATCCGTCGTCGCCTGCTTCACGTCTTCCACAGCCCCAGGATGACGGTCAGCGGATCGAAACGTCGGGGGTCATTCCGGAACACTGGCCCAGGTCAGCGGCCTATCCTCAGAGTCGTGACTCGCCCCTACGAACAAGAAGCGGCTGCGTGGGTTGCGACCGAAATCGAGCGGCTGCGGAATCTCTCATACGACGACCTTCTTGCTCTGGAGGGTCTGCGCGAGCACCGGCCGGTGGAGACGGCCAATGGGGAGACGCTCGGGCTGGAAATACAGGTCTTCTGGGACAACCGCGAGCGACGGAACCTCCGCGTGGTGGTGGACGTGTGGGATCCGTCGAAGCGCTTCTCTCGGAGCATCGTTTCGCACGACTTCATCCGGGCACCGGACGGATCGTTCGTCGACGAGTAACACTCGCGCTCGGGGGTCATTCCGGAACACTGGCCCAGGCGACGATCTTGTCTCTACCGACGTGGAAGTAGACGTGCCAAGGTGTCCCAGCGATGAATCTCGCAGGAGTTGGCTCTGCTCAGACTGAGTTGCGCGGACGCCCCCGAAGCGACCCACGTGATCCGCGCCCGAGCGCTACCGCCCCAGATCTGTAGACACCGTTCGCGCTGCGTTCGTGCATAGCTCGTGACCAGCCGCAGGACTCGTCCGCACAGTCGGCCGTTCGCAGCTCCATCGGCGCAGTCGAGCGTTTGGCTGTGAAGCGCATGGTGGTCTGTCCGCGCCGTCACTTCGAGACGCCCTTGCGCCGAAGTGGATCGCGCCGCTGACCCCGAGACGACCGCGATCGCCACCAAGCCAGAGGCGAGCAGAACAACCGACGATCTGCGTACGCTCACCTTGAGAAGCATACGCCGTCAGCGGCAGCGGCTCGGGGGTCATTCCGGAACACTGGCTCAGGCGAGCGCCCATCAACCTGGCGTGTGCTTGCGATGCCAGTGAGTCCTTCCCCCCAAGACTTCGCCTAGGGTCGCGCCGAGGGTCACGAGCATGACAACGGGGATGAAGATGACGACCAGCCAGCCGACGTTGTCGCTGGTACTCACGTCCGAAGATGCTGTCAGCCACGAGTACGGCGCAACGCCGAGGAAGAAAGCGATGACTCCGGCGATGATGCCGGAGCCAAGGCGAGAGCCGCGCCGGACGAGCATTGCCGTAACAAAGGCTCCGATTGCCAAGCCGAGGCATGCGCCTGCAAGTTGGGAGAACGCGTCCGACAAGGAAGCGGAGGTGGGGCCGACGCGTGGCGTGCGCGACGAGTGGTAGAGGAATACCGCAGCAATCCCCACGGAAAGCGCCGCCGTTAACGCCGCCAGGATGGCGATCCGGGACACGTCGAAGTGCCTGACGATCTTCATAGCCCCATCTTCGTCGCCAGCTTGACCTCCGGCAACCGCGAGACACCGGATGCCGCCCTCAGGGGTCATTCCGGAACACTCGCCCAAGCAAGCGACCTCGACCCCCGAGCAGCGGTAGGGCATAGTTCGGAGGTGCTGAGCCGCTGGTCTTCGCGCGCGCTAGCCGCGCTTGTTGTGAGCACGACGCTGGTCGTGCTCGGCACGGCAGCCGCCGCGAACACGAGCGTAGTCCTCGGGAAGAAGCACCTCCTTATCTACGGAATGGGATGGGGCACAGCGCATCCGCGCTCGATCAGCAACGGCGGAGACCCCAACGGGCGCGCCTGGCATTTGGCCTGGCGCAATTGGGGAACCGCTACCGCCACCGCTCGCGGCTTGACCTGGATCTTCCGGCCCAGTGGCGGCTATTACCGCAAACCCGGAGCGATCGAGCTTCGTGCCTCACGCATCGGCCGCTGCACACGACACGGAACACGCGCCTACACCTTCCTTCAAGCTAGGGAGGCCGTGCGGCCTGGGGGACGCCTTAGTCGCTGGTTCGCCTGGGGTGGCTGGAAGAGCATCTGCAAGGGACCGATCTAGAGACCTCGCGCTCAGGGGTCATTCCGGAACACTGGCCCAGGCGAGCGGACTCTGCCCTGGGGCGGCTTAGCGAAGTCCGCAGTTTCGTGGGAGCTTGTGGTCGAGCGGCGCGCGCGCGTACGGGCCTGTCAGGTAGCTCTTTGCGCTGTGCCAGATGATCTTGCCGCTGGCGTTGCGGGCGACGAGGAGTGCTGCCGCGACTCTCGGCGTGTGCGCGTCGATGTAGACGTTGTTGATCACGGGCACGGTGACAATCGGGTGGCAGTCAGACAGTGCGAGCAGTTGGATGGAACGAACGCCATCTGCAGCCAGGCCCACGAGTTGAACGAAGCGCTCTGTAGTCGAGAGCTCCGACATGTCCATCAGGGGTCGGGCTGGCGAGGGGAAGGGATGGGCCTTCATCCAGGCGACCTGCTCGCTCACGACGCCGTCGGCCCGCGCCACGCGTTCGGGCAGCGCAAACTGTCCGGCGTATGGCGCGCAGTCGAAGCTGGGGAAGTTCTGCCCCTGGATCTTGAAGTAGCAGCGGCGATTGCCGTGTTTCGTCCGTGCGGTGTAGAGGCCGATTCCATGGCGGAGCGCCAGCAGCTTGAAGGTGTCGAGCCTGTACGTGGCGTAGGGGATTCCGAGCCTTCTGAAGAATTGACCGTCGAGCACGTGGCGTACCGACGGCGCCGGATGGACTCGTTTGCCACGGTTGGAGAAGCCGAACAGGGAGCCGCCGCCGGCGATCGAGACAGCCGCGAGTGCGAGTGCGACAGCGTCCACCGCAGCGGGTGCGTGAGCTCGGGGTGGCGCAGGCGTGTCGCCCCTGCGCCACCCCGGAAGTTGACTAGGGGCTGACCGTCTGAAGGTTGACGGCGTTGGCGTGGAGCGACAGGTTTTCGGAGATGAAAGCCGAACTGCCCTCGGCCGAGCCGCCCTGCGAGGCGTTCTCGATCGTCACGCCGCTGAGGTCGTACCGGAACGTCGGCTGGGTGGTCGGGTCAGCGGGCGTTATCAGGAGCGTCCCCGACGCGAAGCCCTGTTCCGACTTGATGGCCTGCACGATCGCCGGCGACAGCGTGTCGAGCTGCTTCGTGACCACAAGATCCGACAACTTGAGCTGCTGCGCGGGGGTTCCGCCGACAGGATTGGACAGGCTCCACGAGTACGATTGCAGGTTGATTGGCTGCCCCGCCGGAGTGAGCCCCTGAATCGTCAGCGTGATCGCCGATTGAGCTTCCACGGCCGAAGCCCGCGACGGTCGGAGCAGACCGACGGACGCAGCCGCCCCCACGAGCAGAACCACCAGCGTCACGACAGCCAAGGCTGAACGCTTACGCATGTTGCCTCCCTAAGTAGGTGCTATTTACCGGGTGCTAGAGGCAGGCAACTGGACGAAGCATCGAAAGTGACCCCTCAGCTGAAGCCGCAGCCCCTCGCCGACGATCGTCACTCATCGGGCGGCAAGAGTCAATAGGGTGCTGCCCGCCTCTCCTGCAGAAGCTCGGTCTACTGGCATCAGCGCATCCCGCCGCGCTCGAAGTGGGCGCGGAAGAAGTTCTCGCTCCCTGCGGTCGCCATCGCCGCAGAGGCGCTGATCTCGAGCGCGAGCGCCGTCGCGGCCACGAGCTGCGCAAGGCGGTAGACCTTCCCCGGCCCGGCACACCCCATCAACTCGAGCCAGCGCTTGGGATCCGGCAGCGTCGTGCCGCCGCCGACGGTGCCCACTTCGATGCCGGGGAAGCGGATCGACGCCTGGAGGCCGCCCTCGACGCGCTGCTCCGTCCCGTGCGCCATCGAGCTTGTGCCGACCAAACCGAGATCCTGGCCCGTCGCCGCGAAGACGGCCGCGATCGCCGAGGCAGGCGTGAAGGCGACCGACTGCATGCCGGAGGCGACGGCCCCGTGCGTCCCGGCCCAGGCGAGCTCCTCGAGGTCGGTGCGCGTCGTGCGCAGCACCCGCTCGATCGCGGCCTCGGTCAGCGTCGCCTCGGCGATCACCGTCTTGCCGTGCCCTTGTTGGAAGTACTCGAAGGACGGCTTCTTGTCGCCGCCCATGTTCGCCTCGAGAATGCTGCGCTCGATCGGCACCGGCGCCTGGGGCAGGACGTACGCCATGTTCAGCGCGTACGCGTTTCGGGTCATCATGTTCGCGCCGAACGCGTCGCCGGTCGTGAAGCGCCAGAGGACGTGGCACATGGGGCCGACGACGTGCGTCTTCGCCTCGCGCAGTACGGCGTAGCGGGAGAGCTCCGGGTTGTCCGCCTCGCGCAGGAACTCGCGCATCGTGGGCACCTCGCCCTCGATCCAGCGCGCGAGTGCGAGCGCGTCCGCGGAGTCCTTGCAGATGAAGCAGGATGCTCGGGTGATCCTGTCGGCGATCACGTACGTTCGGCAACCACCCGACTCGGCGATCGCCTTGGCGCCGCGCTGCACGGAGGCGGTCAGCCCGCCCTCGGTGTGCGCGAGCGGGACGACGACCTCCTCGTCCGCCCGGCCCGTCTCGACGACCTCGCCGTCCTCCGACAGCTCGTACTCGCCGAGCGAGACCGCGAGCTGCGCCACCGAGACCGGGATCGAGATGAGGCCGGCGACCGATTCGGCCGCCTTCGCGTACGGCTCGAGGTCGACCTCGGGCAGACCGAGCGCCTGCTGGCGCGCGCGCAACGAATCCGGGTCGTTCTTGCGGGTCAGGCGTGGCATCGTGCGGAGCCTAGTGGAGCTTCGTTTCGAGGACGATCCGCTCGCGCAGTCGTTCGTCGCGCGAATTCCCGAGCTGCGGGTACGGCACCGGACCAGCGGCCTCACCGACGAGGAGTCCCGGGCCACGATCCAGGCGCTGCCGCGGCACGTCGCTTTGCACCGGGCGTGCGGGGGCGAGCCAGGAGGCTGGGAGGTCGAGTGGATCGAGATGATCTGGGACGGGAAGCTGTCCGAGCTCGGCCGGCTCCAATTCGAGGACCACGGCGGCGGCGTGCTCGACGTGCACATCCCCGAGACCGGCCTCCCGCTCGAACCCGGCGCGTGCGATGCCGCCTTCGCGCGAGCACGCGAGGTGTACCCGGAACATCACACAGCCCAGTGCACCTCCTGGCTCCTCGATCCACAGCTCGCCGAGGTCCTGCCACCCGCGTCGAACATCGTCCGCTTCCAGCTCCGGTTCGTGCTGCGAGGTGAAGGAAGGGAAGCGAACGACGACGTGCGCCGGTTCGTCTTCCACACCTACGAGCGGGATCTCGACAAGCTCACGCCGCACACGACGCTCGAGCGCGCGCTCGCCGAGCGCATGCGCTTAGGGGGGACCTGGCGGGCGCCGACAGGGGTAACCTCGCTCCGGTGACGGCCACCCTGATCGACGGCAAGGCGCTCGGCGCGAAGGTGCGCGAGGAGGTGGCCGAATCGGTCTCCGAGCTCGGCCACGTGGGCCTCGCCACGGTCCTCGTCGGCGACGACCCTGCCTCGCACATCTACATCGACCTGAAGCAGAAGGCCGCAACCGGGGCGGGGATGGACGCGCGTGACCTCAAGCTGCCCGCCGACCTGTCGGAGGACGAGCTGCTCGCGACGATCGCCGAGCTGAACTCCGACGACGACGTGGACGGCCTGCTCGTCCAGCTCCCGCTGCCCGACCACATCGACGAGAACCGCGTGATCGAGGCCATCGCGCCCGCGAAGGACGTCGACGGCATCCATCCGGTCAACGCGGGCCGGCTCTACCTCGGCCGGCCGACGCTCGTCCCGGGCACGCCCCTCGGGATCATGCGGATGCTCGACGAGTACGAGATCCCGCTCGAAGGGGCGCACGCCGTCGTCGTCGGCCGTTCCGCGATCGTCGGCAAGCCGATGGCGCACCTGCTCCTCCAGCGCAACGCGACGGTCACGGTCTGCCACTCGCGCACGCAGGGTCTCGAGCGGCACACGCTCGACGCCGACGTCCTCGTGGCCGCCGTCGGGCGCACGCACCTGATCTCCGCCGACATGGTCAAGGCCGGCGCGACCGTGATCGACGTCGGGATGAACCGGGACGAGTCGAGCCGCAAGGTGTTCGGCGACGTCGACCCGGGAGCGATGGAGCTGGCCGCCTACATGACGCCGGTGCCGGGCGGCGTGGGGCCGATGACGATCGCCATGGTCCTCCAGAACGCCGTTACGGCAGCGCGATTGCGCCGCGCCGTCCCCGTTGCAACGCCGAAAAACTGAGTTAAACTCCGGCCTGTTTCATCATCGGTCGGCGGCTCGGTGCCCGAGCCGTCGCTTGTTTGCAAGGAGGAAGGTTTGGCTGAGGGCACCGTAAAATGGTTCTCGAACGAGAAGGGGTACGGCTTCATCGAGCGCGAAGGCGGCGACGATGTCTTCGTCCACTTCTCCGCAATCGCAGGGGACGGCTACAAGTCGCTGACCGAAGGCCAGCGCGTTGAGTTCGAAGTCGTGCAGGGCGACAAGGGCGCACAGGCCGCCAACGTCCAGGCGATGTAGAGAACCTGTCGGAGCAAGGTTGAGAGGGCCCCGGCAAGGGGCCCTTTCTTTTGGGAGGATCGAACGCGATGGCAATAGATCGGGAACAGCTTCTGCACGTGGCGCACCTCGCGCGGCTCGAGCTGCGCGAGGACGAGGCCGAGCGGCTCGAGGGGCAGCTCAACGACATCCTCGAGGCCGTCTCGAAGGTCTCGGAGCTCGACCTCTCCGACGTGCCGCCGACCTCGCACCCGCTCGAGGTGGTCAACGTCTGGGGAGACGACGAGCCGGAGCCTTGCCTGCCGGTCGAGGAGGCGCTCGCCAACGCGCCCGAGCGCGAGGGCGACTTTTTCAAGGTTCCGCCGGGAGGCGCCACGTGATCGACACCCTCCGGCTGACCGCATACGAGGCCGCCAGGCTGATGCGGAACAAGGAGATCAGCGGGGCAGAGCTCTGGGAGGCCTACCGCCGCGCCATCGACGAGCGCGACGGCGAGCTCCACTGCTTCCTCCATGTCTGCGACGACCCGGGCGGAGACGGCCTCCCGCTCGCGGTCAAGGACGTGATCGGGACGAAGGGGATTCCGACGACCGCCGGCTCGAGGATCCTCGAGGGGTACGTCCCGGTCTACGACTCCACGGTCGTTCGCCAGGCGAAGGAGGATCACGGCCTGCGCGTGCTCGGCAAGACGAACACCGACGAGTTCGCGATGGGCTCCTCGACCGAGAACTCGGCCTTCGGTCCGACGCGGAACCCATGGGACCCGACGCGCGTGCCAGGCGGCTCGGGCGGCGGCTCGGCGGCGGCCGTCAGCGCCGGGCTCGCGCCTTGGGCGCTCGGCTCCGACACCGGGGGCTCGATCAAGCAGCCGTCGGCGCTCTGCGGCAACGTCGGCCTGCGGCCCACGTACGGCACCGTCTCGCGCTACGGCGTCGTCGCCTTTGCCTCGAGCCTCGACCAGGTCGGGCCGGTCGCGCGCACGGTCCTCGACTGCGCGTTCCTCTACTCCGTCATCGCCGGCCGTGACGAGCGCGACACGACGACCGTCGAGCTGCCCCATCCCGTCGAGCTCCCGGAAGCGGCGGATCTCAAGGGGCTGCGGGTCGGAGTCCCGAAGGAGCTGAACGAGGCCGAGGGGATCGAGCCCGGCGTCGCGGCCGCGGTGCAGGTCGCGATCGCGAAGCTCGAGGAGCTCGGCGCCGAGGTGGGGGAGTGCTCGCTGCCGCTCTCCGTCGAGTACGGGATGGCCTGCTACTACCTGATCGCTCCCGCCGAGGCGTCCTCCAACCTCGCCCGCTACGACGGTGTCCGCTACGGCTACCGCGCCGACGCCGACGAGCGGCTCGAGATGTACACGCGCACGCGTGACGAGGGCTTCGGCGACGAACCGAAGCGGCGCATCCTCGTCGGCACGTACGCGCTCTCGGCCGGCTACTACGACGCGTACTACGGCCAGGCGCAGAAGGTGCGGACGGTGATCAAGCGCGAGCACGACGCGCTCTTCGAGACGTTCGACGCGCTCGTCTCGCCGACCTCGCCGACCGTCGCCTTTCCGCTCGGTGCCCGCACCGCCGACCCGATCGCGATGTACTTGTGCGACCTGCTCACGATCCCGTCCTGCATGGCCGGCCTGCCGGGGCTCAACGTCCCGTGCGGGCTCTCGGAGGGGCTACCGGTCGGGCTGCAGCTCATCGGCCCCCAGTTCGCCGAGAACACGCTCTTCCGGATCGGCCACGCGCTCGAGCAGGCGATCGGCTTCGATCCCGTCCCGGAGCGTCTCAGATGACGTACCGGTTCGAGGATCCGGCGGCGGAGTTCGTGCTCGCTGCCGAGCGCGTCTTCGGCGAGCACCCGCGCGTGCTCGACGGCTCGCGCGCCGTCCTGGTCGGCGACGTGAAGCTCCAGCTCGAAGCCGGCGAGCGCGAGCTCTGGCTGATCGAGACGCACGGGCCGCTCGAGCACCGGGTCGCGATGGTCCAGGTGCGCGACGACATCGAGGATGCTCTGCTCGAGGCCAAGGACAAGCTCGATGTCTGACTGGGAGCTCGTCTGCGGGCTCGAGGTGCACGCGCACCTCAAGACGCGCACCAAGATGTTCTGCCGCTGCGAGCTCGAGTACGGCGCAGCCGAGAACACCCACACGTGTCCCGTCTGCCTTGCGCATCCCGGCGCGCTGCCCGTGCCGAACGCGCACGCGATCGAGCTGACGATCCTGCTCGGCCTCGCGCTGGACTGCGAGATCGCCGAGCGGGCCGTCTTCGCCCGCAAGAACTACTTCTACCCCGACCTGCCGAAGGGCTACCAGATCAGCCAGTACGAGGCTCCTCTCTGCGGCCCCGGCCGGTTCCTCCTGCCGACAGAGGACGGCGACCGCGAGATCGGCATCGTGCGCGCGCACCTCGAGGAGGACGCGGCGAAGACCGTCCACGCCGGCGGCGCGACCGGCCGCTCGGTCGGTGCCGACTACAGCCTCGTCGACTTCAACCGCGGTGGCACGCCGCTGCTCGAGATCGTGAGCGCGCCCGACCTTCGCTCGGCCGACGAGGCGATGGCCTACCTCCGCCTGCTGCGCCAGACGATCCGCGAGCTCGACGTGTCCGACGCAGACATGGAGAAGGGCACGCTGCGCGCGGACGTGAACGTCTCGGTGCGGCGGACCGGGGAGGAAGGCTTCCGGCCGCGCTGGGAGATCAAGAACATGAATTCCTTCCGCTTCATCGGGCGCGCGATCGAGGCGGCGTTCCGGCAGCAGGTCGCCGCGCACGAGGCGGGGGAGGACGTCGTCCAGTCGACGTACGACTACGAACCCGACACCGACCGGCTCACGGTGCACCGCTCGAAGGAGGAGGCCGACGACTACCGCTACTTCCCCGAGCCCGACCTCGTCCCGGTCGAGCCGCTGGCAGAGCTCGTCGAGCGCCTACGCGGCCAGGTTGCGGAGCGGCCGGGAGACCGCATCCGGCGGCTCACCCCGGAACTCGGCTTCGCGGCGGCGGACGAGCTCGTGATCACCGGCAACGAGTGGAAGGCCGAGGCGCTGGCGGCCGCGGGTCTCGACTGGAAGACGGCGGCCGCGGTCGCGATGAACCGCGGAGACTTCCTGCCCGAGAACGCGTCCGCCCTGGCGCGGATCGTCGACGCGAACGTCACGCGCGAGGCGCTCGACGAGGCGTTTACTGCGGCGGCGGACGGGCCGATCGAGGCTGACGTCTACCTGAGCCGGACGGCGCTCGGCGACGAGGACGCGCTCGCGCCGGTGATCGAGGCCGTGATCGCGGCGAACCCGGAACAGGTCGAGACCTACCGCGGCGGCAAGGAGGGCGTGCTCGGCTTCTTCGTCGGCCAGGTCATGCGCGAGACGCAGGGCAAGGCCGACCCGAAGGTCGTCAACCAGCTGCTGCGGGAGAAGCTTCGAGGCTAGGAAGATCGCGGATCGCGGAACTGAGCGTGCCGAGAATCGCGGCGATGACCACGGGTGCGGCGAGTACCGCGATCGCGACTTGGGGCGACGTATGGGCGAGCAGAAGACCGGCGAGCAGCGGCCCGAGCGGCGCCGACGCAGCGCGCAGCGTGTTGGCGGCGGCCATGGCCCGGCCGAGCAGGCGATCCGGGATGAGCATGTACGAGTACGCCTGGATCGCCGAGTCGGTGTTGGGGAACCAGAACGCGTGCAACGAGGCGCAGACGGCGAGCACGTAGACGTCCGGGTGGATGATGAACGCGACGTAGACGAGCGCCATCCAGAACTCCGAGAGCAGGATTGCGCGCATCGGGAAGCGCCGCCGCAGCAGCGGCGACATGGCCGACCCCGCGAGCAGCGCGACGCCCTGGAGCGCGACGAAGAGGCCGATCGCCAGGCCCGAGAGCCCCTGCCGATCGGCGAGGATGATGACCGCGATCGGCGCGCCGACGGCGATGACGTTGCTCGCGGCGATCATGCCGATCGTCGTGCGCAGGAACGGAATGCTCCAGAAATAGGCGAGCCCCTCGCGGAACGGCGTGCGCGCGCCGGGCACGCGCTCCTCCTGGAACGGCGTCCGCATCAGCAGGAGCGCAGCTGTCGAGAATGCGTACGAGAGGGCGTCGGCGAGAAACGGCAGGCCGCGCGAGAGGTCGAAGAGGGCACCGCCCAGCGGCGGCGTCACCAGGCGCACGACCGACATGCGCGCCATCGCCACACTCGACGCGTCGGCGAGTTGCGGAATCGGTACGACCGCCTTGATCGCTCCGCTCGAGCCCGATCGGTAGAGCACCGCCGCGGTCGTGTCCACGAAGGCGACGACGACGATCATCCAGAACTTCACGCTCCCCGTCAGCACCGCTGCCGCGAGCAGTGCGAGCGCGACCGCCCCGGTCACGTCCGCGGCGATCATGAGGCGCTTTCGGTCGAAACGGTCGGCCGCCACGCCGGCCGGTGCGCTCAGCAGCACGAGCGGTAGGAACTCGACGGCTCCGACGTAGCCCGTCTTCGCCGCCGAACCGGTGAGCGCGAGCGTGAGCAGCGGGTACGCGATTCCGGAGATCCCTGACCCGAAGGTCGAGAACAGGGCACCGCTCTGAAAGAGCACGAAGTCGCGGTTGCGCCGCAGCGGGACGAGCTCGGTCACGCCTCCATCGTCGCAGCCGCCGGGGTCGGCTCCCGCCGGGTGAGGAGGTAGCCGGCGCTGGACAGGACCACGGCTGCCATCACGACGAAGAGGATCCGGTAGTCGACGACCGTGGAGAGCACGGCGCCGGTGGCGATCGAGACCGTCTGAGCGGTCGAGAGCGTGAGGTCGGCAGCCGCCGAGACGCGGCCCTGGATCGCGAGCGGCGTTCGGGTCTGCAGCGCCGTCGAGAAGCCGACGATCGCCCACGCGACGCCGACGCCGGCCACCGGGCCGGCGACGAGCACCACGCCGAGCGAGGGCGCGATCAGTGCGAGGTCGGCCAGCGCGAAGCAGGCCAGGCCCAGGCCGACCAGTCGGACCTCGCCGATGCGACGCAGCACGATGGCGGCGGTCAGGCCGCCGGCGATCGAGCCGATCCCCTGGATCGTCGCGAAGACTCCGAAGAAGGACGGCTGCTTTCCGAGCGCGGCGATGACGGAGAAGATCAGCGTCTCGGAGAAGCCGACGACGAGGAGCGCGAGGGCGACGCCCGACACGATCTGCCGCAACGGCAGGGTCTCCCAGACGTGACGCAGGCCGGCCGTCACCTCCTGGGTGAAGTGGTGCTCCGCCGGGGCGGGCTTCTCCTCCCGCACGCGCATGCGCGAGAGGAAGAAGACCGACGCTGCGAAGGTCGCGGAATCGAGCACCGCGACGGCGCCGCCGCCGAGCACGGCGTAGAGGCCGGCGCCAGCGAGCGGCGCGATGATCCGCAAGCCCTCACGCGTGGACGTGAGCACGCCGTTCGCCTCTGCGAGCAGCTCCTCCGGGAGCATGATCTTGAGCAGCGCCGCGCGGGCGGGGAAGAAGACGGTGCCGAGGGCCCCGTAGGCGAGCGCGACCGCGTAGATCAGCCACGCATCGCCGCGGTCGTGGACGAACAGGAGCAGGAGCACGATCGCGCCGAGCACGGAGTCGGCGACGATCATCAGCGGCCGGCGGCGCACCCGGTCGGCGAGCAGCCCGCCGAGCGGTGCCAGCAGCGAGCCTGCGGCGAAGGTGAAGAACGTCAGGCCGGCAAGCGCGCTCGACCCGGTCAGCGCTTTCATCCAGACCGCGAGGACGATGATCATCGCCCAGTCGCCGAACGCCGAGAGCGTCTGGCCGGCGAGTAGCAGCCGCGCGTCGCGGTCGCCGAGCAGGGCGCGCATCAGCCTGCCCGGAACACCTTCACGTCGCCGCTGACCGTTCGGCCGCGGAGGACGACCGTCGGAGCCGGCTCTCCCTCGGCGTACTGTGGCTCGCTCGCGAGCGGGACCTCCGAGGAGAGGTCGCCCGAGGTCGAGCCGGCGTCGACGTCGACGGCGGAGCCATCGGCGATGCCGATCTCCACGTCGCCGGACACGCTCGTGAAGCGGACGTCGCCTGCAGTGATCGACTGGAAGCGGATGTCACCCGAGACGGTCTTCGTCTCGGCGGAACCTGCGACAGGGCCGATGCGGAGGTCGCCCGAGACCGTGTGCGCGGACATGTCGCCGTCGACGCGGTCGAGGTCGGCGTCGCCGCTGACGGTCTTGACGCTTGCCTTGCCGGCGATCTCGCCACGGACGCGGAGGTCGCCGGAGACGGAGTTCACGCCGACCGGCCCGAAGTGACCGTCGAGCCGGGTATCCGCCGAGGCCGTCTTGATCTTGACTTCCGCGCCGTGCGGGACGCTGGCCCGCACGCGCAGCTCGCTGCCGAACACGAGCGAGAGCGGGGAGAGCGAGAAGCCGATCTTGCCCTTGCCGCGGTAAGTGACCACGAGGCGGTTTCCGTCGTGACGGATCTCGACCTCCTCGAGCAGGCGGTCGTCGCCGTCGACGGTGATGTTCGACTCCTCGCCCTCGGTCGTCTCGACCTCGATGTCGCCGGAGGGTATGCCGACTTCGAGCTCGAGAGGCAGTGGGGTGTGGAAGGACTGTTCGAGCATCAGAGGTACACGCGGGTCAGCCGCTTGACGCGGAGCCGGATCTCGCTGTCGCGAGGGGTCTGACGCCGGTCGGGGCGGATGGACCGGTTGTTGAGCTTGAGGGCGTCGGTGTACTCGGGATACATGTGCCTCTCTCCTTTCAGTTGCGGCCGTAGCCGGTGAGGCGGTTGCGGCTTCCGGACGACGATGGGCGGCGCGTCTCGACGGCGCGCTGGAGCGCCTGGACGAGCCAGGTGTTGACGGAGGCGCCTTCGCGCGTGGCGGCGGACTCGACCCGCTCCTTCAGGCTCTCGGGGAGCCGCAGCGTGATGCGGGCGGAGAACACCTCGTCGGCCTGCTCCGGCACCGTGCCGTCCTCCCGGACGAGCACGAGCTGGAGGTCGTGACCTGCGACGCGCAGCTCGACGTGCGAGGACTCGAGCTGGTCGTTGAGCTCGAGCGCCGCCTCGGCGAGGGCGTCCTGGAGCCTTCGGCCGAGGGACGACTCGATCGCGACCGAGAGGAGCTCTGCCGCCCGCGACGTGTTCTCGTCGCCGAGTGCCGCGAAGCGGACGAGATCTTCCCGGAGCGCCTGGATGGTGCCATCGATCTGCATGGCGGCACTATGACATCAGAGTGATGTCATTGTCAAGTCGGAATGACGCCAAGATGACGACGACCCGCATCAGCGGGCCGTCGAAATGCCAGATAAGCAGGTAAAAGCTCTAGTACAGACCGCAGTCACGTGCGGTGTTCGGCCACGGAGAAAAGCCGCGCGAGTGCGACGCGCGCACCGCGACCCAGATCTGCTCGAGCGGGCTCCAGTGATCCGCGGTGCCCTTGTGACGGAGGAGCCAGCCGCCGTACGTCTGCTGGAACGAGAGGTCCATCTGCAGCCCGCCCCAGTAGGGGCTGCCCGAGTCGGCCCAGCTGCCCTCGTAACGGTGGAGGCAGAGCCAGTTCCGGAAATACGGCGGATGCGTAGCGCGCCGCCACGTCCCGTGTGCGACGTGGCGCCAGCGTCGTTCGACCCGCAGTAGGCGCCCGAGCGAGCGCGCGGAGAGCGAGCGACCCGAAAGCGAGCGCGAGACGTTCGCCGGCGGGCGGCCGCGCATGACCGTCAGCCAGTGCCGCGTATCCGCGCGGAAGCGCTGGATATGGCGCCGCGAGGCGGCTGCCGTCCGCAGTTCCCAGCGCGAGGGGCCCTGTCGTGACTCAGTCGTGCTGACTCTCGAAGTCGCGGTCGTGGTCGTGCTGGTGGTCGTGTTCGGACCGCCTTGACCGTTTTTCGAGGCCGTAGCGGCCGTAGCCGCAGTGGCTATGCCTGCGAACGCGAGCAGCAGCCCGCAGGCGAGGATGGAGCGCCGCAAATCGAAGACCTCCTAGTCGATTGCAAGTCGTAGGCCGAGTGGGCGGGAAGACGCCCTGCAGGCGAGCACCGCTCGGCGCGGCTTATGCGATCGGTGTCACGAGGGTAGCGACGCCACGTTTGTATGTTGTTAAGGCAACGCTTGTAACTCAGCGATGGGCCATTTTGAGCCTAAAAGACGGCGGAATGTGCGCAGGAGCGACGAATCCTGCGTAAAGCAGCGCCGCACCGACCGCGATCCCGATTGCGCTGCCCGCGGCGCCGAGCCCGGCGAGCCCGCTACCCGTTGCTGCTGCGGCGATTCCGGCGATGATCAGCCCGTTCCCGAGCGGACGGCGGCGGAACGAACGGAGCGCGACGACGACGACCGCCAGCGTCCCGGCGATGTTGGCGACGATCGCCAGCAACCGTGCAGGGATGAAGTCGAGATGGTCCTGAGCCGCCGGGATGCCGTGCGCCGCGAACGTGCCGTGTACCGGCACCGCGAGGGCGATGCCGACCGCGAGACCGGCGTAGACGAGCACCACCGGCGCGGCCCGGCGGCGGCCGGCGAGCAGAAGCGAGCCTGCGCCGAGCAGCGGTGCGGTCAGCAGCGCGCCCGCGGCGTAGTAGACGCGGAAAGAGCGCTCGTCCCAACCCGCAGCCTCGCCCCACGCGATGGCGGCCGCCGCGATCGCGTAGGCGGCGAGCCCCGCCGACCACGCGAAGAGCTCCGGCCGGTGTGAGCTTCGGTACCGCGCGGCGAGGAGGCCCGCGAGCCGGAAGGTCAGGAGTGCCACGCCGAACGCCAGGAGAGCCTCCATGTCCAGCAGCGTAGACCGCTACGCTCGCAGAGATGGCGACCAAGCGCTATCTGTTCACCCCCGGGCCGACACCCGTGCCGCCCGAGGTCCTGGCAGCTGTGGGCGCGCCTGTCATCCATCACCGCAGCCCCGAGTTTCTGCCGGTCTACGAGCGCGTGCTGACCCGGCTGCGCGAGGTCTGCCGGACCGAGAACGACGTGCTTTTGTTCGGAGCGTCGGGCACCGGCGCGTTCGAGTCGGCGGTGGCGAACCTCGTCTCGCCGGGCGAGCGGCATCTCGTGGTCTCCGCCGGGAGCTTCGGCGAGCGCTGGGTCGCGATGACGACTGCCTTCGGGGCGGACGTGGACGTGCTCCGGTACGCCTGGGGCGAGACGCCTGACGCGGACGATCTCCGCGCGCGCCTGGCCGGGCAGGAGGCGAAGGCAGTCTGGTTCGTCCAGTCCGAGACCTCCACCGGAGTCGTCGCCGACGTGCGTGCCCTCGCGGCGGTCGCGAAGGAGGCCGGAGCGCTCGTGGTCGTCGACGCGGTCTCGAGCCTCGGCGCCGTCCCCTGCGACACCGACGCGTGGGGCCTCGACGTCGTCGTCTCGGGCTCGCAGAAGGCGCTCATGTCCCCGCCCGGGCTCGGCCTTGCCGCGGTCTCGAAAGGCGCGCTGGCCGCCACGGGATCGTCGCCTCGCTTCTACTTCGACTGGGAGCGGACACGCAAGGCGCAGCAGACGCTTGACGCGCCGGTGACGCTGCCCGTCTCGCTGGTCGCCGGGCTCGACGTCGCGCTCGAGCTCCTGTTCGAGGAGGGATTGGAGTCTGCGTTCGAGCGCCACGTCCGGCTCGGCCGGGCGGCGCGGGCCGGGGTGAAGGCGCTCGGGCTCGAGCTGTTCTCGCCGGACGAGGATCGGAGCGCGGTGGTTACGGCGGTTCGCGCTCCGGCCGGGATCGACTCCGGCGACGTCATCCGCGGCGTCCGCGACCGCTTCGGGATCACGATCGCCAACGGCCAGGGCGAGCTGAAGGGGAAGATCTTCCGCCTCGGGCACATCGGCTGGTTCGACGTGTTCGACATCACGACGCAGATCGGGGCCGTCGAGCTCGTCCTCGCCGACCTCGGCGCGGACGTCGAGCGCGGTACCGCGGTGACGGCGGCGCTCGAGGCCTTTGCCGGCGAGCCTTCGCGCGCGTGAGCCCGCGCGTCCTCGTGCGCGAGGAGATCTCGGAGGCGGGCGTCGAGCTGCTGCGCTCCCGCTTCGACGTCGACGTCGACGCCGAGAGCCCGCTCGAGGAGATCATCGGCGGCTACGACGCGATCGTCGTCCGCTCCGCGACCAAGGTGACCGCCGACGTGATCGAGCGCGCCGAGCGCCTGAAGGTGATCGGGCGCGCCGGCGTGGGAGTCGACAACGTCGACGTCGACGCGGCGACGCGGCGCGGGATCATCGTTGCGAACGCGCCGGAATCCACCGTGGTCTCCGCCGCGGAGCACACGGTCGGCCTGCTCGTCGCGCTTGCGCGGAACATCCCGCAGGCGCACGCCGCGCTCAAGCAGGGACGCTGGGAACGGAGCGCGTACGGCGGCATCGAGCTCGCCGGCAAGACGCTCGGGGTGCTCGGCTTCGGCCGGATCGGGCAGCAGGTCGCGCGGCGCGCGCTGGGGCTGGGGATGCGGGTCGTGGCGTACGACCCGTACGTGACGGCAGAGCGCTTCCGCGAGCTGGGCGTCGAGTGGGTCGAGTCTCCCGAGGACGTGTATGCCGCTGCGGACTTCCTCACGCTGCACCTGCCGCTGAGCCCCGAGACGCGCGGGTCCGTCAATGCTGCCGCCTTCGAGGCGATGCGTCCCGGCGTGCGGATCGTGAACGCCGCGCGCGGCCCGCTGCTCGACGAGGACGCTCTGCTCGCGGCGCTCCGCTCGGGCAAGGTCGCCGGCGCCGCTCTCGACGTCTTCGTCGACGAGCCCTACGCCGGCCCGCTGCTCGAGCTCGACAACGTCGTCGTCACGCCGCATCTCGCGGCGTCGACCGGAGAGGCCCAGGACCGGGCGGGCGTGATCGTCGCGGAGCAGGTGGCCGCGGCGCTCGACGGCGGGCTGGTCTCGAACGCCGTCAACATCCCGGTGATCGGCGCAGACGACCTCGAGGTGCTCGGGCCGTACGTGCCGCTCGCGTCGCGGCTGGGGCGGATAGCGATGGAGCTCTCCGACGGCTCCGTCGAGGAGATCGTGATCACGGTCTACGGCGCGCTTGCGGACTACGACGCCCGCCTGCTCACCGTCGCGGCCCTCAACGGCGCCTTCCAG
>CAVWZB010000013.1:0-17048 GCA_963759435.1 uncultured Actinomycetes bacterium | reverse complement strand
GCGTCCACCGCAGCGGGTGCGTGAGCTCGGGGTGGCGCAGGCGTGTCGCCCCTGCGCCACCCCGGAAGTTGACTAGGGGCTGACCGTCTGAAGGTTGACGGCGTTGGCGTGGAGCGACAGGTTTTCGGAGATGAAAGCCGAACTGCCCTCGGCCGAGCCGCCCTGCGAGGCGTTCTCGATCGTCACGCCGCTGAGGTCGTACCGGAACGTCGGCTGGGTGGTCGGGTCAGCGGGCGTTATCAGGAGCGTCCCCGACGCGAAGCCCTGTTCCGACTTGATGGCCTGCACGATCGCCGGCGACAGCGTGTCGAGCTGCTTCGTGACCACAAGATCCGACAACTCCGAGCTGCTGCGCGGGGATTCGCCGACAGGATTGGACAGGCTCCACGAGTACGATTGCAGGTTGATTGGCTGCCCCGCCGGAGTGAGCCCCTGAATCGTCAGCGTGATCGCCGATTGAGCTTCCACGGCCGAAGCCCGCGACGGTCGGAGCAGACCGACGGACGCAGCCGCCCCCACGAGCAGAACCACCAGCGTCACGACAGCCAAGGCTGAACGCTTACGCATGTTGCCTCCCTAAGTAGGTGCTATTTACCGGGTGCTAGAGGCAGGCAACTGGACGAAGCATCGAAAGTGACCCCTCAGCTGAAACCGCAGCCCCTCGCCGACGATCGTCACTCATCGGGCGGCAAGAGTCAATAGGGTGCTGCCCGCCTCTCCTGCAGAAGCTCGGTCTACTGGCATCAGCGCATCCCGCCGCGCTCGAAGTGGGCGCGGAAGAAGTTCTCGCTCCCTGCGGTCGCCATCGCCGCAGAGGCGCTGATCTCGAGCGCGAGCGCCGTCGCGGCCACGAGCTGCGCAAGGCGGTAGACCTTCCCCGGCCCGGCACACCCCATCAACTCGAGCCAGCGCTTGGGATCCGGCAGCGTCGTGCCGCCGCCGACGGTGCCCACTTCGATGCCGGGGAAGCGGATCGACGCCTGGAGGCCGCCCTCGACGCGCTGCTCCGTCCCGTGCGCCATCGAGCTTGTGCCGACCAAACCGAGATCCTGGCCCGTCGCCGCGAAGACGGCCGCGATCGCCGAGGCAGGCGTGAAGGCGACCGACTGCATGCCGGAGGCGACGGCCCCGTGCGTCCCGGCCCAGGCGAGCTCCTCGAGGTCGGTGCGCGTCGTGCGCAGCACCCGCTCGATCGCGGCCTCGGTCAGCGTCGCCTCGGCGATCACCGTCTTGCCGTGCCCTTGTTGGAAGTACTCGAAGGACGGCTTCTTGTCGCCGCCCATGTTCGCCTCGAGAATGCTGCGCTCGATCGGCACCGGCGCCTGGGGCAGGACGTACGCCATGTTCAGCGCGTACGCGTTTCGGGTCATCATGTTCGCGCCGAACGCGTCGCCGGTCGTGAAGCGCCAGAGGACGTGGCACATGGGGCCGACGACGTGCGTCTTCGCCTCGCGCAGTACGGCGTAGCGGGAGAGCTCCGGGTTGTCCGCCTCGCGCAGGAACTCGCGCATCGTGGGCACCTCGCCCTCGATCCAGCGCGCGAGTGCGAGCGCGTCCGCGGAGTCCTTGCAGATGAAGCAGGATGCTCGGGTGATCCTGTCGGCGATCACGTACGTTCGGCAACCACCCGACTCGGCGATCGCCTTGGCGCCGCGCTGCACGGAGGCGGTCAGCCCGCCCTCGGTGTGCGCGAGCGGGACGACGACCTCCTCGTCCGCCCGGCCCGTCTCGACGACCTCGCCGTCCTCCGACAGCTCGTACTCGCCGAGCGAGACCGCGAGCTGCGCCACCGAGACCGGGATCGAGATGAGGCCGGCGACCGATTCGGCCGCCTTCGCGTACGGCTCGAGGTCGACCTCGGGCAGACCGAGCGCCTGCTGGCGCGCGCGCAACGAATCCGGGTCGTTCTTGCGGGTCAGGCGTGGCATCGTGCGGAGCCTAGTGGAGCTTCGTTTCGAGGACGATCCGCTCGCGCAGTCGTTCGTCGCGCGAATTCCCGAGCTGCGGGTACGGCACCGGACCAGCGGCCTCACCGACGAGGAGTCCCGGGCCACGATCCAGGCGCTGCCGCGGCACGTCGCTTTGCACCGGGCGTGCGGGGGCGAGCCAGGAGGCTGGGAGGTCGAGTGGATCGAGATGATCTGGGACGGGAAGCTGTCCGAGCTCGGCCGGCTCCAATTCGAGGACCACGGCGGCGGCGTGCTCGACGTGCACATCCCCGAGACCGGCCTCCCGCTCGAACCCGGCGCGTGCGATGCCGCCTTCGCGCGAGCACGCGAGGTGTACCCGGAACATCACACAGCCCAGTGCACCTCCTGGCTCCTCGATCCACAGCTCGCCGAGGTCCTGCCACCCGCGTCGAACATCGTCCGCTTCCAGCTCCGGTTCGTGCTGCGAGGTGAAGGAAGGGAAGCGAACGACGACGTGCGCCGGTTCGTCTTCCACACCTACGAGCGGGATCTCGACAAGCTCACGCCGCACACGACGCTCGAGCGCGCGCTCGCCGAGCGCATGCGCTTAGGGGGGACCTGGCGGGCGCCGACAGGGGTAACCTCGCTCCGGTGACGGCCACCCTGATCGACGGCAAGGCGCTCGGCGCGAAGGTGCGCGAGGAGGTGGCCGAATCGGTCTCCGAGCTCGGCCACGTGGGCCTCGCCACGGTCCTCGTCGGCGACGACCCTGCCTCGCACATCTACATCGACCTGAAGCAGAAGGCCGCAACCGGGGCGGGGATGGACGCGCGTGACCTCAAGCTGCCCGCCGACCTGTCGGAGGACGAGCTGCTCGCGACGATCGCCGAGCTGAACTCCGACGACGACGTGGACGGCCTGCTCGTCCAGCTCCCGCTGCCCGACCACATCGACGAGAACCGCGTGATCGAGGCCATCGCGCCCGCGAAGGACGTCGACGGCATCCATCCGGTCAACGCGGGCCGGCTCTACCTCGGCCGGCCGACGCTCGTCCCGGGCACGCCCCTCGGGATCATGCGGATGCTCGACGAGTACGAGATCCCGCTCGAAGGGGCGCACGCCGTCGTCGTCGGCCGTTCCGCGATCGTCGGCAAGCCGATGGCGCACCTGCTCCTCCAGCGCAACGCGACGGTCACGGTCTGCCACTCGCGCACGCAGGGTCTCGAGCGGCACACGCTCGACGCCGACGTCCTCGTGGCCGCCGTCGGGCGCACGCACCTGATCTCCGCCGACATGGTCAAGGCCGGCGCGACCGTGATCGACGTCGGGATGAACCGGGACGAGTCGAGCCGCAAGGTGTTCGGCGACGTCGACCCGGGAGCGATGGAGCTGGCCGCCTACATGACGCCGGTGCCGGGCGGCGTGGGGCCGATGACGATCGCCATGGTCCTCCAGAACGCCGTTACGGCAGCGCGATTGCGCCGCGCCGTCCCCGTTGCAACGCCGAAAAACTGAGTTAAACTCCGGCCTGTTTCATCATCGGTCGGCGGCTCGGTGCCCGAGCCGTCGCTTGTTTGCAAGGAGGAAGGTTTGGCTGAGGGCACCGTAAAATGGTTCTCGAACGAGAAGGGGTACGGCTTCATCGAGCGCGAAGGCGGCGACGATGTCTTCGTCCACTTCTCCGCAATCGCAGGGGACGGCTACAAGTCGCTGACCGAAGGCCAGCGCGTTGAGTTCGAAGTCGTGCAGGGCGACAAGGGCGCACAGGCCGCCAACGTCCAGGCGATGTAGAGAACCTGTCGGAGCAAGGTTGAGAGGGCCCCGGCAAGGGGCCCTTTCTTTTGGGAGGATCGAACGCGATGGCAATAGATCGGGAACAGCTTCTGCACGTGGCGCACCTCGCGCGGCTCGAGCTGCGCGAGGACGAGGCCGAGCGGCTCGAGGGGCAGCTCAACGACATCCTCGAGGCCGTCTCGAAGGTCTCGGAGCTCGACCTCTCCGACGTGCCGCCGACCTCGCACCCGCTCGAGGTGGTCAACGTCTGGGGAGACGACGAGCCGGAGCCTTGCCTGCCGGTCGAGGAGGCGCTCGCCAACGCGCCCGAGCGCGAGGGCGACTTTTTCAAGGTTCCGCCGGGAGGCGCCACGTGATCGACACCCTCCGGCTGACCGCATACGAGGCCGCCAGGCTGATGCGGAACAAGGAGATCAGCGGGGCAGAGCTCTGGGAGGCCTACCGCCGCGCCATCGACGAGCGCGACGGCGAGCTCCACTGCTTCCTCCATGTCTGCGACGACCCGGGCGGAGACGGCCTCCCGCTCGCGGTCAAGGACGTGATCGGGACGAAGGGGATTCCGACGACCGCCGGCTCGAGGATCCTCGAGGGGTACGTCCCGGTCTACGACTCCACGGTCGTTCGCCAGGCGAAGGAGGATCACGGCCTGCGCGTGCTCGGCAAGACGAACACCGACGAGTTCGCGATGGGCTCCTCGACCGAGAACTCGGCCTTCGGTCCGACGCGGAACCCATGGGACCCGACGCGCGTGCCAGGCGGCTCGGGCGGCGGCTCGGCGGCGGCCGTCAGCGCCGGGCTCGCGCCTTGGGCGCTCGGCTCCGACACCGGGGGCTCGATCAAGCAGCCGTCGGCGCTCTGCGGCAACGTCGGCCTGCGGCCCACGTACGGCACCGTCTCGCGCTACGGCGTCGTCGCCTTTGCCTCGAGCCTCGACCAGGTCGGGCCGGTCGCGCGCACGGTCCTCGACTGCGCGTTCCTCTACTCCGTCATCGCCGGCCGTGACGAGCGCGACACGACGACCGTCGAGCTGCCCCATCCCGTCGAGCTCCCGGAAGCGGCGGATCTCAAGGGGCTGCGGGTCGGAGTCCCGAAGGAGCTGAACGAGGCCGAGGGGATCGAGCCCGGCGTCGCGGCCGCGGTGCAGGTCGCGATCGCGAAGCTCGAGGAGCTCGGCGCCGAGGTGGGGGAGTGCTCGCTGCCGCTCTCCGTCGAGTACGGGATGGCCTGCTACTACCTGATCGCTCCCGCCGAGGCGTCCTCCAACCTCGCCCGCTACGACGGTGTCCGCTACGGCTACCGCGCCGACGCCGACGAGCGGCTCGAGATGTACACGCGCACGCGTGACGAGGGCTTCGGCGACGAACCGAAGCGGCGCATCCTCGTCGGCACGTACGCGCTCTCGGCCGGCTACTACGACGCGTACTACGGCCAGGCGCAGAAGGTGCGGACGGTGATCAAGCGCGAGCACGACGCGCTCTTCGAGACGTTCGACGCGCTCGTCTCGCCGACCTCGCCGACCGTCGCCTTTCCGCTCGGTGCCCGCACCGCCGACCCGATCGCGATGTACTTGTGCGACCTGCTCACGATCCCGTCCTGCATGGCCGGCCTGCCGGGGCTCAACGTCCCGTGCGGGCTCTCGGAGGGGCTACCGGTCGGGCTGCAGCTCATCGGCCCCCAGTTCGCCGAGAACACGCTCTTCCGGATCGGCCACGCGCTCGAGCAGGCGATCGGCTTCGATCCCGTCCCGGAGCGTCTGAGGTGACGTACCGGTTCGAGGATCCGGCGGCGGAGTTCGTGCTCGCTGCCGAGCGCGTCTTCGGCGAGCACCCGCGCGTGCTCGACGGCTCGCGCGCCGTCCTGGTCGGCGACGTGAAGCTCCAGCTCGAAGCCGGCGAGCGCGAGCTCTGGCTGATCGAGACGCACGGGCCGCTCGAGCACCGGGTCGCGATGGTCCAGGTGCGCGACGACATCGAGGATGCTCTGCTCGAGGCCAAGGACAAGCTCGATGTCTGACTGGGAGCTCGTCTGCGGGCTCGAGGTGCACGCGCACCTCAAGACGCGCACCAAGATGTTCTGCCGCTGCGAGCTCGAGTACGGCGCAGCCGAGAACACCCACACGTGTCCCGTCTGCCTTGCGCATCCCGGCGCGCTGCCCGTGCCGAACGCGCACGCGATCGAGCTGACGATCCTGCTCGGCCTCGCGCTGGACTGCGAGATCGCCGAGCGGGCCGTCTTCGCCCGCAAGAACTACTTCTACCCCGACCTGCCGAAGGGCTACCAGATCAGCCAGTACGAGGCTCCTCTCTGCGGCCCCGGCCGGTTCCTCCTGCCGACAGAGGACGGCGACCGCGAGATCGGCATCGTGCGCGCGCACCTCGAGGAGGACGCGGCGAAGACCGTCCACGCCGGCGGCGCGACCGGCCGCTCGGTCGGTGCCGACTACAGCCTCGTCGACTTCAACCGCGGCGGCACGCCGCTGCTCGAGATCGTGAGCGCGCCCGACCTTCGCTCGGCCGACGAGGCGATGGCCTACCTCCGCCTGCTGCGCCAGACGATCCGCGAGCTCGACGTGTCCGACGCAGACATGGAGAAGGGCACGCTGCGCGCGGACGTGAACGTCTCGGTGCGGCGGACCGGGGAGGAAGGCTTCCGGCCGCGCTGGGAGATCAAGAACATGAATTCCTTCCGCTTCATCGGGCGCGCGATCGAGGCGGCGTTCCGGCAGCAGGTCGCCGCGCACGAGGCGGGGGAGGACGTCGTCCAGTCGACGTACGACTACGAACCCGACACCGACCGGCTCACGGTGCACCGCTCGAAGGAGGAGGCCGACGACTACCGCTACTTCCCCGAGCCCGACCTCGTCCCGGTCGAGCCGCTGGCAGAGCTCGTCGAGCGCCTACGCGGCCAGGTTGCGGAGCGGCCGGGAGACCGCATCCGGCGGCTCACCCCGGAGCTCGGCTTCGCGGCGGCGGACGAGCTCGTGATCACCGGCAACGAGTGGAAGGCCGAGGCGCTGGCGGCCGCGGGCCTCGACTGGAAGACGGCGGCCGCGGTCGCGATGAACCGCGGAGACTTCCTGCCCGAGAACGCGTCCGCCCTGGCGCGGATCGTCGACGCGAACGTCACGCGCGAGGCGCTCGACGAGGCGTTTACTGCGGCGGCGGACGGGCCGATCGAGGCTGACGTCTACCTGAGCCGGACGGCGCTCGGCGACGAGGACGCGCTCGCGCCGGTGATCGAGGCCGTGATCGCGGCGAACCCGGAACAGGTCGAGACCTACCGCGGCGGCAAGGAGGGCGTGCTCGGCTTCTTCGTCGGCCAGGTCATGCGCGAGACGCAGGGCAAGGCCGACCCGAAGGTCGTCAACCAGCTGCTGCGGGAGAAGCTTCGAGGCTAGGAAGATCGCGGATCGCGGAGCTGAGCGTGCCGAGAATCGCGGCGATGACCACGGGTGCGGCGAGTACCGCGATCGCGACCTGGGGCGACGTATGGGCGAGCAGAAGACCGGCGAGCAGCGGCCCGAGCGGCGCCGACGCGGCGCGCAGCGTGTTGGCGGCGGCCATGGCCCGTCCGAGCAGGCGATCCGGGATGAGCATGTACGAGTACGCCTGGATCGCCGAGTCGGTGTTCGGGAACCAGAACGCGTGCAACGAGGCGCAGACGGCGAGCACGTAGACGTCCGGGTGGATGATGAACGCGACGTAGACGAGCGCCATCCAGAACTCCGAGAGCAGGATCGCGCGCATCGGGAAGCGCCGCCGCAGCAGCGGCGACATGGCCGACCCCGCGAGCAGCGCGACGCCCTGGAGCGCGACGAAGAGGCCGATCGCCAGGCCCGAGAGCCCCTGCCGATCGGCGAGGATGATGACCGCGATCGGCGCGCCGACAGCGACGACGTTGCTCGCGGCGATCATGCCGATGGTCGTGCGCAGGAACGGAATGCTCCAGAAATAGGCGAGCCCCTCGCGGAACGGCGTGCGCGCGCCGGGTACGCGCTCCTCCTGGAACGGCGTCTTCATCAGCAGGAGCGCAGCTGTCGAGAATGCGTACGAGAGGGCGTCGGCGAGAAACGGCAGGCCGCGCGAGAGGTCGAAGAGGGCACCGCCCAGCGGCGGCGTGGCCAGGCGCACGACCGACATGCGCGCCATCGCCACACTCGACGCGTCGGCGAGCTGCGGTACCGGGACGACCGCCTTCATTGCTCCGCTCGAGCCCGACCGGTACAAGACCGCGGCGGTCGTGTCGACGAAGGCGACGACGACGATCATCCAGAACTTCGCGCTCCCGGTCAGCACCGCCGCCGCGAGCAGCGCGAGCGCGACCGCCCCGGTCACGTCCGCGACGATCATGAGGCGCTTGCGGTCGAAACGGTCGGCCGCCACGCCGGCCGGTGCGCTCAGCAGCACGAGCGGTAGGAACTCGACCGCTCCGACGTAGCCCGTCTTGGCCGCCGAACCGGTGAGCGCGAGCGTGAGCAGCGGATAGGCGATCCCGGAGATCCCCGACCCGAAGGTCGAGAACAGGGCACCGCTCTGAAAGAGCACGAAGTCGCGGTTGCGCCGCAGCGGGACGAGCTCGGTCACGCCTCCATCGTCGCAGCCGCCGGGGTCGGCTCCCGCCGGGTGAGGAGGTAGCCGGCGCTGGACAGGACCACGGCTGCCATCACGACGAAGAGGATCCGGAAGTCGACGACCGTGGAGAGCACGGCGCCGGTCGCGATCGACACCGTCTGCGCGATCGAGAGCGTGAGGTCGGCAGCCGCCGAGACGCGGCCCTGGATCGCGAGCGGCGTCCGCGTCTGCAGCGCCGTCGAGAAGCCGACGATCGCCCACGCGACCCCGACGCCGGCCACCGGGCCGGCGACGAGCACCACGCCGAGCGAGGGCGCGATCAGGGCGAGGTCGGCCAACGCGAAGCAGGCCAGGCCCAGGCCGACCAGGCGGACCTCGCCGACGCGACGCAGCACGATGGCGGCGGTCAGGCCGCCGGCGATCGAGCCGATCCCCTGGATCGTCGCGAAGACTCCGAAGAAGGACGGCTGCTTTCCGAGCGCGGCGATGACGGAGAAGATCAGCGTCTCGGAGAAGCCGACGACGAGGAGCGCGAGGGCGACGCCCGACACGATCTGCCGCAACGGCAGGGTCTCCCACACGTGACGCAGGCCGGCCGTCACCTCCTGGGTGAAGTGGTGCTCCGCCGGGGCGGGCTTCTCCTCCCGCACGCGCATCCGCGAGAGGAAGAAGACCGACGCTGCGAAGGTGGCGGAGTCGAGCACCGCGACGGCGCCGCCGCCGAGCACGGCGTAGAGGCCGGCGCCCGCGAGCGGCGCGATGATCCGCAAGCCCTCACGCGTGGACGTGAGCACGCCGTTCGCCTCTGCGAGCAGCTCCTCCGGGAGCATGATCTTGAGCAGCGCCGCGCGGGCGGGGAAGAAGACGGTGCCGAGGGCCCCGTAGGCGAGCGCGACCGCGTAGATCAGCCACGCATCGCCGCGGTCGTGGACGAACAGGAGCAGGAGCACGATCGCGCCGAGCACGGAGTCGGCGACGATCATCAGCGGCCGGCGGCGCACCCGGTCGGCGAGCAGCCCGCCGAGCGGTGCCAGCAGCGAGCCTGCGGCGAAGGTGAAGAACGTCAGGCCGGCAAGCGCGCTCGACCCGGTCAGCGCTTTCATCCAGACCGCGAGGACGATGATCATCGCCCAGTCGCCGAACGCCGAGAGCGTCTGGCCGGCGAGTAGCAGCCGCGCGTCGCGGTCGCCGAGCAGGGCGTGCATCAGCCTGCCCGGAAGACCTTCACGTCGCCGCTGACCGTTCGGCCGCGGAGGACGACCGTCGGAGCCGGCTCTCCCTCGGCGTACTGCGGCTCGCTCGCGAGCGGGACCTCCGAGGAGAGGTCGCCCGAGGTCGAGCCGGCGTCGACGTCGACGGCGGAGCCATCGGCGATGCCGATCTCCACGTCGCCGGACACGCTCGTAAAGCGGACGTCGCCTGCAGTGATCGACTGGAAGCGGATGTCACCCGAGACGGTCTTCGTCTCGGCGGAACCTGCGACAGGGCCGATGCGGAGGTCGCCCGAGACCGTGTGCGCGGACATGTCGCCGTCGACGCGGTCGAGGTCGGCGTCGCCGCTGACGGTCTTGACGCTTGCCTTGCCGGCGATCTCGCCACGTACGCGGAGGTCGCCGGAGACGGAGTTCACGCCGACCGGCCCGAAGTGCCCGTCGAGCCTGGTATCCGCCGAGGCGGTCTTGACCTTGACTTCGGCGCCGTGCGGGACGCTGGCCCGCACGCGCAGCTCGCTGCCGAACACGAGCGAGAGCGGGGAGAGCGAGAAGCCGATCTTGCCCTTGCCGCGGTAAGCGACGACGAGGCGGTTTCCGTCGTGACGGATCTCGACCTCCTCGAGCAGGCGGTCGTCGCCGTCGACGGTGATGTTCGACTCCTCGCCCTCGGTCGTCTCGACCTCGATGTCGCCGGAGGGTATGCCGACTTCGAGCTCGAGAGGCAGTGGGGTGTGGAAGGACTGTTCGAGCATCAGAGGTAGACGCGGGTCAGCCGCTTGACGCGGAGCCGGATCTCGCTGTCGCGAGGGGTCTGACGACGGTCGGGGCGGATGGACCGGTTGTTGAGCTTGAGGGCGTCGGTGTACTCGGGATACATGTGCCTTTCTCCTTTCAGTTGCGGCCGTAGCCGGTGAGGCGGTTGCGGCTTCCGGACGACGATGGGCGGCGTGTCTCGACGGCGCGCTGGAGCGCCTGGACGAGCCAGGTGTTGACGGAGGCGCCTTCGCGCGTGGCGGCGGACTCGACCCGCTCCTTCAGGCTCTCGGGGAGCCGCAGCGTGATGCGGGCGGAGAACACCTCGTCGGCCTGCTCCGGCACCGTGCCGTCCTCTCGGACGAGCACGAGCTGGAGGTCGTGACCTGCGACGCGCAGCTCGACGTGCGAGGACTCGAGCTGGTCGTTGAGTTCGAGCGCCGCCTCGGCGAGGGCGTCCTGGAGCCTTCGGCCGAGGGACGACTCGATCGCGACCGAGAGGAGCTCTGCCGCCCGCGACGTGTTCTCGTCGCCGAGTGCCGCGAAGCGGACGAGATCTTCCCGGAGCGCCTGGATGGTGCCATCGATCTGCATGGCGGCACTATGACATCAGAGTGATGTCATTGTCAAGTCGGAATGACGCCAAGATGACGACGACCCGCATCAGCGGGCCGTCGAAATGCCAGATAAGCAGGTAAAAGCTCTAGTACAGACCGCAGTCACGTGCGGTGTTCGGCCACGGAGAAAAGCCGCGCGAGTGCGACGCGCGCACCGCGACCCAGATCTGCTCGAGCGGGCTCCAGTGATCCGCGGTGCCCTTGTGACGGAGGAGCCAGCCGCCGTACGTCTGCTGGAACGAGAGGTCCATCTGCAGCCCGCCCCAGTAGGGGCTGCCCGAGTCGGCCCAGCTGCCCTCGTAACGGTGGAGGCAGAGCCAGTTCCGGAAATACGGCGGATGCGTAGCGCGCCGCCACGTCCCGTGTGCGACGTGGCGCCAGCGTCGTTCGACCCGCAGTAGGCGCCCGAGCGAGCGCGCGGAGAGCGAGCGACCCGAAAGCGTGCGCGAGACGTTCGCCGGCGGGCGTCCGCGCATGACCGTCAGCCAGTGGCGCGTATCCGCGCGGAAGCGCTGGATATGGCGCCGCGAGGCGGCTGCCGTCCGCAGTTCCCAGCGCGAGGGGCCCTGTCGTGACTCAGTCGTGCTGACTCTCGAACTCGCCGTCGTGGTCGTGCTGGTGGTCGTGTTCGGACCGCCTTGACCGTTTTTCGAGGCCGTAGCGGCCGTAGCCGCAGTGGCTATGCCTGCGAACGCGAGCAGCAGCCCGCAGGCGAGGATGGAGCGCCGCAAATCGAAGACCTCCTAGTCGATTGCAAGTCGTAGGCCGAGTGGGCGGGAAGACGCCCTGCAGGCGAGCACCGCTCGGCGCGGCTTATGCGATCGGTGTCACGAGGGTAGCGACGCCACGTTTGTATGTTGTTAAGGCAACGCTTGTAACTCAGCGATGGGCCATTTTGAGCCTAAAAGACGGCGGAATGTGCGCAGGAGCAACGAATCCTGCGTAAAGCAGCACGGCCCCGACCGCGATCCCGATTGCGCTGCCCGCGGCGCCGAGCCCGGCGAGCCCGCTACCCGTTGCTGCTGCGGCGATTCCGGCGATGATCAGCCCATTCCCGAGCGGACGGCGGCGGAACGAGCGCAGCGCGACGACGACGACCGCCAGCGTCCCGGCGATGTTGGCGACGACCGCCAGCAACCGTGCAGGGATGAAGTCGAGATGGTCCTGAGCCGCCGGGATGCCGTGCGCCGCGAACGTGCCGTGTACCGGCACCGCGAGGGCGATGCCGACCGCGAGACCGGCGTAGACGAGCACCACCGGCGCGGCCTGGCGGCGGCCGGCGAGCAGATAGCGAGCCCGCGCCGAGCAGCGGTGCGGTCAGCAGCGCGCCCGCGGCGTAGTAGACGCGGAAGGCGCGCTCGTCCCAACCCGCAGCCTCGCCCCACGCGATGGCCGCCGCCGCGATCGCGTAGGCGGCGAGCCCCGCCGACCACGCGAAGAGCTCCGGCCGGTGTGAGCTTCGGTACCGCGCGGCGAGGAGGCCCGCGAGCCGGAAGGTCAGGAGTGCCGCGCCGAACGCCAGGAGAGCCTCCATGTCCAGCAGCGTAGACCGCTACGCTCGCAGAGATGGCGACCAAGCGCTATCTGTTCACCCCCGGGCCGACACCCGTGCCGCCCGAGGTCCTGGCAGCTGTGGGCGCGCCCGTCATCCATCACCGGAGCCCCGAGTTCCTGCCGGTCTACGAGCGCGTGCTGACCCGGCTCCGCGAGGTCTGCCGGACAGAGAACGACGTGCTTCTGTTCGGAGCGTCGGGCACCGGCGCCTTCGAGTCGGCGGTGGCGAACCTCGTCTCGCCGGGCGAGCGGCATCTCGTGGTCTCCGCCGGGAGCTTCGGCGAGCGCTGGGTCGCGATGACGACTGCCTTCGGGGCGGACGTGGACGTGCTCCGGTACGCCTGGGGCGAGACGCCCGACGCGGACGACCTCCGCGCGCGCCTGGCCGGGCAGGAGGCGAAGGCGGTCTGGTTCGTCCAGTCCGAGACCTCCACCGGAGTCGTCGCCGACGTGCGTGCCCTCGCGGCGGTCGCGAAGGAGGCCGGAGCGCTCGTGGTCGTCGACGCGGTCTCGAGCCTCGGCGCCGTCCCCTGCGACACCGACGCGTGGGGCCTCGACGTCGTCGTCTCGGGCTCGCAGAAGGCGCTCATGTCCCCGCCCGGGCTCGGCCTTGCCGCGGTCTCGAAAGGCGCGCTGGCCGCCACGGGATCGTCGCCTCGCTTCTACTTCGACTGGGAGCGGACACGCAAGGCGCAGCAGACGCTCGACGCGCCGGTGACGCTGCCCGTCTCGCTGGTCGCCGGGCTCGACGTCGCGCTCGAGCTCCTGTTCGAGGAGGGATTGGAGTCTGCGTTCGAGCGCCACGTCCGGCTCGGCCGGGCGGCGCGGGCCGGGGTGAAGGCGCTCGGGCTCGAGCTGTTCTCGCCGGACGAGGACAGGAGCGCGGTGGTTACGGCGGTTCGCGCTCCGGCCGGGATCGACTCCGGCGACGTCATCCGCGGCGTCCGCGACCGCTTCGGGATCACGATCGCCAACGGCCAGGGCGAGCTGAAGGGGAAGATCTTCCGCCTCGGGCACATCGGCTGGTTCGACGTGTTCGACATCACGACGCAGATCGGGGCCGTCGAGCTCGTCCTCGCCGACCTCGGCGCGGACGTCGAGCGCGGTACCGCGGTGACGGCGGCGCTCGAGGCCTTTGCCGGCGAGCCTTCGCGCGCGTGAGCCCGCGCGTCCTCGTGCGCGAGGAGATCTCGGAGGCGGGCGTCGAGCTGCTGCGCTCCCGCTTCGACGTCGACGTCGACGCCGAGAGCCCCCTCGAGGAGATCATCGGCGGCTACGACGCGATCGTCGTCCGCTCCGCGACCAAGGTGACCGCCGACGTGATCGAGCGCGCCGAGCGCCTGAAGGTGATCGGGCGCGCCGGCGTGGGAGTCGACAACGTCGACGTCGACGCGGCAACGCGGCGCGGGATCATCGTTGCGAACGCGCCGGAGTCCACCGTGGTCTCCGCCGCGGAGCACACGGTCGGCCTGCTCGTCGCGCTTGCGCGGAACATCCCGCAGGCGCACGCCGCGCTCAAGCAGGGACGCTGGGAGCGGAGCGCGTACGGCGGCATCGAGCTCGCCGGCAAGACGCTCGGGGTGCTCGGCTTCGGCCGGATCGGGCAGCAGGTCGCGCGGCGCGCGCTGGGGCTGGGGATGCGGGTCGTGGCGTACGACCCGTACGTGACGGCAGAGCGCTTCCGCGAGCTGGGCGTCGAGTGGGTCGAGTCTCCCGAGGACGTGTATGCCGCTGCGGACTTCCTCACGCTGCACCTGCCGCTGAGCCCCGAGACGCGCGGGTCCGTCAACGCTGCCGCGTTCGAGGCGATGCGTCCCGGCGTGCGGATCGTGAACGCAGCGCGCGGCCCGCTGCTCGACGAGGACGCTCTGCTCGCGGCGCTCCGCTCGGGCAAGGTCGCCGGCGCCGCTCTCGACGTCTTCGTCGACGAGCCCTACGCCGGCCCGCTGCTCGAGCTCGACAACGTCGTCGTCACGCCGCATCTCGCTGCGTCGACCGGAGAGGCCCAGGACCGGGCGGGCGTGATCGTCGCGGAGCAGGTGGCCGCGGCGCTCGACGGCGGGCTGGTCTCGAACGCCGTCAACATCCCGGTGATCGGCGCAGACGACCTCGAGGTGCTCGGGCCGTACGTGCCGCTCGCGTCGCGGCTGGGGCGGATAGCGATGGAGCTCTCCGACGGCTCCGTCGAGGAGATCGTGATCACGGTCTACGGCGCGCTTGCGGACTACGACGCCCGCCTGCTCACCGTCGCGGCCCTCAACGGCGCCTTCCAGGGCCGGGCCGACCGCCCCGTGAACTACGTCAACGCTCCGCTCATCGCGGCCGAGCGCGGCATCCAGGTGAAGGAAGAGCGCTCGCACTCGGCCCGCGACTACACGAACCTCGTGCGCGTCGAGTTGCGCGGCGCAGGCTCCCAGGTTCGCGTCGCCGGTACGACCATCGGGAGCGACCATCGCCCGTGGCTCGTCAACGTCCTCGGGTTCGAGATCGAGCTCGAGCTCGCGCCGTTGTTCGTGCTCTGCCTCTACGACGACGTGCCCGGGGTGATCGGCCGGGTGGGGACGCTGTTCGGAGAGGCCGGCGTCAACATCGCCGGCATGACCGTCTCACGCAGTCGGCGCGGCGAGAAGGCGCTCATGGCCCTCACGGTCGACTCGGCGCCCTCGCCGGAGCTCGTCGAACGGCTCCGTGGCGAGGGCTTCGACGACACCCGCGTGCTCGAGCTGGGGCCGGTCGCGGACTAGGACTCGTTCGGAGCTGCCGGCCGCCTCCGCGGGTCGAGCCTGATGACCGTCCGCCGCACGGCAGCCTGGAACTTCTCCACGACGTGGAAGCGGCCTCGCTTCGACACCACATGCTCGATGTCGCCTTGCTCGTGTCCCGGGATCAGGAGGAAGGTGGTCGGGTCTTCGCGTACCTCCTCGTACTCCTCCAACGTCGCCGAGACCCGGTGCGTGCAGTTCGGGTCGGCACACTCGCAGACGAAGTCCGTCCCCTCGGCGTCGAAGCGTTCCGCGCTCTCGGCGATTCGCTCGTTCACGTCTCGGAAGAGGGCTTCGGTCGTCGCACGGCGCTCGTGCTCGTTCACGTCGTCTCCCTTCGATTGTGTCGTCTCCCGGATGGACAACGGCGGAGCGCTCGAGCGGGTTGCGCGGGAGATACGTTGAGCGGATGGAGCAGTGGCCGGAGCCGGTTGCGCGGGTCGCCGAGGTGCTGCGGCAGTCCGGCATCGACGCGCGCGTCGAGGAGTTCCCGGAGGGGACGCCGACGGCGGGTGCCGCCGCCAAGGCCGTCGGAGCCTCTCGCGCGCAGATCGTCAAGTCCCTCGTCTTCGTCTGCGACGGCCGCCCGACCCTGGTCCTCGTCCCCGGCGACCGCCGGGCCGACGAGAACAAGGTCGCCGCGGCCGCCGGAACCCGGTACGCGCGAGTCGCGCGCCCGGAGGAGGTCATCGCGGCCACGGGCTTCGAGCCGGGCGGCGTCGCGCCGTTCCCGGCGCCCGGGGTCGCACAGGTGCTGATGTCGGGGGAGCTCCTCGTCCACGAGTGGGTCTGGGTCGGAGCCGGCTCGGAGCGGCACATGGCGGGCCTCTCGCCGCACGACCTCGCACGGCTCACGAAAGCCCGCGCAGGGGATTTGACCTAGCCGCACCGGTACGATTGGCGCTCCGCCACGCGACCGAAGGGACGAGCCGCAGATGCGCGAGACGAAGAAGATCTGGATGAACGGCGAGCTGGTCGACTGGGCCGACGCGACCGTCCACGTCGGCACCCACGGCCTGCACTACGGCTCGGGTGTCTTCGAGGGGATCCGCGCCTACGAGACCGAGCGCGGCACGTCCGTCTTCCGCCTCACCGACCACCTCGAGCGGCTGCACCGGTCTGCGCAGCTTCTCTACCTCGACCTCCCGTACTCGGTCGAGGAGCTGAAGGCGGCGGCCTGGGACGTGATCGGCGCCAACGAGCTGCCGTCGTGTTACCTGCGGCCGATCGCGTTCGTCGGCTACGGAGAGCTCGGCGTGTCGGCGGTGGGGAACCCCGTGGACGTCGCGATCATGTCGTGGCCGTGGGGCGCGTATCTCGGCGAGGAGGGCCAGCGGAACGGGATCCGCGCCAAGGTCTCGAGCTGGCAGCGTGTCGGCCCGAACGTCATCCCGCACGTCGCGAAGGCGACCGGCGTCTACCTCAACTCGATGCTCGCCGTGGGAGAGGCGAACCGTGCCGGCTACGACGAGGCCATCCTGCTCACCGCCGAGGGCACCGTGGCCGACGGTTCGGGCGAGAGCATCTTCCTCGTCCGCGACGGCGTGATCTACACGCCCGACCTCGCCGCCTCGATCCTCGTCGGCATCACGCGCGACACCGTGATCCAGATCGCACAGGATCTCGGCCACCGCGTGGTCGAGAAGCCGATCATCCGCACCGACCTGTATCTCGCCGACGAGGTGTTCATGGTCGGGACGGCCGCCGAGGTGACGCCGATCCGCGAGATCGACGATCAGGAGATCGGCCCGCCAGGCCCGGTCACCCAGGAGGTCCAGCAGGCGTACCTCGACACGGTGCACGGGCGCAGCGAGCGCTGGAGCCAGTGGCTCGAGTTCGCGCCCGCCGCGAATCACGCCGAACCGGCGTGAAG
>CAVWZB010000012.1:0-23530 GCA_963759435.1 uncultured Actinomycetes bacterium | reverse complement strand
CAAAGCCCGCGAGCTAGAGGAGCGGGTGTGGAGAAGCCCCGCCGGAGCGGGGCTTCTCGGTAGCAGGCCTGTAAGCCGGAGTATCGCCACGAGTTTCGGAGCAGCGTCCTTCGGCCTGCCGAAAGGACGACCATGCGCCAAGAGCTCGCCGACTTCCTCGACTACTGCCGCATCGAACGGCAGCTCGCGCCGTTGACCTGCTCCGCCTACGAGCGCGACGTCGGCACCTGCGTCGCCTTCCTCGAGCGCGAGGGACTCGTCACGGTAGGCGAGGTGAGGCCGCTGCATCTGCGCCGCTTCCTCGTCGAGGAGTCTGCACGGCGGCCGGCGCCTCGAGCCAGGCGCGGACGGTCGCCGCGCTTAAGTGCTTCTTTCGCTACCTGGACGAGAACGAGCAGATTGACCGCGACCCAGCGCGTGTCCTTGAACGCCGAAAAAGCGGGAGGCGCTCCCGGACGTGCTCGACCGGCGCGAACTTTCCCGGCTGCTTGGCGCGATCGAACGAAACGACGTCTGGGAACGCAAGCACGACGGTAAGCGCGAGCGCGACCGACTCCTGCTCGCGATCTTCGCCTATGCAGGCCTGCGTCGCAGCGAGCTGCTTGGGCTCGACTGGCAGGACGCCGACCTTGAGCGTCGGCTGCTGAAGGTGCGGCGGGCGAAGGGCGGCCGGCAACGCGTCGTGCCGATCCACCCCGCGCTCGAGCCGCTCTTCGTCGACTACCTCCGGGTCCGGGCGGACGACCCCGAGCCGGCGCTGTTCGTCGGCGTACAGGGCAAGCGGCTCTCGCAGACGATCCTTACGCAGACGTTCCTCCGGTACGCGCGCGCCGCCGGCGTCAACGGTCGGAAGCGCGTGACGCCGCATACGCTGCGACACGT
This sequence comes from uncultured Actinomycetes bacterium, assembly GCA_963759435.1. Classification (GTDB taxonomy): domain Bacteria; phylum Actinomycetota; class Thermoleophilia; order Gaiellales; family Gaiellaceae; genus Palsa-739. The sequence goes on along the minus strand of CAVWZB010000012.1, from coordinate 22,648 downwards.
CTTCGCTTCGGAATTGCTGCATGCCGGCGCGAACCTGCGCCAGATCCAGGAGCTGCTCGGGCACAGGCACCTCGACTCGACGCAGCGCTACACACGAGTCACCGCCCATGAGCTTCGAGGAGCAGTAAAACGGCTCCACTTCCCAGTCGACAAGTGCTAGCGACTCCTCATACGAGTAGCGCCGCAAGGCACCGAGTGCCCTGCAGATCTCACGGTTTCGCGGTCACGGGCAGGGCCGCTGCTCGTTCGGCTGCTCGCCGCGCGCACCTGGTCGCACCTCACTGTCGTCCGTCGTGCTTATGGCGCCGTGACCGCATAGGTGCCGAAGAGATCCCACGCCCCTGTGCCCGCCGCGTGCAAGAAGATCGACCATGCATCAGCTCCGATCCCAGCCGGCGCACCCGCCAACTCCGGATTGAAGATGTTGGGGGACGACGGCGTGTCCGCGTTAAAGATGTCGCCCTGGTACACACACAGGTAGCCAGCGGCGGCGTGCCCGGTACCAGGGCAATGCGTGGCTGAGGTGCCGCTCACATAGATCGCGTGCGCCGCGTCCAGACCAGCCGCCAACGGCACGCGGAACGTGACGACCGGTTGCGCAATGGAACCGCCGCCGCCTGTCCCGTCGTTCGTTCCAAAGCCCCAAGCCCCCGACTCCGTAACGCCGGACGGCAGGGTGCCTCCAAAGTGGAGGTACTCTCTTGCCGCTGTCCCGCCTAGGTTGGTGGCGTTCGTCGCGGTCGAGGCCGAATCGGCGCTCGTAGCGTGGATCGCGTTGGTGGCGTTCGTCGCGGTCGAGGCCGAGTCGGCGCTCGTAGCGTAGATCGCGTCTTGGACCGTGAGCCCGTTCGTGTTGATCTTTGCGGCTGTGACGGCCCCGTTCTTGATCTTCACGCCTGTCACAGCGTTCTTCTTGATCTGCTTCGTGCCGACGCTGTTCTTCGGCAGGCTGGTCGCGGCGTACGTCGTCCCGCCGAGCGCGACAAACAGCGCGATCAGCGAGATGACGAACGCCGGACTCGGTGCCCTCAACTGACGCTTGTGCATTGCCCCTCCTTGGGCTCCCAGGTGATGGGGTCGACTCTTCGAGCATCTAACGCGCGGTGATCGAGCTCGGCAACTCTGTTACGGAGACGCGCAGATCGCGAAAAACGTCGCCGCCATGGTGGACCCTGTGTTGTTCATGATCGACGAGGCCCATCCGTTCGGTGTCTGCCCTGCGGCGGCCGCACCTCCATTGAATATGGGATACGAAGCGTTAACCGTTTCCGTCAGGGGAGAGACGATGTCTAACTTCACACCGCCTCCGGTGGCTCGCTCGCCCGGATTGCATGGAACGCCTTGGATAGCCCCGCTGGCGGTGGGCACGGACACAATGGCGGTCCGCACGACCACGTTGGTGGCTCCGTTCGTCCCGGCAAGTCCAGTGGCGCCCGTCGGCCCCTGCAGCCCAGTTGGGCCGGCCGGCCCCTTAGGTCCCGGAGGCCCCTGCAGTCCGTGAAGAGCCTTAATCGCTGCGGCGGTCAGCTTCTTCTCGGGGATCGAGTGGTTGACAATCTTCGTGCCGGAGATGAGCCCGCTCGCGAGAGCGGCTCCGCTGCCCAGCGCGACGAACAGCGCGAGCGAGGCGATGACCGTCGCCGGATGTCCGAACCGCTTCATTTCCCAGTCTCCTTCCCACCTACAACGAGAAGCCGCACGCCGCGTCGATCGAGCTGCTCGTCTGCTCGTCGACCAAGACGCCGTTGAGGAAGAAGTCCGCCGTCACGTCGAACGTGTGCGTGGCGGCTGCGCCTCCCGCCAGCGTGCCCAGCGCGCTGCGACCCTTGATCGACGACGCCATCTGATTGCTCGAGATGGACCCGACAACGTGCACGGTGAACTGCACGGAGTCGACCTTGGTGTGCGACCAGGTCGCCGTCGCCGTGAAGTTGCACGCGCTGTCGATGCTCAGCGTCGGCTGCCCGTACGACGCCGGAGGCGGCGACGCGGCGGTCGGGCCGGCCGCAATGGCCGGTACGACGCCGAAGCCGAGGATGAGCGTCGCGGTGTAAATGGCCCTTCTCATTTGGTCCTCCTCTCCCCGCAGCGGGGTTGGACGTGTGGATTACGGCCGTCCTTTGCTGACGACCACGTTGACCTTTGCGCCGTGCTTCAGTCGCCGCCCGGGCTTGGGCTTTTGCGAGATCACGTGACCCTTCTTGACCGTCCGCGAGGCGGCGCGCTGGACCGCGCCGGCGCTGCAGCCGTGCGACCTGATCGCGCGCTTCGCCTTGCTCAGCGTCTTGCCCTTGACCTTCGGCACCAGACAAGGCGTCGGAACCGGGACGAGGGCGAACGTGGCGGTGACCGTGGTGTCGGCGTTGGTCGTGACGTTGCAGCCGGCGGTGCCGCTGCAGGCGCCCGACCAGCCGACAAAGACGGATCCAGCGACCGGAGTCGCGGTCAGGGCGACGTTCGTCCCGGCGGCATAGTTCTGCGAACAGGTCGCTCCGCAGTCGATCCCGGCCGGCGAGCTCGTCACGGTGCCGGAGCCTGCGCCGGACTTCGAGACCGTGAGCTTGTGGACGCTCGGGCTGTTGGCCGCAGTGGTGAACGAGCGGACGGCTCCGTAGCTCGTGCCGCCGCCGTTTCTCGCGGCCAGCCTGAACTTGTATGTCGTGCCGGCCGCCAGGCCCGAGAGCTGCGCGGACACGGCGACATCGACCGTGCCCGAACCCGGCAAGGCCGAGCAGGACACGTTCGCCCCTGACGGGCTGCCGATGCCGTAGCTGAAGTGGCAATCGTCGACGGCGAGGCCGTTCGGGTTGACGGTTCCGGTCAAGCTCGCCGCGGTCGGCCCGACGGAGCCGGCCGTGCCGGTGCCGACGGAGGGCGGGGTCGATCCGACGAGTGCGTAGCCGTTCAAGTCGACGGCGACGCACATGCCGACGGACGGACAGGAGATCCCGCTCAGGACATCGCTTCCGTCGAGGTTGCTCACGGTCCACTGGGGAGCGCCGCTGCTCGGATTCGTCGAAGTAACCAGGTTGCCGGCGTTGTCGCCGGCGACGCAGAGCGAGGTCGAGAGACACGAGATCGCGGTGATCGCGTTGGTGAGGTCGACGTCGCTCGCCGTCCACGCCGAGACGCCACCGACCGGATCGGTGGACGTGAAGACGTTGCCATTGTTGTCGGTGGCCACGCACAGCGAGCTCGAGGGGCAGGACACAGATTCGAGGGAGCCGTTCGTGCCGACCGTGGTCGCAGTCCAGGCGGAAGCGCCTCCGGTGGGATCGGTGGACACGATGACGTTCCCGAGGTCGTCCACCGCGACGCAGAGCGAGGTCGAGGCGCAGGAGACGCCGTAGATCGTCTCGCTGCCGTCGACGTTCGTCGGGGTCCAGGTGGCACCGGCCCCGGCGGCGGGATCGGTCGAGGTGAGGACATTGCCGAACTCGTCGACCGCGACGCACAGAGTCGTCGATGGACACGAAACGCCGAGGAGCTCAGTGCTGCCGTCGGCGTCCGTCGTCGTCCAGGCGGAGGGGCCGCCGGTGGGATCGGTCGACGTGATCGCGTTGCCCGCCTCGTCCACGGCGACGCAGAGCCCGGTCGAAGGGCACGAGATCGAGTCTGGGTAGTTCGTGCCGTCGAGGCTGGAGGCGGACCAGGTCGAAGCCCCGCCGATCGGATTCGTGGAGGTGACGAAGTTCCCGCGGCCGTCGACGGCCACGCACAGGGCCGTCGATGGACACGACAGCGCGTTGGGCTGGTTGCTCTCGTGGAGAATGAAGGTGTCGGCCGCCGTCCGCGTCCACGTTGCAGAGGCGCCGTCTGTCGGGTCGGTCGACGCGATCGCGTTGCCGTCGAAGTCGACGGCGACGCAGAGCGAGGTCGAGGGGCAGGAGATCCCGTGCATCCAGCTCGAGCCGTCGACGTTCGTCACGTTCCAGGTCGGGGACGCGTCGCCGGGGTCCGTCGACACGGCCAGGTTGCCGTCGTAGTCGCCCGCCACGCAGAGCGACGCGGAGGGGCAAGAGATCGAGAGGAGCTCGTCGAAGCCGATGTTCAGGACGCTCGTCGTCTTCCAGGTGGCCGAAGCGCCGTCGCCCGGATCGGTCGAGGCGAGCACGTTGCCGAGGTAGTCGAGCGCCACGCACAGCGTTGCCGAGGCGCAGGAGATGCCGTTGAAGCCGTTGCTGCCGTCAACGTTCGTCACAGTCCACGTCGGGGTGGCGTCGATCGGATTCGTGGAGGTGAGAACGTTGCCGTAGTAGTCGACGGCGACGCAGAGCGACGTCGACGGGCACGAGATCCCGGCCAAGTCGTTGGTGCCGTCGGCGTTCTCAACCGTCCAGGTGGGCGTCGCGGCGGTCGGATCGGTCGACGTGAGGATGTTTCCCTTGTTGTCGACCGCGGCGCACAGCGAGGTCGAGGGGCAGGAGATGCCGTAGATCCAGTCGCTGCCATCGACGTTGTTCGTCACCCACGAAGAGCCGGCCGTGGGATCCGTCGAGGAGATGACGTTCCCCGCGTTGTCGACCGCGGCGCAGAACGACGTCGAGGGGCACGAGATCCAGTTGACCCGGGTCGTGCCGGCGACGTTCGTCACGGTCCAGGTCGGTGTAACGTCACCGGGATCCGTCGAGGACACGACGTTCCCCTGGTCGTCGACGGCGACGCACAGCGAGGCAGACGGGCAGGAGACGGCGGTCAGCGCTCGCGTGTAGGTGTGGTCGCCGAAGTCGAAGGCGGCCGGTGCCGACCAGTTCGACGGCACCGCCGCCCCGGCCGCGGGAACGGCAAGCACGACTCCGGCAGCCGCCGCTGCTGCCACCGCCAGCCAGCTCCACGAACGCTTCATCGCACGTCCTCCGATCTGCCTAGGGCTGCCGCCGCTGCGTCCCCGCGACAGCGGTGATCGTTTCCGGGAAGCTCTGCACCGCGAAGTGGCAGGTCTGAGTCCCGCCGGCGGTCGACGCTTCTGCGTGCATGGTCAAAGAGCCAGGCAGTGGCGCAAACTGGATGAGATCGTTCTGGACGTCTGACTCGTGCCCGCCGGCGGCGGCAAGGGCTTGGGTGAACAGAGTCGATGTCGTGAAGGTGCCCGCGGGATAGGTGTCCCTGGTGACGTGTGGGGTGACCGTGCCGTCGCTGCTTTGGTCGAGTTCGAGGACGTCGACATTCCACGCGCCGCTGCTCGTCTTGAAGTAGAGATTCAGCTCGGCCGAGCCGGCGGAGGGGATCGAGCACGAGGCGCTCAGCGTGTCACCGAGAAACGTACCGAGCGTCTTGATCGTGGGCGACGCGCTGGCCGTGGCGTCGTAGTCGGCGATTGTCCCGCCCGGCCCCTGGGGTCCTGCCCGCCCCGTCGCCCCTGCCGGTCCGCTCGGCCCGGCGGGGCCGCGCGCTCCGCGTTGGCCGTGCAGTGATTTGATCGCCTTCGTGGTGAGTTTCTTCGCCGGGATCGAGTGGTTCTTGATCTGGGAGCCCGGGATCAAGCCGCTCGCGTAGGCGATGGCGCCGCCCCCGAGCGAGACGAATAGCGCGATGACCGAGATCACGAGTGCCGGGCTAAGTGGTCTCAACTTTCTCATCCTCGAGGGCATTGGCCGGTTCCTTTCTCCGCCTGCGCGGCGTCGTTTTCGTCCCTACTTCTTCTTCACGGACGTGCTGATCGAAGCGGCGTTGTTTGCCAGGTTTGGGTCCGGCGTGGCAGTGCTCGCCGCCTGGGCGACCAGCGCGACCGTGCCGCCTTTGGAGGTCAAGACGATCTTGAGGGTCGCGCTGGTGAGCGCCGAAGCGCTCGCCGAAAGGTCGCCGAGCGTGCAGTTGATCGTGCCCGTCGTTGCGCCCGAGCCAGGCGACGTGCAAGCGCCTCGAGTCGTCGACAAGCCCACGAACTTCGTCCCGACCGGGATTCGGGGTGCAGTTGTCGCCGGGAGCGATCGTCGTGCCGGTGCAGGTGTCCGCCGAGGTCGTAAAGTCGCCCGGATTCGCTCCGGCTTTACTCACGGACGTGACATAGATCGACGCCGCACCCGTGTTCCTGAGGGTCACCACCTGCGGGGCGCTCGAGCTGCCCACAGCCTGGCTGCCGAAGTCGATCGACGTGGGGCTCACGGAGTCGGGGACCGTGTAGCTGATCGTGATCTCGGGGACGCCGGTCGAGTCGGTGGCAAGCGTTCCGCCGGCCGGCACGAGGCTCGAGCCGCCGCCGCCTCCGCCGCTACTGCCAACCGTTCCGGTGGCATCCGTACCACCGCCGCCACCACCGCCACCGCCGTAGTAGCCGCCGCCGCCACCACCGCCGCCACCGGCGCAGTCGGGTCCGCCGAAGTGTGTTCCACCGGCGCCGCCGTTGCTCTGCGCTCCGAGGCCGCCTGGGTCGCCGTCACACCCTGCCGTTTGACCGGCGCCGCCCGCTCCTCCTGAGCCCGGCGCGGACGAGGTTCCCGCAGTCCCCCCGCGGCCGGCGTCGCCGCCGATCGAGGGATCGGTGACTCCGTCGTCGCCGGCCTCCCCGGCATTGCCGCCGCCGCCTCCGGTCAGGCCGGGATTGGTGAAGCCGCCACCGCCACCGCCGCCCGCGACCAGGAGCCGCGAAGCCGGGTCGTCTGCCGTCGTACGGAGGTCGGACGCGCCGCCGCCGCCGCCCGAGTCCGAGTCGGCGGCGCCGCCCCCGCCGTTGTAGCCACCGCCGCCGCCGAATCCGTTGGCGCCGACCACGGCGAACAGCGACTGGCCTGGAGAGACCGCGAAGTCGCCCGCTGCCTTGGCGCCGAAACCACCGCTTGCGAAAACAGCCGAGCCGCCCGCGCCGCCGATTGCGACGACGTGGATCGATGAGACGCCCTTCGGAACATCGAACTCGTTCACGCCGGCCGTGTAGGTGCACGTGACTGTCAGCGCTGCTTGGACGCAGCCGCTCGGAAGAGCGGAGGCCGGAGCCGCCTCGGTCGCAGCGACCGCCAGACAGAGTAAGACGCTCGCTACGCCGCCGGCGATGAATGCGCTGTGCGCGCGCCGGGGCCGGGGGCCATTCGTAGGGTGCCGCATGTTTCCCTCTCCCTTCTCATGAGATCGGTTCACCGATCACCCCCCGGACGTAGGCCACCGGCAGCCCCGCGTGGCGGGCGGCCTCGCGCACGTCCTTGGCAGACGCCGCCTCGTAGACGCAGAGGCAGGTCTCGTCCTCCGGGATGAAGACCGAGCGCACGAACCGCACTGGGCTTCCGACAAACTGCGCATCGCCGGCTTCCCGCGCGCGAAGAATCAGCTCGTCGAGGTGCTGCCAGCCCCCGGCGGGGCGAACGAGTTCGAGTGCGAAATAGCCGGTCGGGTCGATGCGGCCGACGCTACGGAGCGGGCCGGCCTAGATCAATTGTGGGTCTCCACACACAATCAGCGCAGGTGCGCCGCGAGCTGCGTGCGCGAGCGCACGCCGAGCTTTGCGTACAGCCGCGAGAGGGTCGCCTCGACGGTGCGAACGCTCACAAACAGACGAGCCGCAACCTCCTTGTTCGTGAGGCCCGCGGCCACGAGCTGGCCGATCTCCCGCTCCCTCGCCGTCAGTTCGTCGTCCGCCGGGCGACGACCGGGGAGCCTGGCGAGGTCCGCAGACGCCTTTTCCGCCCAGCGGGCGGCTCCGAGCCGGTCGAAGCGCTCCAGAGCGTCGGCGAACGCCGCGCGCGCCGCCCCCCAGCTGCGCGCGGACCGCTCGACGCGGCCGGCGAGCTGGAGCGTCCGCGCGTGCTCGAACGGCTCAGGAAGATCCGCGTGTGCCTTCAGCGCCACTTCGATCTCCCGGCGCGCCTCGACGTAATCGCCACGCCCGGCTGCAACGAGGGCCATGATCCGGCTCGCCATAGCCCGGCACCATGGCTCGTCGCCAACCGGACAGGCGCGCAGCGTCTCCGCGATCGCGATCGCCTCGTCCACGCGACCGACCGCAACCAGCACCTCGCCGAGCACGTGACCGACCGGAAAGATCGAGAGGTCGCCGAGTCGCCGCTCGGTCATCAGCTTCCAGGCGGGCTCGAGGGCCTCGACTGCCGCCTCCGGCTCATCCTCTGTGAGCGCGATCAGCCCGAGCACTGCACGACCGCCGATCGTCCACCAGAAATCCGTCAACTCCTCCGCGGCCGACAGCCCGGAGGCGGCGAGCGAACGCGCTTCTGCGTGGTAGCCCAGAACGGCCTCAGCCATCGCGGTCATACAGGAGGCGGCGGCGACGACCTGGGGATCGGTCGCCTGCCTCGCGTGCTCGAGCGTGAGCCGGGCGTTCGCCAGCGCGTCGGCCCACCGGCCGGCACGTAGCTGCACCTCCGAGAGGTGACCACGGGCGACCACTTCGACCGGCTCGATGCCGAGCTCGTGCGCCGCAGATAGCTCCTGCTCGAAGAGTTCCGCTGCCTCGTCGAACCGCGTCGCGTGCATACAGCAGCAAGCAAGCTCCATCCGAGGAGAGTTTCCGCCGCCGATCGTCCCGTCCCAGCGACTAAACGCGCCCCGTGCGCTCTCCGGAACACCCCCGCCGAGCATGCTCTCGGCGAAACCGAGAATCGAGAGTGCCGCAACGGCGGTGCCCGGTTCGTCGGCGCTGTCGGCCAGCCCAGCAGCGATCCGAGCGTGCGAGACGGCCTCCCCGAGTCGGCACATGCCGCAGGCCACCGCACTCATGTCGACGTGGACTTCCGCCTCGACCACCTGGTCGCCGCGAGCGTCGTCGAGCGCGGCCCCGAGCTCGGCCAGCCCTTCCTCATACGACATCCCCGATCCACCCTCGACCAGCAGGCGCCGGGCCTGCGCCCGCGGCACACCGGCCGGCAGCCGAGCCACGAGCCCACGGGCGAGGGAGACCGCGGTCTCGACATCGCCGGCCAACACGAGCTCGGAACCCGCCCGCAACTCCCACACGTCCTTACGGTCGTCCTCCGGCGCGAGCTCAGCCGCCCGCCGATAGAGCCCGGCTGCACCAGCGTGATCGGCCCGCCTGGCGGCTTCCTCAGCTGCCGCGGCCACGATGCCCGCTGCCCGTGCGTCGGGTCCGATGGTGGCGCGAGAGACGTGGTGGCCACGCTCGACCGGATCCTCGCTCACCGCCGCCAGCCGCCCATGAACCTGACGCCGCTCATCCGGCAGCAGCAGTTCATACGCACCCGAGCCGAAGAGTGGGTGTGTGAAGGCAAGCCGCTCGCCCGCCAACTCGAGGACACCCGATTCGATCGCGGCCCGCAGATCAGCCCGATCTGCGCCGGCCGCCAGCAGCAAACCTGGCGTCGGCCGAAGCGCCGCTGCCGCCGCGAAGACAGCAGCCTGAACACCAGGCTCCTGCGCCCGGAGCCGCTCAGCGAGAACCCCAACCAACGTCGCACGCTCAGCCCGGTCGCCCCCACCCTGCCGCGCAAGCTCGAGCGCGAAGAACGGGTTCCCGCCCGACGTGGCGTGCACGAGCTCCACACGCGGCCGCGGCAACTGCAAGCCGAGAACATCCCGGAGCAAACCGCCCAGAACGGTCACCGGCAACGGCCCGACCGCGACCTCGCGCACGTCCTCCCAGGCAGCCAGACCAAGCGGAAGCTCGTGCATCGGTGCACCGTCCGCGCTCCGCGCGGCGACGAGCACACGCAAGCCAACCGGCCCGATCCGCCGCAACGCGAAGGCAAGCGCAGACGCGGTCGGCCGATCGAGCCACTGCACGTCATCGATCACCAAGAGCAACGGCCCCGCAGCAGACCAACCCCGCAGCAAATCGAGGAGGCCGCGGGCCAACGCATGCTCATTCAGCGTTCCACCCGCCCGGCCGAGCGCGACCTCGATCGCCTCTCGCTGAGGAGGCGCAAGCGCCGCCAGACAGTCGTCTCCTGCCTCCTCGATCAGATCGGCCAGCGCCGCAAAGGGCAACTCCGCCTCACCGGCAGACAGGCGGATCGCGAGCACACGCAAATCGGAAGGCCGAGCCCGCTCGAGGGCCGCCCGCACGATCGTCGTCTTGCCGATCCCCGCCTCTCCCCGGAGCACGAGCGCGGCCGGTCGCTCCCGATCCACACGGAGAAAGGCCGCAAGCAGCTCCAGTTCTGCCTCACGGCCAGTGACCTCTGGCGCCGGACGAGCCGCAGGTACCGACATCTCCGCGCATTGTCATGCGCGGCTCCAACTCCCACAAGCCCGCCGTCCCTACATACCCCATCGAGTGTTGAAAGACGTCAGATTTGCAGGCACTTTTCTGACCAGAAGAGACCGATGTCATCACCGTGTCCTCACCTGGACAGTCCCGTACGGCAAAGCCTGAGCTCGGATGCGTACAGAAACGCCATCGCCCGCGAACTGCTTGCGCAGTCCCCGCGCTTCGACAAAACGTACCCCTCTGGGGGACCGACAGAGTCGGTGGGTTTCCTACTGTTCGACCGGGCCAGCGTTATCCGCCTGGTCTACGTGATCAAGTCGTATTGGGCGCGGAACGACCTTCGCCGCAGTCGATCCCGGACGAGTCGATCTGCCGCTCGCACCTGCAGCAGCCCGCGATCAGCCGAATCGGACACTCTCAGGAGCCATCCCTTGACTCTGGGTCAATAAACCCGCAGGCTGCTCGTGAGGGCTTCAGGAACGCCCGCGCACCGCCGGCTGTTGGCTACGTCAGGCGGTTACCAAGATCGACGACCACCGCTTCGGTGCGCGGATCCATCCGCTCTCGGCCTGGCACATCGGGCAGTGTTCGGGCGGCGCCGACCGAAAGACGCCGTAGCCGCAGAGGGTGCAAAGGAAACTGCGCTTCTTCAGAGCTTCCCGCCCCGCTCGATCGCGCGGCTCGTGCTCGTGCACGCGGGTCTCCGGCAGGGCTTCGACGCGTGGCATCAGATGCTCCTCTTGGTCGGCTCGCTCATCTCGAGGGTGCCGAGGACCGAGGCTCGCGCCAATGGGTGGGCGGCCCCATCTTCGTGTCGACCGCCGCCGCCTCGCTCTAGTGCGCGACGCCGCGGGTGCCGAGTGTCGCCCTCAGATCAGCTGTCGCCTGCTTCCCGATCGCGGAGACGACATTCGGACGCTCGAGCAGCTGCGCCCGCTCCTCCGGAGTCGACCAGGCGTGAACGTACGGATCCTCGAGGATCTCGGCGAACGGCCGCCCCCTCCGGTGCTCGCGCAGCATGTACCGCTCCACATACTGGTCGCGCTTGGTCGTGGCGAACAGGAAACTGAACGGGTTCCTGCGTCTGGCAGAGCGTCCCATCGTGCCTCCTTGACCGGCGGCTTGCCGCCGGCCGGGGCGCAAGGGGTGAGCGCCCCGGCCTCTCCTTCCGGTGGAGCGGGTGCTCCCTGCCGCTTTCACTTGGGTGGAAGACAGCCTGGAGTCCGTTCCGCTGGCAGCAATGGTTCCGGGGCCGCGCCTCGACGACCATGGGCTCGTGACCCGATCCAGTCCTCGGCGACGCCCCATCTCAGCGCCGCGTGAAGCCACAAGATGGGGTCCCCGCCCCATCGCGGCGGGAACTCGCCTCGACCACGCTTTAGAGCGGAAGAGGCGTAAAGAGACCCGGAGGAGGAACGACATGGGAGGAACCGTTGTCTGCGGGGTGACAGGAACCCCGGATGGCCGGGGCGCCGCCGATCTGGCACACGCGCTCGGCACGCGCCTCGAGCTACGGCTGGTGCTCGTGCACGTCGTCGAGGGCGTGGCGCTCGACACCCAGGAGAGCCTTAGCGCCCGGCAGAGGCAGGCGGGGGCAGAGCAGATCCTCAACGAAATCGCGCTCGAGATCGGCGACGGGACCGAGAAGCGGATCATGCTCGGGAACCGCGCCGACGCACTCGCGCAGGTCGCCGCCGAAGAGGGCGCTGACCTGATCGTGATCGGCTCGCGGCCGGCAAGGCTCGGCAGCCGCAAGCTCCGCTGCACGCTCGCGCGGGAACTCGAGGCCGCAACACCGATCCCCGTCGTCCTGGCGCCACCGACGACCCGCAAGCGCAGCGACCACCGCCTCGCGGTCGCAATCGGCGCCGCCACACGGTAGAACGCTCGGGAAGGATTCGCGACCGATGCGGTTCTCACGCCTACCTCTGCTCTGGCGGGTCTTCGCCATCAACGCCGCTCTGCTCGTGGTAGCAACGCTGCTGCTCGCGCTGACACCGGCCACCGTTCACGCGCGGATCGCGATCGTCGAGGGCCTCGATCTCGCGGCGGCACTGCTGGTGATGCTCGCGGCCAATCTCCTGCTCCTTCGCCACGCCCTCGGGCCGATCGAACGCCTCGTCGAGCGGATGCGCAAGATTGATCTTCTCCGGCCCGGTCAACGGATCCCCGAGCAGGGCGGAGTCGAAGTCGCTGAGCTGACCCACACGTTCAACGAGATGCTCGAGCGGCTCGAAACAGAACGGCGAGAGAGCGGTCAGCGCGCACTGCAGGCCCAGGAGGCGGAGCGGCGGCGCATCGCCAGCGGCCTGCACGACGAGGTCGGGCAGGTGCTAACAGGGGTGTTGCTTCGGCTTGACGACGACGAGACCAAGCAAGCGGTGCGGCAAGCACTCGAGGAAGTGCGGCGCATCGCACGAGAGCTACGTCCCGAGATGCTCGAGCAGCTCGGACTCGTCAGCGCCCTGACGGAGCTGTCGCGGAAATTCGCTGAGTCGAGTGGCCTGCAGGTCGAGCGGCGCTTCGCCACAGACCTGCCGCCGCTCTCGGGCGAGGCCGAGCTGGCCGTCTATCGCGTGGCGCAGGAGAGCCTGACGAATGTTGCCAGGCACGCAGATGCTTCTCGAGTCGAGATCGCGCTCCAGCCCGGAGCCGAGAGCGTTGTCCTGCGGGTGATCGACGATGGACGCGGAGTCGCGGTTCCCGATGCGTTCGCGCTGAACGGCCACGGCGGTCTGCGCGGGATGCGTGAGCGCGCACTCCTCGTCGGCGGCGCGCTCGCCATCAAGCGCGGCGGTGAAGGTGGGGTCGAGGTGAGGCTCGAAGTGCCGGCGGAAGAACGCTGATGCCGATCCCTCTCGTGACCCGTATCCTCGTCGCCGACGACCACCCGATCGTCCGCTCGGGGCTCAAGAAGGTCATCGACGCCCAGCCGGACATGGAGGTCGTCGCGGAAGCCGAAGACGGCGCCGAAGCCGTCAAGAGAGCGCTGGACGAGGACGTCCACCTCGCGATCCTCGACGTCTCGATGCCGAAGACAACCGGCATCCAGGCGGCGGACGAACTCCACAAGCGCAAGCCGGAGCTGAAGCTACTGATGCTGTCGATGTACGACAGCGAGCAATTCCTGTTCGAGTCGCTCAAAGCCGGCGCCTCCGGCTACGTGCTCAAGTCGAACGCCGACCAGGACATCGTCGAGGCGGTGAGACGGACGATGCGCGGCCAATCATTCCTCTATCCATCAGCCGTCTCCACGCTCGTCAAGGACTTCGTCGAGCGCGGTCGGCCGGAAGAGGAGCAATTCGACATCCTGACTCCCCGCGAGCTGCAGGTGCTGAAGCTGATCGCCGAGGCTTACACATCGAAGGAGATCGCCCAGGAGCTCGTGATCAGCGTCAAGACCGTAGAGCGGCACCGCCAGAACATCCTCGAAAAGCTGGGCATGAATGACCGAGTGGAGCTGACGCGCTACGCGATCCGGCGCGGCCTGATTCAGCCGTAGAACTGCTGGTCGGTCACCACTCAGCCTCTGATGGGGTCACGACCCGATGGCGACCCGGACCCGCGGCGTGCACCGTTGCGGAAACGGTGATAGGGAAGGAGGCCATGCAGATGACCAGGCTTCGACGCGTACTCGCCTGGCTGACCGTATCGCTGTTGGTCGTGATGCTCGTTGCCACATTGCTCCTCGACGAGGCGTCATGATCACCACGCTGCGCAGCGCGAAGCTCCTCCGGCCGGCGCGTGACGGGGAGGCCGAGATCAGCGAGCGGATAACGGTTCTCGACCTGACGACCAGCGCCGTACAGGACTACCGACTCGTCGAACCGGACGGCGAGGAAGTCGACGGAGACGTCTCGGTCCGCGCGCCGCTGGGATCGGCGCTCCTGGGCCGTCACGTCGGCGACGTGGTCTCGGTGGAAGATGGTGGTCAGATCATCCGACTGGAAGTGGTCGAGATCGACGGCTGAACTCGGTCAGGCGGCATGAGCCGGCAGCTCCACCGCCAACACTTCGAAGCCGAACCTTCCACGCGGAGCATCGACCACCGCAATCTCGCCCTTACGCAGACCGACGAGGGCCTGTCCCAGCGGTGACGCCACCGAGACTCGTCCTGCTGCCACATCAGCCTCGAGCTGACCCACGAGCTCGAGCTCGAGCTTCTGTCCGGAGGTGATCTCGCGTACGCGCACGCGCTCGCCCGGATCGACGCGGCCGTTGCCCAGGCGGGGAGCGACGATCCGGGCCGAACGCAACCGCCCCTTGAGCAGCAAGATGCGTTGCTCGAGCTGGAGCTTCTCCTCGCGCGCATCGAGGTACTCCCTGTTTTGAGCCAGATTCGCCTCGCTCGCCGCTGCTCGGCGCAAACCGTCAGCCACGCGGCGCCGCCCCTCGCCCTTGAGCCGCTCGAGCTCCTCGTTCAACCGCTCAAATCCCTCGTTCGTGATCACCAAGTCGTGCATGTCGCCTGCTCCTTCCGATCGCGAATCGACTCGGAGCAGCGTCGCCACGACACACGCTCGACGCGATGGGGTCAAGACACCATCTTGTTGGTCAGAGAGCAACGCTCCGGCGCTCTACGACGAGTTCATGCGCGACCAGGGACAACAAGGGTTGATCACCCTCCGGTGCAAAGACGGCCGGCGCCTCGAAGTCCAATACGACGCCCGCCAAACTGAAGTCGCCGGCCTGCCCTACTACGTCTCGGTGCTGTCACCGGTCGAGTCAACCTAGATACTCGTCGCTTTCAGGGCGAGGGGTGGTCCCGCGCGAGGCTTGAATCTCGCCGCAGGAGAGCTACCGATCGTGCTTCCGGTAGATCGTGCTTCCGGTGGCCCGTATCGGTTTTGCGTGTCCAACGTTCTAGTGGGGCAACAAGCCGTTGAGGAAGGCGTGCAGATCAGTTCGATCATTGCGCGGCCAACTGCACGTCCCGTACACACACGACATCCCTCGAACCGTCAAAGGAGACCTCACTATGGGTATCGGAGTCAGCCTTCTTCTGATTGCAATCGGTGCTGTCCTCGCTTTCGCCGTCCACGTGACGACGTCCGGCTTCAACATCAACACCGTCGGCATCATCCTGCTCGTCGTCGGCGCCGTCGGCGCCCTCATCTCAATGATCTTCTGGTCGAGCTGGGGCGGAGTCGGCGGCCGCCGCACCGTGATCGACGAGCGCCCGTCTGCACGCCGGCGCACCGTCGTCGAGGACGACGTCGTCCAGTAAGGGGAGACGTCGACGAGCGGTAAAGCAATGCATCAGGCGTCGCTCTCTCGGTCTGCCTTCCGAGGGCGACGCAGTGGATCGCTTCATCCCATCTGTCTGCGTCGGCTCAGGCAAGTCGAGGCAGCGCAAACACAGGAGGTTCACCTTGATCTGGTTTCTCGTACTCCTTATCGCGATTCTGGCGATTGCTGGCGGTCTTGCGCTCTCGAAGTTTCTCTTCATCCTGCTGGTCGTTGCTGTGATCGTGGCGCTGTTCGGGGCCCGTTCAGCCGCTTAGTGGCAACCCAACCCACGAAATCAGAAGGCGAGAAAGCGACGTGCGAGGGCTGATCAAGTCTCTGTGGGCGTCCGTTCAGGGCGACCCAGTCTTCATGCGTCGCCTGAACGGCTGGCTGACGATGTTCTGGATCCTGATGATCCCGATCTCCTTCCAGCTTGGCTGGTTGAAGAGCGTCACCTACGTGTCGGCTCTATCGCTGTGGGCCCTTGTCGCCGGGCACTTGTCAACCTGGCAGGCCGCGCGCGTCGAGGTGACGCAGGAAACGGAAGCGAAGCGGCAGCTCGACAACCCCGTCGAGGAGCGAGTGGTAGAGAAGATCGTCGAGGAAACGACCGTTCAAGAATCCGCTTAGCCAGGGCGTCGGCGGAGGTCGTCGCCGGGGGTCATTCCCGAACAGTGGCCCAGGCGAGTGCGCCGGCGCCTGACCCCGAACTGTCGCCGTCTTTACGGGACAGCGGCGGGGAGTCAAATGACGGACGGGTCGATGGTTGTCGCGCGGCTGGAGAGCCGGGCGGCTGTCGTGGCGGCGAGGATTCCGGCGGCGGCAAGTCCGAGTAAGCCGGCAAGGGCATAGATCGACCGGGGCGACAGTACGATCGCGACCGCGCCGCCGAGCAGCAGTGAAGTGCCCTGAGCGCCGCCGAAGATCGCGTTTGCGGCGGAGGACACTCGGCCGCGTGCGCTATCGGTGGTGCGCGTCATGAGCAGTGTGGAGAGGCAGACTCCGGCGTAGCCGTTGCCGACACCGCCGAGCACGGAGAGGGGAACGAGGATTCCCACGGCGGGCGCGACGGCGAAACCGGCCAGTCCGGCGCAGGCGACGGCGGCTCCTGCGATCGTGGCCCGTACCTGTCTGTGTTCAGTGCCGACGCGGCCTGCGCCGACCGATCCTGCGACCATGCCCGCCATCCAGGACGCTTCGGTCACGCCGTACCAGACGCCCCCTGCGCGGAGTGTGTCGCGGACCAGGTACACCAGCACGACGTCGACCATGCCGACCAGGAGGACGACGAGGGCAACGCCGGCGAGGAGGGGAGCGAGGACCCGATCGGCCCGGAGGATGGCGAATCCGCCGCGGACCCGGCCCGACTTGTCGAGGTTGAGAGCCCGTTCCGGCACCCGACGTGTACGGACGAGGGCGGCGGCGACAGTCACCACCACGAACGTGGCGGCGTCTACGGCCACCGGCACGCCTGTGCCGAATGCCCCGACCAATAGCCCGGCGACAGCGGGGGCGCCGACGAGGGCGAGGAGGGGCCGATCCGGCGCCGGCGACCTACTACCGACGCTTCGGCCTGCTGCGCCGCTTCGTGCGCTGGCTCAGTCGGCGAAGCGGCACGCCGGATCCGTTCCTCGAGCTCGAGGCGCCGCCGAAGCCACAGCAGGAGGCGGACTGGCTATCCGAGCAGGAGTTCGCCCGCCTCCTCGCCGCTGCGGAGCACCCGCGTCGCAGGCGCGCGGGCCTCGCCGAGCGTGACCGGATCGTCCTGCTCACGCTCGTCCAGACGGGTCTACGTCGAGCGGAGCTGATCGCGCTCGACTGGGGCGATCTCGAGCTCGAGGGTCCACGGCCGTCGCTGCTCGTCCGCTGCGGCAAGGGCGGCAAGCCGCGGCGGCAGCCGCTCGCAGCGCCGCTCGCCCGCGAGCTCGCTCTCCTTCGCGCCGAACGGGCCGCGGCGGCGGACGCACCCGTGTTCTGCGGCCTCGAGGGCAAGCGGCTGCAGCCGACGATCCTCGCCGGGATCATCCGCCGCGCCGCCGAGCGAGCAGTGATCGAGAAGCGCGTCACCGCTCACACGCTGCGCCACACCGCCGCCACCTGGCTGCGACAACAGACCGGCGATGCCCGACTCGTCGCTGCCTATCTCGGTCACGCCGACCTCTCGACAGTCAGCCGCTACGCCCACGTCGCCGCGGACGAGCTGCACGACGCC
Source organism: uncultured Actinomycetes bacterium (assembly GCA_963759435.1). GTDB lineage: Bacteria > Actinomycetota > Thermoleophilia > Gaiellales > Gaiellaceae > Palsa-739. The sequence continues at coordinate 5,096 of CAVWZB010000012.1, read as the reverse complement.
GCCGCGGCGCTGGCGACACGCGCCGCGATCCCTGTCGCGGCCTGAGGCGCACGTCAGGCGAGGATGAGACCGAGCAACTCGAGCGCCGCGCGCAAGTCAGAATCGTCCGCTTGGATCGCCGCAGAGGTCGTCACGACGAGCGGGATCTGGCCGTCGGGAGCGGGCTCGAAGATCGCCCAGTTCAGGACGTCGTCGCCGAGCCGCGAGCGGTAGCGGATGCCTGCGAAGTCCCCTAGCTCGTAGATGTGGCGCGACGCCTGTTGCGTGAACGCTCGCGGCGCGCGCAGGCGGATGGTCGCTGCGTCGATCTCGTCGAGGCCGTGACGAATCGCAGCCGAGGCGAGCGCCGTTCGCAGCGTGGCGAGCGAGGCCGTGTCGCCGACATCGACGAAGCGACCCTCGACGGTCGCCTCGCCGATCAGGCGTCCGTCGAGCCACGTTCTCGGTACGGCCGCCGGCGGTTCCTCATCTCCTTCGATGCGGTCGAGCTCGGCGAGCACCTCGAGGTCAGGCCGGAAGCGACCAAGCGTCTCGAGGAAGGGTCCGACCCGCTGCGAGGAGGCGTAGAGGACGCGGTAGCTCCCGCCCGGATCGTCGTAGCGGTTGCCGAAGGTGCCGTCGGGGGCGGCGTATGACCAGTCCGGCCACGCCCACGGGTCTGGCTGCCTGCCGAGCCGGTAGAGGGGTGCGTCCGGTTCGACGGACGCGAGCCCGTTGCTCATCCGCCGACGAGGAAGGCGCGCTCCGCACCGATGACCTCCGGGCCGACCTCATCGAGATCGCCCTCGCGGAGCATCCGTGCAGGAGAGCGGTCGTCGAGCTGCGGATTCAGCCCCTGGAACCAGGCGCGGGCCACCTCCGGGCCGTCGACGTCGGCGATCGCGCCCGCGACCTGGAAGGCGAGCCGGAGCCGGCGCTGCACCGCGTCGCTCGGCTCGCGCGCCCCCTCCGCCCACTCGTTGACCGCGCGCGTCTCCTTCACCGAGCCGAGGTAGGCGCAGAGCTTCAGACCGAGGATCTCGCGCAGCGCGACGACGAGCTCCGGAAAGGTGGAGCGGACAGCGCGGGTGTGGGCCGCGTAGTCGGGTCTGGCGACGGGGCTAACTGCCATCGGGCACCTCCTTGTCGTCCAATTCTGCCACAGATTGTATCCCGCGTCAATCACAATCTAAATCACACCGCCGACAGCCCGTCCTTGAGCGCAACCGCCGCCGCTGCTAGCCTCGATCGCGCGGGGCGGGACGGAGCCGGTGCGAACCCGGGCGCCCGCGCCGAGCGGTTCCGAAGAGACCGCCGAAGGCTGCCGCACCGAAACCACGACGAGTTCCGCGCGACACGACCTAATAGAAAAAGCCCCGTTTCCAGGGCTTTTTCCGTAGCAGGCCTGTAAGCCGGATTCTGTCTTGGGTGGCCATCCATCTATGCGGCTACCCGGCTCCTCGGCGGGCCACGTCGGCGGAGCCTGTTCGCCTTGCACCGGACGGGGTTTGACGAGCCGACCCTGTCGCCAGGGCCGCTGGTGGGCTCTTACCCCACCGTTTCACCCTTACCGGCCGCGACTCCGGAGATCCGCGACCGGCGGTCTGTTTTCTGTGTCACTTTCCGTCGGCTTTCGCCGCCTCCCTCGTGTCGTCAGACGATCTCGGGAGCGTCCTGCCCTGTGGTGTCCGGACTTTCCTCGACGCTCGAAGGCGCCGCGGTCACCCGGCCTGCGAGCCGGATTGTACCCCGGTCGAAACTGATCCAGCCCCAGCGCCCTCGATCCGCCCGTGCAGGCGCATCGAGCATTCGGGACAGCGGACGAGCGCGCCCTCGTGGAGAACGAACTCGCCGCAGACCGGGCACTCGAGCGACGCTCCGCGCAGCACGGCGAGGAGCTCCTGCTCGAGGGTCCGGTGGAGGGGAGTCGCGGGCGTCACAGCTCGCGGAACACCCCTACGACCTTGCCGAGGATCTGGACGTGCTGCGCGTAGATCGGCTCGAGCGAGGAGTTCTCCGGCTGCAGGCGGATGCGGCCGTTCTCGCGGAAGAACCGCTTCACCGTCGCCTCGTCGGCCGTCTCGTCGTCGCCGGCGAGGGCGACGACGATCTCGCCGTTCCGCGCGTCCTGGGCTCTCCGCACGACGACGACGTCGCCCTCGAGGATGCCCGCTTCGATCATCGAGTCGCCCTTCACCCGCAACAGGAAGTCACCGCGGAGGTTCTCGGGCACCGCGATCTCGTCCTCGACGTTCTGGTCCGCGAGCAGCGGCCCGCCCGCGGCGATCTGCCCGAGCAGCGGCAGCTTCGGCAGCTCGGCGGCGACGGTCTCCGCGCCTCTCTCACGTCCGACGAGCTCGAGCGCCCTCGGCTTGGTCGGGTCTCGACGCAGCAGGCCTGCGCGCTCGAGGTTCGCGAGGTGCGCGTGGACGGTGGACGGCGACGCCAGGCCGACGGCCTCGCCGATCTCGCGCACGGTCGGCGGATAGCCGTGCCGGTCGACGTACTCGAGGAGGAAGCTCCAGATCTCTCGCTGCCGGCCGGTCAACTCGGCTGTCGTCTGCATCTCACGCTCCGGGGGGTCGGGGAAGGTGGCGAACACGTGTTCGACAGCAGGGTACGGACTCCTCCGGACGGCGTCAACAGAAAGGGTCGCCTTGCGGCGACCCGAAGTGCGCTGGAGAGGACTTGAACCTCCACGGCCTGTTAAGGCCACTAGGCCCTCAACCTAGCGCGTCTACCAATTCCGCCACCAGCGCGAGAGCCCGCGCATAGTAGCCCGCGACGCCTAGGTCAGGTAGTTGAAAAGGGCGATGCTGTTGGCGAAGAAGAGCACGCTGACCACGAGGGTGACCCGGGTCAAGTTTCTCTCCACGACGTGCGTGCCACCCTGCGATGCCGGGGTGAATCCGAGCCCGCCCATGCCTGCATCGCGGCCGGAGTGCATGAGGATGAGCGAGATCATGCTGACGACTATGAGCACCTGGGCGACTGCGAGAAACGTGAGCATGCGCCGCTCAGGGTAGCCGTCGACGCGTCACTTCGACGATCGCGGCGACGAGCTCCGACGCGATGCGGTCCTTCGTGACGTATCCGGACGCGCCCGCCTCCCGGGAGGCGTCGACGTCGGCGCGCGAGTTCGAGCCGGTGAGCATGAGCACGCGGACGCCTTCACCGGCCGAGCGGATCTCACGCGTCGCGTCGAAGCCGTCGAGCACGGGCATGCTCACGTCCATCAGGACGACGTCCGGGTCGAGCTTCCGGGCGAGCTTGACCGCCTCGCTGCCGTCGCTCGCCTGACCCACGACCTCGATCCGCTCGTCGGTCGCGAGGATCGCCTGGAGCGCCTCGGCGAAGAGCCGGTGGTCGTCGGCAATCAGCACGCGGAGCGGCTCGGGCTTCTTCCTGCGGCGGGCCATCCATTCATCCTCGCTGTTAGCGTCGCCTTGTGGAAGAGGACGTCCACGAGCGGATCCAGAAGCTCCTCGTGACGGGCGACAACCGGCTCAAGCAGGGCGTCGACCCGGCGAAGGCCCGCCAGAGCTGGGAGCAGGCACTCGCGCTCGCGCAGGAGGCGGGGCTCGAGGAACGGATCCGCTCGCTCGTCGAGGTCAGGCTGGCGGATCTCGAGAGTTCGTAATGGCACGCGCACGCGCTCGTGCTCGGGCCGTTACGCGCTCAAAGCAGCAGCCCGGCTGAGGATCGCCTCGATCCGCTCGGCCTGGCGGTGCACGTCGTGCTCGGCGGTCGCCTCGCGGGCCGCGTGGTTGGGACACGGCAGCGCCGCGGCCCCTTCGAGCGCCCGCGTGAGGGCGTCGACGTCGAGCGGGTCGACGAGCACGCCGGCCTCGGGCGGGACGAACTCGGGTGGCCCGCCGATCCGGGTCGCGACGACCGGGCGGCCGCAGGCCATCGCTTCGAGGAGCGCCTGGCCGAGCGGCTCGACCAGGCTCGGCTGGGCGAGCACACGGCTCTCCGAGAGCAGGCGTGGGATCTCGTCGTGCGGGACACGCCCGAGCAAGCGAACACGCTCGCGTCCCTCCAGCTGCGGCCGGAGCGGCCCGTCGCCGGCGAACGTGAGCGTTCCCTCGCCGTGGCGTGCGAAGGCGTCGGCGAGGCGGACGACGTTCTTCCGCTCGTCGAGCGCGCCGACGCAGAGGAAGCCCGGCTGCCCCGGTGGCGCCTCGGTGACCGCGAAACGCTCGCGGTCGACGCCGCTCGAGACGACCTCGACCTTGCCGCGCGCCTCGGGCAGCTTCGTCTCGAGCTCGCGGCGCAGGTAGTCGGAGACGCAGATCACCGCGGCCGCCCTTCGCACGACGAGGCGGGTCGCAGGGGCTACGCCCGGGATCGCGCCGATGTTGCGGACGTCCCTCCCATGCGCGGTGACCACAAGCGGTGCGCCGCCCACGAGCGCCGCGATCAGCCCGGAGGGAACGAGGAAGTGCGCGTAGACCACGTCGGGCCGGCTCGCAGCGTGCGTCCTGCGGGCGAGAGTCAGATAGCGAAGCTTCCCGCCCGCACGCGTGTCGAGGACGGCCAGCTCGACCTCGTGGCCGCGCGCCTCGAGCTCGCGCTCGACCTGTGCGACGAACGTCCCGAGGTCCGGCGCGTCAGGCCCGGGTACATCTGGGAGACGAGCAGGATGCGCACGGGGCCAGCGTACGCGGGCCTCGTGCGCGGTTCATGTCGCTGCCGCGCTGCGAACGGCCTCCACGACGAAGTCGGAGCGGCCCTCGAAGAGCAGATCGAGGAGCCGGGTCGCTCCCAGAGAAGGCCTGCGGGGCGCCGGAGCAAGGCGACGAGGCGCGCCTCGTCCAGGCCCACTGCGCGCGCCGTCTTCACGGCCTCGCGCACGCCGGCCGGGACCGAGCCGCCCGGGCCGAACTGCCAGGCCGGATACAGCCACTCGCCGTGGTCGCGGACGGCGAAGAGCTCGCCGCGGTCGCGGAGCTGCTCGATCTCGCGAGGGTTGACGCCCAGCCGGCTCGAAAGCCAGGAGCCGGGAAGCGGTGTGGTCAGCGTGTCGTGCATGTCGATGGTCCTCCTTGTCGTTCCTTGTGGAAGCACCATCGACACAGCCCCTTAAGATCCGCTTGGGAACGGAGCGACTACTC
>CAVWZB010000011.1:0-23814 GCA_963759435.1 uncultured Actinomycetes bacterium | reverse complement strand
CGGCGTCTATCGGGACGCACTAGAGTCGGCGCGATGAAAGGCGTCATTCTCGCCGGTGGGTCAGGAAGTCGGCTTGCGCCGCTGACGCGGATCACGAACAAGCATCTGTTGCCGCTGTATGACCGGCCGATGGTGACCTACGCGGTCGAGGCGCTGGTGGAAGCGGGGTTCTCGGAGTTGATGCTGGTCACCGGCGGCACCCACGCGGGCGAGTTCTTCCGCCTGCTGGGCAACGGCCAGGAATACGGGATCGAGCGCCTCTTCTACGCGTACCAGGAGCGGCCGGGCGGCATCGCGGAGGCGCTCGGACTGGCCGAGCGCTTCGTCGGCGGGGACCGGTGCTGTGTCCTGCTCGCGGACAACGTGTTCGAGCGGCCGCTGCGGCCCGTCGTGGAGCGGTTCGAGGGGCAGGAGCGCGGAGCGCGGGTGGTCCTTTCCGAGATCGCGGAGGAAGAGCACTTGCGTCATCTCGGCGTGGCCGCGCTCGAGGGCGACCGGATCGTCCGGATCGTGGAGAAACCGTCCGAGCCGCCGAGCCGCCTCGCGGTGACAGGCGCCTACTTCTACGACGAACAGGTCTGGGACATCCTTCCGACACTCGAGCCGTCGGGCCGCGGCGAGCTCGAGATCACCGATCTGAACAACTGGTATGTCGAGCGTGGTGAGATGGAGGCCGATGTGCTGGACGGCTTCTGGGGCGACGCCGGCGAGTCGATCGACGCCTACTACGTGGTCAACGACTTCGTCCGGAACGGGCGGGGCGGATGATCGAGGGGCTGCGGCGCTTTCCGCTCGAACGGCGCGCCGACGACCGTGGCTGGTTTTCGGAGCTCGCCCGTGCGAGCGCGCTCCCGAAGCCGATCCGGCAGCTGAATCTCTCGCGCTCGCGCAAGGGCGTGCTGCGCGGCCTCCACTACCACGAGCGCGGACAGGACGACCTTTTCGTCTGCCTTGCCGGAATGGTGCGCGTCGTCGTCCTGGACCGGACGACGGACGAGGCGTTCTCAGAGGACATCGGCGACGACAACCCCGTCGCGATCTACGTGCCCGGCGTCCACGCGCACGGCTACGAGGCTCTCACCGACGCACTCTTCGCGTATCTCGTCACCGAGGAGTACGACGCCGTCGATCCCGACGAGCACGGCATCAGTTGGAACGATCCACGCGTGCGGCATCTCTGGAGCACGGATGCGCCGGTCCTCTCGGCCCGCGACGCGGACGCATCCGAGGTGCAGGCGTGAGGCTTCTCGTCACGGGCGCGGCGGGCTTCATCGGCTCGAACTTCGTCCGCTACTGGCTCGAACGGCACCCGGACGACCACGTCGTCGGGCTCGACCTGCTGACCTATGCCGGCGACCCGCGCAACCTCGACCGCCTGAGCGTCCGGCTGGTCGAGGCAGACATCGGCGACCTCGACCTCGTGGAGCTAGTCGTGGCGGAGGAGGAGATCGACACGATCGTCAACTTCGCCGCGGAGTCGCACAACAGCCTTGCGGTGCTCGATCCCTCGCGCTTTTTCCGCACGAACGCGCTCGGCACGCAGACGTTACTCGAGGCCGCGAGACGCCAGGGCCTCGCCCGCTTCCACCACGTCTCGACCTGCGAGGTCTACGGCGATCTCGCGCTCGACTCCGAGCAGGCGTTCACCGAGGAATCGCCGTACCGGCCACGCACCCCGTACAACGCGTCGAAGGCGGCCGCAGACCACGCCGTCCGCGCGTACTTCCACACCTTTGAGCTGCCCGTCAGCATCACGAACTGCGCGAACAACTACGGGCCACGCCAGTTTCCGGAGAAAGTGATCCCGCTCTTCCTCACTAACGCGCTCGACGACCGCGAGCTGCCGCTCTACGCCTCGACGCAGAACCGGCGCGAGTGGCTGCACGTCGATGACCACTGCCGCGCGATCGACCTCGTGCTCCAGCGCGGCGAGGTCGGGGAGACGTACAACGTCGGATCCGGCGTCGAGCGCTCGATCGAGGAGATCGCCGATGTCGTGCTGGAGCTCACGGGGAAGCCGGAGTCTCTGAAGACGATCGTCCCCGACCGGCCCGGTCACGACCGCCGCTACCTGCTCGACTCGACCAGGCTGCGGCGCGAGCTCGGCTGGCAGCCGGAAATCTCCTTCGAGGACGGCCTGGGCTCCACCGTCGAGTGGTATCGCGCCAATCGTGAGTGGTGGGAGCCGCTGAAGGAGCGGGCGCCCGTGCGCGAGAGCGCGTGGACGTAAGCTGCGGGGTGCCGCTCACCGGCGCCGACGGTCAGCTCGGCGCCGCACTCCGCGAGACGTTCGCCGACACGCACCTCATTCCGCTGACGCGGGCGGACAGGGATGTCACGCTTCCGCCACCTCCGGCTCTCGCGGCGGTCGACGTCGTGCTCCACGCAGCCGCAGTACTCCGTTCGCAGCGCGCGGACGTTCTTCGCCTACCGCACTGGCGGGAGGGGCTCAGAGACTGCCTCGAGCGACCCTCCGCGTGGATCGAAGCGCTACCGTGGATCGCCGTGCTGGAAGTGGTGATCGTCTCGTATCGCTGTGGCCCGATGATGCGTGAATGTCTCGCGTCGTTGCAGGAGCACGCTCCTGCAGGCGGGCTGCGGATCACCGTCGTCGACAACGCGTCGGGCGACGGCACGGCCGACGTCGTCCGCCGCGAGTTTCCGGACGTGAGGCTGATCGCGCTCGACGAGAACGTCGGCTTCAGCAAGGCGAACAACCTCGTCCTGCGGGAGCCGACGGCAGAGTACGTGCTCGTCCTGAACCCCGATACGCGGCTCTGCGCCCGGACGCTCGACACCCTGCTCCGTCTGATGGAGGGCGACGAGAGGATCGGCATCGCGGGCTGCCGTCTCGTGCAGGAGGACGGCAGCTTCGACCATGCGGCGCGGCGTTCGTTCCCGACACCCGCCTCGGCGCTCGGCCACTTCCTCCGCGTCGGCCGCTCGGAGCGCGCGCCGGCGTCGCTCGCGGCCTACCGGGCGCCTGACGTCGGCGAGGGGCCGGTCGACGCCGTGAACGGCGCTTTCATGCTCATGCGGCGTGCGATGCTCGACGAGATCGGGCTCTTCGACGAGGGCTACTGGATGTACATGGAAGACCTCGACCTCTGCTATCGCGCCGCTCGCGCCGGCTGGACGACCTGGTACGAGCCGTCCGTCGAGGCAGTCCACATCAAGGCGGGAACGAGCGGGCACCACCGGCGGCTGCGACTCAACTACGCGTTCCACTACGGGATGTACCGCTACTACCGCACGCACCTGGCCGAGGAACGGAGCGCGCCCTTCAATGCCCTTGTCTACGTCGGGATCGGGGTCAAGTTCCTCGCTTCCGCAACGGCGTCGGCCGCGGCCCGCGCGCGTCAGAGGTTCGACGTCGCCGGCGCGGCGTAGTTGTCAGCGTTCGATGCCTGCCGTCAGTGTCATCATTCCGGCGTACAACGCGGAGGCGTTCCTAGCGCGTGCGATCCGGTCGGTGGAGGCACAGAGCTTCCGGGACTTCGAGCTCGTCGTGGTCGACGACGGGTCGACGGATGGAACGGCCGACGTCGCGCAGAGCTTCGCGAGCGTGCGGTACGTCCGCGGATCGCATGGCGGCGAAGCGCTTGCGCGAAATCGCGGGCTCGAAGAGGCGACCGGCGAGTTTGTTGCGTTTGTCGACGCCGACGACGAGTGGCTGCCCGAGAAGCTCGCGCGTCAGACTGCCTTCATGCAAAAGCTGGGATCGTCATTCAGCTACACGGACTCATACGTGGTTCAGGACGGCCACCGGGTGCGCTACAGCACGCTTGCGCGGCCCTGCCACGGCGAGATCTTGTCGCCGCTGATCGACGACTGGCTCGACCAGGCGTTCTTCATCCCTACGGAGGTAATGGCATCACGGGCGCTGTTGCAGAGCGCCGGCGGGTTCGAAGATGGACTGCCGACTCCGGGGCATGTGGATTACGGCCTTTGGCTGAAGCTCGCGCTCCGGGGCACCCGGTTCGACTATCTCGACGAGCCGCTCGCGTTCTACTACCGCGGCCATCCGAGCGTCGCGTCGGACGCCGTCGAGATGGTCGAGCGCTATCGGGTCGCGTTGCAGCACTTCTCGACGACTTACGACTTTCCCGCGGAAGCGCAGGAACGGATCACACGGGCCATCGCGAGGAGCAACGCCACGCTCGCCGTCGAGTTGCTCAAACGGCATCGCTTCCGCGAGGCGGTGCCACATCTACGCCGCAGCAGGGTGCGCGACTTCGCGCGCAAGGGCCGCCTTTTCGTGAGCAGGCGGACCGGCCGCCTCAGGCCCGCAAGCGGCTAATCCTCAGCCGATGCCGTGTGCGGCGCTGCGGAAATAGGCGTTGCGGGCCGGAAGATCCTCGAACGCTTCGACGGCGTCGAGTCGTCCGCCGACGATCACGACGACACGGTCGCAGATGTCGATGGTTGACAGCCTGTGCGCGATCACGAAGAGGATCAGGCTGCCGCGCAGAGCCGTGAGCGACGCTTGGATCAGCCGCTCGGATGTGGGATCGAGAGCACTAGTCGGCTCATCCAGCACAAGCATCTGTGGCCGCAGCGCGAGTGCCCGCGCGAGGCAGATTCGCTGGGCCTGCCCGACAGAGACCGCGGCAGCGCGGGGGCCGACGATGGTGTCGTAGCCGTCGTTCCACCCGAGGATGTCGTCGTGGATTCCGGCGAGCTTCGAGGCTCGCTCGACGTCGTCCTGGTCGACTTCTCTGAAGTAGCGAATGTTCTCGGCGACGGAGGCATGGATGAGCTGCGGCGTCTGCGGGACGAACGCGACCAGCCTCGCCCAGTCTTCCCAGCGCAGACGGTGAGCAGGCACACCGTTGACGAGGTACTGCCCCGTGTCGGGCTCCCGGAGTCTGAGCAGGAGTTGCGCGAGCGTCGACTTCCCGGCACCGGAGGGCCCGATGACGCCAATGGTCTCACCGGTCTTCACCTCGAACGTAATGTCCGACAGCGCCGGAGCCTGCGCTCGCTCTCTGTACGAGTACGACGCGTCTTGGAACGCAAGACCGTCGAGCGTTTCGAACGGCTCCGACCCGGACGTGGTGGCCCCTTCGTCATACCGCTCTATCGCCTCCTCCAGCCGCTCGATGAACGGCGCGGTCTGCCGTACTACCTGGTAGGAGTTCTGCGCTTGGTTTCCGTAGGTTCCGGCTCGGACAAGCAGCAGAACGACGACACCGAGTGACGCCAGCCCGCTCCTGTCGACCGTGTAGATCAGGGCCAGCCCACCGAAGAGGAGCAGATAGACGGCGCTCTGGTAGATGTTCGGCACGAGTCGCAGATTGAACTGCGTCTCGAAGAAGAACTGGCGTGCCCGCTCGATCAGCTTCTGGAGCCGCGCCGCCTGAGCTCCCGTCACGCCGAAGACCTGGGTCTCCTCTGCAAGCCGTGTCGCCTCGCTCACGCCGCCTGCGTGATCGAGTAGCGAAATCGATAGCTCATCCGCAGCTCGACCACCCGCTCGAGTCAGCGGGCGCAACGCGGCGAACAAGAGCACGCAGGCGACCGCGACGATCCCTGCGGCCTCCGGGCTGGCGACAAGCGCCGATCCGACAAGGACGACGAACGAGAACGCATACGTCAGGACGTAGGTCGTCTGTACGACACCTGCCGTCGCTGAGCTCACCTGGTTCGTCATTAGCTCCTGGAACCTTCCTTCGCGGTCGGCCGACTTGACGGCCCAGCTCGCGCGCAAGAAGGCCTGGACGAGACGCTCGCGGATCATTGCCTGGGCGTCGGCACTGATCCGCGCAGCCAGTGACGAGGCCGGGACGAGAAGGATCAGTCGGGCGGCCGCGATGGCGCCGCCGGCGATCAGGAGAGTCTGAATCGATACGTGCACCGAGGTGACCCCGAGGTGCAATTCGACGACGTTGAGCTTTGTGGCGAGAGCGGCTGCGACCTGCGCCACGATCGCCAGCACGGCCGCCTCGGCCAGTCCGGTGACGGCGGATAGAGCCGCAAGCAATGCAAGCCGCCACCGGCCGAGAGCAAGCAGATATCTGAGCACCAGCCACTTCCGCTCAGGAGCTTCGGCTGCAGCACCGCTCAAACCTTGCGGCCGAGTCGTCGGCGGCGTCGCGTGTCGGCTCTTGGTTTGGCTGCTCATGGATTCGACGATAGCGTCTGGGTTACGCGGAGCCGCCTGGGCGTAAGCCTCCAGCCGCCTGGGCGAGCGGCGATTAGCCTTCGATGGTGACGCCCGGCGTCGAGAGGCATGAGGAACCTGCTGTGAGCGTCGTCATGCCCGTCTATCAAGGCCGCGAACATCTTGCGGGCGCGATCGAATCGGTGCTGGCGCAGACCTTCGAGCAGTTCGAGCTTCTTGTGGTCGACGACGGTTCGACGGATGGGAGTTCCGAGATCGTCCGCACCTACGTAGAGCGAGATCCGCGCGTCCACTACAGACGGCAGGAAAACGCAGGTCAGGGCGCGGCACGGAATGCCGGCATCGGGGTAGCGCGGGGCGAAGCGGTCGGCTTCCTCGATCAGGACGATCTCTGGCTTCCAGAGAAGCTCGCGCGCCAGCTGCCGCTCCTCGACGACGCCACCGTCGTCTATTCCGACACGTACATCCTCAGGGACGGTGAGGACAGTCGCGAAGAGCGCTTCAGCGATCACCTCGCGGGATGGCCTACGCCGGCCACGCTTGAGTCGTTGATCGTCGGAAACACGATCCCCGTTCTCACGGCCCTTCTTTCCCGCCGTCTCCTGCTTGCGCACGGCGGTTTCACGAGTGATCTGGCGTTGAAGGGTGTGGACGACTACGACCTCTGGCTGCGCCTCGCGGCCGCGGGAGTCGCATTCAGCTATGTCCTGGAGCCGCTTGCGGTCTACCGCGTCCACGGGGCCGCGATGAGTGCCGACCAGGTCGGAATGGCGTCTGCGCGCCTGGCGTTGTTCGAGAAGCTCGCAGCCGAGGACACGGCGACGCAGAAGGTCTTTCGCTCGCGGCGGCGTCGAGAGCAGCGGGTCCTGGCAACGGCGCTATGGCGGCGTGGCTCGTCGGCGATCGCTCGCGACGGAGGGCAGGCCGGACGTTCGGACCTCGTTCGCGCGGTCCGGGTCGCTCCGACGTGGTGGCGTTGCTGGGTGTTGGCCGTACTCCTGGCTGTACCTCCGGTCCTGCGGCGGATCGCTCAGCGCTCCGCGGCGCGCAGGCCCCCACCTGATTAGCATCGCCCTTCATGCCAGACTCGCCACCCACTGCGCAGGAGCGGTATCCGGAAGTCGAGGCTGCGCTCTCGGACATCCAGCGGCATCTCCCACGGCTTCGTCAGGAGGCCAGCGGGACCGTGCTAGAGCTCGGCGTCAGAGGAGGCAGCAGCACCGTGGCGCTGCTGGCGGGTCTCGAGGAGCGAGGCGGAGTGCTCTGGAGTGTCGACATTGATCCAGCGAGCGCTGCTGTCTTCTCCGGCCATGACCAGTGGCGTTTCGTCGTGGCCGACAGCCGCGACGAGCGTTCCGTGGTCGACGCTGGGTTACCGGACGAATTGGACGTCCTGTTCATCGACACCCTCCACACGTACGAGCAGGTGCGGGACGAACTGACGGTCTGGGGTGACAGAGTCGTTCCGGGCGGGGTGATCCTGTTCCACGACACCGACAGCTATCCCCCGATCCGACGCGCGATTTCGGAGTGGTGCAAGTCCCGGAGCGTTCCCTTCGAATTCAGGGGAGGATCCAACGGCCTCGGTGTTGCATATCCCGGCCGGGGCGCACTGTTCGGCATCTGGACGTGGATCCGGCGCGAGACGCACCTCATCTGGTTTTGGGCTGTCTTCGGCTTGACGTGGCTGGTTCGACTCCCGCGTCGGATTGCGCGTCGCGCCAAGAGGATGGTCGTCTCGGATCACTAGGGCGGACGCGACTAGCGATCAGTGTGAGCGGCCTGTTGCACGGCCAACACGTCGGCAAGGCTGTCGCGGAGAGAACGCTCCGGCTCCCATCCCGTCGCCGCTCTCAACCGTTCGGCGCTGCCCGCGTGCCCGCGAACGTTGACCGCAGCCGGCTCCGGAGTCGAGTCCACGGCGATGTCGAGACCGGCCATCTCGAGGAGCTCCTCGACGAGTCTTCGAATCGGGGTCGCCGTTCCCGAGCAGACGTTGTAGACGGCGCCTGCGGCGCCGTGAGTGGTGGCAAGGCGCAGGGCACGGGCCACGTCGCGGACGTCGACGAAGTCCCTTCTCGTGCTCAGGTCGCCGGTGCGCAGCGGGGGTTGTGCGGTGCCGGCCTGGATCGCGGCGATGCGGCCCGCGATCGCCGACGCGACGAAGGACGTCGGCTCTCCCGGTCCGAGGACGTTGAAGAGGCGGACCCGCGTGAGGTGGAGCCCACGCCGCGCGGCGACCGCGGCTGCCGCGAGCTCCTGTGCGGCCTTGGCGACGCCGTAGTCGGTGACGGGTTGGAGGGGATGATCCTCGCCGACCGGCTCTCGGGTCGTCTCCCCGTATTCCGCCGCCGAGCCCGCGACGAGGACCCGCGCGGCCGGCGCCTCCGCCGCCACGGCCTCGAGTACGTTGACCGTGCCACACACGTTGATGCGCAAGAGCTCCCCGAGCTCACCGTCACGGACGCCGGCGAGATGGAAGACGTACGTCGGCCGAACCTCAGCCACGAGCCGGCGCATCGACTGTGGATCGGTGACGTCTCCCCTCGACCGGCCGACGGCGGTGACTTCGAAATCGTTGTCCACGAGCTCGCGCTCGAGCTGTAGCCCGATGAAGCCCGTACCACCGGTGATGAGCGCCCGCTCAGCCTCCATCCGGCAGGAGCTCGTCTCGTTGGCGCTCGAAATGCTCGGAAGCGGCCGCGTAATCGTCGGGACGGCCGATGTCGAACCAGGTGCCGGAGAAGCGATACGCGTGGACCTCTGCGCCGGCGGCGATCAGGCGCAGGACGAGGTCGGGGAGGTCGAGCCGCTCACCCGGCTCGATGTGCTCGAGCACGGCCGGCTCCATTGCGTAGATCCCGACACTGACGTCGTACGTCAGCGTCGGCTTCTCGACGTAGTTCGTCACTCGTCCGACGGCGTCGGTCTCGACGATGCCGAGGCCGAGCTGTACCTGCTTCTCGAACAGGCCGACCGTGACCGCCGCTCCGCGCGAACGATGGGCGCGTAACAGGTCTTCGAAGTCGATCGTCGTCAGGAGGTCGCCGTTCATGACGAGAAACGTCCGGTCGAGACCGCCCACGAGGGCCAGAGGCCCCGCGGTCCCGGCCGGCTCGTCCTCGTACGAGTAGTCGAGAGAGACCCCGAACCGCGCGCCGTCCCCGAAATAGGCCTCGAGCAGGGCGGCGAGATGGCCGACGGCGAGGGTGATACGGCTGATTCCGGCACGCCGGAGCTGGCGGACGAGGATCTCGAGGATCGGCATGTCGCCGACCGGCATCAACGGCTTCGGCAGGACCGTCGTATACGGCGCCAGGCGAGTGCCGCGCCCGCCCGCGAGAACGACTGCTCGGGTGCCGTCCGCGTCGGTCAAATTGCGTATGCGTCTGGCTGAGGCAGCTGTCCGGTAGCGCCGATCCACTCGAGCGTTCGGCTAAGCCCGTCGCGAAGCGACACCGTCGGCTCCCAGCCGAGCACCTCACGTGCCCTCGTGTTGTCCGACACGAGTCGGTTCACCTCACTCGCGTCCGGCCGGTCTCGCTTGGGATCGTGCTCGACCTGGAGCTGTGTCCCGAGAATCTCGCCGATGAGCTCGACCAGGCCGCCGACGCTGATCTCCTCGCCCGACCCGAGATTGAAGGTCTGCCCGATCGCCGCCACCGCGGCGGCGCGAATGAACCCCTCGACGGTGTCCGAGACATAGGTGAAGTCGCGAGTCGGGGAGAGGTGGCCCAGCACGACGGTCGTTCCATGCAGCGCCTGTGACGCGATCGTCGGAATGACGGCACGGGGAGACTGCCGCGGCCCGTACGTGTTGAACGGCCGCACCGTGGTCACCGGCACCGCGAAGCTGTGCTGGAAGCTCTCGGCCAGCTTGTCGGCCGCGATCTTCGTCGCCGAGTAGGGAGACTGGGCCTGCAGTGGATGCTTCTCGTCGATCGGCACGTAGGTTGCGGTGCCGTAGGTCTCGCTCGTCGAGGTGTGCACCAGGAGCGAGACCTCGTGGTCGCGGGCGGCGGTGACGACGTTGAGCGTTCCCGCCACATTCGTGTCGAACGTTTCTCGCGGATGGACGTACGAGTACGGGATCCCGACCAGGGCGCCGAGGTGGAAGACGAGATCGGTGCCTCGCACTGCGTGCTGCACCGCGTCGGCATCGCGAAGGTCGCCGAGGACCGGGTCGATCGCGTTTCTGACGTCCGCGGCGGCGTGGTCGATCCAGCCGCGGCCCCCTCCGGACGTGTAACGGAAGTAGCCGCGTACCTCCGCTCCGAGCGCCACGAGCCGCTCGGCGAGGTGGCTGCCGATGAAGCCGCCGGCACCGGTCACGAGCACCCGCCGCCCGCTCCAGTCGTACCCGCTTGGCGGCCTCCCGGTCACAGCGCAAGCATAAGTGGCACGAATGCCGGCTCCGCGAGACGAACCGCTATGCGGGTGGGTGCGGTCGGCGGAAGGCCAGATACGCGTGCCCGGCGGCGAAGACCGAGGAAAGTAGCGCCGATACGCTGAACACGCGCGGACGAGTCGTGGCCGTGAGCTCTCGATAACGCCTCTCGACGATCGCGGCCTGCTCGTCCAGATCTGCTTCGTCTGCGACGATCCGCCGTCCCTGTTCAACGATCCGCGCACGCAGCTGGGGGTCGTCGAGGAGGCGGATGATGCCGGCGGCCACTGCCTCGGGATTGGGCTCGACGAAGTATGCGCTCTCTTCGTGTTGCACGATCTCTTCGTATCGCGGCAGGCGGCTGAGAATCGTGGGCGTTTCGCAGGCCATCGCCTCGAGCAGCGCCACCGGCATGCCGTCGCGCGGCGGGATCGCGACCGACACGTCCGCCAGGCTGTAAAAGGTGGGCATATCGTCGTCAGCCACTTCGCCGGCGAACCTGATGCTTTCGGCGATGCCGAGCTCATTGCTGCGGCGCACTATCTGGTCGCGATATGACGGGTCTTCGGCGTACTCGGACATGACCAGTACCGCATCGGGGAAGAACCGACAGACGACGGCCATCGCCTCGACGATCAGATGGACGCGATAGAAAGGCCGCAGGGCCTTGGGGCTGAGGATGACCGTCGCCTGGGGTGCTATCCCGAGTGCGTGTCGCAGAGCCGAGGCGTCACGGCGACGGAACTTGTCGAGCGAGACGCCCCAGATGATGCGCTCGGTCTTGTTCTGAAACTCCCCGAGTCGATTGATCACATCGACCAGGAAGTTGGAGGGAGGCGTGATGTAGTCCGCCGCTTGGAACAGCCTCACGGTCCACCACTCCTGGGGGGTCGGCGCATGGTCTCGCTCTTCGAACGCCGCCACGTCGCTTCCCATCGGAGTGACTACGAGCGGCCGCGAGCCGAGCAGGCTCGCAATCCATCCGTAGTACTGCTGGGCGAAGTGGATATGGATTACATCCGGACGCGATAGACGGAGCGCACGGACGAACGCCATGACCCCGAGAGAGTGAGAGACCGCCTGGCGCAGAAGCGCCGGCCGGCGAGGAAGCCGTCTGAGCCACGTGTGGGAAACCAGGCGATCCGCCGGTACCACGAGCTGCACCACGCCGTCGAGCTCCGGACGATGCGGCGCGGTCGTAAGCAGGAAGACCTTATGCCCTCTCTTCGCGAACCATTGCGTGCGGGTTGCCACATGCGTGCTTTCGCCGATCCCGACGGCGAGAATCGTCAGAGGCCGCGGGTGCGTGCCGGTCGCATGTCTCGACGTCACGGGTTCGAGTTCGGTGATGGCGAACTGAGACGTGCGCCGATCAGGCCGACCGACTCGATCTCTGCAAGAAGGTTCGCCTTCATCCCCGCGGCCTCAAGACGGTCGACGATCACCTCGGGCGACCCCGCAATACGGTGGAACTCGAGGATGATCCTTTGCGCGCGGCGCAGCGTATCGTCGTCGGCACGGAGCAGAGAGTCGAACTCGACGCCTTCGCAGTCCAGCTTCAACAGGTCGCACCCGGAACCGACGACTTCCGCGAGAGTCACCGTCGGTACGTCGACGAATTCACGAAGTGGTTGGCCCGACTCGATTTCCTTCCCCACCACCGTGTGTCTTGTCGAGTCCAGCTCGCTCAGATAGAGCCGTACCGTAGGCACCGCCTCGCTTATCAGTGCAGCCTGCCTCGGCGAGATCCGCCGCCCCGCCACATTCGTGACCAGCGAGGCGAACGTCCTGGGCTCCGGTTCGTACGCAGTGACGTCCGCACCGAGTCGCTCGGCCCAAAGCGCGAAGACGCCGATATTCGCGCCGACGTCAACTACCCGCCAGCCGGCCTCTGGCGTTAACCCCGGCCAGCGATACTCGCCCACGGCGACCTGCAGGGCCACCATCCAGGCCGTGGTGGCGTCAGGTGCCGACAGGGAGACTCCTGCGAAACGGGGCCTTACGCCGAGCCCGAGTTTGTGTCCGACGTGCGACGCGAAGTTGAGCCCCTCCCGGCTTCGCGTGAACGAGCGAACCAGCTTCGAAGAAGGCTCCGTCATGAGGCGCGTACGCTAGGCGAAGGTCGGCTCCGGCCGCAGGCAGGCCGCTATCGTGCGCGCCTTGCCGGGGGCCAGCGGCACCACAGACAATGTGCGGCCCGACGACGGGTCAGCACCCGACGGCTCGATCCGTCACATCCTCCTTGTGGCGTACCTCTACCCGCCGTGCAATGCGGTGTCTGCCCACAGACCTGCCGGGCTCCGGCGCGCATTCGAGTCCGCCGGCATTCGCACCACCGTGCTGACGAGCGAGATCTCGGGCTCGTACGACGACGACGGCGCGCAGCGGATCATCAGAGCGGGCGATCTGCGCACACGTTTCCGTACGCAGTACCAGACCCTCGTCGGCTACCGAGACGGCCCTCTCGAAGGGCGCGCGAAGCCCCGGCGGTGGGCGAACTACATCGTCCCGGATCCGACTGCCGTCTCGTGGTTCCCGCAGGCTCTCGTGCAGCTCGTCAGGCTAATCCGGAGCGACCGCCCGGATCTCATTGTCACGACCTCTGGCCCTGAATCCTCCCATCTGCTGGGACTTGCGGCGAGCGCGGCCGGGATTCGCTGGGTCGCCGATTACCGGGACGACTGGTTGAGGGATGTGCGGCACCCTGCTCCGCTCCGCGTAATCGACCGCGCGCTCGAGCGGCAGATCGCGCGCCGCTCGACGATCGTGACGGCAGTCAACGACGCGATTGCCTCCGATGTCGAGCGGCGTCATGGGGTGCGAGCGTTCACGATTTCGAATGGATTCGACCGCACGGTCCTCGCGGACGCCTCAGACGAGGAAGCGTCTCTCGACCCAACGCGCTTCTCGCTCGTCTACACAGGGCTGCTCGCGATCGACGTCGGCGAGCAGCCTGTGGTCAATCGAGGCAGGGATGCCCAGACGTTCCTCGATGCGCTCGCACTCCTCGTCGTCAGGGACCCTGAGTTTGCGAAGCGTTTCGAGCTCGTGGTCGCGGGACCGATCAGCGACAGCGAGCGCGAGGTGCTGACGCGAGGTGAGCTGCGCAACATCGTACGGGTGCTCGGGTTGCTGCCGCGCCCGCGCGCACTCGGCCTTCAGCAGGTCGCTGACGGTCTCTTGCTGATTCCCGGCGGGGCCGGAGCCACGACCGCAAAGGTCTACGAGTACCTCGCGGCGCGCAAGCCGATCTTCGCAGTGACCGAGCAACATTCCGTCGCCGCTGAACTGCTGCACGAAGCAGGCGAGCATACGGTTGCCGAGGGCGATGATCCTGAGACTCTGGCCGCGGCGATCCAGACATATCTGGCGCGCTGGAGGGTCGAAGGCGCCCCTTACACGCCCCGTACCGGCTTCGATCTCGATGCCTACGAGTACGGGAACCTTGGTCAGAGGCTCTTACAGCTCGTGAACGACGCCAGGCCGGCAGAACCGCAGCGCTGAGTTCAGCGCTCAGTCAGGTGCGACTACCGTGCTCCCAGTCGCGTCCGCACCCGGCGAGTGTTTCACCAGGACATGAATGTCGTGGCCACCAAGCGCCTCGGGGAGACGGTCCACCTCGAAGTCGTTCGTAAGGCCCGCCAACGAGCCCGCCGGATGGTAGGCGACGCAAACGTTCGACCCTTCCTGCCGCGGGTAACACACGACGACTTGCCCGTTTTGATAGTCGCGAATTTCGTCTTGGCGCAAAGCCTCGTTCTCGGCGGCCGCACGATCACCGTGAGTCGTGAGCAAGAGGAGGCCGCCCGGCCGAATGATCCTCGCGAACTCAGCGAGCCACTGCCGTTGGCGGTCGACCGTGAGGTGCGTGAAGACCGACACCGCGTATACGACATCGAAGGAGGAGTCGGCGTAGGGCGTGGGCGGCTCCGGATCGTTCACGGTGTACTCGCCCGGAAGATGCTCTTGACACCAGGCGACCAGTTCCGGATGAATGTCCGTCCCGTGGATTGGTGTCCGCCAATGACGGCTCGTGCGACCACAGCCGCAGCCGAAGTCCAGAACGGCGATTGAGGGATCGTCGAGATCGAAACCTTTCTCGATCGCGGCCGCCTGCAACGCGGCAGCGGACGAGCTACCTACTGCGATGAACGATGCGCCGTCGGGCGAACCGCCCACGAGTGAGCGAAGCCGCGGCGGCGGCAGGTCGTCGCCTTCGGCACGCGATGCGCGAGCATCTCACCAGCGCATCCGGACGGTGTGCAGCGTTCCGAGCACGCCGATCCGTTCCGCTGCGCGCTTGAGCTGCGCCCTTCGTGCAGGGGACAGAGGCACGATCAATCGTCCCGAGCCGGCTCACCGCCAGGACCCTGGTACGCCTCCTCCAGCCAAGCCACCATCATGAGAATCGAGAGGAGGCCGAAGGCGGCGAACAGGTACGGGTTCGTTGCGCCGGCCAGGAGGATGCCGACTATGACGCCGGCGACGACTCCGGAAGCGCCGATCCGGCGTGCGCGCTCAAAAGCGACGCGCGCGGGACCCCGGCGGAGGCGCCACGCATCCACGATCTGCCGAATCGGGAAGGACAGATAGAGCAGCAATCCGATGAGCCCGGCCTTGAGCAGGAGATCAAGATACGAGAGCTCGTATGAGTAGCCGGTCGAGAACTCGCTCGCGACCTTCCCGAAGCCGTAGCCGTAGATCGGGCGTCTCTTGATGTAACTCCAGAGCGCCTTGGCCTCGGCGACCTTGTAGGCATTCGACGCCTCCCCCGCGACGTCGCCTCCGCCTCCTCCGGTCGACGCAAGCGCCATCGTGGACGTCGCGGCGCTAGCGGGGATCGCGCTCACCTGCACATTGCCTCCCGTTGCTCGCGAGCGTGCACCGGCACGGCCCTGGGCGCCGACCTGGACGTCATCCCAGAGAACCTGACCTTCGGGCGCGTAGAGCCTGATCTGGATGTCCCCGGCATGCGCCCGGGTCGGGAACGTGAACGAGAGGCGCTTCCAGCCGTTCGTGCTGTTCGTCAGCGGAACCGTGTACAGGAGCCCATCCTGTGCGTCCCAGACGAGGAGGCCTCTTCGGCCGACCGCTGGGAGACGGAGCGCCCGCGCATTCACCCAGGCGCTCACCGCATAGGTCGTCTTCGACTTCACCGCGAGGTTCTGGAAGGCATACGCGTCCTCGTCCGGCTTCGAATTCAGCAGCTCGAGGCTGCGTGTTCCCGAGCGCGCCGACGAGGCCGTTCCGCGTGCCCGCAACGCTCGGCCACCCGCTCGGTTTACCGCCCATCCGTGCAAGGACCTCTCGAAGCTGGGATTCGTGACCCGATGGCCGAAGCCCGGGCCGCCGGACGCGGTGATCGTCGCCGCGCGGTTGAAGACGTAGCCGTAGAGCGAGAATCCCACGAGCGGAGCCAGTACGAGCGCTACTGCACCGGCGGCGACAGGGATGGCGACGGCGAGCCCGAACTGTCTTGCGCTTCGGACCTCGAGCACGAGAAAGAGAAGCACCGCGATCAACACGCTAAGCCAGAGCCCGCGGGTGTAGGTGGCGATGAGATCCACCGTCAGGACGGCGGCGAGTAGCCAGAGCAGGAAGTCGCGTGGCTGGATGAGGAGCCGCTGCGCCGTCAGCACGAGCCCCACGAGCAGAAACAGGCTGCCGGCGGTGAAGAGCCTGAAGTCGCCATTCGGCATGTAACCGATGACGCCGCCCATCCCGAGGCGAACGCTCAGCCACTCCCGGATACTGCCGAGGCTCACCGCTCCGGCCACCGTCAGGACGATCAGGGCGAAGTAGGCTGCCGCGCTCGTCGCGCACGCCGCGAAGAACATCCTCCGGAGCCAGCCGCCTTCCCCTCTTCTCAAGAGTGTCACGACCACGAGGACGAACGCGAAGAACAGGTACCCGTTGCCGTCGGAGACAGCGTTGTGAGCGCCGTTGCCGTCGATGAGACCGAGAGGGATCCAGATCGCGGGTATGAGGATCGCGAGAGCGAGCGCATGCGCTCCATAGCGGCCGAGCACGGGATGCAGCCCTCGTTTCCAATCGACGACCGTGAGCCAGACCGCTCGTAGGGTCACGACGGAGATTAGGAAGATGCGGCCCGAGACCGGGCCGTAGTCGATCCAGTGGCCGCCGGCGCCGCCGAGGACGAGCTCGAAGATCGTGACGGCGACGCTCAGGCGGAAATCGATCAGCGCAAGTGCGATGAACGCGACGGCGAGGACACCTCCGAGCAGCTCCGAAGTGACGTGAGACCCGGCCCCTCCCGCCTTCAGCACGGCCAGCGCGACGATGCAGCCACTCGTCAGGGCAAGGAGGGCGAAGCGCGCAGCCGACCGTGGCACATCGACAGAGCGCGAGCGGCGAGCCGTGGATTGGGCCGCGTACGTGTCGGGAGTGTTCGCCACGCGTTCCTGTATAGCGCGGACTCCGTTCATTCGGTGACCGTCCCCGGCCGCGCACCGAGCCTGAAGCGGCGCGTCAAGCGTCTACGGAAGCCCCGGAACGGCGAGAGCGTCGCGGGGCCGGCAGGCAGCCGCGGGAAGGTTTCAGCGGGTCCGCAAATACCCGCACGCAGGCCGACCACGAACGCCCTCGTGCTCGATAGGTCGTGATCGACGATCGCCTTTCCGGCTGCCATGACTCCTTCGCCGGCCATGGCCCATACGAACAGATGCGGCTTCTTGTGCAGGCGGTACTTGCCCACGACGTAGCCGCGTCCCCACGCGGTCAATCGATTTTTAGCCGCGGAGCCCTCTCCCAGTGTTCCTGAATGCGCGTGAATCCCGACCGCCGTCGAGGCCAGCCGGCACTTCCAGCCTCGAGCGACACAGCGGATCCCGAGGTCGACATCCTCGAGGTAGGCGAAGAACGCCGGATCGAAGCCGCCGACCTCGAGAAATGCAGCGCGTTCGAATGCCGCAGCCCCACCACAGGGTGCGAGCGGATCGAGCGGATCGCCGGTCAGAACCTCGACCGGCTCGCCGTACAAGTGGTTGAACCCGTGGAGGGTCCGGTCGAAGATGATCCCTGCCGTATCGATCCGTTCCTCGTTACCCCGACGAACGAGGACCGGTGCTGCCATCACGACGGCGTGCTCGGGGTCGAGCACTTCGACGAGTCGCTCGAGAAAGGTCGGCGTGCACACGATGTCGTTGTTGAGTAGAACCACGACCCGCGAGCTCGATGCCGCAACGCCTTCGTTCACCGCCCTGCCGAAGCCCCGATTCTCGGCGAAGGCGATCGTGCGCACGCCAGGCCACTTCTGTCGCAGGAAATCCTGTGTCCCATCCGTCGAGGCGTTGTCGACGACGATCACTTCGTGTGGGAGGGTCTGACCGTCGAGTGAGGGAAGCAGCTCCTCGAGATGGTGTCGGCCCTCGTAGGTCGGCACGATCACCGAGACATCTGAGGCAGGTGGCGCAGGCACTGGTCTCTACGCCCCGTCGCGCTCCGTGAGGACGTGCGGCGTCAACGCGAGAATCTGTGCGTCCGGGCGGGGCTCTGGTCGCTTCCGCAGGCCTGCATCAGGACTGCCCCTTTCACGCGCTGCTACGCGCGGTGGGAGCGGCGCCAGCCGCGTGCTCCCGCCGCTCCGAGCAGAAGGACGGCGGTGCCTGCCAGGATGATGAGGAGCGCGGTCGGGCCCGAGCCGAGGTCGAACGCCGAGCCGATCGCCGTCGGTTCGGTCGCCGCGGTCGCTTGGCTGGCCTGGAGGTGGCGCCGCAGCCCGTATGCCTTGAGGAGCCTCTTGAGGGACTTCCCGTCCTCACCGGCATTCGCGAGCGCCTTCGCGGTCTGCGCTGACATGCTGGGTGCGGTACCCGAGCCCTGACCGCCCGTCGTCGCCGTCCCGCTCGATCCACCACCGCCGTTCGGCAGGCACTCCTTGTAGACCTGCTGTGCCGAGGGCGCGCCGCCGCAGCCGCTTGCGAGCGCCACCTGCGGCACGACGAAGACGGCAACCGCGACGACTGCAGCTGCCAGGAGCCGGTTCAGACCCCCGAACACGCTCGGTACTGTAGCGAGCCGTGGCGCTGCCGAGCGTAAAGGCCCAGCAAAGCGTGCTTGCGCGCAACGTAGCCGTCGGAATCGTGATCGCGGCCGCCGTTTTCTCGCTTTCGTACGCGAACGGCGGTTTTGCTCCTACGACGCGCTCCTATGCGGGTATTGCGGCCTGGTGGCTGCTCGGAGCGGGTGCCGCGATCGGTATCGCCTCTGCCCGCGCCGGCATCAACCGCCTCGCGCTCGTCGTGCTCGGTCTCCTGGCGGCGTTTGCCGTCTGGATCCTGATCTCGGTCAACTGGGCGACGGACGCGGAGCGCGCATTCGCGCAGTTCAACCAGGTTTCGCTCTACGTCGCAGTGCTCGCGCTCTCGATCGTGCTTGCTCGGCTCGTGCCGGCGGCGTGGGTGGTCGGCGGGGTGGCGCTCGCCCTCGCCTCGATCGCGGGCATCGCCTTCGTCAGTAGGTGCTTCCCGAGCACGTTCGGCTTGGCGCCGGGCCAGGAGATTCTGAAGTCGCTGGGGACCTCGCGGCTCAGCTTCCCACTCGGGTATTGGAATGGCCTCGGGATCGGGGTCGCGCTCGCCTATCCGCTGTTGCTCGCGATCATGACCTCGAGACGCTCGCGAGTGGCGAGCGCCGTGGCCGCGTTCCCGCTGCCGATCCTCGCCGCGGTCATGTATCTGACCTCGTCGCGCGGCGCGTTCGTCGCCGCCGGAGTCGCGGTGCTGGTCTTCGTCGTCCTCACACCGAGGCGCTGGCCCGCTCTGGTGGCGGTGCTCGCCGCTGGGGTCTCCGGTGCGGTCGCGATCGCGGCGCTCGTGCACAAGACCGCGCTCGTCAACGCACAGATGAACACCGCACTCGGGGTGCAGCAGGGGCACCGCGCGGCGCTTCTGATCGGCATCGCGTGCGTCGTGACGGCACTCGTGTGGGCCGGCCTCGCCGAGCTCGGGAGGCGTGTGTCGACGCCGCCTCGAGCGGTCGGGATCGCGGTCGCCGCGGTGGTCGCCGTCCTCGTCCTCGTCGCCATCATCGTCTCGCACCCGGTGCGGAGGTTCGAGCAGTTCAAGAGCCCTACGGCCGCGGCGGGCTCCCATGGCACCTTCACGACCAACCATCTCGTGAGCAGCTCCGGCAGCGGGCGCTGGCAGTTCTGGGGCGCGGCCATCTCGCAGTTCCGAGCCCATCCTCTCAACGGCGGCGGAGCCGGTTCCTGGCAGGCCTGGTGGCTCCAGCACGGCTCGCTTCCCCTTCCGAGCCAGTTCGCGCACTCGCTCTATCTCGAGGCGCTCGGGGAGCTGGGAATCATTGGGCTGTTGCTCATCGCCGGCGCCGTTCTCGTTGCCGTGGCCGGCGCGATCCGGTCTGCGCTCGCCCTGCAGAGCGGCGAGATTGCTGCCGCGGCGGCATGCGGAATCGCCTTCTTTGCGGCCGCCGCGTATGACTGGGTTTGGCAGCTGGCGGGTATCGCGATCGTCGGTGTCGGGATGCTCGGCTTTGCGCTTGGAGCTCTCCCCGCGGAGCGCGCGGTCGCGTGGGGCCGTTCCGACACGCTCCGGCCGATTCTCGCCCTCGTGGCGGTGGCGGCGATCATTCCTCAGTACGTCGTTCTCGCAGCAGGCAGCCACATGAGCACCAGCCAGGACGCCTACATCGCGGGCGACGGAGCCCGGGCACGGTCGGAAGCTCTCGCGGCCAAAGCCATCGAGCCCTGGGCTGCCAGCCCCTATCTGCAGCTCGGTTTCGTCGCAGAGGCCGAGGGACACTTCGCCCAGGCCGCGCGCTGGGCGCACGAGGCGATCCGGCACTCGAGACGCGACTGGAGCTTGTGGGCCAGCGCCGCCAAGTTCGAGGCCGAGGCCGGCAACATTCGCGCCGCGAGGCGCGACCTCGCCGAGGCGCGCCGCCTCAATCCGCACTCGACGGTTCTCGGTAAGCGAAGCGTAAATAAGTAGCGCTTCGGGAAGGCCGAAGGTACCGTGCAGCACGCCGGGTGTTGTGACTGAGGAGGCAACGAATTGAGCGAGCTCGAGACCGTCGCCGGAGCTAGTGGCAGCTCCCGCGGCGCCGCAGTCGCCGATCGCCTCTCGGCCCGTCACGACACGGAGCCGCTCCTGCGGCGGATGCTTGCGATGGGGGATGTCCTGGCGGTGGCCGCGGCGGCCGTTCTCGTGGGTCTCTGGGGGAGTGGCCCGGCTGCTGCGTTGCTGCTCGTCCTCTCCGCGCCGATCTGGGTCGTCACGGCCAAGCTCGCGGGCCTCTACGATCGAGACAACCGGACGCTCCGCCACCTGACGGTCGACGAGTTGCCGTGGCTCATGGTTTGGGCGCTCAGCAGTGCCGCACTCCTGACCCTGTTGCTCGCCCCGTTCCCGGCTCTCAACCTGAGCGCCGGCGACCGGCTGCTCGTCTGGGGCGTCGTGCTCGGGCTCGGGTTCGTGTTCCGTGCGATTCTGCGCGGCCTCTGGCGGAGGATCACGCCTGCACAGCGGATTTTGATCGTCGGGGAGGGCCCGCTCGCCCAGGCCGTCGTCCGCAAGCTCGAGCTCTTCCCGGACATCCACGCGGAGATCCACAGCCGGATCTCGAATTGCGCCGACTTGCACGAAGCGGTGCTACGCGAGATCGTCGGCGATGTCGACCGGGTCGTGATCGCGTGCAGCGAGCTCAGCGAGCGGCTGCTCGAGGAGATTCTGCCGATCTGTCGCGCGAGCCACGTGAAGCTTACGATCGTCCCGCCGACGCGCGGCATGTTCGGCACGGCGACGCATCTGACGCACGTCGCCGACCTTCCGCTGCTCGACTACAACACCTGGGACATCTCGCGGACGACGGTCGCGCTCAAGCGGGTGTTCGACGTGGTCGTCGCGGCATTCACTCTCGTGGTGACGTTCCCGCTGTTCCTGCTCGCCGGGCTCGCGACCCTGGTCGACTCCGGGCTGCCGGTCTTCTTCCGCCAGACGCGCGGCGGCGAGCACGCGCACCCGTTCCAGATGCTCAAGTTCCGGACGATGGTGCGGGACGCCGAAGCGCTCCTGCCGGGGCTCGTCCCGTTCGAAGAGCTCGACGAGCCGATGTTCAAGCTCAAGGCCGATCCGCGCATCACCCGCGTCGGCCGGCTGCTGCGACGGACGAGTATCGACGAGCTGCCGCAGCTCGTCAACGTGCTGCGGGGCGAGATGTCCATCGTCGGGCCGCGTCCGGAGCAGCTCGATCTCGTCGAGCGCTATGCGCCGGAGCACCAGTTCCGCTTGCAGGTCAAGCCCGGGATCACCGGGCCGATGCAGGTCTACGGCCGTGGTGAGCTGACGTTCGACGAACGGCTGGCGGTAGAGCGGGAGTACGTGGAAAACCTCTCGCTCGCGCGCGACATGCGGATCGTTCTTATGACCCTTCCGGCAGTTGTTGTCCGTCGGGGCGCGTTCTAGTCCGGAGTAGGTGGGCCGAGCCGTCGGCTAGCATGGCGCCCGGTGCGGCCGAGGGTCTTAGCGGACAACACATCTCACGGTGGCGTTTGGCAGTGGAGTCTGGCTCTACTGACAGGCGCGATCATCGTGCTCCTAGCCGCGACCGCAGCCGGGGCCAGAACGAGCTCACCGCACGTCATAACGACGCGTGGGACAGCGCCGCTTCGTACTGCGCTGGTCGATCCCGTGTTCTCAGGTCCTGGTCAAGCGGAAGCCTTCGCGATGACGCGTTCAGCGGGCGCGACCTACGTCATCCTCAGGGCGCCGTGGCGCTCGATCGCGCCGCCCACGCGCCCTGACGGCTTCGTGCCCACAGATCCGACGTCCTCCGGCTACTCGTGGGCTGGTCTTGACGCGACGGTGCAGGCCGCACAGAACGCCGGCCTGACGCCGATCCTCGAGATCGACACCACACCCAGCTGGGCGTACAACAGGCAACCGAGCGGCGTCAACGCCGGCACGCCGAACGTCACCGACCTGGGCGACTTCGCGACGGCCCTCGCGGCTCATTACGACGGGTTCGATCCAGACCTCCCCGCCGAGCACGTCTTCCAGGTCTCGAATGAGCCGAACGTGAGCCTCTATTTGAACCCTGTGAAAGCGAGCGTGTACCGGTCGATGGTCAATGCGGTTGCCGCGGCTGTGCACGGTGTCGACGCGGCCAATCTCGTCGTCGCCGGGGGGCTCGATCCCTTTGGGCACCCGAAGAGCAAGAAACAGCAGTGGTATTCGGTCGCACCGCTCGCCTTCATGCGCTCCCTGCTCTGCCTTTCGAAGGGCGCCCACCCGCACGCGACATGCCACGACCCGGTGCACTTCGACGTGTGGTCGCATCACCCGTACACGTTCGGCGGTCCGTTCGGAAAGGCGAAACTCCCGGACGACGTGGAGCTCGGCGACATGCCGAGGATGCGCGCGCTCCTCAAAGCCGGCGTGCGGCTGCACCACATCGTCTCGGCGAACCCGGTTCAGTTCTGGGTGACGGAGTTCGGCTGGGACACGAACCCGCCGCGGAAACATGCAGCGTCGCTGAGTCTCGCCAGCCGCTGGACGGCGGAGTCGCTGCACCAGATGTGGCTGTCGGGAGTCTCTCTGGTGACGTGGTTCCTGATCGAGGACTATCCGAGCCCGAGCCCGTACCAGAGCGGCCTCTACTTCCACGCGGCGTCGATCGAGAATGCGCGCCCCAAACCCGTGCTCACAGCCTTTCGGTTCCCCTTCGTCGCGTATCTCGGCAAGAAGACGATCAGCGTGTGGGGCAGGGATGCGACGAGCGACAAGGAGACCGTCACGATTCGGCTCCGGCACGGGAAGAGCGGAAGCTGGCGGCGGGTCGCGGTCATCTCGTCGAATGCGAACGGGATCTTCCAGGCGAACCTGAAGCTGAAGGCAACGAAGAAAGACTGGCTGCGGGCGAGCGCCACGGGGTCCGACAACTCGCTCGCCTTCTCGCTCACGGTGCCGCACGCGCCGAAGATCGGACCCTGGGGCAACTGATCCGCCGTCTGGCCCTCAGGGCGGGCCGGTGGGGTGTAAGGAGACGGCAAATCTCCGCACGGTCGGCGAGGGTTCGCGGATAGCGTGCGCGCCGTGGGGGACACTGCACGGAACCTGGCGGCAATGCTCGCCATCTTCCTGCTCGTGGGCGTATCGACATCGGCCGCCGGCGCAGCCGGCCGCACGCGGACGTACTCGACTCCGGCCACGGCGCCCTTGGCGACGGCGATCGTGGATCCAGCGCTCTTCGAGGGGAGTCAGAAGGAGACCGCGTTTGCGCGGACCCGGGCCGCCGGGGCGACGTACGCGCGTCTCATCGTCTA
>CAVWZB010000010.1:0-617507 GCA_963759435.1 uncultured Actinomycetes bacterium | reverse complement strand
GAGCGAGATCACGATCGACCTCGGTGCGGTGCGCCACAACGCGCGGCGGCTGCTCGAGGGGCTCGAAGGAGCCGAGCTCTGGGCCGTCGTGAAGGCGAACGGCTACGGCCACGGCGCGACCGACGTCGCCCGCGCAGCGCTCGAGGCCGGGGCTTCGGCCCTCTGCGTCGTCACCGTCGCCGAAGCCGTCGAGCTGCGCCGCGAGCTCCCTGAGGCGCGGATCATCGTCATGTGCCCCACCGACGAGGTCGCCGAGGCGCGCGAGGCGCGACTCGAGCTCGTCGTCTCGGTCCCGGGCGAGATCCCGGACGGCATCCCGGTGCACCTGAAGCTCGACACCGGGATGGGCCGGTGGGGGCTTGCCGAGCTCCCGCAGCCGCCCGCGAACGTGGTCGGACTGATGAGCCACCTTGCGACCGCCGACTCCGACCCTAGCTTCGCGCAGCAGCAGATCGAGCGCTTCCGCGAGGCGACGGAGCCGTACTCGCAGCTCACGCGCCACATCGCGAACAGCGCCGCCGCGCTGCGGCTGCCCGCGGCCCGCTTCGACGCCGCCCGCTGCGGGATCGCGCTCTACGGGATCTCCCCCTTCAACACCGATCCGGCCGAGGATGGGCTGCGACCCGTGCTCTCCTGGCGGAGCCGGCTCGCCCGGGTCTTCCTCCTCCAAGCCGGAGAGAGCACCGGTTACGGCCGGTGGTTCGTCGCCGAGCGGCCGACGTGGATCGGGATCGTCGCGGTCGGCTACGCGGACGGCTTCCGGCGGGACATGACCGGCAGCGAGGTGCTTGTCGACGGCGAGCCGCGTCGAGCGGTCGGCACCGTCTCGATGGACGCGGTCGCGGTCGAGCTCGAGCGCGAGTTGCCGGTCGGGTCGCCGGTCACCATCGTCGGCGACGGCCTGCTGATCGAGCGTCACGCCGAGGTCGCCGGGACGATCGGCTACGAGATCGCCTGCGGGATCAACTCCGACGCGACTCGCGCTCACCGTGTCGTCACGAACTGAGGCAGGCAATGACTGACCGCTTCGCCCGTACGGCGGAACGCATCGCGGCACGTCAGGACGCCCGTGCGGCGAGGCTCGCGGAGCAGGTGCGCGACTTCGTCCAGCCGCACGGCGACGAGCGCGCTCTCGACGTCGGCACGGGCGCCGGGGCGCTGGCTTTCGCACTGGCGCCGCTCGTGCGCGAGGTCGTGGGCCTCGACCCCGTTCCCGAGCTGCTCGAGCTCGCGCGAGCCCGAAGCCTCCCGAACACCGAGTTCGTCGAGGGAGACGGGACGGCGCTCCCGTTCCCCGACGCCTCCTTCGACCTCGCCGGCACGCACCGCACGCTCCATCACGTCGCGCAGCCCGAGCGCATCGTTGCCGAGCTCGCGCGGGTGACGCGGCCCGGAGGGCACGTGCTCGTGGTCGACCAGCTCGCGCCCCACGACCCGGCCGCGGCCGCCGCGCTCCACGAGTTCGAGACCGCGCGGGATTCCTCGCACAGACGGCTGCTCGCCGACGGTGAGCTGCAGGAGCTCTACGCGGCGAACGGGCTCGAGCTCGTCCGCGAGCACCTCGAGGAGGAGCAACGCGACCTCGAGCGGTACCTCGACCTCGCCGGTTGCGCGGGAGAGCGCCGTGCGCGTGCCGAGGCGCTGGCAGCATCCGACGCCCGCGTCCTCGTCGCGAGCGCCGGCTGGTATCTGCTCGCGCTGGGCTAGGCCCCGGTGACGCCGCCGTCGAGATTGGCGAACGCTTCGCGCAGCTGGGCGCGTTCCGTCGCGAGCTCGGTGAACGAAAGCACCAGACGCCGCTCCCCCTCCGACGTCAGACGCAGATGGGCGACCCGCGCATCCCTCTGCGACTGCTCGCGCTCGATCAGTCCCGCGCTCTCGGCGCGGCGCACGAGCTCGGTCACCGTGCTTTGCGCGAGCTGCATCCGTTCCGACAGCTCGGTCACGGTGGACTGCTCGCCACCGTCGGGCGAGCCCTTGATCATCATCAGCAGCGTGTACCGCTGGGGCGTGAGTCCCGACTGGCGGGCGACTTTCTCGCTCCGCCGCAGGAAGTGCCGCAATGCTGACCGGAACTCTGCGACGGCGATGATGTCCTGCGTCGTCGGCTGAACTTGTTCGACCATGTGGCGATTCTATGGGGCTTTGGGCACTCGCGAAAGGACTCGGGTGAACACGTTCGGAATCGCGTCCTGCAGCGGAGCGATCGGGCCGTAGTACCACGGGACCGTCGTCTCGCCCCGGCCCTCGTCGAGCGAGCGAAGAACGTGGGCCGCCACCTCCTGCGGGGTGATGACGACGCGCTGTACGCGGGGCGGGAGCCACTTCTGCGGGAAACCCTCGGTCTCGGTGAAGCCGGGCTTGACCGTGTGCACCCGGATCCCCTCCCCGTGGAGCTCGGCGGCGACCGTGCGGGAGAAGGCGAGCTGGGCGTGCTTCGAGGCGGAGTAGGGGCCACTCGGCGGCCCGGCGACGACGCCCGAGATCGAGACGATATTGACGACGTCCGCCGGTGCGGCGGCGCGCAGCCCCGGCAGGAACGCCCGGAGGACCCAGACCGCGCCGAGGTAGTTGATCCGGATCAGTCGCTCGATTACCTCGGGATCGCCGTCGAGGAAGCGCGTCCGCCCCGGGATCCCGGCGTTGTTGACGAGCAGGTCGATCCGCGGGTGCCGCTCGAGCACGCGCGCGGCGACGGATTCGACGGCGACGCGGTCGGATACGTCGCAGGGCTCGGCCTCGCCGCCCAGCTCCTCCGCGAGCGCCTCGAGTCGATCGGCGCGGCGCGCGAGCAGGATGCAGAGGTCGCCCCGCGCTGCGAGCAGGCGGGCGATCTCGGCGCCGATGCCCGAGGAGGCGCCCGTGACGACAGCGACCCGGCCCACGGTGGACAACCTATCTCTGTAGGAGGCCTCGGCGGAACAGTGGCCATGCCGGCCCCGCCGCGCTGAGCGCCGCGACTCCTCGCTGCGCTCGTCGGCCGACTTTGTCGGCTGCGGCGTCCTCGGTCGCGCCGATAGGAACCGCTATCGACGCTCCCTGCGTCCTTGCCTCGCAACGCCCATCGCGACGCTCCAGCGGGCACCGTCCCACCGAGACCTCCTAGGATCGCGCCATGGCCGGATCGTTCGAAGGCAAGCGCGGGCTCGTCCTCGGCGTCGCCAACAAGCGCTCGATCGCGTGGGCGATCGCGCGGGAGCTCGCAGCCGGCGGAGCGAGCCTCGCCTTCACCTACCAGGGAGATCGCATCGAGTCGACGGTGCGTGAGCTGGCCGCCTCGGTCGACTCCCCGCTCGTCACGGAGTGCGACGTCCGCTCCGACGAGGACGTCGCTCGCGTCTTCGCCGAGGTGGGGGACGTGTTCGGCGGCGAGCTCGACCTGCTCGTCCACTCAGTGGCCTTTGCGGCAGCAGAGGACCTGGAAGGCCGCTTCACCGACACGCCGCGCGACCGCTTCTGGCTCGCGGTCGACGTGAGCGCCTACTCGCTCGTCGCGTGCGCGCGCGCGGCCGAGCCGCTGCTGGAGAAGGCCGGCGGCGGCTCGATCCTGACGATGACGTACCTCGGCGGCGAGCGCGCGGTACCCCACTACAACGTGATGGGCGTGGCGAAGGCGACCCTCGACGCGTGCGTGCGCTATCTCGCTTGGGATCTTGGCCAGAAGAACATCCGCGTGAACGCGGTCTCGGCCGGCCCCGTGCGGACGCTCGCGGCTCGCTCCATCGCCGGGTTCACGACGATGGAGGACATCGTCGAGGAGCGCTCGCCGCTGCGCCGCCACATCACGGCCGACGATGTCGGGGCTGCGGCCGCCTACCTGCTCGGCAACGGCGCCGCCAACGTGACTGGGACGACGCTGTACGTCGACAGCGGGTACCACGCGATGGGCATGTAGAGGTCCGGCCCGGGAGCGTCGGGCCGTCTATCGGACGCCGGTTTCGAGCTTGAAGGTCAGCCGCCGGTAGCGGGTGGTCGCAACCGTTACGCGGGTGGGCTTGAGCACCGCACCGGTCGTGGAGCTCACGCGATAGGTTCCCGGCCGGAGCGCGATCCGGTACCTGCCTCTGCTGTCGGTGCGCGTGTGGGCTACCACTCGGCCGTGGCGCCAGAACCTGAGCAGAGCGGCGGGGGCGGGCCGGGTACACGGTGTTCCCACCTGGCACGTCGGAGAGGCCGGATGGAGTAGCACGGTCCCGCGGAGCCCGCTGCCGGAGCCGCTGCTTCCGGCGCCGAGCAGGAAGAAGAGAGCGACTAGAAGTACTGCGACGCTGGTCCTCACGTTCGCCTTCCTTCTACCAGGGGAGGGCGGGACCCAAACAGGCCCCGCCCTACCAGAGGAGGGCGGGACCCAAACGGGCCCCGCCCTCCCCTCGGGGGGTCAACTAGCAGCTCGTGGGGCGCAAGTTGAAGTTGACCGTCGTCGTCTTGCCTTGCTGGATCTTCGCCGTCTTCGTCTGGGGGATCCACCCGTTCGCGCGTTGCGATCAGGGTGTAGGTGTCCTTCGGCCCCCAGAAGGCGTAGTTCCCGTTCTTGTCCGTCTTTGCCGTCCACGAGAAGCCCATGTTGCCGTCCGCGAAGACGACGGCAGAGAGGCCCTTCGTGACGTTGTTGCAGTCCGTCCCGCTAACCGTCCCTTGCAGCTTGCCCCAGCTCTTCGGGGGCGTGACGTTCATGGTGACGCCGATCGGGTTGATGGTCTGCGGAGCGTTGGCATTGACGAGGATCTGCCCCGTGTACGTGCCCGGCTGCAGAACGCCGTTCGCCGTCGTCGCTGCGAATCCGACGGTGACGGTGACCGTGCCGCCCGCCGGGACGTCGAACTCGGACGGGCTCTCGCTGAGCCACGGCACATCGGTCGTGCCGCACTGGTCGAGCCCTGGCCCGAGCACCTCCGAGTCGGCCGTCGGCGAGAAGCCGCCGGACGACCCACCGACCTTGTAGAAGCCGCATCCGCCGCCGGCGCGGTAGCGCGGGAACTGCGCGTTCGGAATCGCAGACCAGCTATCGCTCGACGGTGTGTATGCAAACCCCTCGTTGGTGACGGTAGTGGACTGGTTGATCACGCCGCCGGAGATCACGAGCTCCCCGGTCGGCGAGCCGGCGGCGCCGCCCCACAGGTCGGTCGGCATGTTCGCGATCGGGGTCCACGAGTCCGAGCTCGGGTCGTAGACGTTCCCGGTGTTGAACGTCGTTCCGCCGTTGATGCCGCCGGCGCAGTACACCTTGCCGTTGACACCGCCGCACCCTTCCCAGGAGTTTCCGGTCGGGTAGTTCGCGGCACTCGACCAGCTGTTGCTGGACGGGTCGTAGACCTCGACCTTGTTCGACGCGGTGCAGGCTCCGTCGGCACAGCCGCCGACGAAGTAGATCTTGCCGTTGGCGACCGCGACGCCCGGAGCAGCGGTCGGGCTCGGGTTCGGAGCCACGGTGGTCCAGGTGTCGCTGCCCGGGTCGTAGGCCTCGGTCGCTGCAATCGGAGTACCGGTGGAGTCCCAGCCTCCGGTCACGTACAGCTTCCCGTTGACAGCGGCCACGCCCGGCTTCTCGCGCGCGTTCGCCATGTTTGCGATCGGCGTCCACGCGTTGGTGCCCGGGTCGTAGACCCAGCCCTTGTTCGTGATCGAGAGGCTGCCGTCGACGCCGCCGACCGAGTACTCCTTTCCGTTGATGAAGTCGGCGCCGTTGTCCATGATCGCCGTCGGGTAGTTGGCGATCGTCGCCCAGGTCGGATCCTTCGGCGCTCCGGCGTCGACCGCCGGCGCACCGTCGTTCGTGTGGTCGCCGAGCCAGGCCGGGCTGGGCCCACCGCCCATGTCGTCGTTCGGGACCTTGATGTTGCTCAGCGGCGCCCCCTGCAGGCCGAGGATCTGGAACCCGCCGCCCTGCTCGTTCAGCGTCACGTGCGCCGCCCCGGTGCCGTCGTTGTGGAACGTCAGCGTCTTGGTCGCCGTGGAGCCGAGGACCTGCGTGCTCGAGAGCGTGCTCGGCGTGATCACGAGATGGGCCGAACCGAGCTTGAAGTCCTGCCTCACCGTGTTGTCGCCGGCCACGTTCACCGTCTCGGTGTCAGGCGAGTGCTGGGACGCGGTCGCGGTGAACGGATGCGATCCGGTGACGGACGAGAACAGGTAGTAGAACCCGCCCGGGTTGTTCGGATCGTCCGGGACCGCCGCCGTCTTCGCGCTGTCGGTCGGGACGTCGTTGCTCTGCACCGTCGCGCCGTTGAGGGCGTTGCCGGTGGTGAGGTCGGACACGTTGCCCTCGACGAGACCGCCCGGAATCGTGACGCAGCCCGCGCTGTTGTGCACGGTCACGTCGTCGACTTGCCACCAGAAGCCGAACACGCTCGTGAAGTGGAAGCGCAGCTCCACGTTGCTCTGGTTGGCGGCCTGCGGCAGCTGGACGGTCTCCAGATCGGGACCGGGAGCCGCGTTGGCGTCGTCACGGTGCCAGACGTTCGTCCACGTCGTTCCGCCGTCCGTGCTGACGTCCACATCGCCCGTCTGCGGGAACGGCGAGAAGGCGACGAAGTTGTTGTGGAACGTCACGAACGGTGCGGACGCACTGGACAGGTCGAGCGTCGGGGTGACGAGCGACGTGTCCTGCTGGCCGCTCGAACCGTAGAAGTCCGAGTTGATGTCGGCGAAGTTGCCCGTTCCGCCGGTGTTGTTCTGCTGACCCTCCGGGTCGTTGAGCTGCCAGACCTCACCGTTGCCGAGGGGGTCGGTGACGTTCCAGCCCGACGGCGGGAAGGTGTTGCCGTCGAAGCTCTCCGACACCGAGGTGTCCTGCTTGTAGCCCGGTGCCGTGCAGTCCGGCGTTGCCTGAAGCTGCACGTCCTGGGTGGTGTCGCTCCCGCCGACGACGATCGACTGCTCGTTCGGCTGGTACCCCTGGATCTTCGAGGTGAACGTCACGTCGTAGGTGGCGTTCGCGGGCAGCTGGATGCTGTAGTGGCCGCTGATCGGGTCGGTGAAGAACGGCGATGCGGGATCGCCGGCCACGTCGATACGTGCATACAGCGGCCAGCCGTGACCCGAGCCGTCCGTCACGGTGCCGCTCAGCGTCACCGATGGCTGCGGTGTCAGGGCCACGTTCTTCGTCGTCGTCGTGCCGTCCGTAATCTGGACGCCCGACTCGGTGTCCGTTCCGTACCCGAACGCCGAGTAGGTGACGTCGTACGTCCCGACCGGCAGGTTGATGCTGTAGTGGCCGCTCGACATCGGTCGTCGTGCTACCGAAGGACTGGCCACCGGAGGACACGTCCACCTTGGCGCCGGCGATCGGATTGTTGTTGCTCGCATCCGTCACCGTGCCGGCGAGGGTGCCGCTCGGGCCGGCCGTGCAGTTCGGGAACTTGAAGTCCCCGATCCGTGTCTTCCAGTTGAACGAACTGTTCGTCTGGTAGTACTCGTTCGTGTACCAGAAGGTGCAGTCGTCCGACGGGTCGACGGTGATGTCCGAGTAGTCACCCCAGCGGCTGTTCGTGTCGGTCTGGCTGCCGGTGCCGGCGACGAGCGTCGCCTCGCCCTGGCCCAGCGTGTTCGGTGGATCGGTCGCCAGCCGCCCGGCGTACCGAATCTGCGGGTTGATGCTGGAGGACGACGCGCTGAACCCGACGGCGATGTCGCCCGAGGCGTCCATGGCCGCGCTGCCCATCCAGCGATAGGTGTTGTCGGGCTGGTACGTGCTCTGCTGGGCGAAGCCCGGCGAGCCGGAGGTGGCGTTGTTGATCTCCCACCAGCGGATTCCCGCCACGCCGTTCGAGTCCACCGTCATGTTCCCGGTGAGCGCCTCATGGCCGTCGGGGAAGCGACGGTAGTCGTTCCGGAACATGCTGCGGTCTCCGAGCGTGTCGAGCGTGTCGGGGACGCCTGCCTGCGGCACACACGCTCCGGCGGCGCCTCCGCAGACCACGTTGAACGGATCCGGCGTGAGCGTCCCGCCCAGCGTGAAGGTCGAGTTGCTCGGGTTCGTGAAGTCGACATGGAAGCGCCAGAGCTTCCAGGTCGGGTTCGTCCCGATTTCGGTGAACGGGTTCGGCGCGTTCGCCGGAGGCAGGATCGACCCGTCGAAGTCGGCCGGCATGAGCTGGTCGTCCGTCGGACCGAGCATTCCGGTGCTGACGATCGTCGCCGCGTTGCCGGCGAGCATCGCCGAGCGGTCCAGCGCGAACGGCTGCGGGCCCAGGAAGGCGGTGCCGGACGCGTTGAAGACGTTGTAGCTCAGGTAGTACGCGTCGGGCCACGTGCCGAGCTTCGGGTAGTCGTAGAAGTTGTTCCCGAAGATGGACCCGAGATCGAAGTCGTAACGGTGCCACGACCCTGTGGCGTCAGACGAGGTCGAGACCGCGACGCATTCGTGGGTCGGCTGGGCTGTGCCTGCCAGCTGGCTGATGAGCCAGCGGTTGTCGAGCTTGTCGTAGAGGACGACCGGGTCGCCCTCTCCGTTGTTCTCGCAGACGCCGCCGAAGCCGCTCCACACCGACTCGATGCTGATCGGCCCGAGCACCGAGTTGCCGGTGCTCTTGTCGAAGACCTGCAGGCCGGTGTTCACGATCTGCACGTACTGCGTGTCTCCAGCCGCGCCGTTCGTGTCCGGCGGAGCGCAGTTGCAGTTGACGCCCGGGAAGTCGATCCCCTCGAAGCTGAGCTGTGCGGTTGGCATGTTCTGCGCAGCCAGCTTGGTCTGAACGTCGGCGCTAGTGGCAGGTCGGTGCGTCGTGACCTGCTTTCCGAGCGGCAGCACCGGAACCGTGCGCTGCTTCGCCGACGGTGTGAACGGGATCTGCATGGTGCTGAGTGCCGGCGAGGTGTCGTTCTTCGCCGACTGCCCCACGACCACGTGGTTCCCGCTCGGGCCGGTCAAGGTCGTGCCGGCCGGCCCGCTCTGTGCAGGCCCGCTCGGTGCCGACGCGCTTTGCGTCGACGAGGCCGAAGCGGTGGAGCTCGTGGAGTCTTGATCCGGCCGCCATGTCCAAGCGCCGGGACCGGACTGTGTTCCGCCCGGCGCGGCGGCGGCGATCGAGCCGACCACCGCGACGGCCAGGATCAAAGAAGCGACGAACAGCGTCCGAGACGGCCGCCAAAGGCGCCTCCCGGAGGCTGACTGTCTGAGTTTGCGCATGTGTTTCCCCCCTTGCTGTCGGGTATTCCGGGTCGTACCGGGCGTTCAGAGAGGCCCGTACTCTCCTGGGCTCTTGCCTTGGTCCTTGGTCGTCGCTTTCGGAGAGCCGTCGCGAGGCGTTTCCTCGTCATCCCTCTCGGCGGCCTCGGGGGCCACGGCCGTCAGGTTCTCGGCTTTGCGGCTCGAGACCCGCCCACGCGACTGCCGCTTGCGTTTCCTGAACGGAACCGGCATCGACCCGGAGGCTAGGAGGCGCCGCTACGGCTTGTAAATGGGGTGCCACCCCAAACTAATTCGTTCCGATCGCGCGCTCGGAGACGGTGTCGAGAAGGTCGCCGAGCTCGTGCCTCGACGTCGCGCCCAGCTTCCGCATCGCGGAGCTCATGTGATGCTCGACGGTGCTGCGCGAGACGGTGAGGGACAGCGCGATCTCGCGATTGCTCAGCCCGTCGCTGGCGAGCCGGACTACCTCGTGCTCGCGCGGAGAGAGCTCGCTGCCGTAACCCTTTCGCCCTGCTCGGTGCGGCGGTACGAGACCGCGCTGCCGGAGTGTCGCCCTGACGCGGCCTGCGTCCCACTGGGCGCCGAGCTCCCGGTAGCCGTCCATCGCCCCGACGAGCAGTCTCCGTCCCACCGCGGGATGCTCGGCGAGCAGAGACCGGCCCCGGTACTCACGTGCCCGGGCCGCCTCGTAGGGGCGGGGCAGCGCGCGCCAGCAACGCTCGGCCGCCTCGTATTCTCGAGTCGCGTGCTTCACGTCTCCCTGCGCTTCCGCGATGAGCCCGCGACAGCTTCGGAGTGCGGCGGTGGCCGCGGGAGCGTCTCGGCCGTCGAGGCCGTCGCCGAAGCGGTGGACGAGTTCCGTCGCCTCCTCTGATCTCCGGGCGCGCAGGAGCGCCTCGACGGCCACGGGTGCCACATCCGTCGCCCAGGCCCAGATGCCTTTCTGCTCGACGAGGCCGATGGCCTGCGTGGCTGTAGCCAGCGCCTCTTCAGGCCTGTCCTCCGCCAGCTTGATCCGAGCGAGCCCTCCGTGCACCCAGGGCACGATCGTTGTGTCGCACAACTCCTCCTCGGAGAGGTGCTCGAACGTCCTGAATGCGACTCCCACCTCCCCGCGGGCGAGCCGGAGCAGTCCGAGAACCGCCTCCAGGTCTGCATGGTGCGGTAGCCGGTCCTCGCCTTCTGCCAGTAACGGCTGAACGCGCTCGTCCAGACCCCGCCAATCCCCGACGACGAAGTCGAGCTGTGCGGTCGTCACGTTGGCGATCACGTGTTCGCGGAAGGGGCCTGGGCCGGTGGCCAGGTTCTCGCCGATCAGCTGCCGTGCGCGCTCGTAGTAGCCGAGATGGAGGAAAACGTCCGCGAGGTTTCCGGACGCACGCGCGGCCTCCCGGACCTCGTCGATCTCGCCGTCCGGCGAAGGGATCTCGTCGATCGCCTGCCACGCCCTCGCGTCGCCGAGGACGAGCAGTGCACAGGCTCGGTCCGCCGAGAGCCTGATCTGCAGGGACCGATTGTCGGCGCGGGTGGCTTCCTCTGCCGCTCGATCGACCCAGTCCAGGTGCTCGTCGAACCGCCCCGCGCGGAAGGACGGTTGCGCCAGGAAGGCCATGGCCGTGGCGGCGAGGTCCGGTCGCGAACTCAGGAGGTCGACCGCCTGTCTGATCTGCGCGTAGCCTTCGGCGTCGTCACCCGCCTGGCAGAGAAAGCGACCGAGCTGCAGGCGGAGCTCGCCACGCAAGCTGGGAGGAAGCGTCTCCTCGTCGAGCAACGGCCGCACGACGTCGGCCGTCTCCTTCTGCGCGAAAGAGTCGAAGGCCTCGATCAGGAACTTGATCGCAAGCTGGGCTCGCTTGACCGTGGGGAGCGCCTCGACATCGAGCGCCTCCCGGAGGAACCGGCAGGCCGTCACCGCGTCGTCGAGCGACCGGGCGCGATCAGCAGTCGCCTCTGCGTAGTACGTCCACTCCTTCGTCTTGCCCGCCGCTCGGTAGTGGTGGGCCAGTCGGGCGAGCGGCTTGGGCCGCTCCTTCTCCAGCGCCTGGGCGGCCCGCAGATGTAGCCGGCGGCGCAGCGGCGAGGCCAGAGCCTCCTCGACAGCCTGACGAGCGAGCTCGTGCCGAACGCAGAAGCGGTCCTCCCGCGCCTCGACGAGCAATGTCGCGGTGAGCGCCTGTCCGAGGGCTGCCTCGGTCTGCCCTCTGCGGACCTCCGCGACCCTGGCGAGGAGGCCTTCGCTGGCCGGCACTGCGACTACGGCGGCTGCACGAACCAGAGCCTGCGTCGTCGGTTGGAGCGTCCCCAGCCGCTCGAGGATCGAGTTTCGCACGGGCGTCGGGACGACGACATCCTCGAGGGAGCGGCGTACCCACGCGCCGTCGCGTCGGATCAGATCCTCCCGGTCCTCGAGCAGCCGGAGCACCTCCTCGACGGCGAACGGGAGGCCGCCACTGCCCTTGAGCAGATAATCGGCGAATTCATCGGAGATCGCCTCCGCCTCGAGGATCGATCCGGCGAGCGTCCGTATCTCCTCCCGGTCGAGCGGCCGGAGTGGCAGCTCGAGGTGGCCAACCTGGCTCGGGAGTCGCGCGCCGAGCGAGGGGAACGGGGAGGTTGCCGGCAACTCCTCGCCGCGGTAGGTGCAGACGAGCGTCAGCTCGGGCGGCAGCTGCGGGCAGAGGTAACGCAAGAACTCCGACGTCTGCTCGTCCGCCCAGTGCAGATCCTCGAGCACGAGAACGCTGCCACCGAGCGAGCCCAGAAGCTCGCGTAGGGCCCGAAACAGGCGGTGCCGCTCCGCTCGGCGATCTCCCAGCGGCTCCGGTGCGGGCGGCAGTACGAGCGCCAGTTCGGGCAGGACCGGGCGCAGCGCGCCCACCACCGGGCTCAGTTCGGTTCTGACAGGCCGCGAGGTTCGCAGAGCATCCAGGAAGGGAGCGAGCGGTAAGGGCTCGGCGAGGTACTGGCAGCTTCCCGAGTAGCGCTGGCGTGCGTCGAGCTCAGGCGAGCGAAGGAACTCCTGCACCAGCCGCGTCTTGCCGACTCCGGTCTCCCCCTCAACGAGGACGAGCGCGGGAGGATGGCTCGCCGCCTCGAGTAAGGAGGTGAGCTCCTCCTCCCGACCCACCAGAGAGGAGGAGGGCCTCGCGAAAGCGTCCGTCGCGGCCCGCTCGCCGATGCGCCCAGGTGCACTCCGCAGGAGGTCCCTCGCTCGTCTCCGAACGTCGTCCGCCTGCGCCGCAGGTCGGCTTCCGTTGGTCCTCACTGCACCCCCCGATGCGTAAAGACCATAGCGAGTCAAGTCGGCTGATGCCGCTTCGAAGGCCCCGACGTCTCCTGTCTCCGCTCCTCCAGTCGTGTCGACGTCTCTCGGTGAACGCGACCCGTGCTCAACCGCCCGAACGACGCTCGGCGGACCAACCGGCGCTGCGCCTCTCGGGTGTGTTGGTGTCTCAGTGGGGGGCGGCACCGGCAGGATTGACCGGACTGCTGCTCGCGACCGTTCCATTCCGGGGTATGTCGGCAAGTAATGAGGCAGCAAGCCGGCGGAGGACGTCGTTGACCTCGTCCTGCGGCGGATGGGCGTCGGCGATCAGTCGTGTCAGTTCGCTTCGGCCTGCCTCGACGAGTTGTGCGTAGGCGCGTCGGCCGGTGTCGCTGAGTTCGATGCGGTCAGCTTCGAGGTCGACCGTGAGATAGGAGCGTTGGAGAAGCCTGGCGGTCAGCAGCGCGACCTCCTCCGGGCCGGCGGAGTTCGGCTGGCCCAGGCCGTCGATGCGGTCCTCGATCGCTATGCGGCTGAGCAGCCAGGCTTCCGCTGCGGTCAGGTCGAGATTGGCCGCGTCGACAATGCGCCGGTAGATCTCAGTGCGCTTGCGGCCGCCGGAGGTCGCGCTGATGATCCGCTCCAGTTCGTGGTCGGAGCGGTCTTCGCGGGGCGAGGCGAAGCTCTCGCCGATCCCTTCCGCCGCTGCCGCCGTAGTACGGAGCGGCACTTCGCGTAGCAGCCACGTGAGCAGGAAGGCTGCGATCGCGAATCCGGTCGCGGCGAGGAAGACCGGCTGGATCGCGGCCGTGAAGGCTTCGATGTAGGGCTGCTTCACGGCGGGAGGCAGGTGTTGGATGACGGTGGGGTTGGCCGCGGCCGGCACGTGGACGCCGCGCGGGAGCCGGTCGGCGATTTCCGTCGCGAGCCGGTTGGCGAAGATGGCGCCGAAGATCGAGACGCCGATCGAGCCGCCGATCTGCCGGAAGAGCGTCGATCCGGAGGTGGCCACGCCGAGCAGCTTGTAGGGGACGGCGTTCTGGGCGGCGAGCACGAGCACCTGCATCACCATCCCCAGGCCGAGCCCGAGCACCAGCATGTAGAGCGCGGCGAGCCAGATCGGCGTCGCGACGGCAAGCCGCGAGAGCAGGAAGACCGCGATCGCCGCGACTGCGGTGCCCATGATCGGGAACGGCCGGTAGCGGCCGGTGCGCGAGATGATGTTCCCGCTCGTGATCGAGGTGATCAGTACGCCGACCATCATCGGTGTCAGCAGCAGC
The DNA here is from genome assembly GCA_963759435.1 of uncultured Actinomycetes bacterium. GTDB lineage: Bacteria > Actinomycetota > Thermoleophilia > Gaiellales > Gaiellaceae > Palsa-739. Next base: position 603,832 of record CAVWZB010000010.1, on the reverse strand, counting down.
CCGGACTGGGTGGGGCTGTGCCCCTTGACGATCTGGAGGTAGAGCGGCAGGTACGTGATCGAGCCGAAGAGCGCTACCCCGATGATGAAGCCGATGGCGCTCGTCAGCGCGAACGTTCGGTTCTGGAAGAGCGCGAGCGGCAGGATCGGCTCCGCCGCTCGCCGTTCCACGAACACGAACGCCACGAGCAGCGTGGCGCCGAGAACCGCGAGCGCGAGCATCGGCGCTGCCCCCCAGGAGTAGGTCGTGCCGCCGAGGCTCGTATACAGGACGACCGCGGACAGGCCGCCTGCGAGAAGCGCCGCGCCGAGGTAGTCGATCGAGTGGCGGAGGCGGTCGGGGCGGGCGTGGAAGGCGACCGCGATCACCGCCAGCGCCGCCGCGCCGATCGGCAGGTTGATGTAGAAGATCCAGCGCCAGGAGAGGTGGTCGACGAAGAAGCCTCCGATCAGCGGCCCGATCACCGTCGCGACCCCGAACACGCCGCCGAAGTAGCCCTGGTAGCGGCCGCGGTCGCGCGGTGGGACGAGGTCGCCGATCACCGCAACGGTCGTGACCATCAGACCGCCGCCACCCAACCCCTGTAGCGCGCGGAAGCCGATCAGCTCCGTCATGTTCTGCGCGGCCCCGCACAGCGCCGAGCCGACGAGGAACAGGACGATCGCGGTCTGCAGGACGCGCTTGCGGCCGTAGAGGTCGCCGAGCTTCCCGTACAGCGGCGTCACGATCGTCGACGCGAGCAGGTACGCGGTCACGACCCAGGAGAGATGCGAGATGCCGCCGAGGTCGCCGACGATCGTCGGCAGCGCGGTCGACACGATCGTCTGGTCGAGCGAGGCGAGCAGCAGAACGAGCAGCAGCGCGGCGAAGATCAACCGCACGCGCGGCTGCTGTTCTGACTCGCGCGACTCGCTCATCGCGACAACCCTCCGGGATCCGACAGTATTGATTGGGGCCTTATTCGTCGAGTGCGAGCGCGACCTTGCCCTGCGTGTGTTCGTTCGCGAGTTCGTTGAGGGCGTCGGCTGCGTCCGCGAGGTCGTAGGTCTTCTGGATTTCGACACGAAGGTTGCCGCTGTCGAGGCGGTCGGCGAGTCGCCGAAGGTTGTCTGGCGTGGGTTGGGCCATCAGGTTGAAACGCTGTGCTCCCTGGCCGGCTGCGCCGAGTGGCGACGCGAGGCGTCCGCCTTCTCTCAGGAGCGCGTTCTGCGGCGCGAAGTTGACGACGTCGAGGACGGCGTCAACGCCGTCGGGGTGGCGTTGACGCACGCTCGACTGGAGGTCGGCGTCCCGCTCGAGGATCTCTGTGACGCCGAGGTCGCGGAGGTACTGCTCGTCTTCGGGGAGCGCCGGCGCGATCAGATGCGCGCCTGTCTCCGCCGCGAGTTGGACGAAGAAGGTGCCGACGCCGCCGGTGGCGCCGATTACGAGCACCGTTTCGCCCTGGGCGGGCGTGAGGGCGTCGAGGGCTGCGAGCGCGGTGACTCCCGCCAAGGGTGCGGCGCCGGCGTGCGCGTGGTCCACGCCGGCCGGTTTGGCTGCGACGAAGTTGTCTTCCGGAACGGTGACCAGCTCGGTCCAGCTGCCGTCGTGAATCGTCGGGTTGGCGTGGAGGAGGAAGCCGTAGACGTCGTCGCCGGCCTGGTGGTCGCGGACGCTGCTGCCGGTCCGCTCGACGGTGCCGGCGAAGTCTCTGCCGAGCGTGACGGGGAAGTCGTGTTCGACCATCTCCTTGAGCATCCCGCCGGCGATGGCGGCGTCGGCCGGGTTGACCGACGAGGCGCGGACGCGGACGAGCAGCTCGTTGTGGTCAGGATGCGGCTCGGGGAGGTCGTCGCGCAGCCGGGGTGCCGAGTCGAAGCTATCGAGGGTGAACGCGCGCATCGAGTCTCCTTTCATGGAGGTCTGAAGAGGTGGGTCAGGGCGTGATGGGTTGTGCGACGCCGAAGAGTTCCTGGTACCGCTCGATGAAGAGGTGGCTGCCTTTGATGGAGGCGGTCTGTTCGGCACCGGCGATCTCGTCCTGCCCGGGTAGCTCGGAGGCGCCGCCAGTCGGGGCCGAGCGGGATCACGATCGCGGGCGGCGAAGGCTCGTAGGCCTTCAGTTCGCAGCCGTCGGCGACGGCGCGGATGTTGGCGACGACGATCTCGGCCTGCCGGCTGGCGCGGCCCGCGCCCTTGAGGTCGGCGGCGGCGACGTCGCCGAGCGCGAACATGTGGGGCTGCCCCCTGACCTGAAGGGTCTGTGTCACCTCGATCGATCCAACCGGCTGTCTGGCGCCGGCAAGGTCGCCGCTGAGGTAGTCGCTGACGGGCCTGAGTCCGTAGCAGCGAAACCAGATGTCGGCCTCGATCGTGCGGCCTGTGCTCGTCGAGACGGCGAACGGCCCGAATGTGGCCGGCGGGCTCTCTGGTTCCCCGGCGAGCGCGTCGCCGAGCACGAACTCGACGCCTCGCTGCTCCAGTTGGCGTCGCACTTCGTCGCGGAGCTCCTGTTTGTACGGTCCGGCGAGAATGTCCCGCTCGGGCTCGAGAATCGTGATCCGCTTCTCCGGCCAGCGGGCGTCGATCTCGCCGGCGAGCTCGAGCCCGGTCGGGCCGGCGCCCACGATCAGTACACGCCCGGCCCGCGCCAACTCCTCGTGACTGTGCCGGTAGCGGCCGATGGCGACAGCGGTGTCGTCTGTGTCCGACTTGGCGGGGTGGGGGTAGCTCGACCCGGTGGCGAGGACGAGGTAGTCGGGGGTGAGTTCTTCTCCCGAGGACAGCAGGACCCGTCCGGCGTCGACCTCGACGGCGCGTTCCCGTACGACTCGCCCGTTGGTGAGGAGGCGGTCGTAGGGCAGGAAGATCGCCGGCAGCCAGTCGGGCTCGACCAGCGCCCGCAGGGCGGCCACGTTGTGGACGAATGCGTCGCGCGGCTCGACCAGGGTCACCTCGGCGAACGCATCGAGTCCCTTCGCGACGGCGAAACCGCCGTAGCCGCCGCCGATGACCGCCACAGCAGGGCGCCCGGCGATGGGCTTCTGAGTCGAGCTAGACGGCGTCGTCAAGCGCGGGTCTCGGAACCGGCCCGTCGTGTTCGAGGGCGAATCGTGGCAGGCGGCGGTCGAGCCGCTGCGGGAACGCCCACACGCGCGGGCCGAGTAGGTGGAGGACGGCGGGCAGGAGGATGCAGCGGATGATCAGGGCGTCGAGGAAGACGGCGCTTGCGAGTCCGAGCCCGAACAGTTCGATCACGCGTTGGCCGCCGAAGATGAAGGAGGTGAAGACGACGACCATGACGGCGGCGGCGGCGGTGATGACGCGTCCGGTCGCGACGAGGCCGTCGCGGACGGCGGCGGTGTTGTCGTGTTGGCGGGTCCATTCCTCGTGGATGCGGGAGACGAGGAAGACCTCGTAGTCCATCGAGAGCCCGAACACGATCGCGAACATCAGCACCGGCAGGAAGGCTTCGATCGGGCCCGGGGAGATACCGGGGAACCAGCCGAACTGGAAGATGGCGACGAGCACGCCGAGAGCGGCGCCGATCGAGAGCAGGTTCATGACGGCGGCCTGCAAGGGGATCAGAAGCGAGCGGAAGACGACAGCGAGCAGCAGGGCGGAGAGCCCGACGACCACGGCGATGAACAGCCACAGCTTGGCCGAGAGGACGCCGGAGAAGTCGATGAAGGTCGCTGTCGCGCCGCCGACATAGACGGTCGTACGCGTTTGCCGTTCGACCGGTGGTAGCACTGTGCTGCGCAGGTGCTTGACGAGCGTGGTCGTCAAGCGGCTCTGCGGGGAAGAGCCCGGATAGGCGCTGAGCACCGCGACGTTGCCGGTCGGGTTGAGCCGTGGCGGCGCTACGGCGACGACGTCGGGGGTGCGGCCGACGGCCGCCCGCAGTGTGGCCAGGGCCGACCGGTCGCCGCGGTGGGGGAGTCGGACGACGAGGCTGAGCGGACCGTTGAAGCCCGGCCCGAAGCCCTGGGCGAGCAGGTCGTAGGCTCGGCGGGAGGTGTTGGAGGTGGGGTCGTTGCCTGCATCGCTGGAGCCGAGCCGCAGCCAGAGGGCGGGCGCGGCGAGCGTGAGCATGAACACGGTCGCCGCGGTGGCCGCGAGCACGGGGTGGCGCTGGATGGCGTCGATCCAGCGCGGCCAGAACCCGCCTCTGCTTCGGGCGGCGCGGCCGTCGCGGGGACGGCGCCGGATCAGCCGGGAGAGCCGGCCGGGCTGACCGAGGCGGCGACCGAAGAAGGTCAAGAGCGCCGGCAGGAGCGTCACGGAGGCGGCGAGGACGAGAAGGACGGCGAGGGCGGCGGCGACGGCGAGCCCGTAGAGGAAGCTGACGCCGAGCGCGAACATGCCGAGCAGCGCGATCACGACTGTGGCGCCGGCGAAGAGGACGGCTCGTCCGGCCGTGTCCATTGCGAGCAGCACCGCGTCGCGGACGTCGCCGCCGTTCTCGCCGTAGATCTCGCGGAAGCGGGTGAGGATGAAGAGCGCGTAGTCGATCCCGACGCCGAGCCCGATCATCGCCGCCAGCTCGAGGGAGAAGTTCGCTTGATCGATCACGTGCGAGCCGAGCCCGATCAGCCCGACGCCCGTGCCCAAACCGAACAGCGCGGTCACGACCGGCAGGCCCATGGCCAGGAACGAGCCGAAGCTGATCAGGAGCACCGCCACAGCGGCGAGCACACCGATGCCGGTCAGCGACCCGGGGGCCGTCACCTCCGTCTGCTGGATGGCCTGGCCGCCGAGCTCGACCTGCAGGCCGGTGGCCCGAGCCGCCTCGGCGGTCGTGATCACCTTCTTGACCGCGCTCGTCGGCAGCTGGTTCGCCTTCTCGTCGAAGTTGACGATCGCGAACGCGGTCTTGCCGTCGCGTGAGACCTGTCCCTTGGCGGCGGCCGCGTACGGGCTCGCCACCTGCGCGACGTGCGGCAACTGCCCGACGCGGGCGAGCATCGCCGCCACGCGAGCCTGCAGCGGGCGCGCGCACTCCGCCGGGCGCGTAGAGGACGATCTGGTCACGGTCGCCCGACTGCACCGGGAAGCTCTCCTTGAGCAGGTCGGCTGCGTGCTGGGAACCGGTGTTGCCGAGCGAGAAATTGTTTGCGTACCGCGATCCGGCAACCCGCCAGCCGCCGAGGACCGCGATCAGAGCCACGATCCAGAGCAGGACCACGGCCCGGCGGTGGTCGGAGCACCAGCGGGCAAGGGCAAGCATCGGCTGATCGTACCAACACAAATGGAGCAGCCGCTCCGATCGGAGCAACCGCTCCGCTTTGTGCGATACTCGTGTCGTGTCCAGCCCCGCACACGCAGACCTCGAACCCGGAGACGGGCTGCGCAGCGACGCCCGCCGGAACCGCGAGCGCCTCGTTGCCGCCGCCCGCGAGATCTTCGCCTCGAAGGGGATCGAGGCGTCGGTGCGCGAGATCGCTCAACGCGCCGAAGTCGGCATGGGGACCCTCTACCGTCACTTCCCCACCCGCGACGATCTCGTCGACGCCGTCCTGGAGGACGGGTTCGAGGAGTTCGTCGGCATCGCCGAGGCCGCGCTCGCCGAGCCGGACGGGTGGACGGGCTTTCGCCGCTTCGTCGAGGAGGCGCTGCTCCTGCACGCCCGCAACCGCGGCTTGAAGGAGGTGTTCGAGCGGCGGCTGGCCGGCAAGGAACGGGCTGAGGCGATGCGCCGGCGGATCGTGCCGCTCGTCGCGCGCCTCGTGACTCGTGCGCAGGAAGAGGGCAGGCTGCGGCCGGACTTCAGACCCGAGGACGTCGCGTTGCTCTTCTGGGGCGGCGACCGCGTGATCGAGCTGAGCGCCACCGTGTCACCGCAGCTGTGGCGCCGCTACCTCGGCTTCCTGCTCGATGGCTTGCAGGCCGACGCGGCGACCCCGCTCGAGCAGCCATCGCTGACGCCCGCGCAGCTCCGCCGCGTCGGCCGCGCGAAGCAACGGCAGTGAGCGCGGGCCAACGCCGCGCCCACGGCCGCGGGCTCGTCGGTTCCTCGGTTCGGTAGTTCACCCGGATGCGGCCGCGCGCCGGCGCGGCCACCATCGGCGCATGGTGTACGTGGAGCATCGCGGCGAGGACCTTCCGGTTCCGTTCGAGACGGGAACAGTGGGCGACGCAATGAGCCACGGGGTCATCAGCTGCCCGCCCGAGACGCCGCTGCGGGTCGTGGCGCGGATGATGGCGACTCACGGCGTGCACGCGATCTTCGTCTTCGAGTACGCCGAGGAGGACGAGGCGCCGCACCTGTGGGCGGTCGTCTCCGACCTCGATCTCGTCGCGGCCACGCCGCTCGATCTCGACACGCTGACCGCCGGCGCCGCGGCTGTGACACCGCTCGTCAGCGTCCCGGCCGACAGCTCGATCGGCGAGGCGGGCAGCCTCATGGCGCAGTACGGCATCGCGCACCTTGCCGTCACCGAGCCCGGCTCCCGCCGCCCCATCGGCGTCATCTCGACGCTCGACATCGCACGGGCGATCGCGGCCGGTCTCGGCCCCCGCGAGACCTTCGCCTCCGCCTGAGGCGGCTCGTCTGCGGCTTTCCCGCAGTCGAGACGTGGGAAGCCCCGCGATCGGTTCCGCACCGCCCCGGATGGCGCTCGCGCCGCTAGGTCCGACACTCCTCCCAAATGGCATCACCGTTCGAAAGGAGTCGGGTCATGCGCAAGGCACTGGAGATCGGAGGGTTCATCTCAGCAGCCGTCCTCATCGTGTTCGGCGTCGTCGCCATCGCGATGGGAGTCAACGGCCGGCACACGGTCAACAACAGCCTCTCGCACGAGTACATCGTCGCGGGATCGGACATGACGCCGTCGGCGATCAAGGCCGAGGCGCAGAAGGCGGGCATCGCGTCGGCGGTCAAGCAATGGCCGACGATGGACATCGCCGGAAAGACGATTGATACAGGCCCCGAGGCGCAGGCGATGGCGCAGTACATGCACATCCACGCGCTCGAAGCGACGGGCGGCTTCACCTACGCCCAGATGGGCATCTACCAGGCGAAGCCCGGAACGCCGAAGTCGCAGTTGGAGGTCGGCGGCGGCACCAGCAACGCGGAATTCGCCGCAATCGACCCGACGACCAAGCAGCCGGTGCAGAACGGCGCCCGGCAGGTCTGGATCGGCGAGACCGCGCTCACGAGCGCGCTCAACATGAGCCAGCTGGCTTCGCAGGTCAGCCTGTTCGGGATCGTGGTCGGGATCGCCCTCTTCCTCACGGGAGTCGGGTTCGCGATCCTGGCGGGCGTCGGGGCGCTCCGGAATCCGGAGACCATCCTCGCGTTCGCGAAGAAGTCGAACGCCGAGAAGACTCCCGCGGTGCCGGTGGCATAGCAGCCCGACTCCACCGCTGGACAGTGAGGGCCGCTGCAGAGCGGCCCTCACGCTTTGCGCGAACTACGGGAAAGGCCGCAAGCGAGATCCGCGCTCGGCCCGACGCCTTCCGGTGGCGCGACGGGGAGGATGGCCGCATGGGAATCGAGCACACGACACGGCTCTGCACGCTCGAAGCGGCCGTCGGCACGGTCGAGGCCTGTCCCGAGGACGCATGTCCGTTCTGGGAGCCCGGCGGAGCGGCGCTCGTTGGACGTTGCGCGTTCGAGGAGCTCGACGTCGCGGCCGACGCTGCACTCGCGACCTGGCTACTCGAGCTCCGCGAGCGCCTGGCCACGGCCGAGTCGACTGCGGCCGCCGATGCAGCCCACAGCCTCTTCAGCCACCTGCTCAACGAGTCGGCCGAGTAGAAGGGTTACTCGGGCTCGAGCAGCCCGCGCTCGAGGGCGTAGGCGACGAGGTCGGCCCGGGTCTGCAGCCGCAGCTTCTGCATGATGTGCGCCCGGTGCGTCTCTGCCGTGCGCACCGAGATGTAGAGCATCTTGGCTATCTCCTGATTCGTGTGGCCGAGCGCGAGGAGGCGAAGCACCTCCCGCTCGCGGTCCGAGAGCGGATCCTCCTCTGCGAGCTTCGCAGCCTCGGCGTCGGCGTTCACCAGCCGGGCGCCGAGCTCGGGGTTCACGTACCGGCTGCCGCCTGCGACCTCGCGAACCGCGGCCACGACCTCGGTGTCGGCCGCCTCCTTGAGGACATAGCCGCTGGCGCCGGCCGCGAACGCCTCGCGCACGTAGCGCGGCTCGTCCTGCATCGAGAGGACGAGCACTTTCGCGTCCGGGTTCTCGTGCCTGAGCTGGGGGAGCACGTCGAGACCCGTCTGGTCCGGCATGACGATGTCGAGCAGGATCACGTCGGGCTTCAGCGCCCGCGCCTGGAAGATCGCCTCGCGGGCATTGCCCGCCTCGCCGACCGGCTCGAGGCCCTTCTCGGCCTCGAGCAGGAGCCGTAGGCCGCTGCGGACGACGGCGTGGTCGTCGACGATGAGGACCCGGATGCTCACGCGAGCGGCACTTCCGCGACGATCGTCGTCCCGGCGCCCGGGCGTGACTCGATCTCCAGCCGCCCGTCGACAAAGGAGAGCCGCTCGCGCATCCCGAGGAGCCCGACACCCTCCTCACGCACGGCCCTCTGGTCGAAGCCGGCTCCGTCGTCCTCGATCACGGCCGCGACTGTCGGCCCGCGGCGGGCGATCGAGACGCTGACCTTGTGCGCGTTCGCGTGCTTGACGATGTTCGTGAGCGACTCCTGCACGACCCGGTAGAGCGTCGTCTCGATCTCGCCCGGCAACCGCAGCTCGCCGAGCGCCGAGTGGAAGTCGACGCGGACGCCCGACTGCTCCGCGAACGCGTCGGTCAGCCGCTCGAGCGCGGGCACGAGGCCGAAATCGTCGAGCACGGCGGGACGGAGCTCGACCGCGAGGCGGCGCACGTCCTGGAGCGCACTGACGACGTGCTCCCGCAGCTCGGCCAGGGCGGCGCGCGCGGGGTGGTCCGCGAGCGCCTCCTCGAGCGGCTTCAACCCGAGCAGGATCGAGGTCAGCGCCTGCCCGGTCTCGTCGTGGAGCTCGCGCGCCAGGCGGCTGCGCTCGGCCTCCTGCGCCTGCACGACGCGCCGCACCGCATCCCGCGCCACCCGCTGCGACAGCTCGACCGCTACGGCGGCGCGGGCCGCGAACGTCTCGGCCAGCCGGAAGTCGTCGTGGGAGAAGCGCGGGTCGGGGCCTTCCTTGTCGTGGATCTCGAGCACGCCGATCGCCTGGTCGCGCGCGACGAGGGGGACCCACATGCCCGTACGCGCCCCGGCCCGCCTGGTCACCTCCCGGTTCACCTCCGGATCGTCGATCACCGAGTCGATGCGCTCGCTGCGCCGGCGCGCGAGCACCGCGCCGCTCTTCGACTCGGACCGGGAGATCGTCGTCCCCAGGAGTTCCTCGGCGCCGGCCACCGCTGCGAACCGCAGCTCGTCACCGCCGACCGGCAGCGCGAGCGCGACGACCCGCGCTCCGAGGAGCTCGCGCAGGCGGCGCACGACGAGGTCGAGCAGACGGTCGAGGTCGGTCTCGGTCGCGAGTGCGTTCCCCACCTCGTTCAGCGATTGCAGCTGGCGCGACCAGCGGGCCGATGCCTCGTAGAGGCGGGCGTTCTCGATGGCCACCGCAGCCTGCCCGGCGAGCAGCGTGACGATCTCGGCGTCCTCGTCGGTGAAGTCTTCGCCGCCCTGCTTCTCGGTGAGGTAGAGGTTCCCGTAGGCGACGCCGCGCAACATGATCGGCACGCCGAGGAAGCTGTGCATCGGCGGATGCCCGGGAGGGAAACCGACCGATCGCGGATCCTCGGCCAGGTCGTGCAGCCGGAGCGGCTGTGCCTCGCGGATCAGAACCCCGAGGATGCCGCGACCGCGTGGCAGCGCACCGATCTCCGCGCGTAGGTCGTCGTCGATCCCGTGGGTCACGAACTGCTCGAGCTCAGCGCCGCTCGCGTCGATCACGCCGAGCGCCGCGTAGCGAGCGCCCGTCAGCTCGGCTGCCGCCTCCACGAGCCGGCGTAGCAGTGCCTCGAGCGACAACTCGGAGCTGACAGCCAGGCCCGCTTCGAACAGTGCGCGCAGCCGTCCTTCGCTGACGGACAACGCGTCCATCGCGCAAGCCTACGCCGCCGCCGCGATACGGGAAAGCCGCAGACTGCCTCCGCGCCGCCGCCGATGCCGCAGGGGCCACGCCCGACGAGACTCGGGGAGAAAGGAGGCGCAAGATGAAAGCACTCGTGTATCACGGGCCGGCGCAACGAGCGTGGGAGGACGTGCCCGACCCGACAATCCAGGCGCCTACGGACGCCATCGTGAGGATCAGCTCGTCCACGATCTGCGGCACCGACCTGCACATCCTCAAGGGAGACGTGCCGGAGGTGCAGCCGGGCACGATCCTCGGTCACGAGGCCGTGGGGACCGTGCTGGAGATCGGAAGCGCCGTCACGACCCTCGAGCCGGGAGACCGCGTGCTCGTCTCCTGCATCACGTCGTGCGGCCGCTGCCGCTTCTGCAAGGAGGGCCGCTACGGGCTCTGCACCGGCGGCGGAGGCTGGATCTTCGGCCACCTGATCGACGGGCTGCAGGCCGAGCTCGCCCGCGTCCCGTTCGCCGACACCTCCGTCTACAAAGTGCCGGCCGAGCTCTCCGACGAGCAGGTCCTGTTCCTCGCCGACATCCTCCCGACCGCGTACGAGGTCGGCGTCCTCAACGGAGGCGTCGAGCCGGGCGACACGGTCGCGATCGTCGGCGCCGGCCCGATCGGGCTCGCGGCGATCATGACCGCGCAGCTCCACACACCGGGTCGGATCGTCGCGATCGACCTCGACGCCTCGCGGCTCGAGAAGGCGCTCGAGTTCGGCGCGGACGTCGCGATCGACAACAGCAAGGAGGACGCCGTCGCGAGGGTGATGGAGCTGACGGGCGGACTCGGCGCCGACGTCGCCATCGAGGCGGTCGGCGTGCCGGAGACGTTCGAGCTCTGCACCGATCTGATCCGCCCAGGCGGCCGCGTTGCCAACGTCGGCGTGCACGGCCACCCCGCGACTCTCCACCTCGAGAAGCTGTGGATCCGCGACGTCCTGATCACGACGGGCCTCGTCGACACGACCACGACGCCGAAGCTCCTCAAGCTGATCGAGACGGGACGGCTCGATCCGACGCCGTTCGCTACGCACCGCTTCGTACTCGAGGATGCGGAGCAGGCCTACGACGTGTTCGGAGCCGCGGCCGAGAGCCACGCGCTCAAGGTCGTGCTCGAAGCGGCTCCCGTGGCACGTGAGCTGGTCGAGCAGCACGAGGTCCCGGTCACGGCCTAGTCGCCTCCCCGGCAGGAGGGCGGCTCCGCTCGCCGCACCGGCGCCCTCTTCCATGAACTGTCACCAGCATCCGAAAAGGAGGACCGAGATGACCAGCATGAGACCGATCCTGTTCGCAACAGACGGCTCGCCTTCGGCCGAGGAGGCACAGAAGGAAGCGTTCGAGCTCGCGGAGCGCCTCGCTGCTCCGTTGCTCGTCGTCTCCGTCGTGCATGCCGCCTTCCCTGCGGTCGGCTACGCCGGCTACGGCTACTCGAACATCGTGGTCGAGCTCACGGAGGCCGAGCATCATCGCGTGACTGCTCTCCTTGCCGCCGTGGCGGAGGCCGCCGAGGCGGAAGGCGTCCACTGCTCCACGGTCGCCGCAGACGGGTTCGCGGTCGAGGAGATCTGTGAAGTCGCGAGGGAGTACGACGTGCAGCTGATCGTCGTGGGCTCTCACGGCTGGGGCGCCGCGAAGCGGCTCCTCTCCGGCAGTGTCTCGACCGGGCTCGTACACTCGGCTCCGTGTCCCGTGCTCGTCGTACGACCGCGCGGGAAGTCCGCGGAGCACGCGGCAGCGGCGTGAGCTCCACGGCCGAACGGGCGGCCCAGGCGACCGACGTCATCCTCCGCGACGGGTCGACGCTCCGGCTCAGAGCGCCCGGCGCGGAGGACGCCGACGCGTTGCTCGAGTTCTTCGCGAACCTGTCCGAGCACAGCCGCTACCTCCGCTTCCACGGCTTCCCGGCGCTCGGGCCGAAGCTCGTCGAGCCTCTGGTCGCGCCGGACTGGCAGGAGCGGGGTGCGCTGCTCGGGTCGCTCGACGGTCGCATCGTGGCCGTCGCGAACTGGGTTCGGCTGCGCGACGCGCGCGCCGCGGAGGTCGCCTTCGCCGTCGGCGACGACGTACAGCGGCGCGGAATCGGGACGCGCTTGCTCGAGCAGCTCGCGGACCGCGCGGCGGGGGCGGGGGTCGAGGAGTTCGTCGCGGAGGTCCTGCACGAGAACGACACCATGCTCCGCGTGTTCCGCAACGCCGGCTTCGCGGTCACCCGCGCCGGCGAGGGCGGCGAGCTCGAAATCCGGCTCGCGATCGCGGCCACCGACACGTATCGCGAGCAGGTGGCCGAGCGCGACCACGTGGCGGTGCGGGCCTCGCTGGAGCCGTTCTTTCGGCCGCGCTCCGTCGCCGTCATCGGGGCCTCGAAGCGCCGCGGCTCGATCGGCGGTGAGCTGTTTCGCAACATCCTCGCCGGTGACTTCGCCGGCTCCGTCTACCCCGTCAACCGGAAGGGCGACTCCGTCGCGGGCGTCCACGGCCACGGCGCGGTGGCGGAGATCGCGGAGGCGGTCGACCTCTCCGTCATCTGCGTCCCGGGCGAGCAGGTACTCCCGGCGGCGGAGGATGCGCTCGCCGCCGGCGTACGCGCGCTCGTCGTCATCTCGGCGGGCTTCGCAGAAACGGGCGGCGAAGGCACCGAGCGCCAGGAGCGCCTGCTCGCGCTCGTTCGTGATCACGGCGCCCGTCTCCTCGGCCCGAACTGCCTCGGCATCGCCTCGACGGCGGTGCACCTCAACGCGACCTTCGCGCCGCGCAACTTTCCGCCCGGCAAGATCGGCTTCTCCTCGCAGAGCGGCGCGCTCGGGCTCGCGCTGCTCGAGCGGGCGGAGGCGAGCGGCCTCGGAGTCACCTCCTTCGTGTCGATCGGAAACAAGGCGGACGTCTCGTCGAACGATCTGCTCGAGTGGTGGGAGGACGACGACGAGACCGGGCTTGTCGTCCTCTACCTGGAGTCCTTCGGCAACCCACGCGCGTTCGCGCGCATCGCACGCCGGCTCGCGCGCCGCAAGCCGATCCTCGCCCTGAAGGGCGGCACGACGCGCGCCGGCAGCCGGGCGGCGGGGTCGCACACGGCCGCGCTCGCCGGCTCGGACGCTGCGGCCGACGCTCTGTTCGCGGATGCAGGCGTGATCCGCGCCCGCACGCTCGACGAGCTGATCGACGTCGCGGCCCTCCTCTCGGCTCAGCCCGTGCCGCGCGGCCGGCGAGTCGCTGTCGTCACGAATGCCGGCGGTCTGGGAATCCTCGCCGCGGACGCGTGCGAGGCGCTCGGCCTCGAACTGCCGTACCCGAGCGACGAGACACGCGCTGCGCTCGCCGCGGTCATGCCGGCCGAGGGCACCTCGGCGAACCCGGTCGACCTGCTCGGTGGTGCGAACGCAGAGAGCTTCGAGCAGGCGCTCCCTCCGGTTCTCGCCGATCCGTCCTTTGACGCCGCGATCGTCCTCTTCGTCCCGACCGTCGGCACCGACGAGGAAGCCGTGGGAGCCGCGATCAGCCGCGCGGCTGCCTCGGCCGAGGACAAGCCCGTCCTCTGCGCATTCCTCAGCGCGAAGGGCGCTCCCGTCTCATTGCAGAGCGTGGCTCATGTGCCGTCCTTCGCCTATCCCGAGGCGGCCGCGAAGGCGCTCGCGAGAGCGGTCGAGCGCGGAGAATGGCTCCGGCAGCCGGCGGGCACGGTGGCCGAGCTCGAGTGCGATCGCGACGAAGCGCAGGCTGTCGTGGGGGAGGCGGTCGCCGCCGGCGGGGGCTGGCTCGATCCCGGGCAGACGCGCCGGCTGCTCGACGCCTACGGCGTTCCGCTCGTGCCCGAGCGCGTTGCGGCCACGACGCTGGAAGCGGTCGAGGCGGCGACCGAGCTCGGCTTCCCGGTCGTGCTCAAGACCGCGGCTCCCGGCGCGCACAAGACCGAGCAGGGCGGCATCGCTCTCGACCTCGCCCACGAGGACGCCGTCCTCGAGGCCGCCGAGCGGATCGGTCCTCCGTTCGTCGTCCAGCCGTTTGTCCGCGGCGGTGCCGAGCTGCTCGCCGGTGCCGTGCAAGATCCTGTCTTCGGTCCGCTTGTCGCGTTCGGGCCGGGCGGTGTCCTGGCGGAGCTGATCGGCGAGGCGCAGTTCCGGCTGGCGCCGCTCACGGACCTCGACGCGGGTGAGCTCGTCCGCTCCGGCAAGGCCGGCCGCCTCGTCGCGGGATTCAGAGGAGCGCCTCCGGCGGACGAGAGCGCGCTCGTCGACCTCCTCCTGCGCCTCTCGCTGCTGGCCGAGGATCTGCCGGAGGTCGTGGAGCTCGACCTCAACCCGGTCCTCGCCCTGCCCGACCGGTGCTTCGCCGTGGACGCCAGGGTGCGCGTGGCCGAGCAGAGCCCCGCGCACCGCACCAAGAGCTGGTAGGGGTGGAGACGATCAGCCGCCGCTGATGGCGGCGATGACGTCGAGGCGCGAGCGGTCCGCGACCGGCGTGTCCAACCCGGCGCGCTCGCCGTCGACGTACGCGTGGATGTGCGAGCGCAGGGCCGGGCCTTCCGCGACGAGGCGGTCGCGAAGGCCCGGCCACTGCGCCTCGAGCGAGTCGATCGCCGCGAGCACCGTCGGGGCCTCGACCTCGACGCGCCGCGGCAGCCCGGGGAAGAGCGGCGTCAGCGTTCCTGGGAGCCTGACGTCCGCCACGTCAATCGAGGACAGCCACGTCGACCGAGGAGATCGAGGGCAGGTAGCTCGCGATCTCGCTCCACGTCCCGCCCTCGTCCGCGCTGGCGAAGACCTGACCCGTGCTCGAGCCGAAGTAGACGCCCGGCTCGTCGTGCGCGTCGATTGTCATCGCCTGGCGCAGGACGCCGAGGTGCGCGTTCTCCTGCGGCAGCCCCTTGCGCATCGGCTGCCAACTCGAGCCGGCGTCGCGTGTGCGCCAGACCGTGGCCTTGCCCTCGTGCATCGTCCGCCCGTGGCCGCCGTCGACCGGGATGACGTAGAACGTCTCGGTGTCGTGAGGATGGACCGCAGCGGCGAAGCCGAAGTCGCCCGGCAGGCCTTCCGTGATCTCGGTCCACGACAGGCCGGCGTCGTCGGAGCGGTGCATGCCGACGTGGTTCTGCTGGTACATGCGCTGCGGGTCGGAGGAGCGGACGAGCTTGTGCACGCAGAAGCCGACGTCCTCGTAGTCGGCGGGCCAGTCCCGGCGGAGACCGTTGTTACGCGGCGTCCACGAGGATCCGCCGTCCTCGGTCTCGAAGGCGCCGACGCCCTGCACGATCGTGAAGAAGTTGTCGGAGTCGCCCGGGTCGGTGACGAAGCCGGAGATGCCGAGGTGCCCCGGCGGCTGGTTCGCGGGATCGTCCCACTCCTCGCTGCCGTGCTGACCGGAGAGAGTCGACAGCAGCGACCAGGTCTTGCCGTCGTCGCGGCTCTCGAAGATGCCCGGCGCCTCGACGCCGACGAGCAGGCGGTCGCCCGCACGCGCGAGCGTCGAGACCTTCGAGATCTTGCGCCCGTCCTCGTCGCCGTAGGAGAGGCCTTCGCTCGACATCTCCCACGTCTCGCCGAGGTCGCTGCTGCGCCAGATCGTGGAGCCGTGCCACTCGCTCGCGGCAGCCGCGTAGATCTCGCCGGTGGTGGGGTCGTAGATCGCGTGGTAGCAGGGCCATCCTTCGCAGTACGGGCCGCGCAGCGTCCAGTCGCGGCGGTCGTCGCTCTCGAGCACGAAGGTGCCCTTGCGGGTTGCGACGGTCAGCATTGTCTTCGGCATCGGTGTGCTCCTCGTTCGCGGGACTTGTCCAGAGAATAGAGACCCGGCGGCCGCCGGAAACTCATCGTTCCCGGCGGCCGCGGTTTCGAGCAGAGGCTCAACCGGCGAGCGGCTTGCCGGTCTCGAGCAGGGTCTTCAGACCACTGAGGACGAACGTCCAGCCACCGGCGACGTTCTCGGCGGTCTTCGGCGAGTCCTCGAGTCGGTCGTGCGTGACGGTCACGAGGGAGAAGCCGTCCTTGTCCTCGATCTCCCACGCCACTCGGCTGGCCGCCTCCGACGCCGCCTCAGGGTCGTAGAGCGAGCGCCACTCGTGGACGAGGCGGTGCGGCGGCTCGTACTCGCTCACGCCGCCGAGGACCAGATCGTTACCCTCGCCGTCCAGGCCCGTGTACCTCTCCGGCGTGACGGTGACGTGCGAGCCGAAGAAGTACTTGTGGGTGAACTCCGGCGTCGTGATCGCCTCCCAGATCTCCTCGGGCGAAGCCTTGATGAAGACCTGGTACACCTGCGTGGTCTGCGCGGTGATCGTGCTCATGCCGATTCCTCCAGTCCGTGCTTGAGATCTGCGAGCGCCGCGACGCGGTGCTCCGTGTACTTGTCGATCCACCGGTCGTGGATGAGCCGGATCGGCACCGGGTTGAGGAAGTGCAGCTTCTCCCGGCCCTGCCGGCGGGGGACGACGAGGCCCGCGTCCTCGAGCACGCGCAGGTGCTTCATCACGCCGAAGCGGGTCATCTCGAGCTCGGACTCGAGCTCCGTGAGCGTGCGGCCGTCACGCTCGAAGAGCCGGTCGAGGAGATGGCGCCGGGTCGGATCGGCGAGCGCCCTGAAGACCTGGTCGTCGTCCATGTCCGGGGAGATTACGTGACCAAAAGGTCACATGTCAAGAAACTAAGTAAACGGCTTCAGGACCATCGCGGCGACGACGAGCAGGAGCGCGCCCTCGTCCGCTCGGGCGATCAGCAGGATTCGCCGGATAGCTGCCTGTGTCTCGGCCGCGTCCGCGCCGACGGTCTCGAACCGGTCGGCGGCCGCCTCGGCAGGATGTGGAGTGTCCATTTGCGAGTAAACGCGATCCGGCGGACGACTACAAGGCGCTCGCCGCCTCGATCAGCACGTCGAGATCGGGCAGCTCGCTCGGCTCATAGGCCCAGGCGCCGCGGACGACGCCCTCCGCGTCGATGAGGAAAGCGCTGCGGCGCGACACGTCCCTCATCCCGTTGTGCTCGTAGGCGACGCCGAAGCCGTGGGTCGCCTCGGCGTTCCAGTCCGAGAGCAGTGGGAAGTCGAGGTCGAGCGCCTGCATCCAGGCGACGTGCGTGTAGGGCGAGTCGCGCGAGATCGCGAAGGGCTCGACGCCGGCCTTCTGTAGCTCCGTTCTCCTGTCACGCAGGAGCTCGAGCTCGTTCGTTCAGACGGATGACCAGTCGAAGAGATAGAAGAGGAGGAGCAGTGGCTTCTCGTGTAGGAGGTCGCCGATGCTCGCGCGCTCGCGCGGCGTCGTCCAGACGACCGCCTCGAGTGGAGCCTTGTCGCCCACTTCCAGCATGGGCTCGATCCTACGCGGCGGCCGCGGCCTCCGGCTCAGGCTCGGGCGCGCCCTCCGTCGCATCCGCGATCTCACGCACCACGTCGACGATGTCCCGGCTCCTGTTGAAGACGTGGAGCTGGCCATCCGCACCGTTTCCGCGGCGCAGAATCTCGTCGATGCCCGCGAGTTCCTCCTCCGAGCCGAGGTCGCGCGCGTGGGGGCGGAGCGTCTTCAGCGTCCGTCGGACGAGCGCCGCCACGGGCAGCCGGTTGCGGCGGCCGGTGTGGAGGTCCATCACCGGCGCCGAGAGTCCGTAGCGCGCCGCGAGCCACTTGTTCTCGGTGGTGAGGATGCGGTGGAAAGACGGGATCTCTTCGCCGCGCCCGACGAGCTCCGCGTAGTGCTTGACGAGCGCCTGGCAATACGCGGTGATGGCGATCACGTCCTCGAGCCGGGTCACCGCGTCGCAGATCCGGATCTCGATCGTGCCGAGACGCGGGTGGAGACGGATGTCCCACCAGATATGCGTGTAGTCCTGGATGCAGCCGGTCTTCTCGAGCTGGTTCACGACCTGCGCGTAGTCGGCGTAGTCGCGGAAGCGCGGGGGCGGGCCCGAGCGCGGGAAGGCGGCGAAGACCATGTGGCGCGAGGAGCGGAGCCCGGTCGGTTCGCCCCGCCAGAACGGCGAGCTCGCCGAGAGCGCGACGAGCTCGTGGAGATGGGTGATGAGCCCGTTGACCACCTGGATCGCCTTCTCCGGGTCGTCGACCGCGACGTGCACGTGCATTCCGAAGATCAGCTCGCGCCGCGCGATGTACTGCATCTGGTCGACGAGCGCGCGATAGCGGTCCTTGGCCGTGATCCGCTGCGCCTCGAAGAGCGAGAACGGATGCGTACCGGCCGAGCCGACGCGTAGGCCCTTCTCCCGCGCCACGTCCGTCACGTACCGCCGGATGCGGAGGAGCTGCTGCCGCACTCCTGCGGGCGTGTGGCAGACCGGCGTAGCGACCTCGAGCACCGACTGCATCAGCTCGGAGTTGATGCGCGGCTCGAGCTCGTGGCCCGCGACCGCGGCGAGCACGGTGTCGATGTGCTGGACGAGGTCGAACGTCTCGGCGTCGAGGAGCATGTACTCCTCTTCGACGCCGAGCGTGTACGGGTCGCTCGCGCCGAAGGCGTGGTCGAGCACGCTGCCGCCAAGCGGGAACTGCGAGCCCTTGCCGGTGATCGAGGGCGGGATCAGCGAATCGCTCATGCGGGGACGATATCTCCGGTCTTTGCAGGAAGAAAGCGTCGACCGAGCAAGACGAGCGGGATCCCGATCACGACCGACGATGCGATCTTGCCCACGAGCTGGCCGTCGAAGAAGTGCAGTCCCGACCAGCCGAACGCGAGCACGAGGAAGACGAAGCTGTCGATCGGTGCGCTCGCACCGGCCGAGGCGACGACCCGAACCCCGTCGTGCACGCGGCCTCGAAGCGGCGCGCCGACCAGGTTGTCCACGGTCTCCGAGACGATGAACGCCGCGAGGCTGGCGGCGACGATGCGCCAGGTCGAGCCGACCACGCGGTCGAACTGCTGGCCCGGCACTCCGGGATGCGAGTGGACGAGGATCGCGATGTACCCGGCGAAGAACGCCGACCCGACGAAGCCCAGGACGATCAGGAGCTGCGCGTTGATCGCACCATCGCGGCGCGTCGCGCCGGAGTAGTGCGCGAGCTGGACGAGCGCGAGCGCCACTCCGATCGCATAGACGCCGCCGGGCGCGACGAGATGCGTGAACGGGAGACGGATGAACTTCTGCGCGCCGATCTGGGCCGAGAGGACGACGGCGACGTACAACCCCCCGAGGACTGCAAGTCTCATTCGGGAACGATTGCGTCGGCCTCGATCTCGACCTTCCAGGCCGGATCGAGAAACCCCGCGATGACGAGCATCGTCGACGCGGGACGAACACGTCCGAACAGCTCCCCGTGCGCGCGGCCGACTTCCTCCCAGTCCGCCGGGTCGACGATGTAGACCCGCGTGCGGACCACATGCTCCGGCCCGGCGCCGACCTCGCGGAGCGCTTCCACGATGATCTCGAGACAGCGCTTCGCCTGCTCGTAGGGATCCTCCGACTCGCTGCCGACCGGAGCGGTTCCGGCGACGAAGACGTGGCCGCCTTCGCGCACGGCGCGCGAGTAGCCGACCGTGTCGGCGAACGGCGAGATCGCCCGGACGGTGGCGCGAGTCACGCTCCTAGTATCCCGCGCTGTGGAGGCGCTGCGAGCGATCGACGGTTGGGATGCGGGAGTGGCCGCCGCTGGAGTCGTGTGGGCGGACCAGGTCGTGACGACGCAAGGCCCCCGCGACGCAGGGCTCCCGTGGGCTTCGGTGACGAAGCTGCTCACCGGGCTGGCGATCCTCGTGGCGCTCGAAGAGGGGACGGTCGACCTCGACGAGCCGGCCGGGCCGCCGGGCGCGACGCTGCGGCATTTGCTCGCCCATGCCTCGGGACTGCCGGCCGACGGCGAGCAGCCCATCACCGAGCCGGGCCGGCGCCGCATCTACTCGAACACGGGAATCGAGCTCGCCGCCGGGCTGCTCGAGGAACGGGCGGAGATGCCGTTCGCCGACTACTTCGCCGGTGCGGTGTCCGGGCCGCTCGGCCTCGCCGGCCGGCTCGGCGGCTCGCCGGCGCACGGCTACCGCGGGCCGCTCGACGATCTGCTCGCGCTCGGCCGCGAGCTGCTCCGGCCGACCCTCCTCGCCGCTGAGACCCTGGCCGAGGCGACGACCGTCCAGTTTCCAGGCCTTACCGGCGTCCTACCCGGTCTCGGCCGCATGGAGCCGAACGACTGGGGGCTCACCTTCGAGCTGCGAGACGCGAAGTCGCCGCACTGGACGGGCACACGCAACTCGCAGCGCACGTTCGGCCACTTCGGCGCGAGCGGCACGTTCCTCTGGGTCGATCCCGAGGCGGAAGTGGCGTGCGGCGTTCTCACCGACCGGCCCTTCGGCGACTGGGCGAAGGAGGCGTGGCCCACGTTCAGCGACGCCGTGCTCGCCGAGCTCTAGGTGTCGTCCGCGAAGAGCGGGCGGAGGAACTCGTCGAACGTCGCGCGGTCGCAGCTCGCGACCACCGCGGGAGTCATCGCGGACACGGTCGCAGTTCTGGGGATAGACATCGCCGGCGCCACTTCGCCGAAGTAGTCGCCGGGGCGGAGCACGCTGCGCGCGCCGAGATCGCGCTGGCTGACGGCCAGCACGCCGGTGAGGAGGACGTAGAAGCGGTCGTCGGGCTCGCCCTCCCGGACGAGGACCGTGCCGGCCGCGACCTCCTGGCGCTCCATGCGCTGCCCGAGCTTCGCGAGCGTCTCGCCCGGCAGCCCGGCGAGCAGCTCGACGCGGGCGAGCTCGTGCTGAGTGGCGGAACGGCGCGGCGACATCCTCGCTCCTTCTGAAATCGCTTAGGTCCGGCCGTCCGGAAAGTTGAGCCGAACGGCCCATAGGCATTCTCCGGTTTCGTGTCGATCATGCGCAGCAGTGAGCGAGCGCGGCTTCCACCGGATCGAGGACGACATCGCCGAGACGTGGTTGGAGGACTGGGCGGGCGCCGGTCTGGGAGAGCTCGAGGCGTATCTCGCGAAGCACGCGGACTTCCTGCGCTTCGTCGAGGATCACGACACGGCCCAGACGGCCGAGTAACTCACCACACCGACTTTCGTAAGGCGCTGGGAGCGCGGCTTGGTCGCCGCGCTCTCTCAGCTTTCGAAACCGAGCTGGCGCTCGAGCATGCCCTTCGGCATGGCGCCGACGGCCGAGGCCTTCGGGGCTCCCCCATCGAAGAGCATCATGTTCGGGATCGACTGGATCCCGTACCGCATCGCGAGATCCTGGTTCTCGTCGATGTTGACCTTGACGAGCTTGAGGTCGCGCTCCTCGGCGATGCGCTGGAGCACGGGCTCGACCGCGTGGCACGGCCCGCACCATTCGGCCCAGAAGTCCACGAGGACGGGCTTGTCCGCCTGCAGGACCTCGGTGTCGAAGGTGGAGTCGGTGACGTTCGTTGCCATCGTTTCCTTTCGGTGTTTCGTGTGATTGGAGAGGGGTTCTACCCGGCCTTCCAGAGGTAGGAACGCCTCGGCCTAGACTTGCCTTCCCGATGCGGGAGCCAATCTTCCAATCTCTACCGGACAAACCCGATCATCCAGGGCTGGAGCGGGAGGTGCTCGCGCGCTGGGACGCCGAGGGCACATTCGCGAAGCTGCGGGAGCAGAACAGCGGCGGCCCGACCTTCTCCTTCATCGATGGGCCCGTCACCGCGAACAAGGACCTCGGTGTCCACACTGCGTGGGGCCGGACGTTGAAGGACGTGTTCCAGCGCTACAAGGCGCTCCGCGGCTTCGATCAGCGCTACCAGAACGGATTCGACTGCCAGGGGCTCTGGATCGAGGTCGGCGTCGAGCGCGAGCTCGGGCTCAACTCCAAGCGCGAGATCGAGGAGTACGGCCTGGACAACTTCGCGGCGAAGTGCCGCGAGGCCGTCGTCGGCTACTCCGAGCAGCTGTGGGAGGGGTCGAAGCGCTTGGGCCAGTGGATGGACTGGGGCAAGGACTACTTCACCTTCAGCGACACGAACATCGAGTACGTCTGGCGGATGCTGAAGGTGGTCGAAAAGCAGGACTGGCTCTACCTCGGCCATCGCTCGACGGAGTGGTGCCCGCGGTGCGGCACCTCGATCTCACAGCACGAGCTGATCGGCTCATATGTCGATCGCGCCGATCCGTCGCTCTTTGTTCGCCTCCCGCTGCTCGAGCGGCCCGGCGAGTACCTCGTCGTCTGGACGACGACGCCGTGGACGCTCCCGGCGAATGTCGCGGCCGCGGTCAATCCGGAGGCGGAGTACGGTCGACGCAAGAACGGCGAGTGGGTTGCCGCCGCGCGCTACCCGCAGGAGGAGCTCGAAGAGCGGCGGCAGGGCGCGGACCTCGTCGGGTGGACGTACCGCGGCCCGTTCGACGACTTGACGCACGTTGACCATCGCGTCGTCCCGTGGGATGACGTCTCGATGGAAGAAGGCACCGGCATCGTGCACATCGCGCCGGGTTGCGGAACCGAGGACTTCGAGCTCGCGCAGGCGCACGGGCTGGAGGTGGTGCAGCCGGTTGACGAGTCGGGGCGCTTCTACGACGGCTTTGGCTGGCTGCACGGGCTCTCGACAACCGAAGCGGCCGAGCAGATCATCGGCAACCTCGAGGAGAAGGGAGTGCTCGTCGAGGCCGGGCTGCACGAGCACCGCTATCCCGAGTGCTGGCGGTGCCACACACCGCTCATCTTCCGCATCGCCGACGACTGGTTCATCTCGGTCCGCGACCTGCGGCAGCCGATGCTGGACGCGAACGCGACGGTCGAATGGACGCCCGAGTACATGGGCAAGCGGATGGACGACTGGCTCCGCAACATGGGCGACTGGAACATCTCCCGTCGCCGCTACTACGGGCTGCCGCTGCCGTTCTACCCTTGCGCCTGCGGGCACCTCAACGTGATCGGGTCGCGTGCGGAGCTCGAGGAACGGGCGGTTTCCGGTCTCGAGCAGCTACAGGAGCTTCGCCGGCCTTGGATCGACCGTGTGCCGGTGCGCTGCGAGGAGTGTGGAGAGCCGGTCGAGCGAATCGCCGAGGTCGGCGACGTCTGGCTCGACGCCGGGATCGTGCCCTTCTCGACTCTTGGCTGGCGGAACCCAGCATGGGTTCCGGGCGGGTACGGGACCGGGGCGGCAAAGGGGCTGACGACCGCGGATCTGCCCGACCACGCGTACTGGGAGCAGTGGTTCCCGGCGGATTGGGTCTCCGAGATGCGCGAGCAGATCCGGCTCTGGTTCTACTCGCAGCTCTTCATGTCCGTCGTCCTCACCGGGCAGGCGCCTTTCCGGCGCGTCCTCGGCTACGAGAAGATGCTCGACGAGACCGGGCGCGAGATGCACGGCTCTTGGGGCAACACGATCGAGGCCGTCGACGCGTTCGAGCGCATGGGAGCGGATGTGATGCGCTGGCAGTTCGCTGCCCAGCCGCCCGACCGGAACCTGCTGTTCGGATTCGGGCCTGCCGAGGCGATCAAGCGCGAGTTCCTCACCTTCTGGAACTCGGTCAGGTTCTTCGTCGATTACGCGGACACTGTGGGCTTCCGGCCGTCCTGGTCGGCGCTGAATCTCGACGGCGCTCTCGATCCGCTCGACCGCTGGCTCGTCGAGCGCACGCACGCCTTCGTCCGCGACGCCGAAGCCGCATACGAGGAATACCTGAGCGGCGGCGTTATGCGCGCGTACACGGAGTACGTCGACGACCTCTCGAACTGGTACATCCGACGCTCGCGGCGTCGCTTCTGGGACGGCGACGATCATGCGCCGTTCCACACTCTGTGGTACGCACTCGTACAGGCGCTGCGCGTCCTGGCGCCGATCCTCCCGTTCGTCACCGACCACCTCTGGCGAAGGCTCGTCCTCGACGGACCGGAGTCGGTGCACCTCGCCGGCTGGCCGGAGGTCGCCGAGTCGGACCGGGCTCTCCTCGACGAGATCGCTTCGGTCCGGCGGGTCGTCGAGCTCGGACGGCAGGCGCGCTCGTCCTCGGGCATCAAGCTCCGGCAGCCGCTGCGCCGGCTCGTCGTCGAGGGCGCGAGCCTCGACGGCCATGTCGAGGAGATCGCGGACGAGCTGCGTGTGAAGGAGGTCGAGCTCAAGGCGGTCGAGGCGGTCGAGCTCCGGGTGAAGCCGAACCTTCCGAAGCTTGGCCCGAAGCTAGGCCGGGAGCTCGGCACCGTGCGCCAGGCCCTCGCAGCGGGCGAGTTCGAGGAGCTGCCGGACGGGCGTTTCCGGGTGGCGGGACACGAGCTCGAGCCGGACGAGGTGCTGGTCGAGCGCGGCGGGCGCGAGGGCTGGGCGGTGGCGTCCGGTGACGGCGTGACGGTTGCGCTCGACCTGGGCCTCGACGACGAGCTCGTGCTCGAGGGCGAGGCGTATGAGCTCATCCACGCGGTCAACTCCTTGCGCAAGGAACGCGGCCTCGAGCTGACGGACCGGATCGCGCTCACCGTTCCCGATGCACAGCGCGAGCTCGCCGACCGCCACGGCGCCTGGATCGCGCGCGAGGTCCTCGCGACGGAGCTTCGCGTGGCGGGCGACGAGCTGAAGCTCGAGAAGAGCTAGGCCGCGGCGCGTTCGGCGCGGCGCAACTCGACGGGCAGCTTGAAGCTCACGTCCTCGTGCACGGGCTGCTGCTCGCACACTTCGGCTCCGCGGTCCGCGAACCACGCGCTGACGTCCGCGACGAGACGCTCGGGGGCGGATGCGCCCGACGTGAGGCCGACCGTCTCGCAGCCGTCGAGCCAGCTCTCGTCGATGCCGGTGACGTCGTCCACGAGATGAGCCGAAGTCCCGTCGGCGCGGGCGACCTCGACGAGCCGCTGCGAGTTGGACGAGTTCGGCGAGCCGATGACGAGCAGCAGGTCGATGTCGTGCAGAAGCTCCTTCACGGCCCACTGCCGGTTGGAGGTCGCGTAACAGATGTCCTCGCGCGCCGGCCCCTGGATCTGGGGGAAGCGGCGGCGCAGGACGCCGACGATCTCGCCGGCCTCGTCGACCGAGAGCGTGGTCTGGGTGAGGTACGCGAGCGGCCGGTCGGTCGGGAGCGAGACACGCTCGGCGTCCTCCGCCGACTGGACGAGGACGATCGCGTCGGGCGCCTCGCCGAGCGTTCCCTCGACCTCTTCGTGCCCGGCGTGTCCGATCAGGACGAGCGCGAAGCCGGCGTCGGCGTAGCGGCGAGCTTGCGCGTGCACCTTGGTCACGAGCGGGCAGGTCGCGTCGATCGTCGTCAGGCGCAGCTCCTTCGCCTCGCGGCGGACTTCCGGGGCGATGCCGTGTGCCGAGAAGACGACGGTCGCACCCTCGGGGACGTCCGCGAGGGCGTCGACGAAGATCGCCCCGCGCGAGCGCAAATCCTCGACCACGTGCGAGTTGTGGACGATCTGCTTACGGACGTAGACCGGGCTCCCGTAGAGCGCGAGCGCCCGCTCAACCGTCTCGACCGCCCGTTCGACGCCCGCGCAATAACCTCGCGGTGAGGCGAGAAGAAGGCGTTTCACCACGGCTCGGCCACCATAGCCGCGGCGGCGTGAAGGGGGCGTGAGAAAGTACCGCGCTACGCGATCTTTCGCCATTGCAAAGATGGGCCGGACGGCCCATTGTCCGCCTCGCAGACGGGGTCTAGCCTCTCTGGCACTGGGCGATGCGAACCGCGGCGTCTTCGGACGCCTTGCGGGGAGCAATCGGGAGAGCCCGCCGCACCGACCCCCCGAGCGGCGGGCTTTCTCATGTCTGGAGCCGGTTGCCGGCCGGTTTCAACGCCGCTCCGTACAATCTCCACGGCCCAGTGCGGACCCCAGACGAGCTTCCGACCGTTCGCGCGCTCGGCCGCGCCGCGGCCTCCGCGTTGCTCCTGCCTGCCGTGCTGCGCCGCGCGGGCCAAGGCCGGCGAGCCGATACGACGAGAGAGTTCGAGAGCGTCAGCCGCGTCGCCGACGTGCTGTCACGGACCGGCGACGTCGAAGGCGCCGCACGCGCGCTGCTCGACGAGCTCGCGGAGCTCTTCGACCTCGGCTTCGCGGCTTTGAGCTTCGTCTCCGACGATGCGCGCCACGCGTCCGGTTATCTCGCGCGCGCCGGCGGCGAAGACGTCGACTGGTGGCGCGACATGCGTCTCGAGCTCGACCGCGAGCCGTCGGGAATCGCGAGCGCCGTCTTCGAGGCGACTGCGTTGACCGTCTACGACACGGCGAGCTCCGGCGTCGTCAGCCGCCGGCTGGTCGATGCCGTCGGAGCGAAGAGCGCCGCGTTCATCCCACTCCTCGTCGAGGAGCGGGTGACCGCCGTGATCTCCGTCGCGACGCTCGACGAGCCTCGCGTCTTCTCGAGCGAGGACCTCGCGGTGATGCAGACGCTCGCCGCGGAGGCGGCCGTGGCACTCGAGCGTCTCCGCGCCGGTGTCGCGCTCGAGGAGGCTTTGCAGCGGAACGAGGAGCAGCTCGCCCAGCAGGCCGCCCTGCTCCGGGCGGCGCACGTGCTCAGCAGCGAGCTCGACCTGACGATCGTCCTCCAGCGTCTGGCAGACCAACTCGCGCAGCTCCTCGACGCCGACGCGGCCGACTGCTACCTCCTCGACAACGAGCGCGGCATCTTCCGCTGCGTCGCGGTGCACGGCTTCGACCCGTCGCTGCTCTCCTTCGAGTTCCCGGCGGGCCAGGGTCTGGCCGGGGCGGCCGTGCGTGAGGGACGGCCGTTGATCGAAAGCGCGTACGGTGAGATCTCGGCGCCGGTTCCGCACCCGGCCTACGACAGCTTCACCGACGTGATCAGCGCGCCTATGTTCTGGAGCGACGAGGTGCGCGGGGTGCTCGGCGTCGGGCGGCGCGAGGGGCGCCGCTTCACGGCCCTGGACGCGGACATCCTGGAGGCCTTCGCGGGCCTCGCGTCGCTCGCGCTGAAGAACGCCGAGATGTTCACCCAGAGTGCACGGCAGGCGCGGATCCAGCGAGGCTTCTACCGGATCGCGTCGGTGCTCGGGCAGTCCCTATCTCGCCCGGCGACGCTCGAGGCGGTAGCCCAGGCTGCCGCCGAGGCGCTCGGCGGCAGCTCGGCTGCGGTGCTCGTGCCTTCGAGCGGGCGGCTCGAAGCGGTCGGGGCATACGAGCTCCCGTCCGATCTTGGGCATATCTTCGAGCACCGCGCGGCGGACCAGCACGGACCGCTCTTCCGGGCCGCCACCGAGGGACGCATTCTCGTCTCGTCCTCGATCTCGGACGACGAGCGGCTGCTGCCCGACCTCCGCGCGGCCGCGGCCGCGAATCGCTACCTGTCGCTGATCTCCGTGCCGGTGGAGGCGCCCCGCGACGCCGGCCGAGGCCTCGTCCTCATCTTCTTCGCCGAGGCGCGCTCGTTCAGCGACGACGACCTCGAGCTCGCGCGCCATCTCGCCGACGCGACGCGCGGCGCGCTCGAGCGCAGCGAGTTGTTCGAGGCCGAACGCGGGGCTCGAGCGCTCGCGCAGCAGTTGACGCGCACAGGCCGGCTGCTCACGAGCGAGCTCGATCCGGCGGCCGTGCTCGACGAGGTCGTCCAGCAGGCGCCGGCGCTCGTCAACGCCGAGGCCGGAGCGTTCCGCCTGCTCGACGGGGAGGAGCTGGTGGTCACGGCGGCCGGCGGAGAGGGTGCGGAGGCAGCGCTGGGCTCTCGGAGCCCGGCCGGAGGCTGGCTCTCCGGCGACGTCCTCCAGTCGGGGGCGCCGGTCTCCCTCGCGCAAGCGGGCGGCGACGAGCGTCTGCGCAGCCTCGACCCGATGCTCCAGGCGGGCCACGCCGCCTTCCTCGGCGTGCCGGTCGGCGGTGCGGAGGGAACGACCCTCGGGGTGCTCGCCGTCTACGCCTCCGTGCCGCGCGAATGGCGGGAGGAGGAGATCGAGGCGCTGCTCGCCGTGGCGGCCAGCACGTCGGCGGCACTCTCGAACGCGGAGCTGTACCAGCGCGTCGCGCTCGAGCGGGAGCGGTCGGTCGCCATCCTCGCCAACATCGCCGAGGGGATCGTCGCCGTCGACCGTGACGGCACCGTCGTCCTCTGGAACAGCGCCGCCGAGGTGATCACCGGCGTCCCCGCCTCGGTCGCCGCCGGACGCGCGCCGGTCGACGTGTTGCAGCGGAACCTCGAGTCGCCGGACGAAGCGGTACGCGGCGAACGGCTCGTTCCGATCATGCGCGGGCGCGAGGAGGTCTGGTTGTCGGTCACTGAGGCGGTGA
Source organism: uncultured Actinomycetes bacterium (assembly GCA_963759435.1). Classification (GTDB taxonomy): domain Bacteria; phylum Actinomycetota; class Thermoleophilia; order Gaiellales; family Gaiellaceae; genus Palsa-739. Next base: position 575,671 of record CAVWZB010000010.1, on the reverse strand, counting down.
TGCGCGATCCGACCGGCGCCGTCGCAGGCCGCATCTTCGCCTTCCGCGACATCTCGAGCGACCGCCTGGTCGAGCAGGTCAAGTCGGATTTCGTCAGCACGGTCTCACACGAGCTCCGCACGCCGCTGACCTCGATCTACGGCTTCGCCGAGACACTTCTTCGCCAGGACGTCATGTTCGGCGAGGAGGAGCGCCAGACGTTCCTCCGCTACATCGCCTCGGAGTCGCAGCGGCTGACCTCGATCGTCGACACGCTCCTCAACGTCGCCCGCCTCGACACGGGGGACCTTCAGGTCAACCTCGCCGAGACGGACGTCCGTGACGTCGTCACCCGGGTGCTCGACACGGTCTCGACGACCGAGGTCAACGGGCACCGCTTCGTCGTCGAGCTGCCCGAGGAGCCGCTGGCCGCGAAAGCCGATCCCGAGAAGCTGCGGCAGGTGTGCACGATCCTGGTCGAGAACGCGCTCCGCTACTCGCCGGACGGAGGCACCGTTACCGTCGGCGCCGCCCGCCGGCAGGACACGGTCGAGGTGAACGTCGCGGACGAGGGGATCGGCATCCCGCAGTCGGACCAGGAGCAGATTTTCCGCAAGTTCTACCGCGGCTCCGACGCCGAGCTGCGGGTCGGTGCCGGCGGGACCGGGCTCGGGCTGTTCATCGCCCGCGGCCTCGTGACGGCCATGGGCGGCAGGATCTGGGTCTCGTCCCGGGAAGGGGAAGGCTCCCGCTTCTCATTTGAGTTACCGGCCGTTGCTGCCGATTCGCTTACCGGAGGCCAGGAGCGAGCATGAGTGCAGACATGGATGGGTATACGCGCCCGATGCCGGATGCGGCTGTGACGCGCGTGCTGGTGATCGACGACGAGGCGCCGATCCGGCTGCTCTGCCGCGTCAACCTCGAGGCCGAGGGGATCCACGTGCTCGAGGCCGCCGACGGCACGGCCGGGCTCGACCTCGCGCGGGCCGAGCAACCAGACGTCGTGCTCCTCGACGTGATGATGCCGGGACTCGACGGCTGGCGGGTCGCCGAGGAGCTGCTCGAGGACGACCGCACGCGCGGGATCCCGATCATCTTCCTCACGGCGCGCGCCGAGTTCCGCGACCGCGCACGCGGGATCGACATCGGCGGCGTCGACTACGTCACGAAGCCGTTCAACCCGCTCGACCTCGCCCCGCTCGTCCGCGAACTGCTCGCCCGCATCGACCGCGGGGAGCGCGACGAGCTGCGCGGCGAGAAGCTCGCCGAGCTGCGCGCGCTGATCGAGTCCGAGTAGTCGGCTTACACTTGGTGCACCTCGGGGTGTAGCTCAGCCTGGTAGAGCGCCCGGTTTGGGGCCGGGAGGCCGGCAGTTCGAGTCTGCCCACCCCGATTTTTCCGCAACTCGATCTTCCCGAGGGCCGTTTCTCCTTCGTGAGCACGCGCGAGCAGGATCGCGAGTCGGTCGAGCGCCCTCTGCCCGACGGGGGGTCGCTCGAGCCGAAGCCGCAGCCCGGGCGGCACGAGTCGCGGCTGTGCGATCCGGGCCTGCGCGACCTCTCGTTCCGCGACTGGCGCGCAGTCTTCGTCCGCGCCTGCAAGAAGTTCCTCGACGACAACGGGACGATGCTCGCCTCGGCGCTCGCCTACTCGACGTTCTTCGCGATTCCGTCGGTTCTGCTGGTCGCGGTCGGCGTCTTCACGCTGCTCGTCGGCCCGGGGACGATCTCGGCGCTGACGGAGCACTTCTCCGCAGTCATGCCGCGCCAGGCGACGAGCCTCCTCGGCGGCAGCCTCCATCGCCTCGACCGGCACCCCTCGACGGGGATCGCGATGACGATCGTCGGCTTCGTGCTGGCGATCTGGTCGACGACCGGCGCCATGACGTCCTTCATGACGGCCGTAAACCTCGCGTACGGGCGTAAGGACCGGCGCTCGTTCCCTTTCAAGCGGCTCGTGGCGGTCGGCATGGTGGCCGCGATCGGCGTCGCGTTCCTGCTCGTGGCCACCTTGCTCATCTTCGGCCCGGGGCTCGAGCAGCTCGTCGCGTCCCACGCCGGCCCGCTCTCCCGGCCGATTGGCTGGATCTGGTGGGTCGCCGAATGGCCGATCCTGCTCGTGGGCCTCATGGCCGCGTTCTCGACCGTGCTCTACCTCGGGCCGGACGTCGACCATCCCCGCTGGCGGTTCGTCACGCCGGGCTCGGTCCTCGCGACCGTGGTCTGGCTCGCCGCCTCCGGCGCCTTTGCCGTCTACACGTCGATGTTCGGCTCCTACAACAAGACGTGGGGATCGCTCGCGGCCGTGATCGTCATGCTCACCTGGCTCTGGCTCGCGGCGGTCGCGCTGCTCCTCGGCGCCGAGCTCAATGCCGAGGCGGAGCGGAGCGGGGAGTTGCGGGAAGGGGAGCCGGCCGAGCGCGAGCCGCAGGTGCCGTCCCGCGCCGGCTAGGCGCGATCCCGCTCGCCTGCTCGTCGGCGAGGAAGCGGAGCAGGTAGGCCGCGAAGGCCCCGAAGAAGACGATCGCCTCTTCGGCCGCCATCGTCACGCCGGCGATCTGCTGGTCGGCGAGCGGCCCCGGCCCCCACGTGCGCGGCGCGTGGGCGTAGAAGGGATAGATCGCGCGCGGAATCAAAGCCATCAGGAGGCCGAGTGGGGAGGCGAGCACGAAGGCGGCGAAGAGATAGGCGGCCTTCGTTCCGGCCGAGCTCTTCCCGTGCACGACCGGCCACCAGACACAGATGCCTGCTGCGAGATAGGTGAGGTGCTCGACATGGAGGAGCGAGTGCGGATTGCGGAGCGCCGTGTCGTAGATCCAGGGCAGATGCCACGCGTAATAGGCCGCGAGCCAGAGCGGCAATGCCACGAACGGCCTGAAGAGCGGGAATCCAGCCGCCCGCTCGGCGAGCCGCGGCGGGATCGCGAGCACGAGCAACGCGGGTGCCCACTCCGCGAGCACGACGTTCTGGAGCAGGTGCGCCCAGAGGAACGTGTGGTTCGCGAGCGGCTCGAGCTCCGTGACGAAGGCGGTGAAGACGAGGCCGACTCCGAGAGCCCCTGCGGCGATGCGCGCGCGCGAGACCGGGTTGCCGCGGTAGGCGAGGATCAGCCCGATTGCGAGCGCCGGCGCGAGTCCGATCGCCTCCGCCGAGAGATGCATCTCGCTACCGTACCCAGCGCTTTGCGGGTGTAGCTCAATGGTAGAGCTCTAGCCTTCCAAGCTAGCTACGCGGGTTCGATTCCCCCGATTGCCACCCGCTTCTTTTTCTAAGCGCGGAGGGGCGCTATTGCGGCGGGCCGCTGATGGGCGTGATGGTGCCCGTCTGGTCGACGCCGTTCGTGTCCGTCCACGCGATCGGGACGGTCTTGCCGGGCACGAGTTGGAGCACGGTCGTACGAACGTCCTTGACCGACGAGATCGTCGTGCCGTTCAGCGACGTGATGACGTCGCCCTTGACGAGGCCGGCTTCGTCGCCGGGCTTTCCCGGCACGGTCGACCAGATCTTGGCTCCGCCCGAGACGTCCTTGAGGATGACGCCGAGGAACGCAGTCGGCCCGATGTGGACAATGGCGTTCGGCCTGCCGCTCTCGATCCGCCGCGCGATCTGAAGCGCCTGCGGGAGTGGGATGGCGAAGCCGCGATGAAAGCTCGGGTTCGTCGAGCCGGCGGTCACGATGCCGAGGACGCGGTTCTGGCCGTTCTCGAGCGGCCCGCCGGAGTAGCCGGGCACGACGGGAGCGTTCGTGGCGATCATGTTGTTCAGCGTCTCGGGATCGCCCGTCTCGTCCTTCGCGACGATCTGCTGGTGGAGGGCGATGACCCGGCCGCGTGCCGTCTTCGGCGGCCCGCCGCGACCTTGCGCGTTCCCGCGGGCGACGATCCGCATCCCGACGCGCAGCGGGATGGCGCCTCCGCGCTTGACCGTCCGCAGGCCCGACGCGTTCGCGAGGTGCAGCACGGCGATGTCGCGTGAGACCGAGTAGCCGGCGACGGTGGCGTTGTACCTGCGGTGGGTCGTGACGTCGACGACCTTGAACTTGGTCGCGCCGTTGATCACGTGATTGTTCGTCAGGACCTCGCCCGAGCGGGAGATGATCATCCCCGTGCCCGCGGCGGCGAGTCCGTCCTGGTAGCCGAGCGTGGTGTAGATGTTCACGATCCCGACATTCGGGCGCGCCGTGACCGACGGATGCGTCGAGTGCCCGGCGGCGCCGGCCGGAGAGGCGGCTACGGCCGGCGCCAGCGTCGCCAGGACGGCGAGCAGGAGGCGTCGCGTCAGTCCGGGCACGAGAGCATCAGAGCAGGCGCCGATGAGCCGCATTTAAGCGATGTGAAAGCCGCATGTAAGCGTTCGTTCGGCCGATTTGCGGCCGACCTTTAACTGAGCCGGCGCGAGGCAGTAGCGTCCGTGTCGTGGACGACGAGCGCCCGGAGCGGGATGAGACGCCGAAGGAGCAGGTCGACCGCGAGCTGATCGAGCTCTTGAACGAGCTGCGCGTCGTGCTTCCGGGCGTCACGGTGCTCCTGGCTTTTCTGCTCGCGGTGCCGTTTGCGAAGGGCTGGACCCGAGTCACCGAGTTTCAGCGCGACGTATTCGTGGTTGCCTTCCTGGCGTCCGCGGTCTCGGTCGCATTTCTCGCCGCGCCCAGCTCGTACCACCGGCTCCGCTTCCACCAGGGCGACAAGGCGCAGCTCGTCAGGTTGGGCAACACACTCGCAATCGCAGGAATCGCCGCCGCTGCAGTCGCACTCGAGGCGGTCGTCCTGCTCGTGATCGACTTCGTGCTCTCGCGCGGCGCGGCGCTCGCCGCCGCGGCCGCCTTGTTTGTGGTCGTGGTGTCGCTCTGGTACGTCCTGCCCCTGCGGGCGGCGCTCAGAGATCGATCCGCTCGATGACGACGTCCTCGCGGGGGCGGTCGGCCGCGTCCGTCTCCACCGCCGAGATCTTGTCGACCACGTCCATCCCGCCGGTGATCTGGCCGAAGACCGTGTGCTTGCCGTCGAGCCACGGACACGCGTCCGCGGTCACGATGAAGAACTGGCTGCCGTTCGTGTTCGGCCCCGCGTTCGCCATCGCGAGTGCGCCGCGCACGACCGGGTGGACATTGAATTCGTCCTCGAACGTGTACCCGGGGCCACCCGTGCCGGTGCCGGTCGGGTCGCCGCCCTGGATCATGAAGTCCGGGATGATGCGGTGGAAGATGACGCCGTCGTAGAAGCCGTCGCCGGCGAGCTTGCGGAAGTTCTCGACGGTCGTCGGCGCCTCGCCCTCGAACAGCTCGAACTCGATCGGGCCGTGGTTCGTGTGCAGGGTCGCGGCGCTCATTCCGGCCGAACGCTATCGGCCAGCGGCTCGAGCGCGCCGGCGGTGGGTGCGAGCGACCCGTCCCCGAGTCCCCCGACGACTTCGCGCAAGAGCGCGCGGGCGGCGTCCACGTCGTTCGCAGAGAGGACGGTCGCCACACCCGCGAGGTGCTCGCCCTCTCCCTCGTCCCAGATCTCGACGGTGACCGTGTCCAGCTCGCGGCGGGCGATGTAGGAGTCCTGCGCGACGCCCACGCGCACTGAGACGACGCGGCCGTCCGGCAGCGTGACCTCCTGCTCGAGCGGTTGGCCACGAAGGGACATGGTTGTGCCATTCTGCCGGACGTGCGCCGGGTCGAAACCAGTTGCAGGAGTAGGACCCCGGCGGCGCGAACTTGCGCCGAACGGCCGATGACCCACCTCCCCGATTGCCGCAACCGTGTGGGCGTGAACCGCGCGAGAGCACTCCGCTTCGCCCTCGCGTTGGCCGCGCTCGCCGCGACCGCGCTCCTTGCCGACCCGGCGCTCGCGACGAGCCGCTCGGAGAAGAGCCTGACGACGTTGAACCACCAGGTTCTCGCCGCGGTGAACCGGCTCCGCGCCGCGCACGGCCTCGTGGCGCTTCGCGAGTCCGGTGCTCTCGACAGGTCGGCGCGCCAGCACTCGGTCGAGATGGGCCGGCTTGGCTACTTCGCCCATTCCTCGGCCGACGGAACCGTGTTCTGGAAGAGGATCCGGCGCTACTACCCGGCGCACAACGCTTCGTACTGGTCCGTCGGCGAGAACCTCGTGTGGCGCGCCCCGAGCCTGAGCCCCGCGAAGGCGATGAGCCTGTGGATCGCGAGCCCTCCGCATCTGGCGAACCTGCTGTCCAAGCAGTGGCGGCAGATCGGCATCTCAGCCGTTGCCGTCGCACGCGCTCCGGGTGTCTACGGCGGGATGCACGCCATCATCATCACCACCGACTTCGGCGTCCGCCGCTAGCGGCTCGTGCCGTCCGGTGCTCGCCGCTGCAGGTGGTAGAGCCCCACGGCCGCCGGGCCGAGTGGTAGCCAGAGGTTGAAGACGCGGTACGCGAAGACCGCGAGGACCGCGGCGGGCAGGCTGTAGCCGACCCAGACGAGCGCGAACGGCAGCAGCGCCTCGACGGCGCCTGCGCCCGCGAGCGGGAGCGTTCGCCGGGTGAGCGCGTAGCCGGTCGCGTAGCCGACGACGACCGCTGCCACCGACGGCGTATCGCCGGTGAAGGCGGCGAGGCAGACCCAGAGGACGAACACCTCGCCCGCCCAGTAGAGAGCCATCCCGGAGAAGGCCGCGGCGCCGTGCCGGCGCGGCGAGGCGACGATCTGCCCGACGACGCCGATCGCCTCGAGCGGCGGCCCGAGGATCGGCTTCAGCCAGCCGCGACAGATCCACTTGCGGTAGCGGACGGCGACCAGCGCGAGCGCAGTCCCGGCCGGGACGCCGATCGTCCACGAGAGCGTGACCGCGCGCTGGGCGTCCGCGTGGTTCGCGAGCAGGAAGATCGCGCAGATCAGGGCGCCGGTCGCGAGAACGGCGTACTCGAGCGAGCCGAGCCCGAGCACCCGCACGCGTGCCTCGTCGCGTGGGACGCCGAGATCCTCGAGCGCCTCGATGTCCACCGCGAACCCACCGCGGGGGATGAACATGCCGAAGCCGGCGGAGACGATCGCACTCGCCCGCAGCGCGCTCAGCTTGACGCCGCGCCCCACGTGGGCGACCTCGCGGTACGCGAACGTGTAGCCGATCTGCGCGGCCACGGCCCCCGCGATTGCGAACGGGATCCAGTACCAGTCCGCATGCCGGAGATGCGAGGCGACCGACACGTACCCCGCGGCTCCCGCGACGAAGATCGTCGCGATGAGCGAGAGGGCGGCCGCGAGGACCATCAGCACCACCACGTGGTGCGCCTCCTGCTCCCGATGGTGGGCGAACAGCACCTTGAAGGGGCCGCGCCGCCACAAGCGAAGGGCGGACGGCTGGCTCACTGTCTGCTTCGTTTCCACTCCACCCACGAAGAATGCGCCAGCGTAGTCGGCGTTGCGAGCGGGGCGTGGCCGGGGACGCAACGGGGCGGCGACCTCTGCCCCCTCCGCGCGTCGAGGAACCCCGTCCGCCGCCCCGCGACACTGTGCCGCCCGCGCGGTGCCGGCCGGTGGACCCATCTGAGCCAATCGCGGATGCGCCCGGGAGGATTCGAACCTCCGACCCGCGGATTAGAAGTCCGCCGCTCTGTCCACTGAGCTACGGGCGCGTGGGGAAAGGGTAGACCGCTAGATTGCCGCCGATGGCGGACGCGCTCGAGCAACTCAAGGAGCGGCTGGCCGAGGTCACGGATCTCGGCAAGGTCGCGCGTCTCCTCGGCTGGGATCAGCAGACGATGATGCCGCCGGCCGGCACCGCCCACCGCGCCGACCAGTTCTCAACCCTCGTTCGCATCGCACACGACAAGTTCACGGATCCCGAGGTGGGCCGGCTCCTCGAGGAGCTGCGCCCGCTCGAGGACTCGCTCGACCCGGATTCCGACGACGGCGCGCTGATCGCGCTCGTCCGCCGGGACTACGAGAAGGCGGTGAACGTGCCAACCTCGCTGCGCGCGGAGATGGCCCGCGCGGCCGCCGAGGCGCGCCCGGTCTGGGTGAAGGCGAAGGCGGAGTCGGACTTCGCGTCGTTCCTGCCGTCGCTCGAGCGGATCGTCGAGCTGAAGCTTCAGTACGTCGACTGCGTCGCCGACGGAGCCGCCGAGCGCTACGACGTGCTGCTCGACGACTACGAGCCGCAGACGGCGACCGCGGAGGTGCGCACGCTGTTCCACGAGCTGAAGCCGCCGCTCGTCGAGCTGATCGCCGAGCTGCGGGAGCGGGACATCGACACGTCGTTCCTCCACGGAGACTTCCCGCCCGAGCGCCAGCGCGCGCTCGCATACGAGGTGACCGACCTCTTCGGACACCGGCCCGACAGCTGGCGCATCGACCCGACCGAGCATCCGTTCGCCTCCGGGCCCGGCCGCGACGACGTCCGAATCACGACGAACTACCACCCCGACTCGCTCCACTCCCTCTTCTCCACGATGCACGAGTACGGACACGGCCTGTACAGCCACCAGCAGCCCGAGCATCTCGAGCGGCTGCCGACCGGCGGGCCCTGCTCGCTCGGGATCCACGAGTCGCAGAGCCGCCTCTGGGAGAACCTCGTGGGCCGCAGCCGTCCGTTCTGGCAGCACTTCTATCCCCGCCTGCAGAAGACGTACCCCGAGCAGCTCGCGGGCGTCGATCTCGAGCAGTTCCATGCCGGGATCCATGCGGTCAAGCCCGGTCTGATCCGGATCGAGGCCGACGAGGTCACGTACGGGATGCACGTGATGCTGCGGTTCGAGCTCGAGCAGGACATGGTCGAGGACCGCGTCGAGCTCCGCGACTTGCCGCAGCGGTGGAACGAGAAGATGTGGGAATACCTCGGCGTCGAGGTGCCCGACGACGCGCACGGCGTCCTTCAGGACGTCCACTGGTCCAGTGGGTCGATCGGCTACTTCTCCACCTACCTCATCGGGACGGTTGCCTCCGTGCAGATCTGGGAGGCGGCCACGCGCGACGTGCCCGACCTCGAGGACCAGGTCGGCCGCGGCGAGTTCACGGCACTGAGGGAATGGCTCGGCGACCACGTCCATACGCTCGGCCGCAAGTTCTCGCCGCAGGAGACTCTCCGGCGCGCGACCGGCTCCACCATCCAGGCGCAGCCGTACCTGGACTACCTCCGCAAGAACTACGCATAGATCTCGCCGCGTCGGGTAGGCGCCGGTGCAGCCCGTGGTTGCTCGTCGAATCCGGGGTCGTGCGCCGCAAGCGCGTCACGTCGTGGCCGCAACGCCGGCGGCGACTGGGTCGACGAGGAGGTCGTCGTCGACGGCAAACCCCGGCCTGAGCGAGTGCGCAACGGGGCCGCGGCGCGGCCCCGTTGTCTCGAGGTGGCGGACGGGACTCGAACCCGCGGCCACCGGGACCACAACCCGGAGCTCTACCAACTGAGCTACCGCCACCGAGCGGGCACAGCGTAGCGCGCGTTGGGGCGGGATACCCTTGCGTGCTTAGGCCCCGTAGCTCAGCGGATAGAGCGGCAGCCTTCGAAGCTGCGTGCGGAGGTTCGATTCCTCCCGCCGCGGCCGCCTTGTTTGTGGTCGTGGTGTCGCTCTGGTACGTCCTGCCCCTGCGGGCGGCGCTCAGAGATCGATCCGCTCGATGACGACGTCCTCGCGGGGGCGGTCGGCCGCGTCCGTCTCCACCGCCGAGATCTTGTCGACCACGTCCATCCCGCCGGTGATCTGGCCGAAGACCGTGTGCTTGCCGTCGAGCCACGGACACGCGTCCGCGGTCACGATGAAGAACTGGCTGCCGTTCGTGTTCGGCCCCGCGTTCGCCATCGCGAGTGCGCCGCGCACGACCGGGTGGACATTGAATTCGTCCTCGAACGTGTACCCGGGGCCACCCGTGCCGGTGCCGGTCGGGTCGCCGCCCTGGATCATGAAGTCCGGGATGATGCGGTGGAAGATGACGCCGTCGTAGAAGCCGTCGCCGGCGAGCTTGCGGAAGTTCTCGACGGTCGTCGGCGCCTCGCCCTCGAACAGCTCGAACTCGATCGGGCCGTGGTTCGTGTGCAGGGTCGCGGCGCTCATTCCGGCCGAACGCTATCGGCCAGCGGCTCGAGCGCGCCGGCGGTGGGTGCGAGCGACCCGTCCCCGAGTCCCCCGACGACTTCGCGCAAGAGCGCGCGGGCGGCGTCCACGTCGTTCGCAGAGAGGACGGTCGCCACACCCGCGAGGTGCTCGCCCTCTCCCTCGTCCCAGATCTCGACGGTGACCGTGTCCAGCTCGCGGCGGGCGATGTAGGAGTCCTGCGCGACGCCCACGCGCACTGAGACGACGCGGCCGTCCGGCAGCGTGACCTCCTGCTCGAGCGGTTGGCCACGAAGGAACATGGTTGTGCCATTCTGCCGGACGTGCGCCGGGTCGAAACCAGTTGCAGGAGTAGGACCCCGGCGGCGCGAACTTGCGCCGAACGGCCGATGACCCACCTCCCCGATTGCCGCAACCGTGTGGGCGTGAACCGCGCGAGAGCACTCCGCTTCGCCCTCGCGTTGGCCGCGCTCGCCGCGACCGCGCTCCTTGCCGACCCGGCGCTCGCGACGAGCCGCTCGGAGAAGAGCCTGACGACGTTGAACCACCAGGTTCTCGCCGCGGTGAACCGGCTCCGCGCCGCGCACGGCCTCGTGGCGCTTCGCGAGTCCGGTGCTCTCGACAGGTCGGCGCGCCAGCACTCGGTCGAGATGGGCCGGCTTGGCTACTTCGCCCATTCCTCGGCCGACGGAACCGTGTTCTGGAAGAGGATCCGGCGCTACTACCCGGCGCACAACGCTTCGTACTGGTCCGTCGGCGAGAACCTCGTGTGGCGCGCCCCGAGCCTGAGCCCCGCGAAGGCGATGAGCCTGTGGATCGCGAGCCCTCCGCATCTGGCGAACCTGCTGTCCAAGCAGTGGCGGCAGATCGGCATCTCAGCCGTTGCCGTCGCACGCGCTCCGGGTGTCTACGGCGGGATGCACGCCATCATCATCACCACCGACTTCGGCGTCCGCCGCTAGCGGCTCGTGCCGTCCGGTGCTCGCCGCTGCAGGTGGTAGAGCCCCACGGCCGCCGGGCCGAGTGGTAGCCAGAGGTTGAAGACGCGGTACGCGAAGACCGCGAGGACCGCGGCGGGCAGGCTGTAGCCGACCCAGACGAGCGCGAACGGCAGCAGCGCCTCGACGGCGCCTGCGCCCGCGAGCGGGAGCGTTCGCCGGGTGAGCGCGTAGCCGGTCGCGTAGCCGACGACGACCGCTGCCACCGACGGCGTATCGCCGGTGAAGGCGGCGAGGCAGACCCAGAGGACGAACACCTCGCCCGCCCAGTAGAGAGCCATCCCGGAGAAGGCCGCGGCGCCGTGCCGGCGCGGCGAGGCGACGATCTGCCCGACGACGCCGATCGCCTCGAGCGGCGGCCCGAGGATCGGCTTCAGCCAGCCGCGACAGATCCACTTGCGGTAGCGGACGGCGACCAGCGCGAGCGCAGTCCCGGCCGGGACGCCGATCGTCCACGAGAGCGTGACCGCGCGCTGGGCGTCCGCGTGGTTCGCGAGCAGGAAGATCGCGCAGATCAGGGCGCCGGTCGCGAGAACGGCGTACTCGAGCGAGCCGAGCCCGAGCACCCGCACGCGTGCCTCGTCGCGTGGGACGCCGAGATCCTCGAGCGCCTCGATGTCCACCGCGAACCCACCGCGGGGGATGAACATGCCGAAGCCGGCGGAGACGATCGCACTCGCCCGCAGCGCGCTCAGCTTGACACCGCGCCCCACGTGGGCGACCTCGCGGTACGCGAACGTGTAGCCGATCTGCGCGGCCACGGCCCCCGCGATTGCGAACGGGATCCAGTACCAGTCCGCATGCCGGAGATGCGAGGCGACCGACACGTACCCCGCGGCTCCCGCGACGAAGATCGTCGCGATGAGCGAGAGGGCGGCCGCGAGGACCATCAGCACCACCACGTGGTGCGCCTCCTGCTCCCGATGGTGGGCGAACAGCACCTTGAAGGGGCCGCGCCGCCACAAGCGAAGGGCGGACGGCTGGCTCACTGTCTGCTTCGTTTCCACTCCACCCACGAAGAATGCGCCAGCGTAGTCGGCGTTGCGAGCGGGGCGTGGCCGGGGACGCAACGGGGCGGCGACCTCTGCCCCCTCCGCGCGTCGAGGAACCCCGTCCGCCGCCCCGCGACACTGTGCCGCCCGCGCGGTGCCGGCCGGTGGACCCATCTGAGCCAATCGCGGATGCGCCCGGGAGGATTCGAACCTCCGACCCGCGGATTAGAAGTCCGCCGCTCTGTCCACTGAGCTACGGGCGCGTGGGGAAAGGGTAGACCGCTAGATTGCCGCCGATGGCGGACGCGCTCGAGCAACTCAAGGAGCGGCTGGCCGAGGTCACGGATCTCGGCAAGGTCGCGCGTCTCCTCGGCTGGGATCAGCAGACGATGATGCCGCCGGCCGGCACCGCCCACCGCGCCGACCAGTTCTCAACCCTCGTTCGCATCGCACACGACAAGTTCACGGATCCCGAGGTGGGCCGGCTCCTCGAGGAGCTGCGCCCGTTCGAGGACTCGCTCGACCCGGATTCCGACGACGGCGCGCTGATCGCGCTCGTCCGCCGGGACTACGAGAAGGCGGTGAACGTGCCAACCTCGCTGCGCGCGGAGATGGCCCGCGCGGCCGCCGAGGCGCGCCCGGTCTGGGTGAAGGCGAAGGCGGAGTCGGACTTCGCCTCGTTCCTGCCGTCGCTCGAGCGGATCGTCGAGCTGAAGCTTCAGTACGTCGACTGCGTCGCCGACGGAGCCGCCGAGCGCTACGACGTGCTGCTCGACGACTACGAGCCGCAGACGGCGACCGCGGAGGTGCGCACGCTGTTCCACGAGTTGAAGCCGCCGCTCGTCGAGCTGATCGCCGAGCTGCGGGAGCGGGACATCGACACGTCGTTCCTCCACGGAGACTTCCCGCCCGAGCGCCAGCGCGCGCTCGCATACGAGGTGACCGACCTCTTCGGACACCGGCCCGACAGCTGGCGCATCGACCCGACCGAGCATCCGTTCGCCTCCGGGCCTGGCCGCGACGACGTCCGAATCACGACGAACTACCACCCCGACTCGCTCCACTCCCTCTTCTCCACGATGCACGAGTACGGACACGGCCTGTACAGCCACCAGCAGCCCGAGCATCTCGAGCGGCTGCCGACCGGCGGGCCCTGCTCGCTCGGGATCCACGAGTCGCAGAGCCGCCTCTGGGAGAACCTCGTGGGCCGCAGCCGTCCGTTCTGGCAGCACTTCTATCCCCGCCTGCAGAAGACGTACCCCGAGCAGCTCGCGGGCGTCGATCTCGAGCAGTTCCATGCCGGGATCCATGCGGTCAAGCCCGGCCTGATCCGGATCGAGGCCGACGAGGTCACGTACGGAATGCACGTGATGCTGCGGTTCGAGCTCGAGCAGGACATGGTCGAGGGCCGCGTCGAGCTCCGCGACCTGCCGCAGACGTGGAACGAGAAGATGTGGGAATACCTCGGCGTCGAGGTGCCCGACGACGCGCACGGCGTCCTTCAGGACGTCCACTGGTCCAGCGGGTCGATCGGCTACTTCTCCACCTACCTCATCGGGACGGTTGCCTCCGTGCAGATCTGGGAGGCGGCCACGCGCGACGTGCCCGACCTCGAGGACCAGGTCGGCCGCGGCGAGTTCACGGCACTGAGGGAATGGCTCGGCGACCACGTCCACACGCTCGGCCGCAAGTTCTCGCCGCAGGAGACTCTCCGCCGCGCGACCGGCTCCGCCATTCAGGCGCAGCCGTACCTGGACTACCTCCGCAAGAACTACGCATAGGTCTCGCCGCGCCGGGTAGGCGCCGGTGCAGCCCGTGGTTGCTCGTCGAATCCGGGGTCGTGCGCGGCAAGCGCGTCACGTCGTGGCCGCAACGCGGCGGCGACTGGGTCGACGAGGAGGTCGTCGTCGACGGCAAACCCCGGCCTGAGCGAGTGCGCAACGGGGCCGCGGCGCGGCCCCGTTGTCTCGAGGTGGCGGACGGGACTCGAACCCGCGGCCACCGGGACCACAACCCGGAGCTCTACCAACTGAGCTACCGCCACCGAGCGGGCACAGCGTAGCGCGCGTTGGGGCGGGATACCCTTGCGTGCTTAGGCCCCGTAGCTCAGCGGATAGAGCGGCAGCCTTCGAAGCTGCGTGCGGAGGTTCGATTCCTCCCGGGGCCATGAAACCATCCATTTGCAGGAAATTTCTGCTTTGCAGGGCCATCGAGCGCCACAGATTCGGGTGGTTCGCGAGTGTCGCGTCGCTGACACTGCCCGTGTCAGCCGCGCGAACGACAATGGCAGCGGTCGCTGCGAACATTTGGGTTCCCTTCCCAACAAGAGAGGCGAGGAGAACAAATGTTCATACGGCGACTTTTGCTTCTCGGACTAGCGGCGTCCTTTGCGCTCGCGGCCGTCGCGACGGCTTCGGGCGCCGCGACACCGAGCGGCCAACGCGTTCTTGGCCAGACCGAGATCGAGCCGGTCTACAACGACGAAACCGCCGGTCAGATCGGGTACATCAAGCAACCGATCAACGCACCCCAACCGATCCCGGCCAATCAGCATGCGGTCGCGCCGTTCTACCTTGTCGTGTACCCGGTCGGAACACTCGCCGCGGCGACGTTCCTCTGCCAGCACACACCGACCGACAATTGCCCCACGCACGGCAACAACATCGCGACCTTGGCTATGGCCCGCGAGCCCCTCGTGTACGCCGCGGGCGTCGCAGGCCACGACCATCTGATGGACTTCCCCGGCGGCCCGGACTTCAACATCGCCTGGGAACCAACCGTCGTCCTCTTCACCGCACAAGGACTTCTCGACGGCGCCACCAATCAACACATCCTCACCGACGGCCAGATCCAAGCAGCACTCGCAAACGGGGACGCGATCGAAGTCCCGCTTCCGACGCGGACTTTCATCTGCGCCTCAGTGCCGGCTGTCGTCTACGACAACGCAACGCCCGCTTCCTAGCCGCCACTCACCGTTTCTTTCGGGGGTCGTCGACCCGATCCCCGGAGGAAGCGGTGTAAGACTCTCGCTGGGCCAGTGTTCGCAGTGTCCCCTGACACTGTCCCGGAACGACAGCTATGCGTGTCTTCACGAAGGCGCCGATCGCGCGCGGCTAGCCGCGTCGGCGTCGATGCTCTAGCCTCGGACTCGTGACGGTCAGCGCGCACCGGAAGGTGGTGACGGTGCTGTTCTGCGACGTGGTCGGGTCGACGGCGCTCGGGGAGTCGGTGGATCCGGAGGCGCTGCAGGTTCTGCTCGCCCGCTACTTCGAGCGGATGAAGGGGATCGTCGAGTTGCACGGCGGCGTGGTGGACAAGTTCATCGGCGACGCAGTGATGGCGGTGTTCGGGGTGCCGGTCGCACACGAGGACGACGCGCTGCGCGCATGTCGGGCGGCTGCAGAGATGCGTGACGCGTTGCCGGAGCTCGGCATCCAGGGTCGGATCGGCGTCAACAGCGGCGAGGTGGTCACGGGCACCGAGGAGCGGCTCGCTACCGGCGACGCAATCAACGTCGCGGCGCGATTCGAGCAGGCGGCTGAGCCGGGCGAGGTGCTGATCGGGTCCGTCACGCTCGGGCTGGTTGGGAACGCGGTGGACGTCGGTGAGGAGCGGCTCTTGGAGTTGAAGGGCAAGAGCGCGCTGGTCGCCGCCCGCTCGCTCGTCTCGGTGCGTGAGGCGGAGGAGCGCTCGCACGCCTCCCGTTTCGTGGGCCGCGAGCGGGAGTTGCGGGAGCTCGTGGACGCGTGGGAGAAGACGATCGGCGGTTCGCGTTGCGCGCTCGTCACAGTGGTGGGCGATCCGGGGATCGGCAAGTCGCGGCTCGTGGCGGAGGCACTCGCGCAGATCGAGGCGCGGGTCGTGCGGGGCCGCTGTCTCTCGTATGGCGACGGGATCACGTACTGGCCGGTTGTGGAGGTGGTGAAGCAGCTCGATTTGTTCCCGAGCGACGAATTGGCAGCGAACGCGATCCGATCGCTTCTGGGCGAGAGCGATACGCCGGTCGGCACCGACGAGATCGCCTGGGCGTTCCGCAAGCTGCTCGAGGAGCAGGCGCCGCTCGTGGTCTGTTTCGACGACATCCAGTGGGCGGAGGAGACGTTCCTCGACCTCGTCGAGTCCACTGCGCTGCTCTTGTCCGCCGGGCTCCGCTCCTGCTGCTTTGCATGGCGCGGCCGGAGCTGCTCGACCGCCGTCCAGGCTGGCCGGGACCCTGCGGTTGGAGCCGCTGCCGGCGAAGGAGGCCGGTGACCTCGTCGGCGATGCGGTCTCTGAGGATTCGCGCCGGCGGATCGTCCGCGCCTCCGGCGGGAATCCACTTTTCCTGACGGAGATGGTCGCGCTCAGCGAGGCGGGCGGCGGGGAGGTCGAGGTTCCTCCGACGCTGCGCGCGCTGCTGGCGGCGCGGCTCGACCAGCTCGAGGAGCCGGAGCGAACGGTGCTCGAGCGAGGCTCGGTCGAGGGCGAGCTCTTCCACCGCGGCGCTGTCCAAGCACTAGTGCCGGAGGAGACGGAGGTAACGCCGCGGCTGACGGCGCTCGTGCGGCGTGACCTCATCCGTCCTGACCGGCCCCTACTCCCCCGCGAGGACGCATATCGCTTCCGCCATCTCCTGATCCGGGACGCCGCCTACGAAGCGCTCCCCAAGGCGACGCGCGCCGACCTGCATCCCCGGTTCGCCCGCTGGTTGGCGGAGCACGGCCAGAGCCTGGTCGAGCTGGACGAGATCCTCGGCTACCACCTCGAACAGGCATGCCGGTACCGCGCAGAGCTGGGCTGGCCCGTCCAAAGGGAGCTGCGGGAGTCGGCACGGCGGCACCTCACGGCCGCGGGCCGCCGCGCACTTTCGCGCCACGACTTGATCGCAGCCTCACAGCTGCTGCGCCGTGCGCTCGTTTTCGTCCCCGAGGACGAGGTGGACGTGCCGCTCGAGATCGACCTGGCCGAGGCGCTCTGGAACGCCGGCAACTCCGAAGAGGCCTATCGGTCACTCGGGCTGCTCGCCGAGCGGGCGGTTGTGGTAGGCGACCCTGTCGGCGAGATCTGCAGTCGACTCGAGCAAGCTGTTATTCGTCTTCAGTTTGAGCCGCATGGAGCCGTGGGCCAACTCGCTCGACTGACCGAGGAGGCCGCGCCGACCCTCGAGGCGACCGAGGATCGGTTTGCGCTCTACCTACTGCACTTCGCGCGCGCCCTGGTCGCGCTAAACAACGGCTGTGACGCGGCGATCAGCGCGCTCGAGCAAGCCTCATACCACGCCAGCCTGGCCGGCTTAGCCCACTTGGTTCCCGGGTTGGTGCTTGAGGAAGGCAGCGCGCGCTACTACGGCAGCATGCCTCTCTCACAGCTGCTGGTATGGCTCGAGGAACGCGAAACGGCGTCCGGGCGCAATTGGCGACTAAACCACTGGCGGGCGGTCGCTCTCGGGATGCTGGGCCGCTTCGACGAGGCACGAGCGATCCTCGCGGAGTTCTTGCGAACCCTCGAGGAGCGGGGCGACCTCGTGAACCTGGGCCTACATTGGTCGCAGTCGGCGAGCGAGCTCGAGCTGCTCGCAGGAGACCCAGCCGCCGCGGCCAGAATCGCGGAGGAAGGCTGCAGACTGCTCAAGGAGATCGGGGAACGAGGCTATCTCTCGACAAGCTGCTGCTACCTCGGCCAAGCCCTCTATGCACTCGACCGACTCGACGAGGCGGAGGCCTGGGCCCAGAGAGGCAGCGAGCTGGGCGACAGCGACGACACCGCCACGCAAGCAATGTCGCGCCAGGTGCAGGCGAAAGTACTCGCACGGCGCGGGCAACACGGCGAGGCGGAGACGCTGGCGCGCAAAGCCGTGGCGCTCGCCGACTCGACCGACACTCTCGTCGGTCAGGGCGACACCCGCTCCGACCTCGCAGAGGTACTCGAGCTCGCCGGCCGCCGCCAAGAGGCGACCGCCGTCCTGCACGAGGCGCTCGAGCGCTACGAACGCAAAGAAGCGGTCGCGCCCGCTTGCCGCGTCCGCGAACGACTAGCAGAGCTTCAACAAGCGAGATAGGCGATTCGAGGAGACCCACGAGCGCCGGCCTGCGCTCACTCATCGCGCCGGCATCAACGCGGGACATCCTCGTCGGCCGCATCATCCGCCTCGGCGATCATGTCGTCTAGCTCTAGGCGCTTACTGGACTCAGCGTGCCCGACGCGCGAGTTCTTCTGGCTTGAGGATTCGTGTCTTGCCGCGTTGTAGCTCGAGCGTGCCGCGGGCTTGTTCCTGGCGCAGCACTCGGTTGACCGTGGCTCGTGCCGTGCCGGCAAACTCGGCGAGTTCCTCTTGTGTGAGGGGGATCAGCGCTGATCCGTCCGGCTGACCGTAGACCTCTGACAGCTCGCGCAAGCGGCGCAGAAGCCGCCGCTCCGCGGGCAGGTAAAGCGCCTCGAGCAGCCGCTCGTCCAGCATCCGCACTTCGCCCGCTAGGAATGCGATCAGCACTCGATCGATGCCGGGATGGCGCTCCCGCAGCCGATCGAACTCGAGCTTTCGCACGGCGAACGTCTCTGCGTCCGCCAACGCTGAAACGGTGGCCGATCGGCGGGCCTCGTCTTCGACGAGGGCCATCTCGCCGAAGTGCTCGCCGGGGCCGCGCACTGCGATCCAGACCATGTCGCCGAGTGGGGTCATCACCCGCACGGCGAAGCGGCCGGACACGATCAGGTGGAGCGAGTCGCCTGGGTCGTCGCGGTGGAAGACGACCTCTCCTCGCTCGAACCGTCGCCGCCGGGCCACCGAAAGCAGCATTCGCACGTCTTCGTCGGGCACGTCGCTCAGCAGTCGCCAGCGCACGACAGACAGCCTATGTCGCGACCGTTACACGCCCCGTGTCGCGGGCGCGAGCGACAGGTGAAGCCTTCCGACCTAGCCTCGAACGAGAACTCATCCCTCGTCTCGAGGAGCCACCATGACCCACAGCAGACTCGCAACAGTCGCACTCACAGCCGCGATGCTCATCGCAGCGACACCGGCACTGGCGGGCAACGGTGGCGCGACCCCCGGAAAGGCGCTGCAGGTAGAGCGGCTCGGCCCCAAGTACCTACTCGGTGCAGAGAGCTCGCGGACCCCCTCGACTACCCCCATGACGCGGACGCTTCCGGTCACTTCCCGAACGCTGGAGGTGGAGGAGCTCGGCCCGAAGTATCTCCTCGGCCGCTGAAGCACACCCGAAGATGCGATTTGCAGGCGGCTTGGCTTCGTCGCGGGGCCATCGGCGCTCGACGGTGCGGGGCCTCCACCGTGGAGGCCCCGCTGGCGTTCCCGATCGAGTCGTACTAGGGGAAAGGGACGCCGTCGATGAACAGTTGGATCGTGCCCGCCGCGAGTCCCCCAGAGGAGACGGTGTCGAAGACGCCTCCGAGGAGCTCGAGGTCGAGCTGGTCGCCTGTCTCTGCGTGGAGAAGCTCGACCCTTGGGGCCAGACCGCTCACGCTCACGTCGCCCGCCGCGCCGGCGACGGTGACAGCGTCGGTTTCGTCGGTGCCTTCGACGACCACGCGGTCGGTCTGGCCGTCTCCCGCGGTGCCGCCGAGGGTGCCGGCGAGATCGAGGTCGACGCTCGTGACACTCGTGCCGGACAGGTCGTGAACCGTCACGAGGTCCGCACCGCCGAGCGCGTTGAAGACAACCCGCTCGACTCCGTCGGTGTTCATCGTGATGTTCCCGGGGTTGCGGAAGAACAGCAGCCGGTTGCCGTTCGACGACAGGTCGACCGTCTCGGCCGCGGCGGCGCCGTTGAACACCAGCGTGTCCCTGCCGTCATTCCCCTCGATGATGTCGCTGCCGTCGCCCGGGTCCCAGACGAACGTGTCGTCGCCTGCGCCCAGGCCCACGCGGTCGGTGCCGCCGTTGCCGTCGATCGTGTCGTTGCCGTTGTCGCCGGTCAGCGTTTCCGCGCCGGGGCCGCCGGCGATGGTGTCGTTGCCGTCCCCGCCGAAGAGGAACTCGCTGATCGCCCCGGCGGCGAGACCGGTGGCGGAGATCGCGTCGGCGCCGCCGAGGCCCTCGACGAAGAGCTGATCGGCAGGCTCCTGATGCCGGATCGCGACCTGGGTCCCGAGGCCGGACACCGTGAGGCCGGACGCGTCCCCGGCGGTCGTGAGGGCATCGTTTCCGTTGGTGCCGTCGACGACGACGCTGTCGGTCAGGCCGTCACCCGTGGTCCCGCCGAGAGTGCCGGCGAGATCGAGGTCGACGCTGTTGACGCCGGTGCCGCTGAGATCATGGACCGTGATGGCATCGGCGCCGCCGAGCGCGTTGAAGTCGACCCGCTCGACACCGTGGGTGTCCATCGTGATGTTCGCGGGGCTGCGGACGAACAGCAACCGGTTGCCGCTCGCCGACAGGTCGACCGTCTCCGCGGCGGCTGCACCGTTGAACACCATCGAGTCGGCACCCGGTCCGCCTTCGATCCTGTCGCTGCCGTCGCCCGGATCCCAGACGAACGAGTCGTCCCCCGGCCCTAGATCCGAGACGTCGTTGCCGGCGTTGCCGTCGATCGTGTCGTTGCCGGGACCGCCGACCAGCGTCTCCGCGCCTGCACCCCCGGCAATCGTGTCCTTGCCCGGCCCGCCGTCGATCGTCGTCGGGATGGCGTTGGTGAACGCGCCGTTCGCGTCGTCGATGCGCACCCGGTCTGCACCGCCGCGCGCCTCGACGCTGATCTTCTCGACTGCGGCGCGTCGGACGGTGAAGTCGGCCGAGCCGTTGTCCCCGAAGTCCACCTGGAGGACGGCGGGGTTGCCGGCCGCGAGCCGGAGTGCGATCGCGTCGTTCGCGTTGGTGCCCTGCACGCGCAGGGTGTGATGCTCGAGCCGCACGCGCGGGTGCGCGAGGAGGTGCCGAGCGGCGGCTCCCTGAGCAGGATAGGCGGCCGCCGTTGCGACAGCGACGCCCGCCGCCACGGCCGACAGGGCTGCGAAGTGCCGAAGCCGTGCTGTGCCCTTCTGGAAGCGAAGGTTCGTCATGCTCGTTCCTTTCCGAGTCGTTGACCCCTCCGCTGCCTAGAGACCCCGAAGGCGCGCGTCTATTCCCGGGGGTGATCGCATGCGCGGCGGGAATACGGAACGCGGCGCGGTGTCTTCTCAGATGTGACCACCCAGACACACTCGCCGGCGGAGGTACCGTTGGGGCCGTCATGTGGCTGAGACGTGGGCGCGAGGAGGAGGCCGACGTTCAAGGGGTCGCCGAGCTCGCCGCGCTCGCGGACGGGTCGGTTGAGCCCGAACGCCGTGCCGCGCTCGAGGCGCAGATTGCCGCGTCTCCGGCCCTTGCCGACCGGCTCGCGGAGCAGGAGCGGGCGATCGCACTCGTCCATGGCGCCGGAGACGAGGTCGATGCCCCGGCGGGGCTGCGTGCGCGCGTCGAGGCACAACGGCCTGCGCGCACCGTCCGCGCTCCGCGACGCCTCGCACTCGCCGGCGTCGCCGCCGCTGCGGTGGCGGCCGTCGCGATCGGCGTCGCCGTGGTCGGCTCCGGCTCGCACGGCGCACGCTTCAAGGCCGCCCTCGGCCCGACACCGCTCGCTCCCGGAGCCCGTGGCGATGCCACGCTGACGAAGACGTCCTCCGGGTGGCGGATCCATCTCGACGCCACAGGGCTGCCGCGCCTGGACGGCAGCCGCTTCTACGAGGCGTGGCTGCGAAGCCCGGCGGGTGTGCTCGTCCCGATCGGGACGTTCAACGAAGGCCGGAGCGTGACGCTGTGGGCCGGGGTAGCGCCCTCGACCTTCACGCTGCTGACCGTGACGCGCGAGCGGGCGGACGGCAACCAGGCATCGTCGGGCCAGAAGGTGCTCGCCGGACCGGTCCGGTCGGGCTGATCCGACTCATTCGGAGCCGCCGTCGATCCGCCGCGCGACCTGCTGGCGGGCGCGGTAGAGGCGGCTCATGACCGTCCCCTCGGGAATGCGCAACGCCCGGGCCGCCTCCTTGTAGGAGAGCCCTGTGACGTCGACCGCGACGAGCACGTCGCGATAGTCGGCGGGAAGGCCGGCAATGGCTGCATAGACCTCGCGGGCTTCGAATGCAGCCGCGGGGTCGGTCGCGCGGGGGTCGGCGACGACGTCGAGCTCGTCCGGCAACGGCGCGGTCCGAAGCCGGCGGCTCTCGGTGCGCTTCTGATTCAGGAACGTGTTGCGGAGCGTTCTGAGGAGATAGCCGAGGTCGTCCTCGCTGCGGAGGAAGCGCGGCCTCGCCAGCACCCGGGCGTACGTCTCCTGCACCAGGTCCTCGGCGTCCTCTCGCGAGCCGCACAGCGCCCAGGCCGCCCGAAAGAGGCGGGCGATGTGGTCGCTTGCCTGCTGCGGATCGAGTTGCACCCGCTCGGCAGACGGCACTACCCGGATGAGGGCCGCGTGCTCCATGTCTGGTCCGCCAGAACCGCGCTCAGCTCGGTTGCGCCGCCGTGGCTGCGAGGGTTGCGAGCAAGGTCAGCGCGGTCGCGCCGGGTGTGCCCGGCTCGGCGCTGTAGACCATCAGGACCTGCCCGCTCGCGCCGGGGACGGTCAGCCGCTCCCAGTCCAGCTCTATCTCGCCGACTTCCGGATGGTTGAACGTCTTGCGGCCCTGCATCCTCTTGACGACGCCGTGCTCCTCCCAAAGCTGCCGGAAGTGCGGCGAGCGCTCGAGGAGCTCGGAGATGAGTGCCTCGACCCGCGCATCGGGCCGTCCCTGCGTGTACCGGACACGGAGGGCCGCGACGAGGCCGGACCCGTCCCAGCCGCCGGCGCAGAAGAGCTCCCGGATCTCGGGATCGAGGAAGATGAGGCGCGCCATGTTCCGCTCGGCGGGGGACCGCCGCTCGAATCCGCAGAACAGGGCCGAGGCGGTGGGGTTCCAGGCGAGCAGGTCGAGCCAGGGGCCGACGATGAACGCGGGCAGTGGCTCGACGGCTGCGAGCAGGCGGAGCAGTCCCGGGCGGACCTCCTCGAACGGATCGAGGTCCTGGGCCGGGGCACGGCCGGCGAGACTGAAGAGATGCTTCCGCTCGATGGCGTCGAGCCTGAGGGCGCGGGCCAGAGAGTCGAGCACGGGCTCGGAGGGCGTGATCCTGCCTGCCTCGAGCCGCTTGATGTAGTCGACGCTGACGGAGGCCAGCGCGGCGACCTCTTCGCGCCTCAGCCCTTCGACGCGCCGGCCGCGGCCTGCCCTGAAACCGACGTCTTCGGGCTGTACCTGCGCCCGCCGTGACCGGAGGAACTCACCCAGCTCGTTGCTCATGCTGCGATTGTCGCAGGCCGCCGCACCGCTGATCCAGGGCCGATTCGTCCCCGTCTGGCGGGAATACGCGGCGGCCTGCCTGCAACGTGAACCCCCGAACGCTCACTCGTCGGCGACGGGGACGAGCTCGTCGAGCGCCGAGGCGAGCTGCGCGAACGGGTGGTAGAAGGCCTCGAGGGCCCGGTCCGGCGCGACTTTGAAGGCGAGCGTCTCCTCGGAGGAGGCGTCCCAGACCTCGACGGTCGTGCTGTCATCGAGCGGGCTCCAGAAGAGCGCCACCTCGATCCCGCCGCTGACACGGCGTGCGAGCTCGCGGCGGGGCTGCACGAGCAGTTCGCCGACCTGCTCATTCATGATCACGGTCCTTTCTCTCGGGTGGGGGAATCGGGTGGGGGCCGCCGCCATCCGGGCGGCCCCCGCAAACCGGCGTGGTGGGGTCAAGAGACGATCTTGTTTCCGGCGGGCGAAAGCACCCACCACTTCCCGCCGAAGTCGTCGAGGCCCTGACCGTTGGTCTGGCCCTTGGCCGAGTCTCCTGCGTACCTGTAGAGCGGGTGGTGCCGGTAGGTGACCTGCAGGCGGCCGTTCCCTCGCCGGGTCGTGCCGAGCAGCGACGCCTTCGCCCCGGCGACCGCATGCGGCTTGCCCGATGCGATCAGCGGCGGCCAGTAGGCGGCGCACGCGCCGGAGCAGGCGCTCTTGCCCTTCTTGTCCTTGGCAAAGAGGTAGAGCGTGCGGCCGTGCGAGTCGACCAGGATCTGCCCCAGGCTCGAGCTGGCGACGCCGACCTTTGTGCCGGCGGCCGCCGAGTTCGATGACGCCGAGGCGATGCCCAGCCCGTAGCTGAGCGACACGGCGGCGACGACGGCCCCGATCGCGAGAACCAAGCCCTTCATTGCGTGCTCCTTCCGGATGCGTTTCGCCATCGCGTTGCGATGGCTGCTGTCGACCAAGAAGGACTCCCCCCAGCCACGGTTATTCCCGTCGCCAGTTCTGCGTCGCATAGCATCGAGGCATGTGCCGGAACATCCGCGTTCTCCACAACTTCGATCCGCCCGCGACCTCCGAAGAGGTGCACTCGGCGGCGCTGCAGTACGTGCGCAAGGTCAGCGGCATGAACAAGCCGTCGCAGGCCAACGAGGCGGCGTTCGATCGTGCCGTGCACGAGATCGCGCACCTCACGCAGCATCTGCTCGACGACCTCGTCACGACCGCGGCGCCGAAGGACCGCGAGGTCGAGGCGGAGCGCCGTCGCGCCCGCGCCGTCGCGCGCTTCGGCTAGTTGCCGGGATCGAGGTAGCGGCCGAACCACTCGAGGATCGCCTCGAACCGCAGCACGCGGTGAATCGGCGATCCGGAGCGCGACAGCTCGTGCCCCTCGGCCGGGAAGCGGAGCATCTCGGTCTCCTTGCCGAGCAGTCGCAGGAGCGTGAACAGGTGCTCGCCCTGCTCGATGTTGCAGCGGAGGTCGTTCTCGGAGTGGACGACGAGGAGCGGCGTCTCGATGTCGCGGGCGTAGGTGGCCGGTGACATCCGCAGCCACTCGTCGACGTTCTCCCACATCGGCCCGCCGAACTGGCGCTCGAAGATCCAGAACAGGTCGCTCGAGCCGAAGGCGCTGACGAGGTGGTTGACCGAGCGCTCCGAGAGCGCCGCCTTGAAGCGCTTGGTGTGACCGACGACCCAGGACGTCAGGTAGCCGCCGTACGACCCGCCCAGGACGCCGAGCCGCTCGGCGTCGAGGAACGGGTACTGCTCGAGCGCCGTGTCCACTACGCCCATCACGTCCTCGTAGTCGACCGAGCCCCAGCCCGGCCCGGAGCTGTCGCCCGAGCCGCGGATCGCGCGTCCCCACTCCTCCGAGTAGCCGGAGCCGCCGCGCGGGTTCGAGAAGAGGACGCAGTAGCCGGCGCCGGCGTAGACCTGAACCTCGTCGAAGAAGCCCGTGCCGTACTGCGAGAAGGGGCCGCCGTGGATCGTGAGGAGCGTCGGGTACTTCTTCCCCTCGTCGAAGCCGGGCGGGCGCACGAGCCACGCGTCTACCTCGGTGCCGTCGGCGGACTTGGCCGTGAACCGCTCGACCTCGGCGAGCTCGCGCCCGGCGACGAAGTCGTCCGCGACAGAGGTCATCGGCTTCCCGTCGCCGTCGAAGAGCTCGTGCGGGCGGTCGTGGGTGCTCGCGGTGTACACGAGCGCTCCGTCGACGAGGTCGTAGAGGCCGGTCGACTGCTCGCCGCCGACGAGCAGCTCGGGCTCGCTCGAGCCGTCCGCCGCGACCGCGTAGATGTGGACGTTGCCGCCGTCCTCGATCCCGAAAGCGACGCGCTCGCCGTCCCAGACCGGCTCGCGGGCGAGCGGGAAGGGGGCGCACTGGCGGTCGAGGGAGGCCGTGAGGATGCGGCGGTCGCTCCCGTCGGCCTGCATCACGGCGATCTGGGCATGGTGCGGATACGTGCCGTCCTCGGGCATGTAGATGTAGGCGATGCGCGACCCGTCGGCGGAGAAGGCAGCCATGGCCGCGTCCTCGTCGTCCTGGGTCAGCCGCTTCGGCTCGGCTCCCTCGGCATCCAGCTCCAGCTCGTAGAGCGCTTCGGCGAAGTCGACGTCCCAGCGGTCGCCGCGCATGGAAGTGAAGACGAGGCGCGTGCCGTCGGGAGCCCACGCCGGCGAGTCGTTCTCGCAGTCGCCGTCGGTGAGCTGCCGCTCGTCGCCGCCGTCGAGGCCGACGACGAAGACGTGCTTGTGGCGGTCGCCCGTCCAGCCGACGCCGTCGAGCTTGAAGAAGACGCGGGTGAACCGTCGCGGCGGCCGGCGGCGGTCATCCTCCTCCTCGTACGCCTCGTCGGGTACCCGGCGCGCGAAGGCGATTCGCTCCGAGTCGGGCGACCACGCGATCGACTCGACCGACTCCTTGCCGTCGGTCAGCTTCCGCGGCTCACCGCCGTCGGCCGCCATGACGTACAGCTGGCCCTTGGCCTTCTTCTCGTCCTCGCCGTCGCGATTCGAGACAAAGGCGAGCCAGCGACCGTCGGGAGACCAGCGGGGAGAGCTGTCGTTCCGCTCGCCCGAGGTGAACTGTCTCGGCTCCGCGGAGCCGTCGAGCGGCGCGATCCAGATCGCGGTCCGGTAGGCATTCGCCTCGGAGTCGATCCGGCTGACGACGTACGCGACGCGCCGTCCGTCCGGCGACAGACGCGGCTGACCGACGCTCGTGAGCGCATAAACGTCCTCGGGCTTCATTCCCCCCACTCAGGCGCGACTCTATCCTTCTCTGGCGCGGGCGTGGCGGAACTGGCAGACGCGGCGGGTTTAGGTCCCGTTGGGCCGCAAGGCCCTTGGAGGTTCGAGTCCTCTCGCCCGCACTGGCCCGGGTCTCAGGCGCGAACGCGGACGGCGTAGAGCATCGCCGAGACGATTGCGAGCCAGATCGCTCCGGACATACCCATCAGGCTCAGGATCCAGGCGCTCACGTTCCTCGATCGTTCGACCTCGCCCGTCCGCTCCCTGCTTGAATGGACCGCGTGCAGGCCCAGGTCGAGGAGTTGCCGGAGAACCGCGTCCGGCTGACGGTTCAGGTTCCGTCGCACGACGTGCACCACGCCGTCGAGCATGCGGCCGACGACCTCGCGCAGAGCGTCAAGGTGCCGGGCTTCCGCAAGGGCAAGGTGCCGCGCCAGGTTCTGCTGCAGCGCGTCGGCCACGAGCGGCTGATGACCGAGGCGGTCGAGAGCCACATCGGCGGCTGGTTCTGGAACGCGGCGGCGCGCAGTCGCGTCCGTCCGGTCGCCCAGCCGGACTACGACTTCGAGCTGCCCGCCTCCGACGATCAGGACTGGGAGTTCACCGCGACGGTCGCCGTGCAGGCGAAGCCGGAGGTGCCCGACTGGAAGGAGCTCGAGGTCGGCGCCGCCGAGGTCGAGGTGCCCGAGGAGCTCGTCCAGGCCGAGCTCGACGCGCTACGGGCGACCGTGGCCGAGCTCGTTCCCGTCGAGGGCCGTCCGGTCGGGCCCGACGACACAGTGATCGTCGATCTCGTGTCGGAGGACGAGACGCGGCGCGACTACGTCGTCGACCTCGGCCGTGGCGCCATCGTGGAGGAGGTCGAGCAGGGCCTCGTCGGGATGAGCGCCGGCGAGACGAAGGAGATGTCGTTCGAGCTCGCCGACGGCTCGACGCAGTCCCTTGCCGCGACGGTCAAGGAGATCAAGGAGAAGGTGCTGCCGCCGCTCGACGACGACCTCGCCCGCGCCGCGACCGAGTTCGAGACCTTCGCCGAGCTGCGAACCGATATCGAGACACGCCTCCGCGAGCAGATCGAGGACGAGGTCGAGACACAGTTCCGCGCCAACGCGGCCGACGCGCTCGTCGCCGCCTCGAAGGTCGAGGCCGCGGGGCCGCTCGTCGAGTCGCGCACACGCGAGCTGCTACGCGGCTTCGCCCGCCAGGTCGAGGCTCGCGGCGTCTCGCTCGAGACGTTCCTCGCCATGACGGGTCAGCCGCCCGAGGAGCTCGTCGCCCGCCTCAGCGAGGAGGCGCAGCGCTCGGTCGCGCGCGAGCTCGTGCTCGACGCGGTCGCCGAGCAGCTCGGGATCGACGTGCCGGACGCCGAGGTCGAGGAGCTCGTCCGCGAGCAGGCCGAGGCGCTCGGCGACGACACCGACGAGATGCTCGTCGCTCTGCGCGAGAGCGGCCGCTTCGAGTCGCTCCGCGAGGACCTGCGCCTGCGCAAGGCTCTCGACCACGTGGCCGGCGAGGTCAAGCGCATCCCGCTCGCGCAGGCCGAGGCCCGCGAAGCGATCTGGACGCCCGACAAGGAGAATCCCCCGACCGAGACGAAACTCTGGACCCCCGACCAGCCGCCCCCCGATCAGCAGCACACCGAAGGAGCCCGATCATGAACCCGCCGTCGAATCTCATCATCCCGTCCGTCATCGAGCAGACCTCGCGCGGCGAGCGCTTCTTCGACATCTACTCGCGCCTGCTCAACGAGCGGATCATCTTCCTCGGCACGCCGATCGACGACAACGTCGCGAACCTCGTCGTCGCCCAGATGATCCATCTGGAGTCCGAAGACCCGGACAAGGACATCAACATCTACATCAACTCGCCGGGCGGCTCCGTCTATTCGGGCCTCGCGATCTACGACACGATCCAGTTCATCAAGCCGGACGTCGCGACGACGTGCGTCGGGATCGCGATGTCGATGGGCGCGCTGCTTCTTGCGGCCGGCACGGAGGGAAAGCGCACCGCGCTGCCGAATGCCAAGATCCTGATCCACCAGGTCTCGGGCGGCTTCCAAGGGCAGGGCACCGATATCGAGATCCAGGCCAGGGAGACGATCAGTCTCAAGCGGCGCCTGGAGGAGATCATCGCCCTGCACACGAACCAGTCGATCGACAAGATCTCGAAGGACATGGAGCGCGACTACTACATGACGGCGGAAGAAGCGGAGCAGTACGGCATCGTCGACCAGGTGATTGCCCACCGTTAGGGCAGTAGACGAATCCCCCGGACCGAGGTAGAAGAAGAGATATGGCACGCGCAACCGACGGCAACGAGCAGCTCCTCTGCAGCTTCTGCGGCAAGAGCCAGCGCCAGGTCAAGAAGCTGATCGCCGGCCCGGGCGTCTACATCTGCGACGAGTGCATCGATCTCTGCAACGAGATCATCGACGAGGAGCTCACGACCCCGGCCCAGCTCGACCTCGACAATCTGCCTCGCCCGCGCGACATCTACGCCGTCCTCAACGACTACGTCGTCTCGCAGGAAGAGGCGAAGCGGACACTCTCCGTCGCGGTCTACAACCACTACAAGCGCGTACAGATGGGGACCGAGGACGACGAAGTCGAGCTCCAGAAGTCCAACATCCTGCTGCTCGGCCCGACCGGCTGCGGCAAGACGCTGCTCGCGCAGACGCTCGCGCGGATCCTCAACGTCCCGTTCGCCATCGCCGACGCGACGGCGCTCACCGAGGCGGGCTACGTCGGCGAGGACGTCGAGAACATCCTCCTCAAGCTGATCCAGGCCGCGGATTTCGACATCAAGAAGGCCGAGACCGGGATCATCTATATCGACGAGGTGGACAAGATCGCGCGCAAGGCGGACAACCCGTCGATCACGCGCGACGTGTCGGGCGAGGGTGTGCAACAGGCGCTCCTCAAGATCCTGGAGGGGACGGTGGCCTCGGTGCCGCCGCAGGGCGGCCGCAAGCATCCGCACCAGGAGTTCCTCTCGATCGACACCACCAACATCCTCTTCATCTGCGGCGGTGCGTTCGCCGGCGTCGACAAGATCATCGCGCGCCGCATCGGCAAGAACGCCGTCGGCTTCGGCGCCGACGTCCGCTCGAAGCACGACGTCGAGTCGTCGGAGATGCTCGCGGACGTCATGCCGGAGGACCTCCTCAACTTCGGGCTGATCCCGGAGTTCATCGGCCGGCTCCCGGTCGTGTCCGCCGTGCACCAGCTGCGGCGCGAGGATCTCGTCCAGATCCTCGAAGAGCCCAAGAACGCGCTCATCAAGCAGTACCAGCGCTTCTTCGGCTACGACGGCATCGAGCTGGTCTTCACCGACGACGCGATGTGGGAGATCGCCGACCGCGCGCTCGAGCGCGAGACCGGCGCCCGCGGCCTCCGCTCGATCATCGAGGGCGCGCTGCTCGACGTGATGTTCGAGCTGCCGTCGCGCCGCGACGTCACGAAGTGCGTGATCACGAAGGAGTGCATCGCGCAGGGCATCCGCCCGACGCTCGTCACGAGCGCCGAGGCGGCCGGCGACGAGCCGGACGAGCCCGTCGAGCAGACCGCCTAGTAGTAGTTTTCCCGGCATGAGGACGGTCGCCGCGATCGTCGGAGTCGTCTCGCTGGCTGCGATCGGCTACGCGGCCCAGGCCGGCGCGAGTCCCGGCGGCGGCCGGTGTGCGGCGTACAACCCGCACATCCCGCCCGCCAAGCACTTCTCGAAGGCGATCGACAACCCGTACTTCCCGCTTCCGGTTGGCCGGACGTTCGTGTATCGAGGGGTTGAGGACGGGAAGAAGGAGCTCGACCGGATGCACGTCACCGGCAAGACCAAGAACATCGCGGGGATCACAGCGACCGTCGTCAGCGACAACGTCTACGAGCCCCCGCCCAAGCTCCTGGAGAAGACCTTCGACTACTACGCGCAGGATGACCATGGGAACGTCTGGTACCTGGGCGAGGACACGAGGGAGTTCCTGTCCGGCGGCAAGGTCGACCGCTCGGGCTCCTGGCTCACGGGAGTCGATGGTGCGAAGGCGGGCCTGATCATGGAGGCGAATCCCCAGGTGCCCGACGCCTACCGGCAGGAGTGCCTCTCGGGCGAAGCGGAGGACCTGGCGTGGGTGGTTGCCCGCGGCGGCTCCCTGAAGGTTCCTCCGGTCGGGAGGTTCCACCCCGTGGTCCGGACTCTGGAGTTCTCCCCGCTCGAGCCGTCGATCGTCGAGCGGAAGATCTACGCTCCGCGCGTGGGCGTCGTCTCCGAGCACCAGCTCTCCGGCGGTCACGAGACGCTCAAGCTCGTGCGGGTGATCGGATGAGCACGATCGAGGTCGGCGCGCAGTTCGGCCCGTCGTCGTGGATCGACGTGCCGCAGGAGAAGATCCAGGCCTTCGCCGACACGACCGGCGACCACAACTTCATCCACGTCGATCCCGAGATGGCGGCGCAGACGCCCTTTGGCGGCACCGTCGCGCACGGGTACTTCACGCTCTCGTTGCTGCCGCAGATGTCGTACGAGGTGCTTCCGCACGACGAGCCGGGCGCCGGCATGGCGCTGAACTACGGCCTGAACAAGGTCCGCTTCCCGGCGCCGGTGCCCTCGGGCTCGCGCGTTCGCGGCTCGTTCGTGGTCGGCTCCGTCGACGAGGAGGACTGGGGGCGGCAGGTCACGATGACGGCGACGATCGAGCGCGAGGGCGGCGACAAGCCCGTCTGCGTGGCCGAGGTCGTCTACCGGTACTACCTCCTCTAACCCGAAATCCGACGTGGAGATTCTCGCTCCCGCCGGCGAGGAAGTCCTCAAGCGCGAGGCCTCGACCTCGTCGCGCGCCTCCATCGGGAGCTGAATCCCCGGCGACGCGAGCTGCTCGAACGGCGGCACGAGCGAGGCGGGGGCCGCTGCGAGATCACCGGGCCGGTCGACCGAAAGATGATGATCAACGCGCTCAACTCCGGCGCACACGTGTTCATGGCCGACTACGAGGACGCCTGCTCGCCGAGGTGGGAGAACGTCGTCGAGGGGCAGCGGAACGTGACCGACGCCGTGCGCCGCGCCTACGAACGACTCGACTGAGGAGGAACGAGATGCGCGACGCTGATCACGACCGAGGAAGAGCAGACCGAGCTGCCGGTACGCCGACGCGCCGTGCACCGCCGAGCTCGCCGAGTGCACCTGCCCCGAGTTCTGCGAGCGCGACCACGACAACGAGTAGGCGGGACACGCTGCGTACACTCGCCGCATGAGCCTCGACTCCACCAAGGCCGACGACATCGCGCTCGTGATCGAGGAGGCGATCGTCTCCGGCGAGCTCGAGCCGGGGACCGTCCTTCGTCAGGAGCACCTCTCCGAGCAGTTCAACGTCTCGCGGACGCCGATCCGCGAGGCGCTGCGGCGGCTGGCGGCGCTCGGGCTCGTCTCCTTCGTCCCGAACCGAGGCGTCCGTGTCCGCACGATCTCGCGGGAAGAGCTGCACGAGGCGTTCATGGTGCGCGCCGAGCTCGAGGCGCTCGCGACCGGGGTGGCCGCGACCAAGATGACGGCCGAGGATCTCGCCGAGCTCGAAGAGGCCGAGCAGATCTTCGCCCGGATCTCCAAGGATCTCCGCGCCCGCGAGCCGGGCGAGGCACGCCGCTCGATCATGGGCGACTGGGTGCGCGCGAATCACGCCTTCCACGACGTCATCTATCGCGTCGCCGACCTGCCGCTGGTCGAGCAGCTCGCGAAGAGCGCGCGCCGTACGTTCTCCGGCCCGGCCGTGTGGGCGCCGGGCGACCACTCGATCGACGGCCTCTACGCGAAGAACGCCGAGCAGCACCGCGCGATCCGCCAGGCGCTCGCGGCCGGTAGCAGCGAGGGCGCGCGTGCGCTCGCGCGCGAGCACGTGCTCTCCTCGTTCCACATGCTCGAGGCGGTCCTCGAGCAGGTCGGCGGCACCTGGCCACCCTCGAAGCGCTCCGCCGCTAAGGTCTCCTCATAGTCGCTGCCTGACCACATCTCGCGCATGGATCCGCTCTACAAACCGCAGGGCGTCGAGCAGCGCTGGCAGCAGACCTGGGAGGAAGAGGGTCTCTACGGGGCCGACCCCGACGCGCCGGGCGAGACGTTCGTCGTCATGCACCCGCCGCCGAACATCTCCGGCCCGCTGACGATCGGCCACTGCCTGCAGCTGTCGCTCGAGGACACGCTCGTCCGCTGGCACCGGATGCGTGGCTTCAACACGCTCTTCCAGCCCGGCTACGACCACGCCGGGATCTCTACGTGGGCGGCGATCGGGCGGACGCTCGCGCAGGAGGGGAAGAGCCAGCGCGACCTCGGCCGCGAAGGCTTCGACGCGTACGTTCAGGACTGGCTCGAGCGGTACGGCGGCACGATCATGAGCCAGTTCCGGCTG
Organism: uncultured Actinomycetes bacterium; assembly: GCA_963759435.1. Lineage (GTDB taxonomy): Bacteria > Actinomycetota > Thermoleophilia > Gaiellales > Gaiellaceae > Palsa-739. The sequence continues at coordinate 542,829 of CAVWZB010000010.1, read as the reverse complement.
CTCGGCGCCTCCCTCGACTACCGCCGCACGCGCTTCACGATGGACGAGGGCTACTACCGCGCGGTCATGCGCTGGTTCGTCCATCTCTACGAGCGCGGCTTCATCTACCGCGCGAACCGGATCGTCAACTGGTGCCCGCGCGACAAGACGGCGCTCTCGGACCTCGAGGTCGAGCACGAGGACTCCGACGACACGCTCTCGTACATCCGCTATCCGCTCGCCGACGGCTCGGGCGACATCACGATCGCGACGGTCCGGCCGGCGACGATCCTCGCCGACGTCGCGGTCGCAGTCCATCCCGGTGACGAGCGCTACCGCGGGCTCGTCGGCAAGGAGGTCGTCGTCCCCTTCGTCGAGCGGCGTGTGCCGGTGATCGCCGACGAGCGCGTGGAGCAGGAGTTCGGCACGGGCGCGCTCAAGATCACGCCCGGCCACGACCCGACGGACTTCGAGATCGGCCGCGACCACGACCTCCTGGAGCTGAGCGTGATCGGCCCCGACGGACTGATGAACGACGCCGCCGGAGAGCTCGCCGGGCTGACCCAGGAGGAGGCCGGCAAGCGCGTGCTGGAGTGGGCCCGCGAGCACGGACAGCTCGAGAAGCGCGAGCACTACAGGCACTCCGTCGGCCATTGCGTGCGCTGCCACAGCCGCATCGAGCCGCTCGTCCTGCCGCAGTGGTGGCTGGCGATGGAGGAGCTCGCGGCGCCTGCGATCGCAGCGGTCAAGGACGGGCGAGTCCGCTTCACGCCGGAGCGCTTCGCGCGCGTCTACCTCGACTGGATGGAGAACATCCGCGACTGGTGCATCTCGCGCCAGATCTGGTGGGGCCACCGGATCCCGGTCTGGTACTGCCCCGACGGCCATTTGATCGTGGCCGAGACCGAGCCTGGGGAGTGCGCCGAGTGCGGCTCGGCCGAGCTGCGGCAGGAGGAGGACGTCCTCGACACGTGGTTCTCCTCGGCGCTCTATCCCTTCGCGACGCTCGGCTGGCCGGACGAGACACCGGAGCTCGCGCGCTACTACCCCGGCAGCGTTCTGACGACGGCGCGGGACATCATCTTCCTCTGGGTCGCGCGCATGATCTTCTCGGGCCTCGAGCTGGTCGGCGAGGACCCGTTCCGCGACGTGTTGATCCACTCGACGCTCCTCAATCCGGAGGGGCGGCGCATGTCGCGGACGCTGGGCACCGGGATCGACCCCCAGGATGCGCTCGAGCCGTACGGCGCCGACGCGACGCGGTACGGCCTGCTCAAGGTGACCTCGAGCCAGGATCCGCGCTTCTCCTTCGGCACGATCGAGGAGGGACGGAAGCTCGCGAACAAGCTCTGGAACGCGAGCCGGCTCCTGTTGCTGGCGGGTGCCGTAGAGCCGGACGCGCGGCCGTCGTCGATCGAGGAGCGCTGGATCCTCGCGCGGATCGACGCGACCCGCGCCGAGCTCGAGGCCGACCTCGCCGCCTTCGACTTCGCGCATGGGGTCGAGCGGCTGTACCACCTGACGTTCGACGACTTCTGCGACTGGTACCTCGAGTCGATCAAGCCGCGGCTCGAGGAGGAGGACGTCCGCGCGACGGCGTTCGCGGCGCTCGAGCGGCTCCTCAAGCTGCTCCATCCCGTGATGCCGCACGTGACGGAGGAGATCTGGTCGAACCTGCCCGGCGCGCGAGACCCGGCTGATCGTCGCGCCCTGGCCGGAGCCGCAGACCGAGTACGCGGCCGACCTCCACGCGCTCGATGAGGCGCAGACCGCGGCGCGCCTGTACCGGCGCAGCGGAGTCCGGATCGAGATCGGCGGCGACTCGCTGCGGATCTTCGAGGCGGTCGTCCGTCCGTCGGGCGACGGGCAGGGAGATCTCGCGGGCGAGCGCGCCCGCGTCCAGAAGGAGATCGAGCGGGCCGAGCGGATGCTCGCCAACGAGAAGTTCGTCGCGAACGCCGCGCCCGAAGCAGTCGCCGCCGAGCGCGAGAAGCTCGCGCAATACCTTGCCGAGCGCGACGCGCTGGGTTGAGTCGCTCAGCCCCTGGCCGCAGGACGGCTTCGGGACGGAGCGGATGCGCGTGCTGCTGCGCGAGCTCGGCGAGCCGCAGGAGCGGTTCCCGGCCGTCCACGTGGTGGGCACGAACGGCAAGTCGACGACGACGCGCCTGACCGAGGCGCTGCTGCTCGACGCCGGGCTCTCGGTCGGCTCCTACCTCTCGCCGCACGTGCGCGGCTGGAGCGAGCGGATCCGCGTCGACGGCGAGGAGGCGGACTTCGAGGCGGCGGTCGCGGCCGTGCGCCCCGCCGCGGAGTCGCTCCGCGCCACCCAGTTCGAGGCGGTCACGGCGGCAGCGCTGCTCGCGTTCGCGTCGGCGGGCGTCGACGTCGCCGTCGTCGAGGCCGGCCTCGGCGGCCGACACGACGCGACGAACGTCCTCAAGACCGGCGTCGTCGTCCTCACGAGCGTCGCGCTCGACCACATGGACGTGCTCGGCGAAACGCGCGAGGCGATCGCGGCCGAGAAGCTCGCCGTTGTCCAGCCGGGCTGCACGATCGTCCTCGGGGAGCCCGAGTGGCGCGAGCTCGCCGAGGAAAACGGCGCGAGCGCCGTCGTCGTCACCGGGCGCAGCAACCTCGCAATGGCGATCGCTGCGGCCGAGTCGTTCCTCGGCCGGCCGGTCGATCCGCACGCCGCTGACGACGTCGTGTTGCCCGGCCGGCTCGAGCGACGCGGCGACGACCCGCTCGAGATCTGGGACGGAGCGCACAACCTCGCCGGCATCGGCTGGCTGCTCCCACGGCTCCCGGCGGCACCCGGCGGCTGGGTCGTCGTCTGCTCGATCCTGCGCGACAAGCGGCCCGGGATGATGCTCGAGGCGCTCTCCGTGCTCGGCCCCGCGCTCGTGGCGACGGAGAGCAGCAGCGGCCGCGTGCTGCCGGCCGCAGAGCTCGCCGCGCTCGCCTCTGCCTACTTCGAGCGGGTGGAGGCCGAGTCCGAGCCGACCGCTGCGCGTGCTCGCGCGGTCGAGCTCGCGGGCCCCGCCGGGGCGTTGCTCGTCACGGGCTCCCTGTACCTTCTCGCGGACTTAAGTGCCCAGCACCGCGACCTATAACGTCGGCGAGAAGCTCTCGATGTTCGCCCTCGCCGCCCTCATCCTCGCCGCCGCGATCGGTTCGGCCTTTGCTGCGGGCTGGGTTATCGGCAGGATGCTCCTGTGACGCTCGCCAGCTTCCTCAGCACAGGCACCCAGCACGCGATTCTCAACGGGCTCGCGTTCTTCGCTTTCGTGCTTTGGCTCTGCCTCGGCTTCTGGACGTACAAGGATGCGAAGCGGCGGATCGAGGACCCGGTGCTGATCGGGATGTCGGTGGTCCTTGCGCTGATCATCCCGTTCCTCGGGCCGTTCGTGTACATGCTCTTCCGCCCGCCGGAGTACCTCGAGGACGTGCGCGAGCGAGACCTCGAGATCAAGGCGATGGAGGAACGCATCGCGGCCGTGGACCTCCGCTGCCCCGTCTGCCACGCCGAAGTCGACTCGGGCTATCTCATCTGCCCCGTCTGCACGACGAAGCTCAAGCAGGCGTGCGTGAGCTGTGGCTCGCCGCTCGAGCCGATCTGGCAGGTGTGCCCGTTTTGCGAGACGCCGATCGAGCCCGCGGTGCCGGGAACCCCGCCGGCACTCGGCACGCGACGGGCGCGCCGCAGCAGCAGCGGCAGGGGCTGAGCCGTGGCCGTCGAGCGCAGCCTGATCCTGATCAAGCCCGACGCGGTGCAGCGCCGGCTCGCCGGCGAGATCCTGGGGCGGATCGAGGCCCGCGGCTTCGAGATCCGCGAGGGGAAGCTCATCACCGCCGGCCGCGAGCTCGGAGAGGAGCACTACGCCGAGCACCGCGAGAAGCCGTTCTTCGGGGAGCTCGTCGAGTTCATCACGTCGGGGCCGACCTGGGCGCTCGTCGTCGAGGGCGAAGGGGCGATCGCGACGATGCGCGCCACGATCGGCGCGACCGATCCCGCGAACGCCGCGCCGGGGACGATCCGGGGCGACCTCGCCTCCTCGATGCCCGACAACCTCGTGCACGGCTCCGACTCTCCCGAGTCGGCGGAGCGTGAGATCGCGCTCTGGTTCGGTGACTGACCCGACCGTCGAGGCCTGGACGCGCGAGAACGAGCGGTACACGGACGCGCGTGCGGAACAGGCGTGGGCGGCCGCGGAGATCACCTGGGGCGTCTGGAACTTCCCCGAGTCCGAGCTCCACGCTCTGCCGGATGTCGCCGGCAGGGAGGTCGTCGAGCTCGGGTGCGGCACTGCGTACTTCGGCGCCTGGCTGAAGAAGGCAGGCGCCGCGCGGGTCGTCGGCGTCGACCCGACTCCCGCTCAGCTCGAGACGGCGCGTCGCTGCGAGGAGCGCTTCGGCTTCGGGCTCGAGTTCGTGGAAGCGTTTGGAGAGGACGTGCCGCTTCCGGACGCGTCCTTCGACCTCGTCGTCTCGGAGTACGGCGCGTCGATCTGGGCCGATCCCTACCGATGGATCCCGGAGGCGGCTCGGCTGCTGCGCCCGGGTGGCGAGCTCGTGTTCCTCCGCAACTCGACGCTCGTCATCCTCTGCTCGCCCGATGAGGACGTCGCCGCGGTGGAGACGCTGCAGCGTCCGCAGTTCGGGATGCACCGCTTTTCGTGGCCGGAGCAGGGCGTGGAGTACCACCTCCCGCACGGCGAGTGGATCCGGCTTCTGCGCGCGAACGGCTTCGAGATTCTCGACCTGATCGAGATCCAGGCACCCCCCGAGGCCGAGACCCACGATCACTACGCCTACGTGACCGCCGACTGGGCGCGGAAGTGGCCCTCCGAGGAGATATGGCGAGCGCGCCTGCACCGCCCCTCCTCCTAGCCTCGACGTCGCCGCGGCGGCGCGAGATCCTCGAGCAGCTCCGGATCCCCTTCGACGTCGTGGCGCCGCAATACTCCGAGACGGAGGACGACCCGGTCGCGCATGCGCTGGGCAAGGCGCAGTCGGTGCTCGCCGAGGCCGACGGCCGCCCGGTGCTCGGTTGCGACACGGAGGTGCTGTGCGCCGGCCGCGTCTACGGCAAGCCGGCGGGGCCGCAGGAGGCCGAGGAGATGCTGGAGAGCCTCTCGGGCCGAACCCACGAAGTGGTGTCGGGCCTCGCGCTGATCACGCCGATGTGGGAAGAGGTGCGGCACGAAACGACGTACGTGACCTTTCGCGGCCTGACGCCGCGCGACATCGCGCGGTACGTGGCGAGCCTGGAGTGGGAGGGACGCGCGGGCGGCTACGCGATCCAGGGCCAGGGCGCGGCGCTCGTGGAGCGGATCGAGGGCGACTACCTCAACGTGGTCGGCCTGCCGACGGCGCTGCTCGTCCGCCTCCTCGCCGAGCGCTTCCCCGGCACGTATGGGTTCGGATGAGCGAGAGCGCGGTCGAGGCAGCCGTCGCCGTGGCGGCGGAGCACGGGCTACGCAGCGACGACCCGATCGTGCTCCGCGACGCGTGGCACGTGCTCGTCCATCTGCGGCCGCTGCCATTGGTTGCGCGTGTCTCGAGCGGGCGGCCGTACCCGGAAGGCCCGCCCGAGGACGACGTGATCCGCGAGCTGGCGGTCGCCTCACACGCGGCCCGTGCCGGCGCGCCGGTCGTCCAACCGTCCGATCTGCTCGATCCCGGCCCTCACCGGCACGGCGGCCACGTCGTCACCTTCTGGCAGTACGTCGAGCCGAAGCGCGAGGTCGAGCCGGTGGCGGCAGGCCAGGGGCTCCGCGCGATCCATGACGCCCTCGTCGACTACGAGGGCGAGCTGCCGTTCCTCCACACCGATGACCTCGCCAGGATCACCGACAAGCTCGAGCCCTCCGCCGACGTCGAGCTACTGCGGGAGCTCGGGTTGCGGCAGCCGGCCGGCCGCGCGCAGGCCCTGCACGGCGACGCGCATCTCGCGAACTGCCTGCCCGGACCGCTCTGGCACGACTTCGAGACGGCCTGCCATGGCCCGCGCGAGCTCGACCTCGCGGCTCTCACTCTCTCGGCGCGAGTGCGCGACGACGACGCCTCGCGCATCGCGCTCGAGTCGTACGGCGACTACGACGCAGACCTGCTCGAGCAGTACCTCCCGGTCTACGCGGCGTGGATCTACGCGTCGTTCATGATCGCACTGCCGCGCCGCCCGGAGCTCGGCCCGGTGCTCGCCGGGCGCCTGAGCTGGCTCCGCGAGAACTACGCGTAGTCGACAGAGCCAACCGCAGTGGTGGCGGGGTGTCCGCTTCCTTGACCCGGGTTTGCGCACAGTGTGATGTGATGTTCTGGACACCAACGACCAAGGAGTGACCGTGCTAGCTGCCTACACGTTCGGCGACGTCATGTGGACGATGTTCGTGTTCTTCGTCTGGATCCTGTTCTTCTGGTTGCTTTTCGGCGTCTTCGGCGACCTGTTCAGCCGGCATGACATCAGCGGCTGGGCGAAGGCGGGTTGGTGTGTCTTCGTGATCATCCTCCCGTTCCTCGGCATCTTCGTCTACCTCATCTCCCAGGGAAAGAGCATGGGCGAGCGGGCTCAGCAGAAGGCCCAGTCGCAGCAGGCGCAAATGGACACCTACGTGCGCTCGGTCGCCTCGTCCGGCTCCGCCACGGAGGAGATCGCCAAGGGCCAGGAGCTCTTGAAGTCCGGCGCGATCACCCAGACCGAGTTCGACCAGCTCAAGGCGAAGGCACTCGCGACGTAGCCCCGGCCGCAGGGGGCTATCGCCCGAGGCGAGTTCGTCGGCGGATGCCGAGGCGCTTCTGGACGGCGCGGTCTTCCTCGCCGTCTTTCTGCGCTGCCCAGATGAACGCCCAAACCACGACCGCGAGCGTGAGCAGGCTGACAGCGGCAATCACTATCCCGAGGACGGTGGTCACTACTTCCAGAGCTGGGGTGGCCGGCCAGTCACTTTGACCGACCGGACGCGACCATCTCGGCCGAGCGTCACAATCCAGCCAGCCTTGTTCCGGTTGCCGCTGGGCTGGCTCTGCGGCCAGTGCTCGATCAGCTCGACGCGCGTGGCGTACTTGTATGGCCGGGCGTAGGTCACGCAAGTTCCGGCGATGGTGCCGCCCGGCGGGCTGCCGCGAGGGATGGCGCAGCGGACGACTTCGCTGTTGAAGTCGGGGAAGACCGCGAACTGTGGCTGAACGCGCCTCGCGCGTGCGATCGCGGCGATCTGGGATGCGGAGGTCGTCGAGTAGCCTTGTGACGACTTCGGGTCGGGCAGGCTGAAGGTCAGCACGACATAACGAGGGTGCAGCGTGTGGCAGCGGTTCTTGGACGGGGCAGCCACAAAGGGGCAGTTGGGGATGATCGTGAAGTGGCCGCGCATCTGGACGACCGCTTCGCGAGCGCCGTCCACGATCCGGACGGTCTCGGTACGCATGACCTGGGGGTGGGGATCACCCAGCAGCTCCTTCGAGTCTTGCCGAGCGACCTGCCCAAGGGAAGCTCCGCCGCACCCGGCAATCAGACAAGCGCCGAGACCGATCGCGAAGAGGCCGAAGACGCGTTGCATCACGCCCGTTATACGTCCCCGACGCCGCGAGTGTCACATTGCGACACTCGCCTGGGCCAGCGTTCCGGAATGACCCCTGACGGCGCTGTGCGACTAAACAAACTCTGGCCTCTCGTGCATCGTTTAGTCGATGACAGGAGACGAGCCGCTCAGGGACGAACTCGAAGCGGTCTATCGGCGGCGCTACCGGCAGTTCTTGCGGGTGGCGACGGCGATCCTTGGCGACGAGGAGGGCGGGCATGACGCAGTGCAGGAGGGGTTCGCACAGGCGCTCCGTGCGCAGCGGTCGTACCGGCGTGAAGGCCCGGTAGAGGCGTGGCTGTGGCGGGTGGTTGTGAACGCGGCTCTGGCGTCACGTCGTAGTCGATTGTCCCGGCACGAGGCCCAGGAGACCGTCGGGGCTGCGAGCGCGAACGGGCATTGCCCGGATGAGGCGGGTGTTCGCGCATGGGTCGCGGCGCTGCCTGAGCGGCAGCGGCTGGCGGTCTATCTGCGCTACTACGCCGACCTTGACTACGGCTCGATTGCCCTGGCGCTCGGCGTCGAGGTGGGGACAGTGTCGGCGTCGTTGAGTTCGGCGCATCAAGCACTTCGCCGTTCCTTGGAGGAGGTTGACCGATGATGGATGTTGAGCCTTTGATCGTCTCCGAGTTGGAGCGGATGCTCCCGCTTCCCGGTGGAGGTCGCGCGGACTGGGGTGACGTGATGCGCCGCGCCGGTTTTATGCGTGCTCGCCGGCGATGGCGGCCGGTGCTCGTGGCGGCAGTGGTCGTGGCCGGGATCCTCGGGGTGGGCGTAGCCATAGCGGCTGGCTTCGGCGCGTTCAACGGGATCAGCGCGGCCCAGCGTCCGCAAACTCCAGCCGACAGAATCGATCCCAAACTACTTGCGTTAATCGACCACGCGAACTCCGTCCGGGGCGGGCCCGGGCAGCTGCTACCGGACAGCGCACGCCTGGTCAAGCAGCTATCAGACGATGCCCGTATCTACGTGGTAGCCACGAAGAACGGACAGCTGTGTGTCCTCGCCGAGAGACTGCTCAACAACAACGGAAAGTACGACTCGGGTGGGATGGGATGCGGCTCGCCGCTCACCCAGAGCCAGCCCAGCACCGCTGCGACCTTCGCACGGAACGAGTCATCGCCCGCCATCAGTTGGGGCATTACTCTCGACAGCGTCGCCGCCGTGTCGTTCATGGCGGGCGGGCACGGGGTCACAGTGCCGGTCACCAACAACGTCTGGGCCTATGAGGGCGCAGCCCCGACACACGGCACGCTCACAGCGCGCTTCAAGGACGGCAGCACAGAGACAATCGGGTGAGCCATCGCCTCGGCCAGCGTGCTCTCGCCTGGCGCCCGTTGCCGGCCGGCGAGAGCGAGAGAGATATCGGGGTGCCCAGATTCGAACTGGGGACCTCTCCGACCCGAACGGAGCGCGCTACCAGGCTGCGCCACACCCCGAGAACGGGCCATAGGGTAGCGAGCGATGCTGCGCGGGGTCCTCTTCGACGTCGACTTCACGCTGGCGCGGCCGGGGCCCGAGCTCGGGCCGGAGGGGTACGTCCGCGCCGGCGAGCGCCACGGGCTCACCCTCGAGGCCGCTCGCTATGGGGCCGCCCGCGACGCTGCCCTCGTCGATCTCCGCCGCCATCCCGAGCTCGAGCACGACGACGAGATCTGGTTCCGCTTCACCGAGCGCATCGTCCGCGGCATGGGCGGCGATGCCGACTCCGCCTACGCCTGCGCCGTGGAGATCACGCGCGGCTGGGAGCGTCACGAGAACTTCGAGCTGTACGACGACGTGCCGGACGCGCTCGCGGCGCTCCGCTCCGCCCGCCTCCGCATCGGGCTCGTCTCGAACTCGGCGCGCGACGTGCGCGAGTTCGCGCGCCACCACGGGCTCGACGTCGACGCCGGCATCAGCTCGTTCCACCACGGCCGCACGAAGCCGCACGCGTCGATCTTCCGCGCTGTCCTCGAGCTGCTCGGAGTCGAGCCGGCCGAGGCGGTGATGGTCGGCGACACGATCGCGGACGACATCGAGGGCGCGCTCGCGCTCGGGATGCGCGCGATCCTCGTCGACCGCGAAGGGAGGCACGAGGACTTCGATCCGCGGGTCGAGTCGCTGCAGGAGCTCCCGCCGCTGCTCGGGCTATGAGCTCTTCTCGGCCCGCTCGAGGAAGGGCTTGATGATGTCGATCGGCGCCGGGAAGACGATCGTCGTCGACGGCGTGCCGCTGATCTCGATCAGCGTCTGCAGGTAGCGCAGCTGCAGCGCAACCGGGTGCTCCTCGAGCACGAGGGCGGCGTCCTTCAGCCGCTCCGCCGCCTGGAACTCGCCCTCGGAGTTGATGATCTTCGCGCGCCGCTCGCGCTCGGCCTCCGCCTGGCGCGCCATCGCCTTTTGCATCCCGGTGGGGATCTCGACGTCCTTCACCTCGACGATCGAGACCTTGATCCCCCACGGGCCGGTGGCCGCGTCGATGATCTCCTGCAGGATCGCGTTGATCTTCTCCCGCTCCGACAAGAGCTCGTCGAGGACGTGCTGGCCGAGCACGGCGCGCAGCGTCGTCTGGGAGATCTGGGACGTCGCGGCCATGTAGTTCTCGACCTGGACGATCGCGTCCTTCGGATCGACGATCTTGAAGTAGGCGACGGCGTTGACCCGCACCGGGACGTTGTCCTTCGTGATGACGTCCTGCGGCGGGATGTTGAGGGTGATCGTCCGGAGGTCGACCTTCACGATCTGGTCGACGATCGGGATCTTCCAGACGAGCCCCGGACCGCGCGGCGGATCGAGCAGCCGGCCGAAGCGAAAGAAGACGGCGCGCTCGTACTCCCGCAGCACCTTGACGAATCCGAGCACGGAGGGATCCTATCGCCGCACTGTCAGCTGGAGCCCCTCGACGGCCTGGACCTCGACCTCCTCGCCCGGGACGAGCTCCGACTCGTCAGCGGCGTGCGCCTGCCAGAGCGCGCCGTCGACGAAGACGAGCCCCGGCGCGCGAACCTCGGCCGTCTGCCCGACCATCGTGTGCACGCCGGTCGTCACGGGCAGGCGTCGCGCTGCAAGAGCCTTTCCCGTTGCAAAGACCCAGAAGATGGATATCGCGGCGCCGATGCCGACGATCAGCCACAGGTTGACGCGATACGCCCCGGGTTCGTTCTGGAACAGGAGCGCAAGGCCGAAGAGGAGCGATATGACGCCGCCGATCGTCAGTACGCCGTGCGTCGGCGAGTGCAGGTCGACGACCAGCAGGGCGACGCCGAGCAAGATGAGCGCCAGCCCTCCCCAGCTTGGCTTCAGCACCGAGAACCCGTACAGCGCCAACACGAGGGCGACGGCTCCGAGCGCGCCAGGGAGGACCACCCCCGGATGGAGCACCTCGAAGATGAGACCGACGATCCCCAGCAGGAAGAGGAGGCTGATCAGGTTCGGGTCGATGATCGTGTTGAGGAAGCGCGTGATGAAGCCGGGCTTGACCGTGTCGATCTCCGCGTTGGCGAGGTGCAGCGTGAAGGGCCGTTGCGCGTACTTCGTGTGGTAGCCGTCGAGCTGCTTGAGGAGAGCAGGCAGCGTCGGCGCGACCGCGTCGATCACGTTCATCTCGAGCGCCTGCTGCGACGTGAGGTTGGAGGCCACGCGCACGGCCTTCGCCGGCCATCTCGTGTTGCGGTGATGGGCCGCCGCGAGCGCGGTCAACGACTTGACGGCGTCGTTGATCACCTTGTGGCGCAGGTCGGAGCCGAGGTTCTGGCCGCTCGAGTCGATGGGCGTGGACGAGCCGATGTTCGAGACCGGCGACATGGCGAGGACGTCGGCGGCCTGTGAGACCCAGACGCCGGCCGAAGCTGCGCGGGCGCCTTCCGGCGACACGTAGACGATCACGGGCACCTTCGAGGCGAGCTCGGCCTGGTAGATCGTCTTCATCGAGCTCGAGAGACCGCCGGGCGTGTCGAGCAGGATCACCGCGGCGTCGTAGCCGTCGTCGGCCGCCTTCGAGAGCTCGCTCGTGACGTAGCCCTGGGTGACGGGGTTGATCTCGAGGTCCGGCCCGAAGGTGATCGCGAGCACGCGCGGCCGGGAGTTCGCTTGCGCCGCTGCGGCGCCACCGACGAAGACGAGCGAGGCAAGCACGACGAGGAGCGCCCGCTTCATGATCCGATCAGGATAGAGCGCACCCGCAGCGCGGCGTAGTCTTCTGGACATGCCCGACTGGGTTATCTGGGCCATCCTCAGCGTTCTCCTCGCCGTCGGCGAGATCTTCACCCCCGGGCTCTTCTTCCTCGGGCCGATCGCGCTGGCCGCGCTGGCGGCCACGGTGGTCGCCGCGTTGGGAGGAGGGTTGTTGGTGCAGGTCATCGTCTTCGCCGTCGGCTCGTTGGCGGCGGTCGGCCTCCTGCGCCCGCTCGCTCGGAAGCACCTGACGATGCCGCGCGCGATCCGCACCGGTGCCGCCGCGCTCGAAGGCGCGAAGGCGACTGTCCTCCAGCACGTGGACAGCCGCGGCGGACGCGTCAAGATCGGGGGAGAGGAGTGGAGCGCTCGCTCCTACATGCCCGACGAGGAATTCGACGTCGGCACCGAAGTCGAGGTCGTCCAGATCCAGGGCGCCACAGCCCTGGTCTACCGATAGAGACAAGAGAAGAAGGAGCCGAAATCCCGCATGGTCGCCCTGATCGTCATCATCGCCGTCGCACTCGTCGTCATCATCACCCTGGCGCGGACGATCCGCATCGTTCCCCAGGCTCAGGCCGGCGTCGTCGAGCGCTTCGGCCGCTACTCACGCACACTCACGCCGGGCCTGACGCTTGTCGTCCCGTTCGTCGACCGCATTCGGACAATGATCGACCTGCGCGAGCAGGTCGTCTCGTTCCCGCCGCAGCCGGTGATCACCGAGGACAACCTCGTGGTCAGCATCGACTCGGTCATCTACTTCCAGGTCACCGACGCGAAGGCGGCGACCTACGAGATCGCGAACTACATCCAGGCGATCGAGCAGCTCACGGTCACCACGCTCCGCAACGTGATCGGCGGTTTGGCGCTCGAGAAGACGCTCACCTCGCGCGACGACATCAACGCCCAGCTGCGCGGCGTGCTGGACGACGCGACCGGCAAGTGGGGCATCCGCGTCAACCGTGTCGAGCTGAAGGCGATCGACCCGCCGGCGTCGATCCAGGACTCGATGGAGAAGCAGATGCGCGCCGACCGGGAGAAGCGGGCCACGATCCTGCAGGCGGAGGGCGCGCGGCAGTCCGAGATCCTCCAGGCCGAGGGCGAGAAGCAGTCCGCGATCCTCAGGGCCGAGGGCGAGAAGCAGGCCACCATGCTGCAGGCCGAGGGCCAGGCCAAAGCGATCGAGACCGTGTTCAGCGCTATCCACGAGGGCAAGCCGGACGCCGAGCTGCTCGCGTACCAGTACCTCCAGATGCTCCCGCAGATCGCGCAGGGCGAGTCGAACAAGCTCTGGATCATCCCGAGCGACCTGCAGCAGACGATCGGGAGGGTCGCGGGCGCCGTGAAGGAGCTGGGCACGGCGACGCCTCCAGCGGCGACAGACGGGCAGAAGCCGGAGTAGGCTCTTCGCCGCTTTGGCCGAGAAGTCGTCTGCGGCAGAGGACAAGCGGCGGCAGCTCCTCGACGCCGCCGTGCGCGTCTTCGCGCGCAAGGGGTTCCACGCGAGTCGTGTGGGCGACATCGCCGAGGAGGCGGGCGTCGCCCACGGGCTCCTCTACCACTACTTCAAGTCGAAAGACGAGGTGCTCCAGGCGGTCTTCCACGAGAACTGGAGCCTGCTCGTCGCCCGGATCGCGAGCGTGGAGGAGACCGACGAGCCGGCGGCGGACCAGCTCCGCCACATCTCGGCGATCGTGCTGCGCACTTGGCTCCATCTGCCGGACGTCGTCCGTGTCGTGATCCAGGAGTTCGGCCGCAGTCCTGAGCTGGCCGAGCGGATCGGCGAGCTCGCGCTGCCGATCGACGCGCTGCAGCGGGTGATCGCTCGCGGCATCGAGAACGGCGAGTTCCGCAAGGAGATCGATCCGACCTTCGCAGCGACCGTCGTGTACGGCTCGATCGACGAGTTGCTGACGGGCTGGGTGCTCGGCCGCCTGCCGTCCTCCGAAGAGGACCTCGCGAAGGCCGAGCAGACGCTCGTCGAGGTCATCCTGGTCGGCCTGCAGCACTCGTAGCGAGAAGCTCTGCGAAGCGGGCGGCGCCGACGTTGCCGCCCGACAGCACGACGCCGACGGAACGCCGGCGAGCATCGAGCTTCCCGCTCAGGAGCGCGGCGATGCCGACGGCACCGCTCGGCTCGGCGACGAGCTTCAGCCGGTCGAAGAGGAAGGCCATCGCTTCGACGATCTCCTCGTCGGTGACTGTGACCACCTCGTCCACGAGCCGGCGGTTCACCTCGAACGTCAGCTCGCCGGGCTCGGTCGCCTGCAGCCCGTCGGCGATGGTGGGCGGGACGTCGATGCGCACGCGCTCGCCCGCGGCGAGGGAGCGGCGCGTGTCGTCCCCGGTCTCGGGCTCGACGCCGACCAGGCGGATCCCGGGTCGCAGCGCCTTCGCGACGGTCGCGCAACCTGCCATCAGGCCGCCGCCGCTCATCGGCACCAGGAGCAGGTCGAGCTCCGGCGTGTCCTCGAGCAGCTCGAGCGCGACCGTCCCCTGGCCGGCCATGACGAGCGGGTCGTCGTAGGGCTTCACGAGCGCGAGCCCACGTTCTTCCGCGAGCGCTGCGCCGATCTCCTCGCGGCTCTCCGTCCAGCGGTTGTACGGGACCACGTCGGCGCCGTAGCCCCGGGTCGCGTCGAGCTTCGCCGCCGGGGCGTCCTCGGGCATGACGATCGTCGCGTTCGAGCCGAGGAGCTTCGCGGCGATGGCGACGGCCTGAGCATGGTTGCCGGAGGAGTAGGCGAGAACGCCGCGTCGCAGCGCCTCCTCGTCGAGGGACGAGATCTTGTTGAAGGCGCCGCGGAACTTGAAGGCGCCGCCGCGCTGGAAGCATTCCGCCTTCACATGGACGCGCGCGCCGGCACGCTCGTCGAGCGTTCGCGACGTGATGACCGGGGTGCGACGGGCGACGCCGGCCAGTTGCTGTGCGGCGCGCTCGACGTCCCCCAGCTCGATGCTCATCGGCAGGGAGAGGCGCCCCGGCGGAAGAGGCCGAATCCCCAGAGCCGGCCGTTGACCAGGTAGTACGCAGTGCGCGCCTGGGCCGAGTCGTGCGCGAGTGCCTCGTAGTCGGTGCAGGTGACCGCGCGCGACGCACCGATGAGCTTGTGCACGACGAGGACCGACGACCCGAATCCGAGCTTGTGCGGCGCGTGCCAGCCTGACGGCCGCCAGAGGGTGTAGATGCCGGAGACCCTCCCGCCGGTGAACTCGACCGCGAGGCCGTGCTTGTCGAAAGGCCGGTAGGTGAAGTACCAGGTCCGGCGCGGACAGCCGCGGCAGGAGCCATAGAACGTCCCGAGCGCGGCCCGCACGGCTTGCGGGGACTCTCCGAGCTGGATGCCGCCGAGCGAGCGCCCCGGGACGAGCACGCCGGCCTTCGGGAGCCCCGCGGCCGCAGAAGCGGCGAGGGCGAGAGCGACTACGGTGGTGACGACGAGGCTCCGCCTCATATGCTCGCAGTATGTCGCTCTGGGAATCCGTCGCGGGACTGACGGTCAAGGTCGACGGCTATCGGCTCGAGCGGCGCGAGTTGCCCACGCCGGGCGGGTGGACACGCGTGACCACGACGGTCGTGCTCGAAGGCGACGGCGCAACCGGCGAGGGGGAGGACGTCACGTACGAGGCCGAGCTGCACGACGGCGTGCCGACCGAGCTCATGCTTGCGGGGACGTGGAGCCTTGGAGATCTCTCGCATCACCTCGACGAGTTCGACGAGCTGATGGAGGGCTACCGTCGCTGGGCGTTCGAGAGCGCCGCCCTCGATCTCGGGCTGCGCCAGAACGAGCTCGGCCTCGGTGACGCGCTCGGACGCGAGGAGCGGCCCGTGCGCTTCGTCGTCTCGACCCGCGCCGCACCCGAGCGGTGGCTCGAGGTTGCACCAGCGCTTGAGTTCAAGCTCGATGCGGAGAAGGACTGGGACCGGGAGCTGCTGCGTCGCCTGCGGGAGCTCGACCGCGTGCGCGTCGTCGACCTGAAGGCGTTCTACCGCGGCACGGCCGTGGATCTCGAGCCGGATCCCGAGCTCTATCGCGCCGTTGCGGAGGAGCTTCCCGACGTCGTCATCGAGGACCCGTGGCTCGAGCTGCTCGGGGCGCTCTCCGGGGCCGAGGATCGGGTCAGCTACGACGCCCCGATCCACTCGCTCGCCGACCTAGGCGCACTTCCCTTCGAGCCGCGCTGGCTCAACATCAAGCCGTCGCGCTTCGGGACGGTTCGCGAGCTGCTGCAGACGATCGAGTACTGCGAGGAGCAGGGGATCCAGATGTACGGAGGCGGCCAGTACGAGCTCGGACCGGGGCGTCCGCAGATCCAGCGGCTCGCGAGCGTCTTCTATCCGGACGGCCCGAACGACGTCGCGCCGTCGGCATACAACGAAGGCGAGCCGCGCAAGGGCCTTCCGCAGAGCCCGCTACCGCGCCGCGACGGGCCAGGTCTGTCCTAGGCCTCGTCCGAGTGGTCGGTCGAGGTCTCGGGGTCGCGGACCCAGCTGGTGATGTGACGATCTTCGGCCCGCTCCGCTTCGCTCAGCGGGTGGCCTTCGCCGCCTTCCGTCACCTCGGGATGCTCGTCCTGCCACTCCGCGGGCTTCCACCAGCGCTTGATGCGGTCTGAGAGCTTCATCAGCGGAATGCGTTCTCGCCGGTCAGGGCTTTCCCTACCGAGAGCGTGTGCACCTCGTGCGTGCCCTCGTACGTGAGCACGGTCTCGAGGTTGTTCATGTGGCGGATCACCGGATACTCCAGCGTGATCCCGTTGCCGCCGAGGATCGAGCGCGCGGTGCGGGCGACCTCGAGCGCGCCGCGGACGTTGCCCATCTTCCCCATCGATACGTGCTCGGGGCGCAGCGTCCCCTCGTCCTTCATGCGGCCGAGGTGGAGGGCGACGAGGGCGCCGCGGTTCACCTCGAGCGCCATCTCCGCGAGCTTCTGCTGCGTGAGCTGGTAGCCCGCGATCGGCTTGCCGAACACGATCCGCTCCTTCGCGTAGTCGAGCGCCGTCTCGAGGCAGGTCCGCGCCGAGCCGACGACGCCGAACACGATCCCGAAGCGCGCCTCGTTGAGGCAGGACAGCGGCCCGCGCAGTGAGTTCACCTCGGGGAAGCGGTTCTCCTCGGGCACGCGCACGTCGCGCAGCACGAGCTCTGACGTCACCGACGCCCGCAGCGACATCTTGTGATGCATGAGCGGCGCCTCGAATCCAGGCATCTCCTTCTCGACCAGGAAGCCGTTGATCTCGCCGCCGTCGGTGCGCGCCCAGACCACCGCCACGTCCGCGATCGAGCCGTTCGTGATCCACATCTTCGATCCGTTGAGGATCCAGTCGGAGCCGTCCCGCTTGGCCGTCGTGCGCATCGAGCCGGGGTCGGAGCCGGCGTCCGGCTCGGTCAGTCCGAAGCAGCCGATCTTCTCCCCGGCGTGCATGTCCGGAAGCCAGCGCTGCTTCTGCTCCTCGGATCCCCACTTCCAGATCGCGTACATCGACAGCGAGCCCTGCACCGAGACGAGGCTGCGGATGCCGGCGTCGCCCGCCTCGAGCTCCTGGCAGACGAGCCCGTACATGACCGAGCTCGCCTCCGGGAGGCCGTAGCCGGAGAGGTGCATCCCGAACAGGCCGAGCCGCGCGAGCTCCGGGATCAGCTCGGTCGGAAGCTCGCCGCGCTCGAACCACTCGCCGACGTACGGCTTGACCTGCTCCGAGACGAACTGGCGCACGGTGTCGCGAATCGCGCGCTCCTCGTCGGAGAGAAGGACGTCGAGCGCGAGGAAGTCACGCGGATCCAGATCCGTCTTCTTCGCGGTCGTCGCCACAGCCGCATCGTACGGATCTACGCGATTTCGCGAATGGACGAGTACATTTGACTGAACAGTCAATCAATAGGTAATGGAGAGCGTGATGGCGGCGATCGACGAGAGAACGGCTACGGGCGTCTCCTTCGCCCTGACGGAGGAGCAGAAGGAGCTGCGGCGGCTTGCGCGCGACTTCGCGGCGAAGGAGATCCGCCCGCTCGAGCACGAGTGCGACGAGGCCATGCGGCATCCCGCCGAAGTGATCGAGAAGGCGCACGAGCTCGGCCTCATGAACCTCCACGTTCCCGAGGAATACGGAGGCCCGGGCCTCTCCTCGTTCGATGGCCTGCTCGTCGGCGAGGAGCTCTACTGGGGGTGCTCGGGCATCGGTACCTCGATCACGGCGAACGGCCTCGGCGCAGGCCCCGTCATCGGCTTCGGCTCGGACGAGCAAAAGCGCACCTGGCTCACGCCGTTGCTCGAGCAGCCGATTCTCTGCTCGTTCGGCCTCTCGGAGCCCGGGGCGGGCTCCGATGTTGCGGCGCTCAAGACGACGGCCGTTCACGAGGGCGACGAGTACGTCCTCAACGGCTCGAAGACGTTCATCACGAACGCCGGCTACGCGGAATGGACCGTGGTGTTCGCGAAGACCGACCCGAAAGGCGGGAGCAACGGCATGTCGGCGTTCGTCGTCCCGATGGACGCGCCGGGCGTGACGATCGAGAAGCACCTGGACAAGATGGGGCAGCGCGCAACCGACACCTCGGCATTCGCGCTCCAGGACGTCCGGATCCCGGTCGAGAACCGGATCGGCGAGGAGGGCGACGGCTTCAAGATCGCGATGGCGACACTCGACGCGACGCGCCCGGGAACCGCGATCGGCGCAGTCGGCGTCGCGCAGGCGGCTTACGAGCATTCGGTCGAGTACGCGAAGGAGCGAGTGACCTTCGACGTCCCGATCGCGATGCACCAGGGGGTCAGCTTCATGATCGCCGACATGGCGACCGAGATCGAGGCTGCGCGCCTCCTTTGCTGGCAGGCGGCGTGGATGCTCGACCAGGGCTTCGGCCGGGACGCGACGCTCTACTCCTCCTTCGCGAAACGGTTCGCCGCCGACACGGCGATGAAGGTCTCCACGGACGCTGTCCAGGTCTTCGGCGGCTACGGCTACATCAAGGAGTACCCGGTCGAGAAGCTCATGCGCGACGCGAAGCTGTTCCAGATCTACGAGGGGACGTCGCAGATCCAGCGGCTCGTGATCGCCCGCGAGATCTTCACGCCGAAGAGCTAGCGGCTGCCTCGGCGGCGCGGATCGCGTCGGCGAGCCAGCCGGGGATGCGCGTCGGCCGGAACGTCGCCGCGTCGACGCAGGCGTGCTCGGTGTGGCCGTCGGCGACGATCTCCTCGCCGCGGGCGATCGCGTACTCGTACCGGAAGCGTGCGCCGCGGACGCCGACGCAGCGCGTGTTGACGACGAGCTCGTCGTCGAAGCGCACCGGGATCCGGTAGCGGCACAGCGACTCGAGCACGATCGCCTCGATCCCGCGCTCTCGCAGCGCCTGGTAGCCGCCGGTGAACGTGCGCAGGTACTCGACGCGCGCGACCTCGAACCAGACGAGGTAGGCCGCGTTGTGCGCGATGCCCTGCGCGTCGGTGTCCGCGAAGCGAACGCGCACCTGGGTCGAGAAGGAGAAGCCCTCCACGGGGCGCGAGCCTATCGAGCGGCTTGACGGACATAGCAAACGTGCTATGAATACATAGCAGGAATGCTATGACCGGCTCCCCAAGGAGGAGACCAATGGAATCCACGGTCGAGCAACGCCTGAACTTTCTCGAGGCGCGAGTCAAGACGCTCGAAGGCCTGCTCGGACTGGACGCCACAGCTGTCCCGGCGCCCGTCGTTCCACCGCTGCCGCAGTCGGCCGCGCGGCTGTGGCCCGAGCCGCCGGCAGCCGCCAGGGCCCCGAAACCGCCGCGCGACCTCGAGGAGATCCTCGGCGGCCGCGTCCTCGGCTGGGTCGGCGGCATCGCCGTGACGATCGCGGCGATCTTCTTCGTCGTGATGGCCGTGCGGAACGGCTGGCTCGGCGAGGCGGCTCGGATGGAGCTCGCGTTCGCCGTCTCTACCGCGCTCGTCGGCTTCGGCATCTGGCTCTACGAGCGCCGGGGCCGGACGCAGGCGGCCCTGGCAACGGTCGCGGCCGGCATCGCCTCGCTCTTTGCGAGCACCGCGGCGGCGACACTGCATTACCACCTGCTGTCTCCTGTGCTCGGCCTCGTGATCGCGGGCGCCGTCGGCGCGCTGGCTCTCGTCACGGCCGTGCGCTGGGACTCGCAGGAAATCGCCGGGATCGGGATCGTGGGCGCGCTGCTGGCGCCGGTGTTCGTCGGCTGCGGAACGAGCACGAGCTCGCTCGTCTTCATGACGATCGCGCTCCTCACGGAGATCGGCGTCGTCGTCTACCACCGTTGGGCCTGGCTCGCCGCGGCCGCATACGTGGTCAGCGTTCCGCAGGCTGCGGCCTGGCTCTACGCGGAGCACGACCATCGCCTCTGGCTGACGCTCGTGGTCGCGACGGCGTTCTGGCTGCTCTACGTCGTCGCCGCGCTCGGGTACGAGCTTCGGACGCCGACGGAGTCGCTCCGGCTCTCGTCGGCCTCCCTGCTCTTCGTCAATGCATCTGTCGCAGCCGCAGGAGTCTGGTGGCTGCTCGACGACGCCGGCCACCGTGCCGGCGCGAACGCCTGGCTCTTCGGTCTCGCCGGTGCGCACGTCGTGCTCGGGACGCTCGTGCTCAGATCGCATGCGAGCCGGGAGATCGGGCTGCTGCTCTACGGCGTCGCCGCCGCGCTGGTGGGCGTCGCGATCACCGTCACGCTCGACGGACCCGCGGTCGTGGCCGCCTGGTCGGCCGAGGCCCTCGTGCTCGCCTGGGCCGGTCGCCGCACGGACACGCCGGAGCGTGGCCTCGTCGCCTCGCTCCTCTTTGCCGGGCTGGCGCTCGGACACGTGCTCGTGTTCGAGGTGCCGCCGAGCTCGCTCGCGTACGGGTTGAGCTCGATTCCCGGTGGCGATCGGGGCGGTCGCTCTCGTCCTGGTGGCTCTCGCGGGGATCGCGGCGGCGTACCGAGAGGTCGTCGAGCCGCTGGCCTGGGCGAGCGTGGCGCTCGCGGTCTACCTGGCGAGCGGTCTGATCGTGGATCTGGCGGGCGCGCAGCCCCACCACTCGACGCAGACGTCGCAGCTCGCGCTCTCGGGCTTCTGGGGCACGCTCGGCTTCGCCGCGATCGTCGCCGGGCTCATCCGGCGTGAGCGGGCATTGCGGCTGGGCGGCCTCGGTATACTGGCACTCGCGGTGGGCAAGGTGTTCCTCGTGGACCTGGCGCACCTCGATTCGATCTGGCGTGTGGGCTCGTTCCTCGCGATCGGCCTGCTCCTGCTCGCCGGCGCCTTCGCGTACCAGCGGGCTCGTCTACCGTCGCTGCATGAGCATCGAGAGGCTGGCTGAGCTGGTCGAGCGCCGGCGCCCGTGCGTCGTGCTCACGGGCGCCGGCATCAGCACCGAGTCGGGGATTCCAGACTTCCGCTCGGCAGGAGGCATCTGGGAGCAGTACGACCCCATCCAGGTCGCGCACATCGATGCGTTTCGCCGCGATCCCGCGCGGGTCTGGGAGTTCTACGCCCTCCGGCTCGGCGCGCTCGCCGACGCCGAGCCGAACGAAGGCCATCGCGCAATCGCCGGGCTCGAGGACCGTGGCTGGATCCGCGCCCTGATCACGCAGAACGTCGACGGCCTGCATCAGTGCGCCGGCTCGCGCGACGTCGTCGAGGTTCACGGCTCGCTGCGCGAGGCCGAGTGCATCCACTGCGGAGTCCGCGCGCCGGTGGAGGACGCCGTCGCGTCGCTGCCTCTGCCGCCGTGCCCGGAGTGTGGGGAGGTGCTGAAGCCCGGCGTCGTGATGTTCGGCGAGCTGCTGCCGGCGGCGGCGATCGAGCGGGCGCGGGAACTCGCGGCCGAGGCCGGCCTTCTCCTCGTCGTCGGGTCGTCGCTCGAGGTGCATCCGGTCGCTTCGCTGCCCGGTGAGACGCTCGGTGCAGACGGCGTGCTCGCGATCGTGAACCGCGGCGGCACGCCGTGGGACCCGCAGGCGGAACTTGTGCTCGACGCCGGGGCGGGCGAGACTTTGAGCGCGCTGACAGCTGCGCTCGCTATCGTCGAGCCCGACCGACCGAGGAGGACCCGTGGTTGATCAGAAACAGGACAAGCAGGATTTGGTGGCTTGGCTCACCGACCTGGGCGAGGGGGCCATCCAACGGCTGTCCGAGGCACCAGGCGCCGACCGCGCCCTGCAGGCGCTGAAGGCGCTCGGCGAACGGGTCGACGAGCTGCAGCGGCAGACGCGTGGCTTCGCGGACTTCGAGAAGCGACTCACCTCGCTCGAGAAGCGGGTCGATTCGATCGCGAAGCCGAAGCCGGCTCGGAAGCCCAAGACGCGATCAGGTGCCCGCCCGCCGAAGACCGACCCGACGCCGAAGAAGCCCTGACCGCTCGACGACGACGGCCGCGGCAGCCGCCGCCGTCGCGAGGAGCAGCCCGCCGGCGAGGTCGGTGGGCGTGTGGAAGCCCGCGAGCTCGAGCAGCACGACGACGGCCGCGAGCCAGACCAGGAGCGGGATCCGGAGGCGCGGCCACACGGTGGCCAGCGCAGCCGCGACGAGTGCGCAGCGCAACGCATGACCACTCGGCCAGGACGAGTCGAACGCGACGAGGTGCACTCCGTCCCGGTAGAGCGGCGGCCGTGTCAGCGTGTGCCGGAACACGAGCTCGACTGCGACGGCGACCAACCACGCCGCCGTCCAGCACACAGCCGCCTCGACCCGCCCGCGCTTCCAGAGCTGCCAGGCCGCCAGGAGGACGAGCAGAAGAGAGATGACGACCTGCCCCGGCAGCGTCACGATCTCGGTCACGCCGACGCCGAATGGATGGAACGGCGCGTGCCGAAGCGGGACGAGAGCCTCGAGCGTGGTCGGCGCCGCGGACGGCGCGCCCGCGAGGGGCATCGCGTGATCGACAGCCCATTGGTCGACGCCGGTCGCCGCGCCTGTGCCGACGAGAATGGCCAGCGCGACAAACGCCGCGGCAGCGGCTACGGCGAGGCTACGCAGCCGGCACCCGCAGGCGCAGCGCCGCCGGGACGACCTCGAACCGCGCCGGCGTCGCTCCGATCGGCTCGCCGTCGACCTCGAGCGGCAGCGGCTCGGCGGCGCTGATCGCCACTGTTGGAGACCGCAGCAGCTCCACCTTCGGGTGCGAGAGATAGCGGCCGCTGTACAGCTTCGGTGCCGTCGTGAGGAAGTCGAGCTTGTTCACGTCGCCGATCGTCACGACGTCGAAGGCACCGTCATCCTGCCGCGCGTCAGGCGCGAGCTTCATGCCGCCGCCGTGCCAGTTGCCGTTGGCGACGATCACGTCGTGCATCGGCGCTTCGCGCCGGACACCGTCCGCGAGCTCGACGACGACGTTGGTGTTCTGCCAGGCGAGGAACTCGCGCGTGAGCGCGTAGAAGAACGTCGCCCGGCCGCCGAACCTCTTCGTCATCGAGTTCGCGCGCCGTGCCACTGCGCCGCTCATCCCGACCGAGCCGACGTTGGCGAAGTAGCGGCTCCCGCCCACGCACTCGACCTGGCCGAGGTCGATGACGCGCGTCTCGCCGCCGAGAGCGACCCGGACTGCGTCGTCAAAGCTGCTCGGGATCCCGTGCGTGCGACCGAAGTCCTGGCCCGTGCCGCCCGGGAGGACTGCGAGCTCGGCGTCCGTGCGCTGCGATCGCGTTCGCGACCTCGTTCACCGTCCCGTCGCCGCCGATCACGACGAGCAGCGAGTCTCCGGCTTCGCCCGCCGCCTCCGCAAGGTGGCCGGGGAACTCCGAGAGCACCTCCTCGCCGCGCAGCCCGAGCTCGGCGGCACGATCCCGGAGCTTCGGCCAGCGCTTTCCGGTTGCGCCGTTGCCGGACGCCGGGTTGACGAGGAAGAGGATCTCCTGGGAGGCGCTAATCGGAGGTGACGGTCATGAGTGCGATGCGCGTCATCCGGTCGACCGCGGCACGCAGCTCGTCGTCGGTGATCCGCGTGAAGACCCCTTCGACGATGATGTCCGAAACGGTGAGGAGACAGCCGCCGTGGACGTCCGGCACCTTGCCGATGCCGCCGATCGCCGCGACGGTGAAGAGAGCCGCCGCCTCCATCTCGACGCCGAGCACGCCCCGGCTCGACCAGCGCTCGTACTGGCCCTCGTCCGGGTTGTAGAACACGTCGCTCGAGACGATCGGCCCGACGTGCATCGGCTGGCCGACCTCCTTCGCGGCATGCACGGCGCCGTGGACGAGGTTCCAGGACGCGGTCGGGCAGTGTGGCTCGTCGTTCACGAGATGCCTCGCCGTCGCGTCCTGCGGTACGGCCGTGAGCGCAACGACAAGGTCGCCGAGCGCGTGGTGCGGCTGCAGGCCTCCGCAGGTGCCGACGCGCATCAGCCGCTTGCACCCGAGCTGAATGAGCTCCTCGAAGACGATCGTCGCGCCTGGACAACCCATCCCGGTGCCCTGCACCGAGACGCGCTGCCCCTCCCAGGTGCCCGTGTACCCGAGCAGCCCGCGCTCCTCGTTCACCTGGGTCACGTCCTCGAAATACGTCTCGGCGATGTACTTCGCGCGCAGCGGGTCGCCGGGGAGGAGGACCGCATCGGCGTAGTCGCCGGGCTCGGCTCGGAGGTGAATGGGCATTTGGCGACTCTAACGGGATGGAACAATCCGGCCGTGCGGGAGACCGTTTCTCCGACGCTCGACCAGGTCCTCGCCTTCTGCGCGGAGGAGCCGGTCGAGCGCGTCTTTCTCGAGGACATCGCGCGGCGCGGGCTTGGGCGCTTCTCGGCCGTCCCCGGTGCCGACGGGAGGCTCGAGGCGTTGTGCCACGTCGGTGCCAACATCGTCCCGTCCGGCCGAGGCTGCGCCGGTTTCGCCGAGGCGGCGTCTCGCAGCGGCGCGCGGATGGTGATCGGCGAGGAGGGTGCGGTCGGCGAGCTGTGGAACGCCGCATGCCGCCGGATGCCGCGGCCGCGCGACGACCGTCCCGGGCAGCCGGTCTACGCGCTCCGTCAGGCGCCGGAGCCGGGGGAGACGGGGCTCCGCGCGGCGCGCCCCCTCGATCTCGAGCTGCTCGTCCCGGCCTGCGCTGCGGCCCACCAGGAGGAGATCGGAGTCGATCCGCTCAAGCGCGACGCCGACGGTTTTCGCTGGCGGACGCGGCAGCAGATCGAGGACGGACGCTCGTGGCTCTGGGTCGAGGAGGGCGTGATCCGGTTCAAGGCGGAGGCCTCGGCGTGGACGCCCGCGGCGGTGCAGCTGCAGCAGGTCTGGGTCGACCCGCAGGCGCGACGCCGGCATTACGCCCGCCGGGCGCTGTCCGACCTGTGCCGGCTGCTGCTCGACCAGGTTCCGGCGGTGTGCCTCTTCGTCCGGCCGGAGAATGGCCCGGCGCTGGGGCTCTACGACTCGATCGGCATGACCCGTGAGCTCACCTACCGCTCGCTCGTGTTCTGAGAGCCAGGGGACAGGTCCGATCCGTCTCCCCCTTCCGAGGGACGGTGCCTGGCACCGGACGTGTCTGGTACCGCCACCATCGAAACGGCCAGGTTCGCGTAGCGGCACAATCCGATGATGGAGGAGCTGCGCGACCGTGTCGAGCGCTTCGTCCGCGAGCACGAGCTGATCCCCGCAGGCGGCGAGGTGACGTGCCTCGTCTCGGGCGGTGCCGATTCGACGTGCCTGTGGCACCTGCTCGGCTCGCTCGGCTACGGGGTCTCGGCGCTGCACGTGAACCACGGGCTGCGGGGCGCCGACTCCGAAGAGGACGCGCGCTTCTGCGCCGAGGTGCTGGGTGCCGAGGTGGTCGAACGCGACGGTCGCGGCCTTTCGGAGGCCGAGCTCCGAGACCAGAGACGGGAAGTAACACAGTGTTACAAGGTGCGGGCTACCGGCCATACCGCGTCGGATCAGGTCGAGACGATCCTCTACCGGCTCGTCTCGCGCGGCACGGCGACCGGGATCGCGCCGCGGAGCGACGACGGGATCGGTGCACCCGCTCCTGCCGCTCTGGCGTGAGGAGACGGAGGCGTACTGCCGCGCGGCCCGGCTCGACTTCCGTCTCGACGCGTCGAATGCCGACACGAAGCGGGGGCTGATCCGCGACGAGATCCTGCCGCTCCTGCGGCGCCTGCATCCTGCGGCCGACGAGAACCTCCTGCGGGCGCTCGACACCCGCGCGACGCTGCCGCCCGCGCTCGCCGAGTTGCTCGCGGCACCCGTCGGCTCGAAGCGGGTCGACCTCGGCGGCGGCGTCCAGGCTGTGCGCGAGCACGAGCGCCTCTGGCTCGAGCGCGGGCCGGTCGACCTGGCCGGCGAGATCAGGTGGGGCGCCTGGACTATCACCTCCGAGCTCCAAGGCCTTAGAGTGCGCGGATGGAGGCCCGGCGACCACTTGGCGGGTAGGAGGCGCAAGATCCAGGATGTGTTCGTCGATGCGAAGGTGCCGCGCTCGGAGCGCGAGGCGTGGCCGCTCGTCGTGCGCGGCGACGAGGTCGTAGCGGTGCCCGGCATCGTGGAGCATCCGGAGGTGCGAGCTGTCCGCAACTGAGCTCGAGCGCGCGGTGACCGAGATCCTGATCGAGGAGGAGGATCTCCAGCGCCGGATCGCGGAGCTCGGGGCCGAGATCTCGGCCGACTACGATGGCCGCGACCTGCTCCTCGTCGGCGTTCTCAAGGGCGCCGTCTTCTTCCTCGCCGACCTGATGCGCCACCTGACGGTGCCCTGCGAGATCGACTTCATGGCGATCTCGAGCTACGGCGCGTCGACGGACTCCTCGGGTGTCGTGCGGATCCTCAAGGACCTCGACATCAACATCGAGGGCCGGCATGTCCTCGTCGTTGAGGACATCATCGATTCGGGGCTCACGCTCTCGTATCTCGTCCGGAACCTCGAGGCCCGGGAGCCCGCGAGCCTCGAGGTCTGCGCGCTCCTGACGAAGCCCGACCGCCGCGAGATCGACGTCCCGGTGCGCTACACGGGCTTCGAGATCCCGAACCGGTTCGTGATCGGGTACGGGCTCGACTTCGCCGAGCGGTACCGGAATCTCCCGTACGTCGGCGTGCTCGACGAGTCTCTCGTGCTGACCGGCGCGTAGCCGGGGGTACCGCCGTCCCGTTACACGGGCATGCCGCTGGTACCCTCAACCGGGAGATCCCGTGAATCGCTTCTTCCGTAGCGCGCTCTTCCCGCTGGTCATCATCGCGGCCCTCGTCTGGCTGGCGTTGCAGACGTTGGGCGGCAATCACCAGAGCGGCCCGTCCCAGACGACGTCCGAGTTCATCCAGGAGATCAAAGCCGGGAAGATTTCGGCCGTCACCATCGACCCGAACAAGCAGTCGTTCTCGGGCACGTTCGAAAACAAGCCGGTGACTGTCCACTACGCGACGGATCAGTCGGAGTACGCGATCGAGCGGTTGCTGAGAGACAAGCAGGTGACGTTCAACTCGAAGGGCGTCGGCTCGTCGCCGTGGTGGACGATCCTCAGCAGCCTGCTGCCGTTCGTGCTCCTGTTCGGCTTCTGGATCTTCCTCATGAACCAGGTCCAGGGCGGCGGCTCGAAGGTGATGAGCTTCGGCAAGTCGCGCGCGAAGCGGATGACACCCGATGCGCCGAAGATCGGCTTCAAGGACGTGGCCGGAGTGGACGAGGCGGTCGAAGAGCTGCAGGAGATCAAGGAGTTCCTCGAGAACCCGAAGAAGTTCCAGGCGCTCGGCGCGCGCATCCCGAAGGGCGTCCTCCTCTACGGGCCTCCCGGCACCGGTAAGACGCTGCTCGCACGCGCTGTCGCCGGCGAGGCGGGTGTCCCGTTCTTCTCGATCTCGGGCTCCGACTTCGTCGAGATGTTCGTCGGCGTCGGCGCCTCGCGCGTCCGCGACCTGTTCGAGCAGGCCAAGCAGGCGAACCCCTGCATCATCTTCATGGACGAGATCGACGCCGTCGGCCGCCATCGCGGCGCAGGCCTCGGCGGCGGTCACGACGAGCGCGAGCAAACGCTGAATCAGCTGCTCGTCGAGATGGACGGCTTCGAGATGAAGGACAACATCATCCTGATCGCCGCCACGAACCGGCCCGACATCCTCGATCCGGCGCTCCTGCGCCCCGGCCGCTTCGACCGCCAGATCGTCGTCGACCGGCCCGACCGTCTCGGCCGCCGCAAGATCCTCGAGGTGCACACGAAGGGCAAGCCGCTGGCGCCCGAGATCGACCTCGACACGCTCGCGTCCGGCACCCCGGGCTTCACCGGCGCCGATCTCTCGAACCTCGTCAACGAGGCTGCGCTGCTCGCGGCGCGCCGCGGCAAGAAGATCATCGAGCAGGAAGAGCTGGAGGAGGGGATCATGCGCGTCGTGGCCGGCCCGGAGAAGAAAGCACGTCTCCTTTCGGAGCACGAGCGCAAGATCACCGCGTACCACGAGATGGGCCACGCGCTCGTCGGCCACTACCTCGAGCACACGGATCCCGTCCACAAGATCACGATCGTCTCGCGCGGTCAGGCGCTCGGCCTCACGATCTCGCTGCCGACCGAGGACAAGTACCTGACGACGCGGAGCGCGCTGATGCACCAGATGGCGATGACGCTCGGCGGCCGCGCCGCGGAGGAGATCGTCTTCCACGAGGTAACGACCGGCGCTGCGAACGACCTCGAGAAGATCACGTCGATGTCGAAGCAGATGATCATGCGCTTCGGCATGAGCGAGAAGCTCGGCCCGCGCGTGCTCGGCCGCGGCCACGACCAGCCGTTCCTCGGCCGCGACTACGGCGCCGAGGCCGACTACTCCGAGGAGATCGCGCGCGAGATCGACGACGAGATCCGGCGCGTGATCGAGGAGTCGCACGAGCAGGCGCTGGCGGTGCTGCGCGAGCACATGGAGGAGCTGCACAGGATCTCGGCGATCCTCATCGAGCGCGAGACGATCGACAGGGATCAGTTCGAGCGGCTGCTCGCCGGCGAGGAGGAAGCCACGGTCTTCCCGGACGAAGCACCTGAGGAGCCCGAGCAGCCTGAGACTCAGCCGGAGCCCAAGCGCGAGCGCCCGCGCCCGCGTCCGTTCCCACTGCCGGGCTCGGCGATGCAAGGCCCGGATCCCGCGAACAGCTAGGCGACCTTCTCCCCACAGCGAGGCCCGTTGACAAGCCTGCGCGTTGAAGCGAGGATCGGGGAGACGGCCGAGTACATCGTCATTCCCGCTCCGTTTCCGTGCAGCGTCGCCCTGTTCAGCTGCCCGTGCGGTGCGAAGGCGGTCGAGTCCGACACGAAGCACGTCGTGCCGAAGGGCTGGTCGACAGCCGAGGACGGCTCGACTCGCTGCCCGGCGTGCACCGCGAAGGGATCGGGCCCCGCGGACTAGCCGGCGAGTGTGCGCTCGAGTAGCGCTCGATCCATCGGCTCGCCGTGCGCGGGCAGCACGAGCTCGATGGGCAGGTCGAGCAGCGGGCGTAGCCCTGCGGCGACGTCCTGTTCGGTCACGTGCTTGCGGCCGCCGAGCTGGATGCCCAGCCCGTCGCCGAAGTCGGAGAGCGAGTCGCCCGTGACGATCGCGTTGATCGACGGAACCCAGAGGATGAGATCGTTGTCCTCACGTCCGGCGTAGGCGGTGATGCCGAACGGCCACGGACCGGGGCCGTGGAAGTGTCCCTCGCCCTCACCTGCACGGAGCCACGCGAGATCCTCGCTCTCCATGCCGCGCACGCGCTCTGGGTCGATGCCGAACTTCTCGACCCAGTCCTGCCAGGTGTCGGCGGGCGGCGTGTGGACGGGCAGGCCGAGCCCGCGGGCGTCGCGCTCGTGGTAGGGCGCGGTGAGGACGACGGCGGTCGCTCGTTCACGCAACTCGTCGGGAACGGCCAACGGGTCGAACAGCACGAAGTCGTCACCGAGCTCGATCGCGTAGGAGGAGACGAGCTCGGGCCACCACTCCTCCTCACCCCAGTCGGGATGCGGCGACTGCCAGTGCCAGACACCGGGGCGCACCTCACGCATGGCGCGATCCTAATTGTGCGTAGAGATCTGCGTCGGCGGCGCGTCGTACAGCCGGTTCAAGGCGCCGCTCAGCGTGGCCTGGAGCGGCTTGGTGCTCGAGTTGCCCGCGAGGTTGTTCATCTCCCACGGATCTTTCCTCAGGTTGTAGAGCTCGCGCCAGCCGTTCTTGTACTCGACGTAGAGGTTCCGCCTCGTCTGGACGGCGGTGTACGGAGGAGGCCCGCCCTTGTGGAGCAGGTCCTTGCCGAGGTACTCCTCGAGCCAGGCGTGCCGCCACGGAGCCTGCTGGCCGTGGAGGAAGGGAACGAAGCTCTTGCCGTCCTGCGGGAGGCCCGGAGTGATTCCGGCCAGGGCGCTGACGGTGGAGGCGATGTCGATGTTGAGCACCGGCTGGTTGTTGCGCTGCGCCGTGGTCGTCCACGGCGTCCGGACGATCATCGGGACGTGGGTGGACTCCTCGAAGGGCCAGACCTTGCCGCCGAGGCGGTGCTCGCCCCAGAGGAAGCCGTTGTCGCTCGTGTAGAGGATCACCGTGTGGCTCAGCTCGTGGCGTGCCCGCAGTGCGTGCACGACGCTGCGGACGCTGCGGTCGAGGGCGAGCAGCGACTCCTCCTGGCGCTCGCGGACGTGGTTGATGTAGAGCTCCGCGGCGGCGCTGAGCATGTCCTTGTGCCAGAAGCGCCACGGCTCCTTGCCGATGTTGCGCTGGTTGAAGGCAGGATCGTGGAGAGGCGCGATGTTCTGGAGCTTCTTCTGGTCGCCAGGCGCCGGGATCGCCGGCAGGTGCGGCGCGACCGGGGCGAAGTAGAGGAAGAACGGGTGGTGCGCTCTCTTGATGAACCGGACCGCCTTGTGCGCCAAGACGTTGGTCGAGTAGTCCGACGGCTTGTTCCCGTAGTGCTCGAGGTGGCCGTTGTTGTTGATCGAGTAGTTGTAGTACGCCTCCATCGGGACGCTGTCCATCACCTGCCAGTCGTCCCAGCCGGGCGGGATCGAGTGGTGAACGAACCCATCCGTGTAGGCGTTGACGTACTTGCCGACGAGCGCGGTCTGATAGCCGGCCGCGTGCATCCAGACCGGAAGGTCGTTCGACTCGTCCGCGGCCCTGAAGGCGGGGTAGCTGTGCGGCCCGAAGTTGTCGGTGACGCCGGTGTGGTGTGCGTACAGGCCGGTGAGGATGCTCGCCCGCGACGGCGCGCACATCGAGGTCGTCACATGCGCGTCCGTGAACGTGACGCCGTGGTCGGCGAGCAGCGTCTGCACATTCTTCATCACGCCGGTTCCGTCCGTGCGCTCGTCGTCGCTGAGGATCACGACGACGTTGAGACGCTGGTCGGCGCCCTTGGACCGGTGCGCGGACTTGGCCGCCGAGGCACCAACGGCGCCGAAGACGAGCAGCACCGCCGCCGTCACCCAGATCCACACGACCCTCCGCACGAACGGCTGCAAAGTAGCGCTACTTGCTAAGCGCTGCGTGAGCCTCCCGAAAGCACGTTCAATCGACACTCGCGCGGAGATTACGGCGCGCGTCGGCCTGAACGTCACATCCCTCTCAAACATGCATTGCTTCTACGTCTCAGCTGCGGACGCGCGTCCAGGGGAGAGTCCGGCGAGAGCGGAAGCCGCAGAAGCTCACGCGCACGAGCTTAGGAGAAACCTGCCGAAAAGGGAACCCCGAAACTAGCGATCGTCGTTGCCGATCGCGACCGGCTGCTGCTTCAGCCGCAGCATCGCCTCGATGTAGAGCTCGCGCACCACGTCCATGTTCGGCCGCGGGTCGTTGCGCCACGAGGCCGGAAGCTGGTTCCGCAGCCGGGCCCGGGCGGCACTCTCCCGTTCCCAGTACGCGAGGAGGCGGTCGTCGATCATCGCAGCGGTATGTCGGCACCGAGCGGCCGGTGCTTTAGTTTCCGGCGTGGTTCCCGTCGAACAGCGCTTTCCGCGGCCGTCGGTGATGGGTGTGGTCAACGTCACGCCTGACTCGTTCTCGGACGGCGGCGTCCATCTCGAGCCCGACGTCGCGGCCGCGGCGGCGCGGCGCATGGTCGAGGAGGGAGCCGCGATCGTCGACGTCGGCGGCGAGTCGACACGGCCCGGCTCGGACGGCGTGTCGGCGGAGGAGGAGCTGCAGCGGGTCGTGCCGGTGCTCGAGCGTCTCGCTGGAGACGTGCCGGTCTCGATCGACACCTCGAAGGCAGCGGTCGCGCAGGCCGCGCTCGAGCGCGGCGCGATCCTCGTCAACGACGTCACGGCCCTGCGCGGCGACGCCCGGCTCGCCGGAGTCGTGGCCGAGGGCGGCGGATATCTCTGCCTCATGCACATGCAGGGCGAGCCGCGGACGATGCAGGAGGAGCCGCGGTACGAGGACGTCGCGGCCGAGGTGGCGTCGTTCCTCGAGGAGCGGCTGGCGTTCGCCGTCGCGCAGGGCATCCCCGAGGAGCGGATCTGCCTCGATCCGGGCATCGGTTTCGGCAAGACGGTCGCCCAGAACCTCGAGCTCGTGCGCCGGCTCGACGTGTTGCTCGCGCTCGGGCGACCGGTGCTCGTCGGCTTCTCGCGGAAGAGCTCCCTGCGCAGGTTGACCGGATCCGACGACCTGCTCGGGGCAAGCGTCGCGGCCGCCGTCGCCGCGTTCGAGCGCGGGGCGACGATCTTGCGCGTCCACGACGTCAAGCCTCACGTCGACGCGCTCACGGTCGCCGTGGCGCTCGCATGAGCTTGCTCAGGCGAGCGCCGGGGAGGGGGGTTCGGGGGAACCGAGAGGTTCTCCCTTGCGGGGCGTCGTACCTCTGGTGCGACGCCCCGGACAGGGCAGCAATCGCGTGATCACCGTCGAGGTCCGCGACCTGCGCGTCTTCGGGCACCACGGCGTGCACGAAGAGGAGCGCGAGCGCGGCCAGGACTTCGTCTTCGACGTTGAGCTCGAAGTGGGTGAGCGCGGGACTAGCGACCGGCTCGATGACGCGGTCGACTACGTCGAGGTGGCGCGTGCCGTGCAGGCGGTCTCGGACGCGCGGCAGCACGCGCTGCTCGAGGCGCTGGCCTCGGCGGTCGCCGACGAGCTCGACCGACGGTTCTCGCCGGAGCGGGTGCGTGTGCGCGTCCGCAAGCCGGCAGTGCGCCCTGCCGGCCTCGAGGGCACGGTGGCAGCCACCGTTACGAGGCCGTGACGCGGGCCTACGTCGGCCTGGGCGCCAACCTCGGCGATCGCGAGCGCACGTTGCGTGCGGCCGTCGACGCGCTGGCCGTCGTGGACGGAGTCGAAGTCGTCTCCGTCTCCGTCCTGCGTGACACAGAGCCGGTCGGAGTCGGGCAGCAGCCCCTCTATCTCAACGGCGCCGCCGAGCTCGAGACGACGCTGACCGCCCGCGAGCTCCTCGATCGCTTGCTCGCCGTCGAGGAGCGTTTCGGTCGTGTGCGCATCCCCGGCGAGCACGGCCCACGAACGCTCGATGTCGACCTTCTCCTCTACGGCGACCAGATGATCGAGGAGCCCGGGCTCACCGTCCCGCACCCGCGTCTCCACGAGCGGCGCTTCGTCCTCGAGCCACTCGCCGAGCTCGCTCCGGGCCTCGTCGTTCCGGGGCGCGGAGACATGGAATCCCTGCTCAGGGCGTTACACTGACCCGGCATGTCCCACCTCGACGATCTCGACGAGTACGAGGCAGAGCTCGAGCTGGCGCTGAAGAGGGAGTACCAGGCCGTCTTCGCGCTTTTCCGCTTCTGTGTGCTGACGCAGGACGCCACCTATCTCTGCAACAAGCTCGACGTGCAGCAGGCGGCGCCGAGTGCGGCCGGTGGGCTCCCGTTCTTCCAGCTCGAGCTCGAGGACGTCTGGGTCTGGGACAAGAACCGGCCGACGCGCATCATCCCGCGGGCCAAGGTCTTCACCTCGGGCGACGTCACGGTCGAGGAGCTGCGCGGCGAGGGCGACGAGCCGCAGCTGACGGCCGAGGCGCTCGCCGAGCGCATCGGCGAGCCCTTCCGCCTCGAAGACGAGTAACTTCCGGCCGCAATGCTGCTCGCGGTCGACGTCGGCAACACGCAGACCGTCTTCGGCCTCTACGACGGGCCGGAGCTTGGCGACCGCTGGCGGATCGCCACCGAGGCGCACCGGACCGGGGACGAGCTGGGCGCGTTGCTCGCGGACTTTCTCGATCTCGGAGCGATCGACGGGATCTGCCTCGCCTCGACGGTGCCGAGGCTGGTGACGGAGTACGAGCACGTCGCCTGGCGCTGGGCGAAGGCCGAGATGTTGGTCGTAGGTCCCGGCGTGCGCACCGGGATCCCGATCGAGCACGACGCGCCGCGCGACGTCGGCCCGGACCGGATCGTCAACGCCGTCGCGGCGAAGGATCTCTACGGCGCGCCGGCGATCGTCGCCGACTTCGGCACCTCGACGAACTTCGACGTCGTTTCCCCCGAGGGGGCGTACGTCGGCGGCGTCCTGGCCCCGGGGATCGAGGTCTCGATGGAAGCGCTCTTCGCTCGGGCGGCCCGGCTGGTGAAGGTCGACTACGTCGAGCCGCCGCAGGTGATCGGGAAGACGACCGCCGGCGCGCTGCAGTCGGGGCTCGTCTACGGCTTCGCCGGCCAGGTGGACGGCATCGTGGACGCCATCCGGGGCGAGCTCGGCGTGGAGGCACCGGTGATCGGAACGGGCGGCCTGGTCGACCTGATCGCTCCGCACTCACGGACGATCGCCCACGTCGAGCCGTTCCTGACGCTCGAGGGGCTGCGCATCGTCTGGGAGCGGAACCGAGCTCCCAAGTAACAGTCTGTTACTTGGTTGGCCACTGTCCCGGAAGGACGTGCCCGTTGTGATGACCAGGTGTCTAGCCGCGCACCTAGTAACAGTCTGTTACTAGGTAAGACAGGTCCGAGTCAGCCGCCGCCGTAGACGGAGATCGGGAGCCGGTCGAGCAGGACTTCGTCCTCGGCGACGGGTAGCTCGGCTTCGAGTTGCTCGACGAGCGGCGCGGCGCCCGGAGCGGCTGCGAACAACCGCGTCACGACCTCCTCGGTCGTCTTCAGCTCGACGAGCTCCTGCTTGAACGGCTTGGGGAAGCGGCCGTGGCCGAGGTACCAGCCGTAGAACTTCTTCAGGAAGCCGACCGCGCGCTGCTTCGCCGAGCTCGCGCACGGCCTCGCGGATGAAGACGACGAGCTCCGCCGCGACCTCCTCGCGCGTCGGCTTGAACGAATCGCCTTCGGCGATCTCCCGCAGCGCCCACGGATTCCCCTGCGCGCCGCGTGCGACCATCACCGCCGCGGCACCCGTCTGCTCGAGCACCGCGAGTGCCTTGGCGCGCGAGGTGACGTCGCCGGACGCGATCACCGGGACGTCGACGAGCTCGACGAGCTCTGCCGTGATCGAGTGGTCCGCTTCGCCCGTGTACATCTGCTGCGCCGAGCGAGGATGGAGTGTGAGCGCAGAGGCGCCGGCCTCCACGAGTTGCGGCCCGAGCTCGAGGCACGTGTGCGAGCCGTTGGCGACGCCGCGCCGCATCTTCACGGTGACGGGAACCTCGACGGCTGCCACGACCGCCTCGACGACCCTGCAGGCGAGCGCCGCATCCTCCATCAGGTGCGCACCGGCGCCGGTCTTCGTCACCTTGCGCACCGGGCAGCCGAAGTTCATGTCGACGATGTCCGCGCCGGCGGCCTCGACCATCCGCGCAGCGTCGGCCATCGCGCGGGGATCGGCGCCGAAGATCTGGATCGCGAGTGGATGCTCGTCGCCCGCGACACGCAGGTAGCCGAATGTGCGCTCGTTGCGGTGCTCGATCCCGGCGGCAGAGACCATCTCCGAGCAGACGAGCCCGGCGCCGAAGCGCCGCCCCTGCCGCCGGAACGCCTGGATGCTGACGCCCGCCATCGGCGCGAGCACGATCCGCGTCGGCACCTCGACGCCCCCGATCGACCAGGAATCCCGCAGGTTCACCGGCATCGGGCGATGGTATCGGCGGCGTGTTGACGGGGGTTGATCGCGGGGGTACCATGCGCGACCGCCGACGGCCGGTTTGCCGCCGGCCGTTTCATGTTCAGGGTTCCAGGAGGCCAGTGGTGAAGGAAGTAGTCCTCACGCCGGACGGCTACAAGAAGCTCCAACGAGAGATCGAGGAGCTGTCGACCGTGCGCCGCCGGGATGTCGCCGAGCGCATTCGTATCGCGCGCGAGTTCGGCGACATCGCGGAGAACGCGGAGTACGACTCCGCCAAGAACGACCAGGCCCATCTCGAGGCGCGCATTGCGACGCTCGAAGAGCGGCTCAAGAACGCCCGCGTCGTCACGCGGAAGGAGATCCGCTCGGGCGAGGTCTCGGTCGGGACGAAGGTTCGGCTCCGGGACATGGGAGCGAACAAGACGGTCGAGTACCACATCGTCGGCTCGGCGGAGGCCGACCCGGCGGAGATGAAGCTGTCGAACGAGTCGCCGGTCGGCAAGGCGATCATGGGTCACAAGAAGGGCGACGTGGTCGAGGCGCCGACACCTCGTGGCGCCAAGAAGTTCAAGATCATGGACGTCAAAGCCGCCTAGCGGCCGCGTTCCTCCTAGACTCGGCGGCCATGGCCGCAAAGCGCTTTCCCGACCGGGACGAGGTCGCGGCCGTCCGTGCCGAGGCGGAGCAGCTCGAGCCCGGCGCGACCGATGACTCGACGAAGCGCCGCCTCGCCGGCCGCGATCATGGCGCGCCGCGACATGGGGAAGCTCGTCTTTCTCGACCTCGTCGACCGCTCCGGCCGCATCCAGCTGATCTGCCCCACCGAGCGCACGGGCGAGCTCGAGCTCCACCTCGGCGACATCGTCGGCGTGACCGGCTCACCCGCGCAGTCGCGCCGCGGCGAGCCCTCGCTGCAGGTGGACGAGCTCGAGGTGCTGGCGCGGATCCGCGTGCCGCTTCCCGACACGTTCCACGGCATCGAGGACGTCGAGCTGCGCTACCGCAAGCGCTATCTCGACCTGCTGATGAGCGAGGAGTCGCGCGACGACGCGATCAAGCGCGCACGGATGGTCTCGGCGATCCGCCGCTATCTCGACGACGAGGGGTTCCTCGAGGTCGAGACGCCCATCCTGCAGCCGC
This sequence comes from uncultured Actinomycetes bacterium, assembly GCA_963759435.1. GTDB lineage: Bacteria > Actinomycetota > Thermoleophilia > Gaiellales > Gaiellaceae > Palsa-739. The sequence continues at coordinate 506,116 of CAVWZB010000010.1, read as the reverse complement.
GCTACGGCGGTGGCTTCGCCGAGCCCTTCGTCACGCACTCGGAGCTGCTCGACGCCGAGCTCTACCTCCGCATCGCCGACGAGCTCTACCTCAAGCGGCTGATCGTCGGCGGGCTCGAGAAGGTGTACGAGCTCTCGAAGGACTTCCGCAACGAGAGCTACTCGTACAAGCACTCCCCGGAGTTCACGCAGGTCGAGTGGTACGAGGCGTATGCGGACTACAAGGACACGGCCGCGCGCCTGAAGGAGCTCGTGCGCAGCGCGGCCGAGGCCACGAACGGCGGGACGAAGACGACGTTCCGCGGCCACGACGTCGACCTCGCGCAGTGGCAAGAGGTGCGGTTCGCCGAGGCCCTCGAAGCCCACGGCGTCTGGACGCGCGACGAGGCCGAGCTGCGCGCGAAGCTGACCGAGGCGGGAGTCGACATCTCGAGCGATCGCAGCTGGTCGCAGCTCGCCGACCACGCGTACTCCCACTTCGTCGAGCCGGAGCTGATCCAGCCGACGATCGTCTACGACTGGCCGATCGAGCTGTCCCCGTTCGCCCGCACCACCGACGACGACGAGACGCTCGTCGAGCGCTTCGAGGCGGTCGTCAGCGGGATGGAGATCGCCAACGCCTTCAGCGAGCTCAACGACGCCGAGGAGCAGGCGCAGCGCTTCGCGCTGCAGGAGTCGGAGCGCGCGGCGGGCGACGCTGAGGCCGAGCCTGGCGACCCCGACTATGTCGAGGCGATGTCGTACGGCATGGCACCGAACGGCGGCTGCGGCGTCGGCGTCGACCGGCTGGCGATGGTGCTTGCTCGGCAAGGACACCATTCGTGACGTGATCCTCTTCCCGGCTCTACGGTCGCGCGACTAGTCGCCCGGATGCCGATAGACCCTTAGCGGTCACTCTGTAGCGGCGGATGGCTCGGCTACGATGGGCACACCTTCGACGTCTAGCGGCGTTGCAACGAGGAAAGGAGTCGAGGGACTTGTTCGAACGCTTCACTGAACGGGCTCGCCAGGTCGTCGTCCTCGCGCAGGACGAGGCAAGGGCGCTCAAGCACAACTACATCGGCACCGAGCACATCCTGCTCGGGCTGCTCCGCGAGGAAGAGGGCCTCGCGGCGCGGGTACTCGAGTCTCTCGACATCACGGTGGAGGAAGTGCGGGCGCAGGTCGCGCGGATCGTCGGCCAGGGCGACGAGGTCACGACCGGCCAGATCCCGTTCACGCCGCGCGCGAAGAAGGTTCTGGAGCTCGCGCTGCGCGAGGCGCTGTCACTTGGCCACAACTACATCGGCACCGAGCACATCTTGCTGGGGCTCGTTCGCGAGAACGAGGGCGTTGCCGCACGGATCCTGCTCGACTTCGACGCCGACGCCGAGAAGATTCGCAACGAGATCATCCGCATGCTCTCCGGTCCCGGCCGCAGGCAGGCGGGCGCGGGCGGCGGGCCCGGCGGCGAGAAGTCGAAGTCCTCGAAGCTGCTCGACCAGTTCGGCCGCAACTTCACGAAGCAGGCGCAGGAGGGCAAGCTCGACCCCGTCGTCGGCCGTCAGACCGAGATCGAGCGGATCATGCAGATCCTCGCGCGCCGCCAGAAGAACAACCCGGTGCTGATCGGCGAGCCCGGCGTCGGCAAGACCGCCATCGTCGAGGGCCTCGCCCAGCGCATCTCCTCGAACCAGGTGCCCGAGATCCTCAAGGGCAAGCAGATCTACAGCCTCGACCTCGCAGCGCTCGTAGCCGGCTCCAAGTACCGCGGCGAGTTCGAAGAGCGGCTGAAGAAGGTCATGAAGGAGATCCAGCAGCGCGGCGACATCGTCCTGTTCATCGACGAGCTCCACAACCTCGTCGGCGCGGGCGCGGCCGAGGGTGCGATCGACGCGGCCTCGATCCTCAAGCCGGCTCTCGCACGCGGCGAGCTGCAGACGATCGGCGCCACGACGCTCGACGAGTACCGCAAGTACCTCGAGCGCGACGCCGCTCTCGAGCGGCGCTTCCAGCAGGTGCGCGTCGAGGAGCCCACCGTCGACGACTCGGTGCAGATCCTGCGCGGCCTGCGCGACCGCTACGAGGCGCACCATCGCGTCACGATCACCGACGATGCGCTCAAGGCCGCCGCCGAGCTCTCCGACCGCTACATCCAGGATCGCCACCTGCCCGACAAGGCGATCGACCTGATCGACGAGGCCGCCTCGCGGCTGCGCATCAAGTCGATGTCCGCCCCGCCGCGGTACCGCGAGCTCGAGGACGAGATCGAGCGCGTCCGCAAGGAGAAGGAAGCCTCGATCGAGAACCAGGAGTTCGAGAAGGCCGCCTCCCTCCGCGACAAGGAGCGCAAGCTCACGCAGAAGAAGCGCGAGCTCGAGGAGCAGTGGCGGAGCTCAGAGAATCAGGAAGAGCAGCCGCAGGTCGGCGAGGAAGAGATCGCCGACATCGTCTCGATGTGGACGGGCATCCCCGTCTTCAAGCTCACCGAGGCCGAGTCCGCGCGCCTGGTGCGCATGGAGGAGGAGCTGCACAAGCGCGTCATTGGCCAGGAAGAGGCGATCGTCGCGGTCGCGAAGTCGATCCGCCGCGCCCGCGCGGGCATCAAGGATCCGAAGCGGCCTACCGGCTCGTTCATCTTCCTCGGCCCGTCCGGTGTCGGCAAGACCGAGCTCGCACGCACGCTCGCCGAGTTCCTCTTCGGCGATGAGGACGCGATGATCCAGGTCGACATGTCGGAGTACATGGAGAAGCACTCCGTGTCCCGGCTCGTCGGCTCGCCTCCGGGCTACATCGGCTACGACGAAGGCGGCCAGCTCACGGAGGCCGTGCGGCGCAAGCCCTACTCGGTGCTCCTGCTCGACGAGATCGAGAAGGCGCATCCGGACGTGTTCAACATCCTCCTGCAGATCCTGGAGGAGGGGAAGCTGACCGATGCCCAGGGGCGCCGCGTCGACTTCCGGAACGCGATCGTGATCATGACCTCGAACCTCGGCGCTGCTCAGATCTCGAAGAACACGGGCTTCGGCTTCACGGTCGGCGACGAGTCCGGTCTCTCGTACGACGAGATGAAGGGCCGCGTGATGGGCGAGCTGAAGAAGGTCTTCCGGCCCGAGCTGCTCAACCGGATCGACGAGATCATCGTCTTCCACAAGCTCTCGAAGGTAGAGATCATGTCGATCGTCGATCTCCAGCTCCGGCGCCTGCGCGAACAGATGGCGATGCACGATGTCTCGATCGAGCTCACCGAGGACGCGAAGGAGCTGCTCGTCGACAAGGGCTACGACCCCGCGATGGGAGCCCGGCCGCTGCGCCGTGCGATCCAGCGCGAGATCGAGGATCCGCTCGCCGACTTCGTGCTCGGGCGCGAGCTCGAGCCGGGCTCGACGATCCTCGTCGGGCGCACGCGCAACGACGACGGCGAGCCGGGCGACGAGGTGGACATCACCTTCATCCCGGGCGAGGTCACGCCCGAGAAGGTGACGGTCCCGCCCGAGGAGCCGGTCGCGTCGAGCGACGACGGCGAAGAGCCGGCGAGCGAAGAGGAATAACCGTGTCGGCCGGAGTACGCTCCGGCCGATGCGAATCGCTCTGGCGGGTGCGGTCGTCGCAGCGGCCGCCGCTGCCCATGCGGGAGGTGCGGGGCTCGGGGTTCCGAGAGGGTTCCGTCCGAGACGGACGCGGCGGTCGGGACACGCGATTACTGGGTAATCTGGCTTCGCTTTGGCGGACGACCGACGGCGGCGCAACCTGGCATTCCATGCCGATTCGCTGACCTCCGCGCATCGCATGGGTGGGCGCGAGTCACTCACCGTGGGTACCCCGGCATCCCCCATTCTGGGTGTGAAGTGCGGTTATGAACCACCTGAAAGGGGACGAGTCAACCGGGCCTGCCGCAGGATGATCTTGGCATAGAGCACATTCGGGAGCCCCGATGCGGCGGGGGCTTCCGAGTCCCTCCCTCGAAGCAACGGAAGCGGCCCCTCTCGGCGGGGCCGTTTCTGTTTCGGCACGAAGTTGCCCCGGCCGTGTGACAGTTTGCGTCCGGTCGCGGTCGTAGGCTGGATGGATGGCGAAGACGGCGGCCGTCCAGTTCAGCTGCACCGAATGCGGGTACACCGCCGGGCGGTGGTTCGGCAAGTGTCCGGGCTGCTCGGCCTTCGGCACGCTCGTCGAGGAGGTGATCGGTCAGGTCGCGCAGTCCCAGGCGCCCCCGAAGCCGCTGCTGCGCCTGATCGACGTCGAGGCGGCCGAGGCCGCGCGAATCTCGACCGGCGTGCCCGAGCTGGATCGCGTGCTGGGCGGCGGGCTCGTCCCGGGCTCGCTCGTGTTGCTGGGCGGCGAGCCGGGAGTGGGGAAGTCGACGCTGCTGCTGACCGCCCTCGCGACCATCTCGCGAGAACGGCGGGCGCTGCTCGTCACCGGCGAGGAGTCGGCAGCGCAGGTCAAGCTGCGCGCCGAGCGGCTCGGCGGGGCGGAGGCCGTCGAGATCCTCGCGGAGACCGAGTTGGAGACGGTCTGCCAGACCCTCCAGGTTGAGCGGCCCGACGTCTGCGTGATCGACTCCGTCCAGACGCTCTACGCCTCGGAGCTCGGCTCGGCGCCCGGATCGGTCGCGCAGGTGCGCGAGGCGGCGGCACGGCTGCTGCGCGTGGCGAAGGAGTCCGGCGTGGCGACGATCCTCGTCGGCCACGTGACGAAGGACGGCTCGGTCGCGGGGCCTCGCGTGCTCGAGCACCTCGTCGACTGCGTGCTGCAGTTCGAGGGCGACCGCTATCACGCGCACCGCGTCCTGCGAGCGGTCAAGAACCGCTTCGGCTCGACGAACGAGCTCGGCGTCTTCGAGATGACCGGTGCAGGGCTCGTCGGCGTGCCCGATCCGTCGGAGGTCTTCGGCCGCACCGTTCCCGGCGAGCCCGGCGCCGCCGTCGCGTGCGCGCTCGAGGGGACGCGCCCGATCCTGCTCGAGATCCAGGCGCTCGTGGCCCAGAGCGAGCTCGCCATGCCACGCCGAGTGGCGACCGGAATCGACCCGAAGCGGCTCGCGATGATCGTCGCGGTTCTCTCGCGGCACGCTCGGGTGGCCCTCGGCCAGGCCGACATCTTCGTCAACGTCGCCGGTGGTGTTCGCATCGACGAGCCTGGCGCCGACCTCGCAGTCGCGCTCGCCATCGCCTCCGCCGCTCGCCGCGTTCCGGTCAAGAACGGCGTCGCCGCGTTCGGCGAGATCGGCCTCACCGGAAGGCTGCGCCCGGCGGCGCAGGCCGAGCGCCGTCTCGAGGAGTGCGGGAAGCTCGGTCTCTCGGTCGTCGTCGCTCCAGCCGGAACCGTTGCGACTGGCAAAATCGAGGTCGAGGCCGCAGAGACGCTGCGGCAGGCGATCAGGGCAGGGCTGGATGGCGACCGATCCGAAGGAGACGACTGAGCGCAGAAGCGAGCATCGCCTAGGCGATCTCGGCTTCACGCGCATCCCCGCAGAGGAAGACCCGCGCCGGAAGAACCCGGAGCTGCTCTCTGCAATCGCGAAGGTCGCACCGGGTACCGGGCTCCGCGAGGCCGTCGACGACGTCATCCGCTCGCACGAGGGCGCGCTCATCGTGGTGGGCGACCCGACTGCGCTCTCGTTCCTCTACTCCGGGGGCATCCAGCTCGACGCGCCGTTCCGGCCGCAGCTCCTCTACGAGCTCGCGAAGATGGACGGCGCGATCATCGTCGACGAGGCGATCAAGCGGCTCGCGTGGGCGAACGTCCAGCTGATGCCGGATCCGACGATCCCGTCGAGCGAGACCGGCACCCGCCACCGTACGGCGGAGCGCGTGGCGAAGCAGACCGGCGCGCTCGTCGTCTCCGTCTCGCAGCAGCGGGAGACGGTCACGATCTTCGTCGGGCCGGCGCGGTACCAGCTCGACCCCGTCGCCGACGTTCTCGCCAAGACCAACCAGGCGCTCGGGACGCTCGACACGTATCGCCAGCGCCTCGAGCAGGTCCTCACGCGCCTGACCGCGCTCGAGTTCCAGAACGCCGTCGTGCTCGACGACGTCCTTGTCGTCCTCCAGAGGGCCGAGGTGATCACGCGGATGGCAGCGCGTATCACCCGCGACTGCATCGAGCTCGGCACCGAGGGCCGGCTGATCCGGCTCCAGCTCCAGGAGTTCGTCGGGGACGTGCCCGGGGAGCGCGATGCGATTGTCCGCGACTACCACGTCCTTGGTGCAGGCGAGGAGGCTACGGCCGCGCTCACGGATCTTGCCGAGCTCAACTACCAGGAGCTGCTCGAGTTCGGGCGACTGGCGGAGGTGCTCGGCTACGAGCATGGCGTCAATCCCCTCGACCAGACCGTCGTGCCGCGGGGGTACCGGATCCTCTCGCACCTCCCGCGCGTGCCGGAGCCGCTCGTCCGCCGGGTCGTGTCCGATCTCGGGAGCCTCGACGCGGTCGTGCGTGCCTCGCAGCGAGAGCTCGAGTCCGTCGAGGGCGTCGGGGCGGTGCGCGCCCGTGAAATCCGCGAGGGGCTTCGTCGGCTGCAGGAGCACAACCTCGTAGATCGCTACCTGCAGCTCTAACGTTTCCGACTCGACAAAGCCTCATTTTGCCCAGGATTTGGCTTATCCAGGCCGTTTCTGCTACACTCGCAACCTGTGGCCGGCGCATAGCAGCGTGCCGGCTTTCTTCGCGAAAGAGTGGCTTTCGAGCCGGGGAGGTCGGGCTTGTACGACGTCGGCGACAAGGTGGTCTATCCCCACCACGGCGCGGGAACGGTTGTCAAGAAGGAGAAGCGCGAGGTTCTTGGAGAGCAGCGCGAGTACCTGACGATCAAGATCCTGCACAACGACATGACGGTGCAGGTCCCGTCCGAGAATGCCGACAAGGTCGGTCTCCGGCGCGTGATCGGCGAGAAGGAGATCGGAGGCGTCCTCACGGCGCTGACGGGCGTCTCGACGGAGATGCCGAAGAACTGGAACCGGCGCTTCAAGCACAACCGCGACAAGATGAAGACCGGCGACATCCTCGAGCTCGCCGAGGTCGTCCGGAACCTCGCGCTTCGCGATCGGGAGAAGGGTCTCTCGACCGGCGAGAAGCAGATGTTCGTGAAGGCGAAGAAGATTCTCGCCTCCGAGCTGATGTACGCGAAGGGCATGGACGAGGAGACCTGCGCGGACTGGCTCGACGAGGTTCTCGCCTCCGACAGCCCGCCGAAGAAGAAGCCGGCGGCCAAGAAGAAGGCCGCTGCGGCCGCGACCGTCTAGCAGGCGCGGCTTCCCGATATGTCCGCCTGGGCCATCCTCGTCGCCGCGGGGCGGGGGGAGCGCCTCGGGCTGGACCGCCCGAAGGCGTTCGCGAAGCTCGGAGACGAGCCGCTCCTCGCCGAGCCGCTCCGCCGGCTCGAGAGTTGCCCGTGGGTGGACGGAATCGTCCTCGTCGCGCCTCCGGGATGGGAGGAACCTGCGATCCTCGTCGCCGAGGAGGAGGGCTGCGGCAAGGTGCACGCGTGCGTGACGGGCGGCGAGACGAGAAGCGACTCGGTGCGGGCAGGCCTCGCTGAGGTGCCTGCCGACGCGCTGGTCGTCCTCGTCCACGACGCGGCGCGCCCGCTCGTGACCGACGAGGTGGTCGAGCGCGTGCTCGCGCCGCTCTCGGAGGGCTGGGACGGCGTCGTCCCGGGTCTCCCCGTCGGCGACACGCTGAAGCGCGTCGACTCGGACGGCGGCGTACAGGAGACCGTTTCGCGTGACGGACTCTGGGCGGTGCAAACGCCTCAGGCCTTCGCGGCCGACCGTTTCCGCCATGCCCTTGCACGTAACAGTCTGTTACAAGCGACCGATTGTGCGGGCCTGGTCGAGGCCGCGGGTGGGCGCGTCAAGGTCGTCGACGGCGACCCGCGCTTGCTCAAGGTGACTTCGGAAGCCGATCTCGAGACGGTGGCCGGATGGCGCTGAGCGTTGTCGTGTTCGACGTCGGCGAGACGCTCGTCGACGAGACGACCACGTACGAGCGCTGGAATGCGGAAGGCGCGACCACGTTCGTGTTCGCAGACCGCGACCTCCATGTCGACGTGCTGCCGTGTCTCTCGGCGTTGCGCAGGCGCGGCCTGCGCCTCGGCGCGGCGGGGAACATGTACGCCCACCACGAGGAGTTCCTGCGCCCGTACCTGGACTTCGTCGGCTCCTCGGAGCGCTGGGGCGTCGAGAAGCCGGACGCCGGGTTCTTCGCCCACCTGCTCGAGGAAGCGGGCGCGCCCGCCGAGGAGACCCTCTATGTCGGCGACCGCGTGGACAACGACGTCCTCCCGGCCCGTGCAGCCGGCCTGCAGGCGATTCGTATCCGCCGCGGCGCGCATGCGCGAACGGCGTCGCCGGACGGCATCGTCACGATCGGCTCGCTGAGCGAGCTGCCCGAGGCGCTCGACCGTGTCTGATTACAGCGCGTCTGAGTACCGCGTCGGCACCGGCTTCGACGCGCATGCGCTCGAGGAGGGGGTGCCGCTGGTGCTCGGCGGCGTGCGAATCGACCATCCGCGCGGGCTGGCGGGCCACTCGGACGGCGACGTGCTCGCCCACGCGCTCACCGACGCCCTTCTCGGAGCCGCCGGGCTCGAGGACATCGGAGCGCTCTTCCCCTCCGGAGACCCCGCACTTGCAGGTGCCGACTCGCTGGAGCTCCTCGCGCAGGCCTGGGAGCGCATACGCGAGCACGGCTGGAGGCTCGCGAACGCCGATGTCGTGCTCGTCGGCGAGGAGCCGCGCCTGGCACCGCATCGGGACGAGATGCGGCGGCGTCTGGCCGGGGCGCTCGACGTCGAGCCGCAGCTCGTCGCCGTCCGCGCCACGACCACCGACGGCCTTGGCTTTGCCGGCCGCGGCGAGGGCCTCGCGGCGCAGGCCGTGGCGCTCCTCGTGCGATGAAGCTTGCCTTCGTCACCCATGCGGAGCATCCGAAGCTGCGGGGGACCGTGCCGGACGTCTGGCCCGAGTTCATGGCACACGACCCGGTCGTCCAGTCCTTCTGGCCGCAGCTCTACGACCAGTACCCGGACTTCCAGCTCTGGGTCGTCGATCGCGAGGCCGGACGGCGAGCGACCGTTGGCTACGCGTGCAGCGTGCCTGTCGGCTGGAACGGGAATCCGTCGCCGCGCGGGATCGACTGGGCTCTGACGGATGGGGTCGAGGCAACGCCGACGACCCTGTGCGCGATCGTGGCGGGCGTCGTCCCCGAATACCGAGGCCTGGGAATCGCCGAGACGATCCTGCGGCGGCTCGCCGCGATCGGCGCAGGTCACGGCCTCGACGCTCTGGTCGCTCCCGTGCGCCCCACGTGGAAGGACCGCTATCCGCTCGTCGCGCTCGACCGTTACGCGGGATGGCGGCGCGCCGACGGCCTCCCCTACGACCCGTGGCTACGCACGCACGAGCGGCTCGGCGGCGAGCTCATCTCCATGGCGCCGCGCTCGATGACGATCTCGGGCACTCGCCCGGAATGGGAGGAGTGGACGGGGATGGTGTTCCCCGAGGACGGCAACTACGTCGTGCCGGGGGCCCTCGTTCCGGTCCACGTCAAGAACGGCCGCGGCGTGTACGTCGAGCCCAACATCTGGGTTCGACACGCTTTGTAGTCGCTCGCCCGCTCCGCTGGCGCAGGCTCGCTTCGCTCGCGTGCGCAAGCGCTGTGCTTTCCGCTCGCGGTTAGTGCCGCGCCCGCGCATGTCGGTCGCGGCACGATGAAATGCTCTAGCGCCGCTTCTGCTGCTTCTCGAGCCTGCGGCGCATCTGGCGGTTCATCGACGCGAGCTCGGGGCCGCCCTGCTGCTCCTGCATCTCGAGCAGCGCCGCGCGCTCCTCGCGCGTGAGCCGCGACATCGCCTTCTGCGCCTGCTGGGGATCGTGGAGCTGTTTCGCATGGGGCTCGAGCTTCCGCATCGCGCTGGCGAGCTCGGGATTCGAGCGCTCGATCGCCGCCTTCGACGCCTTCTCCATCTGCCGCTTGAGAAACGGCACCTTCGCCGCCAGCTCGAACAGCGGCTTCAGATAGCGGCCGCCCTTGTAGCGCCCGAGCAGTCCGAGGATGCCGAGCACCACGACCAGCCCGAGCAAGATCCAGAGCGGGATCAGCAGGACGGTGAGGTCGGAGGCGAGCATCGGGCGGATGGTACCCCGCTACTGAGGGAGCGACACGGTGTCTCCGTCCACTCGCACGAGCCCGTCTCGCGCGAGCGCGGCGACGGCCTCGGCGTCCTGCGGCCGCGAGCCGGCGACGACGGCGCGCAGAGCCGCCGCGCGCCGTTGGCGGAACGAGCCCTCGAACGGCCCCTGGCGGCGGCTCGGCTCGAAGCGGCGGCCGCGTGACGGGCACTCGGCCGCGAGCGGGCAGACGCCGCAACGGGGGACGCGGGCGAGGCAGACGGTCTTACCGAGGTCCATCAGCGCCTGTCCAGCGGCGGGCGAGAAGTCGTGGCCGGTGCGCTCCGAGACGCGCCGCACGTTGACGTCGACCGGCAGAACCGGACGGCCGAAGGCGAAGGAGGCAACCGCGTCAGCGGTGTAGCGGCCGACACCGGGTAGCTCGCTCAGATCCTCGGGCCACCCCTGACTCGCGACCTGCTGTGCGGCGCGGTGGAGCGAGAGCGCGCGCCGGTTGTAGCCGAGCCCCTGCCACTCCCGGATCACGTCACCCGCCGGGACCGCAGCGAGCGCCTCGATCGTCGGCCAGCGCTCGAGCCAGCGTCGCCAGCGAGGCACGACGCGCTCGACCTGCGTCTGTTGGGACATGACCTCGCTGACGAGGATCGCGTACGGGTCGCGCGTCCTCCGCCAGGGCAGGTCGCGCCCGTGCTCGGCGAACCAGGCCAGGAGTAGATTGTCCACGGCGCGAACGTACCTCGTAGGCATCATCCGGCGGATGCGCCGCCTCATCCTGCTTGCCGGCGTCCTGATCCTTCTCGCCGGCATCGCGACGGCGTACTACGAGTCGAAGCACCGCTTCGAGGGCAGCATGAGAGGGACGTCGACCGAGTTCGACCCGACCCGGACGGTCGCCGCTCCGCGGGGCTCGATCGCCTCGCCGATGTTCGGCGGCGAGGCGCAGCATCTCCACGTCGGCGTCGGGAAGGTCCGGCCGCCGTTCCGGCTCGACTGGGTCAGCGGCGGAACCTCGTTGATCGAGTTCCCCCCGGCGATCGCCTTCAACTACCTCTACTACGCGAGCCTCAACGGGAACCTGATCGCCGTCTCGGCGAGGAACGGGCGCCGGCTCTGGACCGTCCCCGTGGGCCGCTGCGAGGCGGCCGGCCCGGCCGTCAACCGGCTCGGCCGCGGCTCCGTCTTCGAGTCGTTCCTCAACAAGGAGCCGTGCGGAAGAGGCTCCGCGACGAAGGGCGACGGCGAGGTCCTCGCGGTTGCCGCCGGGCGCGCACACACCGTCCGGTGGAGCAAGCATCTCGGCGCGACCGAGACGTCGCCGATCATCGTCGGCAACCGGATCTGGGTCGGCGACTATGACGGGGTCGTCTACTGCCTACGAGGCATCAATGGCCAGACGGTGTGGAGGTTTCGCGCGGGCGGGGCCGTCAAGGGGGCGATTGCCTACGACCGTGGCCGGGTCTTCTTCGGCGCCTACGACGGTCGGCTCTACGCGCTGAAGGCGAGCGACGGCAAGCTGCTCTGGCGCGCGCAGTCGGACCGCGACCTGTTCGGCGGGCACGGCCAGTTCTACTCGACTCCTGCCGTCGCCTACTCCCGCATCTATCTCGGCTCGACGGATGGTCACGTCTACTCATACGGCGAGCAGAGCGGGAAGCTGCGCTGGTCGTACAAGACCGGCGGCTTCGTCTACGGGTCGCCGGCCGTCTGGCACAAGCGCATATTCGTCGGCTCGTACGACCACACGTTCTACGCCTTCAATGCGGCGACGGGAGCCCTTCTCTGGAAGTTCCCGGCCAACGGCCCGATCTCGGGCTCGGCGACTGTCGTCGACGGCATCGTCTACTTCGCCACGCTCGAGAGACGCACGTACGGGCTCGACGCGCTCACCGGGAAGCAGGTGTGGACGTACCCCGATGGCGCTTTCACTCCCGTGGTGACTGACGGGCATCGGCTCTACGTCGTCGGCTGGGGCAAGGTCTACGCGTTCAGCCCTCGAAAGTAGGTTGCACGCAGCGAGTTTGTGGCGATAGGCAGGGCATGGAGGAGATGATCGAGATAGACCTCGACGGCAAGGCCGTCGCCGTTCCTCGGGACGTCGTGAGCGACCTCGCGGCGGCGGCGGCTGCCCGCGCCGGCGTCTCGCAGCGCCACCGCGAGCTCTCGCTTCACCTGAACCGTGCGCTCGAGACGGGTCGCGTGAGCCTCGTGCGGGGAGCGATGCTCGCACTTGTCGCCGTGCTCGAGCAGGAGCAAGACGGCCGTTTCGGTCCTGCCGCCGCCGAGCTGTTGCGCGCGGTCGCTTAGCGCCTCCGGAGCAGCGCGGCGCCGGTCACGACGACGCCGCCGCCCATGGTTCGTCGATTCCGGCGCGCCCGAGAAGCCGAACCTGCCTACCTGTCGAGCACCTCCACGGTGTCGCCGTCGCTCAGTTCGTACTCCCTGCCGACCTGTTGACCAGGGAACCGCGCCGACGGCCCCCAGACCCGTGCGCCGGTACAGCGCTCGCGGAGCTCGTGATGGATCGTGTCGGCGACGTCGAGCACGGTCGCCGGCGGGTGCAGGGCGACCGGGTCGCCACCGTCGCGCAGGTGGACGCGCACGAGGCCGGTCATTGCCCAGAGCTCTTCCCGCAGCCGGTCGAGGCTCGTGTCGTCGAGCACGGAGACCGGTATGACCGCCAGCTCGGGATGCTTCGGCGGCGACCCCTCGTCGCACTTCGTCGCGGCCAGGATCGCAGGTAGCTCGATCCCCGCAGCTGCGACCTCCTCTCGGATCGTCTCGAGCTCGGCGAGCGGACGGTCGCATGCGTGACAGAAGAGGATCGCGTCGGCGTTCCGCAGCACGCCGAGCAGCGCGCGGCCGCCCCCGCGGTCGTCGGCGGCTCCCTCGATCAGGCCGGGAATCTCGACGAGCTGGACGAGCACGCCGCCGAGCCGCGTCGTAGCCGCCACGGGCCGCGTCGTGGTGAAGGCGTAGTCGCCCGTGCGGATCTGGATGGCCGAGAGAGCCTGCAGCAGCGAGGACTTGCCCGCGTTCGGGAGCCCGACGAGCGCGATCTGCGCCGCGCCCTCGCGCCGCACGGCGATCGAGTCGCGGTGCACGACCTTCTTCCGCGTGCGCGCGGCGTCGAGCTCGCCCTCGACCCACTTCCGCAGGTCGGCGTACGGGCCGTTCCGGTAGCCGGGCAGCTCGGCGAGGATCGCCCGAAGCTCGCGGATCCGTTCGGCACCGTCCTTGCCCACGAGGCGGCGCTTGATCAATTGCTGCTGGGTGCGATGTGGCATCGGCATCGCGACGTACACCTCCGGTGTCGGGGCGGAACGCGTCGCGTCCCGCCGCTTCCCTAGGACGCTGTGGTGGGAAGCGGCGGACTAGCCGTTTTGGCGGAGAACTGTTGCGCGCCAGGATTCCATCGCGGCCTGAGCTTAGCCCTACACTCGCCGGATGGTCAAAGTCCGCTTCGCGCCGAGCCCGACGGGCTCGCTGCACCTGGGCAACGCGCTCAGTGCGGTCGCGAACCGGCGCTTCGCCGACGAGCGCCAGGGACGGCTGCTGCTGCGGATCGACGACACGGACGCGGCCCGGAACATCGAGGGCGGGCTCGAGGCGATCGTCGGCGATCTCGAGTGGCTCGGGATCGGCTGGGACGAGGGGCCGCTGCGGCAGAGCGAGCGTCAGGTGCGGCACCGCGAAGCGGCGCACCTGGTGGGCGAGCCGGACTCCGAGGGTGCGCTGCGCTTCGGCCGGACGACGCTCCTGCGGCCTGACGGCACCCCGACCTACCAGCTCGCCACCGCGGTCGACGACCTCGACTTCGAGATCACGCACGTCCTTCGCGGCAGCGACCATCGCGCCAACAACGAGCTGCAGAGCGCGCTGATCCGCGCTCTCGGCGGCGAGCCGCCGGAGTACATCCACCACGGCCTGCTGCTCGGGCCCGACGGGCGGAAGCTGTCGAAGCGGCACGGAGCCTCCTCGCTCGCCGACCTGCGGGAGCAGGGATTCCCGGCGGAAGCGGTGCGGGCGTATCTCGAGGAGCTCGGCCTGCCGCGGCACGACGTTCACCTCGACCTCGCGCGGGTGCGCCGGCTCTCGACCGAGACCCTCGCGGGGTTGAGCGACGAGGAGCTCGCGGACCGCGTTGGCGTCCCGGTTTCGGTGGCGCCGGTGCTGCGCGGTGCGCGGGATCTCGCGGAGGCGCGTGAGTACGCGGATCAGGTGCTCGAGCCTGCGAAGGCAGAGGTGGACTCGCCCGAGACGTTCGCCCGCGCCCGCGAGCTCGTGGAAGCGGGGCTGGAGCCACGGGCGTTCGTGCGGGAGCTGAAGGCGGTCGGCGGCGACCTGAAGGCGGTTCGCCTGGCGCTTACCGGGCACGAACGTGGGCCGGAGCTTGCCGCGGTCATCGCCGCGCTGCCTCGCGACGAGCTGCTCTCTAGGCTGGAGAGGTGAGGCTCTACAACACCCTGTCGCGGCAACTCGAGGAGCTGCCGCTGCCGCCCGGGCCGATCCGGATGTACTTCTGCGGCCCCACGGTGTACCAGCGCGCGCACATCGGCAACGCGCGGCCCTTCGTGCTCGGCATGTGGGTCCGAGCCTGGCTCCGCCGGCGCGGATACGACGCGACCCTCGTCCACAACATCACCGACGTCAACGACAAGATCTACGACGCCGCACCCGGCGCCAGCGCGGAGCTCGCAGTGCGCGCGACGGAGTGGTATCTCGAGGACACCCGCGATCTCGGCCTCGGCATGCCGGACCAGCTCCCGAAGGCGACGGATGCGATCCCTTCGATCGTCCGTTTCATCGAGCAGCTCGTGGAGTCCGGCCACGCGTACGCCGTGGAGGGCGACGTCTACTTCCGCGTCGCGAGCGATCCCGGATACGGCCGCCTCTCGGGCCAGCGTCCCGATCAGATGGAGGAGCAGGAGCCGAATCCGCTGAAGGAGGATCCCCGCGACTTCGCCCTCTGGAAGGCGAACAAGCCCGGGGAGGACACGGCCTGGGACTCGCCCTGGGGTCGCGGGCGGCCGGGTTGGCACATCGAGTGCTCGGCGATGGCCGAGGACGCGTTCGGGCCCGTGTTCGAGCTCCATGGCGGCGGGCTCGACCTCGTCTTCCCGCACCACGAGAACGAAGTGGCGCAGTCGCTCGCGCTCGGCCACGAGTTCGCGCGCGTGTGGATGCACAACGGAATGGTCGGTGGCCTGGGCGGCGAGAAGATGTCGAAGTCGCTCGGCAACGACGTGTCTCTGCGCAACGTCCTCGACACCTGGGGGCGGGAGGTTGCGCTGATGTTCTTCCTCGGCGCGCACTGGCGGAAGCCGATCGAGTTCGGCGACGAGGTCCTCGTCCAGGCCAGGGCGCAGGTCGACGCGTTCCGGAACTTCTTCCTCGACGAGCGGTCCGGCGACGAGGCGGGCGAGACGGTGCTCGAGGAGGAGCTCGCGGCCGTCCTCGACGACGACTTCAACACGCCCGAGGCGCTCGCGCTCTTCCACGCGTGGCGCGATCGCGAGGAGTGGGCCTCGCTGCGCTGGGGCCTCGGGCTGTTCGGCCTTGGTTCGCTCGCCGAGATCGAGGACGCGCCGGCGGAGGTCGCAGAGCTTGCCGAGCGGCGGCGCGAGGCGCGAGATGCCAAGGACTTCGCGGGAGCGGATCGTCTGCGCGACGAGATCGCCGCCGCGGGCTGGGAGGTAAGGGACGTCGCCGAGCCTCCCGGCTATCGGCTCGTCCGCCGCACGTGACCCGGGAGCTCGTCTACGGACGCCGCCCCGTGCGCGAGGCGCTGCGCGGGCCGCGCGAGGTGCTCGAGCTCTGGGCGGGCGAGCGCGCGGTGCGCAGCGAAGCCTGGCTGCGCGAGGTCGAGCGACCACGGGTGCAGACGAAGCTCGAGCGCGACCTGTCGGAGGCTGCGGGAACGCGCGACCATCAAGGAGTCGTCGCGTGGTGCGAGCCGTTTCGGTACGCCGACGCGCTCGAGCTCGCCGCAGGCCCGGCGCCGCTTCTGGCCTGCCTCGACCAGGTCAGCGACCCCAGGAACCTCGGCGCTGTGATCCGCAGCGCGGAGGGAGCGGGTGCAAGCGGGGTGGTCGTGCCGGCGCACGGCTCGGCGCGAGTCACGGCGTCGGTCTGCCGCTCGTCGGCCGGGGCGGTCGAGCATCTCCCGGTTGCCGTCGTGCCGAACCTTGCCCGCTACCTCGCGGACGTCAAGAGCGGCGATCTCTGGGTCGCGGCGGCCGTGGGCGAGTCGGGAACGCCGATGTGGCAGGCCGACCTCTCCGGCGGCATCGCCTTCGTGCTCGGAGCGGAGGGAAAGGGGCTGCGCCCGCTCGTGCGGCGAACCTGTGACCTCGAGGTCTCGATTCCGCAGCTCGGCCGGGTCGAGTCGCTCAATGTCAGCGTCGCCGCCGCCGTCCTCCTGTACGAGGCGCGTAGACAGCGCGATGTCTGAGCCGACCCTCTACCTCTTCGACGGCTTCAACCTGCTGCACGCGGGCGACTTCGGCTCGCCCGAGGAGCTCCGAGACCTGCTCGCGAGCTGGGTGGCGGCCCAGGGCGCGCGCGGCGTGCTCGTGTTCGACGGCCAGGGCACGAACGAGCGGCGCGGCCCCCTCGAGGTGCGCTGGGCCAAGGACGCCGACACCCTGCTCGAGCGCCTTGCGGCCGAGAATCGGAGCAAGGAACAGGTCGCGATCGTCTCCTCGGACACCGCGGTCCGCGGCACGGCGGGCATCGAGGTGCGGAAGCTGGCCTCCCAAACCTTCCTCGCCGAGCTGTCGCGGCCGAGCCAGCCGCCCACGGCGCGGGGAGACCTGCGGGACCGACTCGATCCCGACACGCTCGCCCAGCTCGAGCGATTACGTCGCGGCGAGCGCTAGGAGTTACTAGCGTCCTGGGTCCGGACCAAGCTGGGTCCAGAGCAATTGGACTTGTAAAACCTTGGACCGCTTGCTATCTTCGCCTCGACCACAGGGTGAGACTTCACCCTCGAGAGGCCGGGAGGCGCCATGGCTGCTCGCGCTGCCACAGCACGCTCTGCCACACCACGCTCACCGCAGAAAGTCCAACGAGAGCTCGAGGATCTCCAGCTCGTCCTCAAGGCGCGCAACGGCGACAGCGTCGCGATGGACGCGCTCATCCGCCGCTACACGGGGTTCGTCCGCCTCAAGGCGAGCTCGTACTTCCTCGCCGGCGGCGACAACGACGACCTTCTGCAGGAAGGGCTGATCGGCCTCTACAAGGCGGTGCGCGACTTCCGGGCCGACAAGGAGACCTCGTTCCGCAGCTTCGCCGAGCTCTGCGTCACGCGCCAGATCATCACCGCGATCAAGACCGCCACCCGCTTCAAGCACTCGCCGCTCAACACGTACGTCTCGTTCAGCCACACGCCGGCGGGACAGGACGGCGAGGGCGAGTGCACGCTCGGGGATGCGCTGCCCGGCCCGGCGGTCCACGAGCCGCCGCTCGTGGTGATCTCGACCGAGGAGCTGCAGAGTCTCGTCTTCAGCCTCGGAACGGGCCTCTCGCCGCTCGAGTCGGACGCGCTGCGCCTCTACCTCGAGGGCTCGTCCTACGAGGACATGGCCGAGGAGCTCGGCTGCGACACGAAGACGATCGACAACGCACTCCAGCGCGTCAAGCGCAAGATCCTCGCGCACCAGAAGGGCCGCGAAGTCCCGCTGTGACGGCCGCTACGCTGGGCGGCGCGCCGGAGTAGCTCAGCTGGTAGAGCAACGCCCTTGTAAGGCGTGGGTCGTCGGTTCGAGTCCGACCTCCGGCTTCTCTCAGTTCTGGCTGCGGGCCGCCTCGACGAGCTTCGGCGGTGCTACTTCCGCGTAGGCGTCCTCGAGGATCCCGGCGATCTCATCGCGGTCGAAGCCGCGGTCGAGGCGGACGCCGATCCAGCCGCGGTGCCCGACGTACGGCGGGACATAGAAGCGCTCGGGATCGGCCTCGACGAGCATCGCCTGCATCCCGTCGGGAGCGGCGCAGATCAGCGCGTATCGCCCGTCACCGTGATGGTTGTTCCAGACGGTTGCGAACGAGCGCTTGTCGCGGATGAAGAACGTCGGCGCGCCGTGCGAGAGCCGCTCGCTCGTCTCGGGCAGGCCGAGACAGATCGTGCGGACCGCGGCCAGCATCTGCTGCTTGCTCACTTGCGCATTCTGCTCGGATCGAGCAAGGCCGCGAGAACGCGTGGCAGCTCCTCCGCCATGCGCGCCTTGCGGACGTAGTCATCAGCCCCGGCCTGCCGGATCTCGAGCACGCGCTCCTCGTAGTCGTGACCGCTCACGGCGACTATCGGGAGGTGCGGCGCACCGGCCCGCAGCTCTCTCGCCGCCTCGACGCCGTCGACGAGGGGCATCTCGATGTCCAGGACGACGCCGTCGGGCGCCAGCTCTTCCGCAAGTGCGACCGCCTCTCGCCCGTTGCGCGCCTTCCCGGCCACGACGAACCGGTCGTCCTGCTCCAG
The DNA here is from genome assembly GCA_963759435.1 of uncultured Actinomycetes bacterium. Lineage (GTDB taxonomy): Bacteria > Actinomycetota > Thermoleophilia > Gaiellales > Gaiellaceae > Palsa-739. The sequence continues at coordinate 487,529 of CAVWZB010000010.1, read as the reverse complement.
CAGGAGCGCGATGGCGTCCAGGAACGACTCGTCGTCCTCGACAATCAGGATCCGGAACGGCGAGCCCACCTCGACGCTGCCCTACCCGCCATGGCGACGCTCTAAAGCCCCGCTACCCAGCGCCTGCTCGAGATCGGCCCAGAGGGCCTCGGCGTCCTCGAGGCCCGCGCTGATCCGAAGCAGACCCGGCGGAACGCGGTCTCCCTCCCAGCGGCTGCGGCTCTCGATCAGAGTCGTTACGCCGCCGAGCGAGCTTGCGTTGACGATCACGCGGGTCGACGTCTCGACCCTTCGCGCCGTCTCGGCATCCGCGACGTCGAAGGAGAGGAGCCCGCCGAGACCGGGATAGCGGACGGTCTCGACCGCCGGATGGCCGCGCAGCCGCTCGGCGAGGAAGGCGGCGGTCCCGGTCTGCCGCCGCACGCGCAGCTCGAGGGTCTTCAGGCCGCGCAGCATGAGCCACGCAGGATCCGGCGCGGCGACGATGCCGGTGCGGCCGCGGAACGTCCGCAGCTCCTCGGCCGCCGCGCCGTCGCGGCAGACCACGGCGCCGAGCAGCGCGTCGTCGTGGCCGGCGAGGTACTTCGTGGCGCTGTGGAGGACGAAGTCGGCGCCGTGCTCGAGTGGACGCAGATGGACAGGCGTCGCGACGGTCGCGTCCACGACCACCGGGGCCGGGTGGGCCGCAGCCGCGTCGAGATTCGGCATCGTGAGATACGGGTTGGAGGGCGCCTCCAGCCAGACGAGCTGGACACTCTCCGGCGGCGCACCGGTCTGGTCGAACTCGACCACACGGAGCCCCCACGACGAGAGCGCGGCGAAGGTGACACCGGTCCCGTAATAGCCGCCGCGGGCGAGCGCGATCGTGTCGCCCGGCTCGAGCAGCGACAGGGCGAGCGCCGTCGTCGCTCCGGCCCCGGAGGGGAACAGGAGCGCGGTGCCGCCGTCCAGCTTGCCCAGAGCGGCCTCGGCTGCCGCGACTGTCGGACTGCCGAAGCGCTGGTAGTAGAAGTCCCCGAGCTCGCCCTCGTCGTCGTAAGGCCAGATCGTCGACCGATCGAGGGGTTCCACGCGCGCAACCTACACCGGCTCGGGCTCGAGCTCTTCGAGCCGGCCCATGTGAGCGAGCTCGGGGAACAGGCTCCCCCAGGAGGCCGCGACGCCGATCATCACGGCGCCGCCCGCGACGACGGCCGCCACGGTTCCGATCAGTGAGGCCACCGCGCCCGACTCGAAGGCGCCGAGCTCGTTCGAGGCGCTGATGAACACCCACTCGACTGCGCTGACGCGGCCCTGCAGCTCGGGCGGCGTCACGAGGAGAACCGTCGTGGAGCGGATGTTCATGCTGATCATGTCGGCGAAGCCCGCGACCGCGAGCGCAGCGAGCGAGAGCGGAAGCGACTTCGACAGCCCGAAGACGATCATCATCACTCCGAAGGTGGCGACTACGACGAGCAGCGTCGGCCCGGCGCGGTAGCGGAGTGGGCGTCGGGCGAGGGTGATCCCCGCAAGGAGCGCTCCGGCCGCGGGCGCGGCTCGCAGCAGGCCGACGCCGATGGGGCCGACGTGGAGAATTGTGAGCGCGAAGACCGGCGCGAGCGCGATCGAGTCGCCGAAGAGCACGGCGACGAGGTCGAGCGAGATCGCGCCGAGGAGCATGCGCGTGTGGACGATGAAGCCGATCCCGGCCGAGAGGTTCTTCCACGTCAGCTCCATGGCCGGTGCAGTCGCACGCACCGACTCCACGCCGAGGATGGCGACGAGGGCGAGCACGAACAGTGCCCCCGCGGTGAGGTAGACGGCGACCGGCTCGAATTTGAAGATCACTGCGCCGATCGCCGGGCCGACGACGATTCCGAGCTGGTTCGCCACGCTGCGGAGAGCGATCGCTCCCGGCAGGAGCTCGGTGGGCACGATCTCCGGCGTCAGGGCGCGGCCGGCCGGGTTGGTGAGCGCCGAGGCGCTGCCGGCGATGGCGCCGACGGTGAGGAAGGGCCAGAGCTCGTCGGCGCCGGAGAGCGTGATCAAGACGAGGATCGTCGCGATCACGATCTGGAAGACGAGGCCGACGGCGACGACCGTGCGGCGAGAGAAACGGTCGGCGATCTGCCCCGCGGGCAGGGCGAGAACCAGGAGCGGCAGGAACTCCGCGAGCCCGACGAGGCCGAGGTCGAGCGGATCCTCGTGGATCAAGTAGACCTGAACGCCGATCGCGACGACGAGCATCTGGAGCGCGAACCCGCTCGCGAGCGACGACGTCCAGAGGAACGCGAACGAGCGCACGCGCAGAGCGGGGGGCAGGCGTTGCCTCACGAGCGCGAACGTTAGGCTCCGCGGCGGTGGCTGAGAGGCACGAGACGACGGCGGGCAAGCTCGAGTGGCTGGAGGAGCTGCGCAGAGAAGCGCTCCACGCCGGCAGCGAGAAGGCGGTCGCGCGCCGGCGCGAGGAGGGGAGGCTCCTCGCCCGCGAGCGCGCCGAGAAGCTCTGCGATCCGGGCTCGTTCGTCGAGCTCGACCGCTATGTCCGCCACCGCGAAGCGAACTTCGGGATGATGGATCGCCGCCCCTACGGCGACGCCGTCGTCACCGGCCACGGCACGATCTTCGGCCGCCGCGTCTTCGTCTTCTCCCAGGACTTCACCGTCTTCGGCGGCTCGTTGAGCGAGGTCTTCGCCGAGAAGATCTGCAAGGTCATGGATCTCGCCGTGAAGTACGGCTGCCCGCTGATCGGGATCAACGACTCCGGCGGCGCGCGGATCCAGGAGGGAGTCGTCTCGCTCGCCGGGTACGCCGAGATCTTCTGGCGCAACGTGCAGTCGTCCGGAGTGATCCCGCAGATCTCGCTCGTGATGGGCCCATGCGCGGGCGGCGCCGTCTACTCGCCCGCGATGACCGACTTCATCTTCATGGTCGAGGGCTCGTCGTACATGTTCATCACCGGCCCCGACGTCGTGAAGACGGTGACCGGCGAGGAGGTGACGTTCGAGGAGCTCGGCGGCGCGACCACTCACGCCACCAAGTCGGGCGTCGCGCAGTTCACGGCTCCCGACGAGGAGACCTGCCTCGAGGACGCGCGCTACCTCCTCTCATTCCTGCCGCAGAACAACGCGGAGCGGCCCGCGTCGAGCGCGCCGACCGACCCGGCCGACCGTGAGGACGCGGAGCTCGACTCGCTCGTCCCCGACGAGGCGAACAAGCCGTACGACATGCACGACGTGATCCGGCGTGTCGTCGACGACGGCGAGTTCCTCGAGGTCAGCGAGCGCTGGGCGGAGAACATCGTCACGGGGTTCGCGCGGCTCGGCGGCCACCCGGTCGGTGTGGTGGGCAACCAGCCGCGCTCGCTCGCGGGCGTCCTCGACATCGACGCCTCGAACAAGGCCGCGCGCTTCGTCCGCACCTGCGACGCCTTCAACGTCCCCCTCGTGACGTTCGTCGACGTCCCGGGCTTCCTGCCGGGGACGGAGCAGGAGTGGGGCGGGATCATCCGCCACGGCGCGAAGCTCCTCTACGCGTATTGCGAGGCGACGGTGCCGAAGCTGACGGTGATCACGCGCAAGGCGTACGGCGGTGCGTACGACGTCATGAGCTCCAAGCACATCCGGTCCGACTTCAACTTCGCCTGGCCGACGGCCGAGGTCGCGGTGATGGGGCCGGAGGGCGCGGTCAACATCATCTACCGCGATCGGCCGGAGGAAGAGCGTGCGGACCTGATCGCCGACTACAAGGAGAAGTTCGCGAACCCGTACAGCGCCGCCGAGCGCGGCTACGTCGACGACGTGATCGAGCCGCGGCGCACCCGTCCCGTCCTGATCGACGCGCTCGAGACGGCGCTGACGAAGGCGGAGCCGAGACCCCGCCGCAAGCACGGCAACATCCCGCTCTAGCGGTACACGAGCGCAGGGCTGACGCCGAGCCTCCGTCGGCCGCCGACGCCGCCGCAGAACGGCGGCGTCACGTCGGCCGAGCGGGCGGTCACGAGCAGACCGTGTCCGAACCGCAGCACGAAAGTGGGCTGCACGGCTGCCCTTGGTCCCGGGCCGCCACAGCTGAACCACTGGAAGTACACGCCGGCCTTCGAGCCCGGAGCGAGCATATGGGCGAGCGGCCATGGCGGGGCGTTTGGATTCGCTCCCTCCTCGGTCTGAAGCCGCTTGCCGCGCCAGCTGATGCTGACGAGTGGCCTGGTGGCTGGAAGTGAGCAGGCGGCTGCACTTGTGTTCTGGAGCACTACGCCGCCGAGCATCGTTTGCGTCGCGCCCTGGAAGAAGGCCGAGCCGGAGAGCTGCGCCGACCGGCAGAGCGGCGCGTTCGCGCCACGCGCCTTCGCCGGCGCCACGCTGCTTACGCTGCCGCTGGTCATGACGGCGTAGATGCTGAGGCCGAGCGCTGCAGCAATCGCAACCCCTGCGGCCCCGAGTAGCCTTCGCCGCAGTTGGCGTTCGCGAGCCTCTTTGATCAGGGCCTCGAGGTCGTCGTGGGAAGGAGGCCTTGGTGGCGCGATCATCTAGTGATAGTGTGAACAGCACAATGCTCGATGTCAAGATCGACAGGCAGGAACCGACCGAGCTCTTCGAGCAGGTGGCCGCGGAGATCCGGCGTGCGATCGCCGACGGCGAGGCGAAGCCGGGAGAGCGTCTGCCTCCGGCCCGCGACCTCGCCGCCGTCCTCGGCGTGAACACGAACACGGTGCTGCGCTCGCTCCGCCTCCTGCGCGACGAGGGGATGCTCGAGTTCCGGCGCGGCCGCGGTGTCACCGTCGCGGGCACGCCGGAGAAGGGCGCCGTGATCGCGCGGGCCCGCGAGCTCGTTCGCTTCGCGCGCCAGCAGGGCTACAGGCGCGACGAGCTGATCCAGCTCATCGACGACATCGCCTAGACGGCGACGGCTTTGTCGCTCGCCGGGAGCAGCTCCTCGGCGAGCGCTCTGACGACCGCAGGGTCGAACTGCGTCCCTGCGCACCGCTCGAGCTCGGCGAGCGCTTCCCGCTGTGACAACGCCTGCGAGTAGGCGCGATCGGACGTCATCGCGTCGTAGGCGTCGGCGACGAAGATGATCCTCGCCCCGAGCGGGATCTGGTCGCCGGCAAGACGGTTCGGATAGCCGGCGCCGTCCCACCGCTCGTGGTGATGGAGGACCCACTCGGCGACGGGCTGCACGCCGAGGCTCTCGAGCATCCGGTAGCCGATCTGCGGATGCCGCTCGAGGATGAGCCGCTCCGCCTCGCCCAGCTCATCCGGCTTGCGGAGGACCTCTTCCGGGATCGCGAGCTTGCCGAGGTCGTGGAGGTTGCCGGCGAGCCGGGTCAGCTCGACCGCTGCGTCGTCCGCGCCGAGGCGGCGCGCGATGCGCGCCGAGTACTCGCCCACGCGCTGCGAGTGGCTCCCCGTGTAGGCGTCGCGCTCGTCCACAGCCTTGGCCAGGCTCTCCGCCGCCCGGTACTGCGCCGCGCGGTCCGGCGTGTCCGCGAGCTGCTCGAGATTGGCCCGCAGGATCGACTCGGCCGCGTAGGCGCGGACGCGGTTCTTGCCGTCCTTCTTCGCCCAGTAGAGCGCGCTGTCCGCGAGCCGGATCAGTTCGTCGCGCCCGGTGCCGTGCATCGGGTACGTCGCGACGCCGGCGCTGACGGTCACGGGGCCTACGCCCTCGATGTCGAGCGAAGCGACTCGCTCGACGATCGAGCGCGCAACGGCCGTCGCCTGCCGCTCGTCCTGCCGCGGCAGGAGCACCGCGAACTCGTCTCCGCCCAGCCGGAAGGACTCGCCGCCCTGCCGCAGGCGCGACGCAACCTGGCCGAGCACGAGATCGCCGACGGGGTGTCCGTGTCGGTCGTTGACGCTCTTCAGGTCGTCGAAGTCCACGAGGCACAGCGCGAGCGACGAGCCCTCGTGCTCGGCGACGACGAGCTCGCGCTGAAGGCGCTCGTGGAAGCTGCGGTGGTTGCCGAGACCCGTGAGCGGGTCGGTCAGCGCGAGTCGCATCGCCTGCATGGCCTTGTGAGTCGAGCGCTGATAGAGGGCGATCGCCAGCAGCGGCCCGACCAGGGCTACCGACAGGATGGGCTGGCGCTGCCAGAGGACGATCAGTGTCAGCGCCGCCGAGGCCATGAACGCGAACGGCGCCGTCGTCTGCGTGATGTTCTCCTTCGCGATCGTGAAGAACGAGCGGCCGGAGCTCGCAGCGAGGATGGCGCTGATCAGGATGAGGTTGACGACCCAGTAGTAGAGGAACCCGCAGACCACGACCTGCGCGACGAGGATCGGGACAGAGTCCCCCTGGATGTGCTCGACCGCGAGCCCGGCCACGAGTGCCGAGAGCGCGAACATCGCCCCGTTGTAGGCGACGCGCAACGGAGGGCGCCGCTGCAGGAGATGCGTGACCATCGGCCCTCCGGCGGCGACGATCACGCCCGCCGGCCAGCCGAGCAGGATGATCGCCGAGACCGAGAAGACGAAGCCGAGCGTGACGCCGCCGGCGCTGACTCCCTCCACAGGCACCGGGAAGCGCTCGGCGACGGCCATGCTCACGAAGAGGCCCGCGAGCTCCGCGAGATCCGACGCAGAAGGCGACGATCCCACGTAGCGGTAGATCGCGTACACGAGCGCCGCAGTGCCCGCGATGATCACGGGCACTGCGATCGCCAAGACCTTGGCCGGAACCGCAGCTGGAGCCGGAACCTTCGTGCCGGCGAGAGCCGGTTGCTTGTCAGCCCCCACCGTTACCTCCCCTACGAGGTTCGTGGGCGCTTACCAGCCGAAGTTGTGGTGCAGTGAGCCGCCGAGACTCCCGAGGCCAACGGCGAGGACGCCGGCGAGGGCCAGGAGAATCACGAGGCGAAACTTCCACTCGAGCATTGTGCCTCCAGGGGAGAACGTCGTTGGGACGCCAGACGGGGGAATTGTGGGCGCAGCCGTTCCGAGCGGGAATCACCCGAAGGGGGTAGCGCCGTCACTCGAAGGGGGGAACTACGTGCGAATCGGTGCGCGATCTAGGGCTCGAGCCCGGCCTCGCGCAGCGGCCGCCGGCCCCAGGCGAACTTCTGCTTGTACCAGCCGGTGAGCTGGGCGAGCGCGACACCCCTGTCCGAGGACTGGATGAACCAGCCGTTTCCGACGTAGATGGCCGTGTGGTAGATCTGCGATCCCGTCGACTTGGGGCCGCGCGAGCCGAAGAAGAGCACGTCCGCGGGCTGGAGCTTCTTGAAGGCGATCCGGTTCGACCGGGGCACCTCGACACTCATCTGGTACGTGGTGCGACCTCGGAGCGTCGAAGCGAGCGTGCCTTCGTCCGCGTAGCTCTGAAGCTTGTACACGCGCCAGACGAAGCCCGAGCAGTCGTATCCGCCGCGTGACGAAACGCCGAACTCGGTCTCCTTGCCGTCGCTCGTCCCGCCCCAGATGTAGGGCATCCCGATCTTCGAGAAGGCGACGTCGAGGATCTGCCGCTGCCAGTCGTTGACCTCCGGGAGCGCGAAGGACGCCGCGAGGCTCTTCACCTGGGCGATCTGCCAGCTGTCTGCCAGGAAGCCGAAGCTGAGGATCTGGGCCGCCGAGTACGCGGCTTCGGCGCGGGTCGCCGGATCCTGCGGCCGCAGCTCGAGGGAGTCCTCTGCCGCGGGATGGTTGAGGCGGAGCCCGAGCAGGCGGGCGACGACCTCGGCGCCGAAGCGGCTCGGGACGGCGAGGCCGTCGGCGCGTGCGCCCGTCACGAATTCGCTCGCCGCCTTCTTGAGGCCGATCGCCTGGACGAGGCTCTTGTCGAGCTGTGCCATCGTCTCGGGAGCGCTCGACGAGCCCGTCGAGGTGGTTGTCGTCCCACCGGTCGTCGTGGTGTCGGTAGTACCGGTCGTGGTCGTGTCGGTCGGGTCCCCGGAGCCCGAGCCGGTCGGCGGGGACGACGTCCCGAGCTGTTGCTTCAGTCCTGCCGCGAGGCCGGTCAGCGTCTTCTGCGTCAAGGCGGCATTGGGCCGGAACTTCTTCACGCTCTTCGCGTCCATCAGCTTGTGCGCCACGACGGTGGCGATCTGCGGAGCCGCCCAGTTCGGGGAGCTCGACCCGGCCGCCGCGGCGGCGAGAACGGCAGCGACCGCGCAAGCGGCCGCGAGGGTGGTAATGCGCTGACCCACGTTCCGGTCATCGACCGGCGCGGCTCGGACCTTTACCCTCTCTCAAGTGGCACACGTTCGGATCACGCCTGAGCCCGACGAGGCCGAGCGCAAGGCGATCCTCGCGGCGCTCGCCGCCGAGGAGGCCGAGCAGTCCGGCGCCTCTCAGTGGGCCGCCGCGCTCCTACCAGCGCGCGACGACGATCCCGAGCCGTAACCGCGCCGAGTTGAACGCCGTTCTTCCCACATGTGGGAAGAGTGCATCCGCTGTAACGAGGCTCCCGCCGTCGACGATCAGGGCTACTGCGGCCACTGTCACTGGGCCGTTCGGGCCGAGGTCGAGGAGGGCCTCTACGCCCTTCGCGAGTACCTCCGCGCGTGGGCCCGGTTCGACGAGTGGTGTGAGACGCAGAAGCTCGCAGCCTGAGCCGCGGCGTTATTCGGGCTAAGCGCGGCTGAAGAGCCGTGGAGCACTGCGGGCGTAGTCGAGGCCCGACAGCCACGTGAGGATCACCGCGACGAGTAGCGCCCACCAGGCGACGCGGTCCGTCCAGGCGCCCGCCGCGGCAAAGCCCGCCACAGCGGCGGCGACGGCCTGAGCCCACGTCTTCAGCTTCCCGAGGTCTCGTGCGGCAAGAACGACGCCGCGTTCGATCGCCGCCTGGCGCAGGCCGGTGACCAGCACCTCGCGCACCACGATCGCCGCGACCATCCAACCCGGCGCGACTCCCTGCTCGACAAGCATCACGAGCGCAGCGAGCACGAGGATCTTGTCGGCGATCGGGTCGAGGAGCGTTCCGACGGAGGTGGCGCGGCCCTGGCGGCGTGCGAGCCTCCCGTCCAACCAGTCGGTCGTCATCGCGATACAGAAGACCGCCGTTGCCCAGTAGTCGTGGTTGGGGAAGCTCCAGGCGTAGAGGACGACCACGATCGGCACCGACGCGGCGCGCGCAATGGTCAGCTGATCGGCGGCCGTGAGGTCCACGGCGTGGAGAATACGGCCCGCTCATGTTCGACAAGGTTCTCGTCGCCAACAGAGGAGAGATCGCCATCCGCGTCTTCCGGACGCTGCGCGAGCTCGGCATCGGCGCGGTCGGTGTCTATTCGGAGGGCGACCGGGCCGCGCTGCACGTCGCGTATGCGGACGAGGCGTTCCTGCTCGGGCCGACGCCGGCCGCCGAGAGCTACCTCGCGGTCGACCGCATTCTCGACGCTGCGCAGCGCGCCGGCGCACAGGCCGTCCATCCCGGCTACGGCTTCCTCGCCGAGAATGCTTCGTTCGCTCGAGGTGTGGAGGATGCCGGGCTCGTCTGGATCGGCCCGCCACCCGCCGCGATCGAGCTGATGGGATCGAAGACGGCCGCTCGCAGCGCGATGCAGGCAGCCGGAGTCCCGATCATCCCCGGCACGACCGATCCGGTCGGTTCGGTCGACGAGCTGCTCTCGCTCGGCGACGAGCTCGGCTACCCGCTCCTGATCAAGGCCGCGGCGGGCGGTGGCGGCAAGGGCATGGAGGAAGTCCACGACCCTGCGCAGGCGGAGCAGGCATTCGAGCGGGCCCGGCGCCAGGGGCAGTCGTACTTCGCGAATCCGGACGTCTACGTCGAGAAGCTGATCGTCGACCCGCGGCACGTCGAGGTGCAGGTGCTCGCCGACTCGCACGGCAACGTCGTCCATCTCGGCGAGCGCGACTGCACGATCCAGCGGCGCCACCAGAAGCTGATCGAGGAGACGCCGTCGCCGGCAGTCGACGAGGAGCTACGGCAACGGATCGGCGCGATCGGCGTCGAGGCTGCTCGCGCGTGCGGCTATCGCTCCGCAGGGACCATCGAGGGCCTGCTCACGCAGGACGGCGACTACTTCTTCATGGAGATGAACACACGCATCCAGGTCGAGCACACGGTCACCGAGATGGTCACGGGCCTCGATCTCGTGCGCGAGCAGATCCTCGTCGCGCTCGGCGAGCCGCTGTCGGTGCGGCAGGAGGACGTCGAGCTGCGCGGCCACGCGATCGAGTGCCGGATCAATGCGGAGGACGCGGCGCGCGGCTTCCTGCCCGCGCCTGCCCCGGTCACCGGTTACCGCGAGCCGGGAGGGCCGGGCGTGCGCGTCGACTCCGGCGTCGCCGCCGGCTACGAGGTCTCCGGCGCCTACGACCCGATGGTGGCGAAGCTGATCGTGCACGGCGAGGATCGCGAGCACGCACGGCGGCGGATGCTGCGCGCGCTCGGCGAGTTCTGGATCGAGGGGCCGGCGACGCTGATCGGCTTCCACAAGGCGCTCCTCGCGCACCCCTGCTTCGTCGCCGGCGAGACGTGCCACGGCATCGTCGAGTCCGAAGCCCTCGCGGCGCGCGCGGCCGAGCTGGACGGAGATCCAAGTAACAGTCTGTTACAAGGAAAGACAGGCCCCGGCGGGCGGATGGTCGAGCGCGTTCGCACCGTCGAGGTGGACGGGCGGCGTTTCGAGGTGCGGCTCTCGGAGCCTGAGGCGGAGTGGCGCGCGCTGGCGCGGCGGCGACGGGACCGGGTGGCGCAGGGCGCCGGCGGCGCCGGAGGCAGCGATGCCGTCGTCTCGCCGATGCAGGGCACGGTCCTCATCGTGCCGGTGGCCGACGGAGACGAGGTCGAGGCCGGCCAGGTGATCTGCATCGTCGAGGCGATGAAGATGGAGAACGAGGTGCATGCGCACCGCGCCGGCACGGTCCGGAGCCTCTCCGTCGCGCCGGGGCAGTCCGTGACGACGGGCCAGGTCATCTGCAAAATCGAGGCCGACCAGCAATCCGCGGCGCGTCGGCGCGCGTAGAAAGCGGCGAACCCAGTAGGAGGAGAGAGATGCAGAAGAGAACCGTCCTGGGCGCCGCGATCGCAGTCGCCCTCGCCGCCGCCGGTGTCGCCGCGGCCGCGGCCGTAACACACCAAAGCTCGGCCGCGAGCAACGCGACCGCCGGAAAGGTCACGCTCCACAAGACGAAGATCGGCAACGTCCTCGCCACGAGCTCGGGCCGGACGCTCTACCTCTTCATGAAGGACAAGAACGGGAAGAGCGCTTGTTACGGCCAGTGCGCCACCTATTGGCCGCCGCTCATGAAGAAAGGGGCGCTGCACGCAGGCGCCGGCGTGAAGACCAACCTTCTCGGCACCACGAAGCGCAAGAACGGCAAGTCGCAGGTCACGTACAAGGGCCACCCGCTCTACCTGTTCAAGCTCGACCACGGGTCGGGCCAGGTTGCCGGCCAGCGGCAGAACACCTTCGGCGGCAAGTGGTTCGCGCTCTCGGCGTCCGGAGCCGCGAACAAGAAGGCGCCTCCGGCAGGAGGCGGGACGACGTCGACCACCACCACCGGCACGACCTGCGGCATCTACGGCTGCGGCTAGAGGGAGGCCCGCAGGGCTGAACCGCGCGGTCCACCGGCGTCGCGTCGTTAGTGTCCGGCGCCGGTGGACCTTTACGAGTACCAGGGCAAGGATCTCTTCCGCCGGGTCGGGATCCCCGTCTCCGACGGGCGCCTCGCCACCACGCCGGAGGAGGCGCGTGCGGCGGCCATGGAGCTCGCCGGCCCGGTCGTCGTCAAGGCGCAGGTGCTGACCGGAGGGCGCGGAAAGGCCGGCGGCGTCAAGCTCGCGGACGATCCCGCCGACGCCGAGGCGAAGGCGCGCGACATCCTCGGCCTCGACATCAACGGCCACGTCGTCCGCACGCTCTGGATCGAGCAGGCGTCCGACATCGAGCGCGAGTACTACCTCTCCGTCACGTTCGACCGCGGCGCGAAGAAGCCGCTCTTCATGTTCACCACGCAGGGCGGCGTCGAGATCGAGCAGGTCGCCGAGGAGAACCCGGACGCATTGATCCGGCTCCACGTCGATCCGCTCGAGGGCTTCCAGCCGTGGGTCGCCCGCCGGCTCGTCTACGCCGGCGGCGTCGAGGATCCCTCCGAGCAGAAGCAGATCGCGGCGATCGTCGAGAAGCTCTATCGCGCGTTCGTCGAGTTCGACGCGATGCTCTGTGAGATCAACCCGCTCATCGTCACGCCGGAAGGTGAGGTGAAGGCGCTCGACTCGAAGTTCACGGTCGACGACAGCGGCCTCTTCCGCCATCCGGACGTCGCGGAGTGGCGTGACCCGACCGCCGCCGACCCGATCGAGACGTTCGCGCGCGAGAAGGGCGTCACCTACGTGAAGCTCGACGGGGACGTCGGCGTGCTCGCGAACGGCGCCGGCCTCGGAATGTCCACGGTGGACGTGGTCGCCCAGGCGGGCGGGCGCCCCGCGAACTTCTGCGATCTCGGTGGCGGCGGCAGCGCCGAGGGCGTCGTGGACGCGCTCGAGGTGATCACGCGCGACGAGCAGGTCCGCTCGATCTTCTTCAACATCTTCGGCGGAATCACCCGCTGCGACGAGGTGGCGCGCGGGATCCTCGCCGCGCTCGACCGTCTCGACATGTCGCGCTATCCGATCGTCGTCCGGCTCGACGGGACGAACGCGGAGGAAGGCCGGCAGATCCTCGCCGACGCCGGTCGCGAGAACATCCATCCCGAGGCGACGATGCTGGACGGCGCGCGGCGCGCGGTGGAGCTGGCGGCATGACGGACCTCTGGAACGAGCGCGCGCAGGCCTATCGCGAGAGCCAGACGCACGCGTCCGGCGACGATCTCGATCTCGTGGTCGAGTGGTGCGAGCCGGCCCCAGGCGTGAACGTCCTGGACGTCGCCACCGGCGGCGGCCACGTCGCACGGCGGCTGCGAGAGGCGGGAGCGAAGGTCGTCACCGTCGACACGGCGCCGGGCATGGAGCCCGACGTGATCGCACCTGCCGACCATCTCCCGTTCGCCGACTCGAGCTTCGCTGCCGTTGCCTGCCGCATCGCGGCGCACCACTTCCCCGACGCCCTCGCCGCGCTGAAGGAGATGGCGCGCGTGGCGCGAGACCGCCTCGTGATCTGCGACAACACGTTCACGAGCGAGTCCGCCGAGGAGGCCGACCGCCTGCGCGACCCGAGTCACGTCCGCAACTACGGCGTCCCCGAGTGGCACAGCTTCTTCGAGCTGGCGGGGCTCGAGGTTGCCGACGAGGCGTTCATGGTGCGCGACACCGACTTCGAGGACTGGCTCGACCGCACGGAGACGCCGCAAGACGTCCGCCCGCGCGTGCGCGAGCTGCTCGACAGCCGCATCCGCGGCGGCCGGCTCGAGCTCCCGACGGTCGTGCTCAAGGGGACGAAGGTGGCCTGATGGCGATCATCGTCGACAACGACACGCGCCTCGTCGTCGCCGGCCTGACCGGCTCGGAGGGCCGCTTTCACGGTCTCCGCAACCGCGCCTACGGCACGAACCTCGTGGCCGGGGTCACGCCCGGGAAGGGCGGCCAGGACGTCGAGGGAGTCCCGGTCTTCGACACGGTCGCGGAGTCGGTCGACGAGGTCGGCGCGAACACGTCGCTCATCTTCGTCCCGGCCCGCTTCGCGGTCGACGCGATCTACGAGGCCGTGGATGCGGGCATCGACACCGTGATCTGCATCACCGAGCACATCCCGGCCCACGACATGCTGCGCGCGTACACCTACTTCCGCGGTCAGGGCACGACGATGATCGGGCCGAACTGCCCCGGTGTCCTCTCGCCGGGCAAGGCGAACGCGGGCATCATCCCGGCCGAGATCTTCAGCGAGGGGAGCGTGGGGCTCGTCTCGCGCTCGGGGACGCTCACGTACCAGATCGGGCACGAGCTCACGCAGCTCGGGCTGGGCAACTCGACGATCGTCGGCGTCGGCGGCGACCCCGTCGTCGGCTCGTCCTTCGTCGACGTGATCGCGAAGTTCGAGGCCGACGAGCAGACCGAGCTGATCGTCCTCGTCGGCGAGATCGGCGGCGACGAGGAGGAGAAGGCCGCGGCGTTCGTCGCCGAGCACGTCACGAAGCCTGTGCTTGCCTACATCGCCGGCTTCTCCGCGCCGCCCGGCAAGACGATGGGCCACGCGGGGGCGATCATCTCCGGCTCCTCGGGGACGGCGCAGGGCAAGAAGGAGGCGCTCGAGGCCCGCGGGATCGCGGTCGGCACGACTCCGACCGAGGTCGCGCAAATGGTGGCCGAGCGGATGAAGTAGCGCTCGGCCGGCCGGAAGCGGCGATACGCTCCGAGCGTGATCTCCTTCGCCCGCGGTGTCCCGGCCCCCGAGTGTCTCGCCGTCGACGAGCTCGCGGATTGCGCGCGCGCAGCGCTCGAGCGCGACGGCCGGACGATCCTCAGCTACGGCCCCGGCGGCGGCTACGGCCCGCTGCGCGAGCTGCTCGCCGAGCGGCATGGCGTCGAGCCGTCGCGCGTCGTGATCACGAGCGGCTCCCTCCAGGGCTTCGTCTTTCTCGCCGAGCGGCTCGTCCGGTCCGGCACCCGTGTTCTGGTGGAGGCGCCGACGTACGACCGGCCACTGAAGATCCTTACGCGGCTCGGCGCGGAGATCGTGACCGTTCCGATGGACGAGGAGGGGCTCATCCCCGACGAGCTCCCCGAGGGCGACTTCGCGTTCCTCTACACGATCCCGACCTTCCAGAACCCGAGCGGGCGCACGCTGTCCGTCGAGCGCCGGCACAGGCTCGCCGAGCTCGCGGCCGAGCGGAACCTGCTCGTGCTCGAGGACGATCCCTACGGGCTGGTGCGCTACGACGGCGAGCCGCTCCCGAGCGTGTTCGAGCTGAGCGGGGGACAGATCGCGTACTGCTCGTCGTTCTCCAAGACGATCGCTCCGGGCGTGCGCGTCGGCTGGTACGTCCTGCCGCCCCGGCTCGCGGCCGAGATCGAGGGGCTCGCCGTCTCGACCTACATCTCGCCGCCGTACCTCTCGCAGGCCACGGTGCTCGAGTTCCTGCAGCGAGACAGCTTCGAGCCGAACCTCGAGCGGGTGAACGGGCTGCTGCGCGACCGGCGCGATGCCATGCTCGACGCGCTGGGGCGCGAGCTGCCCGAGGACGCGACCTGGACGCGGCCGGAAGGCGGCTACTTCGTCTGGGTCGAGCTTCCGTCCGGCCCTCCCGGCAGCGAGCTGCTCGCGGAGGCGGAGGAGGCGGGAGTCACGTTCGTCAAGGGAAGCGACTTCTTCCCCGGCGGGCGGGGCGGCGAGCGCGCGCTGCGGCTGGCCTTCAGCTTCGTCTCGCCCGACGAGATCGCCGAGGGAGTGTCAGTCCTGGGTGGTCTGGTGCGAGCGGCGGCGCCGGCGGCGCTCTAGCTGCCCGAGCAGGATCCCGCCGAGCAGACCGACGCCGAGGGCGAGCAGGATCAGCCAGACGAGCGAGACGTGCGCCGAGGCGAGCACAAAGTGGACGCGCACCTGCCCTCGGTTCTCGAGGACGAAGCCGATCGCGTAGGCGACGAGCAGGCCGAGGACGATCAGCCGGACGTAGAGCCGCGGCTGCCAGCGGTCGGCAACCTCGTCGGTGTCGATCTTGGGGCGGCGCAGGCGCACGCCGAAATCCTATGAGCTAGGCCGCTGCGTGGACCGCGACCGGGCGCGGGACGAGGCGCGGCTGCGGCGGGGGCGTCAGCCGACCGACGGACTGGGTTCGGAAGGTCGGACAGATCGTCTCGCCGGGAAGGGCGCACAGGCCCGCGCGGCGGAAGTAGCAATCTGCACACGTTGGTGTGGATCGTTTGCTCATCTAAGTATTTGCTCTAGGAACTGCAGGCCGCTCTCGAGGTGCGATGATAGGCGCAGATTCCGCGGAAGCAAGCGTTGCCGCAGACGAAAACTGACGAATTTCCGGGAGTTTCGAAGGACAGGAAAACGATGGTCTGTCCTACGCTCGCGGCAGCGTTGCCAGGGCGCGCAACGCCTGGTCGATGTTGCGGACCGGGATGATGCGAACCGGCCCGGCATAGCGGCGCGCGTCTCTCGCGTTCTGCCCGGCCGGCACGAGAAAGACGTCCGCCCCGGCCTGCCTCACTCCATACGTCTTCTGCTTGATGCCGCCGATCGGGCCGACCTGGCCGTTCAGCTCCATCTCGCCGGTCGCCGCCACCTTGTGCCCGTGGAGGACGTTGCGCCCCAGCTTCTGCATCACCTCGAGCGTGAAGGCGAGCCCTGCCGACGGTCCGCCGATGCCGCTGGTGTCGATCGCGACCCTGATCGGCAGCTTGATCTTCGCGGACTGGTCCGGAACGAAGCCCACCAGCGCGCGGCCCCCCACGTCGACCGTCCGGACGGGCACCGTCAAGGTGCGCCCGCCTCGCAGGATTTGCAGCTTGACCACGGCTCCCGGCTGCACGTGTCCGAGTTCCTCGTGCAGAGAGGCCGCGGTCGGGGTCGGCTTGCCGTCGACGGAGACGACCACGTCCATCGGCTGCAGGCGGCACGGAGCGTGCGTGCCGGCGATCAGCTGCGAAACGACGACCCCGGTCGGCTTGACCACGACGTTGTAACCGAGCTTGCGCAGCGCGACGGCCGCCGCGACCCGCTGGGAGAACGACATCTCCTGCAGCGCTGCCGCTTCGGCCTGCGCCGGAGAGGCACATGGAGGGACGATCGCGCCGGCGGGCACGAGCGTCGCGCGGGGACGAAGCGACGGAAAGAGCGCCTCGAGCGTGCTCGCCCGGCGCTCGATCACATCGACGAAATAGAGGCTGCCGGGCTTGGCGGGACGGGCTCCCTGCACGTTGACGAGCGGGGAGACGGGATGGGCGACGTCCGGGAGGAGGATGTACTTCTGCGCCTGGCCGGGGAAGTCTCCGGAGGGGACGACGTAGAGAATCACGAGCACGGCGAAGACGAGGACGAGTACACCGCCCAGGACGCGCCAGGGTGAGAGGTGGCGCCTCAAAACAGGAACCGCTTCAGTCCGCCGTCGACGACGAGAGTCTGCCCGGTGACGTAGCGAGCGCGGTCGGAGGCGAGGAAGCAGACGACGTCGCCGAACTCGCGCGGCGTTCCCCACCGCCGGAGCGCGATCTCCTCGAGCTGCTCGTCGCTCGGGCCGCCGGGGTAGAGCTCGTCGAGCCTCGCCGTCGCGATCCGGCCGGGAGCGACGCAGTTGACGGTGATCCCCTTCGGGCCGACTTCCCGGCTGAGCGTCTTCAGCCAGCCGGTGAGCGCGGGCCGGAACGTGTTGGAGAGCGCGAGGTGCGTGGTGGGCTCCTGGGCCGCGAGCGACGTGACTGCCACGATCCGCCCGGCAGAGCTGCGCTCGAGGTGCCCGAGGCAGAGCCGGACGAGCGTCACCGCGGGCCGTAGCAGGAGCCGGTAGGCCGACTCGAGGGAGGCCTCGTCGGCGTCCCGGGCCGTGCCCGGCGGCGGGCCGCCGCCGTTCCAGACGAGGACGTCGAGGCCGCCGAACCGCTCTACCGCGGTCAGCACGGCCTGCTCGAGGTCGCCGTCCTCGTTCACGTCACCGGCGACAGCGACTCCGCCGAGCCGCGCAGCGTGCTCGGAGAGCTGTTCCGCGCGGCGGGCGAACAGGACGACGTTGGCACCCTCCTCGGCCAGCGCCTCGGCGCTCGCGAGACCGAGGCCCGACGAGGCGCCGCAGACGAGCGCCGTGCGCCCGCTCAGTCCGAGATCCATGACTCCGGCAGCTGTCCGGAGCTTGCGACGACCCGGGTCGTCATCCCGCCGCGGGCGGCGAACTCGCCCTCGACCTCGACGAAGCGCGGCGCGCCGTCGGCGACGAGCTGCTCGAGCACCTCGTTCACGACTTCCTCCTGGAAGATCTTCCGCTCGCGGAAGGAGGTCAGATAGTCGCGGAGCGACTTGAGCTCGTAGAGCTTCGCGTCGGGGACGTAGCGGATCGTGAGCTCGCCGAAGTCGGGCGCGTCCGTGAGCGGGCAGATCGAGGTGAACTCCGGCGCGCCGAGCTCGACGAGGTAGTCGCGCCCCTGGAACCGGTTCTCGATCGTCTCGAGCAATGGATTCAGGTGGAGAGCACGCCGACGACGTCGCGAACCGCGTCGGCGCTCTGCTCGAGCGCCTGGCGCTCGTCGTCGGATAGCTCGAGCTCGACGATCTCCTCGATTCCGCCGGCGCCGAGCTTCACCGGCACGCCGATGTAGAGGCCGTCGATCCCGTATTCGCCCTCGAGCAGCGCCGTGCAGGGCAGGACGCGCTTCTGGTCGAGGAGGATCGCGTCGACCATCTCCGCGATCGCCGCTCCCGGTGCGTACCAGGCGGAGGTGCCGAGCAGCTGCACGATCTCGCCGCCGCCCTTCGCGGTGCGCTCGACCATCTGCTGGATCCGCTCCTCGGAGACGAGCTCCCGCAGCGGAACGCCGCCGACGGTCGTCGCCGAGACGACGGGAACCATCTGGTCGCCGTGGCCGCCGAGCACGAGCGCCTGGACGTCGCGCACGGAGGCGCCGGTCTCCCAGGCGATGAAGGTGCGGAAGCGCGCGGTGTCGAGGATCCCGGCCTGGCCGAAGACCCGCTCCTTGGGGAAGCCCGAGGCGCTCTTCGCAACATGGCACATCGCGTCGAGCGGGTTCGAGAGGATGAGGATGGCGCAATCGGGGCTCTGGGCGACGATCTGCTCGGTCACCGAGCCGACGATCTTCTCGTTCGTCGTCACGAGGTCGTCGCGCGACATGCCCGGCGAGCGCGGCAGGCCGGCGGTGATCACGACGACGTCGGAGCCGGCCGTCTGCTCGTAGTCGTTCGTGCCGGTGATGTTCGGCTCGAAGCCGAGGACCGGGCCCATCTGGTTCAGATCGAGGGCCTTGCCCTCCGGCAGGCCTTCCTTGATGTCCGTGAGGACGACGTCCGCGTAGTCGCGCGCCGCAAGGATGTGGGCTGCGGTTGCACCTGTCGCGCCGGCGCCGACGATCGTGACTTTCCTTCTCATCATGCGGTTACCTCAGCCTCTAGCTTCTCGATGACCGCGTCCGCGACCTCGCTCGTTCCTACGGCGGTCGGGTCGTCGCGGTTCGGCTTCATGTCGTAGGTGACGCTCTTGCCCTCGGCGATCACCGCGGCGATCGCGCTTTCGAGCCGGTCGGCCGCGCTGCGCTCGTCGAGGTGGCGGAGCATGAGAACGCCCGACAGCATCTGCGCGATCGGGTTGACCTTGTTCTGGCCGGCGTACTTCGGCGCGGAGCCGTGCGTCGGCTCGAAGACCGCGACGGTCTCGCCGTAGTTCCCGCCGGGGGCGACGCCGAGGCCGCCGATCATCCCCGCGGCGAGGTCGGAGAGGACGTCGCCGTAGAGGTTCGGCAGCACCAGCACGTCGTACTCCTCGGGGCGCTGCACGAGTTGCATGCACATGTTGTCCACGATCCGGTCGTCGAACTCGACGTCCACGTTCTCGGCCGCGACCTCGCGGGCAACCTGGAGCCAGAGCCCGTCGGTGAACTTCATGATGTTCGCCTTGTGCACGGCCGTGACCTTGCGGCGGCCGTTGGTGCGCGCGTAGTCGAACGCGAACTCGAAGATGCGGCGCGTGCCCGTGACGGAGATCGGCTTGATCGAGATGCCCGCGTCGTTGTGGCGGAGCCGGCCGCCGTGCCCCTCGATCCACTGGATCAGCTCTGCGGCCTCGGGTGTGCCCTGC
The DNA here is from genome assembly GCA_963759435.1 of uncultured Actinomycetes bacterium. Classification (GTDB taxonomy): domain Bacteria; phylum Actinomycetota; class Thermoleophilia; order Gaiellales; family Gaiellaceae; genus Palsa-739. Next base: position 467,907 of record CAVWZB010000010.1, on the reverse strand, counting down.
TCGTACTCGATGCCGGCGTAGAGATCCTCGGTGTTCTCGCGCACGATGATCAGGTCGACGTCGTCGAAGCGGCTGCGGACGCCGGGGTAGCTCTTGCACGGCCGCACCTGTGCGTACATGTCCAGCTCCTTGCGGAGCGCGACGTTGACCGAGCGGAAGCCGCCGCCGACGGGCGTCGTGATCGGGCCCTTGAGCGCGACGCCGGTCTCGCGGATCGCGTCGAGGACGTCGGGAGGCAGCGGGTTGCCGCCGTGCTTCTCCATCACGTCCGCGCCGGCCTCGCGTACGTCCCACTCGAGCTCGACGCCGGTCGCCTCGAGAACGCGCCGCGTCGCCTCTGTCAGCTCGGGCCCCGTGCCGTCGCCGGGGATGAGGACGACCCTGTGCGCCATCGCGGGCGAGCGTAGCGGAGCGGTCGTTAGGCTCGGGCGGTGAACCTCGCGGAAGCAGCGGCGCAGGCCGACGAGCTAGCCGAGAACGGCTCGGCGCAGGAGCTGGCGACGCTCAGGAGCGAGTGGGACGACGAGCTCGAGGCGGCGGCGCGCAGCGCCGACTTCCGCGAGCGGGCGCTCGCCTTTCGTGCGGTCGGGATGTTCCGCTGGCGGGCGAAGGAGGAGCTGCTGCGCCGCGGTCTCGACGACGGGAGCCCGGCGGCGCGGGGCTCCGCGCTGTTGTCGCTCGAGCTTCTCTCCCGCGACCATCCCAGCACGGTCAACTCCGTGCGGTCGCTGCTACACAAGATGCTGGCGGACGAGGACGAGAACTCTGCGGTGCGCCGTCTCGCGGTGCTGGTGCTGAAGAACGGTTCGGCGCAGCGCGACACGGTCGTACTACTCGAGGGGCTGGCCGTCGACGAGCGCGCGGACGGCGAGCTGCGGAAGGCAGCCGGAACGGTCGCCCAGGCGCTGAAGCGGAAGGGTCAGGACAAGCGCTAGGAACTGCAGGTCGTGCAGACGCGAGCCCGAATCTCGCGACCGCAGGACGGGCAAACGCGCTTGTGCCGGCGGTGCTCGAGCGCGCTCTTCTGGAGGCCGGCCTTGATCATGAGCCAGCCGGCTCCGAGGGTGCTCACTGCGGCGATTGCGACGTGTTGATCGAGGTGCATGCCTACTTCCTTGCGTGTTTCGGCTGCTTCAAACGGCGCGCATGCGGGTGCGCCTGGAAATACAACTCGCGCCGTCTGCGATCGGATACGTGCGTGTAGAGCTCCGTCGTCGCGAGATCGGCGTGCCCGAGCATCTCCTGGACTGCCCGCAGGTCGGCGCCTCCCTCCAGCAGGTGGGTCGCGAACGAGTGACGCAGGAGGTGGGGGTGGATGTGCTCGGGCTCGAGCCCTGCCTTGTCGGCGAGGCGCCGGAGAATGAGGAATGCGCCGGCGCGCGTGAGCGGGCCGCCGTGCGCGTTCAGGAACAGCTCCTGCCGGTGGCGCCGGTCGAGGTACGGACGACCGCGCGCGAGGTAGCGGCGGAGGGCGTCCGCTGCCTCGCGCCCGATCGGTACGACCCGTTCCTTGCTTCCCTTGCCGAAGGCGCGAACGAGCCGGTTTTCGAGATCCACGGACTGACGGTCGAGCGCGACCGCCTCGCTCACGCGCAGCCCGGCGCCGTAGAGGAGCTCGCCGAGGGCACGGTCGCGAAGGTGTCTCGGGGTCGTCCCGGCGGCCGCGTCGAGAAGGCGCTCGACCTCCGCGGGCGACAGAGTGCGCGGCAGCGTACGCCGGCGCCTCGGAAGCTCGACGTTCGCCGCCGGGTTGTCCTCCCGGGCTCCGAGCAGCACCTGGTGCCGGAAGAAGGAGCGGACGGCCGCGAGCCGGCGCGCGACCGTGGTCGGCGCGAGCCCGTCCGCGCGAAGTTGCGCGACATACGCGGCGAGGTCGTCGGTGCTTGCGTCCGCCGGCGAGCGGCCCAGCCAGCCGGTGAGGTGAGCGAGATCGCGCCGGTACGCCTCGACGGTGCGAGGCGCGAGGCGCGCCGAAGAGAGCGCGAGAAAGCCCTCGACGGCCGGATCGGACTTCTCGGTCACGCGCGCTGACTTCGGCCCGCGACGCGCGACGCCTGCTCGAATGGAGGGGTGCAGCGCAGGCATGTACGTATCTACGGCCTCGTGCAGGGGATCGGATTCCGCTTCGCCGTCCAGCGGGCCGCAAGTTCGCGCGCTGTGTCGGGCTGGGTACGCAACCGTCCCGACGGCGCGGTCGAGGCCGTCTTCGAGGGCGAGCCGGCGGACGTCGACGCGCTCGTGGACTTCTGCCGCAGCGGGCCGCGCGGCGCGGACGTCGAGCGGGTGGAGGTCGAGGCGGAGCTACCCGAGGGCCTGGCCGGCTTCCGCATCGCCGGCTGAGGCCAGCCCGCGGAACGGCTCGGCGCTGGCCCAGACGATCTCGCCACGCGCGAGGTCCAGGTCCTCGAGCTCGTCCCGCCGCAGGCGGGCCGTAAGGCGCTCTCCGCCGCCGTCTGCGAGATCGACCCGGGCGTCCGCTCCGAGCACCGCGATCCGCTCGATCTCCACCTCCACGGCGCCGTCGCTCGGCCAGCGGCGAAGCACGACCTCGTGCGGCCGCACGAGACGCTCGCCCAGGCGCACGGCATCGCCGACGAAGCGCAGGACGAACTCGGAGGCGGGAGTGTCATAGAGCTCGGCCGGCGCTCCGACCTGCTCGAGCCGCCCGTGGTCGAGCACGGCGACCCGGTCGGCGACCTCCATCGCCTCCTCCTGGTCGTGCGTGACGAACACCGTCGTTACGTGCACCTCCTCGTGCAGGCGGCGCAGCCAGTCGCGCAGCTCGGCCCGCACGCGGGCGTCGAGGGCGCCGAACGGCTCGTCGAGGAGCAGGACACGCGGCTTCGCGGCGAGCGCGCGCGCGAGGGCCATGCGCTGGCGCTGCCCGCCCGACAACTTCGAGGGATACCGGTCTGCGAAGCCCGAGAGCTGGACGAGATCGAGCAGCTCGTCGACGCGCTCGCGGATCTCCTGCTTGGGCCGCTTGCGGATCGTGAGCGCGAAGGCGACGTTGTCGCGGACCGTCATGTGCTTGAACGCCGCGTAGTGCTGGAAGACGAAGCCGACGTTGCGCCGCTGCGGCGTGAGCCGGGTTGCGTCCTCACCCGCGAGCAGGACCTCGCCGGAGTCGGGGCGCTCGAGGCCGGCGACGATGCGCAGCAGGGTCGACTTCCCCGAGCCGCTCGGACCGAGCACGGCCGTGAGCGAGCCGTCGGGAATCTCGAGCGAGATGTCGTCGAGGGCGGTGAAGGTGCCGAAGCGCTTGGTGACGCTGCGAATCTCGATCGACATCTAGAAGACTTGCCTCCTTTGGCTTGGTCAGGGTCATCAGGACGAGCACGAGCACGGCGATGACGGCAAGCACCACGGCAATCGCGTAGCTGCCAGTCGTCTGGAAGTTCTGGATCAGGTCGTCGATGCGCGTCGTGGCCGTCTCGGTCTTGCCCTCGATCCGGCCCGACACGACAGCCACTGCTCCGTACTCGCCGAGGCAGCGCGCCGTCGTCAGGATCACGCCGTAGATCACGGCCCAACGGATCGAGGGCAGGGTGATCAGCCGGAACCGCTGCCAGCGGGTGGCGCCGAGGGTGCCGGCGGCCTGCTCCTGCTCGTTGCCGAGCTCGCGGAGGATCGGGATGACCTCGCGAGCGACGAACGGCACCGAGACGAAGATCGTCGCGAGCACGATCGCCGGCAGGGCGAACAGGACCTGGAATCCGTGGTTGGACAGCCAGTTGCCGAACCAGCCGCCGCGTGGCGCGTAGAGGAGAAATAGAGCCAGGCCGATGACGACCGGCGAGACGGCGAGGGGAAGGTCGATGAAGGCGTTCAGCAACCCCTTGCCGCGGAAACGGCGGCGCACGATCGCGAGCGCGCAGAGCACGCCGAAGACCGTGTTGAGCGGGACTGCGATGGCCGCAGCGATCAGCGTCACCTGGAAGGCGTGGAGCGTCAAGGGATCGGACAGCGCCTGCCAGACCGGTTCCAGCCCGTGCTCGAACGTGCGATAGAAGACCATCGCGAGCGGCGCGAGCAGGATGACGGTCAGGTAGCCGAGGGCTACCACGCGCAGGCCGAGCCGCCTAGGCACGTTCGTGCCTCGTGGCGTAGAAGCGCAAGGCGCCGACGGCGAGGAGGAGCACGAAGGCTGCACCCAGCAGCACGATCGCGACGGCCGATGCCTGCGCGGGCTCGCCGTCCTGAATCACGTTGAAGATGAAGACCGAAGCGACCTCGGTGTGGAGGGTGCTCCCCGCGACGAGGACGATGGCGCCGATCTCGCCGAGCGCGCGTGCGAGCGCGAGGACGGAGCCGGAGAGGATCCCCGGCAGGATGTTCGGCAGGACGATCCGCCGGAAGACGGTGAACTGGCCGGCGCCGAGCGAGCGAGCCGCCTCCTCCATCTCCACGTCCAGCTCGATCAGCACGGGCTGCACCGTCCGGATGACGAACGGGAGCGTGACGAAGCAGAGCGCGAGCACGATCGCGGTGCGCGTGAAGGCGACGTCGATCCCGACCGGCGAATTCGGCCCGTAGAGCGTGAGCAGCGTCAGGCCGGCGACGATCGTCGGCAGGGCGAACGGCAGGTCGATTACGGAGTTGACGAGCGACTTGCCGTGGAAGTCGTCGCGGACGAGCACCCACGCCGTGATCGTGCCGAGCACCGCGTTGATTCCGACGACGACGAAGGCCGCCGCGAAGGTCAGCTTCAGTGCTCCGACTGCTTCGGGGCTCGAGACGACCTGCCAGAAGCCGTGCGCTCCGGTCTTCTTCGCTTCCCAGACGAGTGCCGCGATCGGCAGGACGACGATGACGAGCAGGTACGTCGAGATGACGCCGACGGACAGGGCCGTACTGGCCCGTCCGTCGGCGCTGAGCCTGCGTGCCGGCGCGGTCGCGCGCGCCGCGACGGCGCTAATGGGTGGGGCCTCCGACGGCCTGCTCGATCTTGACCATCCGGCCGTCGTCCAGGTCGAACCACACCTTGTTCACCTTCAGCCAGCCACCGAAGAGCTTGTCGCGGATGTTGAAGGTCGGGCCGGTGTTGTACTTCTGGCGCCAGCCTGCGAGGTCGTGGCTCTTCAGCACAGACCTCACGACGGGCCGGTAGCCGTTGACGGCGAAGATCTTCTGCTGCTTCGGCGCGTGTGCGTACTTGATGAACGCTTTCGCCGCGGCAGGAGCGGTCTTGGTCGCCACCATCGGCAGCTGGATCAGCATCGTGGGCTTGGGCACGACGAGCTTCCCCTGTTTGCCGGCCGCAAACGCGGCGTACGCCTCGCTCTCGTACGTGATGAGGACGTCGCCCTTGCCGGCGAAGAAGGTGTTCGCCGCGTTGGATCCGGACGAGTCCTGCGAGACCACGTGCTCGAAGAGCTTGGTCACCCACTGGATCGCCTGGTGGTTGTTCAGGCCCGACTTCCGCGCCTGGCCATAGGCCGCGAGCACGTTCCACTTCGCCGAGCCGGAGGGGAACGGATCCGGCGTCACGACCTGCACTCCCGGCTTGATCAGGTCCTTCCAGCCGTGGATGTGCTTCGGGTTCCCCGGCCGCACGACGAAGGCGACGACCGAGTCGGCCGCGATCCCGCCGAGCTTCGCCTTGGTCCAGGACTTGGAGATGAGGCCTGCGTCGGCGACCGTGTCGATGTCGAGCCCGGTGGAGAGGAAGGCGATGTCGGCCGGCTGTCCGGCGACGATCTGCTTGGCCTGGGAGCCCGACGGCCCGTACGACTGGCTGAACGAGACGCCCTGTCCTGCAGGCTGATGTTGAAAGCGGGTGATGAGCTTCGCCATCACGGGCCGGGGCGTCGAATAGGCGACGAGATTCACAGTCGTGTCCGTCTGGTGAGCTTGTGCGGCGCTGCTCGCGCAGCCGAACAGAACGGGGACGATCAGGACGGGAAGCAAGAATTTCCGCATCGCGCGAGGATCCTTTCTCGGGATTACCTACCAGCTTTGTAGGTATTGACGATGCTGATACTTACCATAAGTCGCAGTCGCCATGCCGATCCGAACAGAATCCGAACGATCAGGCTTCGGGCTGCGCGGCCGCGATGTCCGCAAGCGTCGTCTGCTCGAGGACGCCGCGGATCTGCGTGCGGAGCTCGAGCCAGACGTCGCGCAGCCCCTCGGCCGCGCCTTCGTACTCGAGCTCGTCCGGCCGCACGCCTCGCACGGTTGCGATCGGACCCTCGAGCTCGCGGATGACGTCGGCAACCGAGATCTCCTCGGCGGGTCGTGCGAGCTGGTAGCCGCCCTCGGCGCCGCGCTGGCTCGCGACCAGCCCGCCGCTACGGAGCTGCGAGAGGATGCTCTCGAGGAACTTCGGCGGGATGCTCTGGGCCGCGGCGAGCTGCTCGGCGGTCGTCAGACCGGGCGGCGCCGCGGCCAGCTCGGCCATCGCCCGGAGCGCATAGTCGACCTTGGCCGAGACCCGCATCCCTGCATTCTTCCGCTACGAGCGCGGATGCGAGCGGTCGTAGACCCTGCGCAGGTGGCGGGGGTCGACGTGGCTGTAGACCTGCGTCGTCGAGAGCGAGCTGTGGCCGAGCAGCTCCTGGATCGTGCGCAGGTCGGCGCCGCCCTCGAGCAGATGCGTCGCGAAGGCGTGCCTGAGACGGTGTGGGTGGGGGACGATCCGGCGCAGCGTGCTCGTGTCGAGGCGGCGACCGCGCGCGGACAGGAAGAACGCGTCCTGCGCTCCCTTCGCCAGCTCGGGGCGAGCCTCACGCAGGTAGCGCGCGAGCCAGGCCGCCGCCTCCTCGCCGAGCGGCACGACCCGCTCCTTGCCGCCCTTGGCGCGGCGGATGTGCACGAGCTCCTGCTCGAAGTCGACGTCGCCGAGGTCGAGGCCGACGGCCTCCGCGCTGCGCAGACCCGCCGAGTAGACGAGCTCCACGAGCGCACGGTTCCGCAGTGCAAGCGGCCCGTCGCCCTCGAGCCCTTCGAGCATCCGCTCGACGTCGGCGGCGGCGGGTGCGTCGGGCAACCGCCGCGGGCGGCGCGGGCCCAGGCGCGCGTCGGGAACGCGTTCTGGTCCGAGCGCCTGTCGGAGGAAGGCGCGTACCGCCGCCAGCTTGCGGCTGATCGTCGCGGGGGCAAGCTTCCTGCCGCGCCGCGCTCCGCCGAGCCACGCTACGTAGTCGGCGAGGACGCGGACGTCGACCGAGTCGAGGCTCGTGCCGCGATCCTCGAGCCAGGTGCAGAACTCTCCGACGTCCCCGCCGTAGGCGCGCCGAGTCGCCTCGCTCAGCGCGGGCGAGGCGAGGAAGCGGTCGGCTGCCGCGCGAGCGTCCATGGGAGGACGGTTCGCCAGGCCCCGGACCTTTCCCTTTCGTTAGCGTGGCTTTCGTGATCGCGAAGCACGACGTGCTCGTCGTCGGAGCCGGCTGCGCTGGCATGCGCGCCGCGATCGAGGCTTTCGACGCCGGCGCGGACGTGGCGATGATCTCGAAGATCCATCCGACGCGCTCACACTCCGGTGCTGCCGAGGGCGGTATCAATGCGGCGCTCGGAAACGCGTCGGAGGACGACCCCGAGATCCACGCATACGACACCGTCAAGGGGTCGGACTACCTCGGCGACCAGGACGCGATCCAGATTCTCTGCGACGAGGCGCCCGGCGACGTCTACCAGCTGGAGAACTGGGGCGCCGTCTTCTCGCGTACGGAGGACGGTCGCATCGCGCAGCGTCCGTTCGGCGCCGCGGGCGCACCGCGCACCGCGTACGCCGCCGACATCACAGGCCACGTCCTGATCCAGGTCCTGTGGGAACAGGTCTGCAAGCGCGACATCCCGACCTACGAGGAATACTTCGCCTGGCACCTCGTCGAGAACGACGGCCGCTGTCAGGGCGTCGTCTGCTGGGACCTCCTTCACGGCGGCCTGAAGACGATCGGGGCGAAGACCGTGATCCTCGCCACCGGCGGGGCGGGACGGCTCTACGTCGGGACGACGAACGCCTACTCCTGCACCGGCGACGCGATGGCGATGGCGCTGCGCGTCGGCCTGCCGCTCAAGGACATGGAGATGATGCAGTTCCACCCGACGACGCTGGCTCCGACCGGCGTCCTCATCACCGAGGGGTGCCGCGGCGAGGGGGCTTACCTGCTCAACAAGGACGGGGAGCGATTCCTCAAGCGGTATGCGCCGAACACCATGGAGCTCGCCTCGCGTGACGTCATCTCCCGGGCCGAGCAGATGGAGATCGACGCCGGCCGCGGCGTCGACGGCAACGTCCTGCTCGACCTGAGGCACCTCGGCGCGGAACGGATCATCGAGCGGCTACCCGGATCGCGCGAGCTCTCGATGACGTTCCTCGGCGTCGATCCGATCTACGACCCGATCCCCGTGCGGCCCGGCGCCCACTACCACATGGGCGGGGTCGCCACCGACGTCTGGGGCCAGACCGAGCTCACGGGCCTCTACGCCTCCGGCGAGTGCGCCTGCGTCTCGGTGCACGGCGCCAATCGGCTCGGCGGGAACGCCCTCATGGAGACGATCACCTACGGCAAGCGCTCGGGCCGGCACGCGGCGGAGTGGGCGCTCTCGCACACGACCGTCGAAGTACCCGAGTCGGCCGAGCGCGACGCCGAGGGAGAGCTGAAGGCGCTGCTCGAACGCGCCGACGGCGAGCGCCCGTGGAGCATCCGCGACGAGCTGGCCACCACGATGCACGAGAACTTCGGCGTCTTCCGCCGTGAGCATCAGATGGAGCAGCAGGGCGAGATCGTGTCCGGCCTCCGCGAGCGCTACCAGCGCGTGCTCCTCGAGGACAAGGGCGAGGTCTTCAACAGCGACCTGACGCAGGCGATCGAGCTCGGCTTCCTCCTCGACCTCGCGGACTGCATGGTGGTCGCAGGGATCGAGCGAAAGGAGAGCCGCGGCGCCCACGCGCGCCCGGACGACTACCCCGAGCGCGACGACGAGAAGTTCCTGAAGCATACGATCGTCCGGCTCGTGGACGGCGCGCCGCAGCTCTCGTGGGAGCCGGTGCGGATGACCAAATGGGAACCACAGGAGCGTAAGTACTGATGCAGATGGCTCTCAAGATCTGGCGCTATGACTCCGCCACGGGCGACCGGGCGCTGAAGGAGTACGAGTTCGACGCGCCCGAGTGGGCGACCCTCCTCGACTGCCTCGACATCGTCAAGGACAAGCACGACGGCTCGCTCGCCTTCCGGAAGAGCTGCCGGATGATGATCTGCGGCTCCTGCGGGATGCGCATGGACGGCGCCGCCGTTCTCGCCTGCAAGACACGGATGTACGACATCGCGCAAGAGGGCCGCGTTCCCGTCATCTCGGCGATGGGGAACCTGCCGATCCACAAGGACCTCGTCGTCGACATGGATCCTTTCTGGACGAAGTTCAAGGCGATGTGGCCGTGGCTGGAGCCGGGCTACGAGCGCCCCGACGACGACCGCGAGTACCGGATCTCGCAGGAGCGGATGAATGTGGTCCATAAGGAGTCCCTGTGCATCAACTGCGGTTGCTGCGTCTCGGAGTGCAACGCGATGGAGGCGGACCCCGAGTTCCTCGGGCCGCAGGCGCTCGCGAAGGGAATGCGCTTCGTCGGCGACCCGCGCGACGGCGCGACCGTGGAGCGGCTCGAGCGGTACAACTCCGAGCACGGCATCTGGGATTGCACCCGCTGCTACTTCTGCAACGAGCGCTGCCCGAAGGGCGTCGATCCCCGCGACGCCATCGCGAAGCTCGGCGCCGAGTCGATCCGCCTCGGCATCGACCGCGACATGGGAGCGAAGCACGCCAAGTGGTTCGTCCGGTCTGCCGAGACGACGGGCTGGCTGCGCGAGGAGGAGCTGATCCCGAAGACGCAGGGCTACGTCTCCGCCATCAAGCAGCTCAAGTTCGGCGCCAGCCTCGCGCGTCACGGCAAGGTGCGGCCCGTTCCGATTCCGCACACGGCGAAGGACGTGAACGAGGCGCGCAACCTGCGGAAGGTCGTCCAGGAACAGGATCGTCAGGGCGCCCTCGGCCACGTGCAGGGCGAACACGCGCTGGCGAAGCTAGACCATGGGTACCAGCCGGAGTCGCTCGAGGAGATCTACGACCGCCCTGGTGCCGCACCGAGGCCGTGGCTACCTGAACTGGAGGAGGAAGCGAAAGCGTGAGCGCGACCGAGACACCGGTGAAGCGAGTCGCCTACTACAAGGGCTGTCTCGCGTCGCTGTCCGCGAAGGAGCTCGACAGCTCGACCAAGGCTCTGGCGCCGCTGGTCGGCCTCGAGCTCGTGGAGCTCGAATCGGTGACCTGCTGCGGCGCGGGCGACATCCACGAGGCCGAGCCCGACTACTACCTCCACCTCAACGCGCGGATCCTCGCCTACGCGGAGGCGACGGGCTGCGACATGCTCATGACGGTCTGCAACGTCTGCACGCTCAACCTGCGCCAGGCGAACTTCATGCTCCAGGGCGACGCCGACCTGCTCGCGCGGGTCAACGAGAACCTCGCGACCGTGGGCGTTCCGGAGTACTCCGGCAACGTCGAGGTGCGGCACTTCCTCTGGGAGATCGCCGAGGGCGACGGCTACGAGAGGCTGAAGGAGGTCGCCCACCGCGGGCTGAAGGGGCTCAAGGTCGCACCGTTTTACGGCTGCCAGATCCTGCGGCCCTCGAAGATCATGGGCTTCGAGGATCCGGACCGGCCGTGGTCGCTCGAGCGGATCATCGAGGCCTGCGGCGGCGAGGCGATCGACTACCCGGCGAAGGTCAAGTGCTGCGGCTTCCCGATCATCGCGGCGCGTGAGGAGACGGCGCTCGGCGAGGTCATCCAGCCGGTCGAGCAGGCGATCGAGGCCGGCGCCGACGTGATGGTGACGCCGTGCCCGCTCTGCCACCTCTCGCTCGACGCCTGGCAGCAGAAGCTCGAAGCAGCGACGGGGCGCGAGTTCAAGATGCCGGTGCTCCACCTCGCCCAGCTGGTGGGCGTGGCGGCGGGGCTCGAGGAGGCGGAGCTGAAGTTCAAGCGCCACATCGTCGACCCGCGGCCGGCGCTCGAGCGGCTGGAAGTCTGAAGCGGCTCGGCGCGCTCGCCGGCGCAGCTGTCGGCTGGGGGCTGCTCGAGGCTGGCTGGGTGCGGTTCAGGAGTCTCGAGCTCGAGCTGGCCGGGCTGCCGCCTGAGCTCGACGGCCTCCGAATCGTGCATCTCTCGGACTTTCACTTTGGCGTCCCGTCGCCGGGGATCGGCGCCGTCTGGCAGGCGGCCGTCTGGACGCGGGAGCGTAAGCCTGACCTCGTTGCGATCAGCGGCGACCTGCTGACCCATCCGCGGGGCGAGCCGATGTTGCGGCGGCTCATGCGGGTCCTGCCGCGGCCGACCTTCGCCGTGCTCGGCAATCACGACATCGCGCTGAGCCGGGACCCGCAGGCGCGCCGGTCCGACCTGCGGGAGCTCGAGCCGGCCGCCTTGCTCCGCGACGACGGGCGCTCGCTCGAGCTCCGCGGCCGGAGCGTCTGGATCGCGGGAGCCGATCCGCGGCTGATCGTCCGTGGTCGGGCGCGTCTCGACCCGAATTCTCTCGCCCGCGAGGCCGACTTCTCGCTCCTGCTCTGCCACTATCCGCGCGTCCTCGACCAGCTCGAGCCGGGCCGCTTCGACCTCGTCCTCGCGGGGCACATGCACGACGGCCAGATCGCGCTCCCGCTGCCGGGCAGGAAGGTTCGCTTCGCTCATCCGACCGCTCCGTTCAACGCGGGCGTCTACCGCAGTGCGGCTGCGACCATGCACGTCTCCGCCGGGCTGGGGACGACATTTGTCCCTCTCCGCTTCGCCGCGAGGCCCGAGGCGACGGAGCTCACGCTCAGACGGGGCTAACCTTGCCCTATGGCCGGTCAGGCGTCGATCTCGACCGAGATCCTCGCCCGTTACGCCGCGGACGCGGCGAAGGAAGTCGACGGAGTGCGAGGACTCGCAGACAGTCCGCTGCCGCGGAAGCGCGCCGTGCGCGTGTCCGGCGAGAACGGCGCGGTGCGAATCGAGCTGCACCTCGTCACGGAGTGGGGAGCGTCGATCCCCACGGTCGGCAGGCTCGTCCAGGAGCACGTGCGCGAGTACCTCAGGAACATGGCCGACATCGAGCCGGCGGCCGTTGAGGTCGTCGTCGACGCCGTGGGGCCCGAGGCATGACGACGCGGATCTCCGGACTGACGGGAGCGACGATCGAGACGGCGCCGTCCGTCTGCCACGAGTGCATCTGGTGGCAGACGCGGAACGGGCGCAGTGCCGACAAGCGCAAGTGGATCCGTGACGCCGAGGACGCCTGGGGGGCGTGGGGGACGGTCTACCACGACGACGACGGCCGCCTGCTCGGCTCGATGCAGTACGGGCCCGGCGAGCTCTTCCCCCGTGCGCGAGAGCTGCCGGCCGGCCCACCGAGCGACGACGCCGTCCTCGTCACCTGCGCCTACCTCACCGATCCGTCACGGCCGTGGGTCATGCAGTCGCTCTTCCTCACCGCGATCGGCGACTCGCGCGAGCGGGGCGCGCGCGCTCTCGAGGCCTTCGCGTACCGCTACCCCGAAGGCGAGACGAACTACGAGCGCTTCCACGTCCACAAGACGATCTTCCCGGCGGACTTTCTCGCCGACTTCGGCTTCATCTCGGTGCGCTCGAAGGGACGCGTCGAGCTGGCGCGGCTCGAGCTCGGCGGTCTTCAGCCGGTGGAGGAGGGCGCGCGCGAGAAGGTGCTGGCGCGGGTGCAGGAGGCGTTCATGCCCGCACCCGCGCCGCAGCGTTTCTAGGAGACCGCAGCCTTGACGCGGGCCAGCGGCACGAAGACGAGCGTGCTCTTGCCGAAGCTCGCGCGCGTTCCGTTCGCGGCATAGGCGAGGCCGGCGGTGCCGATCCGGGCCAAGGCGATCCGGTTGCCGAGCGTGCCGACCACGCGGTCCTTGCCGCTTGACAGGTTGACCGCGCGGACCGACGAGTTGCTCGTGTAGGTCGCGACGTTGCCCTGGACGTCGAGGTTCTCCGGGCCGCCCTTGCCGTGAGTGGAGAGCGTCTTCTGGAGCAAGCCGGTGTGAGCGTCATACACCTCGAGCGTGCGGCCCTTGCTGAGGACGACGAGGTTCTTGCCGCTGAGCGCGACCGCCTCGGCGTTCGGCGGATTCACCGCCGCCAGCACACTCCCGGACTTGGAGTAGACGGCGACCGATCCGTCGGAGCGTAGAATCGCCTCGCGTCCTCCGTCGGCCGAGACCGCGGAGACCGTGTTCACTCCGGTGGCGATCGATTTCGTCTGCGTGCCCTCGAGGGCGTACAGCCCGCCCGAGGTCATCTCACCCTGGGAGTCGGTCGTCCAGCGGTTGAGCGCGATCTCGTTCCCGGAGCCGACCAGCCCGCCGAGCCATGGGCCGGCGCAGCCTGCCGCGCCGCGGCCGAGGCAGCCGTCGCCGCTCCGCAGGGCGGACGCGACCTGTCGCTCCTTCGGATGCGTCAGGGAGGACGTGAAGAGGTAGTCGTCGCTTTCGAGGTTGCCGCCCTCGTTGACGAGCCACGCCACGCGTGAGCCGGCGATCGCGAGCTGGAAGACGCCCATGCCGGTGCTGGTGACGTCGGCAGAGGCCGTCTTCTTCCCGCTGACCTTGATCGTCTTGCCGGTGCCCACGTTCCAGACGAGGACCTTGCTCACGGCGCGCGGATTCGGAGCGTTCCTCGCACCGAGGTTGTACGCCACGCGGTCTCCGTCGACGGCGAGCGCGACAACCGGCTGCTGGAGGTGTGTGACCTTTGCGCTGTGCGTCGCGGTCGTTCCCGCCGCGCCCGCCACGAGCGCGAGGCCCGACAGCGATCCGGCAGTCAGAACGAGAAGAGCCCGGCCAAGCGTCATTCGTGGCACCTCCAGTGGGGAGGCCGGACTCTAGGCCCGCCGCGTTAGCGAAAGATCAAGTTTCGATCAATCTTTAGCGGGCGGCCGCGCGGGCGGGCTCGAGCAGGAGCTCGCCGATCTGGAGCGCGTTGAGCGCGGCGCCCTTGACGAGGTTGTCGCAGGCGAGGAAGAGGACGAGGCCGTTGACCTCCGCAGCGCGGTCCGGACGGATGCGGCCGACGAGCACGTCCTCCGTCTGGGCCGCCGCGCGCGAGGTCGGCGTCTCGACGAGCCGCACGCCGGGAGCGCCTGCGAGCACGGCCTCCGCGTGCTCGGGCAAGAGCGGCCGCTCCGTCTCGATCCAGACGGACTGCGAGTGGCCGACGAGGACGGGAACACGGACGGTCGTCGCGCTGAGCGGGAGCTCCGGCAGCTCGAGGATCTTGCGTGTCTCGGCGCGGATCTTCGACTCCTCCTCGGTCTCGTCGCCCTCCCACGTCCAGTCGAAGGCGAGGTCGTGCTGCTCGGGCGGCTCGGTCCGCAGCCGCTCCATCCGCTGCGCGCCGGCACCGGAGACGGCCTGGTAGGTGGAGACCCGCACCCGCCGCAGCCCGGCCGCGTCGTGCAGCGGTTTGAGCACGCAGGTGAGCGGGATCGCCGAGCAGTTCGGGTTGGCGACGACCCTGGTGGTCGGGATCGCCTCGCGGGCGCGGTCGCCGTTCACCTCGGGCACGACGAGCGGGTAGCCCTCCTCGAGCCGGTACGCGCTCGACTTGTCCACGACGAGAGCGCCGCCCTCGACCGCGTCGGGCACGAACTCGCGGGACGCGCTCGTGCCGCACGAGAAGAGGACGAGGTCGAGCCCGCCCGCGAGGAGCGCGTCGGCTGTCGCCTCCTCGACCGCGAGGCCGCCCTCGAGCTCCCGTCCGGCGGAGCGCGCCGAGGCGAAGGCGCGGACGTTCTCGTAGCCGCGTTCTCGCAGCAGCCGGAGCGTCACCGTGCCGACGGCGCCGGTCGCGCCGACGACGCCGATCCGCACGTCCCGGGCGCTCACGCCGCTCCGAGCTCGAACGCGTCGTGCAGCGCGGCGACGGCCTTCGGCACGTCCTCGGTGCGGACGTGGCAGGCGATCTTGATCGGCGACGTGGAGATCACCTCGGGCTGGACTCCGATGCCGCCCAGCGTCGCGAACGCCTGCGCGGCGATGCCGGGGTGGCTCTTCATGCCGGCGCCGATGAGGCTCACCTTGCCGAGGTCGTCGCGCATCGACCACTCGACGTCCAGCCCGCCCAGCAGCTCCTCGCAGGCCTGACGATCCTCGACGGGAGCGCTGAAGACGATCTCGTCGCTCGACACCTGGAGGATCGTGTCGACGTTGACGTTCGCCTCCGCCAGCCGCTCGAACAGGCGCGCGGCGCCGATCCGGCGGACACGGTAGAGGGGCTCGCAGTCGGTGTGCGCGACGCCGCTGATGATGGCCTTCTCGAGCACCGGATCCTCCTCGTCGACGATCCACGTCCCCTCGGCGTCGGAGAACGTCGACCGCACCTGCAGGCGCACGTCGTGGTTGCGCGCGAACTCGACCGAGCGTAGCTGGAGCACTTTGGCACCGCTCGCCGCGAGCTCGAGCATCTCCTCGTACGTCACCGCTGGCAGACGGCGCGCGTGGGGGACGAGGCGCGGATCGGCGGTGAAGACGCCCTCGACGTCCGTGTACATCTCGCAGGCGCCTGCGCCGAGCGCTGCCGCCAGCGCTACGGCGGTCAGGTTCGAGCCGCCGCGGCCGAGCGTCGTCACGTCGTGGGAGTCGGCCGAGACGCCCTGGAACCCGGCGACGAGGACGATCCTCCCGGCGTCGAGCGCGTCGTTGATCCGGGTCGCGCGCACCTCCGCGATCTTCGCCTTGCCGTGGACGGTGTCGGTGACGATTCCGGCCTGGGAGCCGGTGAGCGAGATCGCCTCGTGGCCGAGATCGTGGACGGCCATCGCGCAGAGCGCGTTCGAGATCCGCTCGCCGACCGAGATGAGCATGTCGTATTCGCGCGGCTGCGGGCGCGGCGAGATCTCGTGGGCGAGCCGGATCAGCTCGTCGGTCGTGTCGCCCATCGCCGAGAGGACGCCGACGACGCGCTTGCCCTCCTCGCGGGCCCGTACGAGTCGGCGCGCGACGTCCTTGATCTTCTCGGTGTCGGCGACGGAGGAGCCGCCGAACTTCATCACGACGAGATCCGGACTGCGTCCCTCCGAGTCGGCTGCGATCTCGGGGACGGTCTCGAACTGCGTCGTCGCCACCCGTCACATCTCCCGGCGGCCGACGAGCGCGCGGCCGAGCGTGACCTCGTCCGCGTACTCGAGGTCGCCGCCGACCGGCAGCCCGCTGGCGAGGCGCGTCACGCGGACGCGGTCGCGCAGCCGTCCGGCGAGGTACGACGCGGTCGCCTCGCCGGTCGCGTTCGGATTCGTGGCGAGCACGACCTCGACCACGCCGTCGCTCTGGACGCGGTGCATGAGCTCGTCGATCCGCAGGTGCTCGGGCTCGACGCCGTCGAGCGGCGAGAGCGCGCCGCCGAGGACGTGGTAGAGGCCGCGGTACTCCGCGGTCCGCTCGAGGGAGACGAGGTCGACAGGCTGCTCGACCACGCAGATCGTCGTGCGGTCGCGCCGTGCGTCGAGGCAGATGGCGCACAGCTCGTCCTCGGTGAGGTTGCCGCACTCGCGGCAGAAGCGCACGCGCTCCTTCACCTCCTCGATCGCGCCGGCGAGCGCGAGCGCCTCCTCTTTCTCCGTCTGCAGGAGATGGAACGCGAGCCGTTGTGCCGTGCGGCTGCCGATGCCGGGCAGGCGCGTCAGCTGCGCGACGAGGTTCTCGACGGAGGGGCTCAGCATGCGCCCTGAGGGTACTCGTCCGTTCCGGACGAGTCCTGGCAAGATCTTGCGCGTGGGCGACCCCGTCTCTTGGCTGATGATCAGGCCCGGCTGGAAGGTCTACGCCTCCGACGGCAGCGAGGTCGGCCAGGTCGACGAGGTCGCGGGCGACGAAGACGTGGACATCTTCGACGGCCTCGCCGTCGCGGCCTCGGCTCTCGCGAAGCCGAAGTACGTCCCGGCGGAGCAGGTCACCACGATCACGGAGGGTCGCGTCGATCTCTCGCTCACGAGCGCCGACTTCGAGAGGACGACCGAGTTCTACGAGCCCGCCACCTCTGCCGAGATCGAGCCCGACGACCACCGTGGTCTCGGCGAGACGATCGGCGCCGACGTGCGCGAGGTGGAAGGAAAGGCGATCCACCCGGTCGAGCACGAGAAGCCGGTCGGGCTCATCCGCCGGATCGACCTCTGGTTCCGCCGCGCGTTCGGCGGTTAGCGCGGCGAGAAGTCGAACGCCCAGCCCCAGATCACGACGCCGATCAGGGCGAGCACGATGATCGCCCAGAGCCAGTTCGAGAAGAGGTACCGGCCGCGGCCCCCCCGCCGCGGCGGCGTGCTCATTCCCCGAGCCCGGGGAGCCCCAGGCCGCCGAGGCCCATGTCGCCGAGCATTTGCTGCGCCTTCGCCTCGACGCCGGCCCTGGCCGAGCGCAGCGCCTCGTTCACGCCGGCGAGGACGAGATCGGCGAGCGCCTCCGGGTCGTCCGGATCGATCGCGTCGGGAGAGATCTCGATCGCGACCACGTCGCCGGCGCCGTTCGCGGTCACCTTGACGAGGCCGCCGCCGACCGACGACTGCGCGGTCTCCTGTTCTGCCTCCTGCTGCATGCGCGCCATCTGCTCCTGCATCTGCGAGGCCTGCTGCATCAGCTTGTCCATGTCGAAAGAGGACATCGCTCCCTAGCCTTCCCGCTCTCGCGCGTCGAGAGTCTCCTGGAGGAGCTCGTAGATCTTCTCCTCGCCCGCGGGCTCCTCGTCGACCGGCGGCACCTCGCGTGCCTCGCCGAGCGCGAAGACGAGCTCGAGCCTGCGGCCGGTGACGTCGTAGAGGGCGTCGGCGAGCAGGCCCGCATTCTTCGGGTCGCGGACGAGGTCGAGGTGGAACTGGGCGCTCGGTGGGAACTCGAGCGTGAGCTTGTCGCCGCTGAGGTCGGCCGGATGCGCCTCGCGAAGCAGGGACGCCGTCGGGATGCCGCCGCGCTCCTCCACGGCCGGAAGCACCTGGCGTGCCCAGGCCTCCTGCAGCTGCGAGAGCTCGAGCCCCGGCGCGCCGACCGGGACGGGCACGGGCTCGGGCTCCGGCTCGGGCTGCGTCTCCGCGGCGGCGGGCTCTTCCGGACCTGGCTTGGTATCTGATACCGAGACGGGTCCGCTCGAGACCTGTCCCTGCTCGAGCCGCTCCAGGCGGAAGGCGATCGACTCGCGGGACAGGTCGCTCGCGGGCCGCGTCACCTTGACCAGGGCGAGCTCGAGCGGCAGGCGCGGGTCGCCGCCCTGCCGCATGTCGTCGACCGCCACCGCGAGCAGGTCGACGAGCCGCAGGACGGTGGCCTCTTCGAGCTGGTTCGCCTGCGCCTTCAGCCGCTCCCGCGCTTCCTCGCTCGTCGCGGCGGCCTCGGGCACGTCGCCGAGGTGTTGCGCGAGCATGATCTGCCGCAGGTGCTCGATCAAATCGAGGACGAGCCGGCCGAGATCGTGTCCGCGCTCGGCGAGCTCCTCCAGGTACGTGAGCGCGCCGGCGGTGTCGCGGTCGATCACGAGGTCACAGAGGCGGAAGAGCGCCTCCTCCTCGACCGTCCCGAGCAGTTCGAGCACGGACTGCACGGTGACCTTGTTGCCGGTCGCGGACGCGAGCTGGTCGAGCGTCGAGACCGCGTCGCGGTAGGCGCCGCGACCGCTGCGGGCGACGAGTGCAAGCGCCTGGTCGGGCGCGTCGATCCCCTCGGCGTCCGCGATCTGGCGCAGCACCTTGACGAGATTCTGCAGTCCCGGTCGTTGGAACACGAACGTCTGGCAGCGCGAGCGGACGGTCGGCAGCACCTTCGAGAGGTCGGTAGTGCAGAAGACGAAGACGAGGTGCGGCGGAGGCTCCTCGATCAGCTTCAGGAGCGCGTTCCACGCGGCGTCCGTGAGCTGGTGCGCTTCGTCCAGGATGTAGACCTTGTAGCGCCCCTCGACCGGCTGGAGGACGACGCGGTCGCGGATCTCGCGGATGTCGTCGATTCCGCGCTGCGAGGCGGCGTCCATCTCGATCACGTCGAGGGACGTCCCGGCTGCGATCGCGCGGCACACGTGGCACGTCCCGTCGGGCGTCGTCGTCGGTCCCTGCGCGCAGTTCAGGCACTTGGCGAGGATGCGCGCCATCGACGTCTTGCCGGTGCCGCGCGGGCCGGCGAAGAGGTAGGCCTGGCGCACCGCGTCCGTCCCGATCGCGTTGCTCAGAGTCCGGACGACCGCCTCCTGCCCGACGACGTCCTCGAAGGTCTGTGGACGGTACTTCCGGTAAAGGGCAGCCACGAGTCGATTCAAGCAGAACGGGCGCCCGCAGACTCGCGCGCGCCGCCGCGCCCGACATGCGCGGCCGCGGCACACAGCGGAACGCCGTCAGCAGGCGAGCGGCGCAAGCCGCTCGCACCGAGCGAGCGGAAAGCGGAGCCGAAGACGGAGCGGGCGAAGCGGGCAGATGGACCAGGCACACCGCACACCTGAGAGGGACTACTTAGCGCTGCTTCCTCCCGGATCTGACGCGGTTCGCAGGCTCCCACTGCACGGGGCCTGGCCCGACTCGAGTGTAGCCTCCTCCCGCATGCCGGACGACGCCCGCCGCGCCCTGCTGACGAGGTTCTTCGACCATGCGCCGATGTTCCCGCCGGCCAGCCTGCCGCCCGCCGACGCTCTCGCCGAGGACCGCCGCGCACGAGAGAGCGAGCACGCCTGGATGCTGGGGCGGCTGGTCTGGCCGTCGGGGCGGCTCGAGGAGATTCCGCAAGACGAGGGACGGGCGCTCGCGCTCGTGGACGAGGAGGGCGGGATGGAAGCCCAGGGCCAGGCGATCTACATCGAGGGTCGCGAGCCCGACGACGTGGCCTCGCTCGGCGCGCGCGCCAAGATTCGCTGCGGCGGGGCGCGCATCCCGCCGGTCGAGGAGGTCGCCGAGTTCGTCCGTGGCTGCCGCGACCGCGGCATCATCTTCAAGGCGACGGCAGGGCTGCACCACGCGTACCCGACCGCCGAGGGCGAGCACGGCTTCCTCAATCTCCTCGCGGCCGCCGTCTTCGGCGACGAGGAGGAGGCGCTGCTTGAGGGCGCGCGGGCGTTCGCGCTGGACGCCGACTCCTTCCGCTGGCGCGACCGGGAGGCGAAGCCCGGGCAGCTGGCCGACGTTCGTGCCTCGCTCTTCCACTCGATCGGGACGTGCTCGTTCTTCGAGCCCGTCGAGGAGCTCGAGAAGCAGGGAATGCTGTGAGCTTCGGCGCGGGCCCGAACGGGCTCCTCTGGCGCGACGGGGACGAGGCCGTCGACCTCTCCGGGCTCGGCGACGTCTTCGCGCGGCCCACATTGAACGAGCTACTCGCCGCGGGCCGCGCGAGCTGGCGCGAGGCGGTCGGCATAGCGCGCGCCCACGACGGCCCGCGCGTCCCGGTCGGGGACGCGAACCGCCGCCTGCCGTTCGAGGTCGCGGACTACGTCGACTTCTACTCCTCGCTCGAGCACGCCACGAATCTCGGCCGCATGTTCCGGCCCGACCAGGAGCCGCTCCTGCCGAACTGGCGCTGGCTGCCGGTCGCGTACCACGGCCGTGCCGGCAGCGTCGTCGTCAGCGGCACGGACGTCGTGCGGCCACGCGGTCAGCGGAAGGCGCCCGACGAGGACGCTCCGAGGTTCGGCCCGAGCCGCAGGCTCGACTTCGAGCTCGAGCTCGGATTTGTCGTCGGTGTTCCGACCTTGCTGGGCGAGTCCGTGCCGGTCGAGGCGTTCGCCGACCACGTCTTCGGCGTGGTGCTCGTCAACGACTGGAGCGCGCGTGACATCCAGGCCTGGGAGTACGTGCCCCTCGGCCCGAACCTCGGCAAGTCGTTCCAGACCTCCATCTCGGCCTGGGTGACGCCGCTCGCGCTGCTCGAGGACGCGCGCGTCGAGGCGCCGCGGCAGGACCCGCCGCCGCTCGCTCATCTCGCCGGCGGGCACGACTGGGCGCTCGACATTGCGCTCGAGGTGGAGCTGAACGGCGAGTCGCTGTCGCGGGGGAACGCGCGGACGCTCTACTGGACGCTGCCGCAACAGCTGGCCCACGCGACGTCGAACGGCGCACGCCTGCGGACCGGCGACCTGATGGCTTCGGGGACGATCTCGGGCGCGGAGCCCGGCTCCGAGGGCTCGATGATCGAGCTCTTCCGCGGCGAACGCTTCCTCGAGGACAGGGACGAGGTCGTCCTCCGTGGGCGCGCGGCCAACGGCGTCGAGCTCGGTGAGGTGCGCGGTCGCGTCCTACCGGCAAGCGTCTAGAGCCGAGACGTGTTCTTCCTCAGACGCCCTTCGCCAGACGCCCTCGGTCGGCTCCTCGAGCAGGCACAGGGAGCCGACGTCACGTATGCGGAGGTCGGCGCCACGAACGGCGATGGCCGGCCGAGCGGCTACGGACACGATCTCGACGAGGGACTACTCGGGGCCGGGCCGGAGACGTTCGAACGTTCCGTTGCCGAGCTTCGACATTGGCAGGCGCACATCGGGGCGGGGATCGAGGTGCTGCCTCGCGGAGCCGCGGTCGCCGAGGACGACCCCGGGTTGCTGCTCATCCAGGCGGCGGGTCTGTGGACCGTCGCCCCGTTCCGCGTGGTGTACGTCGTCGAGGAACCGGACTCGTTCCGCTTCGCGTACGGGACACTGCCCGGCCATCCCGAGCGAGGCGAGGCGTCGTTCGCCGTCACGCGAAACGACGACGACGAAGTGCTCATCCGCCTCGCCTCGTTCTCGCGTCCGGTCGACCCGATTGCCCGCCTCGCGAAGCCGTTGGCTCGGCGGATCCAGCGCCGTTACACGCTGGGCTACCTCGATGCCCTCAGGGACGCGGTAGCCCTGTAATCCGAACCGCTCCTTCAGGCTGAATACCTCCCTCGGCCGAGGCGCGGATCGCACGGTCCTCGCAGAGTGCTGCCAAAACGCAGGAGGGGAACATGCGAGCAAGCATCGTCCTTTTCGTCGCGACCTCGGCCGTCCTGATCCTGGTCGCCTCGACCGGGCCGGCACACGCCGATGGAATGGCCGGCAAGACGCCGCCCGCTTCGACGGCGCTCACGGCTCAGCAAGTCGACGCCATCGCAGCGAAACGACAGGCGGAGGCGCAGTTCATGCTCGGATCCGTCGCCCCGCAGGGGCCCGGTTTCGGGGTCAGCGTCGCCTCGCCGGACTCGACGTGCGGTGCGAGGTGCGGCGGTGGAGGCTATCCGTCCTCGGCGTCATTCCCCGGCAACCAGACGCCTCAGATCACCGGCTACTACTGCGGTCCTGCCACCGTGCACGAGGCGCTCAACAGCGTCGGGATCGGGATGTCCCAGCAGACTGCGGCCGACCACCTGAACACGACGACCGCAGGGACGGCGTGGTCGGGCGGCGGGACGTCGCCCAGCGGCTATCCCGTACCGGACGTGCTGAATCACCACGAGACCCGTAACTACTACGTACCGCAGTACGTCTCTTCCGACGGCTCGGGTGCAGTCAGCCAGTACGAGCAGGATCTGACGTACGACATCTATGCGGTCGGCGCTCCGGCAGTCGGCGATGCGTACGAGATTCCTGGAGGAGCCCACCTCAACGGGCACCCGAAGGACAGACTGATATTCCACTGGTTCGACATCCGTGGGTATGCGGACTCCGGGGCCTCGACGATGTATGAGGATTCCGTCCATAACGCGACCTCGGTCCTCTGGTCTGGCGGAGTCCCTGCGTACTCGACCTTGGCGAGCGGCAAGATCGTCACGATCGTCGAGGGACGTGGCTACATCTGGTAGAGGATGCCGCGGCGGCCGCGGTCTGGGCATCGGTCTTGTCCTGGCCGCGGTTCTCGCCGTGACGGCGTGCGCCGCCGGAGCCACGCACCCGGCGGGGTCCGGCCCGGCCCGGAGCTACGGCGGCTGGTGTCAGGCTCACTTGACTGCGGCCTGGCGCCGTGTGCTCTCGCACCACGTCGTGCCGCTCTCGCGCACGACCTCGCTCGTGCCCTTCGCACTTGCGCCTGACGGCCGTTCGTTCTTCGCCGATGTGCGCTCGCCGCACTTCTTCGGAGTAGCCAGGATCGGCTCCGGCCCGCACGCCATGACCGAGATCAAGGCGTTCCCCGACTCGAGCGAGAGTCAGGCGGACGGCAGCTTCGACGGGCGCTGGTTCGTCTGGTACGAGTACCACGGCTTCTCGAGCTTCGACAACTTCAAGATCTACGCCTGGGATTCGCGCACGGGCCGGGTCGAGCGGATCGGTGCGGCAACCAAAGGCCCGAATGGCGGGTTCTGGACCAGTCCGTGGCAGGGCCCCGACGTGCGAAACGGCGAAGCGACGTGGGCGCAAGGCTCGGGTCCCGACGGGCTGGCCGAAGTCCACGTGTACGACCTCCGTGCCAGCCGGGACAGGGTGATCCACGCCGGGCACACCGAGAGCCCCTTCCTTCTGGCACACCGTCTCGTCGCCTGGCCCGAGTCGCCGACGCGAGGGGCGTACGCGCAGATCTTCGTCGCGAATGCGCTGACCGGCAAGCGGGTCGAGGCGCCGCCGGCCCTCCGCGTCCTTCGCGGCATCTCGGGCCTCGACACCGACGGGCGGCAGATCGCCTACCCGAGCGCGCGGTTCAAGTCGCTCTGGTGGGCGCCGTCCCTGCGCGCCGAGCCGACGGAGATCCTCGCTGCCCGCGGCCTCGACTCGATCGACAACTCGGTCCAGATCGGCGGCCGCTATGTCGGCTTCGGCATCGAGCCGCCGCTGTTTCTCGCCGATACGAAGACGCGCCGCTATCTCGAGATCGAGCGCCAGTACGGCTACACCGAGCTGAACGCGAACGCCCTCCTCGTCGACTACGGCAACAACACGAAGAAGAGGCTCGACTTCAGGTCGCACGTCGTGCTGGTTCCGCTCCGTGCTCTGCCCCGGATGCCTGCCTGCAGCAGCTAACCGGCCGGAACCGAACCGCGGCACCGTCCGTTTGCCTCTGAACGACAAAGGAGGCGGTAGTGGCAACTTGGATCTGGATTCTGATTGCGATCGGCGTGCTCGTCGTCGTCGGGCTCATCGTCGTCGGTGCGCTCCGTGGCCGCGAGCAGAAGCAGCGGCGCGAGCAGGCGCAGGAGCTGCGTCGGGAAGCCGACACGCGGACCCAGCAGGCAGTGGAGCGCGAGCGAGTCGCGCAGGAGCAGGTGGAGCAGGCGAAGGAGTCGCGCAGGGTCGCCGCCGAAGTCGGCGCGTGCGCCGACCAGATCGACCCGGACACGGACGCGGAGGAGCCTGCTAGCGAGGAGTGACGTCCCGCTTCGAGCCGAGGTGCGGTGCGCCGCCGATCAGGTCGTACACGCGGTCCCGACGGTGCGTCCACCGCGCCTCGCGAGCGGCGAAGCGGGTCTCGCTCCGCTGGCGCCTCCGGCCGTCCGTCTGGATAAAGCCGCCGCGCCCAGATCGAAGTCGGCTTGGCGAGGCGCACCGCCCCGCCCACCGCAAGTGGCGCGAAGACGATCCCGAAGAGACCGAGCTTGAGCTTCCCCTTCAGCAGAGTCACCACGACGAAGCAGCCGACGAGCACGATGAGCCCGTCGCCGATGATCCTCCCGAGCCGGTCGCCGGCGGTTTCGGTCGGAAGAGGGAACGTCGCCAGGATCGCGAGGCCGAGGAATGCGACCGCCGCCAGGCAGGCATCGATCGACAGTCGCCCCTCGGTCGTCCAGTAGACGTCGTCGAGATGGAGGAGCATCGCGAACTCGTCGAGGACGAGCGCGGCGCCCCCGCCGAACACGATGGCCAGTAGCGCGACCCAGGGCTCGGACGGCTGGAGGCCGATGGCGACCCCGCCGGCGACGAGGCTCAGCACGATCCCGGGCACGAGGTGATGGACATGGACGTCGCCGACGTGCGCGCTTCCCCAGCCGCGCTTCCGCGCCATGCGGGTGTAGAAGCGTGTCCCGGCCAGCGTGAGGATGAACGTGACCAGCATGAGAAACGCCGGCTCCCGCCCCGCGTCGTAGACGTGTGCCTCGTATCCGGGGAAGAAGCCGAACAGGTTCATCCCTCGTAGTGTGACCGCCTGGGTGGAGGCCCCGTTTCGAGCGCGTTTCTCAATGGGCGCGGCTGGGATCGAAGCACGCCCGCCCGCTTTCGGCGGTCAGCCAACCTGACCGAGAATCCGCCTATTTGCAGGCACTTTTTCGGTCGGCAGGAGAGGTGTCGACAGGCGCTCGACAGCTTCCCTCAGGTTCTCGTGTGGTCTATAGGTGGTCTGCGAGTGTTGCTCGTGCGGTAAACGGGCGTCGTTCGCCGCACCTCGGGTGCATATGCGTCTCCGCCTGTCTGGGGTTCCTGATGGTGGCGGGATGCTGAGCGTGGCGAAGCTGACGCTCGGGCAGGAGGCCTACTACGAGCAGCAGGTCGCCAGGGGTCTGGACGACTACTACGCCGGTCGGGGCGAGTCTCCCGGCATCTGGGCCGGCAGCGGCTCAGCCGGGCTCGGGCTGGTCGGCGTCGTCGAGGACGGCGATCTCGGCACGCTGCTGCGGGGCGTCAACCCCGCGACCGAGGAGCGGCTGCGCGAACCGGTGCGGGAGCGGACGATCACGGTGCGGAGGCTTGAGGTCGAGTCGGGCGAGTGGCGGGAGGAGCGGAAGCGGCTGGCGCCGGTGTCGGGCTACGACCTCGTGTTCTCGTGCCCGAAGAGCGTCAGCCTGCTGCACGCGCTAACCGACGACGAGCAGGTCCGGCGCGAGATCAGCGAGGCGCACAAGGCCTCGTGGCAGGCGGCGCTCGGCTATCTGGAGCGGGAGGCGTGCATCGTCCGCCGCGGCAAGGGCGGCGCGATCCGCGAGCACGGAGAGGGGTTCGTAGCCGCGGCGTTCCGGCACCGCACGAGCCGGGCGCAGGACCCGCATCTGCATACCCACGTCGTGGTCGCCAACATGACGAGGACCGCCGACTGGGAGTGGCGGGCGCTCGACGGAGAAGCGATCCTCAAGACCTACCGGCTCGCCGCGGGCTACCTCTACGAGGCCCACCTCCGCCACGAGCTCACGCACCGGCTCAGCCTCGAATGGACGGAGCCGGTAAAGGGGATGGGAGAGCTCGTCGGCGTCCCCGAGGACGCGATCCGCGCGTTCTCGACCCGGCGCCAGTCCCTCGTGGAGCACATGAAGGCGCTCGGTACTGAGGGCTTCGCCGCGTCCCGGGTGGCTGCGCTTGCGACGCGCGAGGCAAAGGAGCAGGTCGACCTGCCCAGGCTGCGCGAGGATTGGAAGGCGCGCGCGGCCGAGCACGGCCTCGGCCGCCACGAGCTCGACGCGCTCCTCAACCAGCGACCGATCGAGCGCGATCGGGCAGAGCTCGAGCAGCTCGCCGCCGACTTGCTTGGCCGGGAGGGCCTGACCGCAAAGCAGACGACGTTCACGATGCCAGAGCTGGTACGGGCGGTGGCCGGCTCGCTTCCCGCGGGTGCGACCGTCGACGAGGTGCTCGAGCTCGCGGACGAGCTGTCGCGTTTCCCCGGCGTCGAGCTGGTCGAAGCGCAGGAGGGGCCGGGCCAGCCGGCGCGGTTCACGACCCGCGAGCTGCTGCAGGTGGAGCGGGAGGCGGTCGAGGTCGCCCTCGCCGGCCGCAATGCCGCGGTGCCGGCTCCGGAGAGGCGGTCGCTCGCCGAGGCACTCATGTCCAGCCGCGACCTGTGCGGCGAGCAGCGGATGTTCGTCCACGAGGCGGCCTGCCGCTCCGATCGCGTGGTGTGCGTCGCTGGGGTCGCCGGCTCGGGGAAGACGCTCGCGCTCAGGGCGCTCACCGACGCCTACCGCGACCTCGACACGACGGTGCTGGGGGCGGCGCCGAGCGGTCGCGCCGCCGACGAGCTCCAGAACGCCACTGGCATCCGAAGCCGCACCCTGCACCGGCTCCTCCTCGAGGTCGAGCGGGAGGACGGTCTCCCGCACGGCTGCTTGCTCGTCGTCGACGAGGCGGGGATGGCGGAAACGCGCGTGCTCGCTCCGATCCTGCACGCGGTCGAGCAGGCGGAGGGCAAGCTGCTGCTCGTCGGCGACCCGGCCCAGCTACCGGCCGTCGGCGCTGGCGGCCTCTACCAGGCGCTCTGCGACCGACTCGACGTGGTTGAACTCGCCGGCAACCGCCGCCAGCGCGATCCGCTCGAACGCGAGGCGCTCGCCCGCATGCGTGACGGTAATCCGGAGTTGTACCTCGCCCTCAGCGCTCAGCGCGGCTGCCTCGCCGTCGATGAGAACGCAGCGGCCGCGAAGGAGCGGGTACTCGCCGACTGGTGGCAAGCAGCCCGATCCAACCCGACCCGGTCGACGATGTTCGCCTACCACCGCGCGGACGTCGACGACCTGAACCAAGCCGCACACGCGCTCATGCTTCAGGGCCACCGCCTGCGCGAGGAGGCCGTCACGCTCGGCGGAAGCGAATACCGGGTCGGCGAGCAGGTGCTCTGCCGCCGCAACGACGAGCGGCTCGCTCTTCGCAACGGCATGCTTGGCACGGTCGTCGAGCTCGACCACGACGCGCTGCTCGTTCGTGACCGGACTCGCACCGTCCGGCGAGTGCCGTTCACCTACGCGAGCGAGCATCTCGACTACGGCTACGCGCTCACCGGCCACGCCGCCCAAGGCGTCACCGTCGACCGTGCTCACGTTCTCGTGCCCGACCAAGGCGCCCTACAGGAATGGGGCTACGTCGCCTGCAGCCGCGCCCGCCTCCAGACTCGCCTCTACCTCGCCGGCAACGACACGCTCGAACGCGAGACACCACTCCGCCAGCCCGACCCCGCTGGCCCACCCGGACGCGCCGCCCGCGCCCTTCAACGCTCGGCCGCCGAGCCGCTCGCCCTCGACCAGCGCAACGGGCGGCGCGACATGATCCTCAACGAGATTGCTCAGCAACACGAGCAGGTCGACCGGCAGCGCGCGCACACGGCCGAACAGTCCGCAAGAGCACGACGTGAGCTCCAACGCCTCCACAGGTGGAACCGCGGCCGACGGGCCGAACTCGAAACCGAGATCACCCGCCACGAGAAAGCGCTCGACCGCTGCGACGCGAGGGCCCAACAACTCCGCGAGCGTGCCGAACGGCGAACCCGGGTGCTCTCGTTCGCCCGCCGGCGCGACGAGCTCGCACGCTCGCTGGCACCTGAGCCACCCCGCAGCAGCCCGGCAATCAAACTCGACCGCGAACCGCCCGGCCGCGGCCTGGAGCTGTGACCGCCTCAGGCGCGGCGGCCGTGAATCGTCACCGCCGGCAGTCGTGGCATCAGGCCGACACCGTCACGCGCTCGATCTCGACCGGATCGGGAATCGGATCGCTCTCAGCCTCACGGGGATCAGGAGCTGAGAAGCTCGACGCGGCGACTCCAGGCGGGCCAGCGCTCGTCGGCGGTTATCACGTGCCTCGCCTTGCCCACGTCGGCGTACGCGAGCACGAGCGCATCCGGCATCCGCAGGGCACTGCCGTGCCGGGCACGGAGTCTTGCCGCCGCGACTCCCACCGCCTCGTCGACCGGGTCCACCGCGATCTCGAGGCTGGCGATCAGCCGGCGCGCCTCGCGCTCCTTGCCCGCCCGTACCGGATGCACGAGCGCCTCGGCGAGGGTATGTGGAGGAATGCGCAAGTCGTCGTCGGCGTGCGCGTCGAGGGCGTTGCGCGCGGCCTGATGGTGTGGGTCGGCCGGGTCGAGCAGCGCGATCAGCACGCTCGCGTCGAGGACGGTCAGCGCCACTCGTCGCGCAGCTCGTCGAGCGCACCCGCCGGCCAGACGTCGGGAAGCGCCCCCGCGGCTCGCTCGAGCGCGCGGCGGCGACGATCTCCAACCGCCTCGCCGCCGGGACGGGAGACGATCACGCGGCCTTCGTCGTCGGCCTGGACGGCAAGCTCCTCGCCGATCTTGATCCCGGCCCGCTCGACCACGGCAAGCGGAAGCGTGATCTGACGCTTCGGAGACAGCCGGGTGAACCCGCTCCTACGCTTTACTCGTCTCGGCATGAGTAAAACTATAGCAGCTGCTGCTGCCAGTGTTCCGGCCCCTGAGCCGCCGCTCGACGCTCTCGCCTGGGCCAGAGTTCGGAAATGTGCTCCGAGAAGGTGGTGCCGGCCGGACAGTCCGCTTTCGCGGTACGTAAAAGTCACGACCAGCACCACGTCCTCCAACCTACAGCGACGCCAGTCCTGAGGAGGAGACGCTGAGCTGGGCCAGTGTTGCTCCTATGTCAAGGCGGGGCTCGTTTTCAGTGTCTGGTAGACGGCCCGGACGAGGAGGCGTTTGAGGCAGCGGATGGCTTCGCGGCGGCTCTTGCCTTCGGCGCGTTTGCGCTCGAGGTAATCGCGGGCCGGGGCGTAGTAGCGGGCCTGGGTGATCGCGATCCGGTAGAGGGCGGCGTTGAGTTGGCGGTTGCCGCCGCGGTCGAGCCGGTGACGCTGGGTGCGGCCTGAGCTTGCTTCGAGCGGCGCGACGCCGCTGTGACGGGCGAGCTGGGCGTCGCTGCGGAAGCGATCGATCGGGCCGATCTCGGCCAGCAGCTTGGCGGCGGTGACGCCGGCGCAGCCTGGTAGCTCGAGCAGCGCTGGCGCGATCTCGGCGGCGCGCCGTTCGAGTTCCTGGTCGAGCTCGGCGATCGTCCGGTTGAGCATTCTGCAGCTGCTGACGAGCTCACGAGCCAGGCGGACCTGCATCTCCTTCGGCTGACGGACGAGCCAGCGGCTGACCCGTTCCAGCTGCGAAGGGCGGCTCAGCTTGCGCAAGGGCACCTCGAAGGTCGGATCGAGCGCGTGCAGATGCCAGCGCAGCCGCTGCTGACAGCGGCGCCGCTGGTCGACCAGATCGTCGCGGTGATCGACCAGCAGCTTCAGATCGCGCAAGACCTGCTCGCCCGCACGGGGCCGGGCCAGGTCCGGCTCGCGCAGAGCTGCGCGGGCGATCGCGAGTGCGTCGATCGGGTCCGACTTGCCGCGCGTGCGGCCAGCGCGCCGCTCCGGCACGGTCAGCTTCGGCGGTACCCGCACCAGCTCCTCACCCACAGCGAGCAGCTGCCGCTCCAGCCAGCCCGTCAGCTGACGACAGTCCTCAACCGCCCACAGCCGCTCAACATCGAGCGCCGACGCCCAACCGAGCAGCTCGTCGCTGCCCACCCCGATCACCTTCTCTTCGAGCGGTCGGCCAGCCTCGTCGACGGCGACAGCAGTCACCGACTGCTTGTGCACGTCCAGTCCAACAACGATCATTCTGATCGCCTCCTACCGTTAGGGGCGACCGGCGAGCGGACAGACCTCAGTCGAGGCGAAGCCACGCTCCTATCAGGTCACGCTCGACGGTCTCGGACGGCGGCGGCGACACAACACTGGATAGTCAGACCAACAAGTCGACATTCGGAATCGAGTCAGCCGCCGCCGACCGAGTCTCCGAAAAGCGTCGGACGCCGCCACAGGCGCAGACTGACACTGAGTTCCGGAATGACCCCTGAGCGTCGTTTGTTGACGGAGAACCTGGTGCTAGCGATACTGGTGCTATGACCGCGCATATCCGTCGGCTGCCGTTCGCACTTGACCCTCTGATGGCGGAGGCGAAGCGAAGAGCACGACAGCGCCGCTTCCTGATCGCGGTGATCGTGCTTGCGCTTATCGGCGGGGCGGCCGGAGCGGTCGCCGTGTTCCGCTCACCCGGCGGGCCGCAGTCGTCGCTTCCTGCGGCTTTGGGCGGTGGGTCGGCTCAGACGCGCGGGACAGTATTGGCTCAGTTCCCCCGTCTTGGGATTTCGTTTCGCTATCCAGCCGGGTGGCGACGCCTTCACTGTTCGCCCGGAATCACCAACTTTGGGTCGCGAGGAGTGGCTTACCTGACTACCGCGCGGCGTGCGGGGTGTTCGGCATCGTCGCAACGACTGACGAGCGCCAACGGCGTTGCCGTCTTGTGGCAGCAGGCACCCATCTCGGTCAGACACGGAGGCAACGCACGCATAGGAGGTCAACCGGCACAGGTCTACGTCCGAGCCCGACATGTACCAGCTGGCGTGGTCTTATACGGCCCCGACGCTTGCGCTGATTCTGGCGGGCAACGAGTGATCGCGGCGCAGATCAACGAACCCGCGACTGCCAACTACGGATTCGAAATGTTCGCTTGCCTCCGCGGGCCGAAACTCAAGCGATCACAGGCCGCCGTCGGCCAGATGCTGTCAACCGTTCGCTTCTACCCACGCTCCACGCACTGAGCCGCTCGCCGGGGCCAGTGTTCCGGAGTGACCCCCGAGCGGCGCCGCCCTAGATTTCGCGATGTGAGTTTACGGTCGCGCTATGAGCGGTTCGACCAGAGGGTGAGGCTCCACGGGCAACGCCAGATCGTTCGCGGCTGGCGTCTTCCGAGCTTCATCGGTCTGACTGTCTGGGTGCTAGTCGTTGTGCTCTTCCTGCTTTGGAGCGCGAATCGGTAACAACACTCTCGGCTGGGCCAGTGTTCCGGAATGACCCCCGACCGGCGCGGCGACCTCCTACGTCGCCCACCCGCACCTACCCGCGCGAAGCAGCTTCCAAGTCGAGCTACCCCGGAAAGCCCTGGCCGGAGTCATAGCTCACGGTCCAGTGGTGCCTGGGGTCGCGCAGAGCAAAGCCCAGTCGGGCGCGACTCGCGGACTGACCCGTGAAGTTGCCCTGCAAGAAGACGTCCGCCCAGTTTCCGCCCCGGATTTCGATGCGAGTGATCTCTGGGTGGCCAGATCCAACGCCCACGTGAGGGAACAGTTGAGTCGCCTCCCGGCGAGCGAGGCGCTGTTTCGTTGACAGACGTCCGCAGCCTGCAAGGACGCTCGACGCGAGAATCAGGACACAGGCGGAGATGAGGAGCTTCACGTCCCTTGTTATACGCCGCACGGGGGAGGACCGTCACCTGGGCCAGTGTTCCGGAATGACCCTGAGCCGGGAGCGTTAGGGCCGGACTCCGGTGGTTATCCGTGCGAGAGCGGGTAGGCGAGGCCGGGCGTCGCCCACGTAGTCCCGGTGGCGCCCACGTCGTCCCCGTTTACGCCGATCATCCAGCTAGCGCCGGTCTTCGGCACGCCGTTCTGGTCATCGAGTTCGAACAGCCAAGGGCGTTCGTTCGGAGGCCCGCCGATGGCGCTGATGATCCGCCCCAATGCACCCATCGCCGCCTGCGAGCCTGCCGTCAGGTCGGTGGCTCGGAAAGCGAAGACGCAGGTGCCGTTGAGATATGGAAGCGTCTGAGCAGACACGAGTGTGAGCGAGGCTGTCCCGGCGGCTCTTGCCGCCGTGTCGCATGCGTCGGTGAGCAGTGGAGAAACGTTCGGATCGCTTCGGACGGGGTCGCCGTTGGTGAGTGAACCGGGGATCACCTTGCCCTTGTCGCGGTAGCGGACAGTGGTGACCGGCTGCTGCCCCTGGGAACGCATCCAGTCCGCGACGGCGGCTCCGAGCACGTGCGCCTCGAACGTGCCCTTCACGCCGTACCCCGGAGTCTTGGATGGGCCGGGAACGTCCAGAGTCACGGCGAGCACTGATCCCTCGACGGAGGCGGAGACGATCTGCTTGTCACCGAAGCTGTGCCTTGCCTGGGCAACCACGTCGTCAAGACTCGTCGCTCGCGGCGGGGCGGTCTTCGGGGCTGCTGCACCTCCGATGCTCGCCATCGCGGCGACAACAGCGCCAGCGGCCACTACTGCGACGACCGCGCCGGTAAGTAACCGTCTCCCCACTGCTGTCTCCTGGCGGCGCATCACTTGGCCTCGGACTGGCTGAGGATGGAGAGAGCCAGGGATTCGAGCGTGGCTTCGTCGTCGTGGCCCATTACGGCAACCTCGCTCCCGGCCATGTTGAAGAAGACCGCGCCGAAGTTGTGTCCGGTGTCATCGGAGTTCTGCTTCACCACAAGCGCAGGCACTCCACCGTCGAGGCTGATCACCTGACCCTCCGAACCGCCGCTCGGAGACGGCATGCTTTGCGCCATCGCCTGGAAGTGAGCGGCGCTCCCATCCGAGGGCGCAGGCCGCGTGTATCCGACCATCACGCCCTGCGAGGGGAAGGTGACCGCCACGTTGGTCATGACCGGGTTGCCGTCCTTGTCATGCGGGCTGTCCAGCCAGACTGGGCCAACGTCGGACGGCTGAACGAAGCCCGTGTTCGGCAGGACGATTGGAGCGCCCAGCGTTGCCTGCGCTTCGGCAAGTGTCACTTGCTTGGCGAGGTCGAGCGGAAGCGGATGCGCGAGCGTCGGGAGCGGAAGCCCGTTAATGCTCGAACTACCCGTCCCGCTACTCCCGAAGTAGCTGAACGCGCCGACCCCCTTCCCCCCGTGATGGGTGCGCGACCCTCCGAAAACACCGGTGAAGACCACGGCACAAGCGGCGGCAACGCAGATCGCAGCCGCAGCGGGCAACGCGAAGCGAAGGCGAAGCGGAGTAAGCGTTGGCAACGACAAACCTCGCCTCTCCGGTTCGGCACTGATCGCACGGAGCAGGTGCTGCTTCTGCGCCTCAAGCTGGCGGGGCGGTACGTCAAGCAGCGGTGGGAATGAAATCTCGGTGGTCATGGCTGGCGGGCCTCCTGAGCATTCGTGTTCTCACCCTGCTCATGTCCGGTGTCGGAATTGAGTTCGCCGAGACGCGCCCGCGCACTCGACAACCGGGAGCGCACGGTGCCAATCGGGATGTCGAGTGCGAACGCAGCGTCCTCGTAGCTCAACTCCATCCCGACACAAAGGACAAACACATCCTGCTCCCGCGTGGGCAACATCCCGAGAAGCCGTAAAGCCTGCTGGGCCTGTCGTTCGTAGTCGGCGTGCTCGGCAGCAGCCTCGGCGAAATCCGGCTCCGCCTCCATCGCTGGCAGCTTCCTGCGGGCAGCGGCGAAGCGGCGGTCAGAGCGCCGTTGGTTGCGAACCACATTCGTGGCGATGCCATAGAGCCAGGGCGGCACCTTGTCGGGTGGCAGATCCTTATCCCGGCGCCGCCAGGCTTCCAGGAAGACGACCGATACCACGTCCTGGGTGGCCGCCCAACTGCCGATTCGGCGGAAGCAGTAGTTGTAGATCAGCTTCGCGTGCCGTTCGAACAGCAGCCCGAAGGCATCGGCATCACCGGCACGCGAACGTGCCCACAGATCATCGTCTGAGGGCTTCATCTCCTTCGTATGTCCGAAGGCGGTGGTCGAGTTCTCACTCATCGATCAGGTCACCGGGGACGAGCGCCGAAGCGTGCTCGACTCTAGAGCGCGTTACACAGCGCCTGCCAGGCTCGGCTGGGCCAGTGTTCCGGAATTACCCCTGAGGTCAGAGGGCGTGACGACTGGTGACCCGGTGACGTATAACCAGTGAGATGAAGACGACGGCCCTAGTCATCACTGCCGTGGCTGGCCTAGTTCTGGCTGGGTGCGGTGGCTCACACGCCGCGCAGGTCAACGCAGGCCCGAACGTGGTCAGGATCGAGCGAGGAGCCCCAGTCATGACCTTCACCGCCCCGACGACCACAACGATCGCCAAGCCGACGACGGGCCAGGCTATGCGCTGCGCGCATCGCGGTATCGCGGCGGGTGCGTACGTTCCGTCCGCTGGTCACGGCGTCAGCGGTTCGGCCGATGGCAAGTCCGCCTCGGCGACGCTGAACCTGACGCGAAATAGCGACGGTTCGCTCGTCGTCTCCTGCACGCCCTGACGCCTCCGAACGGTGCGACGCTCGCATGGGCGAGCGTCCTCTCACCAGAGCTGCTGAGGGGCTTCGGCAGGCGTCCATCACTCGACGAGCATGGGGCGGATCACCGCTGGACGGTGATCCGTTGTTCGAGTTCGAGCATGCGGCGCATCGTCGGGAGCACGTGGGGATCGCGGACGGGAGCGTTGTGTGCTTCGAGCATGCGGACCAGGTCCGCGGGGTGCGCCACTTGCGGCCGGAGGCCTTCGCCGAGGGGTTCGCGGTTGGCGCGGCGGCGGAGGTCGTCATATCCGCGCGTTCCGGCCGGCCCGGCGACGATGTGGAGCTCGCCGGCGTCGCAAACGAGCGGGATCCACGGCTCTTGTTCGGCGTCGAGCTGGTCGATGCCGAGCGGCCGCATGTCGATGCGGTGGGCGTTCTGGGCCTCGAGTGCCTCCTGCAGTCGGCGCAGGTTGTCGGGGCGCAGGGAGGGGGTGATGTCGAGGCTCTCGGTCGTTTCCTCGGAGCCGTGGATGATCCGGGCGAGCCCGCCGACGACCACATAGGAGACGCGGGCGTGCTCGAGCTCGCGCAGCATCACGTATGGGTCAAGAGGCCAGAGGCGCCGAGCCGAGGCCAGCATCTGCGCCAGCCGTTCCTGTGGGGTGAGCCGCCGGACCTGCTCGATGCGGGCGTCGAGCTCGCGGTCGGGCTCGTACGGCTGGAGCACGGCGGGGAGATCGAAGCCGCACGTCTGGAGGATGCGCCGGAGCGTCGAGTAGCCCGGCTCGACCGTGTCCGTCTCCCAGCGTCCGATCGAGCTCACCGGCAGACCGAGTCGTTCTGCCAGCTCTCCCTGCGAGAGGCCGGCCCGCAGCCGGGCCGACCGGATCAGCTCGCCGCTTGTCATCGCCCGAACCACATTCTAAGCGCGCTCACCTCATCTCAGGCACTATCCACATATTTGCTACACTACGCTTTTCCGAGGCAACCGTGATCGAGCGGCACTACAAGACGCGTGAGCTGGCCGAGCGGCTCGGTGTCCACCCGGACACGATCCGCCGGGCCGCCCAACGCGGCGAGCTCGAGTCGATCCGGATCGGGCTCGACCGAATCTACGCGGAGAGCGCCATCGAGAGGTTCCTCGCGGCGAACGCCGATCCCGTGGTAGCGGCGCTGAAGAAGCAGCGGCAGACTCGGCCTTCCAGCAACGGAAGGGAGGCCGCCTGATGGCGATCCGCAAACGCGGCAAAGGTCGGTGGCAAGTACGCGTCCGCCCGTTCTCCGAGATTGTCCTCCCAACGAGGGAGGCAGCCGAACGTGTCGAGTTGGACCTCAAGCTCCGACTGAAGCTCGGTCACCTCTACACGGAGAAGCCGACGACCTTCGGAGAGGAGCTCGACGCCCGCTTCGAGCGCAAGCAGGCGATGGGCGGCAAGCGCGGCCGGTTACGTCCGGCGACCGTGCGCTTCTACGACCAGAACGTCAGGCCGTGGGAGCCGCTGCGTGACGTCGCGATCCCGAACCTCCGTCGCGCGCTCGTCGAGGACCACATCGCGGCCCGTGCCAAGGTCGCGCCGACCGCGGCCCGCAACGAGCTGCAGTTCGCGAAGGCGGCTTTGCGTGACGCCGCGTCGCGCGGGCAGCTCGTCGACCCGGGGATCTTCCAGATCGAGCCGATCCGGATCGAGACGTGCGAAGCGGTCGCGCTCGAGCTCGAGCAGCTCTACGAGATCGGCTCGTTCCTGCCCGAGCGTATCGGCCGGGTAGTGCCCTTCGTCGGCACCGTCGGCCTTCGCTTCACCGAGGCGATGACGCTCACCGACGACCGCGTCGACCTCGACGCCGGCGAGATCTACATCTCCCGCGACGTGAACAAGTCGCGGCGGCCGAAGCCGATCCCGCTCGCCCGCGCCGAGGTCCAGCTCCTGCGC
Organism: uncultured Actinomycetes bacterium; assembly: GCA_963759435.1. GTDB lineage: Bacteria > Actinomycetota > Thermoleophilia > Gaiellales > Gaiellaceae > Palsa-739. The sequence goes on along the minus strand of CAVWZB010000010.1, from coordinate 431,357 downwards.
GAGCAGCTCCTCGTCCGGCCACCGGGAACGCACGTCGTGTTCGCGACGGCGAAGGGCGGCCGCTACTCCGAGAGCGGCTTCCGAAGCGTCTGGACTCCGGCACTGCTCGGCGCCGGACTTACCCACGAAGAGAAGCGCAACGGGCACACGCTCATCGTCGCCGACTTCCGCTTCCACTGGCTGCGGCACACCGCGATCTCACTCATGGCCCGCGCCGGCATGAAGCCGGAGCTGATCGCCGAGCGCGTCGGCCACACCGACGGCGGCGCCCTCGTCTACCGCCGCTACCGGCACCTCTACAGCCGCGAGCTCAAAGACGCGGTTTCGGCGCTCGACGCGTTCCTCACCCAGTCCGCATGTGGTCCCAGAGTGGTCTCGGAAGATGGCTGACCAGCGCAAACCCGCATGGTTGAGCCAAGAATCGCCATGGGCGCGGCTGGGATCGAACCAGCGACCCCTCGCGTGTGAAGCGAGTGCTCTCCCGCTGAGCTACGCGCCCGAACGCGCCTAATGTAGCCGTTCTCCGCGCGCGGTTCTCTTGTGCGCGCAGCGCAAAATCGGATCACGATACGAAGCTTCTCGGCTACCCTCCGCCGGTGCCAGAGCGCACTTCGGTCATTGAGCGAGATTCGCCGGCGCAGCTGGGCAAGCTCGCGCGAAGAAGGGGGCCTTCGAAGTGAAGAGCAGGTTTGCCAGAACAGTTCTGGCGGGAGCCGCTGTCGGGCTGATCGCGTTTGCGATGTCCGCCGCCGCTCCGGGCGTGGGAACCGCCGGCATGTCGTTGCACGGCTGGTCGAGCCGCCTGACGCCCGCACAGGTGAGTGTGCTCGCGGCGCAGGCCGACCAGCGTGTGATCGTCCTGCTACGGAATCAGCACACCGCGCTGACCGGACACGGCGCCCAGGCGCAGCGTGCCCAGGCGTTCGCCGCCGATCGGCGGCCGATCGTTGCGCAGCTGCGACAGCTGCACGCGCCGCGCGTCGTGGCCTACCGCACATTGAACGCCGTCGCGACGACGGTCTCCGCCGCCGAGGCCGCCAATCTCCGGCAGGACCCGGCCGTGCTCGCCGTGGACCCGGACGCGGTGATCAAGGGACCGTCGACCAACGCGGATCTGCTGCCGAACGCGATGCGCACGCCCGTCTCGCACGCCAGCTCCCATGCGGCGACCGGCTCTGCGAAGGCGGCGGCCGGCAGCCCTGCCGTGTGCGGGACGGCGACGGCGCCGCTCCTCGAGCCGCAGGCCTTGCACCTGATCAACGCGGACAACCGCACCAACGCCAACAGCCCCATCACGAGCGGGCCCAAGAGCGCCCACAGCCTCGGCTACACGGGCGCCGGCGTGAAGGTCGCAGTCTTCCCCGACGGGATGGACCCGGCCCTGCCCGACTTCCAGCGCAACGGCAAGTCGGCCGTCAGCGACTACCGGGACTTCACGGGCGAGGGCACAGGGCAGACGGGCGGAGGCGAAGCCTTCGGCGACGTCAGCTCGCTCGTCTCACAGGGCCAGACGACCTACAACCTCGACCAGGAAATCAACCCGGCCTTCGCCACGACCGGAGGCACCTGCGACGTGAAGGTGCTCGGCGTGGCCCCCGGGGCCGACGTCGACGTGATGAAGGTCTTCGGCGCCAGCAACGTCAGCTTCACGAGCGAGATCCTGCAGGGGGTCGACTGGGCCATCCAGAACGACCACGCCAACATCCTGTCCATGTCGTTCGGGTCTACCCCGGTGCCGAACACCGCGGCCGGGCAGCCGCTGACGGCGATCCTCAAGAACGCGATGTCCGACGGCATCGTCGTCGTCGCCAGCACCGGCGACTCCAGCCCGTCGAACACCGAGGGGAGCCCGGCGCTCGACCCCGGAGTGATCGGCGTGGCGGCGAGCACCTCCTACCGGCTCTTCGCTCAGACCGACGTCTTCCTGTACGACCTGGCCCAGGTGATCCACAACCGCAGCGGCACGCAGTCGTACCACCTCGGGCAGAGCACCCCCGGCTGGCTCGACAACGAGGTCTCGACGCTGTCGAGCTCGGGCGTGACCGAGGACCGGCGGATGCCTGACGTCATCGCCCCCGGCGATCTGAACTGGGCCGACTGCTCGACCGACACGTCGACCTACACCGAGTGCGAGAACTCGCTCGGCGGCAGCACGATCGGCCTCACCGACTTCGGCGGGACGAGCGAGTCGACACCGCTCACGGCCGGAGTCGCGGCACTCGTCATCCAGGCGTTCCGTCAGTCGCACGGCGGGACGACGCCGACACCGGCAGTGGTCCGGCGGATCATCTTCAGCAGTGCGACCGATCTCGGCATCACGGCCGAGAACCAGGGCTCCGGCCTGCTCAACGCGCTGCGGGCCGTCGAGCTGGCGAAGGCGTACGGCAAGCACGCGAAGGGCGGCGGCCTGCTGCATTCGCCCGACAACCTGGCTGACCTCGGCAAGCCCGGAGCGTCCTTCCGTCATACGGTCAAGGTCACCAACACCGGCGGCAGCAAGGCGAAGATCACCCCGGTGCTGCGCACGCTCGGCAAGGCCCACAACCTCGCCGGCGGCAAGCTGAACCTGTTCATGTCGGGGAAGGGGACGCAGGGATCCTGCGCCGGTCACACCACCGCCAAGTACTTCAGCGGCGAGACGATTCCCGAGCTGAGCTGCAAGACGTTCAAGGTGCCGAAGGGCGTGGACCTGCTCGACTCGCGGATCGGCTGGAATCCGCTCCAGGATTGCGCCGGCTGCACGGCCGGCGAGCCCACGGCCCGCGAGATCCTGATCGACCCGAAGGGCCGGTACGGGCAGTACAGCGACCCGCAGGGCGACGGTTCCGGCTTCGCCGACGCGCAGATCCACCAGCCCACCGCGGGGACGTGGACGCTGCTCGTCTTCGGCCGGGCCACCTCCAATTACGAGGGAGCGGTCAGCTACCAGGAGACGGCCCAGACCTTCCACACCGTCAAGCATGCGGTCAAGCCGGCGTCGAAGGTCGTCAAGGCCGGCAAGTCGGCGTCGTTCACCGTCAAGGTGCCCGCGCCGGCCAAGCCCGGGCTCTGGACCGGCGCGGTCGTCTTCCACAGCAACCGCGGCTCGAAGCTCGGCACCATCCCCGTCGTCTCGGAGGCGAAGGTGCAGGTCACCACCAAGAAGGCGGGGAAGTTCACCGGCACGCTCATCGGCGGGAACGGGCGGCCGGGCGCCTTCGCACAGGAGCTCAGCTACGAGTTCTCGGTGCCGAAGGGCGTCAAGGACCTCGACGTGAACCTGAAGGCCTCCCATGACGGCTATCTGCTGATGGGCCAGCTGGTCGACCCGAACGGGAAGGCCGTGGACAGCCAGGTCGGCTTCAACCAGGTCGACTTCCTCGGTGACATCGACAACACGAACGCCGTGCAGCTCGTCTGGGCCAACCCGACTCCGGGCACCTGGCGGGTGAACGTCGCTAACGGCCTGTTCTTCCTCCCGGGACTGGACGTGTACTCCGGGCTGACCCACGCCACGCTCAACGGCACGGTGAGCTTCAACACCGCCAAGGTCACAGCGACCGGGATGCCGAGCGGCACGCTGGCGCCCGGCAGCACCGTGACGGCACACGTCACGGTCAAGAACACCGGGGTCGAGCCCGAGACCTACCAGCTCGACCCGCGGACGACGTCGCAGACGCCGTATGCGGGAGTGTCGACCGAGGACACGTCGGGCACGCTGCCGATCACCTTCGACGACAGCATCCCGCAGTACGTCGTCCCGCCGTTCAGCAGCCAGCTGAAGATGAACGTGAGCACGACGGGTACGACGCCGATCGTGTTCGACCTCAGCCCGTTCTGGGGCTCACCGGACATCGCCTCCCCGGCCAGCTCGAGCGGGACGGCGAGCGTGACCGTGATCAACCCGTTCGCGTCGGCGTGGGCGCCGGCCCCGACAGAGATCGGGCCGTTCGGTTCCCCGGAGACGCCGGAGGACTACTCCACGAGCGCCACGGTGACCACGCTCGGCTTCGACGACAACGCGGTGCCCGGCACCGGCAACGTCTGGGACGACATCCTGAACAACGCCAGCCAGCAGCTGAACCCGCTCTTCCTAGGCCCCGGGCAGAGCGGCACGATGAACCTGACCTTCACGGTCCCCCACGGAGCCGCCGGGACGACCGTTACCGGCCAGGTTCCCGTGGAGACCTTCAACTACAACTCGCTCCCGCAGGTCTCGGGCGTCGGCGACTGGAGCTCCGACGTTCTGGCGGTGCTGAAGTACTCGTACACCCTCGGCAGCTAGCCCGCGAGGTCTGACGGGACCGCGCGGGCGGTGGTGCGGTGCTGCGCGCGCCGCACCACGGCCAGCGCGGCCGCGCAGAACCCGGCCGAGACGAGGAACGGGACGATGTCGCCTGTCGCCGCAGCGACGGCTCCTCCCGCGGCGGGGCCGACCAACGCGCCCATCGCCCAGGCTGCGTTCATGAGCCCGAAGGCCATTCCCTGCGGCAGCCCGGTCCGCTCGGCGCCCTCCGCGATCAGGGCAAAGGCCGGGGTGAAGAGGGCGCCGTACGCCGCGCCGCCAAGGACGATGAGCGGCACGTAGACGAGCGGACGAGGACCGAGGGCGAGCGCCACCGAGATGGGCACGGCGGTCGTCAGCGCGAGCTGGATCGGGAGCAGGACGCCGCGGCGGTCGAGCATTCGGCCGACGGCCGGCGAGACACCTGTTTCCAGGGCGGCGCCCACCAGCCAGACCGCGCCGATGGCTGCAGCACCCCAGCCGGCTGCCGACAGGTGCAGCGGCGCCAGCGTCGAGAGGACGCCGAAGAGGAACGAGGGCAGCGCCATGAGCAGGAGCCCGCCGACGAACAGGGAGTCGCGCAGCGCGCGGCGCATCGCCGCCAGCGAGGGCTCGTCGGGTGGGATCGGGTCGATCCGCAGCGTCCAGACCGCAAACACGACCGCGAGGCCGGCGAGCGCAGTGAACACGACGTCTCGACCGAGCAGTGCCGCTGCGGCTCCCACCGCCGGCCCGAGCAGCGCGCCGAACACGGCGGCGCCCATCGCCGTCCCGATCACCTCGCCGCGCCGCTCGCCCGGCGTGGCCGCGAGCAGCCACGCGAACGCGCCGGCCCACGTGAAGCCGCTGCCGACTCCCTGCAGGAAACGCGCGCCCGCGAGCGGCCAGAAACCATGCGCGAAAGCGAAGCCGAGGCTCGCGAGCCCCATCAGCGTCAGGCCGACGAGCACGGCGCGCCGGGCGCCGAGTCGCGCGGCCGCGGCTCCTCCCGGCAGTCCACCGACGAGCGCGCCGGCCGCGTAGGCGGCCACGAGCACGCCTGCCCCCGCCTTCGAGAGGTGGAATTGGTGGACGAAGTGGGGGAGGAGCGGCGTGAGCGCCGAGTAGAGGAGCGTGTCGACCCAGACGAGGCCGCAGACCAGGAGCAGGAGACGGCGCATTGCCGCGCAGCGTAGGCGTGCCTACCGTTCGGATGTGACACTTCCACCCCCCGGCGTCGTATGAAGTCCGTGAACGCGCTGCCGGCAGCTGTCCGCCCGCCTGGTCGGGTGGCAGCACCGTCCTTCGCAGACGTCGTCGCCGAGCACCTCGACGCCGTCTACCGCTACCTCGTCTACCTCACGGGCGACCGGGCGGCGGCCGAGGATCTCGCGGCGGAGACCTTCGAGCGGGCATTCCGCAGCTGGCGCCGCTTCGACCCGCGTCGCGGCGCGCCCCGCACGTGGCTCTGCCGGATCGCGCACTCCGCCGCCGTCGACTGGTTCCGGGCGGAAGCCCGGCGGCAGCGGCGGGAGGAGAGCTACAGCCGCGACGAGATGCTGCTCGAGGAGTCCGTCTTCGCCGAGGGCCTGTCGCCGGAGCTCGACCGAGCTCTGCGGCGCCTGACACCGGCGGAGCGCGAGGTGGTGGCGCTGCGTGTGCTGCTCGAGCTCGACGGCCCGAGCGCGGCGCGCGTTCTCGGAATCAGCTCAACGGCCTGTTCGACCCGGCTCAGCCGGGCTTTGCAACGACTGGAAGAGGAGATGTCCGATGTCCGCAACTGACGGAAGCGAAATGGACGGCTACGAGGCCCTCGTCTCCGAGCTGCGGGCGAATCCTCCCGTGGCGCCCGAACGCCTGCGGCAGCGCGTGCTCGAGGGCGCGCCCGCCGCGCGTGCGCCGAGGTCGAGGAAGCGGAAGCTGGTGCTCGTCGTCGTGCCGGCCGCGGTCGTGCTCGCCGTCGGCGCCGCGCTCGTGCACGGCTTCGTCAGTTCGGGCTCCAAGAACCAGACGTCTGCCCTCGCGCCCTCGCTGCGGCAGAACCCGCGTGTGTCTCATCAAGCGGAGAAGCAGCTCTTAGGCCCGGGCACGACCACTCCAGCGGCGGCGACCGCCGACCGCAAACTTGCGCCCTTGACCAAGTCGAAATCGTTCCAGTCGTACAACCTGGACCAGAACACCGCCGTCGCCAGCGGCTCGGCCGTGCTGGCGGGATCGCTGTCTTCGACCGAGAGCTCGCTCTCGATCCCGAAGAACCGGCTCGTGCACGCCGTCGCCTCGCTCCAGGTCGGCGTGAAGGGCAAGGATCTCTCGGCCAAGACGAACGACGCGTCGCAGATCGCCGGCTCGTTCGGCGGCTACGCGCAGTCCGTGCGCTACCAGCACTCCCGCAACGGCTACGGCAATGCCGTCCTGGACCTGAAGGTCCCGGTGCAGAACGCGCAGGCTGCGATCGCGAAGCTCGGTGGCCTCGGCACGCTGCTCTCGCAGCAGGTCTCCACCCAGGACCTGCAGGCGAAGGTGACGCACCAGACGAGCGCGATCGGATCGTTGCGGCGCGCGATCGCCGTGTACGAGAAGGCGCTCGAGAGCACGACGCTTTCCGCCACCGAGCGGGTCGCAATCCAGATCAAGCTCAACAACGCCCGCCACGCGCTCGCGCGGTTGCGGCACGCGCGCAACGCCACCCAGGCGCTCGGTGCGACGGCTGACATCTCGCTGCTGCTCACGACGCGGAACCACGCGATCGTCCCGGCCCATCATCACGGGAGCACGCGCATCGGCCGGCTGCTCGGCTCGGCCGCCCACTTCCTCGCGCTCGAGGGGATCATCGTCCTCTACGCGCTGATCGTGCTCGCCCCGTTCCTCCTGCTCGGCGCGCTCGGCTGGTGGATCCTGCGCGAGCGCCGGCGGCGCGAGGAACGGCTGCTCGCGAGTGCGTGATCTGCTGGAATACGGCTCGTGCTCGGTTCGGAGCTCCCGCTCGGCCACGAGATCGGCCTCATCGTCGTCGCGGCGATCTTCATCGCCTTCGCGCTCGTGGCGTCGTTCGTGGTGCCGCGCTACAAGCCGGACTTCCCGGGGCCGAATGGGCTCAGCACGTTTGTCATCGCGTCGATCGTCATGTTCGGGCTGATGGTCGCTGCGGTGAATTTCTTCGGGTAGAGCCGGTACTCTGTCCGAACTTCGGAGAAGTGGCCGAGTGGCTGAAGGCGGCGCCCTGCTAAGGCGTTATGGGGCTGAATGGCTCCATCGAGGGTTCGAATCCCTCCTTCTCCGCTAGCGCAGCGCCCGCCGCGGTTCTGCGCCCACCCGCGGAGGGGTGGCAGAGCGGTCGAATGCGGCGGTCTCGAAAACCGTTATCCGTCGTTAGGCGGATCGAGGGTTCAAATCCCTCCCCCTCCGCCTCTACGCCGGGAACCCGCTTGGCTGACCGGATCTAGGTTGGGTTAAGACGCTTTCGCTCTCCGTCTGAATCCGCCAGGATCGGCTGCAATCCGTGCGCGACTGTCGCGCGACTGTCGCACGGCGGTCGCGACGCTCACCAGCCGGCTGGTTTCGTGATCGTCCCGTGCTCGTCCTCGATCGTGTCCGGGAACGGCGCAGCCTGAGGGCGCCATCGCGGATCTGCCTCCGGAAAGTCGCGACCTTGACGAGCTCGACCGAGAGCCGCCGGCCTCGGCTTCTCCAGACTCAGCGGTGAGGCGGTCGGTCGGCTGGTTCCTGCCGTAGACCGCGCGCTCGAGTTGGCCAGCTTCGCCGTCGGCCGCAAGATCGGCCTGGGTGCGGTCGCCGCCCTCGCGACGAGGAGCCGCCAGCGGGCGAGCTCGAGCACGATGTCGCGTCAGCTGGCCCGCGGCGACCGCGACCTAGATGAAGCGTTGACAACCTACCCCTCGGTAACCTATGCTCGGCTGGCACAGTTTCGGTCTCACAGGGAGGTAGCGAGATGAAGGACTGGAGGTCGCCGCGTCTACGCCGTGCGCTTGTGATCGCCGTGATTGCTGCGCTCCCGCTAGGCGCTTTTGTTCCCGCCGCGCTTGCGACCACGGTGAATTTCTTTGGCTACGCCAATCTGACGGCGAATAACCCGCCGGCGAGCTCCTGCTTCTCGGGCTCCGTCGCTGGACTTGCCTGCAGTGGCTGGACCGAGTGGGACTACTCGCAGGCCGGCTGGAACAGCGGCCACAGCGGGTGGACTCTAGGCTTCCTCTGCCAGGCCGACTTCACTGTCCATGGTCGGCTCTTCCTTGGCTACGAAGGTTTCGACACTTACACGGCTCAGTGGTCCGACTATTGCCCTGGGCATTACAACCGAGCAGTTGTCGAGCACGTCAACGACGGCAACGGGTCCTACAACTACCTCCAGGGCCGTGGGCTCAAGTTCCCCTGATAGCCGAGGGAGGCAGAACCATGAAGAGAGTGACGTTCATCACTGGCGGAGGGGCGACTATCGCTGTCGGAATCGCCGCAGCCGTGGTTTTCTCGAGCAGTGGCGCAGTTGGCGCGACTCCGCCGCCACCACCGTCAATCAGCTCTGGAACGCCAACGGCACGCTCGACATTCAGTGAGGCGGACCAGGCCATGCTCGCTCAGATAGGCGCGACCGGTTCGATCTCGCGCGTGGGCTCGGCCGGTGACACCGCCTTCTATTCAATCGCCGGGAGCGACCAGGGCCATTGTTACGCCTTCGGGTCGGCCTCGAGCGGTGGCCTGTCCGGGGGCTGTATGCCTCCTGATGCCGAAGTCCCAGCCGTCATCGACATGTCGAGTGTCGCCATGAGTCCGACCGATGGAAGCTGGAAGCTCGACACCCTCCAGGGGATAGCCACAGACGGGATCGCCGCCGTCGGCTTCGTCGACGCAAGCGGCAACCTCCACACGACCCCGGTGACGGGCAATGTCTATCGCCTTGATGGACAAACGCTTACTGGCGGCCCTTCGAGTGAGCTCGTAGGCCTGGACGGCAACGGCAACCGCGTGTTCACGGCCCGGCTTGGCGGCTGAGTCACGACGATTGGTGAGGTGGCGGCCGGTGGTGCAGCGGCCAGCCGCCGCCTCGCTGGCGATCTCTCGAAGGTGTGGGCTACCGACGGGTAGACTGGTCATGTGCCGGGCGAAGCCATCAAAGGGCATCTCGATCTTCTGTTACTCACGCTGATTGATTCGGGCGCAAGGCATGGGTACGCGCTTGCCGAGCGCCTACGCACGGCGAGCGAAGGCACCTTCGACCTCGCCGATGGCACGATTTATCCAGCACTCCGCAGGCTAAGCGACAATGGCCTTGTTACCAGCCGCTGGAGCGACGACGGTGGCCGGCGCCGCCGCATCTATTCGCTAACCGCCAAAGGGCGGCGGGCGCTACGGAAAGAGCGTGCTCAGTGGGAACAGTTCGAACGGAGCATGCAGGCTGTTCTGAAGCTCAGGCCGTCCTGACGATGGGGGCTTCCCGATGACGGAGCGGCACGAGATCGACTCCTACATCCAGCGGCTCGACTCGCGGCTGTGCGGGTCTCCGCGTTACCGCAACCATCTACTCGCCGAGATCCGCACGCACTTGTGCGATATCACGGAAGCGGCCGGCTGTTCCGCCGCCGACGCAGTGGAACGTTTCGGCGATGCCGACAAGCTCGCCCGGCAGCTCAACCAGGTTCGCGTGGCCAGGAGGCGGCGGAGCCTCGGGCGCTTCGCGACGGGGATCGCTGCCGCAGCGGCGGTGGCGCTTGCCGCAGGGGGGATCCCCGGCACCGGACACTACCGACAGATCGCGGCACCTCGAAGCTGGACGCAGCAGCAGCCTCTCTCGGTGACTATCGATCCTAGGACTGGGATGATCCTCGGGATTCAGCCGCTCTCCGGGACCGCTGGTCCCTAGACAGGCCGAGCACTTCAGTCGGCCTGGGAGCCGGCGCCGTCGGCGTGCGCGACTTCTCGCCGCGCGAGTTCGTCGGGGCCCTTCAGCGGTTCGTGCCGGTTGCGCGCTCGAGGTAGGCGTCGACCAGCGCGACCGCCTCGTCCTCGTTGCCGGGCATGAGGTGCCCGTAGCGATCAAGCGTGATCTGGATCGAGCTGTGGCCGAGATAGGTCGAGAGGGCTTTGGCGTTGACGCCGGCGGCGATCAGGAGCGAGGCGAACGTGTGTCGGCACTCGTGCAGGCCGATAGGGGAGAGGTTGGCTTTCGTCCATGCCCGGTTAGCCCGGTTAACCAGCGCGTTGCGGTTGAACGGACGTCCGCGGTCGCCGAAGAAGAACTCCGCAGCGCTGCGTCGCCGCAGCTTGCGCGCCGCGAGGTGGGGGCGGAGAGCAGCGATGACCGGGACCGAACGCCGGCCGGCACGGCTCTTCGGCTCGATCACGCCGGCGTGCGGATCCCAGGAGCGCTCGACCCGGATGACGCCAGCCTCGAGGTCGACATCGCCGTCGCGCAGCGCGAGCAGCTCGCCGAGCCGGAGTCCGGCGTAGAACGCCGTGGCCCAGACGGCGCGGTCCTCCTCGCGCACGGCGGCAATCAATGCGGCCGCTTCGTTCGGCGAGGCGATGCGATCGCGTCGGCCGCGCACGGACGGCAGCTCAACTCCGCTGACGGGGTTGACGGCGACCTCGCCGCGTGCGAGCGCGCGGCGGTAGACGGCACGGAGCGGGATGAGCGTGTTGCGGATGGTGCTCGCGTCGCGTCCGTTCCCGAGCAACCGGTCGACGAGCTCCTGGACGTCGAGGCGGATGATCTCGGTCAGCTTCGCGCCGCCGAGTTCGGGCAAGACGCGGAGCCGCATCGACGTCTCGTACCCGCGGAGGACGCTCGGCTTGTACGGGTCGCCCGAGCGGTTGCGGATAGTCTCGTCGCGCGCGCCCGCGAGCCACGTCTCCCAGACGTCTCGAAGTGTCGTGGCCGACGGCGCGCGCATGGTGCCGCGCCGTAGGCCGACGAGCGTCTCCGTGCGCCATGCTCTTGCCTCGTCGAGGCTCCGGAAGGTCTTGCGGATGCGCTTGTGGTCGCGGGCGCTCCAGACATGCGCCTGGTACGAGGGACTGCACTTGCAACGCGCATCCCGATCGCGGACAACTGGACAGTAGCGCCGGTGCCGCACATCGATTCCGGGGGTCGACTTCGCCATCAGGCTCCCCTCGCGACGGTGCCGCGCGCGGCGGCGCGATCGAGCCAGCGCTCGAGCTCGCTCAACGCGATGAGGATGCGCCGGCCGCGCCGGACGATCCGGAGTTCCGCCATGACGTGTTCGTCGAGGTAGTCGCGGCTCACGCCAAGGACGCCGGCGGCCTCGTCAGGGCTCAGGGCGAGACGCGGCCCCAGTGTCGCCTTGGTGGCCTGCCGCGGACGTGGCTGCTCGGGGCGTCTGATCGGCGTGACCTCGAGTCGCAACTGCTGCGCGTCCGGTTGGCGCGGCATGAGCGGACTGTAGCAGATAAGACAGTGCTGTGTCTAAGCACAGCGGACCTGTACAATCAACCTATGACCAGCGGGACCCTGATCCGCCAGGCGCGGACGCGGGCGGGGCTCTCGCAGGTGCAACTCGCCGAGCGAAGCGGCAAGGATCGCGCACAGATCGCTCGCTGGGAGCGCGACGCCGTTACGCCGAGCCTCGAGACGCTGCGCGAGCTCCTGCACGCCTGCGGCTTCGACCTCGACCTGTCGCTGGTGCCATACCGCGGTCCAGATGCGCAGCTGGAGGCGCGGCTGGAAAAGGCGTTGGAGAGGACACCGCAGGAGCGGTTACAGACGATGCTGAGGGCGCGTAGGCGCTGATGGCCGGCGAGTTCGACCCGTATGCGTTGCTCCAGGCGCTCGAGCGGCAGCGGGTCACCTACGTCGTGATTGGCGGCCTTGGCCGGGTGCTCCATGGATCGGGAGAGATCACGGACGGCCTCGACATCGTCCCGTCGACACGGGAGGAGAACCTGCGCCGCCTGGGGCTGGCTCTGGAGGGGGTGAACGCGCGCCGGCCCGACGGAAAGCCGCCGGTTCTGGAGCGCGACCTGGCTGGCAGCCCAGCCCTCGAGCTCGAGACCGACGCGGGTGAGTTGAAGATCGTCCCCGAGCCGGCGGGCACTCAGGGCTACGACGACCTCCGTCGGCGGGCGGAGCGACCGCCGCTCGGGCAGGGTCTGCGGCCGGCGGTGGCGTCGGTCGACGATCACGCCCGGATGCTGGCCGCCCTCGATCGCGCAGAGGATCGGCAGCCCCTCGAGGTCCTACAGCGGCTGATCGAGATCGAGCGCGAGATCGGTCGCGGCATCGAGCTCTGAGCGGTACTACGCCTTGTGCGGTAGGGAACTAGCACGCGAGACACAGATGCACTTCTGCGAGAAGTGCTTTGGAACAGATTCGGCACGGTCTCGATTACCGGCGACCGGAGCGATTCAAAGCAGCGCGGCGCAACCCGTTCCGCTCGCCCTTCACATAGGCTGAGGAGGCGCCGAGCATCAAGGATGCATCTGCGTCTGGCCTCGTTCTCGAACGGTCGAAGCGACAGACTTGGCGGATCGGACGCGCTCGTGCTCGAGACCATGCGCCGCGTCTTCGGACGTTGACAGTAGGCGTCCGACCGCAATAGGATCGGCGCACTTGGCGGACCGAGGACGTCGAACGAGGGGTAGCAGGACCACGATGACAGCCGTGCGTGGGAGCGGGAGCTTCTTGTGCTCGGATTCGACGCGCTCGGCTCGTTGGTGGTTCTGATGCGTCGACCACTCCTGCTGCTGCTGGCGGTCGGGGTGTTGGTCCTCGTCGTCGCGATGGCGCTTGGAGAGAGCGCACTTGGCGATAGCCCGCCGTGTACCGCTTCGTCTGTCTCGATGTCTTCGGACAGAACGGCCACAGACGCGAATAACACGATCGCCACCCTGACGCTGACGCTCGACCATGTTCTCTGCGGTTCTTATCGCCTGAGCCTGTACGACGATCAGGGGAATCGACTGGCCTCCTGGAATCCTGACGGCTACCTTGCCCACTCCTGGTCGGTGGCGCCGGCGAACAACCAGACCCGCACCTACACCGCCTACGTCTCCGTGGACACGCCGAATCCGGGACCGCCAGGCAGCGTTTCAAGTTCGAGTTCGGTGACGGTCGCCAACCAGGGCTGGCTCGGCCAGGTGACGTTGACCACCAATCGCACGACTACCGACGCGAATAACACGATCGCCACCCTGACCCTGACGCTCGACCGTCAGCTCGCCAGCCCCTATCACCTGAGCCTGTACGACGATCAGGGAAATCGACTGGCCTCCTGGAATCCTGACGGCTACCTCACCCACTCCTGGTCGGTGGCGCCGGCGAACAACCAGACCCGCACCTACACCGCCTACGTCTCCCAGGACACGCCCAATCCAGGCCCGCCGAGCAACGACGTCCGCAGCACCAGCTCGGTGACAGTCGCCAACCGGGGCTGGCTCGGCCAGGTGACGTTGACCACCAATCGCACGACTACCGACGCGAATAACACGATCGCCACCCTGACCCTGACGCTCGACCGTCAGCTCGCCAGCCCCTATCACCTGAGCCTGTACGACGATCAGGGGAATCGACTGGCCTCTTGGAATCCTGACGGCTACCTCACCCACTCCTGGTCGGTGGCGCCGGCGAACAACCAGACCCGCACCTACACCGCCTACGTCTCCCAGGACACGCCCAATCCAGGCCCGCCGAGCAACGACGTCCGCAGCACCAGCTCGGTGACAGTCGCCAACCAGGGCTGGCTCGGCCAGGTGACGTTGACCACCAATCGCACGACTACCGACGCGAATAACACGATCGCCACCCTGACCCTGACGCTCGACCGTCAGCTCGTCAGCCCCTATCACCTGAGCCTGTACGACGATCAGGGAAATCGACTGGCCTCCTGGAATCCTGACGGCTACCTCACCCACTCCTGGTCGGTGGCGCCGGCGAACAACCAGACCCGCACCTACACCGCCTATGTCTCCCAGGACACGCCCAATCCAGGCCCGCCGAGCAACGACGTCCGCAGCACCAGCTCGGTGACAGTCGCCAACCAGGGCTGGCTCGGATCGCTCCAAGTCTCTAGCAACCGCACCACTGTAGATTCCGCCAACCCCACAGCCACCCTGACCCTGACGCTCGACCGTCAGCTCGCCAGCCCCTATCACCTGAGCCTGTACGACGATCAGGGGAATCGACTGGCCTCTTGGAACCCTGACGGCTACCTCACCCACTCGTGGTCGGTGACGCCACCGCTCAACCAGACCCGCACCTACACCGCCTACGTGTCGCAAGACGTCCCGTCGCCCGGCCCACCGACCGTCGATGTTCTCGACACGGCTTCGGTTACTTACGCGAACGGCACGATCAGCGATGAGGCGATGCAGTACGTTGACCTCGGTTTCCTGACCGGATTGTTCGCGTCTGAAAGTGATGAGCAGGTCGTTCTGGACTTCTGCGCCACTCCGGAGGCCACCTACTTTGAAGAGAGCTCAGTCTGTGACGAGGGATTGGACTATGAGACAGCGATCGCGGCTGGAGAAGGCCGAGAACAGGCTTTCAAAGACGCGATGAAGAAACTGGGGCAAGCCACCGCCGGATTCATGGGATCGCTGATCATGAGCCATTTTGTGGAACCATCCCCGCCCCAGGCTGTGCCGCAAACACCACCGCCGCCTCCACCGGCCCCGTCCGATCCTTCACCGCCTGAGGTGATTTCCGGACCAACGCCGACTTATGAGGATTGGCTCGCTGAGCTGTATCAGCAGCGCGCGGCCGTAGGCGGATATGAATTGTCACCCGCAACCGCTCAGACTGGCGCCCGCGAGTGTGTCAAGCAGACGACCTGGGCGATCGAGAGCGGAGCAGCTATCCAGTCTCCCTTTGGCGACCCGTGCGCGGAGCTTCCGATCTTCTTCCCTGGTCGCAACTCTTTCGCACCAGGCACGGCTCCCACGACACAACACGACTGGGACGCCATAACGGGTTCCGGAGGAGTCGATCACTCGTCACCGTCCTGGATCCAGCTCAACTTTGTCAACGCGCCCGATCGCAAAGCCTCCGGTCTCGATCGAGGCTGGTACAAACCTTCAATCTGCCAACCGATACCGAGCCAGCGAGACTGTGATGAGTATCCATTCTTCGCGACCGCCCAGAGCGGACCGGCTTCGTTTGCTGGGCCACCGGGAGCAAGCGTGCGGCTTCTTGATTACTCTGACAACCGCAGCCAAGGATCTCGCTACGGCTGGTTCGTCAAACGGTGCGCGCTCGTCAGCGGAGGTGCAGACAAGAACACCGCCGCCAGCCAGGGCAGCCCGTTCCTCGTGATCCCAATACCGTCTCCCGCGGCCCCGATTACGTTCGGGGTGTGCGGCGGCTCGTGAGAACCTTCCGGACGATGGCCCGCTTCGGCAACTAGCGAGTTGCCCGTTCCATAAGGATCGAACATGCTCTCCTCCCGATGGGGGATTCCACGGCGGTTCGCTCGGTGCCGACCAAAAGAGAGCAGGATGGGCGGGCCAGATCGTTTCCAAGGAAGGGGGTTCAGGGTTGAGCGCTGATTCTGTTCAGGTGTTCGACGGCGTTGTCGGAGTCCTTGACGGACAGCTCTGGATAGCAAGTGCTGCCGAGGACATCGGGCCTGACATGTACGCCTCGTTTGCAGGACAACGGAACGGTCTGCTCGGCGCAGCTGAAGCCGGAGCGCTCCGTTTCATGACGGGCAAGACCGACGGCGACATCGGCTTGAGTGTGCGCGTTTCCGAGAACGAGCCTCACCTCGATGAGTCGTGGGAGGAGTGCGTCGAGGCCAGCTTCTCCCCAACCACACCCGCAGTTGCGTTGTTCGACTGGGATGGGAACGTCTTGACCGAGATACCTCTTGGTGAGCAGACGTATCGGGTGCGATACACCGCGCGCGGCATGGATGAAGCGGACTCCGGCGCGGAGATGGACGTGTATGGCCTCTGGTTCTGGCCTGCAGCCGCGACCCCTGACGCAATCATCAAGCAGACCTCGAAGTCAGCGGCTTACTGGCACGCGGAAATGGCGCGAGAGAACGCGATTAGATCAGAACTGCCCGAGGACTCGGAATCACCTCGGCGCTAAAGGGCAGAGCCAGCTGGATCGACAGCGGTACGCCTGACGCTGACTGGCTTCCTCCAGCCTAATCCTGCGGAATGAACTCTTCCGGCCGGCCCGCGGCCTCGAAGGCTTGGGTGGCTGTCCCGCGCTGCCGATGATGCCAGTGTGGCTGGTCTGCTTCAGGCGTTCAGCGATTGGATGAATGGGACCAGTCCCCATCTCCTGATTGCGGCGTTGATCGTGGCCACTCTCCTGGTGCCAGTGCTCACTCTGATCCATGAGCTAGGGCACGCGGCGGTTGCGCTTACTCGAACGGAGGGCCTGGTGACCGTGCGTGTGGGGCGCTCGCCAGCTGCGTGGCAGATGAGGTTTGGTCGTCTTCGCTTCCAGCTCAGCCTGCGTCCGGCGCGGAATGAGCCCGCGGGTCTTGCGACTGTCCACGCGAAACTCAGCTTCGCTGGCCGGATCGCCTTTCTTATGGCTGGCCCCATCGCCGACGCGGCGGCGGCGGCGGCGATCCTGGCGCTCGCGATTTACGCACGGTCGACCATGTTCCAGATCGTCGGCGTGCTCCTGCTCGCGGCGGCGCTGATCAGCTTTGTTCCGAGCGAGCACCGGGGCTTCCGAAGTGACGGGAGACGCCTCCTCGATGAACTGCGCGGCCGGAGCGCACCCCAACCGCCAAGGTCGGCACTCGAATCCTCACTTGAGGAAACGCACGCTCGCTGGGTGGTTCTCTTCAGTCACATGAAGCAGGTTCCCGACTGGAAGCGGCTAGCACGCCAGCTCGCAGCGGCGCCCACCGCGCTCGGCTACGCGCCCGACGATCGCGGTCCCGCTCACCAGGCGCTTTGCAAGGTCGCGTATGGCGGATGGTCCTGGCGCGAGTCAGAACGAGGACATCCGGAGCGGCTCCGGCAACCAGTCCTTGACGCACTCCATGAGGCCACCAAGTCGGGCGCCATCGAACCTCTCCTTACCGCGCGAGCTGCAAGCGCTCTCGCAGCCAGCGACATCGACCTGTCGCCCGCGTGTCCCGGAAGCTCGGAGGCCGAACGGCAGGCGTTCCTCGCCGCTGCCTTCGAGCGACTACCGAAACGGCTCGTAGACAACACCTCGATTGGCCACCGGACGTTCGCGTGGCGCTACGGGCTCGCACTTCACGACGTTGAATGTCTACGAGTCCCGAGCCGGGCGTCCGGCGATCGGACGCTCAGCTGAACCCAGCGGACTCAGCCGGACGTTGACTGCTCCCGGCGGACTGATCGACCTGAGCTGAAGGCCGACTGTCGCGCACCTTGTCGCGCAAGCGTCCGTCTGCGCCTAACCCGGCCAAACGACGAGGCGCTCGAAAACCGTTATCCGTCGTTAGGCGGATCGAGGGTTCAAATCCCTCCCCCTCCGCTCTTCATGCCGAAGTCGATGTGGGTAGTCGGGTTCGGGGCGCCGGCGGCGGTGCTCCGGGCTCGGCCGGAGGGCGCACCGGACCTCCCGGAACCCCCGGACGCCCCCGGACCGGCGCGCGACCGGCGCGCGCAGCTGCCTGAGTTTCTCGCCCGGCGGCGGGTCGTCGCGCTCAACGTTCTAAGCGCACGGACGGACCAGGTTCGCGTGGAGTAGGGTCTTGCGACCGCGAGAGGAGGACACTATGGGGAGACGTCTCGTTACGTTTGGCATTGCGTGTGCGTTGGCGCTGGCGCTCGTGGCCATAGCGGCCGGTGCCGGGCCGATCGTTGCGTCTGGGCCGAGCCCGTTCAGTGGCTGTACGGCGGACAACGCAGGTGCGCAGCAGTCGCAGTTGGGCAGCACGCTCTACATGAATTCTGAGCCGGAGATGCGTTCGGCGATCAACCCGACGAACCGAGACAACATCGTCGGTGCGTACCAGCAGGACCGCTGGAACGATGGCGGCGCTCGCGGCCTCGTCGCCAGCTGGTCGAAGGATGGCGGGCAGACTTGGCATCCGGTTCCGCTCCCAGGGGACAGCAGGTGCTCCGGCGGCAACTACGACAGGGCGTCAGATCCGTGGGTCTCATTCGCTCCGAACGGTGACCTCTACTCGATTTCGCTGTCGTTCGACGTCTTCGACACGCACAACGCGATCATCGTCAACAAGTCGACCGACGGTGGCGAGAGCTGGGGGCCGGCGACGGAGGTCACGGCCGACAACACGAACGGCCTCGACAAGGAGTCGATCACGGCGGACCCATACGACTCAAATCGCGCCTATGCGGTCTGGGACCGCTTCCTGTCGCCGCCCGGCCGCAACGCGAGCGACCAGGGGAGGTTCCACGCCGCGTCGTACGTCGAACAGACCTGGTTCTCGCGCACGACGAACGGTGGCCAGAGTTGGGAGCCGGCCCGTGTCGCGTACAACCCCGGCACGCATGCCGGGACGATCGGGAACATCATCCTCGTCCTGCCGAACGCGACGCACGACCTGCTCGACGGGATGGTCCTGTTTGCCGACCATAAGTCGCAGCTGCAAGGCGCGCAGATTGCGGTTGTGCGGTCGTCCGATCACGGAGTCACCTGGTCCAAGAAGGCGACAGTCATCGCACCGATCGATCCGATCTTCTTTGGGCCGACCGATCCTGACAACGGCCATCCCATCCGCGGCGGCGACTTGCCGGACTTTGCTGTCGATCCGAACAACGGCAACGTCTACGCGGCTTGGGACGACGACAGCCTGAACGGGATCGACTCGATCTTCTTCTCGCAGTCGACCGATGGCGGAGCTACATGGTCCCCGCCGATCACGATCAATCAGACTCCCACGAACATCCCGACCGGCGACCAGCAAGCATTCACCGCCACGCTCGGTGTCGCCGCGAACGGCACAGTTGGAGTGACGTACTACGACCTCCGCCAGAACGACAGTGCGCCGGGACTGCCTACGAACGCGTGGCTCGTCCGCTGCAGCGCCGACTGCGCGAACGCATCTAGCTGGGGGAACGAGGCCCATGTCGGCGGACCCTTCGACCTCGAGCAGGCAGCCGACGCCGACGGCTACTTCGTCGGCGACTACGAAGGCATGACCACGAGCGGCAACGTCTTCCAGCCGTTCTTCGGTATGGCCGTCGACCGGGCCACAGACCCGAGCGACGCATTCTTCGCGACGATCCCGTAATTCGCTCCCGATCAGAACGACGAGGCCCGCTCCGGCGGGCCTTCGTTCTTTCCCAACGCCCATCAACCCGGCGGAGCCCAGCGGATCCAGCCGGACGTATGCCGCTTTCAGCGGACGAAATGGGTGTGACGCGTCTAGCATCGGAGCATGGCCGATCCGATCGCCGAGTTGCGAGATGTCGTCACCGCGATCGGGCCTGCTCCTCCGGAGATGGACACGTATCTGGAGAAGGTCCGGGACCGGGCGTACGCGGTGGTCGACCGCGACACCGAGGCGCTGAAGGAAGCCGGCTTCTCGGAGGATGCGATTTTCGAGCAGACGGTCGCGGTCGCGATCGCTGAGGGTCTGCGCAGGCTCGACCGTGCCGGCGAGGTGATCGGATGAGGCTCGCGGTCGTCGACCAAGGTCATGCCCCGCAGGAGGCCGCGATGCTCGCGGCGATCCGGGAGCAGTCGGGCGCCGAGCCGCTCGGCGTCGTCAAGACGCTCCTCTATCGACCCGAGCTCTTCGGCGAGCCGTTCTCGGAGGCCCTCGACGTCGTGATGCGCGGCCCGTCCGAGTGGAGTGCCGGCGAGCGTGAGCTGTTCGCCGGCTTCACCTCGCTGCTGCGGCAGTGCCCGTTCTGAGCGGGCTCCCACGGCGCGGTCGCGTCGTACGCCCTCGGTGAGGAGGTCTGGAACGCGGTCGTCGCAGACTGGCGGACGGCTCCGCTTCGGCCCGAGTTGCGCGCCACGCTCGCCTTCATCGAGGTCCTGACGCAGCGTCCCGACGAGTTGACGCACGCGGATGCCGAGGCCGCCTACGCTGCCGGGGTCTCTCGAGAGGCGCTGCGGGACGCGGCTACGGTCTGCTCGCTCTTCAACATGATCACCCGGCTCGCGGACTCGCTGGGCTGGGACGTGCCGGACTCGGATCGGTTGATCGTGCGAGCGCCGGCAATGCTCGAGGGCGGCTACTCGTTTGCCGCGATGCGGCGCCGCTAGCCGCTACCCCCAGGACTCCTCGCTCAAGGGCCGCAGCGCTGTCTCGAGGATCCGCAGGTGCCGCGGGCGCTCGAGCACGAACACGACGACTTCGGCGACGT
This sequence comes from uncultured Actinomycetes bacterium, assembly GCA_963759435.1. Classification (GTDB taxonomy): domain Bacteria; phylum Actinomycetota; class Thermoleophilia; order Gaiellales; family Gaiellaceae; genus Palsa-739. Next base: position 410,863 of record CAVWZB010000010.1, on the reverse strand, counting down.
CCTCGGCGCTCATCATCCCGGCGAGTGCGTCGGGCGTCCGTCCGCGTCCGTCGTCGAGTGCGAAGTCGGTAGCGACACCGCCGGGGCAGACGTTGGTGCAGCGAATCCCGTGCTCGCGAAGCTCGTGGTCGAGCGCGCGCGTGAGCCCGACCTGTCCGAACTTCGACGCGCAGTAGACGGCCTCGTAGGGAAGACCGCGCCGGCCGGCCTCCGAGGCCAGCGTGACCACGTCGCCCTCGCGTGCCAGCATGTGTGGCAGCGCTGCCCGGATCGCGTAGACGGTGCCTTTGAGGTTGACGTCCAGCATCTCGTCGAGGTGCTCACGCGAGAGATCGAGGAACGGCCCGTAGGCGCCCACACCGGCGTTCGCGACGACGATGTCGATTCCGCCGAAGCGTGCCGCTGTCGCGTCGCAGAGCTCGACGAGCGCGTCGAGGTCGCGGACGTCGCAAGGCCGAGCGAGGACGCGTTCGAGGCCGAGGTCGCTGCCGCTGCGGGATGCGAGGCCGAGATTGCAGCCACGGTCGTGGAGCATGCGGGCGACTGCGGCGCCGATTCCGCGGCTCGCCCCGGTGATCAGTGCGGTCTTGCCGGTCAGGTCGGTCACGGCTCCTCCAGGGGTCTCAGGGTTGGGTAGAGGCGGCGGAAGCGTCGGTAGTCGTCGTCGTAGTCCCACTCCGGCACGATCCGACGCTGCGGCCGGACGCAGCGGGAGACAGCGTCCTCGGCATCCGAGAAGACCCCTGCGCGAATGCCCGCAAGCAGCGCTGCGCCGAACGCCGATCCCTGCTCCGACTCGGTCGTCTCGAGCGGCAGGCCGAGCACGGACGCGAGGATCCGGAGCCAGAGCTCGCTTCGTGCGCCGCCGCCCGAGACGCGACCGCTCTCGGGCCGGGCTCCGAGCTCGCGCAGAAGCTCGAGCGAGTCGCGCAGCGCGTAGGCGACGCCTTCGAGCATCGCCCGCCAGAGCGCGCCGCGGTCGTGGCGCACGGAGAGACCGACGAACGCGCCGCGCGCATCGGGGTCCGGGTGCGGAGTCCGCTCGCCCGCAAGGTACGGCGCGAAGAGCAGGCCTTCGCTCCCGGGGGGCCACTGCGCAGCATCTGCCTCGAGGTCGGCGAGGCCGGCGGAGAGGATGCCCTGGAGCCAGGCGGCCGAGCCGGCGGCGCTCAGCATCACACCCATCGCATGCCACGTGTCGGGCACGGCATGGCAGAACGCGTGCAGCCGCCCTTCAGGGTCGTGCTCGTAGGCGGGGAGCGCAGAGAAGACGACGCCGGAGGTGCCGAGGACGACCGAAACCGCCCCTGGACGCGCGATTCCCACTCCCAGCGCTGCCGAGGCCTGGTCGCCGGCACCCGCGATCTCGGTCGACTCGTAAACGGGTGGGAGCCACTCGAGTGGGACCTCGAGCGCCGCGCAGACCTCCTCCGACCAAGTGCGTCGGCCGACGTCGAAGAGGAGCGTGCCCGAGGCGTCGGCAACGTCGGCGGCGAGTTCCCCGCTCAGGCGGAGCCGGACGTAGTCCTTCGGCAGCAGCACATGGCGGATCCGGCCGTACAGCTCGGGCTCGTGCCGCCGCAGCCAGAGCAGCTTGGGCGCCGTGAAACCGGTCAGCGCTCGATTCCCTGTCAGCTCGAGGAGCTGGGGGAGGCCGATCCGCTCCTCGATTTCCGCGCACTCGGCGGCGGTGCGCTGGTCGTTCCACAGGATCGCAGGGCGCAGCACACGCAGCTCGGAGTCGAGGACGACGAGCCCGTGCATCTGCCCCGACAGACCCACAGGCCCGTCGGGCAGCCGACCGAGGACGTCCTCGGTTGCGCGCCACCAGTCCTCGGGATCCTGCTCCGACCAGCCCGGCTGCGGACGAGAGAGCGGGTACTCGGCGCTCGCCGTCGCGAGGACTCGCCCCTCTTCGTCGATCGCGACGCCCTTGACGGCGGAGGTGCCGACGTCGAGGCCGACGAGGGCCACGCTACGCGCCGAGTGCGGTGTAGACGAGCTCGTAGGCGCGGACGGCGTCCTTGGCCTGCTGCGCCTGCAGCAGCTCCGTCTCGTCGATCTTCGCTGCGACCCCGTCGATGAAGCGCCACTGGAGCACCGAGCGCTTCACTGCGCCGACTGCGTCCTCGGTGTAGGGATAGAGGTCGAAGCCGAGCCGTTCTCCGTTCTCGCCGTAGCCGGCGCGCCGCAGCTCGATCGCAAGCTCGAGCGTCTCCATGAAGGCGGTCGCGCCGACCATGTTGTCGTCGTCGAACGTGCCCCAACCGGAGTTTGCGTGCTGATGTCCGAGCAGGCCCTCAGCGGCCAGGAGCGCCGCGTACTCGGCGAGGTTCTCGCCGTTCATGATCAGGTGCTGCCAGTCCATGTTGACCTTCACGTTCGAGATCCCGCGCGCGCGCAGGGTGTGGATCACATGCAGCGTCATGCCGACGTTGCGCATGAGGATCTTCATCGCCGGCTCGGAGTTCTTGTGCTCGAGGAACACCGTGACGCCGCGCTCGGCCGCGTGCGAAGCGGCGTCGGCGACACCGTCCATGAACCGCGCCCACGACTCGGCGTACGGAGTCTGGAACGGATAGTTGTAGCCCTCGATCCCCGGCCAGATGATCATCTGCGCACCGACCTCGGCTGCGAGGTCGATCGCCTCCCGCGTCAGCCGCAGCGCCTCGGCGCGGGTGGCGTCGTCGGGCGAGCAAAAGCCTCCTTTGCCGAAGCGCGGGTCGAGATGGAGGCCGCTCGCGATGCAGTAGATGCCGTGTCCGCCGAGCGCGTCTCGGACCGCGTCGAGATTCTCGTGCGAGAGCTCCTGCGGATAGTGGAACTCGTAGTCGTCGATCAGCTCGCCGAGCCCTTCCACCGCGGTGCGGACCTTCTCCACCGTCGAGACGCCCGCGAGCTCCGGCTTGTATCCACCCGGGTTGAAACGCGTCGCCATGCCGCCGAACGCCCAGATTCCGAGACTCGTCTTCATGCGCCGACCCTATCGCTGCAGCCGGCGCTCGGTCAGGTCTTGGCATCTCTTTTTCAGGCGAGTAGTATCGAAGCGCCGATCGATCGGAGCCGGGGCCACCGTGGGCGACACAGTCGCTCTGTCCCTGCGATGGAGCGGCACATCCAGGAGGCGCCGGAGGGCGCTCTCGAAAGTGCATGAAGGAGGGCAAGAGGGTGAGAGGTATTCGTCGGAAGGGATTGATCCTCGTGCTCGGCGCCGCGGTTGCCGCTCTGGCTGTTTCCGCCGCCGCCGTCGCGAGTCCAAAAAAGAAGTCAGCGGGCAACGTTCAGGTCTGTGTTCTGCTGCCTGACACGCAGTCATCAGTCCGCTGGCAGCAGTTCGACAAGCCGCTGTTGACAAAGGCGTTCAACAACGCCGGCGTCACGGCGCTGATCACCAACGCGCTCAACAGTGCAACGACGCAGCAGGCGCAGGCGCAGACGTGCCTGAACGACGGGGCGAAGGTCGTGATCGAGACGGCTCTCGACCCCGGCTCGGCGGCCTCGATCGAGAAGCTCTTCACGTCGCACGGCGGCAAGGCGATCGATTACGACCGCCAGGTGGTCGGCGGCACGGCCTCGGTCTACGACACGTTCGACGGCAAGCTCGTCGGCAAGGCGCAGGCCAACGGCATCATCGCTGCGATGAAGGCGAAGGGCACGTACAAGAAGAGCAGCAAGGTCGCCCAGCTGTGGGGCGGTCAGACCGACCAGAACGCGTACTGGTTCAGGAGCGGCAATACCGCGGTGCTCAACCCGCTCTTCAAGCACCACAAGCTGACGAAGGGGCCGGCGAAGTTCGTGCCCGGCTGGGACGCGAACAACGCGGCGACCATCTACAAGTCGATGCTGTCCCAGACCAACAACAAGATCAAGGGCATCATCGCGGCGAACGACAACATCGCAGGCGCCGTGGTCGCCGACGAGAAGGCCGCTCACCTCAAGAAGGTCCCCCTGTCCGGCCAGGATGCGACGGCGCAGGGCGTCCAGTACATCATCGCCGGTTGGCAGACGGGCACCGTCTACAAGAAGGTGTCGCTGGAGGCGAACGCCGCGGCCGCTGCGGCGATCGCGCTCCTCCATGGGAAGAAGCCGAAGACGAACGGGTTCCGGATGAACGGCTCGAAGAAGGAGCCGACGCTGACCCTTCCCGTGACGTGGATCACGAAGAAGAACTACACGACACTCTTCACGCAGAAGTGGCTGAAGAAGAGCGACGTGTGCATCGGTCAGTACAAGAAGTACTGCAAGTAATTCGTTCACTGTGAGAAGGTGGAGGCGTCCACGCGGGGCGCCTCCACCGCGCTCTCCTCGCCCAGGAGCGGTCATCGATGAGCGACACGCCACTTCTCCAGCTGCAGAACATCACCAAGACGTTCGGGTCGGTGCAGGCGCTCGACGACGTCGACTTCGAGGTCCGCGCCGGCGAGGTGATGGCACTCGTCGGCGACAACGGCGCGGGCAAGTCCACTCTCGTCAAGTGCGTCGCCGGCACCCACTCGGCCGATAGCGGTCAGATCCTCTTCGAGGGTCGGGAGGTGAGCATCCACGGGCCGAAGGACGCCGCGCGGCTCGGGATCGAGGTCGTCTACCAGGATCTCGCGCTCTGCGACAACCTCGACGTCGTCCAGAACATGTACCTGGGCCGCGAGATCAGCCGGGCCCAGATTCTGTCGGAAGCTCCGATGGAGCAGCACACCGCCGAGACGCTCAAGACCCTGGCAGTGACGACGATCAGGTCGGTCCGCCAGACGGTGGCGACCCTCTCGGGCGGCCAGCGCCAATCGGTCGCCGTCGCCCGTGCCGTGATGTGGAACTCGAAGCTCGTCGTCCTCGACGAGCCGACCGCGGCACTCGGCGTCGCTCAGACCGAGCAGGTGCTGGAGCTCGTTCGGCGCCTCGGCAGCCAGGGCCTCGGCGTGATGCTCATCTCGCACAACCTCCACGACGTCTTCGAGACCGCCGACCGGATCACCGTGCTGCGGCTCGGACGGAACGTCGGCGTGTTCGAGCGCCGCAACACGACGCAGCAGGCAGTCGTCGAGGCGATCACCGCCGGCATGCCCACGAAGGTCTCGGGGATCGCGTCAACCGCAGATGCAGGAGCGGGTACGTGAGCTCGGCTGACGTCGTCGGCGCGGACAAGGCGCCGCCGCCCCCGCTCGAGGAGGAGCAGCTTCCCGGTGGATTCCGCGGCGCCCGGGAGCGCATGTGGTTGAACGTGCGCACCGGCAACCTCGGGCCGATTCCGATCATCGTCGGCGAGCTCGCCGTCGTGATCTTCTTCGCCCTCACCGCGACGAACTTCTTCACGTCCGTGAACTTCGTCAACCTGATCACGGAGACGGCGGGCACGGCGCTGCTCGCGTACGGCGTCGTCTTCGTGCTCCTCCTCGGCGAGATCGACCTCTCGATCGGCTACGTCGCCGGCATCGGTGCGGTGATCGCCGCGGAGCTCCAGCTCCCCGGTAGAAGCCTGCAGATGAACGGCCTCCTCGCGATGCTCATCGCCGTCGCCGCTTGTGCCGTGATCGGCGCATTGCAGGGCTCGATCGTCGCGTTCGTCGGCGTTCCCTCGTTCGTCGTCACGCTCGGCGGTTTTCTGATCTTCGAGGGTGTGATCCTCAACACGCTGCAGGCGCGCGGCTCGATCATCATCCAGGACCGCTGGATCAACTACACCGACAACTACATCTTCTCGGCGACCGCCGGCTGGATAATCGCGGCCATCGTCACCGCGCTGTATCCGCTCAGCGTCCTGTACAAGAAGATCGTCGCCCGCGGCACGCACATCGCCCAGCAGAGCTGGATGTCAGCGATTCTGAAGACCGTCGGCCTCGCGATCGCGGCGTTCGGCACCGTCGCGATCTGCAACCACGGCAAGATCATCGAGACCCCCGAGGGCCTGCCGCTCGCCGGCGTGCTCATGGTCTTCTTCTTCGTTGTTCTGACGTTCCTCGCCAAGTGGACGACGTTCGGCCGCCACGTGTACGCGGTCGGTGGCAGCGCCGAGGCTGCCCGGCGCGCCGGCATCAACGTCCCGCGCATCCGGGTCATCGTGTTCGCGCTCTCGGGCACGATGGCCGCGATCGGCGGGATCGTCTTCGCCGCCCAGGTCAATTCCGTGGGGCTGACGTTCCCCCCCGGGAACCTGCTGCTGAACGCGATCGCCTCTGCGGTGATCGGCGGGGTCAGCCTCTTCGGTGGGCGTGGCGAGGTGCGGGGCGCCCTGCTCGGCGCGCTGCTCATCGGGACGCTGCAGAACGGGCTGCTCCTGCTGAACGTCTCGAACGGCTGGATCTACATCATCACCGGCGCCGTGCTGCTCGCGGCGGTGACCCTCGACACCGTCGCGGTCAGGCTGCAGGCGCGCTCCGGCCGCTAGCCCTAGCCGCGGAGCTTGCGCAGAACCAGCGCCGCGACGCGCTCGCCGAGGCTGCGGCCTGCCGTCACGTCCGACGGGACGTCGATCCCGTCGGCAACCGAAGCCGCCGACGCCACCCGCATCTGGTGTGCGTACGAGCGACCGGTGAGCGCGGCCAGCACCCTTCCTGCCGCGTAGGCGAAGGCGCTTCCCTCGGCGATGCCGCCGGGTGACGGCGGCGTGGCGACGGGCGGTGACCACGCGGCGCCGTCGACCCAGCGTCCCCGCGAGAGCACGTCGACCTTGCCGCCGCGGAGCTCGACGAGGCCCGGGACGAGCGGCAGGCCGTCCGCGCTGTAGTCCGGCTGCTTGCGATCGCTCGACTGGCCCTGGAACGCGAGATAGCGGATCATCGAGATTGGTCGCGGCGGCTGGTAGGCGCGTTTCGCCCCCCAGGCGGCGACGGCGGCGTCGTTGAGCGCGGCATCGAGGCCGAGGTAGAGGCGGACGTCCTTGCCGAGACTGCCCGTGGCCTCGCGGGCGGCGAGCGAGTTCCAGCGCACCGGCGACCAGACGAGCGTGGCCGGGCCGCTCGCGGACGTCGCCCGCAAGACGGCTATGGCTGCTTGCTTGTACGCGTGACTCGACGGGTCTCCGAGAGGCGACGCGCCCGGATCGATCGGCAGGCCGCGGCGAGAGTGCGGGAGCGCGAAGCTGCGGACGTGGCCCCACTGGCCACCGACGAAGCTCTGCACGTCTGCGGGCGCCGCGGTCAGGCTGTGAGGCTGGATCGCCGCTAGCGCCAGCGGCTGCCAGAACGTCGCGTCCTCCACCGTCGAGCCCGCTGCGTGAACGATCAAGGGCTGGTTGCGCGAGGTGAAGGTCGGGTCTGCGTAGTGCAGCGACTCGTTCGAGCCGTCGTGCCGGCCGGCGGCGATTGCGGCCGCGGCGACCCGGTTGCCCAGGGCAGCGGGGGACCCCCCGTGCGTGGTGGTGAAGTCCGGCGAGTAGCAGAGTGCGCGCAGCTCCCTCGTCAGCAGGGCGAACGTCCGGCTGAGGTTCGACTCGAAGGACGCCTGCCACAGCAGCACCCGGTAGGCGGCGTAGCTGATCGCTGCCTCGCGGGCGGAGGTGCCGCCTCGCGCGCTCGCCTTCCAGGCGTCCCACATCGCGGAGGAGACGTCGTAGAGGTCGCGCGCTTGGACCGGCTCGCTCGCGGCCCCGGACCGGAGCGCCGCGACCGCCGTCTCGTTCCAGACCGTCGCGATCGAGCGGCCGTCGGTCGCCGGCGTGCAGGCTGCGAGACGGTACGTGCCGGGAGGCGCTGACACCTGCGGAGCTCGGCGCGGCGGGACCGTGACGGCGACGATCCGGTTCGCGGGCAGGTTGCGCAGGACGCTCTCGCCTCCCCACGGGGAGCGCACGGAGAGGCGCGCGACTCTCGTGGCGGCGCCGAGGCCAAAGTGGACGCGCTGGTCCTCGGAGGACAGGTAGCTGCTGCCCGCGCGTTCTTCCTGCGAGAGCGTCCGGCCGTCGGGGAGCGTGATCGTCACGACCGTGCCCGGGTCGAAGCGGGAGAGCTTCACTTCGAGCCAGTGGCCGGTCGGGCCGGCCGGCTTCAGGAGCAGGAGCTTGCCGCCGATCGAGTTGACGGCGATTTCCATGCGGCCGTCGTTGTCGACGTCGGCGGCCGCGAGCCCGCGCCCGTTCACGCGGAGCCCCGCCGGGACGACGTTCGGCGTCACGCCGTAGCGCTCGCTCGCGGCTCCTGACAGCGGGGCGACCACCTTCAGCGGTCCGGCGTCCTTGGCCAGGCTCGTGACTGGGATCCCGCCGGTGGCGAGCACGAGATCGGACGTGCCCGAGTTCGCCAGGTCGACGAACGAGTCTCCCCAGCCGGCGAAGTCGGCTCCGAGCGCAGGGTCGAAGTCGGCGCGGGCATTGGCGAACGAGGACGACCCCTTCGCCTCGGCGAAAGCCGCCGACGGCTCGTGGCGAGAGTTCGTGACGAACAAGCCGAGCGGACCTGCGTGGGCACCGTCGACTGCGACGCCCATGCCGGCGTACGGGTCTGCGACTCCCGAGACGGCGGCGCGGTTCTCGAAGCGGAAGCCGAGCCCGGCGGGGTCGGCCCTCGCGCCGCCCGGCCACGGCACGTCGACGTACAGCTGGTTCGGATCCTCGTCGTTCGCGACGTACAGGTCGGGACGGCCGTCGCCGTTGACGTCGAGGAAGGTCGCGCCAAGGCCGTGCGAGAAGCCGGACGCCTCGAGACCCGCCTGCACCCCGACCTCGCGGAAGCGGGCGCGGCCGTTCGGGGCGTCCCCCTCGTTGAGGTAGAGGAGGTCCCGGACGCCGACGAGGTTGGTCGGGAAACCGGCGAGCGAGTTCGGTACGGAGTCGTACGGACGTGTGTAGCCGGCCACGAAGACGTCCGGGCGGCCGTCGCCGTTCACGTCCGCGACCGCGACTCCCGTGTACCAGCCGGAGGCGCTCATCCCGGCGCCGCGCGCGCCTTCGCTGAAGGTGCCGTTGCCGTTGTTCCAGAGCAGCTTGACTCCGTTCGCCGTCGTCACGATCAGATCGGGATGCCCGTCGCCGTTCAGATCCGCGGCCGCGCAGCCGTCGCCCTGCACCCGTAGGCCGGCGTGGGTGGTCGCAGTGACGTTGCGGAAGTGGCCGTGCCGGTTCTCGAACAGCTGCGTGCGCGGCAGCCCGCCGTGCGCCTCCCACCGCGAGGTGTCGCCGCTCGAGTACGAGTTGACGGCGAACAGGTCCTCCCAGCCGTCGCCGTTGTAGTCGAGCCAGCACACGCCGCCGCCCATCATCGCCGTGTAGTCGTTCGAGACTCCGTAGCGGAACGAGTCCTGGCGGAAGTCGAGCCCGACCGTCGGCGCGACGTTCGTCAGCCGGATGCCGCGCAGCGCTGAGCTCACGGGAGCCGGTGCGGTCTCGACCGGGCCCGACTGCACAGCCGACGGAAGCGCCCAGTGGCCGTCCGCGGTCTGGTGCAGGTGGTAGGTGAGGCCGGCGCGCTGCACCGTCGCTGTCGGGGGGCCTTGCTCGACACCCTCGACAAGCCAGATCCGAAGCGCGCCCGCGCTCGCCGACGGCTTCGCCCCGACCAGGTCGTGGGCGATCAGCTGCGCCGTGTGAAGGTCGAGCTTCGTCTGAACGCCCTGCGCGGGGAGGATCGTGATCGGCGGCAGCGCACCGGGCGGTACCGCGCTCGAGGCTTCCGCGACCGCAGGCGCGTTCCCGACGACGATCGCCCCCACCGACACGGCGAACGCCAGCGTCGCGAGGCCGACGACGAGCCGCCGGTCGATTGGCCACGGGACGAGGCGCAGCAACGGCAGCGCCAGGCAGACGACGGCGAGCGACCCCAGCAGCGCGACCTTGGCCGCGTACTCGGTAATCGTCGGCGCGATCATCACCCCCGCGAGCAGGCCGAGCGAGACCGCGTAGACGAGCCGGCCCGTCGGGGAGCGCGGAGCCGTCTTCGGGTCGGTGATCATGAAGAAGAGGAACACGAGCACCTCGGGCGAGGTGACGAGCACCCACCACAGGTGGAAGCCCGAGATCGGGCCGAGGTGCCAGCGCGCGGTCATCGTGTGGCCGGCGAGGGCGAGCACGCCGATCGCCACCGCGAACGAGATCCAGAAGCCGATCGCCACCCGCAGCAGCTTCAGCCGCCGGAGGATGAGGAAGCCGCCCGCGACGATGACAGCGAGCGCGACCACGAGCCACGCTGACATCGGCCCCCACCAGAAGTCGAGCGGAGCGGCGCGAGTCCGGCCGAGCAGGAGGAAGCAGAGGACGAGCCCGATGTTGGACGGATTGAAGATGTGCTCGCCGCGCCAGCGAATCACGTGCTTCGAGAGGAGCGAGACCGCGGCGGTTCCGACGTAGATCCACCAGCCGCGGAGGCTCCACCAGTCGCCGTGCACGGTGCCCGGCACACGCAGGACGAAGGCGACGCCGTTGCCGGTCAGCATCGCGCTTGCCGGCCACATGATCACGTGCTGCCGGCGCATCGCGATCGCCACCTCGAGCACGGCGCAGGTGCCGATCGCGAGCAGGATCTGCGCGATCGAAAGCTCGAAGTGGAAGCCGATCTGGCCGATGACCTGCAGCGAGATGATGACCGCGGCCAGATGGAGGCGCGGATCGGCGAGCTTCGGCAGCAGCACCGGGTACGGCCTGCCGCGAATCGTGAAGGTGGGGCCCGAAGGCGCAGGTGCGGCGTGCGCGCTCATTCGCCCGCCCCATGCTAGTGGCCTAGGGAGAGAATGAAAACGGGCTGCCGCTAGAGCGAAACCGGCGCCGCGGTCGTCGCCGAGCGGTGAAGAGCTTCGAGCGCCTTCGCCTGCCCGAGAGCGTCTTCCCGTCCGAGAAGCAGGCTGGCCTCGCCGCGGATCGCGTCGCTCAGGTTCTCGAGCTCCAGCCGGTACGAGTCGACGGGTTCGAGCTCGATTCGCTCGACGCCGTCGTTCCGGCGGAGCTCGATGACCGGATGGACGCAGTGCCATGGGTCGTCGAGAAAGAGCGAGCCCTCGCTGCCGATCGCCTCGAGCTCGTCGCGTTCGGAGAGCGCGGTGGCACAGTCGAAGGTGGCGAGCACGTTCCCGGGAAAGCGCAGTGTTCCGTTGAACACCCAGTCCGTTCCCGAAGACCCGTACCACGCCTCGCCCCAGACCCGCTCCGGCTCGCCTCCGAGCAGCCGCGAGCCCGAGACGTTGTAACAGCCGACATCCATGAGGGCGCCCCCCTCGACGTCGGTGCGAAGTCGGATGTTCTCGAGGTCGTAGAGGCCGTACGAGAACGCCGACCGGATCAGCCGGAGCTCGCCGATCGCGCCGTCGCGGACGAGCTCCACGAGCTTCGCGGTCTGCGGATTGTGGCGGTACATGAACGCCTCGCTCAGCAGACGACCGTTCCTCTCGGCGGCGTCGAACGCCGCGTCCACCTCTTCCGGGTGCCGGGTGAACGGCTTCTCGCAGAGCACGTGCTTGCCCGCGTCGAGCGCCTTGATCGACCACTCGGCATGCAGCGTGTTCGGCAGCGAGATGTAGACCGCCTCGATCTCGGGGTCGGCCAGTAAGGCCTCGTACGAGCCGTAGGAGCGCGGAATGTCCCACTCGTGCGCGTAGGCATCGGCCCTGCCCTGGTCGCGGCTCGCGACTCCGACGAGGTCGATCTTGTCGGACGCGTGCGCGCCCGGGATCACCTTCCGGTTGATGTCGGCGGTGGAGACGATGCCCCACTTAACTGCGGAACCCACGCGCGTACTATCTCGCAGGTGACCAAGATCGGCGTGGGGATGCTCGGCTATGCCTTCATGGGCAAGGCGCACTCGAACGCGTTCCGGAAGATCTCCTACATCACCTGGCCGCCGCCGCTCGAGCCGGAGCTGATCGGAATCGCCGGTCGCGACGCGGAGGCAGTCGGCCAGGCGGCGCGGCGCTACGGCTGGGAGTACGCGACCACCGAGTGGCGCGATCTCGTCGCGGACGAGAGGATCGGACTGTTCGACAACGGTGGGCCGAACTCGCTGCATGCCGAGCCGACGATCGCGGCGGCAGAGGCGGGCAAGCACGTCATCTGCGAGAAGCCGCTCGGACGTGACGCGGACGAGAGCTACGAGATCTGGAAGGCGGTGGCCGCGACCGGCGTCCGTCACATGTGTGCCTTCAACTACCGGTTCGTGCCGGCGGTCCGGCTCGCGCGGGAGATCGTCGAGGCGGGGGAGCTCGGGGAGGTCCGCCACTTCCGCGGTCGCTACCTGCAGGACTGGGGTGACGACCCTTCGCTCGACACCTGGCGCTTCGACGTGGACGCGGCAGGCTCCGGGGCCCTCGGCGATCTGATGACCCACGTCGTCGACCTCGCGCGCTTTCTCAACGGCGAGATCGAGTCGGTCTCCGGTTTCGGCCACACCTTCCTGCCGGGTCGGAAGGTCGACGACGCGGTAGAGGCGGCCGTTGCGTTCGCAAACGGATCGATCGGCACGCTGGAGGCAACCCGCTTCGCCCACGGACGCCGAAACGCATTCCAGTGGGAGATGAACGGCACGAAGGGCTCGCTCGCCTTCGACATGGAGCGGCTCAATGAGCTACAGGTGTTCCGCGCTGACGGCGACCGCGCACGCGGGTTCAAGACGGTGCTCGTCTCCGAGGCGGATCAGCCGTTCTGGGAGCACTGGTGGCCGCCGGGACACATCATCGGCTGGGGTGACACGTTCGTCCACGAGTTGCACCACTTCCTGGCCGCGGTCGCCGACGACCATGAGGTCGCACCGTACGGCGCCGACTTCGAGGACGGCTATCGCGCCTCCGAGGTCTGTGACGCGATCATTCGTTCCGGCGCGACCGGCCAGCGCCAGACGGTTCTGTACCGCTCGCTGTAGGGGCGGCCGCAAACACGCAAAAACACGCAAGAACGTGCTATAAACGGCAGCGGTGCTGGCAGCAGAACGGAAAGGGGAGATCCTCGCTCGGCTTGGGCGCGACGGGCGAGTCGTGGTTGCCGAGCTCGTGGCGGGGCTGAGCGTCTCTGAGGACACGGTACGTCGCGACCTGCAGGAGCTCGCTGCCCTCGGGCTCCTCCGGCGGGTTCACGGGGGCGCGCTCGCGTCGACTCCGGGGGCGCTGCCGTTCGCGCAGCGGCTCGAGATTGCCCAGGAGAAGAAGGCAGCGCTCGCAGAGGCGACCGTGCCGCTTGTCGAGTCGTCTCGTACGCTCTTCCTCGACGGCGGCACGACCGCTCTCGAGGTCGCGCGCCGCCTGCCGTCGAGCTGGGACGGCGTCGTCGTCACAAACGCCCCGCCGGTCGCGACGGCGTTGGCGGCCCATCCGAACGCTGAAGTCATGGTCGTCGGCGGCCGACTGCTCAAAGACGAGCAGGTAGCGGTTGGGCCGGTTGCAGTCGACGCATTCCGAGCGATCCGCGCGGACGCATCCGTGCTCGGAGTCTGCGCCTTCCATCCGGAGATCGGTGTCACGACCGCGAACGACGCCGAGGCGCAGGTGAAGCGCGCGATGGTCGCAAGCTCCGACATGGTGGTCGCGCTCGCGACGCGGGAGAAGCTGCACACGGCGAACCCATGGGTCGTCGCTCCGCTCGACGAGATCGACTACCTGATAACGGACGGCGACGAGGATCTGACGAGCGCGTTCGCGGCGGCCGGCTTGCGCGTGGTGACCGTATGAGCCCGCGGCTCGCGACATTCTTGGTGTTCAGCGTGAACGGGGCGATGATCGGGACCTGGGTGGCCCATATCCCCTGGCTGCAGGGTCACCTGGGGATCTCGAAGGCGACGCTCGGCCTCTGCCTTCTTTGTCTGGCGGCCGGAGCACTTGTCTCGATGCCGTTGACCGGGCACCTCATCGACCGCCGCCCGACCGCAACGGTCACCCGGTCGGCGACGCTCCTGTTCTGCCTGATGCCGGCCCTTCCCCTGCTTGCTACGAGCCCGTACATGCTCGGAGCGATCCTCTTCGTCTTCGGAGCGAGCAACGGCGCGATGGATGTCGCGATGAACGCTCATGGCATCGCGATCCAGAAAGAGCTGAAGCGGCCGATCATGTCGTCATTTCACGGCGGCTGGAGCGTGGGCGGGTTCGCCGCTGCCGGACTCGTCGCCGTTGCGGCGGCGGCAGGACTCGATCCGCGCGTCGAAAGCCTGCTCGTCGGCGTCGCCTTGTTGTTGCTGAGTCTCTGGATCACCAGGCGGCTCGGAGCGGCGAACGCTCACTCCTCGGCGGGACACGGGCTCGCGCTTCCCACGCGGCCCGTGATCCTCATCGGCGCGCTCTGCTTCCTCGTGATGCTGACCGAAGGCGCCATCGGCGACTGGAGCGGCATCTACCTCCGGCAAGACGCCGGGGCGAGCCCAGCCGCGGCCGCCATGGCGTTCTCGGGATTCTCGCTCGGTATGGCCATCGCGCGACTCGGGGGCGACGTCGTCAATGCGCGCATCGGCGCCGGAAGATTGCTTCGAGCCGGGACGGCATTGGTTGCGATTGCGCTGGGCAGCGTGGTGCTGATCGGCGAAATGGTTCCCGCCGTCATCGGCTTCGCCCTCTGCGGCCTCGGAATCGCAAATGCCGTACCTCTCTTGTTCACTGCTGCAGGGCGAATCCATCCGCCTGGACCCTCGCTCGCGGCGGCGTTCACCCTCGGCTACACCGGCTTCGTCGTCGGGCCGCCCGTCATCGGCCTTCTCTCAGACCAAATCGGGCTTTCGCGGACGCTCGCGCTACTCGTGCTCGCTCCCGTGACCGTCACGGTGCTCGGCGGGAGGGCGATTGGCAAGAGCAACCGCGCTTCGCGAGCCGCCGCCGAGGTTGCCCTCGGCGAAACAGCGGCCTGAAACGACGCGCACGCTGGCTGCCCGCCCGCCGCGACGCCGTAAGAGGCGCACCGGCTAGGCGGCGAGATCCTCCGAAAGGGGTGCCGCGAACGAATAGAGAGTCGTTTCTTGGCTCGGGCGATCGAGCGTGAACGGGAGCCACATGCCTGCGGCGACAGCAGAGACGACGCCGAGATCAAGGATGGCGTTGAGAAGGATGGCCGTGTTCAGAGACATTGGTTCACTCCTGGGTGGTCGTGGTGTGATGGCTCCACACTCACTCAGCGACCTGTGCCGTCGCTTGGCCGGAGATGTGAAGACGCTAGGAGTCGCCGACAAGCTGACCAACAGGGAGTCGCTCGCCAAGCTGAGCCGTGAGGGTTCGCTAAGAAACGGCTCTTGCGGTGGCGGCGCTCGCTTCGCTCTGGGATGCTGTGGGCGTGCTAGAAGCAGCCGTCGTGGCCCTCGCCCTGGCGGCGAAGGCGCCTCCTGCGCCGGGCAAGTTCCTGGCGGTGGATGCCCACCGGCATCGGGTCACGATCACGTTGATCGCCTCCTACGACGACGCAAACGGCGGCTTCAACTTTGACGGCTACTCGCGCTATTTGATGTGGACGGTGCCTCGCGGATGGACGGTGCGGGTCGTGTGCAAGAACCGTGGGCCGCTGCGGCACTCGTGCGCTGTCGTTCACGGCGCGAACTCCGCGACGCCGGCATTCCGTGGAGCCGAGATTCCGCACCCTCAGATCGGCCTCGAAGCGGGACACACCGCCCGCTTCACGTTCCGCGCGAGCAGGAAGGGCGTCTACCGCTTCGCGTGTCTCGTACCCGGGCACGAGACCGCACGCATGTGGGACGTACTCAAGATCGTCCGCCACGGCCGGCCGTCGGTGGTCGACCTCCGCAGCCGGTAGCTACGCGTCCTCGTCGCTGCGACGGCGCAGGACGATCATCCACCACACCAGGATTGCGATGAGCAGGGCGAGCGGCAACGCCCAGCCGAGGATCGAGCCGGCGAGGAATGAGGCGGTCACGTCCATGAGAGCTCCTCGGGTCGGGGCTCGACGGCGATCGGCACATCAGATGGGCCGGGCGCGAGCCAGCGGTAGAAGAAGACGAGTAGGGCGATGAAGTATGCGAGTGATCCCGGGACCCACATCACGCCGGCCGCGAGCTGCTGGTCCGTCAGCGACGGATACGCGGCGTAGATCGGCGCCGGGGCGAAGGCGAGCACGATCGCGAGGATCCACATCGGAACCATCGCGGCGGCGAAGCAGACTGAGCGCTGCAGATCGTCGATGCGCGCACGCACCGGCGGCGTGTCGAGCAGGGCTCCCCAGAACACGAGCGCGGGTGCGACGAAGCACACGTGCTCGAGCACGTGGATCCACTCGTTGCGCACAGCCGCGTCATACAGCTGCGGCACGTGCCAGAGAGCGACCATCGCCGACTGGACGGCTAGCGCAACCCACGGTCGCTTCAAGAGGCCTGCGCTGCGGCGGAACGTGGGCGAGCGCGACAGCGCGCCTCCGACGGCACGCCTTGCGGACAGCGGAAACGGCAGCCACATGCGCGGCCACGGGCGGCCGAGCACGACGAGCGGCGGCACGACCGTCATGAGCACGACGTGCTGCGTCATGTGCACC
Organism: uncultured Actinomycetes bacterium; assembly: GCA_963759435.1. Taxonomy (GTDB): domain Bacteria; phylum Actinomycetota; class Thermoleophilia; order Gaiellales; family Gaiellaceae; genus Palsa-739. Next base: position 394,506 of record CAVWZB010000010.1, on the reverse strand, counting down.
GAGAGCCACCTGTCCGCCCACGTGTCGAACGGCGACTCGAGCACGACGAATGCGAGCGCGGCGCCGCTGTAGAAGCTCACCTCGCGCCAGACTCGCACCCTCCCTCGCCGTCCCAGGGCGTAGAGCGCCGCGGCCGCTCCGCAGACGACGAGTGGCAGCGGGTCCATCTAGATCAGGTAGAGGACGATCCAGGTCACGACCGCGATCGCTGCGAGGAACGTCCAGTAGAAGCTAAGCCCGACGAGTTCCGCGCGGACGAGCGAGAGCGGGTCGCGGATGTCATGTGCCTTGCGATGCGGGTCGCCGGACGCCTCGCCCGGCGCGGGGACGCCACCCTCGACCCTGCTGTAGCGGAACGACATGGCCAGGGTCGTCTCGAGCCAGAGCAGCGTTCCGAGCACGAAGAGGAAGATGAAGGCCGTCCAGCCGAAGTAGACACTCGCGAAGCCGCCGTCGGCCGGCCCGAAGCCCTCGTGTGTCCAGGCCAGCACCTGGAGCACGAGCCCGACGACTCCGATGAGCAACGCCACGAGCGCCTTGGTCAGCCACTGCCTGCGCCGCAGTGCGCGGTGGTCGCTCAGTCCGAGCCGGACGAGCAGGGCGCTCACCACGTAGCACGCGACGACCGCGGTTCCCCACGGGACCGAGGCGTCGACGCCCTGGGGCTTCCACATCCCGCCGTTGTTGAGCGAGCGGAGATAGAAGTACGCGAACAGGAAGCCGACGAAGAAGAACGCGGTCGCGCTCGCGAGAAGGTAGCTCGCGGACACGAGGTTGCGTCCGAGGATCTCGGGCGGCTCCTCCTCGACGACCTCGTAGCCGGTGCCTCCGTATGCGAGCGGCTCGGCCATCAGTCCCTCCCTGCCGGCGCTCCGGCCGGCGTCGGCGTCAAGCTTGGCATCGGCCCCTCGCCGTAGCCGTACGGATCGCTCGAGAAGACGGGGATCCGGTCGAAGTTGTGCACCGGCACCGGTGACGGGAGCTGGAACTCGATCGAGCGCGACCCCCACGGGTTCGCCGCGGCCGGCTTCTTCACGAACGCGAGCGACCAGACGAGGTTGAAGATGAAGACCAGCATCGAGGCCCCGAGGAAGAACGCCGAGACCGAGACCCAGTCGTTGAGGAACTGGAGATTGCTCGGATACGTCACGGCGCGGCGCGCCTGGCCGAGGAAGCCGACGGCGAAGAGCACCCCGAACGCCGAGTTGAAGAAGATGAACATCGTCCAGAAGTGGATCTTCCCGAGCCGCTCGTTCAGCTCCCAGCCGGTCATCTTCGGTACCCAGTAGTAGATCGCCGCGAAGAACGTGAAGACCAGGCCGCCCATGATCGTGTAGTGGAAGTGCGCCATCACGAAGAAGCTCCCGTGGGTCGTCACGTCGCTCGGGACGTCGGAGAGGAAGACGCCGGACAGCCCTCCGATCAGGAAGTTGAAGAACCAGGCGAGGCAGAAGAGCATTGGCACCGTGTAGCGGATGTGGCCGCGCCAGAGGGTCATCATCCCGCAGAGGAACGTGAACCCGGTCGGGATCGAGATCAGCTCCGTCGAGAGCATGTAGAAGGGGCGCAGGTCGCCGTTGATGCCGCTCACGAACAAGTGGTGCTGCCAGACGAACCAGGAGAGGAGCGAGACCCCGAGTAGGCCTGACACGGCCAGTCGGTACCCCCAGAGCGGCTTGCGCGCGAACACCGGAAGCAGCTCGAGGACGATGGCGAAGCCCGGGAGCGCGAGGATGTACACCTCGGGGTGGCCGAACATCCAGAACAGGTTCTGGTAGAGGTAGTTGCTGCCGCCCAGGGCGGGATTGAAGAACGTCGTCTGGGCCGTCCGGTCGAGCGCCGCCATCCCGAGGGTCGCGATCAGCACCGGCGCGGCGAGCACCATGAGCACGGCGGTCGAGAGAACGCCCCAGACGAAGATCGGTAGTCGCGTCCAGGTCAGCCCGGGCGCGCGCATCGTCAGGATGGTCACGATCATGTTCAGTCCGAGCAGCGTCATCGAGACGCCGACCAGGGCGAAGAAGAGGATGTAGTTGTCGATTCCGGGGTTGGCCTGGGTGGAGAGGGGTGCGTAGCCCGTCCAGCCTGTCGGGAAGCCGCCGAAGAAGACGGTCGTGGTCAGGATCACGCCGGCCGCCATCAGCAGCCAGAACGTGAGCGCCTCGATCCGCGGGAATGCCATCCGCCGGGCGCCGATCATGATCGGAACGAGATAGTTGGCGAACGGGCCGAGAATCCCGCTCGTCATCATCCCCATCATCATCGTGCCGTGCATCCCGACGATCGTCAGGTACGTCCCCGCCGGGAACACCTGGTTGTGCGGGGTCAGCAGCTCGGTGCGGATCAGCATCGCGTTCAGGCCGCCGATGAAGAAGAACAGCCCGATGCCCCAGAGGTACTGGATGCCGACGACCTTGTGGTCGGTGCAGAGGCTGAAGTAGCGCGTCCAGCCACCTCTCCTCCTTCTCGCGCAATGACGGCGGATAGCCGAGCAGCCGCTTGAGCGGATAGTTGAGGAACCCGAGGCCGACGAGGAAGCCGACCACGCCGCCGATGTAGGCGAGGTAGACGGAGAGCTCGTTGTAGTCGATGTCGCCGAAGTAGTCGAGGCTGGGCCCGACGACCGCATGGGCGCCGAACCAGCCGACGTACCAGCCACCCACGCCAAGGATGAGCGCGGTGACGAGGTTGAAGCCGATCAGACGGCGCCAGACCGGTGGGGACGGTGCGGGCAAGGCGGCGTCGGTCATCCGGCTCTCCCTGTGGGTTCGGGAAGGTAGGTAAGCGAGAACGGGGCTCCGCCTTTGGCGGGCGGCCGGTTCACGTACGGCTTGATCGAGCGATAGAGCGCCAGCGCCTGCGTGGCCCAGTGCGTGAACGCCGTGTGGCTCACTACGGAGCCGTTGTTGAACATGTAGCCGTGCCAGAGCCCGCAGAGCTCGGCGCACCGAACGTTGAACACCATTGGTCCCTTCGTCGTGACGTAGGCGACGTTGTCGGTGCCCGGATTCGCGTCCGCCTTGACGCCCAGCTGGTAGGCCCAGAATGAGTGGACGACGTCGAGTGACGTCACATGGAAGACGACAAGCGTGTGCTCAGGGAGCATGAGCTGGTTCGACTCCATCCCGCCGAGCGTGGGGTAGCGATACGTGAACTGCCACTGCTGCCCGATCACCTGGACCGGGAAGGCGGCACTATGGCCGGCCGGAAGAGCGATCGGGTCCGGCCCCTGACCGCCGCCGGCGCCGTCCTGCAGGAGCTCGTAGGTTCCGAACCCTGCGAGGAAGAGCACCATCGTCGTCGTGATCACCACCCAGAGCAGCTGGATGCGGGAGTCGTTCCGGATTGGTGGACCCTCGAGTGCCGCCTCGTTCCGGCGGGCGTGGAACCTGATGAGTCCGTAGGCGAAGAAGACGACCATGAGACAGATGACCGGCGTGATGAGGCTCACCATCACCTGGTTGCTGAAGGTCTGTCCCTGCGCCTGCACGCTGCCGTTGCCAGGCGGGATGAGCGGCCCGACGTAGATCGCGACGAGCGGCGTCGCGATCGCGCTCAGGATGAGCCACACCACGACGACACGAAGCCCGAGGTCGGTCGAGTCGCTCGGCGGTGTCGCGGCAGCCGGCTCGCTCGCCATCAGGCCTTCACGTTGAGGAAGCCGTCCATGTAGCCGATCGTCTGCATCGGCCCGCCGAACCCGAAGATCCAGCCGGCGGCGCAGGGAACGAAGCACTGCCAGCGGTAGTGGCCGGGAGTCGTCGTGTGGAACGTGAACTGGATCGTCCGGTGGGCGTTCGACATGGGGCACGGGGCGTACCCGCACTGGTTCTTCGCATCGTCGGCCACGCCCGGGATTGCGACGATGAGCCCGAACGCGGGGACGGCGAACGTGTGCGACGCATCGTTCGGGTCGATCGCGTTCACGGGCTTGCCGTCGACGAGCACCCGATTCCCGACCATGCCCTGCGGCCGGGCCAGGTAGGGGTTGCGCAGGGCGCTCGCGCCGTCGAAGTTGTAGATCGTCACGTGGACGATCGCGTTGGCAGGCAGGTCCCAGACCGTCTCGCGCTTCCACTGGCCGCTCGAGTTCTGGATCAGGTACGAGACCCAGTCGGGGTTCGGGCTGAGCTTCGGCCCGACGGCCGCGACCGTCTGGATCTTCAGATTGACGACCGGATGGCCGTTCTCGGTGCCGGAGACGGGGACGGAGTACGCCGGCGAGCCCGCGAGCGTCGTCAGGTTCGAGACGTAGAGCCCGATGGTCACACCGGCCGCAACCACGGCCACGGCGACGAGCAGGAGCTTCACCCCAAGCCGCATCGGAGTGCTTCGTATCAAGGGCGAACCCGCGGCACCCGCTTCATGACGAAGGTGTCATCCCGCCGTCATCTGCAGGTAATCGGTGTAGATTCCTGCGCCGGGAGGTCGTAATGCGGATCCTGGTCATCGAGGACGAGGCACGAATCCAGGCTTTCCTCGCCCGTGGGCTCGAAGCCGAGGGGTATACCGTCGTGGCGTCGGGAGACGGGCGCGACGGGCTCGCCCTCGCGACGACGGCGCGCTGGGATCTCGTGGTGCTCGACTTGCTCCTGCCGGGACTCAACGGGCTGCAGGTGCTGAAGGAGCTGCAGCGCGCGAAGCCCGAGCTGCCGGTCGTGATCCTCTCCGCGCGTGGCGACGTGCAGACGAAGCTCCGCGGCTTCGAGCTCGGCGCCTCCGACTACGTCGCGAAGCCCTTCTCGCTCGACGAGCTGCTCGCGCGGATCCGGGTGCGGCTCCGCGGCGCGGCGACCTTCGGCGACGAGCACGTCCTCCGCGGCGGCAACGTCGTGCTCGACGTCGCGCGGCGGCAGGCGGCCGTCGGCGACGGGAATGCGGATCTCTCCGACCGCGAGTTCCGGCTCCTGCACCACCTGCTCCTGCACGTGGGCGAGGTCGTGAGCAGGGAACGGCTGCTCGCCGAGGTGTGGGGCTACGACTTCGACCCGGGCTCGAACGTCGTCGACGTCTGCGTGCGGAGGCTGCGGCAGAAGCTCGGACCAGAGGCGGCGATCGAGACGGTGCGGCATGCGGGTTACCGGCTGGCTACGGCGTAATCCGCTCGAGGCCGCGTGGGCGGCCTTCGCGGTTGCGAACTTCGTGGCGATGGTCGCCTGGCCGGGCTGGGAGACGATCCCGTTCCACTTCGTCTGGATCACCCTCACGTTCGTCTACGGCGTCCGCGTCTGGTCGTCGCGAACGATGTGGGCCGTCCTTGCCGTGGTGATCCTCGCGACGGGCGCGAGCATCATGTCCGACGCGTTCTCCGGCATCCAGCTCTGGGGTGAGCTGTTCGAGGTGCCGCTCATGTCGGCGATGTTCCTCGCCATGGTCTGGCACGCGCAGCGCCGGCAGGCGGCGCTCGCAGAGGTTCAGGGCGTCGCCGAGATGCGCGCCTCGCTGCTCGAGCGGCAGGAGCGGTTCCTCCACGACGCCTCGCACGAGCTGCGGACACCGGTCACGATCGCGCGCGGCCATCTCGAGCTGCTGCGGCGCGAGCAGCCCGACTCGCCCGAGCTCGAGGTTGCACTCGACGAGCTCGGACGGATGGAGCGGATCGTCGAGCGCCTGCTGCTGCTCGCGAAGTCCGAGCAGCAGGGACCCGGCTTCGAGGAGATCGATGTCGAGGCGTTCCTCTCCGACCTCTTCATCCGCTGGTCGGAGGTCGCACCCCGCGCGTGGCGGCTCGACGTCGACCTCGCCGGGCGAATGCTCGCTGACCCGGAAGCCTTGCGGAACGCGCTCGACGCGCTGCTCGAGAACGCGGTCAAGTACACCGACCCGGGCGACGTCGTCGAGCTCGCGGCGCACGCAGACGGAGCGGGCGGAGTCGTCATCGAGGTCTCAGACTCGGGTATCGGCGTTCCACCCGACGCGTTGCCCCGCATCCTGGACCGATGGGCTCGCGCCGACGGCGCGCGCACGCGCGAGCGCGGCGGTGCGGGACTCGGCCTTGCGATCGTCGTCGCAGTTGCGCGCGCTCACGGCGGCCGCTGCTCTGTCAAGCCGCTGCCGCGCGGGACGGCTTTCCGGCTTCACCTGCCCTTGCGGGTCGCCCCGGAAAGCGCGCCGAGGCCGAGGCCGAGCCCGAGTGATGAGGTGATCGCCGGCGTCGGGGTCAAGGGGCCGGCGCTTTGAGAGGGAGGAGGGCGCAGGGATCCGCGGTTATCGTCGCGCGAGTGCGGTGGTGACCGTGGCGAGCAGTTTGTGGGGGGTCGGCCAGCCCTTGACGGCGAGATCCTCGTAGAAGAGGAAGCGGCCCTTGGCCGAGATGAGTTCGAGCCAGGGTGAGTCCTGCACGCGGTAGCCGTCGGCAACGCTGCCGCTGTGGTCGACCGCGATCGGGTACGAAAGGGTGTGAGGGAGCGACCGCAGGAAGCGCGGTAGTGCCCGAGGCGAGGCCTCGACTCCGGCCTCGTCGATCGCGACGAGTGGGGGAAGTCCGTTGCGCTCGGCTGTGGTCTGGTAGCGGTTGAGCGCTTCGAGCTGCTTGCTCAGGTCGGTGACCTCGGTCTCCCACGAGTCGAAGAAGAGGACGAGGTGCGGGCCCGAGCCGGGGCCGAGCCGAACCGTCCCCCTGCCCGCCCGCGGCAGCGTCACCGGGTCGTGCGGGCCGTGGAGCACGGGCTCGGCCGGCGACATCGTGCCGTGCAGCTGCGGATGGTCGGGGAGCAGCGCGGAGATGCTCTGCGCGAGCTCGTAGCCGAGCTGGTTCACGCTCGAGTACGCCATAGCGGTCTCGAAGAGTCGCGACTCCCGGCCGTTCGGGTCGATCACGAACGTCGCCGGCGTGTGGTCGACCATGCCCTTTACGACCTCGGCCTCGATGCCGTAGGAGCGCCAGACGCGCTTCAGCTCGCCGAGCGAGCCGGTCAGGAAGCGCCACTTGTGCAGCATCCCGTGTGCGCGCGAGTACGCGCGGACCCACTTGACCTGCGTCGCGTCGGGGTTGGCGCCGATCCCGAGCAGCTCGACCCTGGAGGCCGCCGGGCCGAGGAGCTTCTTCGCGTGGAGCAGCGCAGTCGTCGTGAGTGGACAGATCGTCGTGCACTTGGGGTCGTTGAAGGCGAGGACGACGACCTTGCCGCGGAGCGACCGCAGCGAGACGCGCCGGCCGAACTGGTCGCTCAGCGTGAAACCGGGAGCCATGGCGCTCAGCCGGGCGCCAGGGTCGAGATCCGGATTCGCCATCGCCGGCGACACCGAGAACGGGGCTGTCGCCGCTGCCCCAGACGGACGGCTGGCCGCGACGGCTGTCCCGATGCCGACGCCTGCGACAAGCGCGATCCCCAAAACCGTCCACTGCAGCCGACGGGACACTTCGCTCCAGTATGCACCGCGGCGAATCGCGATACACGACCGTAGGCGTTTCGCCGCGTTCAAATCCCTCCCGCCTTCGCTCAGAACCGCTCGAGCGGCCTGCTACGGTGGCGCGCGGCCGCCGATTTGGCGCTCGCACCTTCTTATGCAGGCCCTTTCTTCCCAGCGTCGCAGGCGCTAGCGGTGCTCGCTCGCCGCAACGACTTGCGCAACGTCGCGATCATCGCGCACGTCGATCATGGGAAGACGACGCTGGTCGACGCGATGCTCTGGCAGTCCGGCTCGTTCCGCGAGAACCAGGACGTCGCGGAGCGCGTGATGGACTCGATGGATCTCGAGCGCGAGAAGGGCATCACGATCCTCGCCAAGAACACGGCGGTGTCGCTCGGCGACACGAGGATCAACATCGTCGACACGCCGGGCCACGCCGACTTCGGCGGCGAGGTGGAGCGCGCACTGACGATGGTGGACGGCGTGCTGCTGCTGGTCGACGCGTCCGAGGGGCCGCTGCCGCAGACGCGGTTCGTGCTGCGAAAAGCGTTGGAGCTGAAGTTGCCGGTTGTGCTCGTGATCAACAAGGTCGATCGCAGCGACGCGCGGCCGGCCGAGGTCGTGAACGAGGTGTACGAGCTCTTCCTCGATCTCGACGCGGAGAGCTCGCAGATCGAGTTTCCGATCGTGTACGCGAACGCGCGCGCGGGTCGCGCGGGTTTCGCCGCAGACGAGCTGGCACCCGATCTCGGCCCGCTGTTCACGACGCTGCTCGACACGATTCCGGCACCGAGCTACGACACCGAGCATCCGCTGCAGGCGCTGGTCACGAATCTCGACGCGGACCCGTACGTCGGCCGGCTCGCGCTGTTGCGGATTCGCCATGGGACGTTGCGCAAGGGCGCGCCGATTGCGTGGTGCCGTTCCGACGGGACGATCCAGCCCGCGCGCGTGACCGAGCTGTACGTCACCGAGGCACTCGATCGCGTTCCCGCCGACGAGGCGGGGCCCGGCGAGATCGTCGCGCTCGCCGGACTGCCCGAGGTGACGATCGGCGAGACGATCGCCGATCCCGACGATCCGCGGCCGCTGCCGGTGACGACGGTCGACGAGCCGAGCCTGTCGGTGACGATCGGGATCAACACGAGCCCACTCGCAGGCACCGAGGGGACGCGGTTGACCGCGAGCCAGGTGAAGCAGCGCCTCGATGCGGAGCTCGTCGGCAATGTTTCTTTGCGCGTGCTGCCGACGGCGCGCCCCGATGCATGGGAAGTACAAGGACGCGGCGAGTTGCAGCTCGCGATCCTCGTCGAGCTGATGCGCCGCGAGGGTTTCGAGCTGACCGTGGGCAAGCCGGAGGTGTTGACGAAGGAGGTCGACGGCAAACGGCTCGAACCGGTCGAGCGTGTCGCAATCGACATTCCGGAGGAGTTCATCGGTGTCGTCACGCAACTGCTCGCGCTGCGCAAGGGCAGGCTGCAGGAGATGGTGAATCACGGCACCGGCTGGGCGCGCATGGAGTACCTCGTGCCCGCACGCGCCTTGATCGGCTTTCGCACGGAGTTCCTCACCGAGTCGCGCGGAACCGGGATCCTCCACCACGTGTTCGAGGCGTGGGAGCCGTGGCACGGCGAGCTGCGCACACGGCCGACCGGCAGCCTCGTCGCCGACCGGCGCGGTCAGGCGACCGGGTTTGCGATCGCCAACCTGCAGGAGCGCGGGTCGCTGTTCATCGCGCCCGGCGACGAGTTGTACGAAGGGATGGTCGTCGGCGAGAACGCGCGCGACAACGATCTCGACGTGAACGCGTCGAAGCCGAAGAAGCTGACGAACATGCGCGCCGCAGCCGCCGACGAGACCGTCCGCCTGATTCCGCCGCGGCCGCTGTCGCTCGAGCTGGCGCTCGAATTCATCCGCGAAGACGAGGCGGTCGAGGTCACGCCGGAGTCGATTCGGCTCCGGAAGGTCGAACTGTCCGCATCGAAGCGGCAAACGCTGACGTCGCGCGCCAAGCGCGAGCGCACGGCTACAGCGCAGGCGTGAGCAAGCCCGCGGCGCGCGTCAGGCCGCTTTCCGCCGAGAAGCAGCCACTGGAGCGTTGTAGTAGAGTCGGCTTCGGATCATCGAGCCAGTTGCGCTGACGGTCTGGTCTTTTCTCCCGTCAAGTCGCCAGTTCTTCTTCCTCGTTGCTAACCGCGTCTCAGCCGAGCTGAGGCAGTAGCTCTCGGAGGCCTACGGCTATCCGACTGCTGCCCGTTCGAGCATCCGATCGAACAGAAGGAGCAACTGAATGACCGCACTGCAGACCGAAGCGTTGACCACCGACGAGCTGGTCAAGATCGCCCGCAACCAGATTGACGCCTTCAACAACGGCGACTGGGAGCAGATGCGTGGACTGCTCGCCTCCGACGCCCACTACCACGAGTTTGGGACCGAGCGCGCGCTCGAAGGCCCCGAGCAGATCATCGAGGCCTTCAAGGGCTGGAAGACAGCGTTTCCGGATGCGGCCGGCACGGTCACGTCCTCAGTGGCCGGCGGCGACACCGCGGTTCTGGAAGTGACCTGGAAGGGCACGCAGACCGGGCCGCTTACGACCGCAGCCGGAACGATCCCGGCCTCTGGCAAGAGCCAGGAGACCCCCGCTGCGATCTTCTACGTGTTCGAGGGCGCGAAGATCAAGGCGAGTCGCCACTACTTCGACGCGACGACGCTGCTGAAGCAGATCGGCGCAGACCCCAAGTAACAGCTAGAGCCAACGATGACAAGGGAGGGCGACCGCGCAGGCGGTCTCCCTCCCTCCGTACGCCGACTAGAGGAGGAACTCGCTATGGCAATTGGCATCCGCATCAAGCTTGCCGGAGTAACCCAGGAACAGTTCGATGCAGCACACGCCCACATCAACCCGGACCGATCCAATCCACAAGGGATGCTCTTTCACGCATCCGGCCCGATCGAAGACGGTTGGGGAGTCATCGACTTCTGGGAGTCGCGGGCAGACTTCGACGCGTTTCAGACTCGGATCCAGGAAGGCATCGCCGCCTCGGGCGTGGAGATGCAGGGGCCACCTGACATCAAAGAGTTCGAGGTGCACGAGATGATCCACGCCTAGTCCCGGCGGAGCGAGCAGGGCCTCGACCGATGGCGAGGCCCTGCCCAGCCTCTCGCTCGCGTCGGTCTCGCTTCTAGTTCGTCCTTCCCACAATCGTGTAGTCGATGTCGGTTTCCGACGTCGTCGAGTTGTTCCACAGTTGGAGTACGAGCTTCGCCGGGGCAGGGTCATAGGTCTTCACGACTCTGAAGTCCTGAGGGCTTAGGACGTCGAAGGCAAAGAGGAACGGGGTCCCGTCGTCGGTCAGTGAAACGAGCTCCGTGTCCGTGGCGAAATCGCCGCCGACGAACTCGAGATAGAGCGTCACCTCGCGGTAGGCACTGACATCCTCGGCGTCGGGATTGAGCGTGAGTCGTTGTCCAGGGCTGACAGCGACGTTTTCTCCCTGGCCGAGAACGCCCGCCACGTCGCCGCTCTTGACGGACATCGGTGTGGTGTTCGTGACGTTGACGTCCGCTGTTCCCTGCTGCTGAACCGGTACCGGGTTCGAGGGCTTGTTCGCGACCAGGACCGAGCTCACGTTGGCGGCAAGGGCCGATCCCCAGCCGGTGACCAACAGCACCACAGTCGCGACCGAGACCATCGTGACGACGGTCGCGCACCATCTACCGAGCCTGCTCATTTCGTCGCCTTGGTGGCGCTCCAGCTGCCGCCGCCCTGCGGGCTCGTCCAGGTGCCGGACATCGACGTCCCCCTGACCTTGCCCTTGTACTTGGCGCCGACGCTGACCGCGCCGAACTTGATCTGCCCGTTTTTCACGCTGCCGCTGATTCCGTACGTGCCCTTCGGATTCGAGAGCGCGATGTTCCCGTGCAGCCGCGAGCCGGTCTTCCTCCAGTGAATCGTGAAGTGACCCGATACGGCACCGCCGTAATGGCCCTTCCATTTGCCGGCGAGACTCGACGTGGTCGCGGCGGGGGAGCTCGACGCGGTCGCCGCGGCGAGTGCCGTGCCGCAGCCGGCGAGAGCAAGAAAGGCGGCGATCCACAGAGCGGGAAGCCGCCGTGTGATCCTGTGGTGTAGAGGCTGAGTGTCCATCATGCTGAGCTCCTTCCTTGGAGGACGGTGTACTCCGTGCTTACCGAGACGGTGGTTGCGAGCAGGCGCTCGTACGGCACGCAGGCCCGCTTCGCGACGCGACGGATCGCGTCGGCGGTTCCCTCGAAGTGGCAGAGGACGACCTCGTCGTCGCGAATCAGCACCGATCCGAGGTAGCGAACGTCGTCGGCGAGTGAGGACGCGATGCGTTGATCGAGCTTGCGCACGTCCTCCTCACGCACGTCCGGCCAGTAGCACTCGGCGACGAAGCTCGGGGCTTGTTCCGCCATGGCGCCAACATGACTGGTCGAGCGGGCCGGAGAAAGACCTGAAGACCCTACGAAATCGCCGGCGGCTTAGAGGGCTGCTACGAGAAAGCCCCCGCAGACGCGCGGGGGCTTTCTATTACGCGTGCGGGTCAGTAGGTCAGTTGCCGGTCGAGTTCCCGAGCACCGCGAGGCTGAAGTCGCAGGCGGAGCTGCCGTTGTTGCAGCTCGCGTCGATCTCGTCGACGTGGATCGGGTGGGTCAGGTCGAGCTGGTACGAGTCTGCGCCGTTGATACCGCTCCCGAGCAGCTCGAGGACGTTGTTTCCCTGGTACAGGAAGTCGATGGCCATGTTGTCGTCCATTCCCGATGCGGTGATGTCGGTCGCGTAGAAGTCCTGGCTGCTGCAAAGGGGGACGTTCTCGTCGCCGTGGAAGATGATGAAGGCGCTGGAACCGCCGTCCGTGCACTGCGCCGTCACCGCGCCGGGCGATGCCGTCTGCGCAGTCGTCTCGAGGTTCCCGCTGGTGTCGAACTTGAGGTTGCCGAGGTCGCTCTCGATGTTCGCCAGATGCCCGCTGTCGGTCGAGTCGAGGTTGACCGTATTTCCGTTGGAGTCGAGCTTCACCGTGTTGGCGCTCGAATCGATGCCTACCGTGCCGGTCACGCTCGTCGTCGACGTGCCGACTTGCGTGACGGGCACGGGATTGGTGCTCGTGTTCTGGACCAAGACGTTCTGGAACGGCGTCGTCGCCGCGTTGACCACCTGCTCGCGGAACACGGTCGAGCCGAGCACGATCGCCGTTACCACGAGCAGGAACGTCGGTATCAGGGCCTTGCGCATGCTTCCTCCTTTTCGTTCCGTCATGGCCGCAACATGACCCGTCGGACGGCGCGGAGAAAGACCTGAAGACCCTACGAAATCGCCTGCGCGTCGCCGCGGTCGAGGGCGCGGGCGAGCTGCGCTCGCGAGGAGATGCCGAGCTTGCGGTAGGCGCGCTTCAGATTCGACTCGACCGTCTTGACGCTCACGAACACCTGCTCGGCGATCGCCTGGTTGCTAAAACCGTCCGCGGCGAGCCGGGCGATGCGGAGCTCGGTGGCGCTGAGCTCCTCCGGCGCGCGCCGGACGGCGACCCGGTCGAGCTCGTCGTCGACGCGGGCGAGCCAGGTCTCGGCGCCCGCGGAGGCGAACAGCTCACGCGCCTCGTCCAGAGAGAGTCGCGCCTGGCGCTTCTGCTTCAGCCGCCGCTGCAGCCGACCGTGGACGAGAAGCGTCCGTGCCCGCTCGAAGGGCATCGGACAGCGCTCGTGCTCGGTGAGCGCGCGCTCGAGAGCCTTCGCGGCCTCGTCGAGCTCGCCACGCGCCGCAAGCGCCAGGCCGCGGCACCGCGCCGAGACCGCGAGACTCCACGGGATGCGCGAGCGGGCAGCGCGCTCTTCGAAGCGAGCAAGCAGCACCTCCGCTCGGTCCACGTCACCGACCGCCAGCGCCGCTTCGATGGCATCGCCGTCGACCCGCCAGATCGCCGGCTCGCGGAAGGCGACGCGCTCGAACACCTCGAGCGCCTCTGCCAGGTACCGGTCGGCGGACGCTGTCTCGCCGGCCGCGAGCTCCGCCAGTCCCAGGCAACGGCTCCATAGCGCCGTCCCTATCGGGTCGCCCGGATCTGCCTTCGCAGCGGCTGCGCGGACGGACTCGACCTGCCCGGCATAGGCGTCGACGTACGCGCGCCAGAGGTCTCCGGCCTCCGCGCCCACCCCCTGCTGGCCAAAGGCGTCGAGCATGCGCTCCGCCAGTTCTGCCGCTCCGGCCAGGTCGCCGGCCCAGGTCGCGACGATCACGCGATTGAGCAGGATGTTGGCGAGCGACGACTCGTCGCCCTCCTCACGCGCCTGCTGCTCCGCGTGCTCGAGGCTCGTACGGGCCCCGTCGAAATCGTCGATATAGCGAAGCCACTGGCCGAGCTTGAAGACGACGCGAGTGTCGACTGTCGCCGGTGGGCCGCTCTCCTCCAGCGCGAGCGCTCGCATCGCCGTCTCCCGGTCGAAGCCGTCGCCGAGGAACAGGTCGGCGCGCACGCGCGCGCTCAAGGCCGCCGCGACGAGGCCAGGATCGGGGTCCGGAACGCGCTCGAGCAGCACCAGCGCCTCCCGCGCGGAGGCCGCCGCTTTCGGAAGGTCGACGGTGCCGGCGTACAGGGCGACGGCGGCGTGGCACCGGGCCTTGAGAACGGGATCGCCGGCGTCTGCGAGCGCCTCCTCTGCGAGCATCGTCGCCGCGGATTCGCCGCTGCGCCAGTAGTCGATCTCGACGAGGGTCAGCAGCGCTCGCGCGCGCAGGTCACCCGGCTGAAGCGTCATTCGCAACTCTTCGAGTAGCGCCCGCGCGGCCGGGAAGTCGCTGGCGAGATGGAGTTGCTCGGCAAGCTCGAGCTGGAGCTCCACTCGCGCCGGTGCGTTTGCCGGAAGGAGCCGCAGCGCGAGCCCGGTCAGCTCGGCGGCCGAGTCGGGGGAGCCGCGCATGCGCGCGTGGCGGGCGGCCGCTTGCAGCTCCTGTACGACTCCGGCGTCCGGCCCGGACGCGCCGAGGGCGAGATGCCGCGCTCGCTCCTCTGGGTCGCGCGCGAGGTCGGCGACAGCCCGATGCGCCTCGCGGAGCTGGGCTGCGGGAGCTGCGGAGTACACCGCCGACGCGAAGAGCGGGTGGACGAACTCGATCCGCCCGTCCACCTCGACGCGCACGAGCCCCGCCTCCTCCGCGGGCGCGAGCTTGACCGGATCGATCGCCTCCGTGTCGGGCCGCGCCAGGGTCGCGGCGCGCAGCAGCGCGTCTCGGGTCGCGACCGGAAGGGCCCCGACGCGTGCCCGGACGAGCGCGTCGAGATCCTGTGGGACGGGGACGCGGCCCGACATGTCGTGCTCGCCGCGGCGGCTGAGCTCGCGCGCGATCTCGACCGCGTAGAACGGGTTGCCGCCCGACGCCTCTGCGATCCGCACGAGCGCCGGTCGCGGAAATGTGCGCCCGAGCTCCTGCGTGAGCACCCGGTGAAGGGCGGCGACCGAGAGCGGCCCCAGCTCGACGTGCTCGACTTGGAGCTCGCGCTCGAGCGCAAGGATCGGCGCTCCGGCAAGCTCCGTCGCGCGAACCGAGACGAGACCGCGCACGGGCTCCTCGCCAAGCCGGCGCAGCGCAAACTCGACCGCCGCCGCCGACGAGGCATCGAGCCACTGGAGGTCGTCGATCGCGCACACGACCTCCGATTCGCGGGCGAGCGACCGCAGGAGCGTGAGGAGTCCCGCGCCGACGACGCGGCGCTCGGGCGGCCGTGCGGAGACGGCGCGCAACAGAGCCGCGTCGAGACCCACCCGCTGCGGCTCGGGCAGTAGCGCGAAGAGCTCATCCGGCACGTCGGCGAGCAGATCTGCGAGCCCCGCGAAGGCGAGCCGGGCCTCCGACTCGGTCGGCCGCGCGATCAGGACTCGCGCGCCCTTTGCACGAGCGTGCTCGACCGCGGCCTGCCACAGCGTCGTCTTGCCGATTCCGGGCTCGCCCACGATCGCGACCACACAGGGCCGCTCGGAGCTCAGGAAGGTCTCGACGGCCCCCAGCTCCGATTCGCGCCCGACCAGGCTCGACACGATCAAAGCGTATGCGCCGTCGAGCTTTTCTCAATAGCGCGGACGCCTTCTCCAGGTCAGGCCTTCGTCTGCTCGGCAGCCGCGACCGCTGCGTCCACTACGCCGCCGAGCCAGCCGTCGACCGCCTGGGCCACTTCCTCCCAATCCGGGGCGGCCATGTGCAGATGCGGGCGTCCCTCGAACTCGAGGTAGTCCGTCTGCGCGGGCGACTTCTCGTAGCGCTTGTACGCGGCCTTCGACAGCGAGGCGGGAACCGTGTGGTCCTCGGCTGCGCCGACGATCAGCAGCGGCGCCCGGTCTGCGTTCTTGAAGTGCACCTCGGTCGGCGGATGCAGGTGGAAGTTCGCGAAGCCCGCCTCGTAGAAGATCTGTCCCGTCTCGGGCACTGCGTAGCGCTCGTACGCGGCGGCGGCATCCTCCGGGGAGAAGGTGTTGACGAACCCGTACGTGAACTCCTCGAGCGTCAGGGTGACGACGCCGTGCCACTTCGACGGGTGGGCGAGCGCCGGCGAGGCCGACTTCAGCGTCGAGAACGGCAGGACTTCAGGATGCCTTTCGGCGGCGCCGGGCTCATCGCCACACCGGCGCGACCGAGGCCGCGGTCGAGCAGCAGCTCGACGAACAGGCCGCCGTAGGAATGGCCGATCAGCACCGGCGGCTGGTCGAGCTCTGCGATCAGCGCGGCGTAGTGGTCGACGATCTCGTTGACCCCCAGCCCGGCGACGTCGTCCGCCGTCTCTCGCATCTCCTCGACATCTCCGACCTTGCGCGGCCACTCGGGCGTCGTGACGGCGAAGCCGCGCCCGCCGAAGTAGTCGACGTAGTTCTCCCAGCTGCGCGCCGACAACCAGGCGCCGTGGATCAGCATCAGCGGGATCTGTCCGTTCCTGGACATGAAGCCCTCCTCGATCGACGAGAGCGACGCTAGCACCGGTGGAAAGGATCAAGCGCCCGTTCGACCGGGGAGAGGCGGCAGTCGACCCCGCAGGAAGCAACCTCAGGCCGAACGGGCAACGAGCACACTAGGTGGGGCTTCGGCAACGCGAATTGACCCGTGTGGGTCATCCTGGTAACCACGTCCCGCCAGCACTCTTGGTGGGGCGGCGCCCGCTCGGCTGACGATGGCGGAGGGCATCGGCGCCGAGAACCGCCGCCCAGAAATTCATCCCGGTTGGATGACAACCCACCCGTGCGCAACCGCTTGAGTCGGCGACATGGCCAAGCTCGTCGGCATCGTGGCTCTCTTTGCGGCCGGTCTCGCGCTCGCCGGTGGCCTCGCGGCCAGCGGCGTGGCCGATGTGACGACGACCGAGACGCTTCCGGTCACCACGACCCTCTCGGAGACGACGACCGAGCCGGCGACGACCGTCGTCTCGACCCTCGAGCAGACGACGACGCGGAGGGTGATCGTCGGGTCGACCGGCACAACGTCCGGCTCGAGCTCGGAGAGCGACACGCCGACGTGGGTCTGGGTCGTGCTCGGACTGCTCGCCGCTGCCGTGATCGGCCTCATCGTCGCCCTCCTGACACGCCACCGCGGCCTCTCCGACGAGGAGCGACAGCGGCGCCTGGACGCCGCCATCGCGAGCTGGGCCGCGCAAGGGTGGGTGCTGGACAGCCAGACCGCGGGCTCGGCGATCATGCGGCGTGGACCGGATCTGATGGTGGTCAGCATCGACGACAAGGGCCTGACCAACGCCCGGCCGCTCGCTAACTCGTAATCAGCCTCCGCCGAACCGGCGCCGGAGCCAGATCACGACGGGCGGCACGGCCGCCAAGACGATGCCGACACTCAAGTAGGGATCGCCGGTGCCGTGTCCGGTCAGCCACAAGCTGATCCCGACGGCGATCAGCGCGAGAGCACCGAGGTAGATCCCGACGAGCGCGTTTCGGCTCAGACGAGAGCACCACTGCGCGCGGCGAGCGCCCGCTTGAGGAGATCGAGCGCCAGCTGCGGCTCGCCCTGCTCCTCGTAGATCTCGGCCATCGCCGTCAGTGCAGCGGCCACGCTCCTCCCGGGGACCGGTGCCTGCTCGACGGCGAGCTCGTAGAGCTCGAGTGCGCGGGCGATGTCCCCTTGCGCGCGGAAGATGTCGGCCACCGCCAGGTAGGCGCGGGCAGCGTCCTTCGGCGCGGCGGCGTTGAGCCGCGGCACGATGCCGAGCAAGAGGGCGGCGGCCTCGTCCCCCTCGCCGAGGGCGGAGAGAGCGCGCGCCCGCTCGACCTCGAACAGCGCAGCGTCCGTCGCCTCGCCGGCTGCGGCGACGATCGGCTCGCCTTCCTCGACGAGCTCGAGCGCGGCTTCCGGGTTGCCGCGGTCGTTCTCGATGAAGGCGAGTAGCAGTAGGGAGCGCGCCGCTTCGAGCGTTTGCTCGCTCGCTTTGAGAGTGGCGAACGCGAGCCTTGCGTATTCGGCGGCGCGGTCGGGCTCTCCCTGCGCCAGGTGGACGCGCGACTGCGACCAGTAAAGGCCGGCGCGCAACATCGGATCGATGGTCTGGCGAGCCAGGTCGAGGACTTCACCCACAGCGGTATGCGCCCGGCCGAACTCGCCATGATCGACGTAAGCGTTGGCGAGAAGCAGCGAGAAGCGAACCTGATCGAACCGATCCCCGCGTCTGCGCGCGTCGTCGAGAAAGCGCTCGAAGAGGGCAAACGCGTCATCGAAGCGATTCTGAGTCGTGTAGATCCGGCCGAGGGCGTTCGCAGCTGCCGACGCGTCTCCCGAGTCGAGCTCGCCCGAGTCGAGCGCCTGCTGCAGCAAGTCGGCCGCCTGCGCGCTGTCCGCTCGACCTGCTGCCAGCCTGCCGAGCCCGAGCTGTGCTCGCGCCAACGCTGCCGGCGATTCTGCGCCGTCACGTGCCGCTTCGTAGAGCTCGGTCGCCCTTTGCTCGTCGCCGAGCCGCAAGGCGACCTCGGCCTCGAGAAGCTCGGAGCTCAGGTCCGTGCCGTCGGGATTGCCGGTTGCCAGGTAGTCGGCGCTGACGCCGAGGCGCTTGCCGAACTCGCGGAGGATCTGAAGCGAAGGGACACGAGCGCCCGCCTCGATCCGGGATACATACGCGGCCGTGCAGCCCTCGAACGAGAGCTCACGCTGCGTGAGTCCGGCGGCCTCCCGCGCGTCCCGCAGGCGTCGACCGACCGCGGCGGGATCGTCTACGTGGCTTGAAGGCCGGCGCGGCATAACAAGCCAAGACTACAGGCATTAGCAGCACAAGACACAACCCGGAGAGGCTGGTGGCGGCGACATGAGACGTCGCCACCACCACCAGTCGCGATTCTCTAGGGCCGCCTAGAAGCCAGGCCAGGGACCGCCGTCGGCGGCGACGAGCGCAAACAACGCTGAGCCGAGGACAACGGCCAGCAACACGATCCTCGTCTTCACGGACTGTCCTTTCGATCGGTCTCAGAACAGCCCCGGCGACGCGTGTTCTAGTCCACGCGTCGGACGTTGTTATCTATTGTCACATCGACCACGGGCGCGACACGCGCCAGGCACGCGCGCAGGCCGTCGCGCCAGTGCGGCAGCGTCGGCACATCGGGCCGCTCGCTCCGCAGCACCGAGTACACGGGCCGGGGGGCCGGCCGGTCGAGGTCGGCGGTCGTGATCCGCCGGACGTGGCAGTCGATTCCGGCGGTCTCGAAGATCGCCTCGGCGAAGTCGGCCCAGGTGCAGTCGCCGCCGCCGGAGAGGTGCCACCGCCCGTGCGGCAGATCGAGCAGCTCGCGCACGCCCGCCGCGAGGTGCCCGACGTAGGTGGGCGAGCCGCGCTGGTCGTCGACCACCGCCACCTCGTCGCGTTCCGCGCCGAGTCTGAGCATCGTCCGGACGAAGTTCGTGCCCGTCCAGCCGTGGAGCCAGGAGGTGCGCACGACCCAGGCATCTTCGCCGGCCACGGCCTCGGCCTGCAGCTTCGTGCGGCCGTAGACCGACTGCGGGTTCGGCGAGTCCGACTCGACGTACGGCTCCCGCTTGTGGCCGTCGAAGACGTAGTCAGTCGAGAAGAGGACGACGGGCGCTCCGAGCTCGAGCACGTGCTGCGTCCCGCCGACGTTCACGGCAGCCGCGTCCTGGGGGGACGACTCCGCTCCGTCGACGTCCGTCCAGGCCGCCGCGTGGAGCACGACATCCACTTCGGGGAGGCCTGCAGGAGGCGGCAGTGTCACGTCCCACTCCGCCCGGGTCAGCGCTATGACGCGCGTCTCGCGCCGAAACTCCTCGCACAGCGCCGACCCGAGCTGCCCGCCGGCGCCGGTCACGAGGACGCCGCGGCTCAGGTCCACTGGGTCTCGCGCACCGGGGCCCGCTCCCGGAGCGGCTCCCACCAGTCACGGTTGGCGGCGTACCAGTCGACCGTCGCGCGCAACCCGTCCTCGAACGAGATCTCCGGCTCCCAGCCGAGCTCGCGCCGAAGCTTCGTGGAGTCGAGCAGGTAGCGGCGATCGTGGCCCGGACGGTCCGGGACGATCGTTTTCAGCGACTCCGGCTTCCCCGTGAGCCCGAGCGCGAGGTCTGCGATCTCCTCGATCGAGCGCTCGACTCCCGAGCCGACGTTGTACGTCTCTCCTTCGTGCCCCTGCCCGAGCACGAGCTCGATCGCGCGGCAGTGGTCGTCGACGTGCAGCCACTCGCGCCGGTTCTGCGTCGAGGCGTACAGCGGCAGCTCGCGGTCGTCGAGCGCGTTCGTCACGAAGAGCGGGATCACCTTCTCGGGGAACTGCCGCGGCCCGTAGTTGTTCGAGCAGTTCGTGATCGTCACCGGCAGGCCGAACGTCTCGGAATAGGCCCGCACGGCATGGTCGGCCGCAGCCTTCGAGGCGTTGTACGGCGTCCGGGGGCGATACGGCGACTCCTCGGTGAACGCTTCCTCCGAGTCGAGTGGCAGGTCGCCGTAGACCTCACAGGTCGAGACGTGGTGGAACCGCGACACCCTGTGTCTACGCGAGGCCTCGAGCAGCGCCTGCGTCCCGAGGACGTTGGTGCGGAAGAAGCGTCCGGGATCGACGACGGCGAGGCTGTTGTGCGACTCGGCGGCGAAGTTGACGACGGTGTCGATCTTCTCCTCGGCAAGGAGACGCTCCATCGGGTCGAGGTCGCAGATGTCACAGACCGCTAGCCGTACACCGAGCCCGTCGAGGTTGCGCGGGTCGCCGGCGTAGGTCAGCTTGTCGAGCCCGACGACGTGATCATCCGGATGGCGCCCGACCCACCAGCGGACGAAGTTCGAGCCGATGAAGCCCGCTGCGCCCGTGACGAGGATCGATTTCGCCATGTCCCTATCGTGCCGGTTCCTCCGAGGCCGGACCGCGCGATACCCTGAGCCGGCTCGGAGAGGTGTCCGAGCGGTCTAAGGAGCGCGACTGGAAATCGCGTACGTGCTGAAAGGTGCGTCGCGGGTTCAAATCCCGCCCTCTCCGCTGCAGACATGTCCGGTAGCTGCTACCGGACATGTCCGTTTCAGTCGTGGATGCGGGCGAGCAGCTCCACGCGGCGCAACACCTTCTGCGCGGTGCCGCCGAGCCGGATCTCGTAGCCGGCGCCGCTCGGGAAGAGCACCTTGTCGCCGGGGACGATGCCCTCCACCTCGGAGCCGACGGCCGTGACGATGCCGCTGCGGCACTGGGCCTCGGCGCTCGCGGGGAGGATCAGCCCGGCCCGCGTCTCGGCCTCCTCGTCGGTCGGCTGGACGACGACGTAGTTGTCCAGCGGCTCGAGCGAGAGGCGAAGCGGGCGCGTGTCTTCCAACATGCGTCCACGATACTCCTGCGCATGCCCTCGCAATCGCCGTTCGTCGAGCTCGAGGTCGGGTCGCGCACCGTCAAGGTGACGAATCCGGACAAGGTCTTCTTCCGCACGCGCGGCGAGACGAAGCTCGACCTCGTCCAGTACTACCTCTCGGTCGGCGAAGGGATCGTGCGCGTGCTCTACGAGCGGCCGACGCAGCTGAAGCGGCATCCGGACGGAGCCGAAGGCGAGGCGATCTACCAGAAGCGTGTGCCGAAGCACCGGCCCGACTGGATCGAGACCGCCACCGTCACCTTCCCCTCCGGTCGCACCGCCGACGAGCTCTGCGTCACCGAGCTCGCGCAGGTTGCGTGGGCTGCCAATCTCGCCACGATCGACTTCCATCCGTGGCCGTCGCGGCGTGGCGACGTCGAGCACCCGGACGAGCTCCGCATCGACGTCGACCCGCAGCCCGGCACCGGTTTCGCCGAGGCGAAGCAGGTCGCGGCGATCGTCGAGGAGACGCTCGACGAGCTCGGCTTCGTCGGCTGGCCGAAGACGTCGGGCAACCGCGGGATCCACGTCGCCTGCCGGATCGAGCCGAACTGGGGCTTCCGCGAGGTGCGCCGCTGCGCGCTCGCCTTCGCCCGCGAGGTCGAGCGGCGCGCGCCGAAGCTCGTCACGACCGCGTGGTGGAAGGAGGAGCGCGGCGAGCGCGTCTTCATCGACTACAACCAGAACGCGCGCGACCGGACGATCGCTTCGGCGTACTCCGTCCGCGCCCGGCCCGACGGGACGGTCTCGGCGCCGTTCCGCTGGGAGGAGCTCGACGACCTGGAGACCGAGGATTTCACGCTGGAGACGATGCCCGGCCGCTACGCCGAGCTCGGGGACGTGCAAGCCGGCATCGACGACGCCGTCTGCGACCTCCGCAAGCTGCTCGAGTGGGTCGAGCGCGAGGAGGCGGAGGGAGCCGGCGAGGCGCCCTACCCGCCGAACTTCCCGAAGATGCCCGGCGAGCCGAAGCGCGTTCAGCCCTCGCGTGCGAAGAAGAGCTAGCGGAGGAGATCCTCCACCGCGAGGTCGTCGCGCCGGCGCGGCGGGCGGACCTCGCGCCAGGTGCAGTCCTTCGCGTTCTTGTCCGGGCGGAAGCGGAGTAGGCGCGTGCCGTGGCGGAAGCGGTGCTTTTCGAGCTTGTCGAAGCGCACCTCGACGACGAGCTTCGGCTTCAACGCCGTCTCCTCGAGCTCCCCGGTTCCCCAGCGGTTCGGCTCGCTGAAGCGGCGGTCGTTCTTCTTGTCCACGAGCCGGGAGCACCTTGGCGGCGATCTCGGCCTGGTTCTTCGCCCCGACCGCGGCCGAACCGACGTAATTGAGCTCGCCGTCGTCGCCATAGAGACCGAGCAGGAGAGTTGCGATCGTCTCGCGGCCGCCCTTCTTCCAGCGGATCCCGGCGACGACGCAGTCCGCGGTCTTGTGCGGCTTGACCTTCACCACCCCGTCGCGCGAGCCGGGGAGATAGGGCAGCCCGAGCTTCTTCGCTACCACGCCGTCGAAGCCCGCGGCCTGCAGCGTCCGCAGCCACTCGGTTCCTTGCTCCACTTCGTCGGAGACCGGGGACAGCTCGAAGCCGTCGCCGATCTTCTCCAGTTCGGCGCGCCGCTTCTCGATCGGGCGCTCGTGCATCGGCTTGCCCTTCCAGAGGAGGAGGTCGAAGGCGACGAACGTGGCCGGGATCTCGCCCGCGAGCTTGTTGACGCGGCTCTCGGCCGGATGGAGCCGCGTCTGCATCGCGTCGAAGTCGAGCGCGCCGTCGCGCGCGATCACGATCTCGCCGTCGAGCGCCGAGTGCGGCGGCATCAGCTCGCCGAGCGGCCGCAGCTCGGGAAAGTAGCGGAGCAGCGGGCGGCCGTTGCGCGACCAGAGCGCGAGCTCGCCGCCGTCGTTCTCGAGCACGCCGCGGAAGCCGTCCCACTTCGGCTCGTAGCGCCAGCCGCCACCGGATGGGAGCTCCGAGACGAGCTCGGCCTCCATCGGCGGAAAGGGGACGTTCTGGCCGGGCGCGTCAGCCATATCGGCAGGAACCTAGACGAGTTGTTCTCAACGCGCGATACTCGATGGCGTGGGGGGCGTCGAGGCAGAGCAGACCCGCGCCGCCAAGGTGCAGAGCGCGCTGTACCGCATCGCCGAGCTGGCGAGCGCGGCGGAGGACATGCAGGACTTCTATCGGGCGATCCACGAGGTCGTGGGCGAGCTCATGCCTGCGAAGAACTTCTTCATCGCGCTCTGGGACGAACGGCGGCAGTTGATCAACTGGCCGTACCACGTGGACGAGACCGGCACCTTTCCCGACCCGAACAAGTGGTATCCGCTCGGCGAGGGGAGCGGGCGCGGAACGACGGCGTACGTGCTTCGCACCGGCGAGCCACAGCTCATTTCGCTGAAGCGGTTCGACAAGCTTGTGGGGGAAGGCGAGCTCGACCTGGTCGGCCCGCAGAGCGAGGACTGGCTTGGCGTGCCGCTCAAAGCCGAGGGAGCGACGGTCGGCGTGCTCGTGGTGCAGTCGTATACAAAGGCCGTTCGCTACACCGAGGCGGATAGGGATCTGCTCGCGTTCGTCGGGCAGCATGTCGGCGCCGCGCTCTCACGGGCGCGCGCAATCGAGGAGACTCGGCAGCGGAACGCCGAGCTGGCGCTGATCAACAGCGTCCAGTCGGCGCTGGCGGGCGAGCTGGAGATGCAGGCGATCTACGACGTCGTCGGGGACAAGATCCAGGAGATCTTCGACGCCCAGGGGGTCGCGATCGGGATCCTCGATGAGACGACCGGGCTCCTTCATCACCCGTACCTCATCGAGCGCGGCGAGCGTCTGTGGCCGGAGCCCCAACGCCTGAGCGGTGGCTTCACGAAGCACGTCCTCGAGGCGCGTGAGCCACTCCTGATCAACGAAGACCTCGTCGCCGAAGCGGAGCGGTACGGCAGCGGTCTCGTGGCAGGCGAGATGCCGAGGTCCGTGCTGTTCGTCCCGCTCGTCTCGGGCGGAGGTGCGACCGGCGTCATCGCGCTGGACAACTTCGACCGCGACCACGCGTTCGACGAGGCGGACCAGCGCTTGCTGACGACGCTCGCCGGGAGCCTCAGCACCGCGCTCGAGAACGCGCGGCTCGTGCACGAGACGCGGCAGCGGAACGCGGAGCTCGCGCTGATCAACAGCGTCCAGGACGCCCTGGCCGGGGAGCTCGAGATGCAGGCGATCTACGACGTCGTCGGCGACAAGATCCAGGAGGTCTTCGACGCGCAGGTCGTCGACATCGCGATCTACGACGAGGCGTCCGGGCTACTCCGCTTCCCGTACTCGATCGAGCGCGGAGAGCGGGTGGACGAGGAGCCGATCGAGCTGATCGGCTTTCGCAAGCACGTGATGGACACGCGCGCTCCGCTTCTGATCGACGAGATCACCCCGGAGCAGCTGGAGCACTACGGCAACCCGCCCGTGCTCAGCGGCCAGCCGTCGAAGTCGGGTGTCTTCGTGCCGCTCACCAGCGGCGGGCAGGCAAGCGGCGTGATCTCCCTGCAGAACGTCGACCGGCCGAATGCCTTCACCGAGTCCGACCTGCAGCTGCTGGAGACGCTCGCCGCCAGCCTCAGCGTGGCGCTCGAGAACGCGCGGCTGGTGCACGAGACGCGGCAGCGGAACGCCGAGCTCGCGTTGATCAACAGCGTGCAGGAGGCGCTGGCCGGTGAGCTCGAGATGCAGGCGATCTACGACGTGGTGGGTGACAAGATCCAGGAGATCTTCGACGCCCAGGTCGTCGACATCGGCATCTTCGACTTCACGGCCGGGCTGATCCGCTACCCGTATGCGATCGAGCGGGGCGTCCGCTTCCCCGATGAGCCGACGCCCATCGGGCGCTCACCGTCCGTCCAACAGATCATCGAGACGAAGGCTCCTTTCCTCGTCAACGACGTCCCCGCACGGGACCGGGAGCTGGGCTACACCTTTCCCGTCGTGCAGGGCGAGCCCGCGTTGTCGGTGCTATTCGCGCCGATGATCTCCGGCGACGAAGTTCGCGGCCGCATCTCGCTCCAGAACCTCGACCGGACGAACGCGTTCACCGAGAACGACGTCCGCCTGCTGACGACGCTGGCGGGCAGCCTGAGCGTGGCGCTGGAGAACGCGCGGCTGGTGCACGAGACGCGGCAGCGGAACGCCGAGCTGGCGCTCATCAACGGCGTGCAGGATGCGATCGCGGGCGAGCTCGATCCGCAGGCGATCTACGACGCGGTTGGCGATCGGATCAGGGAGATCTTCGACGCGCAGGTCGTCTCGATCCGAACGTTCGACGAGACGACGGGACTCGTCCATTTCCCGTATGTCATCGAGCGCGGTCAGCGGTTTGAGGGGGAACCGATGCCGCTCGGCGGTGCCGGCTTCTCGAACCATGTGCTGACGACCAGAGAGTCGCTGCGCATCGTCGAGAACATGGACGCCGAGTCCGAGCGTTACGGAAGCGTGATCATTGCCGGCAGCGAGGACACGAAGTCGGTCCTCTTCGTTCCGCTCGTCACCGGCGGCAAGGCGACGGGCATCGTCGGGCTCGAGAACATCGATCGCGAGTACGCCTTCAGCGAGTCGGACCAGCAGCTTCTCGAGACGCTTGCGGGCAGCCTGAGCGTGGCGCTGGAGAACGCGCGGCTGGTGCACGAGACGCGGCAGCGGAACGCCGAGCTGGCGCTGATCAACAGCGTCCAGGATGCGATCGCAGGGGAGCTGGAGCAGCAGGCGATCTACGACGCGGTCGGCGAGAGGATCAGGGACGTCTTCGACGCGCAGGCCGTGGGGATCTCGATGCTCGACGAGGCAACCGGGCTCCTGCACGACCGCTACATGATGGAGCGCGGTGAGCACCTACAGGTCGAGCCTTGGACACCGAGCGGCTTCTCGAAGCATGCCCTCGACTCCCGCGAGTCGCTGCTGGTGGCCGAGAACATCGATGAGACGGCGACGCGGTTTGGAAGCGAGGTCGTCGAGGGCAGCGAGCCACCGAAGTCGGTGCTCTTCGTCCCGCTGATCGTCGCCGGCAAGGCGACCGGCGTGATCTCGCTGCAAAACGTCGATCGCGAGCACGCGTTCGGGGAATCGGATCAACTGCTGCTGGAGACGCTCGCGGGCAGCCTGAGCGTGGCGCTGGAGAACGCGCGGCTGGTGCACGAGACGCGGCAGCGGAATGCCGAGCTGGCCGTGATCAACAGCGTCCAGGAAGCAATCGCAGGCGAGCTCGACTCGCAGGCGATCTACGACGCGGTCGGCGACAGGATCCGCGACGTGTTCGACGCGGAGGTCGTCTCGATCGCGACGGTCGACGACGGGGGAAGCCTGATCCAGTACCCGTACCTGATCGAGCGCGGTGAGCGCCTGCGGGCGGAGCCGCGGCCGCTGGCAGGCTTCGCGAAGCACGTGCTCGAGACGCGCGAGCCGCTGCTGATCACGGAGGATCTGGACGCCGAGTCCGAGCGGTACGGAAGCAGCGTGGTGGCCGGCGAGCAGCCCAAGTCCGTGCTCTTCGTCCCTCTCGTCGCGGGCGGCAAGGCGGTCGGCGTGATCTCGCTCCAGAACATCGACCGCGAGCATGCGTTCGACGAGGACGACCAGCGGCTCCTGACGACGCTCGGCGGCAGTCTCACCGTCGCGCTCGAGAACGCGCGCCTCGTCTCCGAGACTCGCCAGCGGGTCGGCGAGCTCGCGACCGTCAACAGCGTCGGCCAGGCGCTCTCGTCGCAGCTCGAACTCGACGCCCTGATCGAGCTCGTCGGGGAGCGCGTGCTCGAGACGTTCGACGCAGACATCGCCTACGTGGCGTTGCACGACGAGGCCTCCGGGCGAATCGAGTTCGCCTACTACTACGAAGGCGGCGAACGCCGGCCGGAGCCGTCGATCGAGTACGGGACGGGTCTCACTTCACAGATCATCCACTCACGCGAGCCGCTCCTCCTCAACCGCGAGGAGCACTACGAAGGCCAGACGAGCCTCGGGACGCCTTCCCGCTCCTACCTCGGAGTGCCGATCGTCGTCGGCAGCAAGGCCATCGGCGCGATCAGTGTCCAGAGCGTCGACGAGGAGGGGCGCTTCGGAGAAGCGGACTCGCGCCTCCTCGCGACGATCGCGGCCAACGTCGGCGTTGCGATCCAGAACGCGCGCCTCTTCTCGGAGGTGGAGCGGCAGCGCGGCTACCTCGAGTCGCTCGTGTCCATCAGTCCTGCCGCGGTGGTCGTGATGGACGCCGCCGAGCGGGTGACCGACTGGAACCCCGCGGCGGCCGAACTCTTCGGCTACTCGGCGGATGAGGCGCTCGGCCGGCCGATCGACGAGCTCGTCTTCGGCGAGACACGTAGCGTCGAGGGCCGGGAGATCACTCGCGAGGCGATGAAGGACGGTCGCGCGCAGCGGATCGGCGGGCGCCGTCGCAAGGACGGAACGCTAGTCGACGTCGAGTTGATGCTCGTCCCGCTCACGGTGGATGGCTCCCACGCCGGTTTCCTCTGCGTCTATCACGACGTGACCGAGCTCCAGCGCGCCCGCCAGGAAGCCGAGGCGGCGACACAGGCCAAGAGCGCTTTCCTCGCCACGATGAGCCACGAGATCCGGACGCCGATGAACGCGGTGATCGGCATGACCGACCTGCTGCTCGGCACCGAGCTGACCGGCGAGCAGCGCGAGTTCGCGGAGGTCGTGCACTCGAGCGGCGACGCGCTCCTGCACGTGATCGACGACATCCTCGACTACTCGAAGATCGAGGCCGGCAAGCTCGAGCTCGAGCGCCAGCCGTTCAACCTGCGCGATTGCGTCGAGGGAGCTCTGGACATCGTCGCGCCGCGCGCCTGGGAGAAGGAGCTCGAGCTCGGCTGTCTCATCGACGACGACGCACCGGCCGGGGTCGTCGGCGACGAGGCTCGTCTGCGACAGGTGCTCCTCAACCTCCTCTCGAACGCGGTCAAGTTCACGGAGCAAGGCGAGGTCGTGGTGCTCGTCAACGCCGCGGAGACCGGAGCAGGCTCGTACGAGGTCGAGCTCGCAGTCCGCGACACGGGCATCGGGATCCCACCCGACAGGATGGACCTGCTCTTCACCTCGTTCAGCCAGGTGGACGCGTCGACGACGCGCCGCTTCGGGGGTACCGGCCTGGGGCTCGCGATCTCGAAGCGTCTCGTCGAGCTGATGGGCGGCGCGATCACGGTCGAGAGCGAGCAGAACCAGGGGTCGATCTTCCGCATCTCGCTGCCCATGGCCGCGGCGGATGTGCCGGCAAAGATCGCACTCGACGACGGCCTTGCGCACCTCGCCGGCAAGCGGATCCTCATCGTCGACGACAACGCGACGAACCGCGAGATCGTCACCCGGCACGCGCGGTCGTGGGGAATGGAGCCCGTCGCGGTGGAGCTGCCTACCGCGGCGCTCGAGCTGATCGCGAGCGACGAGCCGTTCGACGTCGGTGTCCTCGACATGATGATGCCGGGAATGGACGGGCTCGCGCTCGCGGGCGAGATCCGCAACCGGCGGAACGCCGAAGAGCTGCCGCTCCTGCTCCTCACGTCGCTCGGCCGGCTTCCGCAGGCGGAGTCGAACAACCTCTTCTCCGCCCAGCTCGCGAAGCCGTTCAAGGCGTCGCAGCTCTACAACACGCTCCTGCGCCTGCTCTCGGCGGACGCCGTCGAAGAGGAGGTCGAGCCCGTGGCCGACGGAAAGCGCACCAGGTCGGCGCTCCGCATCCTGCTCGCCGAGGACAACGCGATGAACCAGAAGGTCGCGCTGCGCCTGCTCGAGCAGCTCGGCTACCGCGCCGACGTCGCGAACAACGGGCTCGAGGCGATCGAGACGCTCGAGCGCCGGCCGTACGACGTCGTCCTGATGGACGTCCAGATGCCGGAGCTCGACGGCCTCGACGCGACGCGCCGGATCTGCGAGCGCTGGTCGCCCGAGACCCGTCCGCACATCATCGCGATGACGGCGAACGCGCTCCCCGAGGATCGCGAGGCCTGCTTCGCAGCCGGCATGGACGACTACGTCGCGAAGCCGATCCGCGCCGAGGAGCTCGTGGCGGCGCTCAAGCGCGCCAAGCCGCGCGCCGACGCGAATGGCGGCTCCGAGGCGGTCGAGTACGTCAGCCTCGACGACGGCGCGCTCAAGAACCTGCGCGACCTCGGCGGCGACGAGTTCCTCGACGAGGTGATCGACGCGTTCCTCGCGGACGCACCGGAGCTGGTCGCGACCCTCCGCCGGGCGCTCGACGAAGGGAGCTCCGAGGAGCTGCGCCGAGCGGCGCACACGTTGAAGTCGAACGGCGCGACGCTCGGCGCCACCGAGTTCGCCGAGCTCTGCCGCACGCTGGAGGCCCGCGCCAAGGCCGGCGAGCTCGACGGAGCCGGCGAGCTCGTGGACCGGGTCGAACAGGAGTACGGCGCTCTCCGAGACGCGCTCGCGGCTCTCCGGTCGGAGCCGGTCTCGTGAGCGGTCCCGCTCAGGCGGCGGGCACGATCCTCATCGCCGACGACAACCGCGTGAACCGCCTCCTGCTCGCCCGCGGGCTCGAGCAGGAGGGCCACACCGTCGCCTTCGCCGAGCACGGGCGCGAGGCGCTCGACCTGTTGCGGCAGCGGCGGTTCGACCTGCTGTTGCTCGACGTGCTCATGCCCGAGCTCGACGGGTACGAGGTGCTCGCGGAGCTGCAGGACGACCCGCATCTCCGCGACATTCCCGTGGTCGTCACCTCGGCGCTCGACGAGATCGACAGCGTCGTGCGATGTCTGGAGATGGGCGCCGAGGACTACCTGACGAAGCCGGTCAACCCGGTGCTGCTGAACGCGCGGATCAATGCGAGCCTCGAGAAGAAGCACCTCCGCGACCAGCAGCGGGAGCTGATCAGCAAGTTCGCGACCAAGGAGGTGGCGGACGACCTGCTCACGTCGGGCTTCTCGCTCGGCGGCCAGTACGTCGACGCCTCGGCGCTGTTCTGCGACATCCGCTCGTTCACGACGATCTCGGAGTCGCGCGAGCCCGCCGAGACGATCGAGCTGCTCAA
Source organism: uncultured Actinomycetes bacterium (assembly GCA_963759435.1). Classification (GTDB taxonomy): domain Bacteria; phylum Actinomycetota; class Thermoleophilia; order Gaiellales; family Gaiellaceae; genus Palsa-739. Next base: position 364,296 of record CAVWZB010000010.1, on the reverse strand, counting down.
CGACTATTACCTCCTGATGATGGACGCGATTACCGGCGAGGGCGGGATCGTCAACCAGATGATCGGCGACGGCCTGATGGCGATCTTCGGCGCGCCCGTTCCGCGGGACGACCACCGACAGGCGGCGGTGCTCGCGGCACGCCAGATGGTCGAGCTGATCCGGCTGTTCAACGAGGAGCAGGCGGCCCGGGACAAGGTGCAGATCCAGATCGGCGTCGGCATCGCGTCGGGTCGCGTCGTCGCGGGCTACACCGGCACGCAGAACCGGGCGACGTACACCTGCGTCGGAGACACGGTCAACGTTGCGGCCCGGCTCGAGGCGCACACCAAGGAGCTGGGGCACCCGATCCTGATCGACGAGAACACCCGCAGCGGCGTCGCCGACGGCATCGCGCTCGAGGCGCAGGGCGAGCTGCTCATGAAGGGCAAGACCGAGCCGACGAAGGTGTACGCCGTGCTCGCCGACGCCGCGGTCGCCGAGACGGCGTAACCCGCAACCTGCGCAGGCGGCGCGCGTCTAACCTCGCGGGATGCGGAGGGTGGTCGTGACCGGGCTCGGCGCCGTGACTCCGATCGGCGCCGACGCGCCGTCGACGTGGCGCGCGGCTGTCGCGGGCGAGAGCGGCATCGACTTCATCCGCTCCTTCGACGCGAGCGAGTTCCCGGTGCGGATCGCGGCGGAGGTCAAGGACTTCGATCCGACCCAGGTCGCCTCGTCGAAAGATGCGCGCAGGCTCGACCGCAACGTTCTCCTCTCACTCGGTGCCGCACGCGAGGCCGTCGCCGACGCGCATCTTGACGGCGCGTACTCGCCGGACCGGGTCGGGATCCTCTTCGGCACGGCGATCGGCGGCTTCAACTCCATCGTCCAGCAGCACGACGTGTTGCGCGAACGGGGGCCGAGTCGGGTCGCACCAACCTTCCTCCCGAACGTCCTCGTCGACACCGCCAGCGGCCAGCTCGCCATCTCGCTCGGCTTCCGCGGCCCGAATTACGCGCCCGTCTCGGCCTGCGCGACCGGCTCCACGGCGATCGGAGAGGCGGCGGAGGTGATCAAGCGGGGCGACGCCGACGCGGTGCTCGCGGGAGGCGCCGAGTCCTGCATCCATCCGCTGGTCCTGGCCGGCTTCTGCGCCATGCGCGGCCTCGCGGCCGAGGACGAGTACCCGCCGAGGGCCTCGCGCCCGTTCGACGCGACCCGCGCCGGGTTCGTGATGGGGGAGGGCGCTTGCGCGTTGGTGCTCGAGGAGCTCGAGGCAGCCGAGCGCCGCGGCGCGACGATCTACGGCGAGATCCTGGGCTACGGGATGTCCAACGACGCGCACAGTCTCGCGCAACCCGATCCCGAGTCCGTCGGCGTCGCCGAGATGATGCGGCGCGCGCTCGAGCGGGCAGGCCTCGAGCCCGGGCAGGTCGGCTACATCAACGCGCACGGAACCTCGACACCGCTCGGCGACGCGGCCGAGACGCGGGCGATCAAGGCGGTCTTCGGCGAGCACGCCTACAAGCTCTCGGTCTCCTCGACGAAGTCCGTGACCGGCCACTGTTTCGGCGCGGCCGGCGCGGTCGAGGCGATGATGTGCGTCCTCGCCATCCGCGACGGCGTCCTCCCGCCGACGATGAACTACGTGCACCCCGATCCCGAATGCGATCTCGACTACGTGCCGAACGAGGCGCGGAAGGTGCAGGTCGACGTCGCCCTGTCCAACGCGATGGGCCTCGGCGGGCACAACGGCTGCGTCCTCGTCGGGCGGGTTGCGTGAGCTGGGAGGGGCCGCCCGCTCCCTACCGGATCGAGACGGAGCGCCTCGTCATCCGCTGCTACGAGCCGCGTGACGCGTCGCTGCTGAAGGAGGCGATCGACTCGAGTCTCGAGCACCTGCAGCCGTGGATGCCGTGGGCGCACCAGGAGCCACAGACCGTCGAGGAGAAGACCGAGTTGATCAAGCACTTCCGCGCCAACTTCGACTCGGGCGACAACTTCACGTGCGGGATCTTCAGCGCCGACGAGGCGGAGGTTCTGGGCGGCACCGGCTTGCATCCGCGGATCGGGCCGGGCGGTCTCGAGATCGGCTACTGGATCCGGGCGAGCGCGACGAGGCAGGGACTCGCGACCGAGTCGGCGGCCGCGCTCACCCGTGCCGGGTTCGAGGTCTGCGACGCCGACCGGATCGAGATCCGCATCGAGCCGCGCAACCAGGCGAGCCAGGGCGTCCCGCGCAAGCTCGGCTTCGTCGAGGAGGCGACGCTGCGACGGCGGCTGCCGGCGCGGGAAGCGGGGCCGCTTCGCGACGTCACCATCTTCACGATGTTCCGCGAGGACTTCGATCCTGCGCTCGCCCCGGGGATCCGAGCGTTCGACGCCCGGGGCGAGCAGGTCCTCTAGCGACATCGCTCGGTATCAGTTACCCGGACGTGTCCGTTCAGGCCCGAGGCCAGCTCGATAGCGGGATCTCAAGCGAGACCTGTCCTCCGAGGCGCTGTCTCGGTATCAGATACCAAGACAGGTCCGCAGTCGCCGGGCACGGTCTGTTCAGGCACGTAGGACCTCGATCGTAAGGGCGTCCAATGAGGGGACGACCGCGTCTGCGAGCTCGAGCGCCTCGTCGTCGGGTGGGTAGCTCGCGTTCGGGATCGCCACGACGCGCATCCCGGCCGAGTTCGCCGAGCGGATCCCGGCATGGGAGTCCTCGACCGCGGCGCAGCGTTCCGGCTCGATGCCGAGCCGGCGGGCCGCCTCGAGGTACACGTCGGGGGCGGGCTTGCCGCGCGGGACCTCCTCCGACGAGACGGTGGCGCTGAAGCAGTCCGCGATGCCGGCGAGATCCAGCACGGCCTCGAAGACCTCGCGATTCGAGGAGGACGCGAGACCGAGTGGGAACGACTCGGCGGTGCGCCGCACCGCCTCGACCGCTCCCGGCAGCAGCGGCAGCTCGCGCCGATACGCCTCGAGCATCCGCTCGACGACATCGCGGTTGATGTCCTCCGGGTCTTCGCGGACGCCGGCCTCGTCGTGCAAGTACCGAGACCACTCCGGCGCGGACATTCCCATCATCGCCCGCTGCACTTCCTCGTCGTACCGGCCCCCGGCCTCGCGCACGTAGCGCTCGCGTACTGCGTCCCACACCTCCTCGGACTGGAGCAGCACACCGTCGAGGTCGAAGACGACTGCTTCCGTCAAACCGAGTGGTAGTTGCTCTCTCGGTAGACGAGCGCGTGGTGCGACGGGCCGTGCTCGATCGAGAGGACGTCGGCGATGAAGAACGTGTGGTCGCCGGCGTCCGCCTCGGTCCGGGTCTCGGCCTCGATCCAGCCGAGCGCTCCCTCGATCAGCGGCGCGAGCTGTCCCTCACGAGTCGGCACGCCCTGCCAATGGACGATCGGCGGATAGCCGGCGGCGAAGCGGCGCGCGAGCTCCTCCTGCTCCGCGCCGAGCAGGCTGATCGCGAACCGGCCGGCGCCGCGCAGGAGCTCGTAGCAAGAAGCGTCCTTGCCGATCGAGACGCCGACCAGCGGCGGCTCGAGCGAGAGCGAGACGAGCGAGGAGACGGTCACGCCCATCCGGTCGCCCTCGACGTCGACGCTGAGGATCGAGACCCCGTGCGGCCAGAGCCGCATCAGCCCGCGGAGGTCGTCTCCCGTCGTCATGGCCGAGAACGCTACAGAGGCGGATCCGTCGAACGGCGAAGGATTGGTTCTGTTCGCGATCGGCTAAGAAGAAGTTCGTTATATGAACTACTTCCGCGGCTAGGAGGCGAGGATGAACGCAGCGCAACAGCAAGAGCTGGAGCTCCACTCCGGCATGGTGGGTTTCGCCGTGCTCGGCCTCGACGAGGAACCCATCGGCGAGGTGATGCGGGTGAGTGCCGACAGCGCCTGTCTGCTCGTGGCGAGCCACAAGGGTCTATTCGGTCGCAACAAGGAGCACGCAATTCACGGCAGCGTGATCACCGACGTCGACCTCGACACACAAACGATCACCGTGGCCGGGACACGCGAGCAAGTGGAGCACGCCCCCGAGTACTCCAACCTCGATCGAAGCAGCAGTCAGGAGCTCGCGAGCTATTACGCATGAAGCGGCGGGGGTGAGATTCGAACTCACGGAGCCGTGAGGCTCAACGGTTTTCAAGACCGCCCCGTTCGACCGCTCCGGCACCCCGCCGCGGCGTCTAGTGTCGCAGCCGTGGCGACCATGAAGGATCTCGACACGCTCGCGCTCGGGATGCCCGAGGCGGCGAGAGAAGTCGAGGACGGGCGGCCCGTCTACAAGGTGCACGGCAAGATGTTCTGCTTCCACCGCGGCCGCCGGCCGGACGCCGTCGACCCCCAGACGGGCGAGCGGCTCGACGACGTGCTCGTATTCCGCGTCGCCGACCTCGGCGTGAAGGAGCTGCTCCTCTCCGACGCGCGCGGGATCTACTTCACGACGCCGCACTGGGACGGCTACAGCGCCGTGCTCATGCGTATCCCCGACCTCGACGGGCTCGAACGTGACGAGCTGCGCGACCTCGTCGAGGAGGCGTGGCTGACGCGCGCGCAGAAGCGGCTCGCGAAGGCGTGGCTCGCGGAGCGCGAGGAAGAGGACTAGCCCGCGACGCGGTCGCCGCCGAGCGTGCGCGGCGCGCCGAACTCCCAGAGCGGCTCCGGGATCGAGATCGAGCCACCGCTGTCCTGGAAGTTCTCCATCAGCGCGATCATCGTCCGCGCGGTCACCGCCGTGCCGTTCAGGGTCGCCACGGGCTCGAGCTTGCCGTCGCGCCGGGTGCGGATCCCGAGGCGTCGCGACTGGTAGTCGGTCGTGTTGGAGGTCGAGGTCAGCTCCCGGTAACGCTCCTGGCCGGGGAACCAGCCCTCGATGTCGTACTTCTTCGCCGCAGAGGCGCCGAGGTCGCCGGCCGCGACGTTGACGACGCGGTAGGGGAGGCCGAGCTCCTGGATCAGCGACTCTTCGATCTCGAGCAGGTGCTCGTGCTCGTCGCGTGCCTGCTCGGCGACGGTGAAGACGTACATCTCCACCTTGTCGAACTGGTGGACGCGGAACATGCCGCGCGTGTCCTTCCCGGCGGCGCCGGCCTCGCGGCGGAAGTTCGTCGAATAGCCGGCGTACCGGAGCGGCAGCCCGTCGGCCTCGAGGATCTCGTCGCCGTGGTACGCGGCGAGCCCGACCTCGGCGGTGCCCGTCAGGTAGAGCTCGTCGCGCTCGACCCGGTAGATGTTGACCTCGTCGGTGGGGAGGAAGCCCGTGCCGTACATCGCCTGCTCGCGCACGAGCACGGGCGGCAGCATCGGCACGAAGCCCTTCTCCACGAGCCTCGTGAGCGCCCAGCGGTAGAGCGAGAGCTCGAGTAGCGCGACGTCGCCGACGCGGTAGACGAAGCGCGTGCCCGAGACCTTCGCAGCGCGCTCGGGATCGATCCAGCCCATCGCCTGAGCGAGATCGAGATGGTCGCGGACCGGGAAGTCGAAGCTCGGCGGCTCCCCCCAGCGGCGGATCTCGACGGCGTCCTCGTCGGTCTCGCCGTCGGGCGCCGACACGTCCGGGGGGTTGGGGACGCGGTCGAGGATCTTCTGCCTGCGCGCCTCGGCCTCGCCGAGCTGCTCCTCCAGGCTCTGCAGCTCGCCCTTGAGCTGCTCGAGCTCGGTGAGCTGCTCGGGCGTCGGCTTGCCCTTGATCTTCCGCTTCGCTCGTAGCTCCTCGACCTGCGGCTGCACGGCGAGGACTGCGCGGTCGGCGGCGAGCAGCTCGTCGAAGAGCTCGCCGGCGCCCTTGCGTGCGAGCGCCGCACGCATCTCCTCCGGCGCGACGCGGGCTGCTCTCAGGTCGATCACGCGACTGAGTCTAAGTACGCCTCGAGCAAGGCAGCCACGCCTTCCTGCTGCACCGAGGGAACGACGAGGTCTGCGCGCTCGAGCACGTCCTCATGCGCGTTCGCCACGGCGACGCCGAAGCCGGCCCAGTCGAGCAGCTCGCGGTCGTTCTCGCCGTCACCGCACGCGACGGTCTCCTCGGGCCTGAAGCCGAGCCGGTCGGCGACGAACGCAAGCCCGCTCCCCTTACTCACGTCCGGGTGTGCGAACTCGAGGAAGTACGGCAGCGACTTGGAGATGAACAGGCGTCCCGCGAAGCGGGGCTTCAGCTCGGCCTCGAGCTCGTCGAGCGCCCCCGGATCGCCGACCGCCACGAGCTTCGTCGGGTCGCGGTCGAGCCAGGCGCGGAGATCGCCGACCGCGTGGATCTCGAGGTGCTGGAAGTCGGCGTAGCGCCTCGCTTCCGGCGTCACCTCGGCGACGTACAGGAGGTCGTCGACGTAGCAGTTGAGGTGAAAGCCGGCCGCGAGCACCGCGTCCATCGCCTCTCGGGCCTCCGCGAGCGGGATGGGGACGTGGAGCAGGAACTCGCCCGTCGCCGGGTCGGCGACGACGGCTCCCTGGTAACAGACGACGAGATCGTCGAGCTGTGCCTGCTCGAGGTACGGCCGTACGGCTCGGAACATCCGCCCGGTGACGACCACGACGTGCGTGCCGGTGTCCCGCGTCCGCGCGAGCGCGTCCCGGGTGCGCGGCCGCAGCACGCCGTCCTCGGCGATCAGCGTCCGGTCGAGGTCGAGCGCGAAGGCGGCGACGCGCGCCGGAAACGCGGAGGGCAGCTCTACGGTGTCGTGCCGCCGGTCGAGACGACGACGTAGGAGGCCACGTCTGCGATCTGCTGCGTGCTCAGCTGCGACTTGAAGGCCGGCATTCCGCCGCCGCCGTTCGTCACCTGGGCGGTGACCGTGCGGTAGTCGGGCTTGAGCTGGTCGAGGTTCGGGCCGACCGTGCCGGTCGAGTGCGCCGCGGCGAGCGTGTGGCAGCCACCGCAGCTGGCGCTCGAGTAGACCGCGCTGCCCTTCTTCGCCACGCCGTGAACGTGGAAGGCGGCGACGATCGGGAACGACGAGGTGGTCGAAACCGTCCCGATCACGGTGTTCGGTGTCGGCGAGGCGACGCCCTGTGAGCCGCAGCCTGCGAGCGCGGCGGCGCCAAGCACTGCGGCAGCGGTGATGACTGCTGGGTGGCGCACCGCCGAGGACTCTAATGGACCGCTAAGACGAGGGGCTGCAGGAACCACCCGCTGAGTACCATTCGGTCCATGCAACGCAAAAACTTCGGACGCGACCGGGGCCTCTCCCTGCGCATGCTCTTCACGGGCGCGCTGCTCGGCCTGCTCTACGTCGTCTTTGGCGTCGTCCTGTTCAGCGTCCTCAACTTCGGGCTCGTGCCGATGCTCGTGATCATCATCGGCCTCGCCTTCTTCCAGTACTACACCTCCGACAAGCTCGCGCTTCGCGCGGCCGGGGCCAAGGTCGTCACGGCCGAGGAAGCACCCGAGCTGCACGCGATGGTCGAGCGCCTCTGCGCGATGGCGAACCTCCCCAAGCCCCGCATCGCGGTCGTCGACAGCGACGTCCCGAACGCGTTCGCGACCGGCCGGAACCCGAAGCACGCGGCAGTCGCGGTGACGCAGGGGCTGTGGCGACGGCTCGAGCCGCAGGAAATCGAAGCCGTGCTGGGACACGAGCTCTCGCACATCGCGAACCGGGACGTGCTCGTGATGACGATCGCGAGCTTCTTCGCCATGCTCGCGGCGCTCCTCACGCGTTTCGGGCTGTACGCAGGGATGTTCGGCGGCTTCGGCGGCGGCAACAGGAGCAGCAACGACAACAACCAGGTGCCGGTCTGGCTGATCGTCTTCCTCGTCTCGGTCATCGTCTACGCGATCAGCTTCATCCTGATCCGGACGATCTCTCGCTACCGCGAGTACGCGGCCGACCGTGGGTCGGCGATCATCACGGGGGCGCCGGAGAACCTGATGAGCGCGCTTCAGAAGATCTCGAGCGGCATCACGCAGATCCCGCAGCGCGACCTGCGCGAGGTGCAGGGGATGAACGCGTTCTTCATCATCCCGACCAACTGGAAGACGAACATGAGCGAGTGGATGATGGATCACCCGCCGCTCGAGAAGCGCCTCGCGGCCCTCTCCGAGATCGCCCGCGAGATGGGCAAGCCCGTCGGCTAGTCGGCAGCCTCTCTAGATCGGCGCGTCGAACAAGGCGAGCCACTTGCTGAGATCGGGCTCGACCGGAAGCTCCTGTTCGAGCTTCGCCTTGAGCTCGAGCTCCTCCGCGTTGTCGCGCTCCTGCTTCTCGCCGGTGGGAACGAACGGCCACCAGGTGCCGGTCTTGAAGCCGTAGATCCAGTAGACGGGGTGGCCCGAGCCGAACGCGGAGCCGTCGAAGCGGAAGGCGGCGGCGAGGAGCTGGCCGCCGAAGCCGTGGTCCTCGAGCTCCGAGGCAAGTGTGTGGACACCTGCGACCTGGTCCTCGATCTGTGGGTCGTGGACGATCACCCACTCGAAGCCGAACGAGTCGGTCTTGCGGTCGATCTCGGAGCTGGAGTCCTTCGCGACGCCGCGGAGCAGCTCCTCCGCGTCGCTCGCGGCCGAGGTGAACTCTCCCGCCGAGAGCGGCTTGAAGATGAGCGCGGCGACGCCGGCCGTCTTGAGCGAGCAGGCGGTGTCGAGCGTCACCGCGGCGGTCGAGAGCGCGAACAGCTTCTCGGCCGCGGGCCCCTGCAGCTTCTTGCGGCCGAAGAGGATGTCGCCGAAGCGGGTCAGGACTCGGTGGTTTCCTCGGCCGGCTGTGCCGCGGGCTCCGTGCCCGCGGCCGGAGCCGCGTCGGCCGCCGGTTCGCCGTCGCCTGGGGCGATCTCCTTCTGCGGCGCGCCGGATCCGACCTCCGCCTTGAGTTTCGCGAGCTCGTCGTCGACCTGCGAGGCCGACGAGATCTGCGCGAGCTCGCGGTCGAGCTGCGTCTGGTCGCCCGCGGTGAAGTCCTCGAGCGCGCCGGTGGAGGTGAGCTCGTCGATCGCCGAGGCGCGCGCCTGCATCTCCTCGGTCTTGTCCTTGGCGCGCTGGATGGCCAGCCCGGTGTCCTGCATGTGCTGGCCGATCCCGGTCGCTGCCTCGCCGACCTTGACCTGTGCCTCGGCGGCCGAGTACTGCGCCTTGAGGACCTCCTTCTGCGAGCGGAAGGACTCGATGCGGGTCTCGAGCTGCTGCTGGGCCGCGACGAGCTTCTCCTGCTGGTCCTCGAGCTGCTTGACCTGCCCGTCCATGTCCTGCAGCTGTGTCTGCGCGAGCGTCTTGCGCTCGAGCGCCTGCCGCGCGAGGTCCTCGCGGTTCGCGGCGACCGCCTGCCGGGCCTGGGTCTCGAGCTTGACGACGTTCTGCTCGAGCTTCTGCTGCTGCAGCTCGAGCCGCTTCTTGGAGGTGACGACGTCGGCGGTGCCGCGCTTGACGTTCTGGAGCTGCTCGAGCATCTGCTCGTACGAGTAGTCCAGCGTTTCGGTCGGGTTCTCCGCCCGGTTCAGCAGCTTCGAGTACTTCGACTTGACGACCAACGTCGTGCGTTGCCACAGGCCCGCCATCAATCCTCCTCGTGGGTAACGCAGTTAGGTTACCGCCATGTTCGTGGAGAAGAGCATGCATCCCGACTGGCTGAGCAACGCCTTCGTCGTCGCGGCCGAAGGCGGGCCGGCGGTGTTCGTCGACTCCGGCGCCGACGTTGCGCCGCTGATTCAGGCGGTCGAACGGTGGGGGGTCACGCCGGTCGCGCTCCTCCGGACGCACGGGCACCACGACCACGTCGAGAACGAGGACGAGCTCGCGGGCCGCTACTCGATCCCGGTGCTCGCCGAGCCGGGCGAGTGGAAGTGGGACGGGCTGCACGTGCAGGCGCTCGCGACGCCCGGGCACTCCGACGACGGCCTCTCGTTCGTCTTCGACGACGGCGTCGTCGCGACGGGGGACACGCTCTTCCGCGACGCGGTCGGCGGCGGCGAAGTGGAGGTCGTGCGGCGGTCCGTGATGGAAGTCCTGCTCGAGCTACCCGACACCACGCGCGTCCTGCCGGGGCACTCCGGCGAGACGACGATCGGGCGCGAGCGCCGGGAGAATCCCTTCATCCGCGTCTGGAGCGGCGCGGAGGAGGAGGGGAGCGAGCGCGTTCGGGTCGGAGGGCGCGACGCGACGCTCATCGTCTGGTCGCCCGACTACGACGGCAACGGCAAGGCCTGGGTGCGCTTCGACGACGGCGAAGAGGCGACCGTCGGCGGCTCCCGCGTCGAGCGCACCGGCTGAACCGGCCACGTCCGGTAGCTGCTACCGGACATGTCCGAAAGGGACAGTAGGTTGCGCGCCGTGCGCCTGATCGTCGCCCGCTGCGAAGTCACCTACTCGGGCCGCCTCTCGGCCGTGCTGCCGGAGGCCGTGCGGCTGCTGATCCTCAAGGACGACGGCTCGGTGCTCGTCCACGACGACGCCGGCGGTTACAAGCCATTGAACTGGATGACGGCGCCCACCTTCATCGCCGACGAGGGCGACAAGCTGGTCGTGACGAAGCCGAAGAGCGAGGACGCACTCGAGATCCGCCTGCTCGACGTGCTGAGCGACGTCGTCCACGACATGGGCGAGTCGGCGGCGCTGCAGAAGGACGGCGTCGAGCGCGACCTGCAGGAGGCGCTCGCGGCCGCGCCGGAAACGCTCGGCGAACCGCTGACTCTCGCGCGGCGCGAGTGGCAGACGGAGATCGGGCCGGTCGACCTCATGTGCCACGACGCCGCAGGGGAGTGGGTCGCCGTCGAGGTCAAGCGGATCGGGACGATCGAGGCCGTCGAGCAGCTGACGCGCTACCTCGACTTCATCCGCCGCGATCCCGCAAAGGCCGGCTGCCGCGGGATCCTCGTGGCCCAGCGCCTCAAGCCGCAGGCCGTCGCGCTCGCCGAGTCGCGCGCCATCCGCTGCGTCACGGTCGACCTCGCCGTGCTGCGCGGCGAGCGCGAGCCCGACCTGACGCTCTTCGCTGCCTAGCCGATCGCTTCGACCGCGGCCGCGACACCGGCACGCACGCCGCCCGGATGGGCGTACGCGGCCGAGCCGAGGAGGAGCATCACGCCGTCGCGCGTGCCCGCGCGCTCGAGCTGCTCGCGGGCGTTCTCTGCTCCGACGCCGCCGCCGATCACGGCCGTCGCCGGTCGCGCTGCTGCGATCTGCTCCCGCACCTCGTCGTCGGTGTCGAACGTGCGCCGCGAGAAGGATCCGACCTGCACGTAGTCGGCGCCGAGCAGCCGTGTGAGCTCGGCCAGGACGCGCGCGGCCACCGACACCGTGCCGCCGCGGCGCAGGAACGCCGAGCCGACGCGGTGGACGAAGATCGGCAGCCCGTACTGGCGCAGCCCCGCGATCGAGCCGAGGCCGGCGAGGAACGCGTTGACCATCAGCGCGCGAGCCCCGGCCTCGACGATCGCGTCGGCGTCCGCCCCGGTCACGTTCGCCGCGTAGAGCACGTGCTCCGGGATCGCGGCGTTCACGGCGAGAACCCGCTCCGGCGACGACCGTTGCAGCTCGTCGTCCTTGACGAGGACGGCTCCGCCGGATGCGAGCTCCACCGCGACCGCGGCCGCCTCCGCGGGAGACAACCCGAGCGCCGGCTTGACGATCGCACCGACCGAGACGCCGGGCCGGGCAGGGAACGCCGGCCCCGGTAGCCCCGCGGGCCACTCGACCTCGACGAGCCGACAGGACTCGACGTCGCCGCGGTCGGCCCACTCGCCGGCGATGCACGCGGCGAGGAGCTGCTCTGCGCTCGCCTCTCCGTCCAGTGCCGGGAAATCGATCGTGACGCGCGCGCCCGCGACGTCGACGACCCGTGCCCGCACCGCATCGGGCCCGTCCGGCAGGCTCACCGACTGGAGGATCGCAAGCGTCTCACCCCACGCCGGCGGCCGGATTTCGTAAACCGCACGCACCCCCGTATCGTAGGACCGTCGAGGCGGTAACAGGAGGGTTCAGATGGCAGTGACGTTGCACCGCTGCAGTGGGATGTGGGCGAAGTTCGACGGCCATCCGTGCTGGCGTGTCCAGAAGGCGCTGAACGAGTCAGGCGTCGAATACGAGCTCGTCAAGGAGGGCTCGGCGTTCAAGGGCTCGAGCCGCGCGCAGACGATCGAGAAGACGGGCCAGAAGAAGTTTCCCTGGATCGAGTTCGAGGATGGGAGCCTCTACCGCGAGGAATCGAAGGACATGGCCGAGACGATCCGGGCCGGAAAGCTCGACGAGAAGCGACAAAACCCCTAGCTACACTGGGTCGCCGCGGGGCTATAGCTCAGTTGGGAGAGCGCCTGGATCGCACCCAGGAGGTCGCCGGTTCGAGTCCGGCTAGCTCCATCGCCGTTGCCCTCGCCGGGTCGACTAGCCCAGGAGCTTGCGGATCGCGGCGAGCGGCTCGGGCCTGACGCGGAAGTACGCCCAGCTGCCACGCTGTTCGCGCTCGACGAGCCCGGCTTCGAGCAGGACTTTGAGATGGTGGCTGACGGTCGGCTGAGAGAGTCCGAGCGGGGTCGTGAGGTGGCAAACGCACGCCTCACCGTCGGGTTGCGCCTGGATGAGGCTGAGGAGCCGGAGCCGGGCCGGCTCGGCCAGCACCTTGAGCAGGGCCGCGAGGCGCCGGGCGTCGGTGTCGCCGATCTCGTCCTCGAGGAGTGGCGCGCATTCTGCGTTGAGGACGGTCAGGGCTCTCACGGCAGCAAGGATATTGACAGCGGTCGATGTCATTGGCAAAGATGCAGATCGACCGCCATCGATTCCCGGGGAGAAGTGATGTCCGAGACGCTCGACCCGATCACACGCCGGCAGATCGACCAAGCCGCGCGGGAGCTTCACGAGGATTTCGCCGGAACCTTCTCGACGGAGACGATCGCTCGGTACATCGAGGAGTCCACCGATCTTCTGAGCGGCGCGCGGATCTCGACCTATGTCCCGCTGCTCGTGCACCGGTTCGCGCGAGAGCGGCTGCAAGCACTTGCGCAGACGCAGGGTGCGATCGAGACGACGCAGCCCGAGGTGCTGTTCGTCTGCGTCCACAACGCCGGCCGGAGCCAGATGGCAGCCGGCCTCGTCAAGCTGCGCTCGAGCGGGCGCATCCACGTCCGTTCGGCCGGCTCCGATCCCGCGGACCGGATCAACCCGGCCGTCATCGAGGCGATGCGCGAAGTCGGTGTCGACATGGCCGAGGAGTTCCCGAAGCCGCTCACGGACGAGGTCGTCCGCGCCGCCGACGTCGTGATCACGATGGGCTGCGGCGACGCCTGCCCGATCTATCCCGGCAAGAAGTACGAGGACTGGGAGCTCGACGACCCGGCCGGCCAGGATCTCGCGGCGGTGCGGACGATCCGCGACGAGATCGACGAGCGCGCGCGGCGCCTGGTCGCCGAGCTGTTGCCCGCGTGACTAACGCAGGACTGGCGCGGCCGCTCGTTGCCGAGGCGATCGGTACGTTCGCGCTCGTCTTCGCGGGTTGTGGCGCGGTGATGGTGGACGCCAAGACGCATCAGCTCGGCCATGTGGGTGTGGCGATCAGCTTCGGGCTGGTGATCATGTTCGGGATCTACGCGGTCGGGCACATCAGCGGCGCGCATTTCAATCCCGCCGTGACGTTCGCCTTCGCGTTGACCCGCCACTTTCCGTGGCCGCGGACGGTCGCCTACTGGAGCGCGCAGCTCGTCGGCGCACTCCTCGCAGCTTCGCTCTTACGCGCTTCGCTCGGCAACATCGCCGACACGGGCGCGACGCTGCCGTCCGGGTCCCAGTGGCAGTCGTTCCTGTGGGAGCTCGTGATGAGCGCCTTCCTGATGTTCGTGATCCTCGCCGTCGCCACCGACACGCGGGCGGTCGGGGAGGCCGCGGCGCTCGCGATCGGCGGCACCATCGCCCTCGACGCGATGTTCGGCGGCCCGATCTCCGGGGCGTCGATGAACCCGGCCCGCTCGCTCGCGCCTGCGCTCGTCTCCGGGAACCTGCACGCTCTCTGGATCTATCTCCTCGCGCCGGTCCTCGGAGCCGCGCTCGGCGGCCTGGCCTACCAGTTCGTGCGCGGCGAGCAGCCACACGCCGCCGAGTCGCTCTAGCTCTTCTTGGCCACGGGTCGCGGGCGCCGCACCTTCTGCGGCTTCCGCGGCGAGGCGATCGCGTCGTCGAGAAGGCGCAGCATCGACTCGATGTCGAACGGGTCGCCGCCGGCGACGCGGAGCGCGAGGCCGTTGAGGAGGGAGGTCGCGAACCGCCCGAGCTCCAGCCATGAGACGTCGTCGCGAAGCTTCCCCTCGGCCTGCTGCTCCTGGAACCACTCCTGGATGCGGGGACTCGTGTCGGCTGACTTCGCTTCCAACCGCCGTACGAAGTCCTCGTCGTGGCGCATCCGGCTCTCGGTCTCGATGAGGACGGCCAGCCACTCCGGGCTCTCCTTGCTCAACTCACGAAACGCCTCGTTAAGGCCTTCCGCGACGAGGATGTCGCCGAAGCGGGTGTTCATCTCCATCGCGAGCTCCACGAACAGGTCGTTCTTGTTCTCGAAGTAGTGGAAGATCGCGCCGCGCGACAGCCCGGTCGCCTCCTCCAGCCTCGCGACCGTCGCGCCCTCGTAACCGTGCTCGGCGAATGCGCGCCGTGCGCCGTCGAGGATCTCCGCTCGGCGGGCGTCGAGATGTTCCTGCGTCACCTTCGGCACGGGCGGAATCCTAGCCACTTGACAAAACCGTACGTACGTTTTATTTTATCGGCGTGCTGAGGAACCGCTCGCTCATCGGACTGGTCTCCGCCGAGCTCGTCTCGCTGACAGGCTCGTCGATGACGTTCGTCGCACTGCCGTTCTTCGTGCTGGTGACGACGGGCTCGACGGCGAAGATGGGCTGGGTGCTCGCGGCGGAGATGCTGCCGATCGCGATCTTCGGCATTCCGGCGGGGACGGTGATCGCGAAGCTCGGCGCCAAGAAGACGATGCTCATCTCGGACGCCGCACGCGGGCCGCTGATGCTCGTCATCCCGATCCTCCACCACTACGGCGACCTGTCCTTCGCCGCGCTGCTCGGGACGACGTTCGCGATCGGGATCTTCGCCGCGCCGTATTTCGCGTCGTCGCGGCTGATCGTCCCGGAGGTCGCGGGCGAGGACGAGCAGGCCGTCGCGAGCGTCAACGCCGTGCTCTCCGGCGCCAACCAGATCACGCAGCTCGCGGGGCCTGTGCTGGCCGGAGTGCTGATCGGCTTCTTCACCCCGGCGACCGTCCTCGTCGTCGACGGCTGCACATACATCTTCTCGTTCCTCGTGATCCTGATCGTCGTTCGCGCCGGCAAGCGCGTCGAGGCGGCTGCCCAGCAGAAGGGCGTGTTCGCCGGGTTGAAGTTCCTGCTCGGCGACTCCCTGCTCGGCCCGATGGTGATCGCCGCCTGCGTGATCAACTTCGTGGCGCAGGGGATCGTCCTCGGCGTCCAGGCCATCGACTACTTCCGCTACAACGCGAGCGGGCACGTGGTCGGCATCCTGTTCGCAGGCTTCGGCATCGGTGCGCTCGCCGGCGCGATCGTCGCTCAGCAGCTGACGCAGAAAGTGCCGCTGCTCAAGCTGGCCGCGGTCGCGATCGTCGCCATGCCGCTGCCGCTCTTCCTGCTCTCGCCGACAACGCCGTGGCCTGCGGCGACGATCATCATCGCCGGGTTCGCGTTCTTCACGCCGCTGGTCAATGCGCCGGTGATCGGAATCCTCACCGTGCGCACGCCTGCCGAGCTCCGGCCGAAGGTGATGACGGCCGTGATGACGGTTGCGACGATGGCCGGGCCGTTCGGCTTCATCGCGGCCGGCTACCTGCTGCGGCACGTCTCGCTCGGCTCGTTCTTCATCGGCCTACCGGCGCTGCTCACGCTCGGCAGCCTGGCCTTCGCGGCGGTGCTGTTGCGGCAGCAGCGTGGCGAGGCCGGCGACCTCGCGGTGGCGAGCGGCTAGAGCCAGGTGCTCGCCGCGAGGGCTGCGGCGAGCGTCAGGGGAACGAGCACGACTCCGAGTCGCGTGTAGGTCGCGATCGAGGGGCGTGCGTCCACGCGGCGCGCCGCCTGCAACCAGAGGACGGCCGAGAGCGAGCCGGTGACCGCGAGGTTGGGGCCGAGGTCGAGCCCCAGCAGGAGCGCTTCGGGGTGGGGGAGCGGTCCCGCGGCGAGGAGGACGGTCGCCGGCAGGTTGTTCGCCAGGAGCGAGGCGACGGCGCCGATGCCGGCACTCTTCCACGCGTCGCTCGAGCCGACTAGGCCGGCCGGGCCGTTCCAGAGGCGGGCGCATGTCCCGAGGGCGACGGTGACGGCGAAGAGCAACGCGAGCAGCCGCGCGTCGAGCCGTGGTCGCATTCGTTGCAGGACGCCGACGCCGACGCCGACGCCGAGCACGGGGAGCGCCGGGTTCGGCAGGGCGACGACGAGCAGCGCGGCGGCGAGTGTCGCGGCGGCGCCGAGCCGAAGCCTGATCGGCGGCAGGGCACCGTAGGCCTGGGGGCCTGCGTTCCGGGGCCGGAAGGCGAGGACGACGAAGCCTGCCGTGATCGCGCAGGCCGCGAGCCAGGCGGGGAGCATGTGCGCCGCGAACGAGCCTCCGTCCTGCGGGTCGCTCCGCAGCACGAGCAGGTTCGTCAGGTTGGAGCCCGGCAGCAGCAGCGAGGCGGCGTTGGCCATGAAGACCGACCCGTAGAGGAACGGACGCTCGTCGAGCCCCCGCCCGCGGGCCGCGAGTACGAGGACCGGGGTCAGGAAGACGACGGCCGTGTCGAGGTTCAGCACGGCGGTCACAGCTGCGACGAGTCCGAGCAGCGCGACGAGGAGCCCGCGGGCGCCGAGCCGCGACCGGGCCAACAGCGCACCGGCGGCCTCGAACAGCCCGTCCTCGGCGGCCGCAGCCCCGACCAGCAGCAGTCCCGCGACGAGGACGAACGGTGGCCAGGCCTGGTTCGCGGCGGCTACGATCGCGGGAGTAAGCACGCTAAACAGTAAAGCAAGCTAAACTAATGCCGCGCCCGCGCCACCAACCCGACGGACGTCAGGCGGCGGAGAAGCTCGCGCGTACTGCGCCACTCGTCAGCCGCTGGATCGAGCGTGTGCTTGCAGCGCACGACCCGCCGTTGACGGTCGCCCAGTACCTCGCGCTGCAGGCGATCGCCGACGGAGAGGTGGTCGGCGCCGACCTCGCGCGCCGCGCAGCGGTCTCGCCGGCCGCGATGTCCCAGCTGCTCACCGCGCTCGAGGGCGCCGCCATGCTGACGCGCGACCGCCTCGAGGACGACCGTCGGCGGCAACCGCTCTCCCTGACCGAGCACGGCAAGCGGACCCTACGGTCCGCCCAGGCCGCGTTGCGGGAGCGGCTCGCCGGATTGCTTGTGGACATGCCGCGGACGGAGACCGACGCGCTCGCACGCCTCCTCGAGCGGCTCGAAGCCTCGCTCGGCGGAAGGCCGCCTCCACCGAGGCCCAAGCCGATGCCGAAGCCGAAGCCGAGCGGCGCAAGCGTCCTTGACCCGGGCGCGCCCGGGTGTCGACGAAGTAGGCCCGGCGACTGCCGGGCCCACTTCGATCTGGCGGAGCTCAGTTGTCGGTTCCGGAGGCCGGTGGGCCGCCGCCCCAGCCACCGGGGCCGCCCATCACGTTGAAGGAACTGTCGAGGTGGACTTCGACCTTGCTGCCGCCGGACTCCGTCACCGTCACCTCGTACCCGTTGCCGAAATAGTCGGTCGTGACGTCGCCCGCGGTGCCTCCGCCGACGGCCTGGAGCGCGGCCGCCTTCGCCTTTTCCGCAGCCTCGCCGGTGACC
Source organism: uncultured Actinomycetes bacterium (assembly GCA_963759435.1). Taxonomy (GTDB): domain Bacteria; phylum Actinomycetota; class Thermoleophilia; order Gaiellales; family Gaiellaceae; genus Palsa-739. The sequence goes on along the minus strand of CAVWZB010000010.1, from coordinate 346,580 downwards.
GCCTTCTCGTGGTCCTCGTGCGCGGCGGCGCCCGGTGCGGGCATGTCCCGCAAGGCGGGCGGTGGCTTGCCGGAGGCTGCCGACGGCACCGTCGTGGTACCGGAGTTGGAGTTTGCGGCGCCGGCGACCGCGGCTCCCCCGACGGCGGCTCCGCTGAGGGCGGCGACGCCGAGTCCGACTCTCTTGATCTTGCTGAGCATGGTTGCTCCCTTCGTTCGCTTGACCGGGGGGTCGTCCCGGGTTCGGGAACCACGATGCAGCCGCCGGGTTGGAGCCCCCTTCGGCGTCCCTAGGAAGGTGCTGAGACATGGGAATCCCGGTCCTTTCCCAGGGACTTCACAGCAAGCCGTGCGAAGGTTCGGGACATGGACGAGGCGAACGGCAGCGGCAAGATCCTCGTCGTCGACGACGAGCCGTCGATCGTCGACGCCGTCGCCACCGCTCTCCGGTACGAGGGGTTCGAGGTGCGCGAGGAGGGGACGGGTCGCGGCGCGATCACCGCTGTTGCGGACTTCGAGCCCGATCTCGTCGTGCTCGACTGGATGCTCCCGGACCTCGATGGGATCGAGGTCGGCCGGCGCCTCCGTGAGCAGGGCTTCAAGACGGCGATCCTCTTCCTCACCGCGAAGGACGCCGTCGAGAACAAGGTCGAGGCGCTGCGCGCAGGCGGTGACGACTATGTGACCAAGCCGTTCAGCCTCGCCGAGGTCGTCGCACGCGTGCAGGCCATCCTGCGGCGCACGGCCGGAGACCTACCGGGCGACGTCCTCACCTTCGCGGATGTGACCCTCGACGAGGGGCGGCACGAGGTGCACCGCGGCGGCACGCGCGTCGACCTGACCGCGACGGAGTTCTCGCTGCTCCGCTACTTCCTCCTCAACCCGCGCCGGGTGCTCTCGAAGGGGCAGATCCTGCAGAACGTCTGGCGCTACGACTTCGGCGGCAACTCGAACGTCGTCGAGACGTACGTGAGCTACCTGCGTAGGAAGCTCGACGCGCTCGGGCCGCCGCTGATCCGGACGATCCGGCAGGCGGGCTACATGCTCGACACGGAGGAGTAGTGCTGTCGCGGCTCTCGCTCCGCACCCGGCTCCTGGTCGGGGTGATCGCGCTCGCGGCGGTTGGACTCGTGGCTGCGGACGTCGCGACCTACAGCGAGCTGCGCTCCTTTCTGGTCTCGCGGACCGACACGACTCTGCAGGAGGAGCACGAGGCATTCGACGGAGGCGGAGGCCGTCCTCCAACCGGCGTCTACTCCGAGGTGCGCGCGCCGAACGGAAGCACAGTGCTGGGGGATGGGCTCAGAGTGACTCTGTTTCGTGGGCAGTCCACGCCGCCGATCCCGGAACTACCGCAGACGATTCACGTTCCCGCGCAGCCGAATGAAGGCCCGGACCGGGTCAGCTACTTCACCGTCGGCTCGCGCGACAGCGGCGAGCACTACCGCGTCCGCGCCGCGGTGGAACCCGCGCTCAATGGGGCGATGCTCATCACCGCGGAGTCGCTGCACGACGTGAACAGCACGCTGCACCGCCTGTTCCTCGTAGAGGTGCTCGTGGCCCTGGCCGTCCTCGCCGCGCTCGCGGCGCTCGGCCTCTGGATCGTCCGCCTCGGACTGCGACCTCTGCGCGAGATCGAGCAGACGGCGGAGGCGATCACCGCCGGCGACCTCTCGCGCCGGGTCGAGTACGCAGATCCGCAGACTGAGGTCGGTCGCGTGGGCAGTGCGCTCAACACGATGCTCGACCGGATCGAGGCGTCAGACCGGCGCCTGCGCCGCTTCATCGCCGACGCGTCGCACGAGTTGCGGACGCCGCTGGCCGCCGTCCGTGCCTATGCCGAGCTGTTCGATCGCGGCGCCGCCGGGCGGCCCGCCGATCTCGAGCGCTCGATGTCAGGCATCACGCGCGAATCCGAGCGGATGAGCCTCCTCGTCGACGACCTGCTCCTCCTCGCGCGGCTCGACGAGGGCCGCCCGCTCGAGCAGAAGCCGGTCGATCTCGCTGCCGTCGTCGGCGAGGCTGTCGATGCCGCGCGCGTCGTCGAGCCCGACCGTCCGATCGAGCTCGCTGTCGAGCCGGCCACCGTTACCGGCGACGAGGCCCGTCTTCACCAGGTGCTCGACAACCTGCTGGCGAACGCGCGGACGCACACGCCGGCGGGCACGCCCGTCTCGGTAGAGCTCCGGCAGGTCGACGGCCGCGCCGAGCTGAGCGTCGCCGATCACGGACCGGGACTGACCGAGGAGCAAGCTGCGCGCGTCTTCGAGCGCTTCTACCGCACCGACACCTCGCGCGCTCGGGCGAGCGGCGGCGCCGGCCTCGGCCTCTCGATCGTCGCCGCCGTCGCCGAGGCGCACGGCGGGACGGCAGAGGCACGGCCGACGCCCGGCGGCGGCGCGACCTTCGTGATCGCGCTGCCGCTGGGCGCGGCTCCTTCCGTCAGCTGACTCGGTCGTCCGGCCGATCGGGCCGGAAGGCGAAGCGAGCGATGATGCCCGGATCGTCGCCGGGCGGAAGCTCGGGGACTCGCGTCGCGACCCACGCGTAACCGTCCTCCGGGTAGGCGACGACGTCGGGATAGCCCCCGGCGCTCACGGCGAGGATCCGGGCCGGCTCGTCGTGCGAGTTGCTGAACGCGTGCAAGCCGGCACGTCCTTCCGGACAGAACAGGAAGTCGCCGGCGGCGAGCTCCTCCTCGCCTTCCAGGTTGCGGCAGACGATGCGGCCGCCGAGGACGAAGAACATCTCCTCGGCGCCGTAGTGCATGTGGACCCTGTCCCCGTCGTAGCCGGGGTCGAGCTCGTAGAGCGTGGCGCCCATCCTCGCGTCGTCGGGCCGCCAGAAGATGCGGCTGCGCGAGTCGGTGTCCTCGACGTCCCAGGGGGCGTCGGCAAACAGGTTCTGGCGTTGCATGAGATCTACCTCCGTAGTGCCAGCGGTTACGGCGAGGCATCCGGCCCGCCGTCGGCGGCCGGATGCCTCGCCCGAGCTGTCAAACCGCTAGTACGCCGCCGGAGTCATGGCCCGATCGTAGAGAACGCTTCTTCGGCTTGCTGCGGGCCGGCGTGGCGACAAGCTGGTACGTGCCGGTGGCGAGGCGGTGGCCGCCGAGCCTGGCTCCGAGCTTGCGGTTCGTGCGGGATACTGGCCCTGATGGACTCCTATCCCGTCCGGCTTGAAGGCGAGCCGACGGAGCCGCTCTCTCGCTGGCTCTGGCTCGTCAAGTGGTTCCTGCTGATTCCCCACTTCATCTGCCTGATCTTCCTCTGGCTCACGCTCGTGCTCGCCGCGATCGCCGCCTTCTTCGTGCTGCTCTTCACCGGCCGCTACCCGCGAGCGCTCTTCAACTGGAACCTCGGCGTCCTGCGCTGGACCTGGCGGGTCTCGTTCTACGGCTACAGCGCTCTCGGCACCGACCGCTACCCGCCGTTCACGATGGGGGAGGCGCCGGACTACCCCGCGCGGCTCGCGATCGACTATCCCGAGCGGCAGCGGCGCGGGCTGCCGCTGATCGGCTGGTGGCTGCTCGGCATCCCGCAATACGCCATCGCGGGGCTGCTCTCGGGCGGCGGCCGGGCTCCCGGTCTCGTCGGCGTGCTCGTCTTCGTCATCGCCATGCTGCTCCTGTTCAAGAACCGCTATCCGCGCGACGTCTTCGACGTGCTGATGGGCTTCAACCGTTGGGCGATCCGCGTCGGGGCATATGCGCTGCTGATGACGCCGCACTATCCGCCGTTCCGGCTCGACCCCGGCGCGACGGAGGCACGTCCGGCCGAGTAGCGCGCCTCGCTCGCGGCGGCCACTACCATGCGACACCGGCACCGTTACCGAGTTCGAGGAGGAGCACGTTGACGATCACCGACCGGCCGGAAGACAGCCTCGCAGTCCATGGGCTGCGCGCCGGAGGACGCGTGCTCCGCAACCCGACGACGTCGCAGCTCTACACCGCGGCGCTCGATCGAGGTGAGGCCGTCCTCGCCGAGGATGGGCCCCTGGTCGTCGACACCGGCCGCTTCACCGGCCGCTCGCCAAAGGACAAGTTCATCGTGCGCGAGCCGGCCTCCGAGGACCGGATCTGGTGGAGCGACACCAACGCCGCGATCTCGGAGGAGCACTTCGACGGTCTGCGCGCGAAGGTCGTCGCGCACCTCGAGGCGCGCGACGTCTACGTGATCGACGCTTTCTGCGGCGCCGACCCGAAGCACCGGCTCGCGGTGCGCGTGCTCACGACGCACCCGTACCACGCGCTCTTCGCGAAGACGATGTTCATCGAGCCCGCCGAGGCGGACCTCGCCGGCTTCGAGCCGGACGTGCTCGTGCTGCACGAGCCGGAGGTCGAGGCGGATCCGGCGCAGGACGGCACGCGGACGGAAGTCTTCATCTGCCTCCACCCGACGCGCAAGGAGATCCTGATCGGCGGCACGTTCTACGGCGGCGAGATCAAGAAGTCCGTCTTCACGCTGATGAACGACCGCCTGCCGCTCGAGGGCGTAATGCCGATGCACTGCTCGGCGAACGTCTCGCAGGACGGCCAGGACGTCGCCGTCTTCTTCGGGCTCTCCGGCACGGGCAAGACGACACTCTCGGCCGATCCCGAGCGGCTGCTGATCGGGGACGACGAGCACGGCTGGGGCGACGACGGCGTCTTCAACTTCGAGGGCGGCTGCTACGCCAAGACGATCCGCCTCTCGGAGGCGGCCGAGCCCGAGATCTGGAAGGCAGCGCACAGCTTCGGCACGGTGCTCGAGAACGTCGCCGTCGACGAGCGGGGCGTGCTCGACCTCGACGACGACTCCAAGACCGAGAACAACCGAGCTGCGTACAAGCTCGAGGAGATCGCGAACGCGCTGCCCGCGAAGCGCGCCGGGCATCCGCGGTCGGTGATCTTCCTCGCCGCCGACGCCTTCGGGATCCTGCCTCCGATCGCCCGGCTCAGCCGCGAGCAGGCGCTCTTCTTCTTCCTCTCCGGCTACACGTCGAAGCTCGCCGGCACGGAGCTCGGCGTGACCGAGCCGCAGCCCACCTTCTCGACGTGCTTCGGTGCGCCGTTCTGGCCGCAGCGGCCGACCGTCTACGCGAAGCTGCTCGGGGAGAAGTTCGACGAGCACAGTGCGACGGTCTGGCTGATCAACACGGGCTGGACGGCAGGCCCGTTCGGCGAGGGCCACCGGATGCCGATCCAGGCCACGCGCGCGCTGCTCGGCGCCGTGCTCTCGGGCGAGCTGGGCGACGTCGAGTTCCGGACGGATCCGGTCTTCGGCTTCGAGGTGCCGGTCGCCGCGCCGGGAGTGGACGAGTCGCTGCTCGATCCGCGCTCGACGTGGGCCGATCCCGAGGCGTACGACCGGAAGGCCCGCGAGCTCGCGCAGATGTTCGCCGACAACTTCGCCGAGAAGCACGCCGACGCGCCGGCCGAGGTCGCGGCGGCCGCACCGAAGCCGTAACGCTCAGCGGCGTCAGGCGCGCGACCGCTAGCGGTGCCTCGCGCGCGCGCGACCTTCACGCGCCCGCAGCTTCCATTTCCGTGCCTCCTCCTTGCGCAGCCGCACGTCGTGGCGCAGCGCGATCGCGCGCAGCTCGCGTTGGAGCTTGCGCCAGCTGTGGAAACGCTCGCCGGGCAGCTCACCGGACTCGACCGCGGCGAGCACCGCGCAGTCCGGCTCGTGGACGTGCGTGCAGTCGGCGAAGCGGCAGTCCCCCGCGAGCTCCTCGACGTCCGCGAACGTCGCGTCGAGCGCGGCGGAGCCGACGTCCCAGAGCTGCAGCTCGCGCAGGCCGGGCGTGTCGATCACGATGCCGCCGCCCGGAAGCACGAGCAGCTGGCGGTGCGACGTGGTGTGGCGCCCCTCGTCGTCGTCCACGCGGGTGGCGCGGGTAGCCATCGTCTCCTCGCCGAGCCAGCGGTTCACGAGCGTCGACTTGCCGACGCCGGACGAGCCGAGCAGGACGGCCGTTGCGCCCGGTTCGATCCGCGCGCGCACCGCGTCGCAGCCCTGGCCGGTCACGGCGGAGACGACGTGCACCGGCACGCCGAGCGCGACCGCCTCGACTTCCGCGACGAGCGGCCACGGATCGTCGAGCCGGTCGGCCTTCGTCAGCACGATCTCGGGTGCGGCCCCGCTCTCCCAGAGCGTGATGAGGTAGCGCTCGATGCGGCGCGGCTCGAGGTCCGGCCCGAGCGACGAGACGGCGAACGCGACGTCGACGTTCGCGGCGAGCGTCTGGGCGGTCGTGGTCAGGCCGGCCGCGTTCCTCACGATGGCGCTCCGGCGCGGCAGGACCGTGCGAATCAGGCCCTCAGCCAGGCCGACCCAGTCGCCCGCCCCGACGTCGAGGCCCTCGTGTACCAGCCGTCCGGGCAGGCTGGAGCGGACGGCGCCGGCTTCCGTCCAGACGTCGAAGGCGCCTCGGTGGACGGCCGCGACGCGGCCCGGCACGAGGCCGGGCTCCAGGTTTTCGGCGAGCTCGGAGTTCCAGCCGAGCTCGGGCAGATCGAATCCAGGCAACGCAAAGCTCCTTCACACGAGTGGGACGCCGCGCGCGTCCCTGTAGAAGGAGCGTCCGGCGCTAGGTCAGAAGGACCGAGGAGGCAACAAAGGCAAGCATCATTTGTTTCGAACCTCCTCTTCGCCGGGGACAGGTGCAGGTTACGGCCGCCATGCGCGCGCGTCAACCGTGCGGGCGATCGAGCGCGCCCGTCGCGCGCTCTGCTGACGCCCCGCGAACCGCCGCTCTCCCGTAACCGGATTGACGAAATGCGCAGCAGAGTGGTACGAATCCCACGCGATGCGCAGCGAGGACGTCCAGCCTCTGCGGATTCCGACGAGCGGTTCGGAGCGTGGTCCGGTGGCGCCGGCACGCCGGACGGACGAGCTCGACCGCAGGATCATCGAGGCGCTGCAGGCGAACGGACGCGAGTCGTTCCGCGCCATCGCCGCGCGCGTCGGCGTGTCGGAGGCGACCGTGCGCGCGCGCTACGGACGGCTGACCGCGCAGGGGATCCTTCAGGTCGTCGCCGTCACCAACCCGCTCGGGCTCGGCTACGAGCAGGCTCTCGTCGGCGTCAAGACCTCGGGGTCGCCCGAGCAGGCGGCCGACGCGATCGCGCGTTGGCCCGAGGCCGACTACGTCGTCGCCACGGCAGGGCAGTTCGACCTCGTCGTCGAACTGGTCGCCGCCGACCGACGTCATCTGCTCGAGCTGACGAGCCGGCTGCGCGCACTGCCGGACGTCGTCTCGACCGAGACCTTCGTCTACCTGGAGATGTGGAAGCAGCTCTACGACTGGGGGAGTGGAATGCCGAAGGAGGAAAAAACGAGATGAGCACCACGCAAGGCGCGACGTCCGCCGACGAGCTCCGCCGTCTGGCGAACGACCACCTCTGGCTCCACTTCACGAACATGCACGGCGCCGAGCCGCCGATCATCGTGCGCGGCGACGGCTGCTACCTCGAGGACGTCCACGGCAAGCGCTACCTCGACGCGCTCGCTGGGCTGTTCTCCGTCAACCTCGGCTACGGCTACGGCGAGGAGATCGGCCAGGCGGCCCTCGAGCAGATGCGGGAGCTGCCCTTCTACACGAACTGGACGTACGCGCATCCGCGCGCGATCGAGCTCGCGGCCGAGGTGGCCTCGCTCGCTCCCGGCGACCTCAACCGGGTCTTCTTCTGCTCGGGCGGCTCCGAGGCGGTGGAGTCGGCATGGAAGCTCGCGCGGCAGTACTTCGCCGTGCGCGGCGGTGCCGGCCAAACGCCGGGTGTCGAGCCGGGAGAGATGGTCGGCCGGCAGGTGGGCGGCCCGTCGCCGGGCCACAAGTACAAGGCGATCGCCCGCAACATCGCCTACCACGGCACGACGTTCGGGGCCTTGTCCATCAACGGTGTCGAGTCGCTCCGCACGCCCTTCGAGCCGCTCGTGCCCGAGGTGCGGCACGTGAGCAACACGAACCGCTACCACCGCCCGCCCGAGGAGACGGAGGAGGAGTTCACAGCCTTCCTGCTCGACGAGCTCGAGCGCACGATCCAGGAGATGGGGCCCGAGACGGTCTGCCTCGTCCACATGGAGCCGATCCAGAACGCAGGTGGCTCCTTCATCGCGCCCGCGGGCTACTGGCGCGGCGTACGCGAGCTCTGCGACCGCTACGACATTCTGCTCTCGGCCGACGAAGTGATCACCGGGTTCGGTCGTGTCGGGCACTGGTTCGCGTCGGAGCGCTACGACATCCGGCCGGACATCGTCACGTGCGCCAAGGGCCTCTCCTCCTCGTACGCGGCGATCGGCGCCGTGGTCGCAACCGACCGCGTGATGGAGCCGTTCCTCGAGGCCGCCTCGATGTATACGCACGGGATCACCTTCGGGGGGCATCCCGTGATGAGCGCGATCGCGCTCAAGAACATCGAGATCATGAAGCGGGAGCGGATCATGGAGCACGTGCTCGGCAACGAGGACGCCTTCCGCTCGACGCTCGCCCAGCTACTCGACCTGCCCATCGTCGGCGACCTGCGCGGAACGGGCTTCTTCTACGCGATCGAGCTGGTGAAGGACAAGGAGACGCGCGAGACGTTCTCCGACGAGGAGTGCGAGACGCTGCTGCGCGGCTTCCTCTCGCCCCGCCTGTTCGAAAAGGGACTAATCTGCCGGGCGGACGATCGTGGCGATCCTGTGGTGCAGATCTCGCCTCCTCTTGTCGCAACTCAGGCAGAGTTCGACGAGATGACCGGGATCCTCGGCGATGTTCTCGCGGAGGCGTGGGAGCAGCTGCCTTGAGCGTAGAAGCGGCCGAGCACGTGTCGCCTGCGACGACGACCGAGTACGACATCCGGCTGATCGGGCTGACGAAGCGTTTCGACGACGTCCTGGCCGTCGACGACATCTCGCTCGACATCGACCGTGGCCAGTTCTTCGCGCTCCTCGGACCGTCGGGCTGCGGCAAGACGACGACGCTGCGCATGATCGGCGGCTTCGAGGAGCCCACCCAGGGGCGGATCGAGCTGGGCGGCGTCGACGTGGCGCCGCTGCCGCCGTACAAGCGCGACGTGAACACGGTCTTCCAGTCGTACGCGCTCTTCCCGCACCTCTCGATCTTCGAGAACGTCGCGTTCGGGTTGCGGCGCCGCGGCGTGAAGAGGGGCGACCTGCGGACGAGGGTCGTCGAGGCGCTCGAACTCGTGGGCCTCGCAGGGCTCGAACGGCGCAAGCCGCGGCAGCTCTCAGGCGGCCAGCAGCAGCGGATCGCACTCGCTCGCGCGCTCGTGAACCGACCGCGCGTCTTGCTCCTGGACGAGCCGCTCGGCGCACTCGACCTCAAGCTGCGGAAGGAGATGCAGCTCGAGCTGAAGCGGATTCAGCACGAAGTGGAGATCACCTTCGTGCACGTGACGCACGACCAGGAAGAGGCCATGACCATGGCCGACCGCATCGTGATCATGAACGGCGGCCACATCGAGCAGGTCGGCGCGCCGAGCGAGCTCTACGAGGCCCCGCGCACGGCGTTCGTGGCCGGCTTCCTCGGCGTCTCGAACCTCCTGGAGGGGACGGCCGTCGGCGACGACCGGGTCAAGCTGGCCGACGGAACCGAGGTTCAGTGCCGACCCGAAGCCCTGGGAGGGAGGGCAGGCACCGTCCAGATCGGTGTGCGCCCCGAGAAGCTTCGCATCGGCGGGGGAGAAGCGAACTCGCTCTCGGGGACGGTCACCGAGAGCGCGTACATCGGGGTCTCGACGCAGTACATCCTCGACACGTCGGCGGGGCTCGTGACCGTCTACGTCCAGAACGATCGATCGGGGGCCCAGGTCGCGACAGGGGAGCGCCTGACGCTCAGCTGGAGTCCAGAAAGCACCTTCGTCGTCGACCAGGAGGGCTAGACATGACCGACCGCATCACCCGGAGGACCTTTGTTCGCCGCGCAGCGGCGAGCGGCTCGATCCTCACCGTCCCCGGACTCCTCGCCGCCTGCGGCGGTGGTGGAGGAGGGGGAGGCACGTCCTCCGGCGCCACCACGCAGCAGCTCGCGAAGACGCTCCACTTCTCCAACTGGACGCTCTACATCGACACGGACAAGAAGAACCACACGTTCCCGTCCCTCGTCGCGTTCCAGAAGAAGACCGGCGTCCACGTCGACTACGTCCAGGACATCAACGACAACGAGTCCTTCTACCACAAGATCCAGCCCCAGCTGGCCCGCGGCCAATCGACGGGCCGCGACATCGTCGTGCTGACGGACAACGACCGCTATCTCGGGCTGATGCTCAAGAACGGCTATGCGGAGAAGCTCGACAAGAGCGCGATCCCGAACATGAAGAACCTCCTCGACGTGCAGATGCATCCGAGCTTCGACCCCAACCGCGACTACACCCTCCCGTGGCAGTCCGGGATGACGGGCATCGCTTACAACGACACGCTCAGCGACCCGGTGCTCTCGATCGACGAACTGCTCGGGAACCCGAAGCTCAAGGGCAAGATCACCGTCCTCAATGACATGGCGGACGCGCTCACGCTCGTGATGCTCTCGAATGGCGACGATCCGTCGAAGGTGACCGACAAGTCGTTCAACGCCGCCCTGAACCGGCTCAAGACGGCCTCGAACAACGGCCAGATCCGGCAGTTCACCGGCAACGACTACGCGGTGTCGCTCGCCAACGGCGACCTCGCCGCCGCGATGTCGTGGTCCGGCGACATCGCGCAGATCGGAAACGCGCATATCCACTGGAACCTGCCGAAGGACGGCGGGGCCATCTGGACCGACAACATGCTGATCCCCAAGGGCGGCGACGTCTACACGGCCTCGGTCTACATGAACTACGTCTACGACCCGAAGGTCCAGGGCCTCATGGAGGCCGGCGATCCGAAGCAGAACATCAGCGGCATCTACTACATCCCGCCTGTCAAGGGCGCGGGGGCGTGGGCCAAGAAGTTCAATCCGCCCATCGCGAACAACCCGCTCATCTTCCCGTCAGCGGAGACGCTCAGCAAGGTTCACATCTTCGACAATGCTGCGCTGAACAACGAGACTTACGTGAACGACTGGAACAACCTCGCGTTGGCGTAGCGAGTGGGTCTCTTCCACCGTCACCGGGGGCTGACGCCCTACCTGCTGCTCGCGCCGGGGATGATCTGGCTGACGATCTTCTTCGTCGTGCCGCTCGGCTTCCTCGCCTACCAGTCGCTGCAGTCGGGGAACATCGACTTCGGCTACGCCTTCACGTGGGCGTGGGGGAACTACTGGCACGCCATCCGCGACTACCGCACGCAATTCATTCGCTCGCTCGAGTACGCCGGCCTCGCGACCCTGATTGCGCTCCTCGTGAGCTACCCGGTCGCGTACTGGATCGCGTTTCGCGGCGGCCGCTGGAAGAACCTTCTGCTGCTCTTCATCGTCGCGCCGTTCTTCGTCACCTACCTGATCCGTACGCTCGCGTGGGAGACCATCCTCTCCGACCACGGGTTCGTCGTCCGCACGCTCATCGATCTCCATGTCCTCGGCACGGGTGGCCGGCTGCTCGCAACCGGGACGGCGGTCGTCGCCGGCATCACCTACAACTTCCTTCCCTTCATGGCGCTGCCGTTGTACGTCTCGCTCGAGCAGGTCGACCCGCGGCTGATCGAGGCGGCCGAGGACCTCTACGCGAGCAAGTGGCGGGCATTCCTGCGGGTGACGCTGCCCCTCTCGCTCCCAGGCGTGGTGGCCGGCACGCTGCTGACGTTCATCCCGGCCGCGGGCGACTTCATCAACGCCCAGCTGCTGGGCGGTCCGAACAACCACATGATCGGAAACGTGATCCAGTCGAAGTTCCTCGAGGCCGGCGACTACCCGTCGGCGGCCGCGATGTCGTTCATCCTCATGGGCGGGATCCTCGCTTTCGTCGCGGTCTATGCCTGGGTTGTCGGTACCGAGGAGCTGACGGGGTCAGCGGTATGAGCGCCGTCGCCGTTCAGCGCAGCCGGCCGAGGCGCGGCGTCCTCGCCTCGACGTGGGGGTTCGTGAAACGGCACGTCCTGACCGTCTACTCGATTCTCTTCTTCATCTATCTGCTGCTGCCGATCGCGGTGGTCGTTCTCTTCTCGTTCAACAACCCGGTGGGCCGGTTCAACTACACCTGGACGGCCTTCACCTGGAACAACTGGCGCTACTGGAACGGCGTCCCAGGGATCCAGAGCGCAATCGTCCTCTCGCTCGAGATCGCCCTGATCGCGAGCCTGGTTTCTACTGCGCTCGGCACGATGATCGCGCTGGCACTCGTCCGCTACAGGTTCCGCGCGCGTGCGGCGACGAACATCCTGATCTTCCTGCCGCTCTCGACGCCGGAGATCGTCCTCGGCGCCTCGCTGTTCACGCTCTTCCTGCACTTCACGTTCGTGCCGTTGGGGTTCTGGACGATCTTGATCGCGCACGTGATGTTCTGCATCAGCTTCGCCGTCGTCACGGTCAAAGCCCGGCTGATCGGGTTCGACCGCCACCTCGAGGAAGCGGCGATGGACCTTGGCGCCAACGAGTTGAAGACGTTCCAGAAGGTGACGCTGCCGTTGATCACGCCCGCGATCCTGGCCGCCTTCCTGCTCTGCTTCGCCATCTCGATCGACGACTTCGTCGTGACCTACTTCAATGCAGGCTCGTCGGTCACCTTCCCGGTCTTCGTCTGGGGGGCCGCGCGCATCGGGGCTCCTGCTCAGGTGAACGTGATCGGCACGGCGATCTTCGTGATCGCCATCTCGGGAGCGCTCGCCAACGTGCTCATCCAGATGCGCCGCGAGAAGCACGCTTGAGCCTTCCGTCCGTCGAGCCGCGACTCCCGTCGTGGTGGCTCGAGGACGCGCTCGCCCGGGAGGGCAACCCCGCGCCGGCGCCGGCACTCGCGAGGGACGCAACCGCAGACGTCGCGATCGTCGGCGGCGGCTACACCGGGCTCTGGACCGCGCTTGCGCTGCGAGAGCGCGCTCCCGAGCTCCGCGTGACGCTGGTCGAGGCCGAAATCTGCGGCCACGGTCCGAGTGGCCGCAACGGCGGCTTCGTCCACGGCTACTGGGCCTCCCTTCCGGGAGTCCTCCCCGTGCTCGGCGAGGAGCGGGCGCTCGAGCTCGCGCGCGCCGGGGAGCAGATCATCCCGGGGATTCGAGCCTGGGCCGAGGCGCGGGGGGAGGACGTCTGGCTGGTGGAGGCCGGGATGCTCGAGGTGTCGGCCGCGCCGGCGCAGGACGGTGCGGTCGAGAAGGCTGCGGCTGCGGCCACGCGTGTAGCCCGGCCGGACCAGGCAATGGCGCTGACACCCGAAGAGGTGGCGCAGCGGGTCAGGTCGCCCGCCTTCAGGAGTGGCGTCTTCTATCCGGAGTGCGCGACCGTTCACCCGGGCCTGCTCGTCCGTGCGCTGCGGCGGGCGGCGCTCGGCGCCGGCGTGACCCTGCACGAGGGGACGCCGGTGACGGCCGTGCGCGCCGGCTCGCCGAACGAGCTCGAGACGCCCGGCGGGACCCTTCGTGCTCCCGAGGTCGTCCTCGCGACGAACGCGGCGCTCACGAGCTGGAGCCCCGCCTCGCGGAATCTGACGAACTTCGGCTCGTATGTCGTCCTCACGGAACCGGCGCCGGAACGGCTCGCCGAGATCGGCTGGACCGGCGGTGAGGCGGTCGTCGACGGGCGGATGTTCCTCCACTACTTCAGGACGACGAACGACGGACGCGTGCTCATGGGCAGCGGGAGCGGGCCGATCGGCTTCGGCGGCCGCCTCGACGGCCGCTTCTCGCGCGACGGGCCGACGGCCGCCCGGGCCGAGGCGGGGCTGCGGCGACTGCTGCCAGGACTCGCGGGCGTCCGAGTCGAGCGGGCGTGGGGCGGGCCGATCGACGTCTCCGCCGACCATCTGCCCTTCTTCCGCACGAAACCGGGCACGCGGATCCACTACGGAGCCGGCTACTCGGGGCACGGCGTAGGCCCCGCGTGGCTGGGGGGCCGGATCCTCGCCTCGCTCGCGCTCGGCGCCGACGACGAGTGGACGCGATCGCCGCTCGCGACGCGCCATGTGCAGCGCCTGCCGCCCGAGCCGCTGCGGCGTGCGGGCGGAGGCCTCGTCCGCTGGGCGATCATGGCCTGCGAGGAGGCCGAGGAGGAGGGGCGGCGTCCCGGGTTGGCCGCAAGGGCCGGGGCCGCCCTGCCGCGGCTGCTGGGCATGGAGCTCGGCACCCGCTGAGCCCCGAACGCCTCGCGGCCGGCCCAAAACTGACCTGTCGAACCTCGTAACAGACTGTTACTAGGTGTTTCGGGATCCGGCTGGGGCAGTCACCGAGCTGCGCTCTTCCGGCCACTGTCCACGCAAGTAACAGACTGTTACAAGCGAACCTCGAGCGGCTGTATGCCCAAGGAGTACGCTCGGCCGGTGCAGGTCCTCCTCTGCGATGTCGGGCCGCGGGATGGGCTCCAGAACGAGCCCGAGGTGCTGCCGTCCGAGACGCGGGCCGAGCTCGTCGACCGGCTCATTGCCGCCGGGCTGCGGCGCATCGAGGCCGTCAGCTTCGTCCGGGCCGACCGGGTGCCGCAGATGGCGAACGCAGAGGACGTGATCGAGCGCGTCGGCTCGCACGAGGGAGTCGAGCTCTCGGGCCTCGTCCTCAACGAGCGCGGCTGGGAGCGCTTCGCCGCGACCGGACTCGACCGCGTCAACGTGACGTTCGCGGCGACCGAGACCTTCAACCTCCGCAACGGGAACGCGACGCTCGCGGAGGCGACCGCGCGCGTGGAGGCGATCCTCGGCACGGCCGGCGAGACGCCGGCGACGGTGACGATCTCGTGCTCGTTCGGCTGTCCCTTCGAGGGCCGCGTCGATCCCGGCGTCGTGACCGAGCTCGCCGCGCGGTTCCTCGACCGGGCGGAAGTCGTCCTCGCCGACACGATCGGCGTCGCGACGCCGTCCGCGGTCGGCGCGCTCGTCGAGCAGGCACACGCGGCCGGCTTTCACGGCCACAACACGCGCAACACGGGCTACGCGAACTGCCTCGCCGCCCTCGAGGCGGGCGCGCACGTGCTCGACGCGTCCGTCGGCGGCCTCGGCGGCTGTCCCTTCTCGCCTCGCGCGACCGGCAACGTCGCGACGGAGGATCTCGTCTACCTGCTCGACGGGGAGGGGATCGAGACCGGCGTCGATCTCGACGCGCTCGTCGGCGTCTCGCGCTGGCTGGAGGAGGTGCTCGGCCGCACGCTCGAGGGGTACGTCCACCGTGCCGGAACCTGGCCGCCGTGAGACGGCGAGTTCCGTGGGAGGTCAGGGGAGTGCTGGCGCTGATCGTGCTCGACGGCGCCGCGGTGATCGCCACGTATTCGCGCTTCCCGCCCCCGCTGCTCTACAACGTCCACCACAGCGACACCGTCACCGCGGGCCTTGGGCGGGAGCTCGTCGCGCTCAACTTCCCGTTCGCGCTGATCGGGATCGCCCTCGTCGGCCTCGCCTGGCCGCGGCTGCACGGGCGGCTGCGCGGGTTGGGAGTCGCCGCGATCGGGCTCTGCGCCGTCGTCTACTTCGCGGTCGACCAGTCGGATCTCGACGTCAAGCCGCTGAACGCGGTGCCGGCGCTCGGCCTGGCGCTCGCGGTGGCGCTCGTGCTGGCGGTCGGCGTCTCGGACGCCCGCGAGGTTCGCGGGGACCGCGTGCGGATCGGGCTCGCCGCCGTGCTGATCTTCTTCTGTGCTCCGCTCATCGCGGCCGAGCTCGGGTTCTTCCTCGACGGCGTGCCGTTGCTCGGCGGGCTCTTCGAGACGGGCAGGCTGACGACGCAGCCGGGAGTTCCGGGGCTCCACCATGCTGTCCACCACGGCCAGCACCACGGCTGGCAGGCGACGATGCTGTCGCTGACCGCGCTCGCCTTCTCGCGCCTGCCGCGGCCGCGTGTGCTCGACGCGTACCTCGCGCTGATGCTCGCCTACGGCGTGGGGAACCTCGTCAACGACGACTGGCTCGAGCAGGTCGTGAAGCGGGGCTGGACAGACCACGAGGTGCCGAGCCTCCTCACGCCGGCGCCGAACTGGGGCTGGGCCGCGGTGGTCGTGGCCGCCGTTGCGATCTGGCGGTTCTGGTTCCGTCAGCCGAGCCGGACGACGCCCGCGGCGGCGAGCCCTGCGATCTCGTCCTCCCCGTAGGCGAGCTCGCGCAGGATCTCGGCGGTGTGCGCGCCGAGGCCCGGCGGGGGCACGGCGTGGCGCACGCGCTCGCCGTCGGCCGACAGCGGTGCCGCGACCGTGACGAAGTCGCCGAGCGACTGCAGGATCCCGAGCGCCTCCGTCTGGGGATGGCGGGCCGCCTCGCCGACGTCGTACACCGGCGACACCGGGACGCCTGCGGCGACGAGCGCCTCGAGCAGCTCCGCCGACTCTCGTTCCCGAGTGCGCTCCTCGAGCAGCGCGACGAGCTCCGCGCGGTTGGCGACGCGGTCGGGATTCGTGAGGAAACGCGGGTCCGCGGCCAGCTCCGGCACGCCGAGGACGTCGCAGAGCGCGGCGAACAGCTTGTCGTTCCCGGCGACGATCATGAGGTCGCCGTCCCGGGTCGGAAAGACCTGGTACGGCGCGATCTGCGGGAAGGCGCTGCCCTCGCGGCCCGGCACGACGCCGGCGCCGAGATAGCCGACGAGCTGCGTCGCGAGCAGCGAGAGCCCTGTCTCGTACAGCGAGAGCTCGAGCGTGCGGCCGGTGCCGGTGCGCTCGCGCTCGTACAGCGCGGCGAGCACACCGAGCGCCGCCCAGACGCCGGTACCGAGATCGATCAGCGACACGCCCACGCGCGCCGGCGGCCGCCCGGCTTCGCCGGTCACGCTCATGATCCCCGAGGCGGCCTGCAGCAGCGGGTCGTAGCCCGGCTGGTCGCTCAGCGGGCCACGCGCGCCGAACGCGCCGATCGAGCAGTAGACGAGCCGCGGGTTACGCGCCCGGAGCCCGGCCGCGCCGAGGCCGTGCCGCTCCGCGGCTCCCGGCCGGAGGCTTTGCAGGAACACGTCGGCGCGGTCGGCGAGGCGCAGCACGATCTCGCGGCCTCGGTCGTCTCCCAGCTCGACGGCGAGCGAGCGCTTGCCCGCGTTCGCGGCGAGGAACATCGCGCCTTCGCCCTCCAGAACGGTGGACCCCAGGCGCGGGCGTGGTCGCCCGTGAGCGGCTCCACCTTCACGACGTCGGCGCCGAGTGCGGCGAGCAGCTGCGTTGCCGTCGGCCCCGCGAGCGAGGACGTGACGTCGATCACGGTCGTGCCGACGAGTGGGCGAAGCTCGGTCATCGGGACGGGTGCACCCACACGAGGTGCGGCCCGTAGACGGGCAGCTCCACGGTCCGTTCGGGACGAGCCCCGAGCCGTTGCGCGACCTGCTGCGAGCGAAGATTCTCCGCCGTGATCAGCGAGACGACGCGGGGCGCGCGTAGCCACTCGCGAACCGCCAGCGCCGCCTCGGTCGCGTAGCCGTGTCCCCAGTGCCCGCGGTCGAGCGCCCAGCCGAGCTCGGGGACGCCGGTGGGCGATCGCTGCCACGTCTCCACGTCGTAGTAGTTGGCCCCGACCCGCCCGACGACCGCTCCGTCGCTCCGCCGCTCGACGAGAAACTTTCCGGTCGGGAAGCGTTCCCACTGGTCGAGCCACAGCCGCACGACCTCCGCCGGCGGCTCGACGCCGCCGAGCCAGTCCATCACCTCGGGATCGGAGAGCCAGGCCGGCGGCGACTCGACGTCCGCCTCTGTCGGCCGCCGGAGCAGCAGCCGCTCGGTCTCGATCACAGCGGGAGCATGATCGAGCGCTCGAACTCGATCACGGCCTCGTCGCGCTGGTTGAGGCCGCGCGTTCGGACCGTGACGATGCCGTAGCCCGGCCGCGACTTCGACTCCCGTTTCCCGAGCACCTCCGTCTCGGCGCTGATCGTGTCGCCCACGAAGACGGGGGCGGGGAGCCGCACCTCCTTCCAGCCGAGGTTGACGCCGCGCTCGGACACGTCCGCGACGGACAGGCCGGTGACGAGCGCGAGCGTGAACGTCGAGTCGACGAGCGGCCGTTCCCACTCGGTCGTCGCGGCGTACTCGGCGTCGAAGTGGATCGGGTTCGTGTTCAGCGTGAGCAGCGTGAACCAGACGTTGTCGGCCTCGAGTACGGTGCGCCCGAAGCGGCTTCGGTAGACCGCTCCGACCTCCAACTCCTCGTACGTGCGACTCACACCCGAGATCATCGCAGCGATGCACGAGCTCGCTCTCGAGCAGCGGCGCGAGCTCGGCGTGCGGGCGCAGTGGCACGTCGGCGACGTCACCTGGGGACTCCGCCAGCACGAGGGGCGGGAGGACGAGTGGACGATCCGGATCTGGAGGACGGCGACCGGACCGTCGCCTGGTCGTGGCTGAAGGGCGATCGGGGGCTGCTCGAGTTCGATGTCCGCCGCGACCGGCTGGACCTGCTCGACGAGATCCTCGCCGAGCCTGACGCGCGCAGCATCGGCGCCTTCGTGGACGACGAGGAGATGCCGCCAGGCGCTGCTGCGGAACGGCTTCAAGGAGAAAGACACCGCCGGCCTCACCCGCCACGGCTCGGTCATGCACTTCCTCGCGCGCGACCTGTGCTGAGGCGCCCGAGCGCACGCGATGCTGCCGGAGGGCTTCCGCTACCGGACCGTCGAGCCGGACGACCTCGCCGAGCGGGTCGCAATCCACCGCGATGTCTGGGCGCCGTCGCGCGTGACCGAGACGAGCTACGCCGACCGTCCATGGCCTCGTGGCCGTACCGCGCCTCCCTCGACTGCGCTCGTCGAGGCGCCCGACGGCCGTTTCGCCGCCTACTGCCTGATCTGGCCGGACGACGAGAACTGTGTCGGCGAGCTTCGAGCCTGTCGGCGTGCGCGAGGAGTTCCGCCGCCGCGGCCTCGGCAGCGCCGTCTGCACCTTCGCACTCAGGCGCCTGCACGAGGAGGGC
This sequence comes from uncultured Actinomycetes bacterium, assembly GCA_963759435.1. Taxonomy (GTDB): domain Bacteria; phylum Actinomycetota; class Thermoleophilia; order Gaiellales; family Gaiellaceae; genus Palsa-739. The sequence continues at coordinate 327,665 of CAVWZB010000010.1, read as the reverse complement.
GGACGAGCAGGCGATCGTCTACTGCGTCGACCGATGCGGCCTGCGCGCTCTACGAGTCGATCGGCTTCCGCCGCCACGCGACTCTCGTCGGCTACTCGCGCTGACCCTTCTTGAAGCAGGTTGTCGAACACCGACTCGAGCTGGCCCTGAACCATGGCGTTGATGCGCTCCTCCATCCGTGCGCCCATGTCCTCCTCGGCCGACTTCGACTTCTGCGTGTTCAGCGGCTTGCCGGCCAGCGAGCGCCCGTCGATCGTCAGCTCGTAGATGTGCTCGTGCTGGACGTCCTTCAGGTCCTGCTGCCCGAGGTCGTGCACGGCGACGCCCTCCGGGAGTTGGTTGCCGAGCAGCGCGCGCGTCGTCTCCGAGATGAGGATCTGGCCGCCGTGGCCGGCCGCCGAGATGCGCGCGGCGCGCACGACGTCGAGGCCGAGGTAGCCCTCCTCGCCCACGTGCGGCTCGCCGGTGTGCACGCCCATCCGCACCAGGACCTCGCGGCCGTCAGGCCACTCGTGGTCGCGCAGCGCGCGCTGTGCGTCGACCGCAGCTGCCACCGCGTCGCGCGCCCGCGTGAAGGAGAAGAAGAACGCGTCGCCCTGCGTGTCGATCTCCGTACCGCCGCGAGCACCGAACGTCTCGCGCACCAGGCGGCGATGGTCGCCCGAGACGCGGCCGTAGGCCTCGTCGCCGAGCTCCTGCAGGAGCTGCGTCGAGCCCTCGATGTCGGTGAAGACGAACGTGACTGTGCCGCCGGGCAAGGTGCTCATCGGCGCTTACGCTACCCCGATGAACCGGCTTGCGCAGGAGACGAGCCCGTATCTCCTCCAGCACGCGGACAACCCGGTCGACTGGCGGCCGTGGGGAGACGAGGCTCTCTCGGATCGGCCCGCAAGAACGGGAAGCCGCTGCTCGTCTCGATCGGCTACTCCGCCTGCCACTGGTGCCATGTGATGGAGCATGAGTCGTTCGACGACGAGGCGACCGCGGCTGTGATGAACGATCTCTTCGTCAACGTCAAGGTCGACCGCGAGGAGCGGCCGGACGTCGACGCCGTCTACATGGACGCGGTCGTCGCGCTCACCGGCCAGGGCGGCTGGCCCCTCACCGTCTTCCTCACGCCCGGCGGCGAGCCGTTCTTCGGCGGCACCTACTTCCCGCCCGAGCCGCGACACGGGCTGCCCTCGTTCCGGCAGGTGCTGCGCGCGGTCGCCGACGCGTACCGCGAGCGGCCGGAGGACGTCGCGGCGCAGGCGGGGGCTCTCGTCGACGCGCTGCGGCGATCGGCCGAGACCGAGCCGTCGCGCGAGCCGCTCACCGAGACGCTGCTCGCCGAGGCGGAGCGCGGGCTGGTCTCGCAGCTCGACCCGCGCTGGGGCGGCTTCGGCCACGCGCCGAAGTTCCCGCCCGCGTCGGTGCTGGAGTTTCTTCTCCGGCGCGGCGCGCTCGATCCGGTCCGGCTCACGCTGGACGGGATGGCGGCCGGCGGGATGTACGACCTCGTCGGCGGCGGCTTCCACCGCTACTCCGTGGACGCGCAGTGGCTCGTGCCGCACTTCGAGAAGATGCTCTACGACAACGCGCTGCTCGTCCCGCCCGTATCTCCACGCCTGGCTGCTCACCGGCGAGGAGCGGTACCGCGTCGTCGCCGAGCAGACGCTCGAGTACATGCTTCGGGAGCTGCGGCTGCCGAGCGGCGGCTTCGCCTCGTCGCAGGACGCAGACACGGACGGCGTCGAGGGGCTGACGTACACGTGGACGGAGGAGGAGGGGGCGCCGGCCGAGCTCTTCCAGCCGTTCGAGCACGGCCGCTCGATCCTGCGCGGTGAGCTGGACGGCGAGACGCGGGTGCGCCTGCTGGAGATCCGCGACCGGCGGCCGCAGCCGGCCCTCGACGACAAGGTCATCGCCTCCTGGAACGGGCTCGCCCTCGCCGCGCTGGCAGAAGGCGCGCGCAGGCTCGCAAGTAACAACTTGTTACAAGCTGCGGTCGAGCTGGGGGAGCTGCTGGCGGTGAATCCTCTGTGGCGGACGCTGCGCGACGGCCGCGCGAAGTACCCCGCGTACCTCGAGGACTACGCGAACGTCGCGCACGGGCTGTACGAGCTGCACGTCGCGACCGGTGACCTGCGCTGGCTGCGCGAGGCTCGGCGGCTCGCGCTCACGGCGGTCGAGCTCTTCGGCGACCCGGAGCGGGGCGGCTTCTTCCTCACGCCGGCCGACGGCGAGCAGCTCGTCGCACGGCAGAAGACGTTCGACGACAACCCGACGCCGGCCGGGAGCTCGATGCTCGCCTTCGTCCTGCTGCGGCTCGGTCGGATCTGGGGCGACGACGAGCTCGAGCGGCAAGCGGTCGGAGCCCTCCGCCTCGTGCGCGACCTCCTCCCGCGCGCGCCGGCCGCGTTCGGCTGGGCGCTCTGCGCCCTCGACCTCCATCTCTCGCCGCCGCGTGAGCTCGCGATTGTCGGCGACCCGCAGTCGGACGTCGCCCGCGCCGCGCTACGCGGGTTCGACCCGAACGCCGTCGTCGCCTTCGGCCCCGCGGACGACGTTCCGCTGCTCGAAGGCAAGACGCCCGTTGACGGCAAGCCCGCGGTCTACGTCTGCGAGCGCTTCGCCTGCCAGGCTCCTGTCACGGATCCGGCGCAGCTCGCCTGAAACGGCGAGGGGGAGCCGAAGCTCCCCCTCTTGACGCGACTCGCTCGGCAGCGGCTCAGTGCCCGCTGTTCAGGACCTTTCCGAAGTGGTGCCAGTCGCCGGAGTCGCCCCCGCTCCACTTGATGAAGATCAGCTGCTCCATCGGGAAATTGCGCTTCTTGGACGTCTTGACGACCATCCCCGGATAGATGAACGGGTTGTTCTTCTCGTTCATGTTGCGGAGCGCATGCATCAGGCTCGCGCGGGTCGGGTTCTTGCCGGCGTGCTTGAGCGCATCGACGAAGGTCCAGCCCACGGCGAGCCCGTAGACGAGGTTGCCGTCGCCCGCCGCGAACTGCTTGTCGAGCGCCGGTGCGTACTTGTGGATGATCGTCTTCGCCAGCTTCATCCCCGGCAGGTTGGGCTGAGCCGTCTGGCTCGCGACATAGGTGGTCGAGACGACCCCGTTGAGGTTTGCCTGGTTCTGAGCCGCGATCCCCATGAAGATCCGGTTGTTCGAGACGTTGTTGAGGATCGTGAGCGGGCTCCAGCCGATCTTGGGCAGAGTTGCGAGTGCCGCGATCGAGGCTCCCGGTGTCGCGAAGATGACGAACGTGTCCGCGTTGTGCGCCTTCAGGGCGAACACGTGTGCTCCGACCACCTGCGCTGAGTCGCCTGCGTTGTAGGACTCCGCGTCGACGATCTCGTTCTGGTGGCTCCCGAGCCCGTGCTTCAGCCCGGCGAGATAGTTCTTGCCGTAGGCGTCGTTCTGGTAGAGGACACCGATCTTGGCGTTCTTCTTGTGGCTGAGGATGTACTTCGCGTAGAGCTTCGCCTCACCCGGGTAGTCCGGCTGCCAGCCCATCGTCCACGGCTTCGTCGAGCCCTGGCAGGCGTGGTGGACGCAGTTCCCCCAGTACGCGTCGCCGGTGGCGAGCAGCACCTGCGGCACCTTGTGCTTGTTGAGGTAGCCCCACGTCGAGAGCCCGGGCGCCGTGCCGAGGCTGCCGACGTCGGCGAAGATGTGGTCCTGCTCGACCAGCTTGGTCGTCTGCTGCACCGTCTCGGACGGGGTGTACTGGTCGTCGAGGACGATGTCGTTGATCTTGCGGTGGTGGACGCCGCCCTTGGCGTTGACGTACGCGTAGTACGCCTGCTCGGCGAACGGAATCGTCTTGTAGAGCGACGCTCCGCCGGTCTCCGGCCCTTCGGAGAGCGGGAACGTGCCGCCGATCGTGATCTGCTTGCTCGTGACTCCTGGTGTGCTGGTGTGCGAAGCGGCAGCCGTGCCCGCTGCCGCGGCTGTGGCGAGAAGCCCGACGAGCAGTGCCGCGAGCTTCCTACGGTTGACAGGCATGGATGGCCCCTCCGAGTTCGATTGTGTTCATAGAGACGATTTCCGGAGCAGTTTGATGGAGATTGAACCGGGGTTCAAGCACGGGCGAGGCGACGGATCCGGGCAAGCAGTCCTGCGAAGCCGTCCGGGAGCACGAGCATGACGAGGATGACCGCGACTCCGAAGACGACGTTGCGGCCGTGTGCAGAGCCGATGACCGGCACGCTGCTCGAGACGGTCGGCAGGAGGCCGACGAACGCGGCACCTGCGAGGATCCCCCACAGCGATCCCAAGCCGGCCACGGCGGCCCCGACGAGGAGTTGGAGCGAGAGGAAGACGCCGAACTCGGTCGGCTGCGCGAAGCCGTTCGCAGCCAGCACGAACAGGGATCCGGCGACTCCCGCATAGGCGGCTGAGATCCCGAACGCGAGCGTCTTGTAGACGGGCAGCTCGACCCCGGACGCCGTCGCCGCGATCTCGCTGTCGCGCACCGCGCGGAAGGCACGACCGACCCGCCCGCGCAGGATCAGCCAGGCGAGCACGAAGAGGATGGCGGAACACGCCCAGGCCGCGGTGTAGACCCAGAGGTGGCTGGGAGGGTTGTACGACGCGACGCCTCCGGTGCCGCCGAGGAACTTCGACCACTTCAGCGGGAGCAGGGGCACCGAGACGGCGAGCGCGAACGTCACGAGGGCGAGATAGACACCCGAGAGACGGAGCGCCGGCAGGCCGACGAGCAGACCGACGACGAAGCAGATCGCGAAGGCCAGGAGCATCGTCACGACGAAGTTGGTGTGGTGGTCGCGTGACATGACCGCAGTCGTGTAGCCGCCGATGGCCATGAAGGCGCCGTGCCCGATCGAGATCTGGCCGGTGTAGCCGGTGAGGATGTTGAGGCCGAGCACCCCGACGAAGAAGATCCCGACCTGGGCGACGAGCGAGATGTTGTAGTCGCTCAGGATGAACGGCAGGGTCACCAGCACCGCCGCGACGACGAGCAGCGAGCCGAGCGCCGGGATCTGTCTCCTCATACCCGCCGCACCTCCCGGCGACCGAACAGGCCCGAGGGCTTGACGAGCAGGATCAGGAGGATGACCGCGAACGCCAGAGGAGTCTGGAGCTCGGGGGTGATGCGGAACGAGCCGATGTGCGGCTGGTAGCCGGCGATGAGCGTCAACGTGACGCCGATCAGGAGGCCGCCGATCAGCGCTCCGGCCGGGCTCTCGAGACCACCGAGGACGGCCGCGGCGAAGGCGTAGACGAGAATCGGCTGCATCAGGCTGGGAGTGAGGAAGAGCTGTGAGGGCTCGGCCATCAGTCCGGCCACCGCTCCGAGTACGGCGGCGAGGCCCCAGCCGATCGCGAGCATCGAGTCGACGCGGACGCCGACGAGGGCTGCGGCCGAAGGGCGCAGTGCGGCGGCTCGCATCCCGAGGCCGAGCTTCGTGAAGCGGAACAGCGCCCAGACCAGCAGCACCGAGACGAACACGACCACGAGCATCCCGACGTAGAGGTGCTGGACCTGCACGCCGCCGACGACGAAGGACGCGGTGCCGAACGGCGAGTCCATGAACTTGAAGGTGCTCCCCCAGATCCAGTCGACGATCCCGTCGATGAGAATGAATAGACCGACGGTGACGATGACCACGGCGATCACCGAGCGGTGCTGCACCGGCCGGATGACGGTGACCTGGAGCGCCGTGCCGAGCGCGAAGGCGATCGCGAGAGTCGCGGCGAAGGCCTCCCAGTACGAGAGACCGTGCTGCATCAGCTCCCAGGCGATGTAGGTCGTCAGCAAGGCGAGCTCGCCCTGCGCGAAGTTGATGACGTGGGTCGCGCGGTAGATGAGGACGAGCGCGAGGGCGAGGCTGCCGTAGACGGAGCCGACCGCGAGCCCCTGAATCGTGAACTGGGCGAAGGCCGTGCTCTGCAGACAGCCGACGAGCAGGAAGATCGCCGCGCCGAGGAGGAAGAGCAGGACGGTGGCCGTGCCGGTATCGATCGCGCCGCCCCGGAGCCCTTCGAACCGAGAAGTCGCGGCGCTGACCATCAGTAACCGAGGTAGCTGCGGCGGACGGAGTCGTCGGCCATGAGCTCCGCGCTCGAGCCCGAGAGCACGACGTGCCCGGCCTCGAGCACGTAGCCGGCCTCGGCGGCCTGCAGGGCGAGGTGGGCGTTCTGCTCCACGACGAGGACGGTCAGGCCTTCCTTCTCGTTCAGCTCGCGGATGATCCGGAACAGCTCCGCGACGAGGACGGGCGCGAGCCCGAGCGACGGCTCGTCGAGGAGCAGGAGCCGCGGCCGGAGCACGAAGGCGCGCGCGAGAGCGAGCATCTGCTGCTCGCCGCCGCTCAGCGTCCCGGCCTGCTGTCTGCGCCGCTCCGAGAGCCAGGGGAAGTACGAGAAGACGCGCTCGAGCTCGGGTTGGATCGAGCCACGCCGCGTGTAGGCGCCGAGACGGAGGTTCTCCCAGACCGTCAGCTCCGAGAACGTGCCGCGACCCTCGGGGACGTGCGCGATGCCGAGGCGGGCGACGCCGTCGGGCCCGGCCCGATTGAGCGAGCGCCCGGCAAACCGGATGCTCCCCGAGCGCCGCACCATGCCCGAGACCGCGCGAAGCGTCGTCGTCTTGCCCGCTCCGTTCGGGCCGAGCACGGTGACGATCGACCCCTCCTCGACCGCGAGCGAGATCCCGTGCAGCACATGGACCGGGCCGTAACGCGCCTCGACGTCCTCGAGCTCGAGGAGGGCGGTCACGCTGCGATCTCTCCGCCCAGATACGCCTGGATCACTGCGGGATCGCGCTGCACGACGGCGGGCTCGCCCGCGGCGATCGTTCGGCCGAAGTCGAGGACGTGTACGTGCTCGCAGACTTCCATCACGAGCCGCATGTGGTGCTCCACCAGCAGGATCGTCAGCTCGCGCTCGTCGCGCAGCCTGCGGATGAGGCCGACGAGATCGTCCACCTCCTCGTGATTGAGGCCGCCGGCCGGCTCGTCGAGGAGGAGCAGCCGCGGCCTGCTGGCGAGGGCGCGCGCGAGCTCGACGCGCTTCAGCGTCCCGTAGGGGAGGCCGGCAGCGGGACGCTCGGCGTGCTCGGCGATCCCGACGTCGGCGAGCGTCTCGAGCGCGTGGCGCTTCTGCTCGCGCTCGCGCTGAAGGCGCGTCGCGGGATGCGCGCCGACGAGCACGTTCTCGAGCACGGTCATCCGCGGGAACAGCTCGAGGTTCTGGAAGGTGCGGGCGATCCCGAGGCGGATCACGCGGCTCGGCCGGACGCGCCGCAGCGAGCGGCCGTCGAAGACGATGTCGCCCGAGTCGAGCCGGTAGAGGCGGGTGATCGCGTTGAAGGCCGTCGTCTTGCCGGCGCCGTTCGGCCCGATCAGGCCGACGATCGAGTGGTCTTCAACCTCGAGGGAAACATCATCGAGCGCAACGATCCCGCCGAACCTGAGCCGAGCGTGGTCGAGCTCGAGGAGAGCCACTCAGTCGGCCGCCTGGAGAGACCGGCCACCGGCCGACTGCATCCCGGCGAGCATTCCCGGCGGCGAGGCTCCGTCCGGGAAGCGAGCGAGCAGCTCGCTCAGCAGCGCATCGGGCTCCCAGCCGTCAGCGGCCGAGAAGAGCTCGTCCGCGCTCCAGCCGCGCAAGGCGTTGACCGCTCCGCCCCAGACATGGAAGACCTGGCCGGTGATCGCCTGTGCCTCGTCGGCGCAGAGCGCAACCACCACGGTCGAGACGTTGGCCGGGTCGAGCGGGTCGAAGCCCTCGGGCGGGGCGTCCATCTGGAACGTCTCCTCCGTCATCCGCGTGCGCGCATTCGGCGCGAGGCAGTTGACGGTGACGCCGTAGCGCTGCAGCTCCTGGGCGACGATGATCGTGAAGCCCGCGATGCCCGCCTTCGCGGCGCCGTAGTTCGCCTGGCCGACGTTGCCGAAGACGCCCGACGGGCTCGCCGTGTTGACGACGCGGCCACGCACCTCCTCGCCCGCCTTCGACCGCTCGCGCCAGTACGCCGCTGCGTGGCGGGTCGGCGCGAAGTGGCCCTTGAGGTGGACGGCGATCACGGCGTCCCACTCGTCCTCGGTCATGTTCACGAGCATGCGGTCGCGGAGGATTCCGGCGTTGTTGACGAGGATGTCGAGCCGGCCGAACTCGTCGATCGCCTGCTGCACGAGCCGCTCCGCCCCGGCGAAGTCGGCCACGTTCTCGCCGTTCGTGGACGCCTCGCCGCCGGCGGCACGGATCTCCTCGACGACCTGCTCGGCCGGGCCGGCATCGGAGCCCTCTCCCGCGACGCCTGCGCCGAGGTCGTTGACGACGACCTTTGCCCCGGCCCCGGCAAGCGCGAGCGCGTGCGAGCGGCCGATGCCGCGGCCCGCGCCCGTGACGATTGCAACCTTGCCGCTCAGGTCGGGCATGGCGGGAGCCTAGTACCGGTCGAGGTAGCGCGGGGAATCGATCTGCAGCCGTTCTGCGACGTCCGCCTTCACGCGGGCGAGCGTGCCCGCCGGGACGTCGCCGGCGCGAATCCGCGTCGCGAGCTCACGCTGCTCGGCGTCGTCCTCACGCGGCAGCTTCGCCAGCTCCCGCCGGACGATGCCGAGCGCGTTCAGCGCGACGAGTGTCCGGAAGCGGAGCCGGTGGTCGTCGAGCGTGGGGAGGATCTCGCCGGAGAGGAACTCCTCGATCGCCTCTGCCAGCTCGTCCGGGGTGGGCCGCTCGCTCACGTCACGCCCTGCCTTTCGAGGAGATCGCAGATCTCATACTCGACCTCGGCGCCGAGCCGCCCGAGGATCGCAAGCTCGACGCTCCGCTCCTGTCCCGTCAGATGGCGCTGCGCCTGCGTGAGGCAGCCGATGGCCCAGCCGACGTTGCCGGCAAGCTCCCAGTAGTCGAGCTCCTCCGGGATGATCTCGAACCCGGTCAGCTCGTTGTAGCGCTCGAGGTACGGCGCGACGTCGCCGATTCCGCCGAGCCGGAGCTCGTCCGCGCCGAAGCGCCAGGCGCGCACGAGCGAGAACGCGAGGTCGCGCGCCGGATCGTCGAGGTGGGCGAACTCCCAGTCGAGGACGCCGACCAGGCCGCTCGCGTCGACGACGAGGTTGCCGATCCGGAAGTCGCCATGGACGACGACCGGGTCACGCGGCGGCGGCCGGTTCTCGCGCAGCCACCAGAGGCCGAGCTCGATCGCCGGATGCGGCTCGCCGACCTCGTCGAGCTCGACCACGAGCCGGTCGATCGTCGCCGCCTCGAGGAACGGGAGCCGCTCCGGCGGCAGGGCGTGGATCTTGGCGAGCTCCTCCGCCATCTGCACCGGCAGCCCTTCCGGCACCGGCTCCCGGACGATGCGGCGCCCGATCGTCTCGCCTTCCAGCCGCTCCATCACGAACGCTTCGCGGCCGTCGAGGTCCTCGATGTAGGCGACCGGCCGCGGGGCCCTCACTCCTTGCTCGTAGGCAACCTCCAAGACCTCGAACTCGTGCCGCAGCGAGAGCGTGTGCCGGTGGATCACGCCGCCCCCGGCGCGCCGCACGAGCAGCCGCTCGCCGCCCGCGTCGACCGCCCACGCCTCCTTCGACGCCCCGCCCGGCAGCAGCACCGGCTCGGAGATCGGGCCGAGCACCGCCTCGAGTGCCTCACGCATGTCTGCGATCATCGCCGCAATGGAGGAGCGGCGCGAGCGCGTGCGCGCGTTCATGGAGGAGCACGTCTATCCGAATGAGCGGGCGCTGACGGCGGAGGACGACGCCGCGGATGCGCTCGTCTCCGAGCTGCAGCAGAAGGCGAGGGACGCCGGCCTCTGGGCGCCGCACCTGCCGCCGGAGGCTGGCGGCTCGGGCAGCGGCTTCCTCGAGTACGCCGACCTCAACGAGGAGATCGGCCGCAGCTTCATCGCCCAGCTGATCTTCGGCTGCCAGGCGCCCGACGCGGGCAACGCCGAGATCCTCCATCTGTACGGGACCGACGAGCAGAGGGAGCGCTTCCTGCGTCCGCTCGTCGCCGGCGAGGTTCGCTCGTTCTTCGGCATGACCGAGCCGGAGGTGGCGGGCTCCGACCCGACGCTGCTGCGCGGGCGCGCCGAGCGGGACGGCGACGAGTGGGTGATCGACGCGCACAAGTGGTTCTCGTCGGGAGCCGACGGCGCCGCGTTCGGGATCGTGATGGTCGTGACCGAGCCCGACGCGGAGCCGCACCGCCGGGCCTCGATGATCCTCGTCCCGACCGACACGCCCGGCTACGAGCTCGTGCGCCGCATCCCGGTGATGGGCCACGAGGGCCGCGGCTGGGGGACGCATTGCGAGACGCGCTTCACGGGCGTGCGCGTGCCGCTCGCGAACACGCTCGGCGAGCCCGGCGACGGCTTCCGGATCGCGCAGAAGCGGCTCGGGCCGGGGCGGATCCACCACGTCATGCGCTGGCTCGGCCAGATGCAGCGCGCCTTCGAGCTGATGTGTGCGCGCGCGCTGGAGCGGGAGGCATCCGGCGGGCCGCTCGCCGAGAAGCAGACGATCCAGAACTGGATCGCGGAATCGGCCGCCGATATCCAGGCGTGCCGGCTGATGACGATCCAGGCGGCGCGACGGATCGACGAGGGCGACGAGGCGCGCGTCGAGATCTCCCTCGTCAAGTTCTTCGCCGCGCGCGTGCTCGGCGAGGTGATCGACCGCGCGATCCAGGTACACGGGGGCCTCGGCCTCACCGACGACACGCCGCTCGCGCTCATGTGGCGGATGGCGCGCGGAGGACGGGTCTACGACGGTCCCGACGAGGTGCACAAGGCCGTCGTCGCCCGCCGCATCCTGCGCTCCTTCGCGGAGGGGGACGGCTGGCGCTTCACGTAACGCTCGAGGGACGGCGCGTCCGGCTCGAGCCGCTCGAGCCCCGGCACGAGGACGAGCTCTGGGCGGTGGCGCAGGATCCGCGCACCTGGCGCTGGATGCGCTTCAACGGCTACGAGCCCGACGAGTTCCGCCGCTGGTGGGCCTCGGTGGACCTGGGCTTCGGGCACTACCTCGACGGTGAGCTCGTCGGCCACACGAGCTTCCTCAACGATCGGCCTGAAGATCGCGTCGTCGAGATCGGGAACACATGGCTCAACCCGCGGGCGTGGGGGACGGACGCGAACACCGAGGGGAAGTACCTCCTCATGCGGCACGCGTTCGAGGACGAGGGCTACCTCCGCGTCGAGTTCAAGACCGACGCCGCGAACGAGCGCTCGCGCCCGGCGCTCGAGAAGGTAGGCGCGGCGTTCGAGGGCATCGCGCGCAAGCACCAGCTCGTGCGCGGCGGCGAGCGGCGCGACTCGGCGTGGTACGCGGTGATCGACGACGACTGGCCTGACGTCAAGGCGAGCCTCGAGCGGCGGCTGGGCGGGCGACGGTGAGCGTCGAGGTCGTATTCGAGACGCACTCGACAACGGAGGACAATGAGGCTGGGTTCGCAACCGGATGGTTGCCGGGGCGGCTCTCTGAGGTGGGACGTGAGCAGGCGCGCGAGCTCGGGAAGCGGCGGCGCGAGGACGGGATCGCGGTCGTGTTCACGTCCGATTTGCGGCGCGCGGTCGAGACGACGGAGATCGCGTTCGCGGGTTCCCGGCTCAAGGTCCTGGCGGACGAGCGTCTTCGCGAGTGCAACTACGGCGAGCTCAACGGGACAACGGAGCCTGTGCGCGATCGAGCTGCGTACCTCGACGTGACCTATCCGGGCGGCGAGAGTTGGCGGGAGGCGGTCGAGCGGGTCGCCGGCTTCCTCGACGAGCTGCGGCGCGAACGCGAGGGCGAGCGTGTGCTCGTGATCGGCCACGTTGCGACGTGGCTCGCGCTCGACCGCGCAGCGAACGGAAGCCGACTTGAGGAGCTCATCGGTGCGCCCTTCAGCTGGCAACCCGGCTGGGAATACGTCCTCCAGGGACCAGTCTCGGTAACTGATACCGAGGCCTGTCCATCTTGAGCGTGGCCGTTCCGCCCTCGGCCGCATGGTTGAGCGGTGACCTCTCCGTTCGGGACCTGTCTCGGTATCTGATACCTGGACCTGTCCCGTTGGGTCAGGTGGCGCGCCGCACGATCTGCGTGCAGCGGGCGCTCGCGATGAGCTCGCCGTCCTGGTGGAGCTCGGCGGCGCAGAAGACGACGCGCCGGTTCCGCTGCACGACGTGTCCTTCTGCTCGCAACGTCCCGGGCCGCCCCGAGCGGTGGAACTCGGTGCGGAGGTCGGCGGTGAGGAAGTCCTCGTCCTCGGTCATGAGCGTCCAGCAGGCGCCGCCCATCGCAGTGTCGAGGAGCGCCGCGACCATGCCGCCGTGGACGATCGGCCCGCTCGGCGAGTGAAAGCAGTACTCGGGCGTCGCGTCCCACTCGATCACCGCACGGCCGTCCGCCTGCTCGATGCCGCGGTACGCGAGCGTGTTCCACACGTGCGGGTCGGGCGGCGGGAACTCGCCCCACGGCTTTCTCAGGCGCGGACTCATCGCGGCCCCGGCACCCCGGGGAAGCGGAACGGTTCGACGCGGTTCGGCTGCACGACCCAGGCGCGGCCGGTCTCCTCGTCGTGGAGCACCTGCAGCGCCGCCTCTGCGACGAACGAGGCGTCCATGAGGGGGACGCCGATCGCGTCACGGAAGTCGCCCTCGACGAGCGCCGTGTCCGTGAAGCCCGGGCAGAGCGCGTTGAGCCGGATCCCCCGCGCGGCGAGCCCCGGTGCCGCCGCTCGAACCCAGCCCACGACTGCGTGCTTCGTAGCGGTGTATGCCGGGTCGTGCGGCATCCCGGTCAGCCCCGCGAGCGAGGCCGTGGCGACGATCGAGCCACCTCCAGGCATGAGCCGCGCCGCGAGCTCGCGCGTTCCGTAGACGACGCCCTCGAGGTTGGCGCGGAGGATGCGGTGCCACTCCTCGTCCGTCAGCTCGGCCGCGTCGGCCTGGCCGGTGCCGGTACCCGCGTTGAGGAAGGCGGCGTCGTACTCGCCGTCGAGGGTGCGCCAGGCCTCTGCATCGGCGACGTCGAACTCCGGGAGATCGAGCACGAGCGGTTCGTCGAGCAGCGCGCAGATTGCGGCCCCGATGCCGCCTCGGCCGCCGGTGACGAGCGCCTTCACGGATTGAGCACGACCTTCCCGACGCTGCGGCGCGACTCGACGAGCGCATGCGCGTCCTCAACCTCGGCGAGCGGGAACTCGGCGCCGACCACAGGCCGGATCCTGCGTCCGCTCCAGAGCTCGAGCAGCTCCCGCGTGGCGGCGGCGATGACCTCCGGCGCATGGCGAAGCAGGCGCCCGATGTAGACGCCCTGCACCCCGACGTTCCGGCCGACGATTTGCGCCGGCTGGAGCTCGGGCCAGAGCCCGCCCGCGTAGCCGATCGCCACGAGTTGGCCGAGCGGCCGCAGCCGCGCGACCGCGGCCTCGAACAGCGCGCCGCCGACCGGATCGAGAACCACGTCGACCCGCAGGTCGTCCGGCAGCTCGTCGTAGACGTAGGCCTCCTTCGCGCCGAGCTCGCGGCACAGCTCGAGCTTCTCCGGCGAGCCGACGGCCGCGACGACCTCGGCGTTGAGCGCGCGCGCGACCTGGATCGCCGCCGTTCCGACGCCGCCGGCCGCGGCGTGCACGAGCACCGTCCGCTCCTCCTCGAAGCGCACCTGCCGCGTCAGCGGGACGTAGGCGGTGAGGAACGTGAGGAGGAAGCTCGCGCCTTCCGCGAACGACGCGCCGTCCGGCAGCGGCACGAGTGACTCGCGCGGGACGCTGACGAGCTCGGCGTACGCGCCGGAAGGACGCATGGCCATCACCCGAGTCCCGTCCTCGAGCTCGCCCGCGAGCTCTACCCCGAGCACGGCAGGCAGCTCCGGCATCTGCGGATAGCGGCCGCGCCGGATCAGGATGTCGAGGAAGTTGATCCCGGCCGCGCGCACGCGCACGAGCGCCTCGCCGTCGGCCGGAACCGGGTCGTCGACCTCGCGCAGCTCGAACGGCGCGTCGACCGCCGGCAGGACGGCGGCTTTCAAGTTGTCTGCGCCGGCTCGGTGGCGAACTGCTCGCGCAGCGCCGTCTTGCGGAACTTGCCGACGCTCGTCTTCGGGATCTCGGCCACGAACTCGATCCGCTCGGGCACCCACCACTTGGCGAACGCTCGGCGCGAGGAACTCCCGCAGCTCGTCGGCCGTCGCGGAGGCGCCCTCGCGCAGCACGACGGCTGCGAGCGGCCGCTCGCCCCACTTGTCGTCGGGCACCGCGATCACCGCCGCCTCGGCGACCGCGGGGTGCGCCATGAGCGCGTTCTCGAGCTCGACCGACGAGATCCACTCGCCGCCCGACTTGATCACGTCCTTCGAGCGGTCCTTGATCTGGATGAAGCCGCGCGGATGGATCGAGACGATGTCGCCGGTGCGGAACCAGCCGTCGTCCGTCCAGCGGTCGGTCGTCTCAGGGCGCGTCGAAGTACGCAGCCGCCACCCACGGCCCACGCACCTCGAGCTCGCCCATCGCCTCGCCGTCCCACGGCACCTCCTCGTCGCCGGCGCGCACGCGGATCTCGACGAACGGGAGCGGGAAGCCGACCATCGCCTGGAAGTCCCACCGCGTCTCCTCGTCAGCCTCGGCGAGGTCGTACGGAAGCGCGACCGTGGAGGCGACAGGCGAGGTCTCGGTCATCCCCCAGCCCTGGCAGATCTTCAGGCCGTGCCGTGCCTCGAAGGCTGCGATCATCGCGCGCGGCACCGCCGAGCCGCCGACCAGCATCGCCTTCATCGCGGAGAGGTCCCAGCGGCCGGGCTCGGCGTCGAGCCGCGCGAGGATCCCCATCCAGATCGTCGGCACACCGGCCGCCCACGTGACCTTCTCCTGCTCCATGTTGTCGAGCAGGCTGTCGGGGTCGAGGTGAGGGCCGGGATAAACGAGCTTTGCGCCCTGCATCGTCGCGAGATACGGGTAGCCCCACGCGTTCGCATGGAACATCGGCACCACCGGCATCACGGCGTCGTCGATGCCGAAGCCGAGCCCGAGCGGGTTGTTCGCGCCGACGCCCAACGCGTGCAGGACCGAGGAGCGATGCGAGTAGACGACGCCGCGCGGCCGGCCGGTCGTGCCGCTCGTGTAACACATCGCGGCGGCCTCGCGCTCGTCGAGTTCCGGGTCGACCCACTCGTCGGGATCGGCGGTCGCGAGCAGCTCCTCGTACGAGTCCTCGACGACGAAGACGTGCTCGATCGACGTCCCCTCCCGGAACTGCTCGAGCAGCGGCACGAGCGCGCGGTCGACGATCACCGCGCGGTCGCCGGCATGGGTCGCGATGTAGTTGAGGTCGTTCGGATGGAGTCGGAGGTTGAGCGTGTGGAGGACGAAGCCGCCGCACGGGACGCCGAAGTACGCCTCGTGGTGCTGGTAGTGGTTCCAGCAGAGCGTCGCCACGCGGTCACCGCGCTCGAGGCCGGTCTTCTGCAGCGCGACCGCGAGCTGCCGCGCGCGGCGCAGCGTGTCGCGGTGGTTCGTGCGGTGGAAGCTCTTGTCGGGGAGGCGGGTGACGATCTCGCCGTCGCCGTAGAACGACTCTGCCCGGCGCAGCAGGTGCGTCAGCGTGAGCGGGAAATCCATCATCAGGCCGTCCATCCGGCTCATTCTCCTATGCGAGGAGAGCGTCGGCGACTTCGAGGCGCAGCTCGGCCGGCCGTGCGCCGAAGCCCTCGAGCCAGAGGGCGCGTTTGTAGAAGCGGTGCAGCGGGTGCTCCCACGTGAAGCCGATCCCGCCGTGCACCTGGATCGAGCGTTCGCACGCGAGGACCGCGGCCTCGGTGGCGAACGCCTTTGCCGCAGCGGCTGCGAGCGGCGCGCGTTCGTCGTCCTCCGCGACGCACCACGCGGCCCAGTAGACGAGCGAGCGGGCAAGCTCGACGTCGGTGTACGACTGGGCGAGCGGGTGGGAGACGGCCTGGTACGTGCCGATCGGCTTGCCGAACTGCTCGCGGGTCCTCGCGTGCTCGACGCCGAGGTCGAGTGCGCGCTGGGCGACGCCGAGCGCCTCGGCCGCCGCGGCCGCCCGGAAGCGGGGCGTCTCCTCGACGGTGTGGGAGCGACGGGTCGGATCCACAGTGGTGAGGTCGCCGTCGCCCGGCACCGACGCGACGTGACCGAGGTAGAAGCCCGGGTAGCAGACGTACCCCAGCTCCTCGAGCAGGAGCGCCTCCTCGACGAAGCCGAGCCCGGCCCCAGCGACGTCGAGCCAGCCGAGCTCGGAGAGCTCGTTCCAGCGGTCGTCCTGGTTTTCCCAGTCGCGGTCGAGCGGGAAGCGGTCGGCGAGCCAGGCGTGCGCGGCTTGCTTCAGCTCGAGCTGGTCGTCGTCGAACGCGAAGTCCATCAGCGGCTCCTGGGAAGACCGAGCACGCGCTCGGCGATGATGTTGCGCAGCACCTCCGACGTCCCGGCCTCGATCGTGTTGCCGCGGCTGCGCAGCTGCTGGTGGTTCCACCAGCCGTCGTCGAGGATGCCGTCCGGCCCGCGCAGCTCGCGCGCGAGCTTCGTCAGCCGCTGGTTCGCCTCCGACCAGCGCAGCTTCACGGCGGAGCCCTCGGGTCCGGGGATGCCGGTGCGCTCGTACGTCCCGAGCGCGCGGTAGTTCGTGAAACGGAGCGCCTGCAGCTCGGTCCATTCCCGTGCGACCGCCTCGCGGACGAGCGGACCGGCGTCGCGGCCGCGCGCCTCCTCGAGCAGCCGTCCGAACAGTCCGTCGAGCGTGGCTGTGAGCGCGAAGCCGAGCGTCGCGCGCTCGTGCAGGAGCGTCGTCATCGCCACCTGCCAGCCGTCGCCCTCGTCGCCCAGGCGGTTCTCGACCGGGACCTCGACGTCGCTGAAGAAGATCTCGTTGAACTCCGCCTCGCCGGTGATCTGGCGCAGCGGGCGCACCTCCACGCCGGGCGCATGCATGTCGACGAGCAGGTACGTGAGGTTCCGGTAGCGCGGCGCGTCGGGGTCGCTCTGGGTGACAAGGATGCAGAAGTCGGCGATGTGCGCGAACGACGACCAGACCTTCTGCCCGTTGACGACGTAGACGTCGCCGCGCCGCTCCGCGCGCGTGCGTGCGGCGGCGAGGTCGGAGCCCGCATCCGGCTCGGAGAAGCCCTGGCACCAGATCTCGTCGGCGGAGAGGATCGGCTGGAGGTAGCGCGCCTTCTGCTCCTCCGTCCCGTGCGCAACGATCGTCGGCCCGGCCATGCCGAGGCCGATCACGCCGACGTGGGCGGGAGCCTGCGCGGCGGCGAGCTCCTCGTAGAGCATCGCCTGGAAGCTCGGCGGCGCGCCCTCGCCGCCGTACTCCTTCGGCCAGGTCAGCCCGGCGTAGCCGCCCTCGTACAGCTTGCGGCTCCACTCGCGCATGAACGGGTCGTCGAACCGTTGCGCGCCGCCGCGTCCGCCGCGCTTGTCCTCCGGAAGGTTCTCCGCGATCCAGGCGCGCAGGCGGGCGCGGAACTCGGCTTCCTCCGGCGTGTCCCGCAGATCCATCGCGAGAGGCTAACCCGTGGCGGGGGCTGGGCGAAGCTCGCTCTGTTGCTTGCGAGACGCCTCGGTGACGATGCGCCTCCGCCGGACGGGGAGCAGGGTCACGGTCCCGATGATCAGGGCGACGCCGACCCACTGCGACCAGGTCAGGTGCTGGTCGTAGGCATAGATGCCCGCGATCACCAGAACCGCCGGGTACGTGAGCTCCGCGAGCGACGAGAGCACGGCAGGCGTGCGCTGTAGCCCGTAGTAATAGAGCGTGAGGGAAAGCAGGCCGGTGACGAGCGCGAGATAGAGGATGAGCACGCTGTCGTGCGCGTTCGAATAGGCGCTCGCGCCCATGATCGGCAGCAGGATCGCGCTCGCGATCAGCCCGAAGAAGAAGCGCAGGCTCAGGACCTGCTGGAACTCGAGCTCGCGCAAGAGGTAGCGGCCAAGCACCGTCCCGAGCGCCCAGAGCACGGCCGCTGCGGTCGCCTCGGCGATCACGACCCATCCCTTCGCCGACGGGTCGAGCGGATGAGGCTGGTTGACGAGCCAGAACCCGGCGAGCGCTGGGAGGAAGAACCAGGCGAAGCCCGGGCGCGGCCGCTCGCCGAGCAGCATGGCTGCGGCGGCGATGGCCACGAGCGGCTGCACCTTCTGGATCACGACGGGGCTGATGAAGTCCGAGCTTCGAATCACGGCGTCGGTGAAGAGGATCGTCGCGACGGCCGACGCGCCGGCTCCGACGACGACGGCGGCGAGGACGTAGCGCGGGCCGGCACGGAAAACGGCCCGCAGCGCGGGATAGAGAAGCGGCAGCGTGCACAGCACGAGGATCACGTGCTCGCCGAAGACGATCGTCGCCGCCGACGTCGTCCCGCTCATCGTCTTGCGGATGATCGGGTCGGTGCCCCACATCGCCGCGGCGACCGCGATCAGGACGACGCCGGGTACCCGCGCAAGCCTCATGGCCGTTCGAAGCGTAGAAGATCGTCCAAGGTCTCCCGAGCGCGAATCAGCCGCGCCTCGCCGTCCGCGACGAGCACCACCGCCGGCCGCGGGACGCCGTTGTACGTCGAGCCGAGCGCGAGCGTGTAGGCGCCAGTCGCCGGCACCGCCAGCACGTCGCCCGGCCGGGGCTGGGGCAGCTCTGCCGCCTCGATCAGCACGTCGCCCGACTCGCAGTGCTTGCCGGCGATCCGATAGATGCCGCTCGCCGGCTCATCCGCGCGGTTCGCGAGCAGCGCCTCGTAGCGGGCGCCGTAGAGCTGGGGCCGCGGGTTGTCGGACATGCCGCCGTCGATCGCGGCGTAGGTGACGCCGCCCGACTCCTTGACCGAGCCGATGCGGTAGAGCGTCACGCCGGCGCGGCCGACGAGTGAGCGCCCCGGCTCGAGAATCAGCGAGACGCCGTCCGGGATCCGCTCGAGGAGCGGGCCGACGAACTCCGCCACCGAGGGCAGCGTCTCGTCGCGGTTGTGGCGGACGCCGAGCCCGCCGCCGAGGTCGAGCACTCGCGGCTGCCACCGGAGCCGCTCGAGGAACGCCAGGACGCGCTCGAGCGCGAGCACGCTCTCGTCCGTGCGGCCGAGCTGCGAGCCGACGTGGACGTGCAGGCCCTCGACCTCGAGCCCGAGCTCGCGCGCCCGCTCGATCTCCCGCACGGCGGCGTCCGGCGCCAGGCCGAACTTCGACTCCTCGTGGGCGGTCTGGATCGAGCGGTGCGTCACGGCTTCGACGCCTGGCGTCAGCCGTACGAGCACGCGGCGCACGCCGGCCGCGGCCGCCGCCTCCGCCTCGCCCGGCCGATCGAGGACGACGAGCGCGCCGACCTCCGCAGCCGAACGCAGCTCGTCCTCCGACTTGTTGTTCCCGTGGACGACGAGCCGCTCGCCGGGAATCCCGGCAGTCCGTGCGAACGCGAGCTCGCCGAGCGTGGAGACGTCGGCGCCGGCTCCCTCCTCCGCGAGCAGCTGGAGCAGCGCGACATTCGCGAACGCCTTCGTTCCGTAGACGACGAGCGCGCCCGGCGCAGCCTCGCGGTACGCACGCACCTGGCTCCGGATCGTGTGCTCGCAGTAGACGAGCAGAGGCGTCCCGTGCCGATGTGTCAGCTCGTTCGCGCGAAGGCCACCGAGCGCGAGCTCGCCGTCCTCGATCCGCGCGGTCTCGGGAAAAAGCTCGAGCACGTTGCTAGTATCGGGATCCCAATGCAGGAGCTGCTTCTTACCTAGTTCAGGGAGACATGCGCGGCGACGCTGCGCCAGCCTCCCCACGGCCTCTCCTCGGAGAGGTTTTTTCGTTCCAGAGGACCTTTTCTGATGACACCGAGATACGAGCCGCACGAGATCGAGACGAAGTGGCAGCGCGTCTGGGAGGACGAGCGGGCCTTCAACGTCCCGAATCCCGGTCCGCGGCGAGCCGACGCCCGAGAACCACTGGTACCAGCTCGAGATGCTGCCGTACCCGTCGGGCCCGAGCCTCCACATGGGCCACGTCCTCAACTACACGATGGGCGACGTCCAGACCCACGTGCGCCGGCGCAGCGGGTGGCACGTCGTACGGCCGATGGGCTGGGATGCGTTCGGGTTGCCTGCGGAGAACGCGGCGATCCGCGAGGGCAAGCACCCGCGCGAGACGATCGGGCGCAACATCGAGACGATGCGCGCCCAGATGAAGCGCCTCGGCTGGGCGATCGACTGGGAGCGCGAGGTCGCGGCGCACCAGCCGACCTTTTATCGCTGGACGCAGTGGCTCTTTCAGCAGTTCGTCGCGCACGACCTCTGCTACCGCAAGGAGGGGCCGGTCAACTGGTGCCCCAACGACCAGACGGTCATCGCCAACGAGTACGTGGTCGACGGCCGCTGCGAGCGCTGCGGCGCCGAGGTCGAGCTCCGGAACATGACGCAGTGGTTCATGCGGACGACCGCGTACGCCGACGAGCTGCTCGAGTACGACCTGCCGGAAGGCGGCTTCTGGCCCGAGCGCACGAAGGCGATCCAGCGGAACTGGATCGGCCGCTCCGAGGGCGCCGAGATTCTCTTCCGCGTCGAGGAGACCGGGGAGGACGTCGCGGTCTTCACGACTCGGGCCGACACCCTCTACGGCGCCACCTTCTTCGTCGTCGCGCCCGAGCATCCGTTCGTCGCGGAGCATGGGAGCGAGGAGGCGAAGGAGTACGCGCGGCACGCCGGCGCGCGACCCGTCGAGGAACGCGCGGCGGCGACGAAGAAGACGGGCGTCTTCACCGGCCTCCATGTGATCAACCCGGTCAACGACGAGCTTCTGCCGATCTGGGTCGCGGACTACGTCCTGATGGACTACGGAACCGGCGCGATCATGGCCGTCCCGGCTCACGACGAGCGCGACGGCGAGTTCGCCGAGACCTTCTCGCTGCCGACGAAGATCGTGATCGACGAGGAGGGGGAGCTCGTCAACTCCGGCCGCTTCGACGGGCTGCCGGCGGCGGACGGCGCGCGCGCGATCGTCGGCGCACTCGAGGCGGACGGACGTGGCAAGGCGACGGTCAACTACCGCCTGCGCGACTGGAGCGTGTCCCGGCAGCGCTACTGGGGCTGCCCGATCCCCTTCATCCACTGCGAGCAGTGCGGCGTCGTGCCGGTGCCGGAGGACCAGCTGCCGGTGATCCTGCCCGACATCGAGGACTACGCACCGAAGGGCAAGTCGCCGCTCGCTCAGAACGAGGAGTACATGGCGGTCGACTGCCCGCAGTGCGGCGGCGCGGCGCGGCGCGACCCGGACACGATGGACACCTTCGTCGACTCGTCCTGGTACTTCCTGCGCTACATCGACTCGCACAACGACGAGGCGCCGTTCGACCGGTTCGTCGTCGATTACTGGGCGCCGGTTTCCCAGTACATCGGCGGCATCGACCACTCGACCGGGCACCTGCTGTACTCGCGCTTCTTCGTCAAGGCGATGAACGACTGGGGGATGGTCGGCTTCCGCGAGCCGTTTGCGCGCATGTTCCACCAGGGCTGGGTGACGCTCGGCGGCACGAAGATGTCGAAGACGAAGGGGAACGTCGAGGGGCCTGACGCGGTCGTCGACGCGTATGGCGCCGACGCCGTGCGGCTCTACATCCTGTTCATGGGGCCCGCCGACCAGGACATGGAGTGGACTCCGGACGGCGTGGAGGGCATCGTCCGCTTCCTGCGCCGGCTGTGGCGTGTCGTGCATGAGGTCGCGGAGGCGGCTCCGTCGCCGGGCGAGACGGAGGGAGCGCTGGCGCGCAAGGCGAACGAGACGATCGCGCGGGTCACGGACGACGTCCTGCGCCGCTTCCAGTTCCACACGCCGATCGCGGCGCTGATGGAGCTGCTGAACGAGCTGGGCGGAGCGGTGGATGCGCCCGACGCGCGGTTCGCGGCCGAGACGGCGGTCTCCCTGATCCAGCCGTACGCCCCCCACGTCGCAGAGGAGCTGTGGGCCGTGCTGGGCCACGAGCGGCTGTGGGAGCAGCCGTGGCCGGAGGCCGACGAGTCGCAGCTCGTGCGCGAGACGTTCGAGCTCGTCGTCCAGGTCAACGGCAAGGTGCGCGACCGGTTCGAGGTGGACGTGGGCCTGAACGAGGACGAGCTCGTCGCGCACGCCCGCGCCAGCGAGCGCGTGCGGAGCTACCTGGATGGCGGCGAGCCGCGCAAGACGATCGTCGTCCCGCACAAGCTCGTCAACTTCGTCATCTAGTCACGTTCCCGCGGCTCGGGCCGGTCGACGTTCCAGTGCCGGCCGACGGCTGCGATCCAGCGCACACCGTCCTCGACCTCACGTGGCGTCAACATGAAGCGGCTGATCATGCGCTGGCCGCCCTCGAAGTCGCCGTAGAGGATGTCCACGCCGATGCTCTGCTGCGCCTCGACTGCGCGACGGGCCTCGCGGTAGCCGTCGCTGGATGGGTCGCGGAAGGATCCCTGCCAGAAGCCGACGTCGCCGGGGGCGACGTACAGGTCGCGCGTGAGCGTCGTGAAGTCCTCGAGCGGAGGATGGATTCTGTGAGCCTCGCGCGTGAACACAAGGTCCGGCAGGAGTTGCCACCCGTGAAGGACGGCGATCCCACTGCCGACGTTGCGAACGGAGATGACGAAGTAGTCGGCCTGGTCGGTCACGCTCGCGACGCCCTGTCCGCCGGGTACGTTGAACCAGACGCCGTCCTGAAAGCCGACCTTGACCGCCGGGTCCTCGGCCCGGGACGGGACGAGGAGTGGCCGCTGGCCGGCGAGGAGGGACTGCTCGGCGACGCGTGCCGCCCGGTTGGCCGAGCGCACGGAGGCCACGGTCACGCCGGCGAGCACGAGCGTCCCGCCCGCGGATGCCAGGGCCGAGATCGTCACCCAGTCCGCCACGGCGCGAGTTTACGGAGCTGCGAGGAAGCCGACACTCACGCGCCACAGGTGTGTTGTCACGATGGACGACATGGACGTCCGGATTCCGGCGCTCTCACGACGCCAGCTCTTCGGAGCCGCCGTGGCCGTCGTCGTCTTGCTGCTCTTTGCGATCCGGCACCTCGGCGGTAGCGGGAGCGCGGCGCCGGCTGTGACGCCGTTGCGCGCCCCGGCCCGTGCGAAGCCTGCCGCGGCGAAGCTGCTCGTGGTCGACGTCGCGGGAGCCGTCCGGCATTCGGGGCTCTATCGGCTCCGGTCGGGCTCGAGGATCGACGACGCGATCGCAGCCGCCGGCGGGCCGACCGCCAAGGCGCAGCTCGACTCGGTCAATCTCGCCGCACCGGTCGCCGACGGAGAGCAGGTCGTCGTCCCTGGGCGGGGCGCAGCCGGTGTCGCAGCCGCGAGCCCTCCTGCAGCCGGTTCCTCGCCGTCGGCGCCGCTCGACCTGAACTCGGCGACGCTCGAGCAGCTCGAGAACCTGCCCGGGGTCGGTCCGGTGACGGCGCAGAAGATCCTCGACTACCGGCAGACGCACGGTGCGTTTCACGCGGTGGCCGAGCTCGAAGGCGTACCCGGCATCGGGCCGGCGCACATGGCGCAGCTGAAGGGACTCGTGATCCCGTGAGGTGACGATGCGTCTTCCGCACGCATTCGTCGGCGCTCTCTGTCTGGGCTTCGCGCTGGCGAATCTCGCCCGTCCGGGGGTTCTGCCGGCGCTTGGCGCGGCCCTTGCCGTCGGCTCCGTCGGACTCGCAGCCTCCGACTCGCGTCTGCGATCCGCGATGCTCGCGTCCGCGGTCGTCGCAATCGCCTGGGGCTGGGGAGGCTTGCGACTGGCCCAGCTCGACCACAGCGTGCTCGCGAGCCGCATCGGCACCGCGGAGTGGGCGGTGGTCGAGGTCGAGGAGCCGCCACGGCCGGGGACGTTCGATCAGCGGATGAAGGTGCTCGTCCTTCGCTGGGGAACCGTGCGCGCCGACGAGCAGGCCCTCCTCGAGCTCCCGCTCGGACGCTCGCCGCCGCAGGGCGCGCGGCTCCGGCTGCTGGGAGAGCTGAGGGCGCCGCCCGGGCCGTCGAACGGCTTCGACGAGGCGAAGTGGCTGCGCCGGCAGGGCATCCACGTGGTCCTGCGCGCTCAGTCGTACCGGATGATCGGGCGGCGCCGCGGTGTCGCCGGCGTCGGCGACCGCGTCGGACGCTGGCTGGCAGGCGACACGACGCCGGGTCTCGCGGGTGATCGGCGCGACGTGATCGAAGCGATCGTCCTCGGCCGCACGTCCGGCGTCGACCAGAGCCTGCTCGCGGACTTCCGGGCCACGGGCCTCTACCACTGTCTCGCCGTCGACGGGCTGAAGGTCGCGGCTGTCGGTGGCGGCGCCGTGACCGTCGTCCTGCTCCTCGGTCTCGGGGTCTACATAGCCCAGCTCGCGGCACTGGCCTCGGTGGCGGCGTACGCGCTCGCCGTCGGGCTCCATCCGTCCGTGGTGCGTGCGGCACTCGCCGCGGGACTCGGATCGCTCGCCTGGCTGGCGGGCCGTGAGCGCGACCGTTGGCAGGCACTGCTCGTCGGCGCGGCCGTGCTCCTGGGCTGGAACCCGTATGCGCTCCTCGACGCCGGCTTTCAGCTCTCCTTCGCCGCGGTCGCCTCGATCTTCGTCGTGACGCCTCGCGTCGTCCGGGCGCTCGAGGGATACCCGGTGTCTCACACGCTCGCGCAGCTCATCGGCGTGTCCACGGCGTGTGGTCTCGCGACTGCGCCCGTGACGTGGTTCCAGTTCCACCAGGTCTCGCTCGTCACCGTCCCCGCAAACGTCGTGGCGGTTCCGGTCGTCGTCGAAGTGCTCGGCCTCGCGCTCCTGACGGCGGTCGTCGCGCCCGTCGCACCGTCGGTCGCCGCGGCGATGGCCGAGCTCAACGGGTGGGGTGCCTCGCTCGTGGCGGACTGTGCGCGTGCGTTCGCGAGCATCCCCGGCGCGCAGATCACCTCCCCTCGCGCGGCCGCCGTCCTCGGCCTGGGAGCGGTCGCCTTCGCCGCCTATGCTTGGCAGCGTGGCGAGCGAGAGCGAGCTGAAGCCGGTCTACCTCTTCACGGGCAGCGACCGGCCGAAGATCACGCTGGCGCTACAGCGGCTACGGGCGCGGATCGGTGAGGACGCCATCGAGCACCTCCACGCGGCCGAGACCCCGGGCGAGGAGGCGGTCGCGGCGTGCAACGCGCTCGGTCTGTTCGGCGGCGACTCCCGGGCCGTGATCGTCGACGGCGTCGAGACCTGGAAGAGCGCGGACGTCAAGGAGATCGAGGCCTACCTCGCCAACCCGGCTCCGACCAACACGCTGGTTCTCGTCGGGGAGGGCCTGAAGAAAGACTCCGCTCTCGTCAAGGCGGTGACGAAGAGCGGTGACGTCAAGGTCTATGACGTCACGAAGAAGCAGCTGCCGGAGTGGGTCGCCGAGCAATTCGCCCGCCTGGGCGCGTCTGCCGACCGCCACGCGTGCCGCGCACTCGTCGAGGCGGTCGGGGACGACGTGGGCGACCTCGCGTCCGAGATCCAGAAGCTCGCCACCTGGGCCAACGGCGAGACCATCACGCGGGCGGCCGTCGAGGAGCTCGCCGTGGGGCGGGCCGAGACGCCGATCTTCGCGGTCACCGACTCCTGGGGTCGGCGTGACGTCGCGGCGACGCTGCGCGCGACCGAGTCGCTGCTCGACCGGTCGCACCGGCCGCGCTCGGGCGAGCTGATCCGTCTCGTCGCCTCGCTCGTGGCCCACATCGGCCGGGTACGGAAGGCCTCCCGTCTCGTAGACGAGGGTGTTCGCTCGAGCGAGATCGCGAGCCGGCTGAAGATCCATCCCTTCGTCGCGGAGAAGTCGGCCAAGCAGGCGGGCAACTTCTCGCCGGACGAGCTCGCGCAGGCGACGGTCCGGCTCGCCGAGCTCGACGCAGGCGCGAAGGGCGGGTCGCGCCTCCCGGCCGAGCTTCAGCTCGAGCGGACGCTCGTCGAGATCACGCGCCGAGCGGAGTAGCGAGAACTACTTCGTCGCGGTCGCGCCGGCGGCGAGCTTCGCCGCCTGAGACTTGCGCCGAGCGACGGTGTTCCGGTGGAGGGCGCCGCCCGCGGCGGCCCGGTCGAGCCACTGGACGAGTTCGCGGTGCCGCGCCTCGGTCTCCTTCGCGTCGCCTTCCGCGACCGCCTCGTCGAGGCGCCGCATGAGCGTCTTGGCGGTCGAGCGCCAGCGGAGGTTCTCTTGCCGCTGTCGCGCCGCCTGACGGACGCGCTTCTCTTGCTGCTTGATATTGGGCATCTCGGAAAAAGACCCGCGGCTCGCGGGCCGGGCGATGGTAGCAACCCCGCTCCCTATGCTGCCCTCGTGGACGACGCCGAGCGGCAGCGGCAGGAACGGCGGCTCGAGCGCGACCGCCTCCGGCGCGAGCAAGGCAAGCCGACGTACTTCGAGAGCGACGCGACACTCGACAGCTGGCCGGTTGCGCAGGATCCCTCCGAGCGCTCGACCGCGATCCTCCGTCCCGCCCGCGAGCGCGGGGAGCTGATCGAGCTCGAGGCGCAGGCGCTCGATCAGGAGGGCCAGGCGGCGCAGGCCGGGGCGTTCGCTCCACCGGTCATGCCGCTCGAGGGCCAGCAGCTGGCGGCCGAGCCCCCCGACGAGGGGCGCGGCCTAGCACGCTCGGGAGTGATCTTCGCGATCGCGACGGGGGTTTCGCGGGTCATCGGGCTCGTGCGGGAGATCGCGCAGGCCGCGATCTTCGGCATCAGCGGCCCGGTCAACGCCTTCGAGATCGCATTCCTGATCCCGAACACGGTGCGGTCGCTCGTGGCCGACTCCGCGTTGTCGGCCGCGTTCGTCCCGGTCTTCAGCGACCTGCTCGTGAAGGGCGAGCGGCAGCGGGCGTGGCGTGTCGCGTCGTCGATCTTCTGGCTGATGCTCCTCGGGCTGGGCGGTCTCACGGCGTTTTTCATCGTCATCGCGCCGTGGGTGATGGAGCTCTTCGGCTACGGCCCGAACAACTTCGGGACGCTCGCCACAGGCCTCGCGCGCATCCTCTTCCCGCTCGTGCTCATCCTCGGGCTGACCGGGATCGTGGTCGGGATCCTCAACAGCTACGACCACTTCACCGTGCCCGCACTGAGCCCGGTGCTCTGGAACCTGATCATCCTCCTCGGACTCGGGCTCGGCGTGCAGCACACGAGCTCGTACTCGGACAGGCTCTATATCTACGCGATCGCGATCCTCGTGGCGACGATCGCGCAGTTCCTGCTGCCTCTGCCGTGGCTACGCGGGCTCGACGGGCAACTCCACATGGTGATCGACATCCACGACCCGGCCGTGGCGCGGACGTTCAAGCTGATGGTGCCGGTCACGATCGGGCTCGGCCTGATCAACATCAACGCGCTCATCGATCAGCTGTTCGCGACTCATTTACCGGCGGGAGTACCGCACCGGCACGATGCGCCGGCGGCCATCGTGCGAGCGTTCCGGCTCTACATGCTCCCGCAGGGGGTGTTCTCGGTCGCCGTGGCGACGGTGCTCTTTCCGCTCCTCTCGCGCCATGCGTCGAGGGAGGACTGGAACGGATTCCGCCACACGATGAGCACCGGGCTCCGGCTGATCTGCTTCTTGCTCGTGCCGGCGAGCGTGACGGCGGCGGCGCTCGCGACGCCAATCGTGCGGCTCCTCTACCAGCACGGGAAGTTCGGGCCGACAGACACACCGATCGTGGCGGCCTCCCTTGCCGCATTCGCGCTGGGGCTCACCTTCAACGGGACGATGCTGATGCTCAACCGCGGCTTCTTCTCGCTCCAGTCGCCGTGGATCCCGAGCTGGGTCGCGCTCGGGAATCTCGGCGTGAACGCTGCTCTCGACGCCGTGTTCTACCGGTTCGGGATCTGGGGAATCCCGCTCTCGACCTCGCTCGTGAACATCGCCGGCACGGCGGCGCTCCTGTACTTCCTCCGGCGGCGGATGGGCGGGTTCGGGCTCAGAGCGACTGCCCGGAGCTTCGCCCTGGTGTGCGTGGGGTCGGCGGTGCTCGCCGGGGTGGGGTGGGGCGTCTGGCACCTGCTCGACTCGGGGCTCGGTCAATCGCTGCCGGCGCAGATCGTCTCGCTCGGCGCCGGGCTCGTGGTCGGCTACGCGGCCTTCTTCGGTGTGTGTCGGCTGCTGGGCGTGCGCGAGCTGGACACGCTGTTGCGGCTGCGCCGCACGCGCGCGTGATCTCGCGGGCCGGCGGAGGGAACGCGAATCCCACCCTGGGGTGCCCATCGGCCGTTCTCAGTAGAGACGGTCAGTCGTGGTGGGTAGGGCCGGCGACCCAGGCTCCGCCGGCGACGAAAGCGGCGAGCGTGAGCGCGATGGCCGCCCCGCAGCCGCACTCGCATAGGAACACATACTCGGTCTCGTCGGCGGCGGCGGGTCGTCGTCGAGGCGTTCGGCGAGCTCGCGGATGTTCGCGTTGAACTCCCGCGCGACAGCGATGCTGGCTTCAGTTTTCGGGGCCAAGCCCTTCCCTTCGGCCCCCCGGGGCTTCGGAGTCTACTCCGGTGCGGAAGCTGGTCCGGAGGTGCCGTTACCGCGGGAGGAGAGTGGCTTAAAGACAGGCCTCCCCAAGCGTCGCTCGCTGTTTGCCGCGATCGACAGGATCGCGAAGAAGCCCAAGACCTAGCCACCCGGGAAGGGCTCAACGGGCGGCCAGTACCATCGCCCGCGGGATGGACCAGAGCCGCATTCGCAACTTCTCGATCATCGCGCACATCGACCACGGCAAGTCGACGCTCGCCGACCGCATCCTCGAACTGACCGAGGCCGTTTCGGCGCGCGAGATGCGCGAGCAGGTCCTCGACTCGATGGAGCTCGAGCGAGAACGGGGCATCACGATCAAGGCGCAGGCCGTTCGCGTCACCTGGAAGGGCCACGAGCTGAACCTCATCGACACGCCCGGCCACGTCGACTTCACGTACGAGGTCTCGCGCTCGCTTCAGGCCTGCGAGGGAGCGCTCCTCGTCGTCGATGCTGCGCAGGGCATCGAGGCGCAGACGCTTGCGAACGCTTACCTCGCGATCGAGAACGGGCTGGAGATCGTGCCTGTCGCGAACAAGATCGACCTCCCCGCGGCCGATCCGGACGGGACGGCGGTCGAGGTCGCCGATCTACTCGGCGACGATCCGTCCCATGTGCTCCGCATCTCCGCCAAGACGGGGGACGGCGTTGGCGAAGTCCTCGACGCGATCGTCGAGCGGGTACCCGCGCCGGCCGGCACCCGCGACGCGCCCGCCCGGGCGCTCGTCTTCGACTCCTCCTACGACCAGTACCGCGGCGTCGTCGCGTTCATCCGCGTGGTCGACGGCTCGTTCTCCACGCGCGAGGCGCTGCGGACGATCGCCACGGACACCCGATTCGACGCCGAGGAGCTCGGCGTCTTCTCGCCGGCCATGACCCCCGTCGAGCAGCTCTCCGCGGGCGAAGTCGGCTACGTCATCACCGGATTGAAGGACGTCTCGCGCCTGCGGGTCGGTGACACGCTCACTGCGGTGGGCCGCGCGGCGGACGGCGCCCTGCCCGGCTACAAGGACGTCAAGCCCATGGTCTTCGCCGGGCTCTTCCCGACCGACTCGGACGACTACCCCGAGCTGCGTGACGCGCTCGAGCGGCTCAAGCTCAACGACGCGGCGCTCTTCTACGAGCCGGAGACCTCAAATGCGCTCGGCTTCGGCTTCCGCTGCGGCTTTCTCGGCCTGCTGCACATGGAGATCGTCCGCGAGCGGCTCGAGCGCGAATTCGACCTCGATCTTCTCGTGACCGCGCCGAACGTCGCATACCGAGTGCAGGAGAAGAACGGTGGCTGGGTCGAGGTGCACAACCCGGCCGAGTTCCCGCGCGAGATCGAGGAGGTCGAGGAGCCGTACGTGGCGGCGTCGATCATCGTCCCGAAGGAGTACGTCGGCGCGGTCATGGAGCTGAACAACGAGCGGCGCGGCACGTTCGGGAAGCTCGAGTACCTGTCCCCGGAGCGCGTTCACCTCACCTACGAGCTCCCGCTCGCCGAGATCGTCCTCGATTACTACGACCAGCTCAAGTCGCGCACGCGCGGCTACGCCTCGTTCGACTACGACCTCGCGGGCTTCAAGCCGGGCGCGCTCGTCCGCGTCGACGTCCTCGTCGGCGGCGAGCCGGTCGACGCGCTCTCTCTCATCGTCCACCGCGACTTCGCGTACGACCGCGGACGGCTGCTCGTCGACAAGCTCCGGGAGGAGATCCCGCGCCAGATGTTCGACATCCCGATCCAGGCCGCGATCGGCTCGCGCGTCATCGCGCGCGAGACGGTGAAGGCGAAGCGCAAGGACGTGCTCGCGAAGTGCTACGGCGGCGACATCAGCGCGCAAGCGGAAGCTGCTCGAGAAGCAGAAGGCGGGGAAGAAGCGGATGAAGCAGGTCGGCGCGGTCGAGGTGCCGCAGGAAGCGTTCCTCGCCGTTCTCAACATCGGCCAGGGGCAGAAGGGCTGATGGCGCTCGAGATGCGCACCGAATGCGAGTGTTGCGGCGCCGCTCTGGCGCAGGATGACGACGCCGCGATCTGCTCCTACGAGTGCACGTACTGCCGGTCGTGCGCCGAGACGCTTGGCTTCGTCTGTCCGACCTGCAGCGGGGAGCTCGTCTCGCGCCCGAAGCGGGTGACCGCGTGATCGGTGGCGCCCGGCATCTGTACGTCCACCTGCCGTTCTGCGCGCACCGTTGCGGCTACTGCGACTTCGTCACCGTGGTCGGCCGGCGCGGACAGCACCGCGCGTACGTCGACGCTCTCCTGCAGGAGCTCGAGTCGGAACGCGGGCTGCTCGCCGACGAGCTCGAGACCGTTTTCCTCGGCGGCGGCACGCCCACGTTCACGTTCCAACAGGAACTCACGCGCCTGCTGGAGGCGCTGCCGGCGGCGGACGAAGTGACGGTCGAGGCGAATCCCGAGACCGTGACGTCGGAGGTTGCCGGTGCGCTCTACGCCGCCGGCGCGAACCGCGTCTCGCTGGGCGCCCAGTCGTTTCGCCCGCGGCTCCTCGAGGTGCTCGAGCGTGTTGCCCAGCCGGACGACGTCCGGCGCGCGGTGCATCATCTCCGCGATGCCGGATTCGACAACATCTCACTCGATCTCATCTACGGGATACCCGGCCAGAGCGCCTCCGATCTCGAAGCCGACCTCGACGACGCACTCGCGCTCGAGCCGGAGCACCTCTCCTGCTACGAGCTCGAGGCGAAGCCGGGGACGCGCTTCACCCATGCCTGGGGAGCCGAGCTCGAGCGCCAGGCCGACGCGATGGAGGACTACTTCGAGCGGGTCGTCGCGCGGCTGACGGAAGCCGGCTACCGCTGGTACGAGACGGCGAACTTCTGCCGCGCGGACGCGGAGGGGCGGGACCTCCGCGCGCGTCACAACCTCGCGTACTGGCTCGGCCACGACTACCTCGGGCTTGGGATCGGCGCGGTCAGCACAATCGAGAACCGGCGCTGGCGGAACACGCCGCGGCTGGGGCGCTACCTGGAGGCGCTCGCGGCCGGACGGCGCCCGGAGCGCGAGGTCGAGCCGCTCGACGGCGAGGTTCGGGCGCGCGAACGCGTGATGCTCGGCCTCCGGCTCGACGAGCCGCTGCCGCTCCGCGGGCTCCGCTCGACCCTCGATGCGGAAGGCCTCGCGCGTGCCGAGCAACTCGGCCTAGCGGTCGACAGCGGCGAGACGCTCGCGCTCACGCGGCGCGGCCGTTTCCTCGGCGGTGGGGTGACGGCCGAGATCGTCGCGTAGCCGTCAGGTCGAAGCCGGCGGCAACGGCTAAAATCTCCTGCAAATGCGGGAAACAGTGCAGCTCAGCGAACGGCAGCGGGCGATCCTCCACCGCGTGGTCGAGGAGTTCGTCAGCACCGGAGAGCCGGTCGGCTCGAAGACGCTCGTCGCGCGCTCCGACCTGCGCGTCTCGCCGTCGACGGTTCGCGGCGAGCTGGCGGAGCTCGAAAACCTCGGGCTGCTCACGCATCCGCACACGTCCGCTGGACGCGTGCCGACGGAGCGCGGCTACCGCTACTACGCCGACGAGCTGCTCGGCAGCCTCGAGCCGCAGCCGCCGGCTTTCCCGCTCGACCTCACGACCACGAGCAACGAGGTCGAGTCGGCGCTGCAGGCGACGACCGAGATGCTGTCGCAGGTCACGCGGCTGCTCGCGCTCGTCTCCGCGCCGCCGCTCGAGGCGACGCACGTGCGGCATGTGGAGGTGCTGCTCCTGCAGCCGCAGCTGGTGATGGTCGTCGTGATCACATCTGCGGGCGGCGTCTCGAAGCGGCTCTTCCACTTCGCCGACTCCGTCGACGCCGGGCTCGCGCAGTGGGCGAGCGACTACCTGAACGAGGCGGTTGCCGGGCTCCAGCTGGGTACCGGCTTGCTCCGGCGGCGCTTCGAGGATCCCGGCCTCAGCCCGGGTGAGCGCGCATTCCTCGACGCGCTCCGGCCGGCGTTCGTGGAGCTCGTCTCCGCGGAACAGCGGCTCTACGTCGGTGGGGCGGCCGACCTGCTCGGCGATGTCCGGGCCGACGAGCTCGACGCCTACCGAAGTCTCTTCGAGCTCGTCGAGCGCCGCGCCGACCTGCTCGACGTGCTCGGCCAGCCGAGCCCGTCGCGGCATCCGTACGTCCGCGTCGGTCACGAGCTCGCGCACCCGGCACTCGCCGAGATCGCGCTCGTCGGCGCGTGCTATGGGCTCGTCCACCGGGCACTCGGCGCCGTCAGCCTCGTCGGCCCGGTGCGAATGGACTACGAGAAGGCGCTCGGGGCGGTGCGCTCCGCCGCGCTCGAGCTCTCGCGCTTCGTCGAATCGATCTACGACGAAGCCTGAGTCTCGCCGGCGGGACCCCCCGCTACATTCCGGGCGATGGCCACAACTGACCGCGACTACTACGAGCTGCTCGGAGTCGGGCGCCAGGCGAGCGAGGCGGAGATCAAGCGGGCCTTCAGGCAGCTTGCGCGGGAGTTCCATCCCGACGTGTCGGACGCGCCGGACGCCCAGGAGCGATTCCGCGAGGTCGTCGAGGCGTACGAAGTGCTCTCGAACACGGAGACGCGCAACCTCTACGACCGTTACGGCCACGCCGGGCTGCGGAGCGGCGGCTTCCAGGCCGGACACGTCGATTTCGGCAACCTCGCCGACCTCTTCTCGGCCTTCTTCGGCGACGACGTGTTTAGCGGCCGCGGCGGCAACGGCCGCGCGCGCGGCGCGGACCTCATTGCGACCGTGGAGATCGACCTCGTCGAGGCCGCCCACGGCGTCACCCGCGAGGTGCCGTTCGAGGCAGCCGTGACCTGTACGCATTGCGGAGGCGACGGCGCGGAACCGGGAAGCGAGATCACGACCTGCCCGACGTGCAACGGATCCGGGCGGCTGCAACAGGTGACGCGGAGCGTCTTCGGCGAGTTCGTCCGCACCCAGACCTGCCCGACGTGCACCGGTTCGGGGCGCCGCATCGAGCAGCCGTGCGCCGAGTGTCGCGGCGCCGGACGCGTCGTCGAAGAACGGACGCTCCCGGTCGAGATCCCTCCGGGGATCCACCATGGCCAGCAGATCCGCCTGACGGGCGCGGGGCACGCCGGGCTCGTCGGCGGCAGGGCCGGCGACGTCTACGTCGAGGTGCAGATCCGTCCCGACGAGCGGTTCGTGCGTGAAGGCGACGACGTCTACGCGACCGTCGACCTGACGTTCACGCAGGCCGCGCTCGGCGCCACCCTCACGGTCCCGACCCTCGACGGGGAAGAGGAGCTCGAGCTGCCGCCGGGGACGCAGCCCGGCGAGATCGTCGTGCTGCACGGCCGCGGCATGCCGGTGCTGCAGAGACGCGGCCGCGGCGACCAGCGGATCCTCGTCAACGTGCTCGTCCCGCGCCACCTCGACGACGAGCAGCGCCGCCTCCTGCGCGAGTTCGAGGAGCGCGCCGACGAGCGCACGTACGGCAAGTCCGAAGGGCTCTTCGGCAAGCTCAAGAGCGCGTTCCGCTGAGACGCTTCGTCATCGTCGGAGGGGAGCCCGAGCTCGCGCTTCTGCTTCACATCTTCCCCGAGGGCGTCGAGGAGCTCGACGGCGCGTACGCCGTCTACGCCGAGGACGAGCCACTCGGCTTCGACGTCGTCGAGGTGGACGACGTGGCCGAGGGCTGGGAAGACAGCTGGCGCGCCTTCCATCACGGCGTCCGGGTCGGCCGACTCTGGGTCGGGCCACCGTGGGAAGCGTCGCCGGCCGACGCGGTCGCCGTGGTCATAGACCCTGGCCGCGCCTTCGGCACCGGCGCCCACGCGACCACGCGGCTCTGCCTCGAGCTCCTGCAGGACGTGGAGCCGACGAGCCTGCTCGACGTCGGCTGCGGCTCGGGCGTCCTTTCCGTCGCCGCGGCGAAGCTCGGCTTCGCGCCGGTGCATGCCGTCGACATCGACGAGGTGTCGCTCGAGACGACCCGCGCCAATGCTGCGGCGAACGAAGTTCAGGTCGTGGTGGGCACCGAGCTACAGCCGAGCGAGCTGGCCGTGATGAACATTGCGCTCGACGTCGTCGAGCGGATGCTCCCGACCCTCCCCGTCGAGCGGGCGATCACCTCGGGTTACCTCCAGCGGGATGAGCCGCAGGTCGACGGCTGGCACGGCGTCACGCGATGCGTCCGCGACGGCTGGGCCGCCGACCTGCTCGAGCGCGGCTAGTCCTCCCGCAGCGTGCCCGGAGGCCCGAGGAGCTCGATCCCGTACCCGGCTGCCGTGGCCGCGAACTGTTCCGGGTCGAACGGGCGGCCTCGCGGCGGCAGCTCCTCGGCGGGTGTTGCCGCGGATCCAGCACGAGGCGCTCGTCCAGGACGTGCTCGCGAGCCTCGGCTCCCTGCAGGAGGACGTCGCAGCGAAGCGCGAGCTGCTCGAAGCCGCCAAGGAACGCGCCGCGAGGCTGCCGCACCGTGAGCGCCACCTGCACCTCGTGCACCGCCTGGGCGATCTCCTCCTCGACGCCCACGAGCAGTGGCTCGACGAGGTGGAGCGGGAGCTCGCGCAGCCGTAGCTCACTACGATCGCGGGGATGACGAGCTTCTCCGTCCGCTTTCTCGGCTGCAAGGTCTCGCACGTCGACGCGCACGCAGTGCGCGAGCGGCTGCTCTCGGATGGCCACCAGGAGCGGGAAGGCAGCGCCGACGTGGCCGTCGTCAACACGTGCTGCGTTACACACGAAGCGGTCGCGAAGTCGCGCAAGGAGGCGGCCCGCGCGGCACGCACGCACCGGCGCGTCTACGTCACGGGCTGCGCTGCCAACCTCGCGGGCGATGCCTTCGCCGGCTTGCCCGAGAACGTCGTCGTGGTCGCGCGCCGAAGCGAGGAGACGGCGGAGTTCGTCGCGGGCGACGTCGGCGCGATCGGCTGCGTCCAGGCGGATGCCCGGCTCGACCGCGTTCGCGCCTTCGTCAAGGTGCAGGACGGGTGCTCGTTCTCGTGCCGTTTTTGCGTCATCCCGCTCGTTCGCGGTACCTCGCGCAGCCGGCCGGCCGAGGCCGTTCTCGGCGAGATCCGCCGCCGCGTCGCCCAGGGCCACCGCGAGGTCGTCCTCACCGGGATCAATCTCGGCTGCTACCGCGACCGCGCTGCCGGCTATCGCCTCCCACGGCTCGTCCGGGACGCCGGCGCCACGCCGGGGCTCGAGCGGCTGCGCCTCTCCTCGATCGAGATCAACCACGTCGACGACGAGCTCCTTCGCGCGTTGCGCGAGACCTCGGCCGCGAGCCGCCACCTGCACG
This sequence comes from uncultured Actinomycetes bacterium, assembly GCA_963759435.1. Classification (GTDB taxonomy): domain Bacteria; phylum Actinomycetota; class Thermoleophilia; order Gaiellales; family Gaiellaceae; genus Palsa-739. The sequence continues at coordinate 292,016 of CAVWZB010000010.1, read as the reverse complement.
TGCCGCTCCAGTCAGGTGACGACGACGTCCTGCGAGCAATGGGACGCCGCTACTCCGTCAGCACCTACCTGCGCCGGCTCGAGCCTCTGCGCAAGGACTTCAACCTCACGAGCGATGTCATCGTCGGCTTCCCGACCGAGGACGGGCGCGCGTTCGAGAACACGCTTCGCGTCGTCGCGGAAGCCGGGCTGACGAAGGTGCACGTCTTCCCCTACTCGCCGCGCCCGGGCACCGGCACGGCCGCCGAGGACCCGGTGCCGCCCCAGGTGAAGAAGGAGCGGAGCGCGCGGCTGCGCGTGGCGTCACATGACGCGTGTCTCGCCCACTGGCGCTCGAAGATCGGCCGCGACGATCTCGTCCTCGTCGACCGGCCCGGCCGCGGGTACGGGGACGACTACTCCCCGTGGCTCCTGCCCGAGTCGGCGCCGGTCGGCGGGCTGCTCGGCGTCCGCGGTGCCGGCGTCGCCGAGGAGGGGATCCTCGCCGCGTGAATGACGACTGCCTCTTCTGCAAGCTGTACCGCGACAGTGACCACGTCGCCGCCACCGACGGCTTCGTCGCGATCCGTGACATCAACCCTCAGGCGCCGGTCCACCTGCTCGTCCTGCCCGAGCGCCACATCGACTCCTTCCGCGAGATCGGCGAGTTCCCGCCCGAAGAGGCGAAGCGGATGGTCGAGTTCGTCGCCGACGTCGCTGCACGCGAGGGGTTGACGGATTACCGTGTCGAGGTCAATGTCGGCCCGAGCGCGGGCCAGACGGTTTTCCACCTCCACTGGCACATCAAAGGCGGTTGGGCGTGAGCTTGATCGAGGAGATCGACGAGGAGCTGAAGGATGCGATGCGCGCCCGCGACGCGGAGCGTCGCGACGCGCTGCGCCTGATCCTCAACGCGCTCAAGAACTCCGAGAAGGAGCTGCAGCGGCCGCTGAGCGAGGAGGAGGAGCTGCAGGTGCTCCAGCGCGAGCGGAAGCGGCGCGTCGAGGCGGCCGAGGCGTTCCGCACCGGCGGGCGCGAGGAGCAGGCCGAAGCAGAGGAACGGGAGCTCGAGATCCTCGAGGAGTTCATGCCGGAGCCGCTCTCCGAGGACGAGATCGACGAGATCGTCGACGACGTCATCGCCGAGGTGGGGGCGACGAGCATGGCCGACCTCGGTCGCGTGATGGCCGACGTGATGCCGCAGATCGCCGGCCGCGCCGACGGCTCCCAGGTCAGCCAGGTCGTCCGCGAAAAGCTGGCGTAGAAGCGCTTACGGAACGCGCCGGGCGCCGTCGTAGCCGCCGAAGTTCGACATGCTGTCGATGCGGACGACGGAGCCGGTGTGCGGTGCATTGACGAACCTGCCGCCGCCGATGTAGATCCCGACGTGGCCGAGGCCGTTGAAGAAGACGAGGTCGCCGGGCTCCGGCGACGAGATCGGGTCGGTCGCGTTCCACTGCGCCACCGTGTAGTGCGGCAGCGAGATCCCGAGCTGAGCGTAGACGTACATCACGAGACCTGAGCAGTCGAACCCGGACGGGCTCGCGCCGCCCCAGACGTACGGGACGCCGAGGTACCGGAGGGCGATCGAAGCTGCCGCGGCGTGGCCGGCGCCGGGACTTCCGATCGGGATGTCGACCGGCGGCGGCGGCGTGATCACCGGATTGGAGGTCGACTGCTGCGCCTGCGCCTCCGCTGCCCTCTGTGCCGCACGACGCGCGGCTTGCTCCGCCCGCAGCTGTGCTTCGGCCGCGATTCTCGCCGCCCGCTCTCGCGCTGCCTCTTGCGCAACGAGCTGCGAGAGCGTCGTATGGATCGAGGCGAGCAGACGCTTCTGCTGTCCGAGCTCCGCCGCGACATTCTGTGCCTCCGCGTTCCTCCGGGCGACGGTCTGGACGCGCTTCTGCTTGAGCTGCTTCAGCTGCCGCTCCCGCGCCTGCACTGCGTGCTCGAAGCGGAGCGCCTGCATTCCCAGTGCCGCGTCCTGGTTCGAGAGCACCCGCGCCGCCTCGGCGCGGTCGAGGATCTGGGAGAGGCTGCCCGCACCGGCGAGCACCTCGATCGTGCTCGGCGAGCCGCTCACGTACAGCGAGTACAGGCGCTGCATGAGCTGCCGCTGCGCCTTATGGAGGTTGCCGCGCGCTACGTGGAGGCGGAACTCGTTCTTGACCAGGCTCTGCTTGACCAGCCTGAGCTGCTGAATCGCGTTCCATCTCGCGTCCTGTGCGGCCTGGAGCTTGACGCCGATCTGGTCGACCTGCGCCAGCACGGCGCGCTCATGCGCCCGCTCAGCCCGGATCTGCGGCGTGGAGCGGGCGCTCGCCACGGTCGCGGCGACAGCCGTGGTGAGGGCGGCGAGGGCGAGCGTGCAAAGGAGTAAGAAAGCGTAACGTCGCATAGGAACGGCGTTGCAAAGGGGACCCGAAGTGCGTGACCCTAGCGTAAGGAGGCGACAGAGTCATGTTCGTGCCCGTCGCCACCAACCCTGCAAATCGGCCCAACGCCCGCAGGGAAGCGCCGTTGCGCCACCTACACTGCCCTCTGTGCAAACCGTTCTCGACGTCTCCAACGAGGTCGCAGCAGAGCTCGCCGGCATCGGCGACGGAGTGCTGAACGCGCTTCGCGACAGGCTCGAGTGCACGGTCAACCTGCGCGGCAACCGGCTCACGCTCGCCGGCGACGATCTCAAGGTCGCCGAGGCGCAGGCGGTCGTCGAGGAGCTCGTCGAGCTCGTCGAGGGCGGCCAGGAGGTCGGCGCCGGCACCGTCGACGCCATCCTCGGCGCCATCGACCAGGCGGAGGACGTGCACGAGATCTTCTCCGACGTGGTCTGGTCGCACCGCGGCAAGCGGATCACACCGAAGACCGTGACGCAGAAGCGTTACGTCGACGCGATCCGCGACTGCACCGTCACCTTCGGCATCGGCCCGGCGGGGACGGGCAAGACGTACCTCGCGATCGCGCTCGCGGTCGCTGCCCTCTCGGAGCGGCAGGTCGGCCGGATCATCCTCACCCGTCCCGCGGTCGAGGCGGGAGAGCGGCTCGGCTTCCTGCCGGGCGACGTGCTCGCGAAGGTCGACCCCTACATGCGCCCGCTCTTCGACGCGCTCTACGACACCATGGACCCGGAGAAGCTCAACGCCTACATGGAGCGTGGCACGATCGAGGTGGCTCCGCTCGCATTCATGCGCGGCCGCACGCTCAACGACAGCTTCGTGATCCTCGACGAGGCGCAGAACACGTCGCCCGAGCAGATGCAGATGTTCCTCACCCGGCTCGGCTTCGGCTCGAAGATGGTCGTGACCGGCGACGTGACCCAGGTCGACCTGCCGCGGGAGCAGGCGTCCGGGCTGATCCAGGTGCGCCAGATCCTCTCGACCGTCGACGGCATCGCATTCGTCGAGTTCAGCCACCAGGACGTCGTCCGCCACAAGCTCGTGCAGCGGATCGTCGAGGCGTACAAGGCGCACGCCGAGCAAACCGGAACTCTGCGGAGCCGGTGATCGAGGTCGAGATCGTCAACCGCTCGGGCAAAACGGTGGACGAGGGCGCCGCGATCGAGCTTGCGCGGTCGGTGCTCGCGGGAGAGGGCGTCGCGGCGGGCGAGTTGGGGCTCGCGTTCGTCGGGCCGGACGAGAGCCGTGCCCTGAAGCGGGAGCACCTCGGAGTCGACGAGGCGACCGACGCGCTCGCCTTCCCGATCGATGGGCTCGGCGCGCTGCCCGACGGCATGCCACGCCAGCTCGGCGACGTCGTCGTCTGCCCCGAGGTCGTGGGCGAGGAGTGGCGCGCACCGCTCGTACATGCCCTGCTGCACCTCGTCGGCTACGACCACGGCCCCGAGATGGAGGCGCGCGAGGCGGTGTACTCCCGATGACGGTTACGCCGCTGCCGCGCGACCCCGAGGACGAGCAGCGCGAGCGGCCTCCACGCCGGCCCCCGCCGCAGGCCCCCGGCCGTGCGCCGTCGCTGATCGACAGCTTCAACTACGCGTTCGAGGGGATCATCCACGTCCTTCGCACCCAGCGGAACCTTCGCATCCACTTCCTCGCGGCGGTTCTCGTCTTCGGCGCCGCGATCGCAGTCGGCGTGACGCGGCTCCAGCTGATAGCGCTTGTTCTCGCGATCGCGTTCGTCCTTGTCGCCGAGATGCTGAACACGGCGATCGAAGGGGTGATCGACGTCTCGACCACGTCCTTCGACCCGAACGCGAAGCTTGCCAAGGACATCGCCGCCGGAGCGGTGCTGATCGCCTCGATCACGGCTGTCGCGATCGGCTTTCTCGTTTTCCAGAGCGCGGTCGGGCAGCGAGCGACGAACGCGCTCGACCGGGTGCGCGACGCTCCGGCCGACATCACGCTGGTCGCGCTCGTTCTCGTCGTCCTCATCGTCCTCGCGACCAAGGCATGGACGGGGCGAGGAACGCCGCTGCGGGGCGGGTTGCCGTCCGGGCACGCTGCGGTCGCCTTCGCCGGCTGGGTGGCCATCACGTATCTCGTCGGCGACCACCACCGCTTCGTCGTCTCGGCCCTGACGCTGATCATGGCCGCGCTCGTGGCACAGACGCGTGTCGAGTCGGGCATCCACTCGACGCTCGAGGTGGTGTACGGGGGCGCGCTCGGGGCGATCGTCACTCTCGTCGTCTTCCAGCTGATCGGGTGAGCGCCACGCAGCTGCTGATCTGGGACTTCGACGGCACGCTCGCCCACAGGCGCGGAGAGACCGGCTGGAGCATCCTGCTCGCGGAGACGCTCGATGCGGAGGAGCCGGGGCACGGGCATTCCGCCGACACGTTCCGGCCGCACCTGCGCGAGGGCTTCCCATGGCATCGGCCGGAGGTGGCGCATCCCGAGTTGCGCGAGCCGGAAGCCTGGTGGGCGGCTGTGCGGCTCCAGCTCGGCCGGGCGTACGAGGCGGCGGGCTATCCGTCCGCGCGAGCGCTCGAGCTCGCCGACGCAGCGCGCCGGCTCTATGTCGACCCGGACGTGGGCTGGGCGCTGTTCGACGACACGCTGCCCGCCCTCGAGCGCCTCTCACAAGCCGGCTGGACGCACGCGATCCTCTCCAACCACGTCCCGGAGCTGCGGCAGATCGTCTCCGCGCTGGGTCTCGACGAGGTCGTCGCGTTCCTCTCGTGTTCGGCCGAGACCGGCTACGAGAAGCCGCATGAGCGGGCGTTCGCCTCGGTGCTCGATCCGTTGCGTCCGGGCGAGGCGTGGATGGTCGGCGACAACGTCGTCGCGGACGTGCTCGGGGCCGAGGCCGTCGGTCTCCCGGCGGTGCTCGTGCGCCGGCCCGACCCACGCGCCGCTCGCTACGCCGACTCGCTCGCCGGCGTCGAGGCATTTCTCGGCGAAGCGGTCGCGGCGTGAGCGACGTCGTCCGCGAGCAGAAGCGCTACTACGCCGAGCGCGCGCCAGAGTACGACGACTGGTGGTATCGGCGCGGCCGCTACGAGCTCGAGCCGGACGCCCTTGCACGCTGGCGGGCGGACGTGGCCGAGGCTGAGGCGGCGCTCGCGGACTTTGCGCCGGGCGGCAGCGTGCTCGAGCTCGCCGCGGGCACCGGGATCTGGACGCGCAGGCTCGTCGGGCTCGCCGACCGCGTCGTCGCCGTCGATGCGAATGCAGAGACGCTCGCGCTCAACACCTCCGAGGCGGAGCTCGTGCGTGCGGACGTCTTCGAGTGGGAGCCGACCGAGCGCTTCGACCTCGTCTTCTTCTCCTTCTGGCTCTCGCACGTGCCGGAGGAGCGGTTCGACGAGTTCTGGTCGCTCGTGCGGGTCGCGCTCGCGCCCGGCGGGAGGGTCTTCCTCGTCGACAGCGGCGCCGGAGACACGGCCCACACAGGCACCGAGCAGGCGGACGGCGAGGAGACGCGCTCGCTCGCCGACGGGCGCACGTTCCGCATCGTCAAGCGGCGCCGGCGACCCGACGAGCTCGCGGAACGTGTGCGGCCGCTCGGCTTCGAGCTCGACCTCCACGACACGGCGAACGGCCACTTCCTCTACGGCGGAGGCTCACGCAGGTGACGGCCGAGGAGCTGCTCGCGCAGGCGGACGCGGCGGCGGCGAACGCCTATGCGCCGTACTCGCAGTACCAGGTCGGCGCAGCCGTCCTTGCCCGCGACGGCCGCGTCTTCGCCGGGGCGAACGTCGAGAACGCGGCGTATCCCCTCGGGATCTGCGCCGAGCGATCGGCGATCGCGAAGGCAGCGAGCGAGGGGCTGCGGCCGGGCGACCTGGAGGCGATCGCGATCACGGCGTCGCCGTGCGGCGGCTGCCGCCAGTGGCTCCACGAATGGCGCCTCGAGCGCGTCCACTTCCGCAGCGCCGGCGGGACGGTCGCGACGTACGCCCCCGACGAGCTGCTACCGGAGACATGGGACCTGCCGGAGGGATGAGAAGCGGTTTCGTGGCGGTCGCGGGCCGCCCGAACGTCGGCAAGTCGACGCTCGTCAATGCGCTCTGCGGCGGCAAGGTCGCGATCGTCTCCGACAAGCCGCAGACGACCCGGCAGCGCATCTTCGGCATCGCGAACGGCGACGACTACCAGCTCGTCCTCGCCGATCTGCCCGGCTTCCAGCGACCGCTCGACGAGCTCACGGAGCGCATGCAGAAGACCGTCGATGCCGCCTTCGAGGAGGTGGAAGGGGTCCTGTTCGTGCTCTCCGCGCGGGAGCGGATCGGCGCCGGCGACCGCTTCATCGCCTCGCGCGTCTTCGGGCTCGGAGTCCCCGTCGTGATCGCGCTCAACAAGGTCGACCGGCTGAAGGCCGGGCACATCGCGACCCAGATGAACACAGCGGCGAGGCTCGGCCCGTTCCACGCGCTCCATCCGGTGAGCGCGAAGACCGGCGACGGCATGGCTCCGCTCCGCGACGAGCTCGTCGGGCTGCTCCCCGCAGGGCCGCTCTACTTCCCCCGGGAGCAGCGCACGGATCTGTCGGTCGAGCTGCAGCTCGCCGAGCTCGTGCGCGAGAAGGCGTTGTGGCTGACGCGCGACGAGGTGCCGCACGCGATCTCCGTCGAGGTCCAGGACATCGAGGAGAAGGTCGTGCGGGCTTCGATCCTGGTCGAGACCGAATCGCAGAAGCAGATCGTGGTCGGCAAGGGCGGCACGCTCGTGAGAGAGATCGGCACGCGCGCCCGGCCCGAGATCGAAGCGCTGCTCGGCCATCCCGTCTTCCTCGAGCTCAAGGTCAAAGTGCGGCCGAAGTGGCGTCGCGACGCCTCGACGCTCGAGCGCCTGGGCTTGTGAGACGAGAAGGCGGCGAGGCGATCGTCCGGCGGGAGGTCTGGCGCGGCGACCCGAAGGTTGCGTGGGGCGGGATCGTCGTCGAGGACACGCCGTCCCTCCTCGCCCTCTACATGCCCGAAGGCGGTCCACTCGCCTTCGCCGACGACTTCTTCGGCACCCCGCATCCCTGGTCGGGCCGCGATCGGTGGCTGGGCCACGGTGTCCTCCAGCTGCAGCGGCCCGGCGAGATGCATGCGGTCTGGGTCTTCTGGCACGGCTCGAAGCGCGAGTTCCGCGGGTGGTATCTCAATCTGCAGGAGCCGTTCCGCCGTACGCCGCGTGGCTTCGACACTCAGGACCTCGAGCTCGACATCGTCGTCGGTCTCGACGGCGCCTGGAGCTACAAAGACGACGAGATCCTCGACGAGTGGCTGGCACGCGGTCGCTGGACGGAGGCTGAGGTAGCAGCGATCAGACGCGAAGGAGCAGCGATCGCGAGCGAGCTGGATGCCGGCCGCCAGTGGTGGAGCGACGACTGGGCGGGGTGGCGGCCGGACCCCCGCTGGCAGGTGCCGGCGCTGCCTGCGGGCTGGGGCGCTCCGACTGAGTGAGAGTCGCTAGCTCGTCGAGCAGGTAGGCCCGCCCTGGGTAGCGAGCCAGGCCTTGAGCGCCCTGATGCGCGACGCCGCCACCGTGAGCCGATTCTGGAGGCGCACGGAGCCGGCTTCGTCGGCGAGAAGCGTGGAGTAGCCGCGCTCGCTTGCGCTCTCGGCGCCGAAGATCAGCAGGTCGGAGCCGGCGAGCATCGCCCGCGTCGCAGTGTGCGGAATCCTGTCTGCTGCCGGTGCCGTGAGCGAGTCGGTCACGGTGACGCCCTTGAAGCCGAGCTTCTTTCGCAGCAGTCCGCCGATGATCGTGCTCGAGAACGCGGCCGGCCTCTTCGAGCCGTCGAGCTTGGGATAGACCGCGGTCGAGACCATCACGAGCTTCACGCCCGCCTGTACTGCTGCCTGGAACGGCAGCAGTCCCTGGTGGAGCTTCGACGCGGCGGCCCGGATCACGATGCGCCCGTTGTCGGTATTGCCGCTCGCGAGGCCGAGGCCGGGGAAGTGCTTCGCGGTCGCTGCGATCCCGTTCGTCTGCATGCCGTCGACGAAAGCGCGGGCCATCTGGGCGTTCCAGGTGCGGGAGTGCGAGAAGGCGCGAGAGCCGAGGAAGTTGCCCGCCGAGCCAGGCGTGTCGACGACGGGTGCGAAGTCGATGTCGATCCCGACTGAGTGGAGTGCCGTCGCCGCCCCGGCGGCCTGGGACCGCGCGACGCTGGGACTCGTCATCTCGTCGGGCGCCTCGGTCGGCGGCGCCCAGGCGAGCCGCCTGACGATCCCGCCTTCCTGGTCGACGGCGATCACGAGCGGCTCGCCGCGCGTGCAGGCCGCGTTCTGGAGCTCCGCCGTGACCGTTTCGGCGGTGCGGCGCGTGAGCCAGCCGTTGCCGAGAAGCACGACGCCGCCCATCTTCCCGTTGCGAATCCGGGTCAGGAACCTCCGGTTCGGGGGCGCCGTGAGCGTTCCCATGATGGTCTCCGCCGTGTCCGAGAATCCGGTCGCGGAGTGAGTCGGTGTGGCCGGTCGCGAGTGAGCGGCGCCCGGCCACACCGCAGTCGGAACAACCGAAATCGCCGCCAAGGCGACGAGACCCACGAGCGTCCTCAGCATCGGAAGCAGGGTAGCCCTCGTCTCAGCGCCGTCGAGGGCGGGCCACGGTTTGGGTTGCGGGCCGGGACTACACTCACCGTATGGCCCAGGCGCCAGCACTGCCGGCAGGGTTCGAGCTCCCGCTCGAGGCTCGGCTACCGCGAATCGGGGCCGTCGACGCAGTGGCACTCGAGGAGCGTGCGGCGTCGCTGGCGAAGCGCTCGATCAAGCGTGAGTCGAAGGTCTGGGCGCTCCTCCTGGCGATCCGAACCACGGACCTGACGACGCTCGAGGGGTCGGACACGCCGGGGAAGGCGGCGGCAATCGCCTCGAAGGCGCTGCGGCCGGATCCGTCCGATCCGTCCGTTCCGCGGGTGGCTGCGGTGTGCGTCTATCCGAATCTCGTGCCCGCGGTGCTGGAGCGCGTGGCTGGAAGCGGCGTGAAAGTGGCGGCGGTCGCCACCGGGTTCCCGTCGGGGCAGTACCCGACGGCGGTAAAGGTCGCCGACGTCCGCGCCACCGTCGACCTGGGGGCGGACGAGATCGACATGGTGATCGACCGCGGCGCTTTTCTCTCGGGCCGCTACGCGAAGGTCTACGACGAGATCGTCCAGGTGAAGGAGGCGTGTGGCGACGTGCACCTGAAGGTGATCCTCGAGACCGGCGAGCTCGGGACGTACGACAACGTCCGCCGCGCGACGCTGCTCGCCATTGCGGCCGGGGCGGACTTCGTCAAGACGTCGACCGGGAAGATCTCACCGGCCGCGACGCTGCCCGTGGCGCTCTGCATGCTCGAGGCGATCCGCGACGTGTACGAGGAGACCGGGCGGCGAGTCGGCTTCAAGGCCGCGGGCGGGATCCGGCAGGCGAAGCAAGCGGTACAGCACCTCGTCGTCGTGCACGAGACGCTCGGGCCGGACTGGTTGACGCCCGACCTGTACCGCCTCGGCGCCTCGTCGCTCCTCAACGACATCCTGATGCAGCTGCGCAAGGAGCGCACCGGCACGTACCAGAGCGGCGATTACTTCACGCTGGATTGAGGAGGAACCGTTTCGTGACACAGGCGGCACACCTGCGCGAGCTTTTCGCCCCTAAGATCGCCCCCTCCCATAAGGGTGGGGGGTGGGTTTGGGGGGCACGCAGCCGGCGCCTCGCACCGGTCCGCAACGAGGGCGCTCGGAGCAGGCGTGGCTGAGATCGACAAGCCCCAGCGCGAGGTCGACGTCCCCGGCGACTGGACGTACGCCAGCGCCCCTGAGTCCCGCGACATCGTCCACATCCGCGACCGCTACGGCTACTACGTCGGCGGCGAGTGGCTCGAGCCTACCGAGACCTACGAAACGATCTCCCCCCGGGACGAGGAGCCGCTCGCGGCCGTCGGTCAGGCCACGGCCGAGGACGTCGGGCGCGCCGTCGCCGCCGCGCGCACCGCCTACGCCGACGGCTGGTCGTCGCTCCCGGGCTCCGAGCGGGCGAAGTACCTCTTCCGCATCGCGCGCATCCTCCAGGAGCGGTCGCGCGAGTTCGCGGTCCTCGAGTCGCTCAACGGCGGCAAGCCGATCAAGGAGTCACGCGACGTCGACCTTCCGCTCGCTGCGGCGCACTTCTTCTACTACGCCGGCTGGGCCGACAAGCTCGAATACGCATTCCCGAACCGGCGCCCCCGCCCGGTCGGCGTGGCGGGCCAGATCATCCCGTGGAACTTCCCGCTCCTCATGCTCGCGTGGAAGGTCGCGCCGGCGCTCGCGTGCGGCAACACGGTCGTCCTCAAGCCCGCCGAGACGACGCCGCTCACGGCACTTCTCTTCTGCGACGTGCTGCGCCAGGCCGAGCTGCCCGACGGGGTCGTCAACATCGTCACCGGGGACGGCCGCACCGGGGCCGCGCTCGTCGAGAGCGAGGACGTCGACAAGATCGCCTTCACCGGTTCCACCGAGGTGGGGAAGGAGATCCAGCGGCGGCTCGCCGGCACCGGCAAGCGTCTCACGCTCGAGCTCGGCGGCAAGGCTGCGAACATCGTCTTCGACGACGCGGCGCTCGACCAGGCGGTCGAGGGAATCGTCAACGGGATCTACTTCAACCAGGGGCACGTCTGCTGCGCCGGCTCGCGGCTCCTTGTCCAGGAGTCGATCTACGAGCCGCTGGTGGCCAAGCTCGAACGCCGTCTCTCGACGCTGCGCGTCGGCGATCCGCTCGACAAGAACTCCGACGTCGGCGCGATCAACTCCGCCGCGCAGCTCGAGAAGATCCGCGAGCTCGTCGCCTCCGGGGTCGAGGAGGGCGCCGAGATCTACCAGCCGCCTTGCGTCCTCCCGGAGAAGGGCTACTGGTTCGTGCCGACCGTGTTCACGAACGTCGCGCAGAGCTACCGGATCGCGCAGGAGGAGATCTTCGGCCCCGTCCTCTCGGTCCTCACCTTCCGCACCCCGGAGGAGGCGCTCGAGAAGGCAAACAACACGCCCTACGGGCTGAGCGCCGGCGTCTGGACCGAGAAGGGCTCGCGCATCCTCTGGATGGCCCAGCGCCTGCGCGCCGGCGTCGTCTGGGCGAACACGTTCAACCGCTTCGACCCGAGCTCGCCCTTCGGCGGCTACAAGGAGTCGGGCTTCGGCCGCGAGGGCGGGCGGCACGGGCTCGAGCCGTATCTGGAGTTCGAGGAATGAGCCGGTTGCCGGTCAAGAAGACGTACAAGCTGTTCATCGGCGGCGCCTTTCCGCGCAGCGAGTCCGGGCGCACGTATGAGGCGGAGGGCCAGAACGTCGCCCGCGGCTCGCGGAAGGACGTCCGGGACGCGGTTCGCGCCGCTCGTGGCGCGCAGTCCGGCTGGGCGAAGGCGACGGCGTACAACCGCGGCCAGGTCCTCTATCGGCTCGCGGAGATGGTCGAGGCGCGCGCCGACGAGTTCGCCGAGCTGTGCACCGGGCGCGACGAAGTGGAGCGGTCGATCGACCGCATCGTCTGGTACGCCGGCTGGGCCGACAAGCTCCCGCAGGTGCTCGGCGGCTCGAACCCCGTCGCCGGCCCGTACTTCAATTTCACGGTGCCCGAGCCGACCGGTGTCGTCGCAGTGCTCGCACCCGACGAGCCACCGCTGCTCGGGCTCCTCACGCGGCTCCTTCCGCCGCTCGTCGGCGGAAATGCCGTAGTCGCGGTGGCGTCGGAGACGCGGCCGCTCGCCGCGATCGAGCTTGCGGAGGCACTCGCGACGAGCGACGTGCCCGACGGGGTGGTCAACCTCGTGACGGGCCGGCACTCGGAGCTCGGTCCGGTGCTCGCCTCGCACATGGACGTGAATGCGATCGACATCGGCGGCGCGAACGGCGACACTCCGGAGCTCGAGCGCCTCGCCGCCGACAACGTCAAGCGCGTCGTGCGCGGCCGCGCCGACGTGCAGAGCCCGTGGGAGATCGCCTCCTTCCTCGAGCTGAAGACCGTCTGGCACCCGATGGGGCAATAAGTTGCGAGAATCGCCGCTTGTGAGTGCGAGCCGCCGCTTCAGTCACGCGATCGCCGAGGGCGACGGCATCTCCGTCGTCGCCGCCGTCGAGGACGCCGACGCGGCTCGAGCCGCCGAGACGCAGCGGGCCGAAGCACTCGTCGTCAACGGCGACCCGTCGCGCCTGCGGGAGGCGACGCGCCTGCCGATCCTCTGGCGGGCGGACGCGGCAATCGATCGCGCCGCTGGGATTGCCGACGCCGTGACCGTCGCGCTCCCGGAGGACGACGACGAGGATCACGAACCGGCTCGACGCCGGCACGAGGATGCGCTGGCGGCCGGGCTCGATTGCGCGGTCGAGGTGCGCAGCGAGGAGGAGCTCGAGCGCGCGCTGGAGCTGCTCGACCCCGAGATTTTCCTTCTCGCACCGCCGCAGGACGACGAGCAGGAGCGGCTCGAGGCCGTGCTCGAGTTGCTCGCCGAGGTGCCCGCCGGAAAGCTCGCGATCGCCGACCTCGCCGTGACGACCGAGGACGAGGTGCACGAGCTGGAGCGCGCCGGTGTGGACGCCGTGATCGTCCATGCCGCGGATGTGTCGCCGCTGGTGGGCGAAGCGCCTCCTGAAGTGTGACCGACGGCGCGACCGCGACTCGGGAGGTGCAGGCGCTTGTGCGCGCACTCGCCGCGGGACGTGACGTCGCCGAGATGGGCGCGGCCTAGCCGAAGAACGCCCGCGCGACGTCGTACCACTCGCGAGGCACGACCTTCAGCTGCGCGGTCGCCTCGGCGAGGGGGAGGGCGACGACGTCATCGCCGCGCAGCGCGGCCATCTGTCCGAACTCGCCGCTGAGCGCGAGGTCTGCCGCCTTGAGCCCGAACCGCGTGGCGAGCACGCGATCTCGCGGCGTGGGGCTGCCGCCGCGCTGCACGTGGCCGAGCACGGTGACGCGGGTCTCGAAACCGGTGCGCTCCTCGATCTCGCGTCCGAGCGCATCGCCGACGCCGCGCTTGGAGAGGATCACGTGGCCGAACTGATCCTGCTCGCCGGCGTCGGCAAGCCCCGGTAGCTCGCAGCCTTCGCTGACGACGACGATGGAGAAGTTCTTGCCGCGCGCATGCCGTCTCCGGATCCCCTCTGCCACCTCCTCGAAGTCGACCGGGATCTCGGGCACGAGGATCACGTCGGCGCCGCCGGCGATGCCGCTCATCACCGCGATCCAGCCGGTCTGACGCCCCATCACCTCGACGACCATGACGCGGTTGTGCGACTCCGCCGTCGTATGCAGACGGTCGATCGCCTCGGTCGCGATGAAGACCGCGGTGTCGAAGCCGAACGTGTAGTCGGTACCGGAGAGATCGTTGTCGATCGTCTTCGGGACGCCGACCAACGGGAGTTGCTGCTCGGCGAACAGCCGAGACGCCACGCCGAGCGTGTCCTCGCCGCCGATGGCGACGAGCGCATCAAGCTCGCGGTCGCGGAAGTTCTGGAGCAGCCGCTCGACGCCGTTTTCGAGCGTGAACGGGTTCGTGCGGCTCGTGCCGATGATCGTGCCGCCGCGCGGGAGGATCCCCGACACCTGCTGCGGGCCGAGCTCCTCGAAGATCGGTTCTACGAGCCCGCGCCAGCCCTCGCGCACCGCGACCACGTCCCACCCGGCGGCGTCGGCCCGGCGCACGACGGCGCGGATCACCGCGTTGAGCCCGGGGCAGTCGCCGCCGCCGGTGAGGATGCCGAGGCTCTTCGCCATTACCGGCCGAGCCTAGACGGTAGATGCCGAAGGTGGGAATCGAACCCACACGGCCCGAAGGCCACCGGATTTTGAGTCCGGCGCGTCTGCCAATTCCGCCACTTCGGCGTGCGACGGCATGGTACGTGGTGCCGACACCGGCGCCCTCTGGCGTTCGCGCAACGCATTTCGTTGCGCAACAAGAAGTGTTGCGCTAGGCTGGAAGCCATGGCAGTCGCAATCGCCACGAAGGTGGACGCCCTGCGGGTCGACTTCGGCTCGTCTGCGCGGCTCGCCGACATGCTCGGCGTCAGCCGAGCGCAGGTGACGCGCTGGCTGCGCGGCTCGGGGATCGACCCGCTCAACGCGGAGAAGGTGGATCTCCTGGAGCTCGTCTGGTCGAACCTGTTGCGCCTCTACGACCGCGAGGCGGCGCTCGCTTGGCTCTTCGGGCTCAATCCGGTGCTGGGCGACCGTCGCCCGATCGACCTGATCCGCGAGGGGCGGACCGAGGAGCTGATGCGCGCGATCCGCGCCGAGCGCTCCGACTCGTTCGCGTGATCCTTCACCGGTGCCTGGCGTGGAACGAGCGCGCCGCGCCGGATGCCGCGGACGGTGCGCTCTGGTTTCCGCGGCTCTATCAGGGCGAGGGCCGCCACGACAACCCGGCCGCGTACGGCTGCCTCTATCTCTCCGAACAGCCGCTCTCGTGCGTCGTCGAGCAGCTCGCTCGCTTCCGCGGCCAGCGGCTGACGCCGGCGCTTCTTCGCCGGCGCGGCCTGCCGCTCGCGCTCGCCGAGCTCGAGCTTCCCGACGACGCCCAGCTCGTCGACCTCGACGAGCCGGCGGTTCTGCGCCGCGAGCGGCTGCGTCCCTCCCGCGTCGCAACCCGGGAGCGGAGGATCACGCAGCCGCAGGCGCTCGCCTTGCACGAGAAGCACGCTGAGGCCGTCGGGCTGCGCTGGTGGTCGACGTTCGAATCGCAGTGGCTGAACGTGACGCTCTTCGACCGCGCCGCGTCCGCGCTGCGGCTCGTCTCGGTGAAGGCGCTCGACGTCGGCGGCGACGAGATCGCCGAGGCCGCCGACGTCCTCGGCCTACGCTTCTCCTGAGCCCACGCGGACCGGGAAGTACGGGGGCGCGAGCAGGAAGCCGATGCGCGCGTCGGGACCGCGATGGCCACGGGCCATCTGGAGCGCCGCGCCGATGCCGCCTATCGGTACGAAGCCGAGCTGCCGCACGGCGTCGCCGTCCCGTGCGCCCGCGACGTAGACGGCGCCGACCCGGTCCAGCGCCGGCCGGCAGGCCTCCCAGTCGCGGAAGGGCAGCAACGGATGGACGGTCCGTCCCGCGCGGTACTCCTCGACGGCGCGCGCGTCCACTGCGACGGCCTCCTCCGCGGCGCTCAGCAGCTCAGGGTTGCGTGCGATCGGGTCGGAGCGGAAGAAGACGTGGTAGGGCTGCTGCGTCGGCCGCGGAAAGGTGCGTCGGAAGCGGTGGACGAGGATGACGATGCCGTCGTCGCGGACGGGGAAGGCGTCGCGCCACAGCCCGAGCGCGTGCGCGAGGCCCAGATGGGCAGCAAGGAGCGGGTTCGGCTGCTCGCGCGGCAGGAAAGGGGTCGTCCCCGGAATCCCGATCACGAGCGCGTCCAGGGGCTCACCGAGCGTCGCTCGACGCAGCTCGATCGCGCGGAGCAGCGCTTCGGCGTGCGCGACGGACGGCGGCCCGGCGAGGACAGCTGCTGCGGTCCGCGTCCCGCGCAGGGTGCGGAGAACGCGACGACGAACCGATGCCGGAGCGGCGGAGAAGGCGTACCGCAGCGGCGAGCCTGCGATGCGGTCGGCGGCCTCGGGCTCGTAGGGGTAGCCGCGCAGTGGACCCGTGAACACCGGGTGGTTGAGGACGAGGGAGACGGCGAAGAGCGGCACTCGCGCCGCCAACGTTCGCTCGACGAGCGTCGCAAGCCGCCAGCCCTCGGAGCCCCGGGTCTCGAGCAGCGATTCCGCCGTCGCGCGTCTCTGCGTCTCGGCGTCGGCCGCAGCGAGCAAGGTTGCGGGGCCGCCGTGCAGGACGGTCTCCGCTGCGCTCACCACCACGACGAGGTCGGTCTCGACGAGCTCCGGCGCCAGCCGAACGCGCGGCGCACCGGAAGGGACTCCGGCGAGTGCGGGGTCCGCGGCGTCGTGCACCACCACTCGACCATGGAAGCGCCGCCGCAGCTCCGGCGTCACGAGCGCGGCGATCTCTCCTCGGCTCACGCGGCGGGCGAGCCCGCAGGCGACGAGCAGGGTCTGCCGGCCGGTTGGCACGCCGAGCTCCTCGAGCGTCTCGCTGACCGCCGCGATCGCGAGCCGCCGCGGATCGCCCACGACGCTCCCGATCGGCAGCGCGGGCGGCTCGACCACGATCGTGGCGCGCTCCACACCTGTGGCGAGCGCCTCCAGTGGCTCCCCGTCGAGCGGAAAGCGCAAGGCCTCCTTCGTCGCCGCCCCGACGTCCGTCGCGCGGCCCGGTGCCGGCGGGCGCAGCACCCGCGCGTCGGCCGGTGCCGACGCCACGACGAGGCGAGTGCCGGAGAGGAGCGGAACGCGCGCCACTAGGCGATGTAACGGTGCAGCCGGAGGAAGGTGGTGCGGAACCCGCGCCGCGGCCAGAACAGCGAGGAGAGCAGGTTCGTCACGCGCCAGTCCGTCGTCATCACGTCGTATCCCTCCCGGCGCCCCCAGGCGAACGACGCGTCGGTGAGCGCGACGCCGACGCCACTTCCCCGGAACGCCGGATCCGTCACGGCGAAGCCGAGGAACGCCGACCCTGGTGGGCGAGCAAGGCCGCTGTGCATGCTCGACAGCTCGATGGGGCAAACGAAGAAGTTGCCGACGATCCGACCCTCCGCTTCGTAGACCAGGTTGGCGACGCCCTCCGTCGCGAAGTCGTCGAGGACGTCGGCGCGAACCTCGTCGGCCGTCTGCTCGGGAACGGAGGAGAAGACCGGCGACTGAGTCTGGTGCCGCGAGAGGAGCGGCCCGATTTCGACCAGCCCTTCGATGTCGTCCTCGGTCGCCTCGCGCACGGCCGGCGGCCACTCACCTGCAGGGATCTCGATGATCCCGTGCCCGTGCTGCGCGCCGAAGCCGAGCCGGAACCAGGCGTCGAGGAGCTGCGGATCGGTCGCGGGCACGAGCGCGTAGTGCGCCCTCAGGCCCTGTTCCAACCACCCGGCCGCGGCAGACGCCCAGACGTCCCGCAGGAGCTCTGGATCGCGCGCGGCATGCCCGGCGGCCTCGACCCAGATGTTCGGGCCCCACAGCTCGGTCGGCCAGGGCCGGCCGAGCACGTACGCACCGTCCGTGAACGCGCCGGTCGCACCCTTCTCGAGCAGCGAGAGGATCTCCGCCCGGTAGTCGGCCTCGGCGGGAAGCTGGGGGAACGTCTCGCGCTGCGCCGCGTGCCGCTCCGCGAGCAGCGAGGCAGCCGCGTCCAGGTGCTCCTCTGCGAAAGGGACGATCTTCATCGGGCCGTACACTCGCAGAGATGTCTCCGAAGACCCTCACGGGGGCCGAGCTCGACCTGAACGACGCCCCCGCGCGCGAGGCCGAGCTCTTCCTCGTCGACGGCAACAACCTCGCGTACCGCGCCTTCTTCGCGCTGCCCGAGGAGCTCGCGACCAGTGAGGGTTTCCCGACCAACGCGCTGCTCGGCTTCACGAACATGCTCTTCAAGCTGCTCTCCGACTACCGGCCGAAGGGCGTCGCGGTCGCGTGGGACACGCGTCCGGTGCACCGGGCCGCGCAGGCGGAGGCGGTCGAGGTCGTCTACAAGGAGGGCCGCCGGCCGATGCCGGATCTGCTCCGCGAGCAGTTCCCTCACCTGCGGCCGATCGTCGAGGCATTCGGCTATCGGAACCTCGAGTTCGAGGGCTGGGAGGCCGACGACGTGATCGCGACCCTTGCGACGCGCGCCGACGAGGAGGGGATCAAGACGTGCGTCGTCTCGACCGACCGCGACGCGTTCCAGCTCGTCTCCGAGAACGTCTGCCTGATGATGACGCCGCGCGGCGTCAGCGACGTGAACGTCTACACGCCCGAGCGCGTCGAGGCGCGCTACGGGATCCGGCCCGACCAGATCCCCGACTTCATCGGGCTCAAGGGCGACAGCTCCGACAACATCCCGGGCGTCCCCGGGATCGGCGACAAGACGGCGGGGCAGCTCGTGGCGCAGTACGGGTCGCTCGAGGAGGTGCTCGAGCACGTCGATGAGCTCTCGCCCGCGCGCCGCAAGAACCTGACGGAGTTCGCGGACCAGGCGCGCGCCGCGAAGGTGCTCGCGACGATGCGCCGCGATCTCGACATCAACGCTGATCCGGCCGAGCTCGTCCTCGCGCCGCCCGACCGCGCGCAGCTGCGCGAGACCTTCCGCCAATTCGAGTTCCGCGCGCTGCTCGGACGGGTCGACGAGCTCGACGAGGCGGTGCCCGCGCGCGAGCGGATCTCGGCCGGCACCGCAGTCGTCTGGCGAGAGGGAGAGCAGCCGCCGACAGAGGATCTCGTGGGTGTCGCCGCCGACGACGGGCGTCTCGCGTTCGCCCTTGCCGACGAGGTCATCGTCTCGCCGCGGCCGGAGCGGCTCGAGGGGACGCTGGTCGCGCACGACGCGAAGGCGCTGCGAGTCGAGGCCGCGGACGACACGATGATCCTCGCCTACCTGATCGATCCGGCCCGGAGCGAGTACCTGCTCGACGATCTCGCCGCGGAGTACGCGGTCGAGGCGGTCGCCGAGCCTGAGGCGGAGGAGGAAACTGCGCGGCTGGTCAGGCACGCGGCCGTCACGCTGCGCCTGCGCGACCCGCTGCTCGATCGCGTGCGCGAACGAGGCGCCGAGCCGCTCTACCGCGACGTCGAGATGCCGCTCACGGGCGTTCTCGCGCGCATGCAGGAGGCCGGCGTCCGCATCGACACGTACCGCATGGGCGAGATCACGGCCCGCCTCGCCGATCGCGTCGAGGAGCTCGAGTCGAGAGCCTACGAGCTCGCGGGCGAGGAGTTCGTGCTCGGCTCGCCGCAGCAGCTCGGGCGCATCCTGTTCGAGAAGCTCGAGCTGACGCCCGGCCGCAAGGGCAAGACCGGCTACTCGACCGACACGAAGGTGCTGCGCTCGATCCGCGAGGAGCACGAGATCGTCGCCGTGGTCGAGGAGTGGCGCGAGCTCTCGAAGCTCCTCAACACCTACCTGCAGCCGCTGCCCGACATGATCGGCGAGGACGGGCGCCTGCACACGACCTTCAACCAGACCGTCGCCGCGACCGGCCGTCTCTCGACGACGAGCCCGAATCTCCAGTCGATCCCGATCCGCACCGAGATCGGACGCGAGATCCGCTCCGCATTCGTCGCGGAGCAAGGCGCGCGGCTCATCTCGGCCGACTACTCGCAGATCGAGCTGCGCATCCTCGCGCACGTCTCCGGCGAGCCGAAGCTGCGCGAGGCGTTCGAGCGCGGGGAGGACATCCACACCGCGACGGCGGCCGAGGTGCTCGGTGTCGATCCCGCGAAGCTCACGCCGGGCGAGCGGTCGATCGCGAAGATGATCAACTTCGGGATCGTCTACGGGATCTCGGCCTTCGGCCTCTCCGAGAACCTCGAGATCCCGCGCGAGCAGGCGCAGGAGTACATCGACGCGTACCTCGCACGGTTCCCGCTCGTGCAGGACTTCATCTCCCGCACGATCGAGCAGGCGGAGCGCGACGGCTACGTGACGAGCCTGCTCGGCCGGCGCCGTCCCGTGCCGGAGCTGCGCGTGCGCAACCGCGCGACACGCGGGTTCGGAGAGCGGGTCGCCGTCAACTTCGTGATGCAGGGCTCGAACGCCGACATCATCAAGGTCGCGATGGTCGCGATCGAGCGGCGGCTGCGGGAGGAAGGAAGGAGCGCGCGGCTCGTCCTCCAGGTGCACGACGAGCTCCTCCTGGAGGCTCCCGACGCGGAGACGTCGGTGGTAAAGGAACTCGTCCGCGAGGAGATGTGCAGCGCGTATCCGCTTGACCCGCCGCTCGCGGTCGACGTGGGCGCCGGCGACTCCTGGGCCGACGCGAAGAGCTAGCCGCTCGGCGCCCAGGTGGCGACGACGTTGCCCGCGGCATCGCGTCCGACGATGGATGCGGGTAGACCCGAGCCGTGAGGTAGGGCGGCGAGGAAGAGACGCTCGACGACCGGAATCGTGGTGTTGCTGCCGTCCCTGAGCGTCACGTCCAGGGTCGTCTCCGATCCCGTTACCCATCCGCTGAGGAGCGTGTACGCCGGGTGGCTCGCATCGTTATAGGTCCCCACGCCCTCGATGGGCTGGTCGCCCTGCATGCATCCACCCATGCCGCCCGCCCGGTCGCTGCGCATGTCGGACTCCCACCCGAAGAACCAGCACGAGCCGCTGCCGTCCAGTTCGGGCGCCGCCCACATGTCCAGCGGCCCGTCGCTCGTGGCGAGCTGTAGGACGCCGTGGGCCTTGCTCGGGTCGGCCTTCGGAAAGTCCCTCTTGACGCCGTTGTGGGCGGCGAAGGCGGCCTGCATCGCGGCCGACATTGCGTCTCCCTGGAGGAAGGTCTGGTGGATCGACTGCGGCGCGGGCGTTCCCTCGAAGGCGTCGACGGCCGCCCAGGTTGCAGGCACGAGGACGAGCACAGCGACGGCCACGACGACAACTCCGTAGCGCCGCCGCGAGCGCCGCGCCCGACCGAGCACGTCGTTCCATCGCTCGCGCGGCTCTGCGGTCACGAGCTCGTCGAGCAGACCGTCGAGGTAGGCGTCCGTCATCGTGAGACCTCCTTCGTGAGCGCGCCGCGCAGTGTCTGCCGCGCAGCCGTAAGCGTCGCGCCGACAGTGCCGGCGCTGATCCCGAGCGCGTGCGCGATCGTGGTGTAGTCGAGATCCGCGTAGTAGTGGAGGAAGAGGACTTCGCGCTGGCGCTCGGTGAGGATTTCGAGCGGCAGCCCGAGCTCTTCCGCCCGCGCTTCGACGGGCAGAACGGCGCCGGCCTTGCGACTCGTCCGCCGTCTTGCGTCGCGCGCTGCGTTGACGACGATGGGCCAGACCCAGGCTTCGAGGCTGCTCTCGCCGCGGAAGCGGCGGCGCTTGCGAAGCGCTTTGGCGAAGGCGTCCTGCACGGCATCGCGTCCGGACTCCCCATCGCCGGCTATCGCTGTCGCGGCTCGCGTGAACTCCGAGAGCCGCTCGCGGTACAGCTCCTCGAGCTCTTCGACCATCACCCGTACGACGCTAGAGGGGCGACGATTTCTTTATCCGCTTCCGCACTGACCTACAGCGTGATCGTCGGGCTGCTATTCGAGCGCCTTCACCGCCCGTCACGGGCAGGCTATCCCGCAGGCGCTAGGAGCTCTGGGAGACGACGCCCCGGCGCCGCTCAGCCGTGGCACGGCCCCAGCGCGACAGTGCGTCGCCGGCGGCCGGGATGCCGCCGAGCCAGCCGAACAGGCCCATTCCGAGCAGGTACAGCAGGACGATTCCGATCCAGCTCACGCAGCGAGCGTAGCGAGACCGCTGTTAAGCGCGTATGAGCTCCGCAGCCGGCTCAGGCGTACCCGAGCTGGGCAAGGAGAGGCCGCCTCTGCCTGGACGCGACCGGTCGTCTCTCCACGACGAGCCCGAACCCTCTAGTCGATCCCCATCCGCACGGAGGCCGGGCGCGAGATCGCGAAGAGCTGACGCCGACGGAGATCGGGCGACCGTTGGCGTTACCCTTCCGCCCGGCATGTCGTGTGGAAGGTCCTCGTGAGCGAGTCGTTGCTGCCGGCGCGGTTCGAGTCCGCGCGACTGCTCGCTCGGGGCGGGATGGGCGCGGTGTATCTCGCGTGGGACCGCCTCCTCTCCCGGCGCGTGGCGATCAAGGTTCTTGCCTCCGAGCTCGTCTCCGACCCGGTGGCCCGGGAGCGGTTCGCGCGCGAGGCGGCGCTCGCCGGCCAGCTCGGCGCGCATCCGCACATCGTCACGGCGTTCGAGGCGGGCGAGTGGGAGCGCCGCCCGTACGTCGTATTCGAGTACATGCCGAACGGGAGCCTCGCCGAGCGTCTGTGGGAGAGCGGCCCACCGTCCCGCTCGAAGGCCTTGCGCTGGCTCGAACAGGCGGCCGAGGCACTCGACCACGCCCATGCCGCGGGAGTCGTCCACCGGGACATCAAGCCGGAGAACCTCCTCCTCGACGCAGACGAGAACCTCAACATCGCCGACTTCGGCGTCTCTCGCCGCGACGGCGAGACCACGCTGACCGCGCAGGGCGAGGTCGTGGGCACGGCGGGGTACATGGCGCCCGAGCAGGTCGCCGGCCAAAGCGCAACCGCGGCGGGCGACCGGTTCGCGCTCGCGGTGGTCGCCTACCAGCTCCTCACGGGTCGACTGCGCACGGCCGAGGACCGGGAACTGGCGGCGCCGATCGAAGCGCTCTTCGACCGGGCGCTCGCCGAGCAGCCCGATCGGCGATACGCGACGGCGTCCGCGTTCGTGGAAGCGCTCGGAGCGGCGCTCGCAGCTGATCCTGCGCGCACCGGGGTCAAGCCCACGCGAAGGAGACTGCTTCCACTGCCGACGACGCCCGGTCTGCGGCGGCACAGGACCGGCACAGCTCGCCGGTCGCGCGGCACACACAGCGGTCTCGCCTTTGGCGCACGGTCGCGTTCGTCATCGCTGCGCTCGCAGTCGCCGGGCCGGCGACCGCAGGCGGAGTGGTGATCGGCCGGAGGCTGGCTCGCGCGCAGCCGTCGCAGACGCCTCGCGAGCTCCCGACCCGGTGCGCCGTGTCGAAGTTCGGCGCTGACGCGAACCTCGTCGTCTCCGGGGTCGGCGCCACCCGTTTCTGTCGCTCACAGGCTCAGACGCTTTCGGCGCAAGGCGATGCCTGGGCGTACCGAGCCGACACGCATTTGCTCGCGCCGGACAGCGGCAAACCCCGGGACCTGGGCCGCATCTGCGCGCTCGCCCGCGGTCGGCTCGCCGCTGCGGTCTACGACGATCTCGGGCGGAAGATCGGCACCGATCTCTGCCACGCGTACGCCGCCGCCGGCTGGGAGCTTCGCAGCTAGCCCGGCGAGGTCTGCTCTCTATTGAAAGTGGGCTCGCAATCAGGGCCATTCCGGACGCTCGCCCCAGGCGAGTCGTCACCAGGGCGCGACGGTGGTGCCACCCCACTCTTCGGGCTCGACGTCGCGGAGGGTCTGCGTCAGCTCCCATCGGTGGCCGCCGATGTCCTCGACGACGCCGGAGCGCTCGCCATACTCCCATGTGGTCAGCTCCTCGACGACACGGGCTCCTCGCTCGCGAGCACGCGCGAACGCCGCATCGACGTCGGCCACGCGAACCTTGATCAGGTGCGTCCTGCCAGGGCCTTCCGGGACGATGCGATCCGAGCCGACATCCGCAACCACGATGGCCCCATCGGCCCCGACGCGCATCTGGGCACGGTGGGTGTCGCCTATCCGCACCCGCTCTTCGAAGCCGAGCGCATCCTCAAGCCAGTCCACTGCGGCCCTCACGTCCGGGTACACGAGCACGGGCGTGACAGTCGCGGGGGGCGCCGAGCGGTTGTGCAACACGGGCCGACGCTAACCGACTAGCGGCCGACGCGCACCCGGAAGGGCTTGCTCAAGGCTCGCTGCCAGTACTCGCCGCCGGCCGGCTGGCTGTTCGCTTCGGCGATGTAGATCGTCTTCGCTCGAGGTCGGACGCGGAGCTGCCAGACCGAGTGGGCCGACGCCGGCCTCTCGGCGCGGCGAGGCTTCGCCGTGACCACTGCAATCCGGTGGAACGGGTGGTAGCGGTCGGGGCGCGCAAGCACGATCACCGGCTGCCGAGGGCCCTGAAACACCGGCGGCCCAGCACTCCAGGCGGTGAGCTTCCCGTGGAGCAGCAATTCCGACCCACGGCCGATCCTGTGGTTTCTCGCTCCGAGCGTGACGGTGCGACGGTCGGCGGTGACGACGAGCCTCGCCTGCGCTGTTCCGTCAACCGTGTACGGGTAGTCGCCCACCACGCTCGAGAAGCCGTCGCACTGCCCGATTGCGCCGGGAGAAACCTGGAACGAGCACCCGTTCGCAAGAGTGACCGTGTGCGCCACGGTGTCCTGGTTGATCCAGAGCGGGTACATGCCCGCCGGGAACTTCTGGACTGCCGGAGAGGGGCCGCTCGCGGTCAGCGTGATCGGGATGCCGGAAAACGCCAATCCGCTGCCGGGGAGGGCGAGTACGCCCAGCACCCCGACGAGTGCGAGCTGTGCGATCAGCGACCGACGGCGCACCATGACCTGCTGAACCTAACGCCGCGGGCTTCGGCGCGCCCGTGCCGTTTGTCCAGGCGTTTGCTGACTTTCGAATCGTGTACCTATTTGCAATCCGGACCGATCGCGTTTCAAATGCCGGGGTGTCGTCCGCCCAGCGACTCCTGGCCGGGATCACGATCCCGCAGCAGCTGCTCATCGCTTCGGCGCTGACCTACTGCCTGGTCTTCGCGCTGCTCGTCGAATACGGCCGGCCCGGCCTCGGGATCGGGGAGGGCTTCTTCGTGGCCATCATCCTCGCGGCCGCGGCGACCAGCGCCTCGCTCGGCGCGCTCGCGGGCATCGGTGCGCTCTTCCTCTACGAGCTCGCGATCCATCATCGAACGGGCCTCGTCTTCGGCGACTTCGCCCATGCGCCCGCGCTGACCCGCCTGGTGGCGTATGTCTCCGCCGGCGTCGTGACCGGCTTCCTCGCCCAGCGGCTGCGGCTGATGCTGGCGGAGTCGCTGAGCATGCTCGAGGAGCTCTCCGACATCGCCTACGGCCGGGTCGACTGGGCGTCGCTCGACAGCGCGCGCGCTCAGGACGCGTCGCCGGACCGCGTCTAGCCCCGCAGGGCGAGCGCGGCCGCCGCGGACTCCGGCGGCCGCGTCAGCGAACAGGAGCCCTCTAACCCGCAGTCCCCCACCGCGGCGTGCCTTCCCAGTTCTTGGTCCGAGTGACCGGGGTGATGTGGGTTCCGTCGGCGTGCATCACGAACACGTCGGGCCAGGCTGAGTTGGGGCCGTGCGTGCCGCCGTCGTTCGTGGTGAAGACGATGTGCGTGCCGTCGGGTGAGTAGGAGCCGAGCTGGATGCCGCTGCCGGCGGCGAGATTCGTGAGCCGTCGAAGGCCGGTGCCGCTGGGCCGGATCGTGTAGATGTCGCCCGCAGACGGCCCAGGGTCGTCGTTCGCGTACGTGACCGAGCGGAAGAGGAGGCTGGTGCCGTCGGGTGACCAGTCGAGCTCGCCGATCCCTCCGGCCTCGAGCTTCCAGGGTGTCACGCGCCGCAGCCCGCTGCCGTTGACGTTGACGACGTAGACGGCGCGACCGCCGACCGGCTTGTGGCGCTTTCCGTTGTCGTTGTGGACGGAGAACGCCAGCCGATGACCGTCGGGCGACCAGGCGAGCGCGTCGATGTCGGGCGCGCCTCGTCCACTGCCGAACGGGCGGAGTGGGCGCACGTGGCGGAGGTGGCTGTCGGCGATCGCGATCTCCGGCACGCCGGCGTAGCGGATGAAGGCGATCCGGGCACCGCTCGGCGAAAAGACGCCCTGGCCGTCTTCCGGGCAACGGGCGAACGCCGCGCGGCTCGTCCCCGTCCGCCGGCAGGACCGACTCAACATGTGTTGATGACTACCGCCCGAGTCGACCGACCAGATCGTCGCGCGGCCCTCGCAGACCGAGCCCTTGGACGGCGCGCAGCGCGAGAACAGCACTGTGGACCCGTCCGGCGCCCAGCTGGGGTCCGAGTCGAGGTAGTTCGCGGGCGTGTGGGTGACTCGGCGCGCGCCACTTCCGTTCTGGTTGGCGACCCAGATCTCCCTTCGCAGCGGGCTGTTGATGAAGCGGTAGCGGGCAAACGCGATCTCGCCGTTCTTGCCGGGTGGCGTCGCATGCGAGAGCCCCGGCAGCAGCACTGCCGCCAGCGCGCCGGCCAGCACGGCCGTGTACAGGGTTCGGTGCCAGGTCATTTGGCGCTCCTTTCGAGGGTGTCGGCCTTCGCCGTTTGTGGGGCTCGACGTTCCGCTCGGCGCGTCAACGCGTCATAAAGGCCGGGTAAACGCCTGTCTTTCGCGGCAGTTGCGTGGTAGAAGCACCTATGGAGTTCAGGCTGCTCGGCCCGCTGGAGGTCGCCGAGGACGGCCGTCCCGTCTCGCTCGGCGGCTCTCGTGCTCGGGCGCTGCTGGCGCTCTTGCTCCTGCACCGCAACGAGGTGGTCACGGTCGACCGGATCGTCGACGAGCTATGGGTCGAGCGACCACCGAAGACAGCCGGGCAGGTCGTGCGCGTCTACGTCTCGAATCTCCGGAAGGCGCTCGGCGCGGAGGTGCTGATCACGCATGGCAACGGCTATCTCCTCAGAACGGACCCGGACCAGGTCGATGCCGATCGGTTCGATGTGCTCCGAGCCGAAGGCCGCCGCTTACTCGGCGCGGGTGACGCGGCGCAGGCCGCGGATGCTCTCGGCGAGGCACTGTCGCTCTGGCATGGCCCACCGCTCCAGGATTTCGGCTATGAGGCATTCGCCCAGCCCGAGATCGCGCGGCTCGAGGAGCTCCGTCTGGCGACCCTCGAGGATCGATTCGACGCCCAACTCGCTGCCGGCGGCGACTCGGAGCTGGTCGCCGACCTCGAGCAGCTCGTCGAGGCGAACCCGCTGCGAGAACGCCTGCGCGCTCAACTGATGCTCGCGCTCTACCGGTCCGGACGCCAGGCCGACGCGCTCGAGGCGTACCAGCGTGGCCGACGCCTCCTGGTCGACGAGCTCGGGCTCGAGCCGGGCGAGACTCTCCGGCGGCTCGAGACGCAGATTCTGCAGCAGGATCCCGAGCTCGACCGGCCGAGCGTGCCGCCGGGCGCTGCGGTGACACCGGCAGGGCGGTCGGCGCGCTCTCGCCGTTGGCCGGTTGGGGCTATTGCAGCGGCGGTTCTGGGCATCGCGGCGATCGCAGGGCTCCTGATCGCAGCGACAACCGGCCACGACCGCCAACAGCCGAGTGTTGCCTCGTTACGCGTCGCGCTCGTCCGTGACGCTCCGCGGAGTGTCACCGACGCGTCACCGACGGCCGACGGGGTGCGTGCCGCGGCCGAGGACCTCGGTCTCCGGCCGAAGATCCTCTACGGCGGCTACGCCCTGAGCGGCTTCCTGCGGAAGATCGCGACTGCAGCGCGGACCTCGGATCTCGTGGTTGTCGACGCGACGCCGAACTTGGAAGCGGTGTCCAGGCTCACGCGGCGGTTTCCCGGGACGCGTTTCCTCGTTCCCGACTCCGTCTCCGACAAGAGTGCGTCCTTCGCCGGGCAGCAGAACGTGACGGGCGTCGGGTTCGCCGACCGCGAGGACGGCTACCTCGGCGGCTATCTCGCAGGCCTCATGACCCATGGCGACGAGGCCGTCTCCGCGGTTGGAGGCATTCCGACGAAGGCCGTACGCGACCTGATCGGGGGCTTCGAGGCAGGAGCGCAGCATGCGCGCCCGGGCATCCGGGTGCTCGTCGACTACTCGGGCACGTTCGACAGGCAGAGCCGCTGCGAGGCCGCAGCGAACCGGCAGATCGGCCGCCGCTCGGCAGTCGTCTTCGACGTCGCAGGCATCTGTGGCTTCGGTGCGCTCCAAGCCGCGGGGATCAGGGGCGTCTGGGGCCTCGGTGTCGACAGCGACCTCTCGTACCTCGGCCCGGAGATCCTCGGCTCGGTCGTCAAACAGTTCGACCGCGCTACCCAGCTCGCCGTCACGCTCTTCGCGTCGGGGCGACTGCCGGGAGGGCAGGACCTCCGGCTCGACCTCGCTTCCGACAGCATCGGCCTCGTCGGGATCAACGACCGCGTGCCCCCGGCCGTCCGCGCGAAGGTCGAGAAGGTCGCCGCGAAGCTGCGCGCCCGCGACCAGGCGCGGGACACGCGCTAGACGACCGTCAGCCGTAGCCGAGCTCGGTGAGCAGCGGACCGGCCTCGCCCTCGACGTCTGCGAGCTGCTCCGGAGTCAGCTCCTTGTGCCAGCGGCCGATCGAGGAATCGCGGAAGCGGTCCATCGCCCGGTGCGTCGACGCCACGTTCGAGCCGAGGAAACCGGCGAGCTCGTCGGCCACGCCGGCGAGGCTCTCGTACCGGATCTCGAGCATGCGGTCGCCGGCGCCGGCGCCCCGCACAGCCTCGACGTAGCGCCGCCACGCCCACGCGCAGCGCCGCGCGTCGCTCACCTGCGCGAACTCCTCGCGCCGCTCCGGCTCGACCCAGAAGCGCGGCTCCGACCCGTACGCGAGCCTTGCGTCGTCGCGGCCGTCCGCGCCGGCGTTGAGCCAGCCGCGCTCGAGCAGCGAGCACACGACATCACGGCCGTCGCGCAAGGCGTGCACCGCGAGCGCCTCCGGATAGGCCTCCAGGGCGGCACCGAGCACATGCGCGGTCTCGGGCGTCTGCTCGACGCCGCGCAGTCCCCACGCAAGCCCGATGCGCCGGATGCGCTCGAGGATTGTCCGCAGTTCTGCTGGCGAAGGCCCCTCGGGAAGCGCCGCCTTCCACGGCGTCACCTCGCCGAAGTCGACGAAGCCGGGCAGGCCGCCGATCGCACGGCCGACGAAGGTCGTTCCCGAGCGCGGGCAGCCGACCACGAAGACGAGCCGCTCCTCGCGGCCGAGTCTCGGCCGCTGCACGAGCGAGCGCTCCGCGACGCGGACTCCGGCGGTGCAGTAGTCGAGCAGCGCGCTCACAACGCCTCGGGAAGCGAGTCGGGCACCATGCCGAGACCCTGGCGGAGCGTCTCGATCAGCCGCTGTGCGTCGCCGAGCAGCGACGCGAGCTCCTCCACCTCGTCGCGCGGCACCTCGATCGTCACGCGCACCGGCGAGCGGGCCGTGGAGGACAGCGCCAGGGTCTCGACGTCGTCCGTGGCGAGAGCGGTCACGTCGAGATACTCGTCCCGGGCGAGCCGGCGCCCGGGCTCGAACCGCTCCGCCGCCGCGCCGAGCCGCTCCGCCAGGACACCGGCGTAGTGGCCGGGCACGCGGATCGTCGCGTCGCCGTTGCGGAGACCGATCGTCGCCGACCAGCTCCCGTAAACGCCTTCGCGGCCGTCATGCCGCAAGACCGCAACCGCGCAGGAGTCGGTGACGCCGATTGGATAGCGCTCGTCCATTCGCCGCAGCCTAGCCCCGGGTGCCGGACGAGCTTGCCGGACCGCCGGTATATTGGCTCGCCGCAGATGGCGAACGAGACAATCAACGATCCGCGGCTCGAGGAAGGCGTCTGGACGACCGACCCCGAGAGCGGCGAGCTGGTCCCCGACTACGAATCCACCTTCCCCACGATCGAGGAGGGGCAGGTCGTGAACGGCACCGTCGTCCGCGTGGACAAGGACGAGGTGCTCGTCGACATCGGCTACAAGTCGGAGGGCGTCATCCCGGTTTCCGAGCTCTCGATTCGCCGCTCGATCAACCCCGAGGACGAGGTCACGGTCGGCGACGACATCGCCGCGCTCGTGCTGACGAAGGAGGACGCCGAGGGCCGGCTGATCCTCTCGAAGAAGCGCGCGCGCTTCGAGATCGCGTGGAAGGCGATCGAGGGCGCCCACGAGAAGGGCGAGCCCGTCACCGGCCGCGTGATCGAGGTCGTCAAGGGCGGCCTGATCCTCGATCTCGGCGTGCGCGGCTTCCTGCCCGCGTCGCTCGTCGACATCCGCCGCGTGCAGGACCTCGACGAGTTCATGGGCCAGGAGCTCGAGTGCAAGGTCATTGAGCTCAACCGTTCGCGCAACAACGTCGTCCTCTCGCGCCGCGCCGTGCTCGAGGAAGAGCGCAAGGAGCAGCGGCAGCGGATCCTCGACCGCCTCAATCCCGGCGACGTCGTCGAGGGCACGATCTCCAACATCGTCGACTTCGGCGCCTTCGTCGACCTCGACGGGATGGACGGCCTCATTCACATTTCCGAGCTCTCCTGGAGCCACGTCAACCACCCGTCCGAAGTGCTCGAGATCGGTCAGACGGTCAAGGTTCAGGTGCTCGACATCGACCGCGAGCGGCAGCGCATCTCGCTCGGCCTCAAGCAGACGCAGACCGACCCGTGGCAGCAAGTGCTCGACAGCTACCAGGAGGGCGACGTCGTGCAGGGCACCGTGACGAAGGTCGTCACCTTCGGCGCCTTCGTCGAGATCCTGCCCGGCGTCGAGGGGCTCGTCCACATCTCCGAGCTCGCGCAGCACCACGTCGAGAACCCGCGCGAGGTCGTCTCGCAGGGCGACAAGGTGAACGTCCGCATCCTCGAGGTCGACGCCGAGCGTCGGCGCCTCTCCCTCTCGCTCAAGCGGGTCGAGGAGGGCATGCCGGTGCAGCCGATGCCGGGCGAGGAGGGCGAGCCGCCCGCGCTCGGGCTCTCCGACGAGGTCTTCGCGGACGAGGTTCCCGCCGTCGAGGCGCTCGAGGCTCCCGCAGAGGAGACGGAGCCCGTCGCGGAGGCTGAGCCTCTCGAGGAGCCAATCGCGGAGGTCGAGGTCGTCGAGGAGGCACCGGCGGTGGAAGAGCCGGCCGCCGAGGCGGAGCCGGTCGCCGAGGCAGAGCCGGTCGTCCTGGAAGAGCCGGTCGTCGAGGCTGAAGCCGAGGAGCCAACACCTGAGGCCGAGGCAGAGCCGGTCGTCCTGGAAGAGCCGGTCGTCGAGGCCGAAGCCGAGGAGCCCGCACCTGAGGCCGAGGCAGAGGCAGAGACGCCCGAAGCCGACGCCTCCGACGAGGCCGAGCCGACCGAGTAGTGCAGCGGCCGCTCGCGGTCGCGCTCACGGGCGGAATCGCGGCCGGAAAAAGCGAGGCACTGCAAGCGTTCGCGCGTCACGGTGCGGCGGTGATCTCGAGCGACGACGTCGTCCACCGCCTCTATCGCGAGGACGAGGGGCTGCAGGCCGCACTCCGGGAACGCTGGGGCGAGCGGGTCTTCCACGGCGGCGAGGTCGACCGGAAGGAGGTCGGCCGAATCGTCTTCGCCGACCGCGCCGAGCTCGCCTGGCTCGAGTCCGAGCTCCATCCACGGGTGCGGGCGGCCACCGACGCGTGGCTCGCCGAGCAAACGGCCGACGTCGCCGTCGCCGAGATCCCGCTCCTCTACGAGACCGGCGGCGAGGCGCGCTTCGACCGCGTCGTCGTCGTGACCGCGCCGCCCGAGGTGCGGGAAGCGCGACGCGGCGCCGTCGCGGACCGGGAGGATCGGCTCGTGCCCGAAGAGGAGAAGGTGCGGCTGGCGGACTATTGCTACGTCAACGACGGCTCGCTCGAGGAACTCGACGCGTTCGTCGCCGGAGTACTGGAGGAGCTACGACGGTCCTGAGGCGTTGGCTCGTCGTCGCCGCCGTCGCCTGCGCGGCGCTCGGCGCGTTCGTCTACCTCCAGCACACCGAGCCGCCGTGGTACGCGCGGCTCTGGTATCCGCTGCGCTACTCGACCAACGTCCGCGTCTACGCCCACCAGGACAACCTCGACCCTGCGCTCCTCGCCGCGGTGATCGAGTCGGAGAGCAAGTTCAACCCGGGAGCTCGTTCCAGCGCCGGTGCCATCGGGCTCATGCAGCTGACGCCCGCCACGGCGAAGGGCATCGCGCAGTACACCGGCGGCAGCCGCTTCCGCCTCTCGGACCTCACGAACCCGGACATCAACATGCGCTACGGCGCGTGGTACCTCGGGCATCTGCTCGCCAAGTACGGGAACGAGCGGCTCGCGCTCGCCGCCTACAACGCGGGTCAGGACAACGTGGACCGCTGGCAGAGGGAGCACGTCGGGATCCAGTTCGACGAGACGAAGGACTACGTCGCCAAGGTCGAGCGGCTGCAGAAGATCTATCGCCGCGCGTACGCGTCCCAACTCGGGTACTGATTCCGTCATGAAGATTCGTGCAGCGGTGCTCGAGGAGTTCGGTCGGCCGCTCGAGGTCCAGCAGGTCGACCTGGCCGAGCCGAAGGCCGGTGAGGTTCTCGTACGCCTCGTCGCCTGCGGCGTCTGCCACACCGACCTGTACACGGCGTCCGGAGCCGACCCGTCCGGCTACTCGCCGACCGTGCTTGGCCACGAGGGGGCGGGCGTCGTCGAGAAGGTCGGGGAGGGCGTCGGCTCGCTCGCGCCGGGCGACCACGTCGTGACGCTCTTCTCGCCCCAGTGCCGCGAATGCTCGCACTGTCTCGACCCGCGCACGAACCTTTGCCTCGCGATCCGGGAGCAGCAGAATCAGGGCTACCTGCCCGACGGCACGACCCGCCTCTCTCGCGACGGCGAGCCGATCCGCCACTTCATGGGGACGTCGACGTTCGCGGAATACACGGTCATGCCGGAGATCGCCCTCGCGAAGATTGCTCCCGAAGCGTCGCTCGACCACGCGTGCGTCTTCGCCTGCGGCCTCTCGACCGGGATCGGCGCCGCCCTGAACACCGCCAAGGTCGAGCCCGGCTCCACCTGCGTCGTCTTCGGCGCCGGCCTCGTCGGGCTCGGCGCCGTCATCGGCTCCCGTCTCAGTGGAGCCGAGCGGATCATCTGCGTCGATCCGGCCGAGACCCGGCTCGAGCTCGCACGCGGCCAGGGAGCGACCGACACGCTCTCCGGCGGCCCCGAAGCGGTCGAGCGGATTCTCGAGATGACGGGAGCCTTCGGTGCCGACTACACCTTCGAGGCGACGGGCCGCGTCGACGTCATGCGCCAGGCGGTCGAGTCGGCGCGGATGGGCTGGGGCCTCGCGACCGTCTGCGGGGTCGCCGGCAAAGGGGAGACGCTGGACGTCGTGCCGCGCTTCCTGATCACGGGCCGCCGGGTCGCCGGCTCCTCGTTCGGCGGGGTGAAGGGACGTGACCAGGTGCCGCAGTTCGTCGACCGCTACCTGGCGGGCGACATCGACGTCGACCCACTCATTTCCCACACGCTCTCGCTGGACGAGGTCAACCGCGGCTTCGACCTCATGCATGCCCAGGACGGCATCCGCAGTGTGATCTCATTCGACGCCTGAGCGATCTCGACTTCACCACGGCTCGGCCAGTCGACGGCGACCTCGACGTCCGCTGGATTCACGGAGCGCCACGCCGAGCACCCGATACAGACCCGCCCCTCCAGGTGCACCGGTACGACCCGCACACCTATGTCCTGCGGCAGAGCAAGGCCCTCACGGCCGAGGCGCCGTTCCTGTACATGCTGTTCGGCAGCGAGCGGGCGGTGCTCTTCGACACCGGCGCAAGCAAGAAAACCGTTGGGAACCCGCTACGCGAGACCGTGGACGGCCTCGTCGAGGCATGGCTTGCCGAGCACCCGCGCGAGGGCTACCACCTGGTCGTCGCTCACACCCACGGCCATCTCGACCATGTGGAGGGAGATGCCCAGTTCGCCGATCGACCGGAGACCACCATCGTCGATCGTGAGCTGGAGGCGATGCAGGAGTTCTTCGGCTTCACCGCCTGGCCGGACGAGATCGTCCGCTTCGACCTCGGCGGGGGTCGCGTCCTCGAGGTGATCGGCACGCCCGGCCACCAGCATGCTGCGGTCACGACCTACGACCCCTGGAGTGGCTTCCTGCTCACCGGGGACAACGCATTGCCCGGCCGGATCTACGCCTTCGACTTCCCCGTGTACCTCGACAGCATGGAACGGACCGTCGAGTTCGCCCGCGAGCGCCAGATCACGCACGTCATGGGCTGCCACATCGAGATGACCCGTCGGCCGGGACGGGACTATCCCGTCGGCTGCCGGTACCAGCCTGACGAGCCCCCGTTGCAGATGACCGTCGGGCAACTGATCGACCTGCGCGACGCGGCACGATCGATCAAGGACGAACCGGGCGCACACACCTTCGACGATTTTCTGATCATGAACGGCCCCTACCGCCGCTACATCGTCAAGCTCCTCGCCCGAGCGCTCTGGGCCAAGGTGCGGCCGCCGGCCGGCGATACCCTGTCCTGAATGGCCGAGCTGCGGACAACTTCCGCCTACAGCCCCACCGGCGACCAGCCGCACGCGATCGAGAAGCTCGCCGACGGGATCCTCGCGGGCGAGCGTTATCAGACGCTCGTCGGCGCGACCGGCACCGGCAAGACGGCGACGATGGCGTGGACGATCGAGAAGGTCGGCCGGCCGGCACTCATCATCGCCCACAACAAGACCCTCGCGGCGCAGCTCTGCAACGAGTTCCGGGAGTTCTTCCCGCACAGCGCCGTCGAGTACTTCGTCTCCTACTACGACTACTACCAGCCCGAGGCGTACGTCCCGCAGGCCGACCTCTACATCGAGAAGGACTCGTCGCGGAACGACGACATCGCGCGGCTGCGGCTCTCTGCGACCTCCTCGCTCTTCACGCGGCGCGACGTCGTCGTGGTCGCATCCGTCTCCTGCATTTACGGGCTCGGCTCGCCGGAGGAATGGCGCGAGCGGATGATCTACGTCGAGGTCGGCGCCGAGCACGACCGTGACCTCATGCTGCGCAAGCTCATCGACTCGCAGTACGTCCGCAACGACACCGTCCTCGGCCGCGGGCGCTTCCGCGTGAAGGGCGACGTCGTCGAGGTGCAGCCGGCGAACCAGGAGACCGCGTATCGCATCTCCTTCTTCGGCGACGACGTGGAGGGGATGACGCACTTCGACCCGCTGACGGGCGAGGTGCTCGCGAAGCTCGACAACCTCTCGATCTGGCCGGCGACGGAGTACGTCACGTCGCAGCCGACCGTCGAGCGCGCGGTGGACGAGATCCGCGCCGAGCTCGAGGCGCAGGTTGCGATGTTCGAGGAGGAGGGGAAGCTGCTCGAGGCGCACCGGATCAGGCAGCGCACCGAGTACGACCTCGAGATGCTCAAGGAGCTCGGCTTCTGCAACGGGATCGAGAACTACTCGCGGATCCTCGAGGGCCGTGCCGCCGGCACGCACCCGTTCACGCTGCTCGACTACTTCGCCGACGACTTCGTGGTCTTCGTGGATGAATCCCATCAAACAATCCCGCAGCTCGGCGGCATGTCGGAGGGCGACCGATCCCGCAAGCAGACGCTGGTCGACTTCGGCTTCCGGCTGCCGTCGGCGCTCGACAACCGGCCGCTGCGCTTCGACGAGTTCCAGCGCAAGGTGCCGCAGCTCGTGTTCGTCTCCGCGACGCCGGGGCCGTTCGAGCTCCGCAACTCGACGGTCGTCGCCGAGCAGCTGATCCGTCCGACCGGAATCATCGACCCCGAGGTCGACCTCCGCGCGACGAAGAACCAGATCGACGACCTGCTCGGCGAGATCCGTACGCGCGAGGCGGCGGGCGAGCGTGTGCTCGTCACGACGCTGACCAAGAAGATGGCCGAGGACCTGACCGACTACCTGCTCGAGTCGGGCGTCAAGGCGCGCTACCTCCACTCCGAGATCGACACGATCGAGCGGATCCAGATCATCCGCGAGCTGAGGCTCGGCGAGTTCGACGTCCTCGTCGGAGTCAACCTCCTGCGCGAGGGGCTCGACCTGCCGGAGGTGTCGCTCGTCGCGATCCTCGACGCCGACAAGGAGGGCTTCCTCCGCGGCCGGACGAGTCTCATCCAGACGATCGGCCGCGCGGCGCGGAACGTCAACGGCAAGGTCCTGATGTACGCCGACAAGCAGACGGAGGCGATCAAGGAGGCGCTCGACGAGACCGACCGCCGCCGCGCCGTCCAGCTCGCGTACAACGAGGAGCACGGGATCGTGCCGGAGACGATCGCGAAGGGCGTCTCGGACATCGCCGAGCTCCTGCAGCTGGAGTCGCCGACCGTTCCTTCCTCCCGGCGGCGGCGCGGAGCCACGAAGGTCGAGGGGATGTCGCGCGAGGACCTCGAGAAGCTCGTCGTCACGCTCGAGGAGGAGATGTACCTCGCCGCCGAGGAGCTGCGGTTCGAGTACGCGGCGAAGCTCCGCGACGAGGTCAAGGATCTGCGGCGCGACCTGCAGGCGCTCGAGCAGACGGCCGCGTAACGGTCCGCACTTACTGCGTCTTCGTGCGCCGCGCTAGGCTCCGCAAATGCTGCTCGGAAACGTGATCGGTGCGCTATTCCTCGCGTTCGTCACCGGCGCGCTGGCGCGCTTTGCGCTGCCCGGGCCGGATCCGATGCCGCCCTGGCTCACGATTGCCATCGGCCTCATCGGCTTCCTGGGCGGTACGGCGATCGTGCTCGGGATCTGGGGGCGTTCTGCCGGCTCCTGGGTGGGGCTCGCGAGTTTCTTCATCGCGGTCGGGCTGGTGGTGATCTACCGGCGCTTCGTCCAGAAGCGGCCCCTCTGGGGCAAGGACGCCTATCGCTTCCCCGAGCGCGGCTTCGGCGTCGAGCAGTATCGCGAGCGCCTGAAGAAGGCCGGAATCGACCCGGACCAGATCGGGACGCAGCAGCAGTTCGGCGTCCTGCAGGCGAGGCCGCCGATGCAGCCACAGTCGACTACCGCCGGCGCCCACTCGGGCGACGCCCCGACCGACAACCCGGCGCACTTTCTCGGCCTGCTCGAGGAGCTCCACGACACGGGAGTCCTCGAGGACGACGAGTACACGGCGGCGCGGACGCGCCTGCTCGAGAGCCTGCGGTCCTAGCGGAGGAAGCGCCGTTCGGCGCTCAGCGTCCAGTCGCCGCGCGACCAGAGGAAGGTGCGAACGACGATGGCGTCGGCGTCCGCCTCGTGCAGGTGGAGCCCGCGCGCCTCGCCCAGCCGTCGCGGCCGCGGCTGCCCGAGCCCGGGCGCGATCGCGACGACCGCGGTGCCGGCCTCCTCGCCGACGACTTCGAACTCGTGGCGCTCGCTCACGGCCGCCTGGTGGATGTGACCGGCGAGGATGAGGTCGGCGCCCGCGTCCACGAGCGCGCGCAGTACGTGATTGCGGCGCGAGACCGGCCGCTTGCGCGCCGCCCGCCATGGCGCGCCGATCAGGTGGTGGTGCAGGACGGCCACGCGCAGCGTTCCCTCGCCGGCCTGCGCGAGCCGTTCGGCCGCCCTCGCGAGCTGCGCCCGGCTGAGCGCGCCGCCCTGGTGGCGAAACGGACGCGCCGAGTTGAGCCCGACCACGTGGAGCCCCGGCGCCGAGGCCGTCGGTTCGGTCGTCTCCCAGACCCGCTCGAACTCGGTCCACGGCCGCACGAAGCGCGCCGGCGTGTGCGGGAGGTCGTGGTTGCCGGGGACTGCGAGCACCGGCGGACCGAGCGATCGCAGCAGGTTCGCCGCGCGCTCGAGCTCCTGTCGGCGCCCGCGGTGGGCAAGATCGCCGGAAGCGACCACCAGTTCGGGCTCGAGTCGTTCCACGAGCCGTGCCAGCGCGTGCTCTACTTCTTTCTCCTCATGTGTACCCGCGTGCAGATCGGATACATGGAGGAGCCGCGCGTTCACAACCGAACGAGGCTATAGATTCCTGGTATGGCCGAAGACAGTGCCGAGATCTTCGACGACCTCTACCTCGGGGTCCGAGCCGGTGGCGCCCTGCGCAAGCAACGGCGCGGCGAGGAGCTGACCCACGAGGAGAAGGAGGCTCTCAGCCGCTGGCAGCGGCTCTCGATGGCGCGGAAGGCGGCTGCGATCGGCGCCTTCGCCTTCGGCACGTTCGGGCTCGGCTTCACGCTGGGTGGCCTCGTCTTCGGCCGCTGGCGCAGGGCGTAGCCGCGCCGGCACCGGCTCGAGGCGGCGCCCGGAAGTGGACGTCAGCGAGTACGGCGAGATCACGAGTGTCGTCGTCTCACATGGCGGCGACGTGGCCGTCGAGGAGTACTTCGACGGCGACGCTGAGACGCTGCGCAACACGCGGTCCTGCACGAAGACAGTCGCCGGAATGCTGCTCGGCATCGCGCTCGAGCGGGGGATCGTCGCCGGCGTCGACGCGTCGCTCGAAGACCTCCTGGGAGAGCCTGCGCCGCCGGTCACGCTCCGTGACCTGCTGACGATGAGCTCCTGCCTCGAGTGCAACGACTGGGACGAGGACTCGCCCGGCAACGAGGAGCTCATGTACCCGCGGGAGGACTGGCTCGGCTTCGTGCTCGGCCTGCCGCTTCGCGATGAGCGGACGTTCAGCTACTGCACCGCGGGCGTCGTCGCGCTCGGGATCGGGCTGGAGCGCGCCGTCGGTGAGCCGCTATCGGCGTTCGCGCAGCGGGAGCTGTTCGATCCGCTCGGAATCGATCGGGCGGACTGGCAGCACACACCCTTGGGACAGACGTCCAACGCGGGCGGCCTCCTGCTGACGAGCCGCGCGCTGCTCTCGCTCGGCGAGCTGTACCTGCGCGACGGCGCCGGACTCGTCTCGCCCAGGTGGGTCGCGGAGTCGCTGCGGCCGCATGCGCGCGTCAACGATGAGATCGACTACGGCTACCTGTGGTGGCTGCGTCACTACGCCGGGGAGCGCTGCTTCTTCATGGCGGGAACGGGCGGGAATCGCGTACACGTCTTTCCCGATCGCGAGCTTGTCGCGGTGATCACGACGACGAACTTCAGGCGCCGCGACGCAAATGCGCTGAGCGATCGTCTCCTCGTCGAGGAGATCCTCGAGAGCTAGGGCTTCGCTTCGCCGGTGCCGGCGAAGAGAACCGTCGGCGCCTCCTCCTGCGCAGGATCGCGGCCGTGCACCACGACGTCCACCAGCGTTGCGGCGATGGACGCGATCGGGATCGCGATCAGGACGTAGATCGGCCCGAGCAGGTAGCCGATGGCGACGACCGAGACGAGCACGACCAGCGGCGACAGCCCGACCGCGTGCCCCATGACGCGCGGGGCGATGACGTAGTCCTCGAGCTGGCGCAGGACGAGCACCGCGATCCCGGCGCCGATCGCGACCGTCCAGCCCGCGGTCAGTCCTGCTCCGACGGCGATCGCGCCGGCGGCCAGCGGCCCGACGATCGGGACGAGCTCCACGACGCCGGCGAACGCTCCGATCAGCAGCCAGTACGGCTCCCCGTCGAGCCAGAAGGCGAACGACAGCAGCGCGGCGACGAGCATCACGAGCAGGAACTGGCCGCGCACGAATGCGCCGAGCTTCATGTCGATCAACACCCACGTGTCGCGCGTTACGCGCCGGTGCTTGCGGGGCAGTATCGACTGCACGAGTCCGATCGTGCCGTCGCGCTCGAAGATCCAGTAGGCGCCGACCGCGAACATGAACAGGATCCCGACGATGATCTCGAACAGCGTCCTCGTCACGGTGATCGCGGGGTGGAGGAGGCTCGTGCCCGACGGAAGCTGCCGCAGCCGCTTGTCGAGCGCGCTGAGGATCTCGTGCCGTATCCCGTGCGAGTGGACGGCGGCGCTGTGGAGCTGATCCCGCGAGGTCGGCACCTGCCCGATCGCGTGGTCGATCTGCGTGATCGCCACCGGCACGACGAGGTAGAGGAAGAGCGCGACCGCAGCGAGGAAGCCAAGGTAGTGGATGATCACGCCGATTCCGCGGGGCACGCGGGCCCGGCGATGGAGCCATTCCACGCTCGGACGCATCGCCGAGGCGATCACGATGCCGAGGAAGAACAGCGCGATGACCAGCCTGAGCTTCCAGAGCGCCAGTGCGATGACGATTATCGCGACGGCGATGAGCGTGGCCGTCGCGGCTTTGCGTGCGGTTCCGCCCATTTCCATAGGGATTCCCTGCCACAACTCGAACGAAGCGGCCATGGATACGCCTCTCCACCGACACGGGATCGCCCTCGCCCGGCCGTTCCTGCGCGCGCTCGTGCTGGCGCTCGCCGGCGCCGCGTGCTTTCTCGCTCCATGGCCGGCCGTCGGGGCCGTGGGAGCCGTGCTACTCGCGGTCGCGGCTGTGACTGCGGTGATCGCCGTCGCGCGGTGGGACCGGACGCACCTCTTCGTCACCGGGAACGCGCTCGTCGTCGAGCATGGACTCCTGAGTCGCCGCACGGCGTCGATCTCGCTCAAGGGCACGGTGTTCGAGGTCGAGCGGACGCTGCTCGGCCGCATCCTCGGCTACGGCACGATCGTCGCCGGCGAGCTCGAGATGGACTACGTCCCGCGTCGGCTGACTCGCCTCTTGCAGAAACCGCGCTAGGGCCTCTCCGAACGTCTGTTCGACTCGGTAGAATGGCCTCCGTATGGCTGCCGATGAGCTAGTCGTCCACGGCGCCCGCGAGCACAACCTCAAGGACATCACCGTCCGGCTGCCGCGGAACCGCCTCATCTGCATCACCGGGCTGTCCGGCTCCGGCAAGTCCTCGCTTGCCTTCGACACGATCTACGCAGAGGGCCAGCGCCGCTACGTCGAGTCGCTCTCGGCCTACGCGCGGCAGTTCCTCCAGATGATGGAGAAGCCGGACGTCGACCACATCGACGGCCTCAGCCCGGCGATCTCGATCGACCAGAAGACGACCTCGCGCAACCCGCGCTCGACGGTCGGCACGGTGACCGAGATCTACGACTACCTGCGTCTGCTCTTCGCGCGGGTGGGGCGGCCGCACTGCCCGATCTGCGGCAAGCCGATCGCCGGCCAGAGCCTCGACGCGATCGTCGACCAGGTGCTGAAGCTGGAAGAGGGGACGCGCTTCACGGTCAACGCGCCGATCGTGCGCGACCGAAAGGGAGAGTACAAAGGCGAGTTCGAGGATCTGATTCGCGAGGGCTTCACGCGCGTCAAGGTCGACGGCGAGCAGTACGTCCTCGAGGAGGGCGTGCCCGAGCTCGACAAGAAGTTCAAGCACACGATCGAGGTCGTCGTCGACCGGCTCGTCATGCGCGCCGACCTGCGGCTGCGGCTCACGCAGTCGATCGAGACGGCCGCCGGGCTCGCCGAGGGCCTCGTCGCGGTCGATCTCGTCGACAGTGCCGAGCAGCTCCTCTTCTCCGAGAACTTCGCCTGCCCCGACCACGGCGTCTCGCTGCCGGAGCTCCAGCCGCGGATCTTCTCCTTCAACGCGCCGCACGGAGCCTGCCCGCGCTGCACCGGCCTTGGCTCGCAGCAGGAGATCGACCCGGACCTGCTCGTTCCCGACCCTTCGCTCTCCATCGACGACGGCGCGCTCGTGCCGTGGTCGGTGGGCGGCTCCTCGGGCTTCTACGAGGCCGTGATCCAGGCGATCGCCGACCGCTACGAGATCGACACGTCGAAGGCGTGGTCGGAGCTGACCGAGGCCGAGCGGGATCGCTTCC
Organism: uncultured Actinomycetes bacterium; assembly: GCA_963759435.1. GTDB lineage: Bacteria > Actinomycetota > Thermoleophilia > Gaiellales > Gaiellaceae > Palsa-739. The sequence continues at coordinate 250,844 of CAVWZB010000010.1, read as the reverse complement.
TCAACGGGACGGACGGCGAGAAGATCTACGTCCAGTACCGCAACCGCATGGGGCGGCGGCGTCAGTACATGCTCGCCTTCGACGGCATCGTCGCGAGCCTCCAGCGCCGCTACCGCGAGACCGACTCCTCGACGGCGCGCGAGCGGATCGAGGAGTACATGTCGCTGCGTCCGTGCCCGGTCTGCAAGGGCGCCCGCCTGAAGCCCGAGGTGCTCGCCGTCACGGTCGGCGACAGGTCGATCCACGAGTTCACGACGCTGTCGGTCGCGCGCGCGCTCGGCTTCCTCGACGAGCTGGGGCTGACCCCGACCGAGGAGCTGATCGGGCATCGGATCGTGAAGGAGATCCGCGAGCGGCTCACGTTCCTCGACGACGTCGGAGTCGGCTACCTCACGCTCGACCGCGCGGCGGCGACGCTCTCGGGCGGCGAGGCGCAGCGGCTGCGGCTCGCGACGCAGATCGGCTCGCAGCTCGTGGGCGTGCTCTACATCCTCGACGAGCCGTCGATCGGCCTCCACCAGCGCGACAACGCGCGCCTGATCGACACGCTCGAGCGGCTGCGCGACATCGGCAACACGGTGCTCGTCGTCGAGCACGACGAGGAGATGATGCGCCGCTCCGACTGGCTCGTCGACATGGGGCTGGGCGCCGGCCTGCACGGCGGCGAGGTCGTGGCGGAAGGGCCGGCGACGAAGGTCGAGCGGAACAAGAAGTCGGTCACGGGGCAGTTCCTCTCGGGCGCGCGCGAGATCGCCGTGCCCGAGCGGCGCGACGAGGATCGCGGCTCGTTCCTCGTCAGAGGCGCCTCGCAGCACAACCTCAAGGAGATCGACGTCGAGTTCCCGGTCGGCAAGTTCATCTGCGTGACCGGCGTCTCGGGCTCCGGCAAGTCGACGCTCGTGAACGAGATCGTCTTCAAGGCGCTCGCGAACCGGCTCAACCGCGCGCGGGTCAAGCCCGGGGCGCACGCCGGGGTGGAGGGCATCGAAGCCTTCGACAAGGTGATCGAGATCGACCAGAAGCCGATCGGCCGCACGCCGCGCTCGAACCCGGCCACATACACGGATCTGTTCACGCACATCCGCGAGCTCTACTCGCTCACGCCGGAGGCGAAGGTGCGCGGCTACAAGCCGGGCCGCTTCTCGTTCAACGTCCGCGGCGGCCGGTGTGAGACGTGCAAGGGGGACGGGCAGATCAAGATCGAGATGCACTTCCTGCCGGACGTCTACGTCCCGTGCGAGACGTGCAAGGGGGCGCGCTACAACCGCGAGACGCTCGAGGTGCGGTTCAAGGGACGCTCGATCGCGGACGTGCTCGAGATGTCGGTGGAGGAGGCGCTGAAGTTCTTCGCCAAGATCCCGAAGATCCGGCGGCGGCTGCAGACGCTCCACGACGTCGGGCTCGACTACATCAAGCTCGGCCAGCCGGCGACCACGCTCTCGGGCGGCGAGGCGCAGCGCGTGAAGCTCGCCTCGGAGCTGTCGAAGGTCGCGACCGGTAAGACGCTGTACATCCTCGACGAGCCGACCACGGGCCTCCACTTCGCGGACATCGAGAAGCTGCTCGAGACGCTGCAGCGCCTCGTCGACGGCGGCAACACGATGATCGTGATCGAGCACAACCTCGACGTGATCAAGCAGTCCGACTGGGTGATCGACCTCGGCCCCGAGGGCGGCGAGGCGGGTGGGGAGCTGATCGCGGTGGGGACGCCCGAGGACATCGCCGGGGTCGAGGGCTCCTTCACGGGCGACTTCTTGCGCCATGTGCTGCCGGAGCCGGCAGTCGCCGCTGCCTAGACCTGGACGGGCTAACCTCAGCATCGATGGCGGCGACGGTCGACACCGCGCGCGGCTCGGGGCTCGAGCGGAGCTGGTGGCTCCGCGCGCCGGCCGTGCTCGTCGCACCGCGCGCCGTCTTCGTCTCCTTGCGCGACGACTCGGAGGAAGCGGTCGAGGCGCGGCAGGAGCCGCTGATGGCCATCGCCGGGCTCGCCGGAATCTCCGCCGTGCTCGCGACGCCCGTCGCGCGCCAGCTTCTCAACGACGCATCGTTCTCAGAATCGCTGATCCCGGTCTGGGCCTTCCTCGGCGGCGTGCTCTATGCGGTCGCCGTCTACTGGCTCGGCGGTGGGCTTCTCTACGGCGCCGCCCGCCGTTTCGGCAGCCTCGGCAGCTACCGGCGGGCGCGAAGCCTGGTCGCGCTCTCGGGTGCGCCACTCGCCCTCGCGCTGTTCACCGTCTGGCCGGTCCGGATCGCGATCTACGGCCAGGACCTCTTCCGCACCGGTGGCACCGACTGGGGGCCCGGCGACCGCACGTTCGGCGGGCTCACCGATTTCGCCTTTGCCTGGAGCGCGATCCTGCTCGTCATCGGCGTGCGCAGCGTCCACGGCTGGAGCTGGGGCCGCAGCCTCGCGGCCGTCGCCCTCGCCGCGGCGCTACCGGCGCTGATCGTGTTCGCCAAGCTCGGCTGACGGCACAGCCTCGAACGCGGCCTGCTCCTCCTCGGGCATGCCGTAGGTGTGCCGTTCCTCGGGGAATGAGCCGGTGCGCACCTCCTCCGCATAGTGCTCCAGCGCCTCGACGATCGCCTCTCCGACCTCCGCGTAGCGCTTGACGAAGCGCGGGGCTCGCCCATCGGAAAAGCCGAGCATGTCGTGCCAGACGAGCACCTGCCCGTCGGTGTCCGCGCCGGCGCCGATGCCGATCGTCGGCACCGTGAGCGCCTGGGTCGCAGCGCGCCCGACCGTCGGCGGAACGGCCTCCAACACGATCGCGAAGCAGCCGGCCGCCTCGAGCTCGAGGGCGTCCTCGACGAGCTGCTGCGCGCGCTCCGCCGTCCTGCCCTGCGCCTTGAACCCGCCGAGCACGGTCGCCGTCTGCGGTGTGAGGCCGACGTGGCCCATCACCGGGATCCCGGCGCCGACGATCGCCCCCGCGCGCGCGACCGAGGTGCCGCCACGCTCGAGCTTGACCGCGTCCGCGCCGCCCTCCTTCACGAGCCTCACCGCGTTGCGCACCGCCTGCTCGTCGGACTCCTCGTACGAGCCGAACGGCATGTCGGCGATCACGATCGGCCGCTTCGCGCCGCGCGTCACCCACTGGGTCATGAACACGATCTCGTCGAGCGAGACCGGTACGGTCGACTCGCGGCCGTGCACGACCATGCCCGAGGAGTCCCCGACGAGGATGAGATCGACGCCGGCGGCATCGGCGAGACGGGCGCTCGGAGCGTCGTAGGCGGTGACCATCACGATCTTGTCGCGGCGCCGCTTCATCTCGGCGAGCTCCGGCAGCGGGAGCTTGCCCGCCGTCCAGGAGGCGTAGCGCGGGGGCTTCGGGTTGTCGCTCATGCGAGCTCTCCTTCCACGAGGACGTTGTCGATCAAACGGGTGGAGCCGACGCGAATCGCGGCGGCGAGGACCTTGGCGTCGCCGAGGTCGAGCACCTCGACGTACTCGGGCTCGAGCCCGTTGAGCGAGCTGCGGGCGGCGGTCACGGGATCGGGATCGCCCGCGGCCGACGCGAGCGCGCGCGGCAGGCCGAGGGCCTGCTCCCGTTCGGCCGCCGAGAGGCGCCCGTTGCGCGACGAGAGGGCGAGGCCGTCGGCGTCGCGCACCGTCGGGACCGTCCGGACCTGCACCGGGACGTTGAGGTCGCGGACGAGGCGCCGGATCACCGCGAGCTGCTGCGCGTCCTTCTGGCCGAAGTACGCGCGCTCCGGGCGGACGAGCTCGAACAGCTTCAGGCAAATGGTGGCGACGCCGCGGAAGTGCCCGGGCCGGGCCGCGCCCTCGGCTCCCGTCTCGCCGGGATCGACCCAGGTGGCGAAGCCGGGCGGATACAGCTCGTCGGCGGCCGGCGCGAACACGACGTCGACTCCTTCCGTCTCGGCGATCTCGAGGTCGCGTGCCTCGTCGCGCGGGTAGGCGGCGAGATCCGCCTGCTCGTCGAACTGGGCCGGATTGACGAAGAGCGACATCACGACGGTGCGGTTCTCCTGCCGGGCTGCCCGCAGCAGGCCGACATGGCCGTCGTGGAGAGCTCCCATCGTCGGGATGAGCCCCGTCCCCGGAGAAGTCTCCAGGCCGGCGATCGTGCGGACGACCTTCACGCGATCGCCGCCGTCGCCTCGGCGAGTGTCTCGTAGAGCTGCTCTAGCTCGGGATGCCGCTCGCGGATCGCCTGCTCGTGCGCCTCGACCGTCGCCCAGTCGCCACGCGCGATCGGCCCGGTCAGCTCGAAGCCGTGGTCGATCGTCCCGCGCATCAGCGGCACGAGGCCTTCCGCCGGAATGCCGAGTCGTACCGCCGCCCGCTGCAGCGTCACGAGGTAGTTCGAGGCGAACACCGCCCCGGCGTGGTAGAGCGTCCGGTCGCCGTCGGCGAGCTCGAACGGCTCCAGCCCGAGTGTCCCGGCGAGCTCTCGCGCGACCGCGAGCGCGTCGGCGGTCTCACCGGTGATCGCCGCCCAAGCGCCGTCCAGCTGAGCGGGATCACCGCTGCGATCGAAGGTCTGGAGCGGATGAAGCGAGAAACGGCGCTCGCGCGGCTCGAGCGCGGCAAGCGGCGTCGCCCCGGAGACGTGTCCCACCCAGGCACGTCCAGGTGTCAGACACCTAGACACGTCGGCAATGGCCGTGTCCGGGACGCAGATGAGCACGACGTCGGGATCGTCCGCGCCCACGGCGACGCTGCGCTCGTGGAGGCGGGCGCTGATGGCCGAACCGACGCGGCCCGAACCGATGACGTGGACTCTCTTGATCACTCCTGTAGCTCCAGCTCCGAATCGGATGCCGGGCACAGCGGATTGTACTCGTGTAGCCCCCGCGTCATGCTCCTGCTGTGTCAGGAGAGACGAGGCCGAGCGTGACACTGCTGGGCGGTTTCGCGGCCGAGGCCGGCGGCTCGCCGGTCCCGGACTCGGCCTGGCGGCTCCGCAAGGCGCGGGAGCTCGTGAAACTGCTGGCGCTCGCCGACGGGCACCGGCTGCATCGCGAGCAGGCGATGGACGTGCTCTGGCCGGATCGCGACCTCGCTGCGGCGGCCAACAACCTGAACCAGGCCGTGCACGCGGCGCGGAAAGCGCTGGGCGCCGGAGCGATCGAGCTGCAGGACGGGTTGCTCCGGCTCGATGCAGACCTCGATGTCGAGGCGTTCGAGCTCGCGGCCACCGACGCGCGGCGCGACCGGACGGCTGCGGCGTGCGAGCGCGCGCTCGCCCTCTACGGCGGCGAGCTGCTGCCCGAGAACCGCTACGACGACTGGGCTGAGCTCGAACGCGGCCGGCTGGCAGCGATCCACGGTGAGCTGGAACAGATCCTCGACGGCCTCGGCGTCGTGCCAGGCAGACGACGGCTGCCGCTCGAGACGAGCACGTTCGTCGGACGCGAGCACGAGCTCGCCGAGCTGCGGACGCTGCTCGGGCGTACCCGCCTGCTCACGCTGGCCGGCACCGGTGGTGCCGGCAAGACACGACTCGCGCTCGAGCTCGCGCGCGACCGCGAGGCCATGCATGCCGACGGCGCGATCCTCGTCGAGCTCGATTCGGTCGGCGACGGCGCGGACGTTCCCGACGCCGTCGCGGAGGCGCTCGATCTGCGCGCGCTCCCGGGTGGCGCCTTGGTGGACGCGATCGCCGCGGACCTGGCTCCGCGCGAGCTCCTGCTCGTGCTCGACAACTGCGAGCACGTGATCGGGTCGAGCGCGGCGCTCGCCGACGCTCTCCTTCGCTCGGCACCGCGGTTGACCATCCTCGCGACCAGCCGCGAGCCGCTGCGTGTGCCGGGGGAAGTGGTCTTTCGCGTCCCCTCGCTCGCGATCCCCGACCCCGACGCCGCCGAGCTGCCCGCGGAGCTTCTCAGCTACGAAGCCGTGCGCCTCTTCGTCGAGCGCGCCGGCGCGGTCGCACCCGGCTTCGAGCTCGACGAGTCGAACGCGGCGGCGGTGGCGCGCATCTGCCACAGACTCGACGGCCTGCCGCTCGCGCTCGAGCTGGCTGCAGCCCGTACCGATGCGCTTGCCGCCGATGCGCTGGCGGAGCGCCTCGACGACCGCTTCCGGCTCCTGCGCGTAGGGAGCCGGACCGCGCCGACGCGCCAGCAGACGCTCGAGGCGGCGCTCGACTGGAGCCATGAGCTGCTGGCCGACGTCGAGCGCGTCCTCCTGCGCCGCCTGGCGGTCTTCTCCGGCGGGTTCACACTCGAGGCGGCAGAGGAGGTGTGCGCCGGCGAGGGGCTCGAGCCGGCACAGGTCGCCGACGTGCTCGCGCGGCTCGTGGAGAAGTCGCTCGTCACCACCGAGGAGCGCCAGGCCGCCCGGCGGTACCGGCTGCTCGAGACGATCCGCGCCTACGCGAACGCTCGCCTCGTCGAGGCGGAGGAGCTCGCGACCCTCTCCCTGCGGCAGGCCGAGTGGCTCGTCGGGCTCGTGGAGCGAGACGATTCGCAGCTGTTGGTGCTCGACCCAGAGCGGGGCAACCTGCGGGCAGCGCTCGAGACGCTGCTCGCCCGCGATCCACCTGCCGCGCTCCAGCTTTGTGTGCGGGTGTGGCCGTTCTGGCTTCGGCGCATCGAGCTCTCCGAGGCGCGGCGCTGGCTCGGCGAGTCTCTCGACCGCGCGCCGGAGCCCTCACCGCTTCGAGTACAAGCCCTGCTCGGTCACGCCGCGGTCGAGTATCGGGCCGGCTCCGGCGACAAGCGGCTGGGCCTCGACCATGCGGACGCGGCCCTCGCTCTCGCGCGAGAGCTCGGCGAGCACCAGCTGGAGTGGCGGGCGATCCACTTCTGCGGCGGCATCGAGATCGCCCGCGAGGACGACCGCGCGGCGGCGCGCCACTACAAGACGGCGCTGACGGTTGCACGCGACCACCGGCTCGCGGCGTCTGAGGCCGTGAGCGTCTACTCGCTCGGCGTCGCTGCCTGGGTGGCCGGCGAGCTCGCCGTGGCCGAGGAGCGCTTCGCAGAGAGCGCCGGCCTGTTCGCAGGCCTCGGCGACCCCGACGAGACTGTGCCGGCGCTCATCAACGTCTCCCAGGTCGCCGTGCAGGATCCGGACGCACCAGGTCTGCGGCTCGTGTTCGAAGACACGCTGCAGCCCTTCGCAGACATCTCGTCGGCGGTCGCCGCCGGCTACGTCCTACTCAACTGGGCGAACGTCGCCCGGGCCGCCGACGACCCTGCGCGAGCCCGCAGGCTCCTCGCCGAGGCGCTCGGGCGGTTCGAGCGGGCAGGCAGCGAACGCGGCCGCGCCGATGTCTGGGCCCGGAGCGCGAACCTAGCTCTCGCGGAGGGGGACGTCGCGGGGGCGGCGGAGCTGTTCGAGCGAGTACGGACACTGCGCGCACGGCGTGGCGACCGCCGCGGCGCTGCGCTCGCCCTGGTGGGTCTCGGCAACGCCGCCGTCGCGGCAGGGGACTACCCACGCGCCGAGGCGCTGCTCGGGGAAGCAGCCGACACCTTTCGCCGCGCCGGCGACCGATGGGGGCTCGCGTCGACGCTCTGGCGTACGGCGGAGTTCGAGCAGGCGCGGGACCGGCTCGACCGCGCGGACGAGCTGCTCGAGCAGGCGCTGGCCGTGGTCGAGGAGACGCCGAATGTCCGCTGGCAAGCCGTGACCTGGGCGCACAGAGCCGAGGTCGCACTGCTGCGCGGAGAGGACGAGCGAGCCCGGGATCTCCTCCAGCGGGCACTCGACGCCTTCGCGTCCCGCGACGACGCGCAGGGCGTGGAGTACGTGCGCGCCCGGATTCGCAGCCTCGCAAAGCGCACGCAAACGGGGGGCAAATAGGCCCTCGCTACAACCGCTTCATCCAAGTCCACGAGAAGGAGGATGAAGTGAGCTCAACACTTGCACCGGTACTCGGCGAGGCCAGCGTCCAGGAGTTGCGGGACGCGCTCCGCGGCGAGCTGCTGCAGCCGGGTGACGCGGGATACGACGAGGCGAGACGGCTCTGGAACGGCGCCCACGACGCGGCCGAGCCCGCCGTGATCGCCCGCTGCACCGGCCCGGCCGACGTGATCGCGGCGCTCGGGTTCGCCCGTGCGAACGACTTGACCGTCGCCGTGCGCGGCGGCGGGCACAGCATCCCCGGGTACTCGACGTCCGCCGGCGGCATGGTGATCGACCTCGGCCCGATGCGGAGTGTCCGGGTCGACCCGTCGGCACGCCGCGCGTTCGTCGGCGGCGGCGCGGTCTGGGGCGACGTCGACCACGAGAGCCAGCAGTTCGGCCTTGCGACGACCGGCGGGCTCGTCTCGACCACCGGCGTTGCCGGCTTCACGCTCGGCGGCGGCATCGGCTGGCTGATGCGCCAGTACGGCCTCGCCTGCGACAACCTCGTCGGCGCGGATGTGGTCACCGCCGACGGTCGGTTCGTCCACGCGAGCGAGGAGGAGAACGCCGACCTCCTGTGGGGCCTGCGCGGAGGCGGCGGCAACTTCGGGATCGTGACGTCCTTCGAGCTCGCGTTGCACCCGGTCGGGCCCGAGGTCTACGCCGGGCCGCTGTTCCTGCCGGCGGAGGCCGCGGGTGATCTGCTGCGGTTCTACCGTGACTGGGCGCCGACTGCGCCGGACGCGATCACGACCGCGATCAGCCTGGCCACCGCGCCGCCTTTGCCGGTGATCCCGGAGGAGTGGCACGGCAAGAAGGTGGCGATCCTGATCGCCGTCTCCGCCGGGCCGGTCGAGGACGGCGAGGCGCTCGTCCGCGAGCTGCGCACGGTCGCGGAGCCGGTCGCCGACCTGATCCACCCGATGCCGTACCAGTTCATCCAGGGCCTGCTCGATCCGCTCTGGCCGAAGGGGATCAACGCGTACTTCAAGGCGACGAACCTCGCCCGCCTGTCCGACGAGACGATCGACTCGCTCGTCGAGCTCCACCAGGACACGCCGGGGCCGCAGTGCGAGATCCACGTCCACCAGATGGGCGGCGCCGTGGCGAGGGTCGGCCAGGGGGATACGGCGTTCCCGGAGCGGTCGATGCCGTTCGTGCTGAACGCGGTCACGGGCACCGCCGAGCCAGAGCTGCTCGGTGCGCACACGGAGTGGGCGCGCGCGGTGATCGCCTCGGCGAAGGCCGACGAGACCGGTCGCGCCTACGTCAACTTCCTCGGCGACAACGGTGAGGCGGAGTCCGCCTACGGTGAAGAGACGTACCGCCGCCTCGTCGCGCTGAAGGACGAGTACGACCCGACGAACGTGTTCCGCCTGAACCAGAACGTCGCGCCGTCCTCGTAGCGGCGATCGAAACGGCCGGGGCGTACCTGCGCCCCGGCCGACGGGTTCGCTAGCCCGTGAGCCCGGAGATGCCGTTGCGGAGAAGCGTCACCGCCAGCAGCAGGATGATCACGGAGGCGATCAGGCGAAGGTGCCCCTCGAGCCAGGTGCGCGCGGCGCGGAGGACTCGCTCGGCCCGAGCCGGTGCAACGAGCATGAGCAGGACAGCCAGGCTCAGCGGAAGCAGCGAGATCACCGTGAAGAAGAGCCAAGACGCGGCATAGCCGGCTGTCGACGGATTGGTCTCGGAGATCGCTTTGAGCGCGAGTGGGATGAAGCCGCCGGGGTTCGCGAGCGTTGCCCCAGCGGCGAAGACGGCGATCCACGGAGATGAGGCAACCGTGCTCATCTTGTCCACCATCCCCGTCGTCGTCTTCTCTCCGATGGGCCGCCGCCAGGTGCGGGCGACATAGACGACCAGGGCGAGGCCCGCGACGAGGTCGAAGACCGAGACCCAGGTCTTTCGCTCGCCGCTCGAGGAAGGTGCCGCGACGTCGCCGAGTACGAACGCAGCGAGGATGCCGATCGCGATCGTGACCGTGAAGGCGCCGAGGTAGAACCAGACACCGGTGCGCAGAGGTCGTTTCGCCAGCACCAGCGCCAGCACCGAGAACGTCAGCGTCGTCGGCGACACCATCGCCGCGAGCGAGATCAGCGCGAGCTCGAGATGGACCCAACCCATGGCCTGTCATCCTGACCTGCCGAAGGTCTTCGGGGCATCCTCCCCATCGGACGACACGCTGGTACCGTCCGTGGCTCCAGTGCCGATCTACGAATACGTCTGTATGGAGTGCGAGTCCCACTTCGAGGAGCTCGTCCGCGGCGAGGATCTGGTTGCCTGCCCCGACTGCGCGGCGACCAACGTCTCGCGGCAGTTCTCCACCTTCGCGGTCCACGGCGTGACGAAGGTCGCCACCGGCGGCGGCGGAGGGTGCTGCGGCGGTTCCTGCGGCTGCGGCCACTAGCTCCGTGGCCAGGGGGGACGAAGAGGGCGAGGTGCTGACGCCCGCTGCCCACGAGCAGCTTCAGTCGGAGCTCGCCGAGCTGGAAGGCCCGAAGCGTCAGGAGGCCGTGCAGGCGATCGCGACGGCGCGGGCGCACGGCGACCTCTCCGAGAACTTCGAGTACCACGCAGCGAAGAACGAGCAGGGGCTGCTCGAGGCCCGGATCCGGGTGCTGCGTCACCGGCTGCAGAACGCGACGATCGTCGACGAGAAGGAGGCAGCAGCGAGCGGCGTCGTCACCGTCGGCTCGCGGGTCGAGCTAGAGCGCGACGACGGCGAGAAGCTGGAGATCGAGATCACGGGGGTGGGCGGCGTCTCGCCGGAGTCGCCCGTCGGCCGGGCGCTGCTGGGGAAGGCTCCCGGGGACGAGATCGAAGTCGAGGCGCCCCGGGGGCGCTGGCGCGCGCGCATCGTGTCCGTCGGGCGTGCCTCGTAGACTCGCTCCCGTGAGTGCAGTACCCGTTGCGCCGCCGGAGTCGCTCGAGGGATACGCCGCCGCGACCGCGAGTTGCACGCGGTGCAGGCTGGCGCAGGGGCGGACGCAGGTCGTGTTCGGCGCCGGCAACCCGCGCGCCGACCTGATGTTCGTCGGCGAGGCTCCCGGCTTCCACGAGGACAAGCAGGGCGTCCCCTTCGTCGGCCAGGCGGGGAAGCTGCTCGACGGCCTGCTCGCGGGAGTCGACCTTCGCCGCGAAGACGTCTACATCGCGAACGTCCTCAAGTGCCGCCCGCCCGGCAACCGCGACCCGCAGCAGGACGAGATCGAATCGTGCGAGCCGCACCTCTTCCGCCAGATCGAGCTGATCGAGCCGAAGGTGATCGCGACGCTCGGCAATTTCGCCACCAAGCTCCTCTCCGGGCGGCCGCTCGGGATCACGCGCGTGCACGGCCAGGAACAGGAGCTGACGATCGCCGGCCGCAGCGTCCTGCTCTATCCGATCTACCACCCGGCCGCCGCGCTCTACACGCCCGCGATGCTCAAGGTGCTGGAATCGGACTTCGCCCGGCTGCCCGGTCTCCTCGGCGCGGAGCTTGCGCCGCTCGAAGCGCTTCCCGAGCCCGAGCCGGAGCCCGCGGTCGAGGCTCCCGCCGAGCAGCTCGGCCTCTTCTAGAGCGGCTCGTCGAGGCCCTGCACCGCGACCATGCGGAGGTTCGCGGCGCCCTCGCGCAGGCGTTTCGCCTCCTCGTACTCGGGCGAGTCGTACCAGCGCCTGGCGGCCTCGAGGTCGGGGAACTCGAGCACGACGAGCCGGGAGGGATTCCAGTCTCCCTCGAGCACCGCCAGCTCCCCACCGCGCACGACGAAGCGCCCGTCGCCCGAGTGGACGGCGTCCGGCGACGCAGCCTGGTAGCGGGCGTACTGCTCCGGGTCGTGGACGTCGGTCTCGACGATCACGTAGGCGGGCATGCTTGGATCGTACGCGTGGAGCAGCAGAGCCATTCGCCGGAGGAGACGGAGGCGCTCGCGGCGGAGCTCGCACGCAGACTTGCGACCGGCGACGTCGTCACTGTCGCGGGCGAGCTCGGCTCCGGCAAGACGACATTCGTCCGCGGCGCGTGCGGGGCGCTCGGCGTACGCGAGCGCGTCACGAGCCCCACTTACACCATCGGCCACCGCTACCACGGCGACGGCGTCGAGGTCTCGCACCTCGACCTCTACCGTTTCGAGGGCGTCTCTCCCGCCGAGTGGGGGGACCTCGAGCCGTACTTCGAGGCGGCGATCGCGTTCGTCGAGTGGCCGGAGGCGGGCGAGGGCGTCCTGCCCGCGCCTCGCTACGCGGTGCGTTTGCGGCATGCTGGCGCTGGGAGAGCGGTGGAGATCGAGGAATGCTGACGTTGGCTTTCGATACGGCGACGGCGGTTGCGACGAGCGCGCTCGTGGACGGGGACGAGGTGCTCGGCGAGCGCGTCTCGCGGGCGCAGACGCTGCTCGAGGACGTGGACGCGCTGCTGCGCCAGGCGGGCGCTCATCCGTCCGACCTCGACCGGCTCGCGGTCGGCCTCGGCCCGGGCAGCTTCACGGGAGTCCGCATCGGGCTCGCGGTCGCACGCGGGCTCGCGCTCTCGCTCGACGTCCCCGGCTCCGGCGTCTCGACCCTCGCGGCGCTGGCCGCCGGCGCCCCGGAAGCGCTGCCCGTTGTCGACGCAAAGCGGCGCGAGGTCTTCACCCTCCGGGACGGCGAGCCGCAGGTCCTCGTTCCGGCCGAGCTGCCGCTTCGCGAAGGCACCATCTGCGTCGGCGACGGCGCGAAGCGCTACCGCCGCTTGCTCGAGGAGCGCGGAGCGGTCGTGCCGCCGGACGACGACGAGCGCCACCTGCCGCGCGCCCGCTTCCACGCGGCGCTGGCCGGCGAGCCGCAGCCGGTCGAAGAGCTCGAGCCGTTGTACCTTCGCGTTCCCGATGCCGAGAGGAACGTCCAGTGACCACGATTGAGCTCCGCCGGCTCGCGCTCGGCGACCTCCTCGCGATCGAGGAGATCGAGCGTCGTTCCTACCCGACGCCCTGGTCCCGCTCGATGTTCGCGGGAGAGCTGGCGAAGCCGAGCTCGATCTGCCTCGGCGCGTTCGAGGCGGAAGGGGAGGACGGCGCGCTCGTCGGCTACCTCATCGTCTCGCGCTACGTCGACGCCTGGCACGTGATGAACGTCGCGGTCGATCCCGGGCATCGCGGCCGCGGCGTCGCGACGATGCTGCTCGAGCGGCTCTTCGACCTGACGGCGGACGACGCCCGGCGTGGCTACACGCTCGAGGTTCGCGTCTCGAACGAGCAGGCGATCTCCCTCTACGAGCGGCTCGGCTTCCGCTCGCGCGGCCTGCGGCGCGGCTACTACACGGACAACCGCGAGGACGCGCTGATCATGTGGAAGGACCCGGTAGCGCACTGATCCTGGGGATCGAGACCTCGTGCGACGAGACTGCGGCGGCGCTCGTCACCGACGAGGGCGAGATCCGCTCCAGTGTCGTCTCCTCGCAGGCGGAGCTGCACGCGCGCTACGGCGGAGTCGTGCCCGAGGTTGCGTCGCGGCGGCATCTCGAGCTCGTGACGCCGGTGATCCGCGAGGCGCTCGCGGACGGGGACGCGAGCCTCGAGGACGTCGAGCGCGTCGCCGTGACCCAAGGTCCAGGCTTGATCGGCGCCCTCCTCGTCGGCCTTGCCGCGGCGAAGGCGGTCGCTTGGTCGCGCCGGCTGCCGCTCGTCCCGGTCGACCACCTCGACGGGCACGTCGCCTCGCTCTATCTCCAACCGGAGCCGCTCGAGCCGCCGTTCCTCTGCCTGCTGGCGAGCGGCGGCCACACGATGCTGCTCGACGTGCGCTCGCACACCGAACGGGAGCTGCTCGGATCGACGCTCGACGACGCTGCGGGCGAGGCGTTCGACAAGGGGGCGCGCCTGCTCGGGCTCGGCTACCCGGGCGGCCGCGAGATCGACCGGCTCGCACGCGACGGCGACCCGGGCGCCTACGACTTCCCCGTGGCGCGCGTGCCCGGCCTCGACTTCTCGTTCTCGGGGTTGAAGACCGCGCTCCTCTATGCCGTGCGCGAGCTCAGCGAGGAGGAGCTCGCCGGCCGGCGCGCCGACCTCGCCGCCTCCTACCAGCACGCGATCGTGCGGGCGCTCGTCGAGCGCGTGCGCGAGGCGGCGGAGCAGGCCGGGCGGCAGCGAATCGCGATCGTCGGCGGCGTCGCCGCGAACTCGGCGCTGCGGGCGGCGCTCCCCGAGGCGACTGCGGCACCGCTCACCCTCTGCACCGACAACGCGGCGATGATCGCCTCGGCCGCCCGCTGGACGGAGCCTGTGCCATACCCTCGGTACCTGGCCCTTGACGCGTACGCATCGCGCTAAGCTCGCCGCAGCGTCAGGTTTCCCCCGTTTGCAGCCACAAAGGAGCAGACCCTTGGCAGTCGCAACGACGTCCCACCTGCGCGAGAACCCCTTCGAGCTGGCGCGCGAGCAGCTGCGGCGCGTGGGCACCACCTTCGAGATCGACGAGAACCTCATCGCCGTGCTCGGCGCATGCAAGAAGGCGATCGAGGTCTCGATCCCGGTGAGCATGGACGACGGGTCAACGTCGGTCTTCCAGGGTTACCGCGTCACCCACAACATCGCCCGCGGGCCGTCGAAGGGCGGCATCCGCTACCACCCCGACGTCACCGCCGACGAGGTGAAGGCTCTGGCCATGTGGATGACGTGGAAGTGCGCGCTGATGGGGATCCCGTTCGGCGGCGCCAAGGGCGGCGTGGTCTGCGACCCGAAGAAAATGTCGCGCGGCGAGCTCGAGCGGATGACCCGCCGTTTCACGAGCGAGATCATCAACGAGATCGGGCCGGAGAAGGACATCCCGGCACCCGACGTCGGCACCGACGGCTCGACGATGGCCTGGATCTTCGACACGTTCTCGATGAACAAGGGCCACTCGGTGCTCGGCGTCGTCACCGGCAAGCCGCTCACGATCGGCGGCTCGCTCGGTCGCGTCGAGGCGACCTCGCGCGGCGCGCTCTTCTGTATCCGCGACGCCGTCGCCAAGCTCGACCAGCGCATCGCGGGGATGACCGTCGTCGTGCAGGGCTTCGGCAACGTCGGCAGCTACCTCGCGCAATTCCTCCACCAGGAGGGCGCGACCGTCGTCGCGATCTCCGACTCGACGACGGCGCTCTACAACCCGAAGGGCATCGACGTGCCGGCTGCGGTCGCCTACAAGGCCGAGAACCGCACGCTCGTCGGCCTCAAGGACGCCGAGACGATCACGAACGAGGAGCTCGTGCTGCTCGAGTGCGACATCCTCGCACCGTGCGCGCTCGAGCAGGTGATCACCGCCGACAACGCCGCCGAGGTCAAGGCGGCCCTCATCTGCGAGGGCGCGAACGGGCCGGTCACCCCGGCCGCCGACGCGATCCTCGAGGACAAGGGCGTGCTCATTCTCCCCGACGTACTCGCGAACGCGGGCGGCGTCGTCGTCTCGTACTTCGAATGGGTGCAAGGCCTCCAGGAGTACTTCTGGAAGGAGGTCGAGGTGAACGCGAAGCTCAACGACATCATGAGCCGCGCGTTCGACCAGACGTGGGAGACGGCGCAAAGCCGCAAGCTCCCGATGCGCGTCGCCTCCTACGGGCTCGCGGTACAGCGCGTCGCTGAAGCGACCGTGACCCGCGGGATCTACCCGTAACCGACGTCGTCCTCTATACCGCGTCGGGCTGCCACCTCTGCGCAGCCGCCCGGCGCGTCGTCACCGCTGCGCACGACGAGCTCGGCTTCGAGCTGCGGGAAATCGCGATCGACGGCGACCCCGAGCTCGAGGCCGCGTACCGCGAATGGATCCCGGTCGTGGAGATCGACGGGCGGCGGCGCTTCGTCTACCACGTGCACCCCGACGCGCTGCGCCGGGCGGTTGCACAAGCGAGCGGCTAGGTCGGCTGGTACAACAGAGAACGCTGTTACGAAGTCGAAGGAAGGGGGTCGTGTGGCCGAGCGCTTGAACGTCGGCGTCGCCGCCCGCCTGTCCCGGTACCTCCAGGTGCTGACGCAGGCGCGGAAGATGGGGAAGACGAGGATCTCGTCGCAGGAGATCGCCGAGTACACGAACATCAACGCGACCCAGATCCGCCGCGACCTGTCCAACTTCGGCAAGTTCGGCAAGCGCGGGGTCGGCTACTCGATCGAGCTCCTCCTCGACGCGATCCGCAAGATCCTGCGCACGCAGGGGCAACACAACGTCGCCCTCGTCGGCGCCGGCCGGCTCGGCCAGGCGATCGCCTCGTCCTCGATCTTCGCGGAGCACGGCATCAACATCGCCGTGGTCGTCGACACCGACCCGGCCAAGCTCGGGCAGCCGATCGGGCACGTCTCGGTCGAGCCGTACGAGCGCCTGCGGGAGCTCGTGCGCGACCACAACGTCGTGGTGGGCGTGCTCGCCGTGCCGGCCGAGGCCGCGCAGCCGGCGGCGGACGATCTCGTCTCGGCCGGCGTGAGGATCATCTTCAACTACTCCGAGGCGTTGCTCGAAACACCGGCCGACGTGACGGTGAACACGTCGAATCCGGCAGTCGAGCTCCTCTACGCCCTGTATTTTCATCTGACCTGAAAGTTCTTCTCTGGCACGGGTACTTGCTCGGCGGCACCGGGTCGAACGTCTACACCCGGGCGCTCGCGCGCGAGTGGAGCCTTGCCGGGCACGACGTCACGGTCGTCTGTCAGGAGCGGCACCCGGAGGGCTACGACCTCGGCAGCGCGAGCATCGTCGTGCCCGAGCTGCCGGGCCGCCTGCTGCCCACGTTCGTCCTCGATCGCTACGAGGGGCTCGAGGCGCGGCTGCTCGGGGACTTCACGCCGGAGGAACGCGATGCCTACGTCGAGGCGAACGCCGCGGCGCTGCGCGAGCTCGCGCCGGCAGACCTCGTCTTCGCGAACCACGTCCTGCTCGGTGCGCCGGTCGGTGCAGCGAGCGGCACGCGCTTCCGGGTCAAGGCGCACGGGTCGGAGCTCGAGTACGCGATGCGCGGGCGGCCCGACCTCGCACGCTGGGGGGCCGAGACGCTCGCCGGGGCGGAGGTCGTCTTCGCCGGCTCCGAGCACATCCGCGACGTGCTCGAGGACGTGTGCGGACACGTCGACCGCGTCGAGACCGTGCCGCCGGGCGTCGACGTGGAGGAGTTCCGGCCCGAGCCGCGCGAGGAGGCGCTCGCCGCGTTGCGCGAGCAGGCGCGGAACGATCCGCCGAATCCCGGCAACGCCGAGGAGCGGCTTCCCGACGAGGGCAACGCCGCGCGGTTCGCGCGCTTCTTCGCCGACGAGCGCCCGACGGTCGTCTACTTCGGGAAGCTGATCGAGAACAAGGGCGTCCAGGTGCTGCTCGAGGCGATCGCCGGCCTCGACGCGCGCGTCGTCGTCGTCGGGTTCGGCGACTTCCGCGAGCAGCTCGAGGCGCTCGCCCCGCTCGGCACGCTCTTCACCGGAGCGCTCGAGCACCGCCACCTCCGGCACCTGCTGCCGCTCTGTGACGTCGCCGTGGTGCCTTCGATCTTCCCCGAGGCGTTCGGGATGGTCGCCGCCGAGGCAGCCGCGGCCGGCCTGCTGCCCGTGGTCTCGGCGCACTCCGGTCTCGCGGAGGTGGCGGCCGGCATCGGCGAGGAGGTCGGGCCGGAGGCGGCCGCGCTTCTCTCGTTCCCCGCCGGCGACGTCGCAGCCCTGCGCGAGCGCCTGGCGGCGATCCTCGCCCTGCCCGTCGAGCGCAGGCGCGAGCTTGGTCTCGCCGCCCGCCGCGCAGTCGAGCGGCGTTGGAGCTGGCCGGTCGTCGCCGCCCGGCTGCTCGCGTAGCCGGGACAGGTTCGGGCGGGACCTGTCGAGGTGTCAGACACCGGACGTGTCTCTTCAATCGCATAAGTAGGCTTTTCGCGTGGGCGAGGAGCAGCGGGTCGGCTACCAGGAGATGCTCGCGCTCTCGCGCGAGTCGTTCGACGCTGTTCCGGACTTCACGGTCGCCGTCGAGGAGGAGTTCGCGCTCCTCGACCCCGATACGCTCGACCTCGTCAACCGCTTCGAGGAGCTCCAGGAAGCGGCGCAGGGAACGGAGCTCGAGCCGCACCTCGTCGGCGAGCTGATCGCGTCGGAGATCGAGATCCGCACCGGACGTTGCGACTCGTTCGCCGACGCCGCGGCGCTCCTCGGCGAGCGGCGGCAGCAGCTCCGCGAGCTCGCGGAGACTCGCGGAGTCGCGCTCGGGGCCACCGGCACGCACCCGTGGAGCCCGTGGCAGGAGCAGCGGATCATCGACACGCCGCACTACCGCCTCAACGACCAGGTCCTTCGCTACGTCGTCTGGCGCAACAACTCGTTCGGCCAGCACGTCCACGTCGGCATCAACGGCGCCGACCGCGCGATCCGCGTCTGTTCGGTCCTCCGGAACTTCCTGCCCGAGTTGCTCGCGCTCTCCGCGAGCTCGCCGTTCGTGGAAGGCGTCTTCTCGGGGCTCCACTCGGCGCGCACGCAGATCTTTACTCGGATGTTCCCGCGCTGCGGGATCCCGGACGCGCTGGCGTGCTGGGACGAGTGGGACACCTACGTGCGCTTCCTCTACGAGACCGGCTCGGTCACGGAGCACACGCAGATCTGGTGGAGCGTGCGGCCGCACCTCGCCTTCCCGACGGTGGAGATCCGGATCTGCGACGCGCAGCCGGACCTCGGCGAGTCGCGCGCGCTCGCGGCTCTCTCCTACGCGCTGACCGCGCGGATCGCGCGTGCGCTCGACGAGAACGAGCCTTTGCCCGACCTGCCGAACCGCCTGCTCGAGGAGAACCTCTGGCGCGCCATCCGCTACGGCCTCTCGGGCGAGCTGATCGACTTCGCCAGCGGTGAGTCCGTGCCGGCCCGCGCCCGTCTCGAGCGTCTCGTCGACTGGGTACGGCCTGCAGCCGAGGAGCTTGGCGCCGCCGAGTGGCTCGCGATTCCCGAGCGGAACGCGGCCGAGCGCCAGATCGCGCGCCACGAGGAGGGCGCGTCGGCGCGCGAGATCTTCGAAGAACAGGTTCGCTGGCACGTCCGCACGCCCACTTCGTGACACGGCCGATCCGGGCTGTGTGGTAAAAACCAGGCCGCGCCGGGGTGTCTCGGCGCTGACTTTGTGACGCCCGGAGGGAGCTCTTACCGATGAGTTGGTTCATGCATCACGCCGTGCTGTTCGCGCTGCTGTGCGCGGGCGCGGCAGTCGTCTACGGCATCTACCTCACGGTCTGGCTGCTACGGCAGCCGGCCGGCAACGAGCGGATGCAGGAGATCGCGCGCGCCGTACAGGAGGGCGCCGCCGCGTACCTGCGCCGCCAGTACCAGACGATTGCGGTCGTCGCGATCGTGCCGTTCCTCTTGCTCGGCTTCTACCACTCGCTCGGCTGGGGAACGGCGATCGGCTTCCTCATCGGCGCGGTCCTGTCGGCCGCTGCCGGCTTCATCGGGATGAACGTCGCCGTGCGCTCGAACGTGCGGACGGCGGAGGCGGCCCGTCATGGGCTGCCGCCCGCGCTCAACGTCGCCTTCCGCGCCGGATCCGTCACGGGTCTCATGGTGGTGGGGCTCGGCCTGTTCGGCGTCGCCGGCTACTACGGGATTCTCACCGCCTGGATCGGCGACACCCCGCACCAGGCGATCGAGCACCTCATCGGCCTCGCCTTCGGCGGCTCGCTCATCTCCGTGTTCGCCCGGCTCGGTGGCGGCATCTACACGAAGGCCGCGGACGTCGGCGCCGACCTCGTCGGCAAGATCGAAGCGGGGATCCCGGAGGACGACCCGCGCAACCCGGCCGTGATCGCGGACAACGTCGGCGACAACGTCGGGGACTGCGCCGGCATGGCCGCCGACCTGTTCGAGACGTACGCGGTGACCGCGGTCGCCGTGATGTTGCTCGGCGTCACGGGTCGCCCGTTTCTCACCGGAAGCCAGCTCTGGCTCTATCCGCTGTGCATCGGCGGCGTCTCGATCATCGCCTCGATCATCGGCGTCCAGTTCGCCCGCGTCCGCGAGGGCGGCAACATCATGAACGCGCTCTACCGCGCCGTCCTCGTCGCGACGCTCATCTCGGCGCTGATCTTCATCCCCGTGACGATGGGCTTCGACTCGAGCGGAGACTTCTCGTTCGGCAATCTCTACGGCTCGGCGCTGGTCGGACTCGCGATCACCGCGCTCCTCGTCGGAATCACCGAGTACTACACCGGCACGCGCTGGAACCCGGTCAAGGCGATCGCGCGCGCGTCCCAGACCGGCCACGCGACGAACATCATCGAGGGCCTCGCGATCGGCATGCAGGCGACGGCGCTGCCGGTGATCGTGATCGCGGTCGGGATCCTGTTGGCGAACCACCTCGCAGGCCTGTTCGGGATCGGCGTCGCCGTGATGGCGCAGCTCTCGATGACCGGCCTCATCGTCGCGCTCGACGCGTACGGCCCGGTCACCGACAACGCAGGCGGGATCGCCGAGATGGCCGATCTCCCGCCGGAGGTGCGTGCGATCACCGACCCGCTCGACGCGGTCGGCAACACGACGAAGGCCGTGACGAAGGGTTATGCGATCGGCTCCGCCGCGCTGGCCGCGCTCGTCCTCTTCGGTTCGTACTCGGACGGGCTGGCCCAGCAGGGCCTGCCGACGCTGTTCCAGTTGAACGACGCCTGGGTCATCGCCGGCCTCCTCATCGGTGGCCTGATGCCGTTTCTCTTTGCGTCGCTCGCCATGCAGGCGGTCGGGCGCGTCGGCGGCGAGGTCGTGGAAGAGGTGCGCCGCCAGTTCCGCGAGCACCCCGGGATCATGGAGGGCACCGAACGGCCCCAATACGGCCCGGCGATCGACATCGTCACCAGCTCGGCGATCCGCTCGATGATCCTGCCCGCGATGGTGCCGATCCTCATCCCCATCGTGGTCGGGTTGATCAACGTGAAGATGCTCGGCGGCCTGCTGATCGGGACGATCGTGACCGGCCTCTTCCTCGCGATCGCGATGACTGCCGGTGGCGGCGCGTGGGACAACGCGAAGAAGCTGATCGAGGACGGCGCCTACGGCGGCAAGGGCTCGGAGGCCCACGCGGCCGCGGTCACCGGGGACACCGTGGGCGACCCGTACAAGGACACGGCCGGCCCGGCGATCAACCCCATGATCAAGATCACGAACATCGTCGCCATTCTGATCATCCCGCTCCTCATCTCCATTCACGGCTAGGAGGGCTTGGCGGAACGGTGCTCGTCGCAGGGGTGCGATGGGCGTCGCGAGGCAAGGACGCAGGGAGCGTTCGTAGCCGGAGGCTACGGGCGCGACTGAGGACGCCGCAGCCGGCGTAGCCGGCCGACGAGCGAAGCGAGGAGTCGCGTCGTTCAGCGCGGCCCTGCGGCACAGCCACTGTTTCGCCAAGCCCTCCTACCAGTACCGTTGCCCGGGTGAGAACGCTCACCCGGGTCGCGGCTTCTGCGGGCGCTGTCGCGCTCGTCACCGGCGCGATCGAGCTCTTGAAGGGCCACGTGCCCGTGCTCAGCCTGGCGGTGCTCTACCTGCTGGCGATCATCCCGGTCGCCGTCGCATGGGGAATCGCCTACGCGGTCGGTACGGCGATCGGAAGCGTGCTCGCGTTCAACTTCTTCTTCGTCGAGCCGCTCTACACGCTCACGATCTCGGACACCAAGAACTGGCTCGCGCTCCTCGTCTTCCTCGTCACCGCAGTCGTGGTGAGCGAGCTGGCCACGCGCTCGCGCCGGCGCGCCGAGGAAGCCGAGGCCGCCCTCGCTGCGCTGCGGAAGCTGACCGAAGAGCGCGAGCGGCTGGCGGGCGAGGCGCTGGAGGCCGAGGCGCTGCGCAGGAGCGACGCGCTGAAGACGGCGCTGCTGCGCGCGGTGTCACACGACCTACGCTCGCCGCTCACGGCCATCCTCGCCTCGGCCGATGCGCTCGCGAGCCCGGGCCTGACGCTCGAGCCGGAGGATCGCCTCGGCCTCGCCGAAACGATCCGCGGCGAAGCAACCCGGCTCGATCGCGTCGTCGAGCAGCTGCTCGACCTCTCGCGCCTCGAGGCCGGCGCCGCCGAGCCCCACCGTGAGCTGTGGCACGCGGACGAGCTCGTCGGCCAGGCGCTCACCGGTCTTGGAACGGAGGCGGGTCGCGTCCGGCTCGATCTCGGCTCGGAGACGCCGCCCGTCGAGGTCGACGCCGCCCAGATCGAGCGGGTCCTCGCCAACCTGCTCGAG
Source organism: uncultured Actinomycetes bacterium (assembly GCA_963759435.1). GTDB lineage: Bacteria > Actinomycetota > Thermoleophilia > Gaiellales > Gaiellaceae > Palsa-739. The sequence goes on along the minus strand of CAVWZB010000010.1, from coordinate 228,855 downwards.
AACGCCCTGCGCTACTCCCCGGCCGGCTCGCAGGTCCTGCTCCGGGTCGAGCGCGGCGCCACCGAGCTCCGCATCCACGTCATCGACACGGGCGCCGGGCTGCCCGACGAGCAACGGGAGGCTCTGTTCCAGCCGTTTCGCCGCGGGACGGCAGGACATGGGTCCGGGCTCGGCCTGGCCATCGCACGCGGGTTCGCCGAGGCGAACGGCGGCCGGCTCTGGGCGCAGGACGATCCGGGTGGAGGGCACCTCGTCCTCTCGCTCCCGCTCGCGGAACGCCGGGCGGTCGTCCCGGCGTGAGCGCCCGGGTCCTCGTGGTCGACGACGAGCCGCAGATTCTGCGAGCGCTGCGCACGAGCCTGCACGGGGCGGGCTACGAGGTGGAGACCGCGGAGACCGCGGAAGGCGCGCTTGCGGCGCTCGCGGCCAACCCACCCGACGCGGTCGTGCTCGATCTCGTGCTCCCTGACGGAAGCGGCACGGCGGTCTGCCGCGAGCTGCGCACCTGGAGCAGTGCGCCCGTCATCGTCCTCTCCGTCGTCGGCGACGAGGCCGAGAAGGTCGCGGCGCTCGACGCCGGCGCCGACGACTACGTCACGAAGCCCTTCGGCATCGACGAGCTGCTCGCCCGGCTGCGCGCGGCGCTGCGGCGCGCCGACGCTCCCGCCGAGCCGGTCGTCGAGGTCGGCGACCTCCGGATCGATCTCGAGAAGCGGGCAGTGTCCGTCGGAGGCGAGCCGGTCCAGCTGACTCCGCACGAGTTCGCGCTCCTCCGCGTCCTCGCCCGCAACCCGGGAAAGCTGCTGACGCACACGATGCTGCTGCGTGAGGTGTGGGGGAGGGGCTACGGCGACGAGTCGCACTACCTCCACGTCTACATCTCGCAGCTCCGGCGCAAGCTCGAGCCCGATCCGGCGCGGCCGCGCTTCATCCTCACGGAGCCCGGCGCGGGCTACCGGCTTGCCGCACCGTCTTGAGTTCTTCCTGAGGCTCGCCGACGGAATCCTGATCTTCGACTGAGACGCGCGGTCCTAGCGTGGGAACGTGAGCGCGGCCACGCGTACCGAAGAGCGGTCCCTCGAGCCGAAGCGCCTACGTCGGGTGCTCGTCGGCCGGCCGATGCACAGCGGCCAGATCCACGAGACCCTGCTGCCGAAGTGGCTCGCGCTGCCGATCTTCGCCTCCGACCCGCTGTCGTCGGTCGCGTACGCGACGGAGTCGGCGCTCGTCGTGCTCGTCGCCGTCTCGGCCACCTCGGCGTATCTCGTCTTCCCGATCTCGATCGGAATCGCATGCCTGCTCGGGATCGTCGTCCTCTCCTACCGGCAAACGGTGCGCGTGTACGAGACGAGCGGCGGGGCGTACGTCGTCGCGCGCGAGAACCTCGGCACCGCGCCGAGCCTCGTCGCGGCGGCGGCGCTGCTGACCGACTACGTCCTCACCGTGGCAGTCTCGATCTCGGCGGGGATCTACGCCATCACGTCGTTCGTCCCGTCCCTCACCTCGCACAAGGTCGGACTCTCGCTCGCGTGCCTCGTGATCATCGTGCTCGCCAACCTGCGCGGCGTGCGCGAGTCGGGGATGCTCTTCGCGCTCCCCACGTACGCCTTCGTGACGTCGATCCTCGTCCTCGTCGGCGTCGGGCTCTTCCAGGTCGCGACCGGACACGTCCACCAGGCGGTCGTGCCGAGCCCGCTCCCCACAGGAACGGGAGTGATCACGGTGTTCGTCCTGCTGCGCGCCTTCTCCTCGGGCTCCACCGCCCTGACGGGAGTGGAGGCAATCGCGAACGGCGTCAACGCGTTCCGGCACCCGCAGGGGAAGAACGCGGCGACGACCCTCGCGATCCTCGGGGCGATCGCGATCGCGATGTTCCTCGGCGTCTCCTACCTCGCGGTGCGCGTGCACGCGATGCCGAGCTCCACGGACTCTGTCGTCTCGCAGATCGCGCGCACGGTGTTCCCGGCCGGCTCCTTCGGCGGCTTCATGTACTACGCGGTCCAGGGGACGACGCTGCTGATCCTCGTGCTCGCCGCGAACACGTCCTTCCAGGGCTTCCCGCGGCTCTCGGCGCTGCTCGCGCGCGACCGGTTCGCGCCTCGCCAGTTCTCGAACCTCGGCGACCGGCTCGTCTTCTCCAATGGGATGATCGTGCTCGCGGGCGCCGCCGCCGCCTTGCTCGTCATCTACAAGGCGAATACCAACAGCCTGATCCACCTCTACGTGATCGGCGTGTTCACCGCCTTCACGCTCTCGCAGGCGGGGATGATCCGCTACTGGCTGCGAGTCCGGACGCCGGGCTGGCGCGGTCGCATGACCGTGAACGCCGTCGGTGCGACGGCCACCGGTCTCGTCACGGTGATCGTGATCTGGACGAAGTTCGCCGAGGGCGCCTGGCTCGTGACGGTCGCGATCCCGGTGCTCGTCGTCGCGATGCTCGGCGTGCGGCGCCACTACCGGCGGGTCGGACGCCGTTTGAGCGCCGGAGCTGCCGCCGTTGCGGCGGCCCCTGACGCCCGCAACCGCACGCTGCTCGTCGTCGAGGATCTCGACCCGGCGGCCGAGCGCGCGCTCGCCTTCGCCCGAGCGATCTCGCCGGACGGATTCCGCGCCATCCACGTCCCGCGGCGCGGCAGCGATCCGGGCATCGGCCCGCGCTGGTTCCACCTCTCGGGCGGCGCGCCGCTGCTCGAGACGCTCGACCCGCACGGCGGCACGGTCGACGCCGTGCTCGAGCAGGTCTGGCGGCTGCCGCGCGGCGAGTCCGACTTCGTCACGGTGATCGTCCCCGAGCAGTTCCGCCGCCGCGCGGTCACCGAGGAGGCGCGGCACCGGTTCGAGTTCTCGCTCAAGCTGCGGCTCCTGACCGAGCCCGGCGTCGTGGTCGCGGACGTGCCGACGGTGGACGAGAGCCCGAACGGCCGCCGGATCGCCGTGCGGATCTTCGTCTCGGGCGCCAACGCCGCCTCGATGCGAGCCCTGAACTGGGCGCAGGCCGTCGGCCTCCCGGACACGAAGGCCGTCAACTTCGCCTTCGACGAGACCGAGGCGGCCGAGATGCGGCGCAAGTGGCTGGCTGCGGACGCGCGCGTGCCGCTCGAGGTGCTCGCGGCGCCGTACCGGGACATCGGCGACCCGCTCCTCGCGTACCTGCGCGAGCTCACGAGCGAAGGGGACGATGTCCTCGTCGTCCTTCCGGAGCTCATCCTCCGCGGCTGGCGGCGGCTGCTCCACAACCAGCGCGCCCTCTATGTGAAGCGCCTGCTGCTCGTCGAGCCGAACGTGATCCTGGCTTCCGTCCCCTACCAGCTCATTCGATGAGGCTCCCGGACGTGCACCTGCTCCACCGTCGGGCGAGCCGCTTCGCGCGCTGGACGGGCTCGATCGGCTATCGCACCCTCGTTGTGCCGCTGGTCGACCGGGAGGAGACGGAGCACGCCCTGGATCTCGCCTGCCGGCTCGCTGCCGACCGCGGTGCCCGGATCGTCCTCGTCGCGCCGGCCGTGCTCGAGCGCGAGCTGCCGATCGACGCACACCTCGACGGGCAACTCGTGGGCCTGAAGGAGCGGCTCGAGTCCGCGACCGCGGTGGCGACCTCCTACGGGGTCGGCGTGCGGTGGGAGATCGTTCGCACGCGGCCCGGATGTCTCGGGGAGGAGGTCGCGCGCGTCGCTGCCGAGCGTCGCGCCGAGCTCGTCGTCGTCGGCGCGCCGGTCGAGTCCCGTCGCGGCTTCCACCGTGCGTTCCCGCGCGAGGTTCTCCTCCTCCTGCGGGACGCGCCGTGCCGGGTGTTGATCGCCACCGGCCCGGTTGCGGGTAGGGGCGTGGGCGCGACCGCAGCGCGGAATACAGTCACGCCGTGGCACGACGGCGCCGCCAGGCCCAGCAGCTCGAGCGCGTCCTCGGAACGAACGCGCTCTTTGCGACCGCGTACGGCAACGTCGGCTCTTCGATCTACTACGCGCTCGGCGTCGTAGCGGTCTACGCGCTCGGCCTGACGCCGATCGTCTTCATCATCGCGGGCCTCATCTTCGCTTGCACGGCCGCGACGTACACCGAGGGCACCGTGCGCTACCCCGAGGCGGGCGGCTCCTCGAGCTTCGCCCGCCACGCCTTCAACGAGACCGTCTCGTTCGAGGCCGCGTGGGCCCAGATGCTCAACTACGTCGCGACGATCGCCGTATCGGCGTTCTTCGTCCCGCACTACCTCTCTGTCTTCTGGCCGCCGCTCCGCGAGAACCCGTGGGACGTCGTCGGGGGGATCGTCGTGATCGCGGCGCTCGTGATCCTGAACATCGTCGGCGTGCAGGAGTCGGCCAAGGTCAACGTCGTCCTGGCGGTGACGGACTTCGCAACGCAGCTGCTGCTCGTGCTGCTCGGCTTCGTCCTCGTCTTCTCGCCGCACATCCTCACCTCGAACATCCACTTCGGCGTCGCACCCACCTGGAGCAACTTCTTCCTCTCGATCCCGATCGCGATGCTCGCCTACACGGGCATCGAGACCGTCTCCAACATGTCGGAGGAGGCGCGCGACCCGCTGCGCACCGTGCCGCGTGCGGTGATGTACGTGGCGATCGCCGTCTTCGCCATCTACTTCACGCTGCCGTGGATCGCGCTCTCGGCGATGCCGGTCGTGCACACCGCCGACCACGGCTACACGACGCTCCTCGGGCTGAAGCCGACGCAGCATCTCCAGGGCCAGCACGGCTACCAGAACGATCCGGTGCTCGGGATCGTGAACAACCTCGGCATCAGCTCGGCGACGATCACGCACGCGCTCCGTGTCTACCTCGGGATCCTCGCCTCGACGATCCTCTTCATCGGGGCGAACGCCGGCGTGATCGGCGCTTCGCGGATCACCTACGCGATGTCGAGCCACCGGCAGCTGCCGCTGGTGTTCCGCAAGATCCACCCGCGCTTCAAGACGCCGTGGCTCGCGCTCGTCTTCTTCGCGGGGACGATCCCGATCCTGCTCACCCTCTCCGGCAAGACGGCGTTCCTGGGAGCGATCTACTCGTTCGGAGCGACGTTCTCGTTCACCGTCGCGCATGCCTCGATCATCCGGCTGAGGATGAAGGATCGGGACCGAAGCGAGGCCGCGTACACGTCGAGGTTCAACCTGCAGTTCCGCGGCGTCAACTGGCCCGTCTTCGCGGTCCTCGGTGGGCTCGGCACCGGGCTCTCGTTCCTCGTGATCGTGATCCAGACCCCGTCGATCCGCTACGCGGGCATGGGCTGGCTCGTGCTCGGCTTCGCGTTCTACGTCTACTACCGGCGGCGCGTCGTGCACGCGCCGCTGGCCGAGACGATCCGCGCGCCCGTCGAGTTCGGCCCGGCCGCGGTGCTGGAGTTCCGCAGCATCCTCGTCCCGATCGCCGCGGGTTACGCCTCCGACGAGGCGATGGACTTCGCGTGCCGGCTCGCTGCGGAGCGGCGCGCTTCGATCGTCGCCCTCACCGCGATCGAGATTCCGCTCGACCAGCCACTCGACGCCGAGATGCCGGACGAGGTGCGTGAGGCGAACGAGCAGCTCGACGAGGCGCGCGCGATCGGCGAGTCGTACGGCGTGACCGTGATCGGCCGCATCGCGCGCACCCGGAACATCGGCCGCGCCATCGTCGACGAGGCGATCCGCCGCAACTCCGAGATCATCGTCATGGCCGGGCCGCGACGGGTGCGGCTGGAGCGCGGCCGGCGCCAGATCTTCGGCGACGCCGTCGATTTCGTCCTCCGCCACGCGCCGTGCCGCGTCATGATCGCGACCCCGCGCGAGCGAGCGGCGTGAGCTTCTACAAGCGCTCGGTGCTCGTGCTCGGGCTGATCTCGATTGTGCTCGGGGTCGCGTTCCTGGCCGAGACGGCCGCGGCGGGGGGAGGTTCGGTGGGCTACCTCCTGGGCGTGCTGTTCATCGGGCTCGGGGTCGGGCGTCTCTACCTCCTGCGACGCCGTTAGGCTCACCGGCGGATGGCCCGCAAGCTGCCGCCGCTGCAACGGGTGCTCGACGCGCCGGCTCTCGCCTCGGTCGCGTACGGCGAGGTGGCGTCGTCTCTCTACTTCGCCCTCGGGATCGTCGCGCTGCACGCGCTCGGGCTCACGCCCGTCGTCCTCGCGATCGTCGGCGTGATTTTCCTCGTCGTGACGATGTCGTACGCCGAGGGGACGACGTCGATCGGCGAGTCCGGCGGCGCGGCGACCTTCGTCCGCGTCGCCTTCAACGACCTCGCCGGGTTCATGACGGGCTGGGCACTCTTCCTCGACTACCTCATCGTGATCGCGCTCTCGGCGCTCTTCTTCCCGCACTACCTCGGGCTTGCGATCGGCGTGCACTCGATCGCCCAGCGCCCGGGAGACGTGATCGTCGGCTGTGTCGTGATCGGAGCGATCGCCCTCGTGCGCCTGTTCCGCCGGACGCGTCTCTACTCGCTCACCCTCGTGGTTCCGATCCTCGATCTCGTCACGCAGCTGTTGCTCGTGCTGCTCGGCTTCGCCTTCCTCTTCTCGCCGACCGCGCTCACGCGCGGGCTCCACGTCGGCGTGCAGCCATCGTGGCACCAGATCGCATTCGCGCTGCCGCTAGCGTTTCTCGCGTACACCGGGCTCGAGACGGTTGCGAACTTCGCCGAGGAGACGCGTCGGCCGGGACGCGACCTGCCGCGGAGCCTCTTTCTCGGCATCGGCGCGGTCGTGGTCGTGACCGTGCTGATCGCGCTCGTCGGCCTCTCTGCCTATCCCGCGCCTAACGGGACGACGCAGCTCGGCACGACCTGGCTGCGAGCGCCGCTGATGGGGATCGTGTACGCGCTCGGGCCGCACGTGGCCTACTGGGTCGAACGGGCGCTGCGGGTGTATGTCGGCCTGACCGGAGCGCTCATCCTCCTCGTCGCCGCAGCGACGTCGAACTCGGGCTTCGGCCGTCTCGCGTACTCGCTTGCCGAGCACGGGCAACTCCCGCGCCGCTTCGGCCGGCTCAGCCGCCGCAGCCTCCACTCACCGGAGACCGTGATCGCCGCCGCGTTGATCTCGATGGCGCTTCTCCTCACCACGGAGTTCACGACCAACCCGGTGGGCTTCCTCGCTAGCCTCTTCAGCTTCGGCGTTCTCGTCGCGTTCACGGCGGCACAGCTAGCGGTGATCAAGCTCCGCTTCAGCAAGCCCGACCTCGAGCGCCCCTTCCGCGTCCCGCTCTCGATCCGGATTCGAGGCGCGGACGTTCCGCTACCGACGGTCCTCGGGGCGCTGGCGACGACGGCGATCTTCGTCGCGGCGATGGTGACCCACATCGGCGCGCGCTACGGCGGCCCGATCTGGCTCGCCGCCGGTGTCGTCGTCTACCTCATGGTTCGTCGCGGCCGCGGCACAGGTCTCCTCGAGCATGTCGAGCCGGTCGAGGAAGACGAGCTGGCACACGCCGAGTTCTCGAAGATCCTCGTGCCGATGAAGCTCGGCGAGATCGGGGAGGAGATGGTCGCGACGGCGGTCAAGCTCGCCCAGGAACGGGACGCCGCGGTCGTGGCGCTCCACGTGATCCGCGTGCCGCTCGAGCAACCGCTCGACGCGCCGCTCTACGACGAGGAGGAACGGGCGGCCGCCTCGCTCGCCGAGGCTGCCGCGCTCGGCGCAGACCTTGGAGTCACAGTCGAGGGGCACTCGATCCGCGCGCGATCGATCGGCGAGGCGATCGTCAAGGCGACCGAGGAGACGGGCGCCGACTTGATCGTGCTCGGTTCCGCGCCGAAATGGCGCCGGCAATCGCGCTTCTTCTCGCCGACTGTGGACTACGTCCTCCGCAAGGCACCGGCTGAGGTGCTCGTCGTCGCCTTCCCTCAGGGCGTGCTCGAAGAGGTCTAGCGAGCTACGCTCCGCACGTCATGGAGGGGCTAGGTCTGAAGGCGCTGATCGTCGGCTGCGGACGCGTCGGCTCTGCGGTTGCGCTCCAACTGCACCAGGAGGGCTGGGAGGTGACCGTCGTCGACGAGAACGAGGATGCGCTCTCGCGGCTCGGCGAGAGCTGGCCCGGCGCGTTCATCGTGGGCCACGGCATGGACGCCCACGTCCTCCGCAAGGCCGGCATCGAAGACGCCGACGCGGTCGTCGTCGCCACCGACGGCGACAACACGAACATCATCATCGGCCAGGTCGCGCAGAAGCGCTTCGACGTCCGCTGCGTCGTCGTGCGAGTCCTCGATCCCGCGCGCGCGAGGTTCTACAAGGAGCGGGGCCTCAACATCGTGAATCCCACGAGCGTGGCCATCGACTCGCTCCTGGACGCTGCTCGGACGTGCGCGATTCCCGTGACGCGCACCGAGCCGGAAGAGGTCGTGAGCTGATGTACGTCATCGTCGCCGGCGGCGGCAAGATCGGCGCGAACGTCACTCGGTCGCTACTCCGGCTCGGCAACGAGGTGACGCTGATCGAGCAGAGGCGCGACCGCTTCGAGCAGCTCGAGGACGAGTTCGAGCACCAGGTGCAGCGCGGCGACGCGACCGAGCTCTTCGTCCTCGAGAAGGCGGGCATCGCGCGGCCGCCCGACGTCGTCCTCGCGCTCACCGGCGACGACGAGGACAACATGATCATCGGGCAGATCGCGCGCGAGAAGTACGGCGTCCCGAAGGTGATCGCGCGCGTGAACGACCCGCGCAACCAGTCGCACTTCGACCTGCTCGGGATCTCGCCGACCATCTGCGCGACGTCGAGCGTGATGGCACTCGTCGAACACGAGGTGCCGGAACACGACCTGATCCACCTGCTCGAGCTGCGCGGCGAGAACCTCGAGATCGTCGAGGTGCACATCGACGGAGAGTCGCCCTCGGCGGGCCGCAGCATCGAGGCGCTGTCGCTGCCCGAGGGCTCGCGGCTCATCTCCGTCATGCGCGGCGGCCGGGCCGAGATCGCCGTGGGGTCGACAGTGCTCGAGGCAGGCGACCAGGTGCTTGCGATCCTCGAGCCCGGCAAGGAGGACGAACTACGTCGCGTCTTGCTAAGACGCTGATCGCCATCGCCCTCGGGGTCCTGCTCGGCGCCGGGATTCACCGGCTGTTCCTCGCGCACCACACGACTGTTGTCGCGTTCAGGGGGCCGAAGGTCACGACCTCATACTCGTTCGCGCCGATCGTCAGCGGCCTCGACTCGCCCGACTACGTGACATCGGCGCCGGGCGATCCCGACGCGCTCTACGTCGTCGAGCAGGCGGGCACGATCCGCATCGTCCGCGACGGGAAGATCGCCGGCACGTTTCTCGACATCCACAGCCTCGTCAAGAGCGGCGGCGAACAGGGCCTGCTCTCGATGGCGTTCAGCCCGCATTACGCGTCGAACCACCTGTTCTACGTCTCGTACACCGACGTGCACGGGAACTCGCGCATCGCCCGCTACAAGGCCGCGAACGGCCGCGGCGTGCGCTCGAGCGGCCGCATCCTGCTCGCCCTCCACCAGCCGTTCTCGAACCACAACGGCGGCCAGCTCCAGTTCGACAAGCGCGGCTACCTCTACATCGGGTTCGGCGACGGAGGCTCCGAAGGCGATCCGAACCAGACCTCGCAGAACATGCACGCGCGGCTGGGCAAGCTGCTGCGCGCGAAGGGGAAGACTCCAGGCCACTCCTGGAGGATCGTCGGGCTCGGTCTGCGCAACCCGTGGCGGTACTCATTCGACCCGGCGAACGACAACCTCTGGATCGGCGACGTCGGCCAGGACACGTTCGAGGAGGTCGACTTTCGGGCCGCGGCGAAGCTCGACAAGCTCGCCAACTACGGCTGGAGCCGCTACGAAGGCGACTCGGTCTTCGACTCGGGCCATCGCTACGCCACGGCCGGCCAGAAGGTGAGGCCGGTCGTGGTCTACTCGCACGCGCACGGCTGCTCGGTCAGCGGCGGCTACGTCTATCGCGGTGCAGCGGTGCGGGCCGCGCGCGGGCGGTACTTCTACGGCGACTTCTGCGAGGGAACGATCTGGAGCTTCCGGGTCGGCAAGCACGGCCGCGCCTCGGCTGCGTCCGTCTCGGGGAACGTACCGTCCCTCTCCTCGTTCGGCGTCGACGGGCACGGCGAGCTGTACGCCGTCTCCCTCGGCGGGACGCTCTACCGGCTCCGCTGACAAGCGCCCTCGGCTCGGCCGTCCGCAGTCCCAACAGGCCACGTCCCGGTGCCAGGCACCAAGCCGTGGCCGCGGTGGACAGGTGTCTCGCTAGGCCATCTTGCGGCGCTGCCTCTCTTGCCCGAAGCTGAGTCGATGCCCCGTTCCCCGCGTGATCTCGCTCCGGGTATCCAGCACATCGGCGTGAGCGCCGCCGGGGCAGCCGCGTACTTCCACGACGATCTCGATCGCGCGATCTGGCTGCGACTCTTTGTCAAGACGGTCTCCCGCTACGAGTGGCGATGCCTGGCCGTCTGCTTGCTCTCGACGCATTGCCACGCGCTCGTTGACATCCCGGACGGGTCGCTGGCGCGAGGGATGCACGGCCTCGTAGGCGGCTACACCAGACGGTTCAACGCGCGCCACGGCAGGACCGGTTACCTCGTCCGCGATCGCTACTGGTCGAGGCGGAAAGAGACTGCGGCGGCTGTGCTCGAGGCCTTCCGGTACGTCGCGAGGAATCCGGTTGCCGCCGGCCTCGCCCGTCAGCCGGAGGACTGGCGGTGGAGCAGCTTCGGGGCGACGGTAGGCGTCTCAGACCTGTTTGGGTTCGTCGATGCGAGCGTTGTCCTGAGCGAGTTCGGCACGACACGCGCGGCTCAGGTTCGGGGGCTCCGCGGCTTCGTCGAAGCAAGCTGACGAGCCAGGTCCGAACCGGGCGCCGTGTCCGCTTACGACACGTCGCGGTGCCTGGCACCGGGACGTGTCTCCGTGAGAGGTGTCCTGCCGGCTGTGTCGCGCGCTCAGGCGGGGCGGCGGCGGCGCACCTGAGGTGCTTGCTGGCCGAGCGCGGCGTACGCGAGCGCCTGGAGCGACTCGTTCAGGGTCGCGAGCTCGCGGGCGACGCGGAGGAAGTTCTCGTCGTTGTCGAGACGCTTGTTCGTCTTCGCGAGCTCGTCGCCGATGCGGTCGAGCTTCTCGAGGATCAGGTCGAAGCGCCGGTCGGAGAGGTCGTGCTCCACCTGGTCATCGTAGTCCGGGCAGCTCCTCGCGCGAGCGCACGACGACGGCTTCGCCGCCGAGCGCAGCCTGCACCTCGGCAAGCGTTCCGACGACCTCCACCTGACGTGCGGCGCCCGCATGTGCGAGCGCGATGTCGGCGAGCTCCCGCGGCGCGTCGCTGAAGACCCCGATGCGTGCGCCCGCCGCGACGAGCCCTCGCAGCGCCGCGTTCGTGTCTGGACGGGGGCGGATCCAGAGCGGAGCGCGGTCGGCTGCGAACCGCGTCAAGAGCGGCCTCCAGTCGCCGAGCGCCTCGTCGAGCACCGCCGCCGCCGCCTCGCGATCCGCAGGCACCTCGAGCTCGACGCGCGCCCGCCGCGACGCGTCCTCGAGCCACGCGTCCCACAGGGGGCGCGTGTCGGCGAGCACGCCGTCGAGGTCGAGCGCAAGCGCGAGTGCGAGTCCGGCCACGGGAGCCGATGCTAGATTCCCCGCCACAAACCGGCGAGCGGTGAGGGAACTCCGGTGCAAGTCCGGGACGGTCCCGCCGCTGTAAGGGGAGACGCTCTCCCGCCACGACGCCACTGGGTCGCAGACCCGGGAAGGCGGCGGGGGAGGGAGCCCCGAGTCAGAAGACCTGCTGCCCGCCGCAAACCCGAACCCCTCGCGGATAGGAGGATTCGTGCACCGTTTCAGCATCGCTGTCGGAGCGGCCCTTGTCGGCGGCGCTCGCCGTCGTCTCCCTCTCGGCGGCAGCGCATCAGCACAGGCACTCCAGGCACCACTTCCCGCAGCGGATCGTCTCGCTCTCACCGACGGTGACCGAGGATCTGTTCGCAATCGGCGCCGGCAAGCAGGTCGTCGCGGTGGACAACCAGTCCAACTATCCGAAGCGGGCGCCGCTGACGAGCCTCTCCGGTTACGACCCGAACGTCGAGGCTATCGCGGCCTACCACCCGGACCTCGTCCTCATCTCGTACAACCCGAGCAACTTCGCTTCGCAGCTCCGCAAGCTCGGGATCAAGGTCAAGTTCGTAGCCGCTGCGAACACGCTCGAGCAGGCATACGGCGAGATCCTCGGCCTCGGCCGTCTCACGGGCCACGAGCGTGGCGCAAGTGCAGTCATCCGCTCGATGCGGGCGCACCTGGCGGCGATCGTGGCGAGTGTGCCGAAGACGCGCCGCCACGCCACCGTCTATCACGAGCTCGATCCGACGTATTACTCGGCCACGTCTCAGACCTTCATCGGCAGCATCTACAAGCTGTTCGGCTTCCGGGACATCGCCGACGCAGCGGGCGGGGCGGGCGGGGGCTACCCGCAGCTCTCGGGCGAGTACATCGTTGCCAAGAACCCGAAGATCATCGTCCTCGCCGACACGAGGTGTTGCGGCCAGAACTACGCGACGGTCGCCGACCGACCGGGCTGGAGCTCGATCTCCGCCGTGCAGCACCACCGCGTGGTGCTGGCCAACGACGACGTCGCCTCGCGCTGGGGGCCGCGGATCGTGCAGTTCGCGCGGACGGTGGCACGGATCGCCAAGCAGAACTGATGGCCACGGCCGGCAGAGCGGAGGCGGCACCGGTACCGACACCCCGTGTCGAGGCGCGGGGCGTCGGCCTCCGCGCCGGCCTCGTCACCGTTGCGTTCCTCGTCGTGGCGCTCGCCGTCGGCCTTGCCGTCGGGCCGGTCCACGTCGGCGTCGGCGCGATCGTCCGGTCGGCGCTCTCGTACGTCCCCTTCCTCCACGTCCAACAGCCACTCGGAGCGGTCGACCATGCCGTGATCTGGCAGCTGCGGGCGCCGCGGGTCGCGCTCGCCGCGCTCGTGGGAGGGATGCTCGCAGTCGCGGGCGCCTCGTATCAGGGCGTGTTCCGGAACCCGCTGTGCGACCCGTATCTCCTCGGCGTCGCCGGTGGTGCGGGTCTCGGCGCGACGCTCGCGATCGTCTACGCATCCGCGGCAGCGACGGGAAGCACCTGGACGGTGCCGCTTGCTGCGTTCGCCGGTGCGATCGCCGCTGTCGTCGTCACCTACGCGCTCGGCCGCTCCGTCGGCGCCACTCAGATGACCGGTGCGCTCGTGCTCGCCGGCGTCACGATGGCGACCTTCACGGCGGCGGTGCAGACGTTCGTCCAGCAGCAGCACACGCAGCAGTTGCAGAACATCTACTCGTGGCTGCTCGGCGGCTTCTCGACCGCTACCTGGCACGACGTCGCGATCTGCGCGCCGTACATCGCGGTGAGCTCTCTCGTGCTCGTCCTGCACCGTCGCGTGCTCGACGTGTTCAGCCTCGGCGACGACGAGGCCGCGAGCCTTGGAATCGACGTCCCGCGGGCGCGGCTGGCGATCGTCGTCGCGGCCACGCTGGGAACGGCGGCCGCCGTCTCGGTGAGCGGCCTGATCGCGTTCGTCGGGATCATCGTCCCGCATACGATCCGGCTGCTCGCCTCGACCAGCTACCGCGCGCTCATCCCGCTCTCGTTGCTCGCGGGCGCCGGCTTTCTCGTCCTCGCGGACGTCGTCGCGCGCACTGTTCTCTCACCGGCGGAGCTGCCGATCGGCGTCGTCACCGCCTTCCTCGGAGCGCCGTTCTTCGCTCTTGTTCTACGCACTTCGAGGGCCGGCCGCTGATCGAGACGCGCGATCTCTGGGTGCGGTTCGGGCCGGTCGCGGCCGTGTGTGGGCTCTCGCTGCGCGCGGAGGCGGGAGGCTGGACGGCGCTGATCGGGCCGAACGGCGCCGGGAAGACGTCGGCGCTGCGCGCGCTTGCCGGGCTCGCCGCGTACGAGGGCGAAGTGCTGATCGACGGACAGGACGCGCGCCGGCTCGGGCGTCGCGCCGTCGCCCGGCTCATCGCTTTTGTCCCGCAGAAGCCCGAGACGCCGGCTGCGCTGACCGTTGCGGAGTACGTCCTCCTCGGCCGCACGCCGCACATCGCGTACCTGGGAGGAGAGGGCCGTCGCGACCGGGAGGCGGCGGCGCAGGCGTTGCGCCGCCTCGAGCTCGAGCAGTTCGCCGCGCGGCCGCTCGGCTCGCTCAGCGGCGGCGAGCTGCAGCGGGCCGTGCTTGCGCGCGCGCTCGCGCAGGAGGCGCCGGTGCTGCTGCTCGACGAGCCGACGACGGCGCTCGACCTTGGTCGCCAGCAGCTCGTGCTCGAGCTCGTGGACGCGCTGCGCCGCGACGGGCTGACCGTGGTGACGACGATGCACGACCTCACGCTCGCCGGCCAGTACGCCGAGCGGCTCGTCCTGCTGAACGAGGGCTCGGTCGTTGCGGAGGGGACTGCTACGGAGGTGCTCTCCGCGCCGAACGTTGCGGCGCACTACGCCGCGAATGTCCGCATCGTCGAGGACAAGCGCGGCGGCGTCTTCGTCTTACCCGTGCGCCGCTAGACCTCGTCTCGTCGGGCCCAGTCCTTCCTTGTAACAGTCTGTTACTAGCGATCTCGCTAGAGTGGCCGACGGCGCTCAGCGCCTCCGTATGCGCAACTGACCCCGTCTCAGCCGGCCCAGTCCTTGCAAGTAACAGTCTGTTACTTGCGCTCGTTGTTGGAGGTCGTTGCGCATGTCTCGCCTTGTCGGCTCCCTCGTCGCAGCCGGAGTCTCGAAGTCGTACGGAGCCGAGGTCGTCCTCGCGGACGTCGACCTCGTCGTGCCGCCGCGCGCGAGGATCGGACTCGTCGGTCCAAACGGCGCCGGCAAGTCCACGCTCCTCCGCCTGCTCGCGGGGCTCGAGGAGCCGGACGCAGGGCGCATCCGGCGCACGCCGCCTGCGCTCGCGGTCGGCTACCTCGCGCAGGAGCGGGACGCCGGCACGCGCTCGGGCGGGGAGGAGACGCGGGCGGCGCTCTCCGCCATCCTCCGGGGTGGCTTCGACGTGCTCCTGCTCGACGAGCCCACGAACGACCTCGACTTCGCCGGTCTCGCCTGGCTCGAGCGCGCGCTGGTCGCGCATCCCGGCTCGCTCGTCGTCGTCTCACACGATCGCGCCTTCCTCGACCGTGTCGTCACGCGTATCGTCGAGCTCGACGAGTGGACGCGCGGGACGACGGAGTACAGCGGCGGCTGGAGCGACTACGAGGCCGAGCGCGAGCGGCGGCGGGAGCGCCACTACCGCCGCTGGGAGTCGTCGGTCGTCGAGCGGCGGCGCATCGAGGAGCAGCAGCGCCGCATGGCCGAGTGGGAGCGCCGCGGCTACGGCCAGGGCCGCAAGAAGAAGAAGTCGAAGGACGTCAAGCGGACGTACGGAGCGAAGCTCGCGCGGGTCGAGACCGTCGAGAAGCCGTACGAGCCGTGGGAGCTCCAGCTCTCGCTCGCGCCTGCGGCGCGCAGCGGCGAGGTCGTCGTCCGGCTCGAGGAGGCGGTCGTCGAGCGCGGCTCCTTCCGGCTCGGGCCGCTCGACCTCGCGGTCGGCTGGGGCGACCGCCTCGCGATCGCAGGCCCGAACGGCAGCGGCAAGACGACGCTGCTCGACGCGCTGCTCGGCCGGCTTCCGCTCGCGGCCGGCACCCGCTGGCTCGGCCCGGGCGTCGTCCTCGGGGAGCTCGAGCAGGACCGCGCCGCGCTGACCGGGCCGCAGGCGCTGCTCGAGATCTTCCGCGACTTCGAGGAGGGAACCGCGCGCACGCTGCTCGCGAAGTTCGGCCTCGGCGCCGACGACGTCCTCCGCTCGGCCGAGTCGCTGTCGCCGGGCGAGCGCACCCGCGCGGGCCTCGCGCTCCTGACCGCCCGCGGCGTCAACTGCCTCGTCCTCGACGAGCCGACGAATCACCTCGACGTCGAGGCGATCGAGGAGCTCGAGCGCGCCCTCGCCGGCTACGACGGCACGGTGATCATCGTCACGCACGACCGTCGCTTCCTGGAGGCCCTCGCCGCCAGCCGTACCATCGAGTTGTGAGTGCCTCGATCCTCACGATCGGGAACGAGCTCGTCTCGGGGGACGTGCCCAACACCAATGCGTCGTGGCTCGCCCGCCGGCTCGCGCCGCTCGGCGTGGACGTGCATCTCATGGCGACCCTGCCGGACGAGGTCGACACGATTGCCGAGTTCGTCCGCAGCGAGGCGCCGCGCGTCGACTTCCTCCTCGTCACGGGCGGCCTCGGCGGCACGCCCGACGACCTGACGCGAGAGGCGCTGGCTGCCGCATTCCGCGTCCGTCAGGAGGAAGTGCCCGAGGTCGCGGCGGACCTGCGCGCACGGTTCACGCGCAACCCCGAGTACGCCGCGCGCTGGGCGCTCCTGCCGCGCGGCAGCCGGCCGCTCGCCAACCCGCTGGGCGGTGCGCCCGGTTTCGCGATCGAGAACGTCTACGTCCTGCCCGGCCTCCCGTCGGAGATGGAAGCGATGTTCGCGTCCATCGAGGAGGAGTTCCGGCGTGGCAGCCCGATCGAGAGCTGGCATCGCGTCTACCGGACGTACGAGAGCGTCATCTCCGCCTCGCTCGCCGAGACCGGCGAGCGCTGGCCGAACGTGCTCGTCGGCTCCTATCCGAGCTTCGGCAACGGCGGCTTCACCGTCGAGGTCGTGCTCAAGTCGAGCGACGCCGTGGCCCTTGCGGCGGCGTCCGCCTGGCTCGAGTCAGCGATCGAAGAGAGCGGCGGACGGTAGGTAGAACGCCGCGATCGCGAAGGTCAGGAAGACGGCGGTGAGCGGGCTGAAGAAAGCGACCACGAACACCGCCGTGTACATCGGCACGCCGGGGTTGAAAGCGCGTGAAATCGCACGCAGCGCCGAGTCGGGCACGCCCTCGGCGACGAGTCGCCGATCGCTCGAGGCATACCTCCACCACGTGTTGTAGATCACCGACATGACCACGAACGTTGCCGTGTAGGCGAGCGCGGCCGTCTTCTCGCCGCCGCCGCCACCGAGGTTTTGAGCCACGAGCTTCGTCGGGAATGGCAGGAACGCGACAGTCAGGAGCAGCAGGATATTGAGGAAGAGCATCGTCCGGTCCATGCGCCCGAGCAGCGAGACCGCGTGGTGGTGGTTCATCCAGATGATTCCGATCGTGACGAAGCTCGTCACGTAGGCGAGGTACGACGGCCAGAGGTGGAGGAGTTCCTTGCCGAGGTGGTCGCCGGGGGCGGCGTGAAACTCGAGCACGAGCAGCGTCGCGGCGATCGCGAACACGCCGTCGCTGAACGCCTCGAAACGCGCGGTGCCGATCTCCACGGCCGGATCGTCGCGGACGCTGCGGACGGCTACGCGAGCGCCGGTGCGAGCTCGCGGCCGATCAGCCGGACGGGGTCGAGGTCGGTGTGGAGGAGGTGCTGGAGCATGATCCGGTCGCAACCGGCTCGCTCGTACTCGCGGAGCCGTGCCACGACCTCGTCCACCGAGCCGACGACACAGCGCTCCGAATAGGCGACGAGCCACTCGTCGAAGGACTGCTCGCGAGAGCGGCGCGAGTAGAGCTCGTGGGCACGTCCTCTCATCTCCTCGCGCGTCTTCCCGACGAGGAAGCCGGTCATGACCGAGAAGCGCAGCGGCCGGGTCTTCTCCCGGATCGGCGCCGCCTCATCGGGCGACACGAACGGCGTGTTGTACTCATCCGCGAACTCGAGCGCGGGCTCGACGGTGCCGCGCCCGCCTCCGCCGCCGACGAGCAGCGGCGGCCTCGGCTGCTGAAGAGGCTTCGGCTGCGCAGGCGCATCCTCGAGCGTGTAGTGGCGGCCGCGGAAGTCGACGCGCTCCTCGGTCCAGAGCCGGTGCACGATCTCGACCTGCTCCGCGAGCATCTCGACCCGCGCCCGCGTCTCGGGGAACGGGAAGCCGTACGCGCGGTGCTCGCGCTCGTTCCAGCCTGCGCCCATGCCGAGCTCGATCCGCCCGCCCGAGACGTGGTCGGCGGTGGCCGCGGCGTTGGCGAGCAGTCCCGGAGTGCGGAAGGTGGCGGGGGAGACGAGCGTCCCGAAGCGGAGCGTCGACGTTCGTGCCGCGAGGGCGGCGATCGTCGTCCAAGCGTCGTGCGCGACGTTGTGGGCTTCGTCGCCCTGCGAGATGTAGTGGTCGGAGCGGAAGAGCGTGTCGACGCCATGCTCCTCGCATGCGTCCGCGAGCGCGCACCAGTCCTGCCACGTCACGCCTTCCTGCCCCTCGATCATGAGCGCGAGCCGCATGCCGCGAGCGTAAGCGTTTCTGGGGCCGCCGAGCCCGATGGAGGCCGCCGCTACGATCGAGCGGTGGCCGCGACGACGCCGGAGACCTATCTCGCCGACCTGAATCCGGCGCAGCGGGAGGCCGTCCTTCACACCGAAGGCCCGGTGCTGGTCGTGGCAGGAGCGGGCTCCGGGAAGACCCGCGTTCTCACCCGCCGCATCGCGCATCTGCTCGGCGCGGTCGGAGTCAAGCCGCCCGAGATCCTCGCGATCACGTTCACGAACAAGGCGGCGGGGGAGATGCGCGAGCGCGTCGGGGATCTCGTCGGCCCGCCCGCCCGCGCCGCCTGGGTGATGACGTTCCACGCCGCGTGCGGCCGGATCCTCCGCAGCGAGGCGCAGCGGCTCGGCTACCGCTCCAACTTCACGATCTACGACCAGGCGGACCAGATCCGGCTCGTGAAGCGCTGCCTCGAGGAGCTCGAGCGCGACCCGAAGCGCTTCACGCCGCGCGGCATCCACTCCCAGATCTCGAACGCGAAGAACACCCTCGTCAGCCCGGAGGAGTACACCGAGCGCGTCGCGAGCTTCTACGACCAGACCGTCGCCGAGGTCTACGACCTCTACCAGAAGCGCCTCTTCGCCTCGAACGCCGTCGACTTCGATGACATGCTCTTCCTCACGGTCGACGTGCTCGAGCGCTTCCCCGAGGCGCGCGAGAAATGGCAGGAGGCCTTCCATTACGTCCTCGTCGACGAGTACCAGGACACGAACCACGCCCAGTACCGCCTGCTGCAGCTGCTCGCCGAGAAGCACCGCAACGTCTTCGCGGTCGGCGACCCGGACCAGTCGATCTACGGCTTCCGCGGGGCCGACATCCGCAACGTGCTCGAGTTCGAGCACGACTTCCCCGGCTCGTACTCGATCGCGCTGGAGCAGAACTACCGCTCGACGCAGCACATCCTCGACGCGGCGAACGGGGTCATCAGCCACAACCGCGAGCGCAAGGAGAAGAACCTCTGGTCGGAGCTCGGCGACGGCGACCCGGTGCGCGTGATCGAGGTCGAGGACGAGCACGCCGAGGCACGCTACGTCGCCGCCGAGATCGCGCTGCTCGTCGAGGAGGGCTTCTCGGGCAGCGAGGTCGCCGTCTTCTATCGCACGAACGCGCAGAGCCGCGTGCTCGAGGACGTCCTCGTCCGCCAGGGCATCGCGTACCAGGTGATCGGCGGCCCCCGCTTCTACGAGCGCGCCGAGATCAAGGACCTCGTGGCGTACCTCCAGGTGCTCGACAACCCGTACGACGCGGTCTCGCTGCTGCGCATCGCCAACCGGCCGCGCCGCGGCATCGGCGACACGTCTCTCGCCCGTCTCCAGACGTGGGCCGACCAGCGCGAGATCTCGCTCTGGGAGGCGACCGCCGAGGCCGAGATGGCCGGCGTCGGCGCGGCTCCCCAAAAGGCCCTCAAGAGCTTCCGCGGCACGATCGAGTCGCTCATGTCCGCCGCGCAGGAGTTCGAGGTGCCGGAGCTGATCGAGGAGGTGCTAGCCCGCAGCGGGTACCGCGAGTCGCTCGAGGCCGAGCGGACGATCGAGGCAGAGGGCCGCCTGGAGAACCTCGAGGAGCTCGTCTCAGTCGCGCGCGAGTGGCGCGAGCAGGCGCAAGACACGACCCTCTCGGCCTTCCTCCAGGAGATCTCGCTCTACGCCGACCAGGATGCGATCCGCGGCGACACCTCGCTCGTCACGCTCATGACCATCCACAACGCGAAGGGCCTCGAGTTCCGCGCCGTCTACCTGATCGGCATGGAGGAGGGGATCTTCCCGCACTCGCGCTCGATCGAGGAGCAAGGGGTAGAGGAGGAGCGCCGGCTCTGCTACGTCGGCATGACGCGCTCGCAGGAGCGGCTAACCCTGATGCACGCGTCGTCGCGGATGCTCCGCGGTATGCGCGACCACAATCTGCCGTCCCGCTTCCTCGACGAGGTGCCTGAAAGTCACGTCGAGCGCGAGCGCCTGCGACCGACGTCATGGTCGGGCTATAACGCCCCGCGACACAGCCAGGTCGTGCCGCGCGAGGACGTCCCCGACCTCGCCACCGGCGACTCGGTCCGCCACTCGACGCTCGGCGAGGGCGTCGTCGTGCGGATCGAGCCGGGCGGACTCGTGACGGTGCGCTTCGCCGACGACGGCAGTGAGCGGAAGCTCATGCTCGACTACGCGCCGCTCGAGAAGCTGTAGCGTCGCACGATGTTCGAAGTTCGTCCCACCGCCGACCAGGAGGAGTACGGCCGCGCGATCGGCGCGATCGGCCAGTACTTCAACCCGCCGCCGGACGCGGAGCTCTTCGAGCGGTGGGTGCGCACTCTCCCGCACGAGCGCATGCACGCCGCCTTCGAGGACGGCCAGATCGTCGGCGGCGCGGGCGCGTTTCCGTTCGAGCTGTCGGTGCCGGGGGGCTCGCTGCCCTGCGCCGGCGTGACCGCGGTCGGCACCCAGCCGACCCATCGCCGCCGCGGCGCACTTCGTTCGCTGATGGACGCGCAGCTGCGCGACGTCCACGAGCGCGGTGAGCCCATCGCGGCACTCTGGGCCTCCGAGGAGACGATCTACGGCCGCTTCGGCTACGGCATCGCCTCCTGGGCGGGCCAGCTGTCGGTCCAGCATGAGTGGGACGCATTTGCGAACTCGCTCGAGCCGGCCGGGACGACGCGCTTCGTCACGCCCGAAGAGGCGCGCGAGCTATTCCCGCCCGTGTACGACGCCGTGCGGCGAGAACGTCCGGGCATGACGTCGCGGAGCGACGTGTGGTGGGAGGGACGCCACCTGCGCCTGGAGGAGGACGAAAAGGACGCGCCACGCCGTTTCGTCGTGCTCGAGGCGGACGGCGAGCCGCAGGCATACGCGGTCTACCGGACGCGCTTCGCGTTCGAGGGCGGTCTCCCGGCGTCGCGTCTCATCGTGCGCGAGGCGCTCGGCGCGACGCCGCGGGCGACTGCGGCGATCTGGCGGTTCCTGCTCGACGTCGACTGGATGTCCGTGGTGGAGGTCTCGCTCGCGCCGCCGGATCACCCGCTCTTCCTGCTCCTCGCGCTGCCCCGCCGGGCGCAGTACCGGATGGGTGACGGCCTCTGGGTGCGAGTCGTCGACCTGCCGGCGGCGCTCTCGGGCCGCGCATACGGTGAGGGCGGCCCGCTCGTGCTCGAGGTGCGCGACGCTTTCTGCGACTGGAACGAGGGGCGTTGGCGGCTCGAGGACGGCACCTGCGAGCGCACCGACGCCGAGCCAGACCTTGCGCTCGACGTCTCGGCGCTCGGCTCCGCCTACCTCGGCGCGGTGTCGTTCACGCAGCTCCGTGACGCGGGACGCGTTCAAGAGCTGCGCGACGGAGCGATCCGCCGAGGCGGACGGGCTGTTCGCGTGGCAGCCGCTGCCCTGGTGCCTGGAGATCTTCTAGCTAGATTCGCGCACTTTTCGTTCGCGATACGAACGGCTCACCTGAACGAGTGATCCGGTCGGTCCTACCGCTTTCGAGGGACGCCGCGAACCTGCCCCGCTCCTAATTTCCGGCCTCCCCATGCGGTCATTGCGGCATCCCCCCTCCCCGAAGAGCCGGCGACTGCTCTTGGCGCCGTCCGGCGCCGCACGCGCCGCCGCTCTCGCCGCGACCGCCATGGGGACCTCCTTCCCGCACGCATCGCCCAGTGCGTGCACGGGAGCCGAGCCGTGAGCGCGGCAGCGGTCGAGACCGGCCGCCGGCCCCTGCGGCTGCGCGGGACGCAGATCGGAGACCTGACCCCGGCCGCCTGGTTCTATTGGGCGGCCGTTGTCGCGCCAGCGTCGGTCGGGATCGTGCTCGCCGCCGACCGCGTCGAGGCGATCGACTGGCGCCGCTTCGCGGCACTCGCCGTGCTCGCGTCCGTCTCGCAGCTCCTCTCGTTCCATCTCAACCGCCGGCGCGTCTTCCACCCGGCGATCGTCTTCATCGTCGCCGGCGCACTGCTGCTGCCGCCCGAGCTGATGATCCTGCTCATCGTCGTCCACTGCGTGCCCGACTGGCTCAAGCAGCGGTACCCCTGGTACATCCAGACCTTCAACATCGCGAACTACGTGACCTCGGGTGTCGCCGCGTGGGCGGTGGCACAGGCGATCGGCTTCCCGGCGTCGTCCGGCCGCGAGGCGGTGGCCGGCGCGTGCGCCGCCGTCACCTTCGTCGTCGCGAACCGCGTCCTGCTGCTGCCGATGCTCTACCTCGGCCGCGGCCTGAATCCTCGCGAGACGGGGCTGCTCGACGGGGAGGACGTGACGATCGAGCTCGTCCTCGCGCTGATGGCCGTGCCCCTCGCGCACTTCTGGAATGACAGCCTGCCCCTGGCAGCCCTGGCGCTCGCGCCGCTGTTCCTCATCCACTTCACACAGCGCGCCGTGCTGCGGCTGGAGGAGGCGAGCGAGACGATCGTCGAGCAGAACGCGTCGCTCGAGGAAGCTCATCGCGCGGTGATCGAGCGCTCGACGGCGGCCCTCGAGGCACTGTCGGCGACGGTCGACGCGCGCGACACGTACACGGCCGGCCATTCGCGCCGCGTCGCCGCCACGGCGATGGTGATCGCGCGGGAGCTCGGTCTCTCGGATGCCGAACTCGACGTCGTCGACCAGGCGGCGCTCCTGCACGACATCGGCAAGATCGGCGTTCCCGACGCGGTGCTCCTCAAGGAAGGCCCGCTGACGACGGCCGAATGGGTCGTGATGCGCAGCCATGCGGAGGAGGGGGCGCGGATCATCGAGCGGCTCGGCTACCTCGACGCGGTCGTCCCGGGCATCCGCCACCACCACGAGCGGATGGACGGGCGGGGCTACCCCGCCGGCCTGCTAGGCGACGAGATCCCGCTCGCGGCGCGGATCATCCACGTCGCCGACTCCCTCGACGCGATGACGACGAAGCGTCTCTACCGCGAGGAGCGGAGCTTCGAGGAGGCGCTGGAGGAGATCCGGCGCGGCCGCGGCACCGACTTCTGCGCGCTGTGCGTCGACGCGTTCGAGCGCGCAGTTGCCAAGCGGCTGATCGGCCGGCTGACGCTGGTGCAGGAGGACGCGGCCTGAGCGCCGTCTCGTACGGCCGGCGCAGCAGGCAGGTGCCACGGTGAGGCCGCCACGTCGACCGTGTCGTACGACCACGTTCGCTTCGTCGCCCAGCAGATCCAGGCGTGGCTGGCGGAGAACCCGCTCCCGACGAGCGAGGGCAAGCTGGCAGTCGGCATCTCGGTCGGCGTCGGCACGCTGCACGAGGGCGAGCCGGAGATCGGCACGATGCTCGCACGCGCCAACGCCGCGATGTACGAGAAAAAGTGCGCCGGCGGCCGCTCGTTCCTGATCGTCGCCTGAGCGCGGCTACAATCCCCGCGACCCGGGCGGTTAGCTCAGTTGGGAGAGCACCAGCTCGACAAGCTGGGGGTCACTGGTTCGAGCCCAGTACCGCCCATCTCTTGAAGCGAAAAGCCCTGCACAAGCAGGGTTTTTGTTGTCACGACTGGAGAACTTCGAGGCCGTTTTTGATGTCCTCACGTGCCCTTTCCTAGGTGACGGTGGTTGCCAGGCGGTGTCAGTGAGTGCCAGCCCAGTGTCAGTCGTTTGCCTCATCGATCATCCTCCGGGGCGCTGCGAAATTCAGGGAGGGCCACCTTCGTACGATCAGAGGCAGATGAGTTCGGAACCCATCAGCAGCCCTCCTGAGACATCTTCCGGGAAATGGTCCGCCCGGCTCACGCCCGAGCGAATCAATCAACTGGCCGAGTGCCTTATCGCCGGGCGCACGAGGAAGGAGACAGCCCAGGCGCTCGGCGTATCGCCGAGGACGGTCACCCGCTGGAAGAAAGATGCGGATGTGCTCGAGGAGGTCGAGCGGCTTCGCAACCGCACGAATGAGGCGATAGCCGCTGATTACCTCAAGAGCCTGCTCGACTCAGATAACGAACGCATCGTCTTGGGTGCCGCCCAGGCACTCTCGAAGATCAAGACGCCGGCAAAGCCTGGGACGGCAGCCATCGTGCTGCACGTAGCACGCGAGAAGGAGAACGAGGGCTACTACGGCGCCCTATGAGGCAAAAGCCTCAGCGACTCGGTCAGCCGGATCGATGCATCACGCTGCTCAACAGACCCTGACTTCTCATCGGCTCCTCCTGAAGCCAGAGAAACAGAAGATCGTCCACGCGGCTCAATGACGGCGCGGCCTCCAATGAACCGTGCCAGGGGGCCGGGTAGAGAGAGCGTCAGGCTTTTGACGACTCTGTAGACAGGACAGCTAGGCGCCGTCCCCGGCTGTCGCCGGCAGGTGCTCGACGGCGCGCTGGAGAATGTCGCGTAGGGTGCGCTGGTCCTCTGGGGAGAGTGCCGTGATCGCGGCGGGGGGCTCGCTCATCAGGTCGGCGACGCGTGCTCGAAGTTCGACGCCGGCCGGGGTGAGGGCGAGCGTCTTGACGCGGCGGTCTGCGCCGACGCTGCGGCGCTCGACCAGGCCGCGCGTCTCGAGCCGGTCGGCGATCCCCGTCACGTTCGACGCGTCGCAGACCAGCAGCTCCGCGAGCGAGCTCATCGGGGACGGCTGGTCGGGGTCGAGCAGCCGGAGCGCATGCGCCTGCGCGAACGTCAGCCCGAGCTCGGTGAACGCGGCGCCGATTTGGGTGCGCTGCACCGTCCCGATCTGGAAGAAGAGCCGTTGAGCCTCTCGGGCGACCGACATCGTCGGGGCGGTCTTCGCGGCCATCGGCGAATCATACTTGAAGTCCTTCATACTTGCCTGCTTCAATTATCTAGGTAGACTAGCTCGCCATGAGCAACCGTCTCGCCATCGAGACCGAGAGCCTCGTCCGGGAGTTCAAGAAGGGCCCACGGGCGGTCGACGGCATCGACCTTGCGATCGTCTCGGGGGAGATCTACGGCTTCCTCGGCCCGAATGGAGCAGGCAAGTCGACCACGGTGCTGATGCTTGCCACGCTGCTGCCGCCCACCTCAGGGATCGCGCGCGTCGGCGGTTTCAACGTCGCGAAGCAGGGGCCGGAGGTGCGGAAGACGATCGGCGCGGCGCTGCAGGAGGCGGCGCTCGATCCGCTGCTGACCGGCCGCGAGCACCTGCGCCTGCAGGCGAGCCTCCAGGCGCTGCCGCGCTCCGAACGCGGCCCACGTTCCGACGAGCTGCTTGCGCGGGTCGGCCTCGACGACGCGGCCGACCGCAAGGTGCGCGGCTACTCAGGCGGGATGAAGCGCCGGCTCGACCTCGCTCTGGCGCTTGTCCATCGCCCGCGCATCCTCTTCCTCGACGAGCCGACCACGGGGCTGGACATCCAGAGCCGGACCGCGTTGTGGGAGGAAGTTCGGCGGCTGGCCAAGGACGAGGGCGTGACGGTCTTCCTGACCACGCAGTACCTCGAGGAGGCCGACGTGCTCGCCGACCGCGTCGGGATCATCGACCACGGGCGGATCGTCGCAGAAGGCACGGCGGACGCGCTGAAGGCCGAGATTGCCCGCCCGACCGTCGAGGTCGTTCCCGCAGACCCGACGGAAGGCGATCGTGCGGCCGCGATCCTCGCCCGCTTTGGCACGCCGGTCGTGTCCGTTCGCGGAGTCGCGGTCCGGCTGCAGACGGGCCAGGCAGACCTCGCCGAGATCGTCCGTGCTCTCGACGGCGAGCACGTTGCGGTCGCGCAGCTCCAGCTGCACCAGCCGTCGCTCGACGACGTCTTCCTCGCCAAGACCGGGCGCTCGCTCGAGGGGGCCGACGACGACGGAGAGGAGCAGCGGGTCGGCGGGCTCGCGATGGAGCCCGCGTGAAGTCGGCGCCCGCCGACCAGGCCTACCTGCTGGCGCGCCGCTCGGTCGTGCGCACCATGCGCCAGCCGGCGAACATCATCGCCCCAATCGTCTTCCCGCTCATGCTGCTCGCGGTCAATTCGGCCGGTCTGCGGGCCGAGACAGACATCCCCGGTTTCCCCACCGGCTCGATCGTCGCCTTCATCCTCGCCGTGCCGTTCATCCAGGGCGCACTCTTCGCGACGATGAACACCGGTACCGACTTCGCCCGCGACATCCAGACCGGGTTCCTGAGCCGCCTCTCGCTGACACCGATGCGCGGCGTCGTGCTGCTCGTCGGCCAACTCGGGGGGACGATCACGCTCGGTCTGCTCCAGGCGATCGTGTACGTCGCCGTCGGCTTGGCTATCGGCGTCCGCTTCGCGTCGGGGCCGCTGGGCGTGCTTGTGCTGCTCGCGTTCTTCATCCTCGTCGTCCTCGCATTCGGTGCGCTCGGCCTGGTCGCCGCGCTGCGGACCGGCTCGGGGGAGGCGGTACAGGGACTGTTCCCGGCGTTCTTTGTCTTCCTGTTCCTGTCCTCGATGGCGATTCCGCGCAACCTGATGACCCACGGCTGGTTTCGCGACGTGGCGACCGCGAACCCCGTCTCGTATCTGATCGAGGGTGTGCGCAGCCTGATCATCACCGGCTGGGACGGCAAGGCGCTCGCGCTCGGCTTCGGGATCGCAGGAACCATCGCTGTGGTGGCGATCGCGCTGGCAGCTGCGTCGCTGAACGGAAGGCTGGCCCGCTCGTGAACCGCCTCGCCGTCGCACAGGGCGTCGCCTGGCGGAGCCTGCACAACTTCACCCACAACAAGTCGCTGCTTATCCCGTCGCTCGTCTTCCCGCTGTTCTTCTTCACGGCCTTCGCGGGAGGCCTATCGGGGATCTCACGCGCCCCGGGTTTCGTGTTCCCGGACGGCTACACGGCGTTTCAGTTCGCTTTCGTCGTCGTTCAATCGGCGGCGTTCGCGGGTGTCTTCACCGGTTTCGGAATCGCCCGCGATTTCGAGAGCGGGTTCGCGCGGAGGTTGCTGCTGGCAGCGCCGAACCGCAGTGGCATCGTCCTCGGCTACGCAGGAGCGGCGCTCGGGCGCTGGATCGTCACCGTCTCCGTGCTCACCGCGGTTGCGCTCGCTGTGGGCATGAGAGTCGGCGGAACCGGTGTCGACCTGTTTGGGCTGTACGCGCTCGCGATCATGGTCAACTTCGCCGCCACGGCGTGGGCCGCGGGCGTGGCGATGCGGCTCCGCTCGATGCAGGCCGGCCCGATCATGCAGATGCCGGTGTTCCTCGTGCTCTTCTTCGCGCCCGTCTACGTGCCGCTGACGCTGCTGCAGGGTTGGATCCACGGCGTCGCGACCGTCAACCCGATGACGCGGGTGATCGAAGCGGGACGCGGGTTCGTCGCGGGAACCCCGACCGAGGTATTCGCCGCCTTCGCCGCCGCCGCCGCGCTCGGCCTACTTTTCTCGATCTGGGCCTTCCGCGGACTACGCCAGGCCGAAGCCGCCGGCTAGCTGTCCTACCTGAAGGGTGCACTGAGAGCAAAGCGCCGGCCGCATACGTGGCCGCCTGACCGACAAGACGGAAAAGCGGGCCAGCGGGCGAGTTGAACTCCAGGGTCGTAGCTGGGGGCAAGTGAGACCAAAGCCGGCGCCCAGCCGCGGAGAGGGGCAAGGCACCGTCTCGGGGGCGGGGCGCTATCGGAGCCGTTCGGCGAGTGATGAATGGCGTGCCCGTCCCTCCGCGCGCGCGACCGCGGTCAGCAGCGCCCGTCGCTCGCCGGCGAGCACGCACAGCCGCTGCGCGCGCGTCACCGCGGTGTAGAGAAGTGGCCGCGACAGCATTACGTGGTACTGCGACGACCAGGGCGCGATGACGGCCGGGAACTGAGATCCCTGCGCGCGGTGGATCGTGAGCGCCCAGGCGAGCTGGTAGGTCTCGAGTGCCGATGCGGGGACGGCGACCTCTCGCTCGCCGTCGTCGAGCGAGAGCAGCGCCTCGCCCTCCTCCTCGTCCCAGGCGAGGACGAATGCAACCTCGCCGTTCATCACCTCGCGCTCGGGCGTGTAGTCGTTGCGGGTCTGGACGATGCGCGAGCCGACGCGGAGTTCGCGGACGACGGGCGTTCCACGTGGATTGAGACGCTGCTCGAGCTCGGAGTTCAGCTCGATCAGTCCCACGATTCCACGCCGCATCGGGACGAGCGTCATCACCTCGGTGCGCGGGTCGAAGCCGCGCCGCGGCAGCGCCTCGCAGGCCAGCTCGAGCACCGCCTCACGCAGGGCCTCGGGGCCGCTGCGCGAGATCCAGAAGAAGTCCTCGTCGAGCTCCTGCTCTCCGAGCTCGGCCTGCGCCTCGGCAAGGGAGAGGAACGGCGGCCGACCGCCATTGATGCGACGGGCGCTGCGAACGATGAGGGAGCGCGCCGCCTGGCGGTAGATCGCGGTCAGGTGGACGCGCGACGCCGCTTCGCTCTCGACGAGGTCGGCGAGCACGCGGCCCGGGCCAATCGGCGGCAGCTGGTCGGTGTCGCCCACGAGCAAGACGTGGCAGTCGCCAGCGGCGCGGAACAGCGCGTCGGCGAGCTCGAGCGAGAGCATCGACGCCTCATCGACGATCACGAGCTCGACATCGTTCGAGAGCGGATCGTCCTCGTCGCGCATGAACCTGTCCTCGTGCGGCGAGTAGCCGAGCGCGCGGTGGATGGTCAGCGCATCGTGGCCGGTCAGGTCGCGCATCCGGCGCGCAGCCTTCCCCGTCGGCGCGCAGAGGAGGACGCGAACGCCGGCGCGGCGCGCCAGCTCGACGACGACGCGCTGCGTGTGCGTCTTGCCGGCACCCGGGAGCCCGGTGAGGAGAACGAGCGGCCGCGTGCGGACGAGCTCGACGATCTCCCACTGCTCGTCCGACACTTCGATCCGCTCGGGGCGCGCCGGAGGGTCGAACAGCTCGTCGTTGGGCGCGGCCGCACGCTCCGCCAGCGCAGCAGCGAGGTGCGTCTCGGCCTCCCATAGCTCGGTGAGGTAGGCGCGCTCGCGCTCGACGACGATCGCCTCCTCTGACGCAAGACGGACGAGCGCCGCCTCGAGCGGATCCGCGTCATGCACCTCGAGCAGCCGCGCCGCCGCCAGCCACAATTCCGGAAGCGGTAGGAAGACGTTTCCGTTGCCGGCCGCCTCGGTGAGCACGAAGAGGACGCCTGCGCGCAGCCGCTGCGGCGCGTCGAGCTCGATGCCAAGCGAGCGCGCGACGCGGTCGGCCACGCGGAAGCCGATCCGCGGCACCTCGGTCAGCCGGTACGGATCGTCCTCGAGCACGGCGATCACATCCGTCCCGTACGTGCGAACGAGCCGCGCGGCGAGGCCCGTGCCGAGCCCGTGCGAGAACAGGAACGTCTCGACCTCGCGAACGGCGGCGACCTCGCGCCACGCCTCGATCGCCCGCTCCATGGCGCGGCGCGAGATCGCGCGGCCCGCCTTCGTCCGCACCTCGCGCAGCCGATCCGGATCGCGGTCGAGCTCGGCGAAGACGTGCTCGGCGCCGAAGTGGTCGACAATCGCGCGCGCGAAGATTGGGCCGATGCCAGGGACGCGGCGCCGCAGCCAGAGCGCGACGCCCTCCGCCGTCTGCGGGAGGACCGAGCGGAAAGACTCGACGGAGAACTGCCAGCCGTAACGTGCGTGCCGCTCGACCGCGCCGACGACAACGATGGTCTCGCCGGCGACGACCTGGCCGAGAGGGCCGCGGAGCGTGAGCGGTCGACCGTTCTCGAGAACGGCCGACCAGATCGCGAATTCGCCCTCCGGCGCGACCCAGCGCGGCCCGCCCGCAGCGAGCGTCACCGCGAGCTCGCGCGCCTCCGGGTCGATCGGCGGCTCGTCCTCGATCGTCCGCACCCTCCGAGGCTACTTGGATGGACGAAGCGCCCCAGTGGCCTCTTCGGCGCAACCGTCGCCCAAGCTAAGCCGCGGCCGGCGGCCGGCAATACGCCGCCTGGCGCAATGCCATTGCCGGGCCGAAGGGGAGCGCATGCCGCAACGCGCGAGCGCCACGACCGTTCGATGGGCTGACCGCCGCACTCGCTTGAGTTCACCCAGGATCGGAACTCGTGCCTTAGGGACGGTCACTCGGAAGCAAGCGGGGGCTGATTGACTTCCTGACGGCGGAGGCGTTAGATGGTGCCTCAGGGTTCGCGCGGTGGCGCTCCCACTTCCATGACGCTCGAGTCGGTGTGGGAATAGGCGCTTCGCCCGCAGGCCGTTAGCAGGGCTTAATAGAGAGGGCGAACTTGATGGGACGCTTTTCACGGCGCCGCGGCACGTCTCCTACCGGCGCGGGCCGGCAGGTTGGCCGTCTCATAATGGCTGGACGCACGCTCCCTAGTCGTCGCGGGCCGCTCTTTGTATTTCTCGTTGTAGTTGTTGCCGCTGTCGCGTTCGGCGTTCTGACTCCGCCCAAGAGCTCTGCGGATGGTTCGCCCGCTCCGCCTCCGGTCATCAACATGGGGACGGTCACTTCGCTGGGGGCGGATACGGTCGCGGCGGTCCAGGCCTTTGAGCACAACGCTGTCGAGGAGGTGCTTCGGGACCATGGGCTCCCGGATAGCGACTACAACGCGGTGCTCAGCTCGGCCCGCGGCGAGGTACGTGCGCAGGAGTGGGTTGACCTGGGCTTGATCATCTCGAAAGGCGACTATCGCTTCTGCCAGATTTTCCCGATCTTTTGTTCCGGCAAGCCGGTGCGAACGCTGCAAGACGAGCGGGTTTACAACTGGTTCAGCCATCTGGTGCAGCACCAGCTGATCCGTGCGACCCAGGATGCGATCAACGAGTACGTGAGGTACTCGGGCCTGACAAAGAGCACGTTCGATCAGCCGGGCAACAACCCGTATCCGTTCGGCGCGCCGGGTTCGAACACGGGCTGGTGCAACTACTCGATGCCAGGCCCGTTCGCTTCGCAGTACACGGGCAATCAGGATCCGATCTGTTTTGGGCCGACACACGACGCGTTCTCGTTCACGCCGCCGACGCCGACGATCGATCAGTTCGAGCAGATCGGCGAGTACGACGGGCTCATCGGCACGCTTCAGGACCCTGCTCTGGCCAGCGTCGCCTTCCAGACCGCGAGCGCAATGGGCGCCGGCCTGGGGCAATCACCCTTGTACACGCAACCGGGCGTGCACCTTACCCCCTCGTCGTTCTGGAGCTCGCTGAGCGCAGCGGAGAAGAATCTTCCGGCGGACGGAGGCCAGCTTCTGCAGAACCTGGGGAAGATCGACAGCGGCTTCCTCCAGGTCCACACGAGGATGGGGGCGATCGCGAGTCCGGTCGACGCCAAGAACGCCCTTGCCACAGTCGAAAGGCATTTGTCGAACAGCAAGGCAGAGATCGGGGATCTGCAATCCGAGATCGACACGGTGACCTCGCTCGAGACCGAGCCTGAAATTGCGAGCACCCCGGCTGCGCTGTCCGATGTGCAGAACACGGTGACCTCGCTCGACGGCGACGAGGCCCTCGTTAGCGAGGTCTCATCATTGATCGACGACCTGCTCAAGCGAAGCCAGGCGCTCGAGACCGAGTTCGCGCAGACGGACCTGGCTTCGGACTCGAACCTCTCGACGAATGTCAGCGATCTTCTCACCGAGATCGACAATGTGACCTCTGACAGCAGCACCCTCGCCGACGATCTTCCCACCGCGACCAAAAGTCTCGGTAACGCCCTGCAAGCCGACGCGACGCCGTCTCAAGGCGTAACCGACGAGATCAACAGCACGATCAGCTCGGTAAACGACCTTGGTGACGCCCTGAACGGCCCGGTCGAATCAGACCTCGGGACGGTCACTTCAACCGCGTCGGATCTGACTTCTGAGGCGGCTGACCTGACCACGCCCGCGAGTGCGGATCTCCTGGAGCTCTCGACGATCGAAACCGAGCTCGAGGATGCAAGCGGTGCGGTTACCGACGACATCGACAGTCTGCTCTCGGCGATCGACGAGCTGAAGACGCTCGAGACGGAGCCGGCGGTCGAAAACACGCCCGCGGAACTCTCCGACGCCAAGAGTCTCGAGAGCACAGCCACGAGCGACGCCCAGCAATTGAATGACCTTTCAGGGGAAATCCAAGATGCTCTGACTCCGGCCGAGAACCTCAAGACCGCCGAGGAGCAGGGCGGCTTCTCCATCCAGACCGAGACGAGCGACCTCGAAACGCTGAGCCAGGACGCGAGCACCGTGGCGGAGGACGCACAGACCGCGGTCAGCAACGAGCAAGGGTTGTCCGACGGCTTGACGACGTTCTCCACCGACTACGGTTCTGAGATCAGCGGCACCCCGGCCGAGGGCGAGGTCAAGACGCTGACGGAAGGTTCGCAAGGCCGGGCCCAGTCACTTAGCGACGATGTGAAGACCCCGCTCCAGCAGGCTGAGACGACGGCGGATGAGGTGAACCCGGAGGGCCTCACCCCGGAAGCCCAGGCGGAGGAGCTCCTCTCTGAAGCGACGTCGCCGCTCGACGAGGCGCTCACGCCGATGGAAGGCCAGCTCAGCCAGCTGCAGGCCGAGGAAGCCGCGAGTCCGAGCGCCGACACTGAGGCCGAGATCGGCCAGACCGAGACGGCGATCGCTCGACACCACCGAAGCGACCGCGGAAACAGCAGAGACAGGGGCTGACATCGCCGAGGGGGTCTCCACCGCCGCTCGCTTCATGTCCGTCACCGCCGAGGCACTTGACTGGATCCCCGCGGTCGGCGAGATCATCCAGGTGGTAACAACGACGGTGACCGCCGCGATCGAGTTCAATCGCGAGCTCTCGCTGCCCGGTCAGCTGGACGACGCCCTCTCGCAGGCGAAGGCCGGTGACTTCAAGGCCCTGGAGTCGCTTTACGCGGACCCGGCCGGCTACCTCAGCTTGTATGCCACCTTCCTCCTGGGTACGACGCCCGAAGCTCAACCGGGCTGCACCGACGGCTCGATAGTCGTGTCGGGAGGCGTCGGCGGAATCGGGTGCGCCAACCCACCGACGCCGCCGGCTCCGTCTGCGAGCGACCCGTTGTTCAAGGTGCAAGACAAGGGCTCAGAATCGTGGTCCGAGACCTCGAGCATCACCGCGACGAACCCGATCGACTTCGCTGACCAGTCGGTACGCCTCAGTGGCAACGGCTGGTTCGTGATCCAGAAGTTGAACGTAGCCAACGGGAAAGGCGGCGCGACGATCCAGTCGCTCCAGTTCCCGTACGTCGATTGGCATGGGCGAGCGTGGATCGCCGAACGCGTCTGGTTTGGACAGAGCGATGGTTACCGGTTCGTGCGGACCCCAGTGGGTGCCGGGACGAGCACGGATGCCGCGTGCGCGGATGGGAGCGACCCCTGTCTGACGGACACGATCCACTTCACCCGACCCGATGGGAGTCACGCGACCGCGTCCATCGTTCCGGCCCCGCCGCCGCCACCGCCGACGGTCATCACGAACCCGACGATCACCGGAGTGCAGTATCCCGGCTCGCTCACACAGGGCAATCAGGGAACGTTCTCGATCAGCGCGACCGACTCCAACATCGATCCGGACACCGGCCAGCCCTATCCGATCACGTACCACTGGGACTTCTCGCAAGGGGACTCGTGTCTCCAATTAAACGGCGATCCCTTGTGTCAGAGCGACGGCTCACACGACCTGATGACCGGATCGAGCGTCAACGAGACGTTCATCCATACCGGCTCACGGCCGGTGACCGTCACCGCAACCGACGCGGCCGGCGGATCGACGACCCAAACCTTCGCGGTCATCGTCAATCCGGTCACCAACGTCATCCACTTCTCGCAGCCGAACGACTTCGCCTACAGCGCGCCGGCGTTGGGAGGCGGCGCGACGGAGAATCTCACCGCGGTCGCGACCTCGGGTCTGCCCATCACCTTTACCTCAGAGACGCCCACGGTCTGCGACGTGATCCCCGCGGGAACGCTGACTATCAGCCAGGGTGTGACGAAGGTCCCGGAAGTCGAAGCTCTGAAGCCGGGGCTTTGCACCCTGCAGGCGGCCCAACCAGGAACGGGGCTCCAGCTCAACGGGGTCACCGTGCCCGCCGCAGACTCGGTCACCCGTTCGCTGCAGATCACGACGCCGACGACCACCGTCTATGTCGAGCAGTTCCCCGCCCCGACGCAGTACTCCGACCAACTGCCCTCGGACAACCTGCAGTTCATCTCAGATGTGACCTTTGGCGGAGAACTGACCTGCGTTCGTCCCTCGTGGCTGACGGACGCAAGCGGCAACGTCATCGTCCCCGCCGGCTACTACCCGCAGTACTGCAGCGGTTTGACGAACTCCAACTACAACATCAAATACGAGGGCGACATCTACATCGCCCCCGAAAAAGCGACGCTCTCGTACACAGGTAACGACTCCACTTCGCCGGGCGAAGCCGACCTGAGCGCTGTCCTGACTCAAGATGACGACGGGTCGCCCGGCGATCTCACCAACGCAAGAGTGGACTTCCTCCTCTTCGCGCCAGGTAACTCGTCATCGACGCCCGACTACCAGAAGCTCGGCGTCGCCGCCGCAAGCGACGGAACCGTCGCGACCACGCTGACAGGTCTGCCGGGAGGCGACTACCGAGTCGTCGTGAAGATCGACAACCAGCAAGGTCAATACTTCACCGCCTCCGACATCACCGGCAGCGTCAACGTGCCCCCAGTCGGCCCGGCAACGGTGACCGCGGTGTCGTCGACCTTGGCGAACGGCTCGTATACGGTCGGCCAGGTCGTCCCGGTCACGGTCTCGTTCAACAACGCCGTCGATGTGACCGGGACGCCGCAGCTGGCTTTCAACTCGGGCGGCACTGCGAGCTACTCCTCCGGGAGCGGCACCAGCACGCTTACCTTCACCTACACAGTCGGGTCTGGTGAGAACGCGAACCCGCTTGACGAGGCTTCCGCTTCGGCGCTCTCCGTCAACGGGGGCACGATCGAAGACACGATCGGAAACAACGTGGACTTGACCCTGCCCGCCCCAGGCACATCCGGTGCGCTGGGCGTGAACAAGTCGATCGTGATCGACACCACCTCGCCGACGGTGACGAATGTGAGCTCTACGACGGCGAACGGGACCTATGGGGTGGGTGGTGTGGTTACGGTAACGGTCTCGTTCAGCGAGGCGGTGAACGTGACCGGTACGCCGCAGCTGGCGCTCAACTCCGGTGGGACAGCGTCTTACTCCTCCGGCAGCGGCACCGGCACGCTTGCGTTTACCTACACGGTCGCGTCCGGAGAGAACGCGAACGCACTGGACGAAGGCTTCACAGGCGCGCTCTCCCTGAACGGCGGGACGATCCACGACCCGATCGGCAACGCGGCGACACTGACGCTGCCCGCACCGGGCGGATCCGGCTCGCTCGGCGCCAACAAGGACATCGTGATCGACACCACACCACCGGTCGTGACGGGGGTGTCGTCGACGTTGGCGAACGGCTCATACACCGTCGGCCAATCGGTCCCGGTCACGGTCTCGTTCAACAACCCGGTGGTGGTGACCGGGGCGCCGCAGTTGGCACTCAACTCGGGCGGCACTGCGAGCTACTCCTCCGGGAGCGGCACCAGCACGCTCACCTTCACCTACACCGTCGGGTCCGGTGAGAACGCGAACCCGCTCGACGAGGCCTCTGCTTCGGCTCTCTCCCTGAACGGCGGCACGATCCAGGACGGGGTCGGTAACGCCGCGAACCTGACCTTGCCTGCTCCCGGAGCGTCCGGTGCGCTCGGCGTCAACAAGGCGATCGTGATCGACACCACCCGGCCGACGGTGACGAACGTGACCTCGACGACGGCGAACGGGACGTACGGGTTGGGGGCCGTGCTGAGCGTGACGGTCTTGTTCAGCAAGGCGGTGAGCGTGACTGGGACGCCGCAGTTGGCGCTTAACTCAGGCGGGACGGCGTCCTACTCCTCCGGGAGCGGCACCAGCACCGTCTCCTTCACCTACACAG
The DNA here is from genome assembly GCA_963759435.1 of uncultured Actinomycetes bacterium. Lineage (GTDB taxonomy): Bacteria > Actinomycetota > Thermoleophilia > Gaiellales > Gaiellaceae > Palsa-739. Next base: position 192,860 of record CAVWZB010000010.1, on the reverse strand, counting down.
TAGGCGCTGGCCAGAACTCGGCTCATCTCGATTCCGTCTCGACGGCCGCGTTGGCGTTGAACGGCGGGACGGTCAAGGACGCGGCCGGCAACACGGCGATCCTAACGCTGCCCACTCCCGGCGGATCTGGCTCGCTCGGAGCCAACAAGAACATCGTGATCGACACCACGTCGCCCGTCGTGACCGGCGTGTCGTCGACGTTGGCGAACGGCTCGTACACCGTCGGCCAAGTGGTGCCGGTCACGGTCGGATTCAGCAAGGCCGTGGTGGTGACCGGTACGCCGCGGTTGGCGCTCAACTCTGGCGGCACGGCGAGCTACTCGTCCGGCAGCGGGACGACGACGCTGACGTTCACCTACACGGTCGGGGCGGGGGAAAACGCGAACCCGCTCGATGAAGCCTCTACTTCGGCCCTCTCCCTCAACGGCGGCACGATCCAAGACGGAGCCGGCAACGCGGCGAACCTGGCCTTGCCTGTTCCTGGCACATCCGGGGCGCTGGGCGTGAACAAGGCGATCGTGATTGACACCACCCGGCCGGCAGTGACGAACGTGACCTCGACAACAAACAACGGGACGTATGGCGTCAGCGCGGCGGTGGCGGTGACCGTCTCCTTCGGCAAGGCGGTGACCGTGACCGGGACTCCGCAGCTGGCACTCAATTCGGGCGGTACCGCGAACTACACCTCCGGCAGCGGCACGAACACGCTCACCTTCACCTACACAGTGGGGGCAGGCCAGAACGCGAACCCGCTAGACGAGGCCTCCGCTGCTGCGCTCTCCCTCAACGGAGGCACGATCAAGGACACGATCGGAAACACGGCGGATCCGACCCTGCCCGCCCCAGGCGCGGCTCACTCGCTTGGCGCCAACAAGGCGATCGTGATCGACACCGCACCGCCGACAATCACGATCTCCACGACCGCGAACAAAGACACGACGACCGGCTGGTACAACATCGCGTCCAGCGGAACGAGCGGCATTACGGTCGCCGTCAGTGTGACCGATGCCTCCGGAGTCTCGTCGCTCTCGTGCTGGGACGGCACGACCTCCGTGCTGACCACCACCTCGAGCGGGTCGTTCACGCTCCACGACGGTGACCACAACATTTCTTGTTCTGCAACCGACACTGTCGGGAACGGCGGCGCCTCCGCGTCGTCAACGGGCTACCACTCGGGGACTCCTTCGGCGGCGAAAGCCGAGTTCAGAGTCGACCAGACCCGACCCGTGATCACCCACACGATTGGCATGCCAAGCTACGGCAGCTCGCCAACGTTTGTGACTTCGGCCTCCGCCTTGAAGTTCACCGTCAGCGACCCGACGAGCGCGGTCAGCAGCTGCTCGATCACCGTGGCGGCCCCAGGAAGCAACCACTACAGCCCTTCCTGCGGGGCCACTGGTGGCACCTACGACCTCAACTCGACACTCGTCGGCGGCAGTACTCCAGGCGACGGCGTTTATGGCAACGCTGCCGACGCGACCGATGTGGCGGGCAACAGCGCGACCGAAAACTCCTTCTCCGTCACGCTCGACAACAACGCTCCTGCGATCACGATCACCACTCCTCCGAGCGGCGACCCGAATAATCCCACCGTCTACTCCTACGGCTCGGTCCCGAACGCGAGTTACTCCTGCAACGACGGCACTGGGTCCGGCGTCGCCGCGTCCGGCGGCTGCGTCGGAAAGGTGAGCGGAACGACGGTAGATAGCGGAGGCGGCCTGGTCGGAACCGTGGGCCTGCACACTCTCAGCGTCACGTCGAAGGACAACCTCAACAACAACTCCGCCAACCCGACGAACCACTACTACGACGTCCAGGCTTCGACCAGCGTCATCTACACAGGCGACGAGTCGGTGACCTATCCGAGCGCAGTGAACCTATCCGCCACGCTCTCGAGTGCCGCCTCGGCCTGCTCCGGCGGACAACCGCTCACCTTCACGATCACCGATGCATCGAACGCCACCACGGTCAAGACCGGCACCACGAACGCGTCCGGTGCGATTGGGCCGATCGCGGTCAGTCTGCCTGAGGGGGTCTACACCGTCGAGGTCTCGTACGCCGGAGTTGTGAACCAATGTCTCTCGTCGGACGACGAGGCGACGGTGGTGGTCGGCTCGGCTGGCTCAAAGGCGAACGGCGGCGGCTGGACAACCGTGAACGGCGTCGGCCGCGTCAACTACGCGTTCCTCGTCGATCAGGTTCCTGGCACCGGCACGGGCCCGACGAACCCTGCCCAATACAAGGGCCAATACGTGCTGGTAAAGCCGAACGGTTGGCGCTTCAAGGGCACCTTCGGCAACGCCGTCGGAGGCACCTACGTCGTCACCACTACAAGCACCGGCAAGACGGGCTCCGGCACTGGCAGCGGAACGGTCTATGTCTGGAATGCGCTCAGCGCGACCTTTGTCCCCGCGGCCGGCGGCAGCAACGTGACCTTCAGCATCAGCTTCGCCGACAACGGCTCCGGCGGCAAAAAGCAGGCTACGCCCGACCAGTTCGGAGACCACGACAACTATGACCCTCTAGCGAACGGCTACAACGCCACGCTCAACCCATTCCCGAACTTCACCATCCAGGCGATCAAGGGCGGCAACATCACGATCAGCTAGCCGTCCAACAACTCGAGCAACCTTTAAGGAGCCAGGCGCCACAGCTGTCCCCACGGGAGCCCACGCAATCGTTCCGACCCGTACGATGCAACGAATGGAGCGTAAGGTCGCGACGGTTCTCTTTGCGGATCTCGTCGACTCGACCGGCCTCGTGTCGAGCGCGGATCCGGAGGTGGTTCGCCAGCGCGTGAACCGCTACTTCGAGGCTGTCTCGGGGCGTATCGAGGCGCATGGGGGTACGGTGGAGAAGTTCGCGGGCGACGCGGTGATGGCGGCTTTCGGCGTGCCGCTGACACACGAGGACGACGCTGAGCGTGCTGTTCGTGCTGCTCTCGAGATCGTGCCAATGGTCGAGCAGTTGGGTCTCGCCGTTCGCATTGGGATCGAATCGGGAGAGATCGTCATCGAGGACGGCGAGTCCACCTTCGCGACGGGCGAGGCAGTCAATTTGGCGGCTCGCCTTCAGCAGGGCGCGCAGCCCGGGGAAATCCTCATTGGCAGCGCGGCTCGCCGGCTCGCAGCAACTGCAGTCGAGGTCGACGATGCCGGCCCGCTCGAGATCAAGGGTCGCGCGGAGCCGCTGTGGACCTGGCGTGCTCTCGGGACGCAGGCTTCGAGCCGACTCGTCGCGGCGCCCTTTGTCGGCCGCGAGCCAGAGCTAGAGATGCTCGCGAACTCATTGTCGCGAGCCGTGCGCGATCGTCGCCCCCAGCTCGTGACGATCTTCGGCGAGCCGGGCCTCGGAAAGACGCGGCTCGTCACCGAGTTCACCGCCGGCGTCGAGCGGGTGACGACGCTCGCCGGCCGAACACTTCCCTATGGCGAGGGTGTGACCTACTGGCCGCTCGCCTCGATGATCAAGGCCAGCGTCGGAATCACCGACGACGACCCGGCGAACGAGGCTTTCGAGAAGCTGCGCCTCTCTTGCGAGAGCGAGGCGGTTGCCGACCTGCTTGCGGTCGCGCTCGGTGTGCTCGGCGCTGCGGAGGGGGAGCGGACGGCGGAGCAGCTGAACTGGGCGGCGTTGCGCTGGTGCGACCAGCTCGCGGATGCGCAACCGCTGGTGCTCGTCTTCGAGGACATCCACTGGGCCGAGGAGCCGCTGCTCGACTTGATCGAGAACCTTGCCCGCTCGCTCCGAGATGCTCCTGTGCTGATCGTGGCACTGGCTCGGCCCGAGTTGCTCGAGAGCCGCCCTTCCTGGGGTGGAGGCATCCGCAGCGCGAGCGCGATCGACCTCGCTCCCCTCGGCGGGAGCGAGAGCGAGGAGCTCGTCGATGCGCTCCTCAGCCGCAGCGAGGTGGCGGCGGCGCAGCGCGGGCTCGTGCTCGAGCGGGCGGAGGGCAACCCGCTCTTCCTCGAGGAGATCGCCCATGCGCTGGGCGACGGACGAGGCATCGAAGGCATTCCGGATACCGTGCAGGCGCTGATCGCCGCGCGGATCGACGGGCTCGACGCCTCCGAGAAGCAGCTCCTGCAGAGCGCCGCGCTCGTGGGTCGCGTCTTCTGGCGCGGCGCGCTCGAGTCGCTCGCCCCGGATCTCGAGGTTGCGGAGCTCCTTGACCTGCTCGTGCGGCGCGAGTTCCTCGTTCGCGAGGAGCTCTCGACCATCTCAGGCGATGCCGCTTTCCGCTTCAAGCACGGACTCATCCGGGACGTGGCGTACACCGGGATGAGCAAGGCGCGGCGCGCGGAAGAGCACCAGGCTTTCGCCGCTTGGGTCGCCGAGCGTGCCCGAGACGAGCTGGCCGAGATCCGCGCTCACCACCTCGATCAGGCTGCCGAGCTGCTTGCGGAGCTTTACGGAACCATCCCCGAAGGCCTCGCGCACTCTGCCGCGGACGCGCTCGAGGAAGCCGGTCGGCGCGCCCTGCGCCGCGGAGCTCTCCGGGTCGCGCGTCGGACCTTGCTGCGAGCAGTCGAGCTCGAGTCGAGCCCGGAGCGGCGCTATCTCGCGGCCCACGCAGCCTGGGGTCTCGCCGACGTGCCGACACTCGAGGACGAAGCCAAGGAAGTGCTCGAAGAAGCGCGCGTCGCCGAGCAGCGGGATGTCCAAGGCCGCGCGCTGGTGCTTCTTGCCGACCTCGCTCTTCACTCAGAGGGCGATGTCGCCCGGGCGCACGACCTTGCCGACGAGGCTCTGGCGATCTTGCCCGAACAGGAGCTGACGGGCCTCTACGAGGCTCATGCCCTGATCACGACGATCTTCTGGTGGCTCGGCAACGGCGACGGGGCGACGCGCCACGCCGAGGCGATGCTCGACCTGGCACACCGAGCCAAACGGCCCGACCTCGAGAGCCTCGCACGGACACAACTAGCCGCTATCGCAGGGGTCCGCGGGGATGCGGCCGGCGCCCTTGCGCTCGTGCAGGAGGCGGAGTTGCTGGCGGAGTCGAGTGGAAGCCGCGAAGCGATGGGGTACGCACTCGGCGTTCAGGGCCGGCTCAGTGAGACGAAGACGGACGAGGCGGAGCGCTACTACCGCCAGGCGCTGGAGATCTTCGACGAAATCGGCGCTGCGGGGCGCTACGGCTGGACGCTCTCCAACCTCGGCTCGATTTACCGACAGGGCGGCGACCTTCCGCTGGCGGAGAAGACCCTCCGGGAAGCCGTCCGCCGGCTCCGGATCACGCACGAGCAGGGGTTCCTCGCCGAGGCCGAGCGCGGCTTGGCTGAGGTCCTGGTCGAGCGGGGCAAGGTGGACGAAGCAGACCGACTCGTCGCCGAGGCCGAGCGCCGGGTGGGTCGCGGGGACGTCTGGACATCTGCCTCGCTTCTGCATGCACGCGGCCTCGTCCTGGCCGCGCAGGGTCGCACCGATGACGCCGAGCCGGCGTTCCTCGCCGCGCTCGAGATCATCGAGCCGACCATGTACGAGATCTTGAGCCGCGAGATTCGCGGGTCGATGGAATCGCTCCACTCAGCCCGCGACGTCGCAGCGCGCTGAGTCTCATCTCCTAACCTGAGCGACCCTGATCAGAGGCCTCCGTCACTAAGACGCTGCTTCGAGCCTCGTACCGCCATCTCGACGGCGTTCGAACATGAGCAAGGTGCCGGTCGTGTGAGACCGACCTGCGTGCGAAGGCGAGCGGGACGGCGGATGCGGCGTGCCGTCGGGAAACCCCGTCCGCCGCCCCATACAACGGTGCCCGCCGCCCTCACCCGATCGCCAGGCACGTCTGGGTCAATCGAGCCTCGACTCTCGCCGTCTCAGCGTCGCGCCACGACTTCGAGTGTGCGCGGCTCGAAGCCGTCGACGACGCGGCGCAGCCGGTCGACCCGCTCCTGGTAGCCGGGGAGCGCGCGCCAACCGGCGATCGCGCCCACGCTTTCCCATGGGCCGAAGCTGACGAACCTCTGCGGATCCTCGGTGTCGCGCAGCAGGAGCGCGTCCTCGACGAGTCCCTGGCGGCGGCTCCACTCGGCCCACTCTCCCCAGCGGCGAACGAACTCCTCCTCGTTCCCCTCTTTCACGTGCCAGGTGGTGTGGGTGTAGTGGGCTTCCATCGTCGCTCAGTCGGAAGCGTGCCATCTCCTGCCGTTTCCGGCGCCCTCCGCGGCCGTCACAGCCGTGCGAGATCGGAAACGGCCGACTCTGGAACTCCGCGGCGCATCGTCGTGTGGACGGCGAAGCAGTCCTCGCCGTGCATGATCCCGTACACCCGGTCGCCGTCCTCCGTCCAGGCGTACAGCCCGTAGGGGAAGTCGCCGCCGATCATGCCCGATGGCTTCACGGGTGACACGCGCCCGGCCACGAGCGCGGCGTGAACCTCGTCCACGATCCCCGCCGCCTTGAACCCAGGGAACCGCTCCCGGGCGCGCTCGCGGGCATGCCTCATCACCTTCACGTTGAAGCAGGCGCGCGGCTTGCGGTGCGGGCGCTCGACCGGTCGCTGCCGAGCGACGTGATTCTGCTCTGACGGACGGGCTGGGCGGTGGCGCGCGTGCTGTTCCCGGTCTTCCCCGTCTGCGCGATCTCCTTCGTGCTCGGGCAGATCGTCGCCGAGATCACCGGACACCTCGCGCTGCTGCGCCGCGACCAACTCGGCCAGCGCCCGGCGCACGTCCGGGGGGAGGAGATCCCTGATGCTCGACATGCTTCAGCATCGGCGCTCATTTCGTCGTCGGTTTGGCCAATTTGAGCCATTGAGGCACCTGCTCGGCCGGCGCTAGCCGCAGCCGGGTTCGCATTCACCCATTCCGGTCACGCATGAGAGCATCGGCACTCCACAGGTAGCTTGACGCCCCGTGCCGCCTTCCAGACGTTCGCGGTTCGCAGCGCGGTGGGTGGCGGCGGTGGTGGGGCTTGCCTTGATCGTCGTTGTCGTGGTGCTGATCATCGCGATGGGCGGCGGCTCGTCGCCGACCACCGGTTACGACGCCTCCTATCCCCAGTGCTCGGGTTCCTATCCGTCCAATCCGTTGTTCGGGATCGTCGGCGTCAACGGCGGGCTGGCGAACAACGCAAACCCGTGCCTCAGCGGCGAGCTGCACTGGGCGCGCGACACGCCGGGGCAGACGCGCCCGGAGCAGCCACCTCTGTCGCTCTATATCGACACCGGGAACCCGGGCGGTCATCACGTCGCGGACTGGCCGAGTGCCGGCACCGCACGACCCTACGGTGCTTGTAACGGCCTGCTGACCAACTCCTGCTCGTACATTTACGGCGAGCAGCGCGCCACCCACTCCTACCGCCTCGTCGCCGCCCTCGACCCGGTCGCGGCCAAAACCGCGCCGTGGTGGCTGGACGTCGAGCTGGCGGCGAGCTGGGCCGGGACCTACCAGCTCAACACCGCCGCGCTGCAGGGCTTCATCGCCGGCCTCCACGACGCCGGCGCGACGGGACCGATCGGGATCTACTCCACCAGCGCCCAGTGGAACGAGATCACGGGGCTGACCGCGCAGACGACACAAAAGGCCTTCAACGGCCGGCTGCCCGACTGGGTGGCCGGAACCAAGGCCACACTCACGCAGGCGCGGCAGAACTGCACGAACGGCGGCTTCACCGGCGTGCCGCCGACGCTCGCGCAGTACCGAATCGGCCCGCTCGACGCCGACCTGCGCTGTAGTGGCAGACGCTGACCACATCCCGTCGGTCTCAGAGTCGTTCAAGTCTCCGTCCGCTGCACGAAGAACCGCTTGCGCCAGCCTGTCCGGGAGCGTACGTTCTCGGGCGTGGCAGAGTCGGAGCCGTTGGCTGGACGCGCAGAGACTCTTGACTATCGCCTTGCCGCCGCGGGCCGCGAGGTCGCGGAGGATGAGCGGCTCGATCTTCTCGAGCAGATCTACGATCCGAGCTCGCGCCGGCGACGCGCTCTGGTTCAGCCAGGCTGGCGATGTCTCGAGGTCGGAGCAGGGCGTGGCTCGATGGCGGCATGGCTGGCCAATCAGGTCGGCGCGACCGGCCACGTGGTCGCGACCGACGTCGACACTCGCTACCTGTCGAGGCTCGAGCTCCCGAATCTCGAGGTAATCGAGCACAACATCCTCGAGGACCCGATCGACGTGCTCCGGCCTGGGTCGTTCGATCTTGTCTGCTCGCGATTGATGCTGTTCCATCTCAAGGGACGCCAGGAACAGGCGATCAGGCAGATGGCCGAGTGCCTGCGCCCGGGTGGCTGGCTCCTCGACGAAGACGCCGATTGGGGGACAGCCGCTCCCGTCGATCCTGCGCACCCGCTGTACGACGACTACCAACGTGTCTGGCGAGACGGAGACTGGTGGGCGCCTCGTGGATACGACAAGGCATTTGGTCAAAAGCTGCCCGCGCTGTTCGAGCGCTGCGGGCTGCAGGACATACGCAGTGAGGCGTCCACGGAAGTGGTGCGCGGAGGCTCGCTGTGGGCGAGATGGTGGATCCCCACGCTGGAAGTCATCAACGAGCTCGGCGGTGGCGACGAGGCTTCCCGGCGTGAGGTCGCGGTGATGACCACGGCGCTGGCCGACCCGACTCTCTGGCTCCAGAGGGAGCTATTACACGCCTGTTGGGGCAGAAGAAGCCACGACTCCTCGTAGCCGCTTCCGGCCCAGGCATGCGGCGCAGGCATGGATGGGGAGCGCAGCGCCAGCACGGGCGCAGTCCCTAGTCACCGCAGGCGCTGGCGCTCTCCGATCCGCGTAGAGTCGAACCCTTGGTCTGGTTGACGTCACAGTCGGTCGGCTTGCTCGTGGGAGGCTGTCTCGCAATCGCGCTGCTGGTGGCTGTCTGCAGCAGGGCCGCGGTGCGTGCTCTGGTACCGCAGTCGGAGCGCGAAGGGGCGCACGCCGTTGCGGCGCCTCTGATGCCGGCGCTCGGCGCGGCCTTCGCGATTCTGGCTGCGCTGACGCTCGCGAACGAGGCCGCGGCCCTGACCTCCGCGCAGCAGATCGTGAGCAACGAGGCCGCCGACGCCTCCCGGCTTGCCTGGGCCTCAACGATGCCGGGTGTCGGCCGGGAACCAATCCAGGCGGCCCTAGGACGCTACCTCCGAGCCACCCGGACATTCGAATGGCGCGGTTCGACCGCGGCCGACGGCAACGATCCGGCCACCGTCCGGGCACTTGGAGCTCTCGAGCGGGTCGTGCGCGGCGAATCCATTCGCCCGAGGCTCGGGACACCCACCACCACCGAACTCCTCACCGGTCTCGACGCGCTCACGAGCGACCGTCGCGCGCGCCTCGCTGCCGCATCGAGGGAGCCACCTGGCCTCTACGTGATCACACTCGTGGTCAGCGGAATGGCCTTGATCGCGAACGCCGCGGCCCTCACCATCCGCACGCGACAGCGCGTCGCGCTACTCATCAGCGGCCTCACCATCGTCATCGGGCTGAGCATCGCCCTGCTCTTCGCTCTCGGCACCCCCTGGCGCGGACCGATCGTCGTCAGCGGCCATCCGATCGACGCCGTCACTCGCGACCTAGCCAGTGGGTACTTTCGCCCCTAGGCGAGCCGTTCGGTGAGGCAGTGACTGACTAGGCCCGCGCCTCGCTGAACGTCACGAGTCGGCCTCGCCGCTCGTCCCACAGCTTCAGTCTCGGCGCGCGCAACCCTTGCTGCAGCGTGAGCTGCGGCACCGACTGGAGACGGTCGGTTCCCTGGTGCGCGGCTTGCAGGTTGTAGTTCGGGATCCCGACGCTCAGGTGATGAACGTGGTGGAAGCCGATGTTGCCGGTGAAGAACCGCAGCACGCCAGGCAGCTTCAGGTACGAGCTTCCCGCGAGTGCAGCGTGGTCGTAGCGCCAGTCGGCGTGCGCCTGCCAGTAGGTGTCTTCGAACTGGTGCTGCACGTAGAACAGCCAGACCCCGATTGCGCCGCTGACGAAGAACACGGGCCATTGCACGAGCAGGTAGGCGCGCCAGCCGATTGTCAGGCAGAGCGCCGCGACGATCAGCGCGAGCATCAGGTTCGTCGCCAGCACGCTGTTACGAACGCGCCGCCGTGCCCCGCGGGGCACGAAGCGCGGCTTCAGTATGAGCACGAGGAGCCAGCCAAGACCGAACATGACGAGCGGGTTGCGGAAAAGCCGGTACGAAATCTGCCGCCGCGCGGGAAGGGCCCGGTACTCGGCGACGGTCAGCGTGGCGACGTCGCCCACGCCACGCCGGTCGAGGTCGCCTGCGGTCGCATGGTGCACCGCATGCTCGTGCTGCCAGCCGCGGTACGGCAGCCACACGAGCAAGCCCAAGACGGCACCCAAAATGTCGTTCGCGCGCCGCGAGCGCATGAACGACCCGTGCGTGCAGTCGTGGAACACGATGAACGTGCGGATCAGAAACGCCGAGGTCGGCACGACGAGCATGAGCGACAGCCACACCGAGACGCGCAGCGCAAACGTCATCGCGACGAGCAAGGCGAGATACGGGACCACCGAGGTAGCAAGGTCGAGCACGCTCCGACCGAGCCGCGGCTCTGCGTAGACGTCGAGGACACCCCGCCACGCGCGCGGCGAATCGGAGCCGGCCAAAGCATCTGGCGAAGCCATCCCAGCCGTTGTAGCTGAATCTCGGTGCTAGCGTGGCCTCGCGGCCGCCATTCGGCGTCCGGGAGATCCAGCTTCTCGTTCCTTCTGACGCAGGTGGTGACTAATCGCGGACTGGCTGTGCCCGCGGAGCGGTCTAAGCGATCACCGTGACATACGCCCCGACCAGCTCTGCAGGTTGCTGGTCGACCGCACCCTCGCGCCGATCGGCATGACCCTCCTGAAAGTGTGCAAAGGCGGCTGTCGAGGCGATCGGATTGCGTTCGTCGTCGGTGTGATCGTGAAATGACACGTGCAGGAACGAATCGTCTGCGAGCCTGAAAACGATATAGCTGACATTCTCAGGTCTGGTTTCCGCCAGTTCCGCAAACACGCCTTCGACCCTCCGCTGGTTTTCGTCCGCCGCTTCGGCGGACGGCATCGAGTAACGGGTAACGAGCCTCTTTTCCATGGGACCTCTCTTTCGTCGATGAACAGGCGACACCACGGACGAATGGCGGCGTCTCCAGAGGTACGACTGAGAAGAGCCCGCGCATTCATCGGTGGCCTGTGCCCGCCGTGGGAAGTGATTGTGAGCGCTAACGCTACGGCCGAAGCACTTGCAGCTCTCGAGCTGGTCCGAGACCTCCCGCTCTTGCTGGGGCGTCTCTGAGGCTCGGGTGGGACGGTCGGCGCGACGAGCCGAACGCCTCGCGCTTGGTGCTAACACCGGATCGACCGGATTCGGGCATTGGTTGCTCTCCTGTACGCATTCTGTGTGGACGCCTAACCACTCGGTGTTGGCTGCCGTCCGAGTCTGTAACGACGGAGGATTTGTGATGAGCGCCGACGAGATCGTGAGAGTCGAGAAGTTCAAGATCGAGCGTTTCATGGCGCTCGGCCTCGGCCGCTACCAGGCGATCAGGGCGGTTGAAGATGCGCTCGACTGGCACAGGGTCGAGGCGCTCCTAAAGACGGAGTGCACGCTCGCGGTCGCGCTCGAATCTCGCTGAGCAGCCAACTGACGCCTCAAGCCGCATGAACCCAGAGGCTTCGCGCCGATCTGGTGGCCCTCGAAGACGACCGGACAAGGGCGTAGAGCCCACATGGACGCTGAGCGCAACTCAGGCCGTAACACCCGGACATCGAGGGATAGCATCACGCTCGTGGTCGACGGCGCTGATTCTTTGGACCCGTCAGATCACGGCGGACCTGCTGATAGGCAACCCGACGCCGGGACGGCGATCGAGGACGGCCGCGGGCGCGGTCTCCAGGACCTACGAGGCCGTCTCACCGGCCGGGTCGTGCTTCCGGGCGATCCTGAGTGGGGCGAGGCTCGCCAGGCTTGGAATCTCGCGGTCGATCAAAGACCGGTCGCGGTCGCGTTGGTCGAGTCCGTCGAGGATGTCGTCAACGTCGTCGAGTTCGCGTCTGCTCATCGTCTTCGGATCGCCCCGCAGGGAACCGGCCATGGAGCCTCAGCGCTCGCGGTGCTGGATGACACGATCCTCGTGAAGACGTCGCGTTTGCGCAGCGTGGAGATCGACGCCGGCGCCCGTCGTGCGCGCATCGAGGCCGGAGCGCTCTGGGAGGATGTCGTCGAGCCCGCTGCTGAGCAGGGGTTCGTCGTTCTCCATGGCTCCTCTCCCGATGTCGGCGTGGTCGGCTACACGCTGGGGGGCGGCATGGGCTGGCTGGCGCGGAGCCGAGGGCTCGCGGCCAACAGCGTGACAGCGGTCGAGCTCGTCACTGCCGAGGGCAGGTTCGTGCGGCTGGACAGTGAGAACGAGCCCGATCTCTTCTGGGCCGTCCGGGGCGGCGGCGGCAGCTTCGGGGTGGTGACGGCGGTCGAGCTCGAGCTGTATCCGACCCCTGAGCTGTATGCCGGCGCCATGTTCTGGCCCGTCGAACGGGCCGGTGAGGTCTTGCGCTGCTGGCGCGATTGGGCCGACACCGTGCCGGACGAGGTCACGTCGGTCGGCCGGATTCTTCATTTCCCGCCCCTCCCTGACGTTCCGGAGCCCCTGCGCGGCAACAGCTTCGTGATCGTCGAGGCAGTTCTGGTCGGCTCGGAGAGCGAGGGAGCCGCGCTGGTCATGCCGCTGCGAGAGCTCGATCCGGTGATGGACACCTTCGCCGCCGTGGCGCCGACGGCTCTCCAACATCTGCACATGGACCCACCACACCCCGTTCCGGGCATCGGCGACGGACTGTTCCTCGAGCGGTTGCCCGTCGAGGCGATCGACGCGATCGTCCAGACCGCCGTCCCACCCTTGGTAACGCTCGAGATCCGGCAGCTCGGCGGGGCGATGGGGAGTTCGTCGCAGCGCCACGGCGCGGTGGGAACGCTCGATGCCGGCTACGTGATGTTCACGGCCGGCATGGCGCCGACCCCGGACGTCGCCGCCGCTGTCCGTAAGGCAGTCGACCTGGTCAAGACCGGGCTCGCCCCCTGGGAATCGGAGCGAACGTACTTCAACTTCTCCGAGCAGCCGGTCGGGGGCGCGCGACTCTACCCACGGAAGACGTACACCTACCAGCGGCTGCGCAAGATCAGGGCCGCGCACGACCCCGGCGAGATGTTCGTCTCCAACCACCCGATCCCGCCGGCCGTCGTTGTCGATGCCGCGCGGATTGCGAGCGCACCCCTTTTCGCCGAGCTCCCCGCCGCCGAGCTCGACGCGCTCGCGGCGGAGATGGGAGAGGCCGAGGTCGACACGGGCACCGAGGTCGTCACGGTCGACGAGTCCGGAACAACCGTCTACCTGATCGAAGAGGGCGAGGCCGAGGTAATAGGTGCCGGCGGCCCGACACCCGTGACGCTCGGCCGGGGCGACGCGTTCGGCGAGATCGCGCTCCTACTGACGGGAGAACGAACTGCCACGGTCGTCGCCCGGACGCCGATGCGACTCCTCGCGCTCTCCGGCCCCGACTTCGAACGCATCCGGGGACATGTCCCCGAGCTCGAGCGCTCCCTACGCCGCCTCGGACTCGAGCGCGCCTCGCGGTAGATCCCGCCCTCCGCTTCAGGCGGTTCCGGGACGTTCGTTCCCGGCCGGTTCCCGCGTCGACGAGATTCGGGAGACATCGCAGCCTTGTACGCTTGAGCTCGATGCGTCCGCTTCGAGGGCTGCTCCTCTTCAAGCTCGGCGCCTGGGCGGGGATGATGGCCGCCGCTGCGTTCGTGCGGCGGGCCGTACCTTCGCACGGAGACGAAGAGAGCGACGAGCTCGGCTTGGTAGCTGTGTTTGATGGCATCGAGCTCAGGAGTCGGGCTAAGGCCTTCCGAGGAGGGTCGATGCTGGCGTGGTTTGGCGGCATCGCGGTGGACCTGCGCGAGGTCGAACTCGCGCCGGGAGCACGGCTGTCCCTTCACACCCTCTTCGGCGGGATCGCGATCAAGACGCCGCCGGGCTGGCGCATCGAGTCCGAGGTGAAGGCGATGGCGGGTGGGGTCGACACCCGGTCGCCGGCCCAGGGCGATCCGCATTCCCCGATGCTCACCCTCACCGGGAAGGCGCTTTTCGGTGGGATCGCCGTCGGAGCGAAGTCAGACCCGGAGGACCGACCTCGTGCCGCCTCCGACCTTGACGGTCGCACTCCCTCCGAGACCCAGCCGCAATAGCTGCGGGCCATTGGGTTCGAGCCACTACTGGGGACGAGGGCGAGTCAACCCGTGAACGCGGTTCAGGCACCTCCGCTCGACCCTGCCGAGATGATCCGCAGCCGTCAGTACCGCGTGCTGCTGGTGCTGGCGGCGTTGGTCGGTCTGCTCGTTTCGGCTGCCTCCTGGTGTTTCTTGGAGGGGGTTCACGAGCTGCAGGTGTGGGTGTACGAGAAGCTGCCGGGCGAGGTCGGCTATCACGTCGTCCCGGTGTGGTGGCCGCTTCCCTGGGTGGCCCTGGCCGGGCTCCTGACCGCGTTCGCGGTCATACGTCTCCCCGGGCACGGGGGTCACGTTCCCGCCGACGGGCTCAAGGCCGGTGGCCCGCAGATCCGTCCGATCGACCTGCCGGGAGTGCTGCTCGCGGCGCTTGCGACGCTCGGTCTCGGACTCGTGCTCGGGCCTGAGGGGCCGCTGATCGCGGTCGGAATCGGGCTGGGGACGATCGCAATGCGTCTGGTCAAACGCGACGCACCCGACCAGGCGGTGGGGCTGATGGCCGCGGCGGGGAGCTTCGCGGCGGTGTCGTCGATCTTCGGCTCGCCCGTGATCGGCGCCGTGCTGATCATCGAGGCGATGGGGCTGGGCGGGCCGACCCTGCCGCTCGTGCTCCTGCCCGGTCTGCTCGCCGCCGGCGTCGGGTCACTTGTCTTCATCGGGCTGGGGTCGTTCTCGGGCTTCAGCACCGCCGCGTGGTCGTTGAGCCCGTTCCCGCTGCCCCCGTTCGACGGCCCCGGCTGGGGCGATTTCGCCTGGACGATCCTGCTGGCCGTCGCCACCGCGGTCACCGTCTTCGCGATCATGGAGTTGGCGCGGTGGGCGAAGCGGCTGGTCGACGAGCACCCGTTCCCGTTCACGGTCGCGGCCGGGCTCGTCGTCGGCGGTCTCGCGATCGCGTTCGCCGAGGCGACGGGCAAGTCGCCCGATGCAGTGCTGTTCTCGGGTCAGGAGTCGTTCGGCTCGCTGTTCGGACAGGCCGCGACCATCTCGCTCTCGACGCTCACGCTGCTGCTGCTGTTCAAAGGGCTCGCCTGGTCGATCTCGTTGGGGAACTTCCGCGGCGGCCCGACCTTCCCGGCGATCTTCCTCGGCGTCGTCGCCGGGCTGATGGCCCAGCACCTGCCCGGCTATGCCGAGACGCAAGCGGTGGCGGCGCTCATCGGCGCCGCCTGCGTCTCCGTCCTCAGGCTCCCGCTCGCCTCGGTCATGATCGCCTCCCTCCTCTGCGCCAAGGCGGGGCTCTCGGTCGCCCCGCTGATCGTCGTCGCTGTCGCGGTGGCCTACCTCGCGAGCGAGTCGCTGACCGCGTTCGTCGACGCCCGGATCGGCGCCGACCCCGCCTCACGGCAAACCGCGGAAACGGCGGATTCCTCTTCTCGCAGCTAGACACGAACGTCACACAGTGGTATGCACAGTGAACCGGTTGCACTGCGGCTGCTCCCGAGAACGTTGCTGCGAGGAGAGGTAGCAGTGATCGAAACAGCTGAAGAGCAGGCACCGAAGCGGTACTGGTGACATCACCCGGTGTCTGATAACGGGAATCAGGCGACGCGGAGGACCGGCGCCACGCTGTTCTCCGAACTCGTGCGCGCTCACTACCGGCGCGAGGCGGAGGAGGAACGCGGCGAGGTCGGCACAACGAAAGCCCGGGCTGACTTCGAGGTGAAGCTCAGCGAGTTCGAGCGGGAGGTCGGCCAGATCGACAGCGTGTACTGGTCGAGGCAACGCCCGTCCGCGGTTGCCCTGACGATCGGGCAGCCGCACGGACACCACAACCCGTTCAAGGACACCGAGACCGAGGTCCGTCTCCATCGCGTCACCGACTGGGTCACCGGGGACCGCTCCGAGATTGCCGACCTGCTGCACGACTGCGATTTGCTGGCGATCCGGGTCAGCGAGGTCCTGCGCGGGGCGAGCGAGCGGATCACGATGCGCTGGATCTTCGCCGTCCAGGAGCACCTGCTCGGCTTCTTCGAGCGCATCGACCACGACTCGCGGCATCGGTGGTGGTGGATGCCGAATGGCAAGAAGTCCGCGTCGGAGATGGACCGCGAGGAGCAGCGGCTCGTCGCGGCTCAGCGCAAGGAGCTCGCCAGGATCGAGGAGTACTACCTGCGGATCGCCGGCAAAGCGGGCCGGATCGTCTACGTCACTGGGATGATCGTCGGCGCGCTCTTCATCGCGCTCGTCTGCACGCTGGTCGCGGTAGGGCTCGCGGTGTGGTACCCGCGGGGCTGGACAGCGAACGAGCGCTACCTGCTCCTTTGCGCCGGTGCCGGGGCTGCGGGTGCGCTCACGAGCGTGCTGGCACGCATGAACAGCATCGGGGGGTCGTTCACTGTCGACGTCGAGCTCGGCCGGCCGCTGCTCCGCAGGCTCGGGCTGTACAAGCCGTTCGTCGGCGCGATCTTCGGCGTGGCCGTGTACTGGATTCTCACCGCCGGGCTGCTGGCGAAGGCGGAGATCCCGAAGCACGACGGCCGCATCTTCTTCTTTGGGATCGTCGCGTTCCTCGCCGGCTTCAGCGAGCGCTTTACCGGGGTCATCTTCGGTGGCGCCGAGCGCCTGATCGCCGGTGATCTCCAGGACGCGCCGGCCGGCCGAGGGGAGGCCGACACCAAGGCGACGACGTCCCCTGAGGCGCCTCCGGAAGCGAGAGCGCCTCAACCCACGTCGTCAGAAAGATCAGTTTCGTAAGGCCAAAGAGATCCTTCTCGGGCCGGCGGTCGCGGCTACCAGGCGGTGGCGCCCCCCGAAAGGAGGATTGCGCCTCTCGCGGTGATATGGAACGGTCCAGAGACGGTTGCCGGTTGACGATGAGGGGCTAGAGATGCGGCGTAATCCATGGTGGCGCCTGCGCGTCGTCCGGCCGGTGCGGAGATGGGTCGGCCTCGTGGTGGCCGTAGTGCTTGTCGGCGTTGCGATCGCATCCGCCGCGGGCGCACCGACCTCGGCGCACCGAGCTGCGCCGGTGCCGCAGACCGCCGGCGGCCCGTCGCGCGCGACTCCCGGCCCCGTCCGCGCAGAGGAATCCGGCCCCGGCGTGGCGCATCTCCACGCCGGCATGCCGACCACCTCGAGGCCGCACCAGCTCCATCTGACGCGGGCGTCCGGCCCGATCTTCGATGTCCGGAAGCTGAAAGGGGCGGTGGTGAAGCGGGAGCGCCCCGAGCATGAGGACCCGTTCGGGCCGCCGGAGGCTTCGGCCGGATCGGCGCTGCCGTCGAAGGTCTCCCCGAGCGGCATCGCCTCGGGTGACGCGCCTGCGCCGGGCCCCGACTCATCGTTCGACGGCCTCGACTTCGCGACCTGGGGCGCCGGTCATCCGCCCGACGAGAACGGCGACGTCGGCCCCACCTACTACATCCAGGTCGTCAACACGTCGATCGGCATCTACGACAAGTCGACCGGCACCCGCGTCGCGGCGTTCACCTTCGACGCGTTCATGAGCCAGGGCAATTTCGGGAACCTCTGCGACACCGACAACTTCGGCGACCCGGTCGTCGTCTACGACAGCTTCGAGAACCGCTGGTTCATCACGGACTTCGCTTTCAAGATCGACGGCTCGGGCAACGTCGTCGACCCGCCGGGCGCCTTCCAGTGCTTCGCCGTATCGAAGACGGGCGACCCGGTCACCGGCGGTTGGAACTTCTATTCGATCGCCGCTCCGGGGGCGCTCAACGACTATCCGAAGTTCGGAGTCTGGCCCGACGGCATCTACATGTCGGCCAACATGTTCGGCTACCCCGCGTCGGGCTCGTATCAGGGCTACCACACGTGGGCGCTGAACAAGCAGCAGATGTACGCCGGCGCGCCGACCGTGCAGGTCGTCGACTTCTCCGGTGACACCTCCGACTTCACCGTCATCCCGGCGAACGCCCGCCTGCAGGCGGGGGCGCCGCCGCCCGGATCGTCCGAGTACTTCGTATCGACCGAGCAGTTCCTGAACGCGCTCTCGATCTACAAGTTCCACGTCGACTGGGACAAGCCATCGACGTCGACTTTCACAGGGCCGCTGACGCAGCTCCAGCCGAACTGCTGGCCGAACGCCACGCCGGGGAACGCAGCCACGCCGGCAAACGCGGTCGACGTGCTTCCCATTCGGGCGATGGCGCAGGCCCAGTACACGAACATCGGGGGCGCAGAGTCGCTCTGGGTCGACCACACCGTCCAGCGCGGCGTCAGCGCGACCAACACGACCTGCAATGCGACGACGGGCGGCAACGCCACCATTCGCTGGTATCAGGCCAACGTCACCGGCGGCAACGTCGCGGCGAACGTCGCCCAGGGCGCCAGCTTCGATCCGGAAGGCGCGAACACGTTCTTCCGCTTCATGCCGAGCCTCGCCGTCGACCGCATGGGCGACATGGCGATCGGCTACACGAAGTCGAACTCCGCCACGAATCCGCAGGTCAAGTACGCAGGCCGACTCGCCGGCGACCCGGCGAACACGCTCGGCCAGACGGAGCAGACGCTGATCAACGGCACGGGCGCGCAGAGCGGCAACTGCGGGAGCTCCGCGTGCGTCCGCTGGGGCGACTACAGCGGGATGGCGCTCGACCCGAACGGCTGCGAGTTCTGGATGACCGGCGAGTACTACGCCACGAACGGCCTCAACGACCTGACGAGGATCGGGTCATTCCACTACCCGGGCTGCACCCCGGTCGGCAACGGCACGCTCTCCGGCACCGTCACCGACGGCACGAACCCGATCGCGGGCGCGACCGTCTCGCTCGGCAGCCGAACGACGACCACGGACGGGAGCGGCAACTACTCGTTCACCGTTCCCGCCGGGACGTACGCCTCGCTGACCGCAGCGAAGGCCGGTTTCAACACGGGCTCGGCCTCGACGATCGCCGTCCCCGACGGCGGCACTGCAACGCAGAACTTCACTCTCTCCGCGGCGGCGACGAGTGGCTGCTTCGTCGACACGTCGCAGAGCGACTTCCAGCAGGGGACTCCGAACAACTGTGACCTCACCGCGAGCGCAGGGGACGTCCTCCTCGCCCGCCCCAACCAGCTTGACCAGCACGCCGACGACAACGGCTTCGGCACCGGCTACGGCTTCAGCAACACCTCACTCATCGGTCAGACATTCACCGCCGGCACGACCGGGAAGCTCGAGCGGGCTTACGCGGACATCTTCTGCGCCAGCTGCTCCGGGGCAAACCCCGACATGAAGCTCGAGCTCCGGACGACGAGCGGCGGGCTCCCCGACATGAGCGCAGGCGGCCTTCTCGCATCGTCGACCATTCCCGGCACCGGCGACGCCAGCGGCGGAATGTTCGAGTTCACGTTCGCCACCGAGCCCGCGCTGACAGCAGGCACGCAGTACGGCCTGGTCATCCGCCTGACCGCCAGCCGGACGGGCACTCAGGCCTGGCTCGCCACCAGTGGCGACGTCATGGCCGGCGGACGCCGCGTGGTCTGCTCGACGACCGCTTGCTCGACACCGACCGGCTCAAACAGCAACAGCGACCTCGTCTTCAGCGAGTACGTGAGCCCCGGGTACGCATCGACGGGCAGCTTCGTCTCGTCTCTCAAGGACGCGAACCCGAAGCCGGGAAGCACCGCACACTGGACGACGCTCTCCTGGACCGCAAGCACGCCGGCCGGGACGAGCGTGAAGTTCCAGGTCGCCGCCGGCAACAGCCAATACGGCCCCTTCAACTTCGTCGGCCCCGACGGCACCGCGAACACGTTCTTCACGACCAGCGGCGCAAGCCTGAGCCAGTTCGACGGGATGCGCTACCTCGAATACAAGGCCTTCCTGTCGACGAACAGCGTCTCGGTCACGCCGTCGCTCTCGAGCGTGAGCGTGTGCTTCAACGACATCTCGTCCGCCTCCGCGACAACCCTCGCGGTCGACCCGGCGACCGGCACGTTCGGTGGCACCGCGAGCCTCTCCGCAACGCTGACGAACAACGGGACGCCCGTCGCCAACGAGCCGGTCGCGTTCACACTGAACGGGACGAGCGTCGGCAGCCCGCAGACGAACTCGAGCGGCGTGGCGACGCTCCCGGGCGCCAGCCTGACCGGCATCGCCGCTGGCTCGTACTCGGCAGGAGTCGGCGCCTCGTTCGCCGGGGATACCGGGTTCGATCCGGCGACAGGCTCCGGGGCGCTGACCGTGAGCAAGGCCGATCAGGCGATCACGGTCACGACGCACGCGCCCGCGTCTGCCGTCTTCAACTCGCAGTTCACGGTGGCGGCCACGGGCGGCGGTTCGGGCAATGCGGTCACGTTCTCGAGTGGCGGTGGTTGCTCGAACTCGGGCGCGACGTTCACGATGACGAGCGGCACTACTGCCTGCCAGGTCAAGTACGACCAGGCGGGTAACGGCAACTACAACGCTGCGCCGGAGGTGGCCGAGTCGGTCACCGCGACAGAAGGCCGGCCAGGCGATCACGGTCACGACGCATGCGCCCGCGTCTGGCGTTTTCAACTCGCAGTTCACGGTCGCCGCGAACGCACCGGGCGGCGCGGTCGCCTACTCGAGTGGGGGCTCCTGCTCGAATAGCGGCGCGACGTTCACCGTGACCAGCGGCACCGGTACCTGCACCGTGATGTACGACCAGGCGGGCAGCGCGAACTACAACGCCGCGCCCGAGGTCACCGAGTCGGTGACCGCGACAGAAGGCGGCCCAGGCGATCACCGTCACGACGCACGCTCCCGCGAGCGCCGTCTTCAACACGCAGTTCACGGTTGCGGCCACGGGTGGCGGTTCGAGCAACGCGGTGACGTTCTCGAGCGGCGGCGGCTGCTCGAACTCGGGCGCGACGTTCACGATGACGAGCGGCACCACTGCCTGCCAGGTCAAGTACGACCAGGCCGGGAACGCGAACTACAACGCCGCGCCCGAGATCACAGAGTCGGTGACCGCGCAGAAGGCGGCCCAGGCGATCACGGTCACGACGCACGCTCCCGCCAGCGCTGTCTTCAACACGCAGTTCACGGTTGGGGCTACCGGCGGTGGTTCGGCGAACCCGGTCACGTTCTCGAGCGGCGGCGGCTGCTCGAACTCGGGCGCGACGTTCACGATGACGAGCGGCACCACTGCCTGCCAGGTCAAGTACGACCAGGCCGGGAACGCGAACTACAACGCCGCGCCCGAGATCACAGAGTCGGTGACCGCGCAGAAGGCGAGCCAGACGATCACGATCACCACGCACGCGCCCTCGACGGCCGTGTACGGGACGTCGTTCACGGTTGCGGCGAGCGCCGGTAGCGGCGGCCTCGTTACGTTCTCGAGCGGCGGCGTCTGCCTCGACATCGGCGACGCCTTCACGGTGATGAGCGGCACCGGGACCTGCACCGTCAACTACGACCAGTCGGGGAGCGCGAACTACAACGCCGCGCCCGAGGTGACGGAGTCGGTGATCGCCCAGAAAGCGGACCAGACGATCACGGTCACCACGCACGCGCCCGCAAGCGCGGGCGTCGGCTCGAGCTTCGGCGTGGCCGCGAGCGCGCCGGGCGGCCCGGTCGCCTACTCGAGCGGGGGCTCCTGCACGAACAGCGGCACGACGTTCACGATGACCAGCGGCACCGGTACCTGCGCGGTGATGTACGACCAGGCCGGCGACGCGAACTACAACGCTGCGCCTGAGGTCACCGAGACGGTGAACCCGGGCAAGACCGACCAGACGATCGCGGTGACCACGCACGCACCGGCCGGTGCCGTGTACGGGTCGCAGTTCACGGTCGCCGCGAACGCGCCGGGCGGCGCGATCACCTACTCCAGTGGCGGCTCCTGCACGAACAGCGGCGCGACGTTCACGATGACGAGCGGCACTACTGCCTGCCAGGTCAGGTACGACCAGGCCGGCAATGCGAACTACAACGCAGCGCCCGAGGTGACCGAGACGGTAACCGCGATCAAGGCCGACCAGTCGATTTCGGTGACCACGCGGGCGCCGGCCAGTGCCGTATACGGGTCGCAATTCACGGTCGCCGCGAGCGCGCCGGGCGGCCCGATCGCCTACTCGAGCAGCGGAGCCTGCGCGAACAGCGGCGCGACGTTCACGATCACGAAGGCGAGCGGCACCTGCACCGTCAAGTACGACCAAGCCGGCAACAGCAACTACAAGGCTGCGCCCGCGGTGACCGAGGTAGTGAACGCGGTCGCCGCGTTCGGCGGCTTCCAGGCACCGCTCGCGAACGCCGCGCTCAAAGCGGGCTCGAAGATCGCCGTGAAGTTCACCCTCACCGACGCCTCAGGGCATCCCCTTTCAGCAGCGGCAGCAGCGGCCCTTGCAGCCGCCGGCAGTGTGGAGGTCACCCTGACAGGACCCAACGGCAACACCACCCAGCTCGCATCGGCGCTCTGCACCTGGGTCACCAAAGGGCAGTTCTTCCAATGCAATCTCAAGACGCCCTCGGGACCGACGACGGGCACGACCAACCCCTACAGCCTCACCGCGATGCAGAACGTCGGCGGTCACTATGTCCCGGCGCCTCCCTACACGAACACAGCGTCCGACGCCAATCCGGAGACGATCTTCTTGCTGCCGCAGATCAAGGTCTCGGCCCACGTCGGCAAGCGGAAGTCGCAGCATGGCCGATTCCTCCGCGCGCAGATCTCCCTCGCCGGCCGGATGTCCCCTGCCACCCCCGGCGAAGTGCTGCGCTTCACCGTCCAGCGCTTCAAGCACGGAGCCTGGAGGACGCTGGCCCGGCGGAGTAGGAAGCTCAACACACACCACGCGGCAAGGATCTCGGTCAAAGCCTCCAAGACCGGCCGCTATCGCGCGCGGGTCTCCTTCGCAGGCGACACGACTCACGCTCGTGCGCGCACCGCCTGGAAGAGGTTCCGCGTGCGCTAGACACCCCGCGTCTTCGCCGCCGGGCACAGCTCCACGGCATCGGGCGTGACCGAGCTGATCGTGCTCGTCGAACTCGGGAGCGCTCTGCGGTCTGTCCGCCCTCCCTGGCAAGGTGCGGTGAAGCTGGTCTCGACGTACGTCTGCGCAGGACGGCGGGGATTCCGTCACGGCAGGGGGGTTGTGGATGAGCGAAGCGTCGTTCCATCGTGTGATTTCCGATCATCTCGCGCTCTGCGAGCGGAACAGGCGACTCGAACACCGGATGCCGCTCGACCGCTACCGCGAGGAGGTCGACGGCGGATCGATGGCAAGGGTGTCTCATGACACTCCGCCGCGGGACGACTCGGAGACGGAGACGGTCGCGGCGCGGCCGGAGCACTGGCTCGACCCTGACTCGTCCTGGGACACGACCAGGGAACGGCCATTGCCGGACTTCGACTGGGGCGACGACTGATCCCTGGCGGACCAGCGCCCTGACGCAGACAGCGAGCGAAAAGACACGAGTTGCTCGCCTGGGCAGCAGACGTCTTCTACAGAACGCCGAGGATCGTGTCGAGGCCCTCGTCGAGGACGCCTTCCTCGATCACGAGCGGCGGCGCGAGGATCAGGACGTTGCCGTAACGGCCGCCGCGCCCCACCAGGACGCGTTTCTCTCGTAACGCGCGCTGCGTCTGGCCGGCACGTTCCGGGTCGGGCTCGCGGTCCGTCACGATCTCGAGCCCGGCGAAGAGGCCGCGGCCGCGCACGTCTCCGACTGCAGGAGTCGCGGCCAGGCCATCCTCGAGGCGTCGCAGGGGTATGCGCGCCGAGCCGCGCCGAACGCTCCACCAGGCCCTCCTCGCGCAGAACGTCGATCTTGGATCTCGCCGAAGACGAGCAGCGTGCCGGTGCGATCGCAAAGCCTCCGCAGACCTGCGAGGAAGCCGGCGGGTGGGATCACTACACCGCCGTTCCCCTTGGGACGCCGAGGGCGGCGCCGCTCCGGCTCCCAGAAGGTGCGCATGCCGGTGCCCTCGACGGCGCGAATCCGCTCGCGCACGCTCTCGGACGACTCGGTCACTGCTCGACGATCGTCCGGCTCTGCTCGCGCGCGAACTGCTGGACGTAGTACGGCCCGAGGCCGCCCTTGCCGGTCAGGCCACTCGACTTCCAGCCGCAGAAGGACTGGACGCCGGGCCAGGCTCCGGTCGTGGCGCCGGCCCGCCGGTTGACGTACACGACACCGGCCTCGATCTCGTCGAGGAAGCGGTCGAGCTCGTCGTCGTCGCGCGAGAAGACGCCGGCCGTGAGTCCGTACGGGACGGCGTTCGCCTCCGTGAGGGCGCTGTCGAAGTCGGGGACGCGGACGACGGTGACGAAGGGCAGGAAGAGCTCGTCACGGGTGAGTGGGTGTCCGGGGGGCAAGTTCGAGACGACCGTCGGCTCGACGAACCAGCCGGCATCGTCGCCCCGAGCGCCACCGGCTGCGACCACGCCGTCGCGGCGGGCCGCCTCGGCCGCGCGCTCGAAACGCTCGACCGCCGGCTCGTTCACGACCGGTCCGGTGGCGACGTCGGGATCCGCCGGGTCGCCGACGCTGTACGCGAGGGCAATCGCGGCGAGCCGCTCCACGAGCTCGTCGTGCACCTCGTCCACCACGATCGCTCGCGAGCACGCGCTGCATTTCTGCCCGGAGAAACCGAACGCCGCCTTGGCGATGCCCTCGGCGGCCGCCTCGAGATCCGCGCTCGCCCCGACGATGGCCGGGTTCTTGCCGCCCATCTCCGCGAGCACGGGCTTCGGGAACGGACCTGCGGAGAGCCGCCGCCCGATCTCTCGGCCGACCTCGGCCGAGCCCGTGAAGGCGACACCGTCGATGGTCGAGGCAACGAGAGCCTCTCCGGTCTCCGGGCCACCGTGCACGAGCGAGACGACGCCGTCGGGCACTCCCGCCTCGGCGAGCAGGCGGGCGACGGCACCGCCCGACCGCGGCGCCTCCTCCGGCGGCTTGAGCACGACGGCGTTGCCGGCAGCAAGAGCTGCGGCCGTCATCCCGAACCCGAGTGCGAAGGGGAAGTTGAACGGCGCGATCACGCCGAAGACGCCGTACGGCCGAAGAACGTCCGTGTTGCGCTCGTCGGGCGACAGCTGCCCGAGGGGCGTCTCGAATCCGTCTGAGGACTCGACCTGGCGGCAGTACGTCTCGATCAGATCGATCGCCTCCTCGACCTCGGCGATCGACTCCGTCCGCACTTTCCCCACCTCGAGGCTGATCGCCGCCGCCAGCTCGAGCTTGCGCTCGTCGATCAGCCGCTCCGTCGCCCGCAGGGCGGCGACGCGCTCTGCGTGGGGCAGCCGTCGCCATTCGCGCTGCGCGACGTGCGCCGCCTCGACCGCCTCGGCGACGAGCTCGCCACCCTCGCGCGCGCGGCTCGCGACCTGCTCGCGCCGCGAAGGATCCTCGCGCACGAACGCCTCGCCTCCTGCGACGTCGCGACCAGAAACGAGATGCGCAAGCGGCTCCGCCTCGCGCTCCCGGGCTTCCGCGAGCGCCGCCTCGAACGCGCGATCGAGCTCGGGACTCCGAGCGCCGGTCGTATAGGTCAGCCGAGTCGCCATCGCGGGAATAGCATCTCACGCCATGTCGGGCCGGTCACTCTTCGTCGCAGCGCTGCAGACGGCGGGCATCCCCGGGGATCCGGCCGGGACGCTCGACCAGTTCGAACGTCACGTGCGTGCGCTCCGCTCGACATTCGACGGACTGCAACTGGTCGTCACGCCCGAGCTTCATCTGATGGCCCTCACGTCGCTGATCGATTCGGACGGCCTCCCGACAGAGGAGGAGCTCGCGGTCGACGTCCCAGGTGAGCTCACCGAACGGCTCGGCGCGCTCGCGCGCGAAACCGAGCTCTGGCTCATCCCCGGCAGCGTCTTCGAACGGGTCGACGGCGGCGTGGCGAACACCGCGCTCGTCCTGTCGCCGGCCGGCGAGCTCGTCGCGAGCTACCGCAAGTGCTTCCCCTGGCAGCCGTACGAGACGTCGCGACCCGGAACGCGGACCGTCTGCTTCGACATCGACGGCATCGGCCGCTTCGGGCTCGCCATCTGCCACGATGGGGCGTTCCCCGAGATCTTTCGCTCCCTCGCCTGGCAGGGCGCCGAGGCGATCTTCCAGCTGGTCCTGACGGAAACGTCCGACCGAGAAGCCGAGACCGTCGTCGCGCGCGCGAGCGCGATCGTGAACCAGGTCGCGGTCGTCAACGTCAACGCCGCGGCGCCGGTCGGAAACGGCCGCAGCCTCGTGATCGACCCGGAGGGAGCAGTGCGCTACGAAGCGGGCGTCGGCGAGGAGGTCGTGACGGCTGTGCTCGACCTCGACCAGGTGCAGCGCGTGCGCGAGCGCGGCAGCTTCGGGATCAACCGGCTCTGGGAAGAGATGGATCGCGTCGGGCCGGGACTCGAGCTGCCTCTCTACGGCGGCTACCGGCCGCGGCCTCGGTAGAGCTCGAGCACCTTCTCCCGCGGCAGCGCCCGCACGAGGCGGTTCTCCCGCCCTCTCGTGTCGACCGCGGCCCACAGCGAGCAGAGCACGGCCTCCTCGGTGGCGTCGACGGCTGCCTGGAAGAGCGGATTGAGCTCCCGGTCCGGAAACGAGCGCTCGGTCGCCGTCGCGAACGCGACGAAGATCTCGCCGCTGCCGTGGTGCGCCACGGAGCCGGCCCGTGCGAGCCCGAGGCCCGCGCGCCGCGCGAGCCGCTCGAGCTGCGGCGGCGTGAGCGGCGCGTCGGTTGCGACGACTGCAATGCAGCTCCCGCCGGGATCCGGCATCTCGTCCGGGCGATCGTCGAGCAGGCGACCGATGGGCACGCCGTCGACTCGAAGCTGCTCCCTGGTCCCGAAGTTCGTGAGCAGGAGGACGCCGACGGTGTGCTCTCCGGCGCGTCGACTCGAGCTGCCGATTCCGCCCTTCCACTCGAAGCAGCTCATTCCGGCGCCCGCGCCGACTGCGCCCTGCTCGAAGTCGGGTGTCGCGTCGGCGACGGCCCCGGCGACATCTCCCGCCTGCACATGCGCAACGCGCGCGTCCGAGAGCCAGCTGTCGTCGCACTCGCCGACGACGGGGATCACGACGTCGTCGACCCCGACGCGCGGATCCGCCGCCATCGCCACGGACACCGCGCCGTCGTAGACGCGGCCGACCGCGTGCGTGGAGGTGAGGTAGACCGGCGTCTCGAGCAGGCCCCATTCCCGGATCTCGAGCGAGCCGGTCAGCTCGCCGGCGCCGTTGAGCACGGCGGTGCCGGCCGGAAGCGGGAGCGAGGGCGGGACGACGGCGGTCACGCCGGTGCGCTCGACCGTGACGTGGCCGACCGTGACCCCGACGTCGGCGATCGAGTTCCGTGGGCCGGGCTCGAGCGTCCCGATGACGATGCCGTCTTCGCGCGGCCGTGACATGGTGCGACCCTAATGCTGCCGTTCGTCTGGAGCGACGACTGCCTGCGGCACGAACCGGAGGCGGAGGTCTGGGTGGGGACGCGCACTCCGGCGACGGAAGTGCCGGCGCGGGCGCTCGCGATCCGGGAGGCGCTGCTGAACACGGGCGCACCGGAGATCCCAGCCGTCGCGCACGACGACTCGGCGCTGCTCGCGGTGCACGATCCGGCGCTCGTCGAGTTCCTGCGCACAGCGTGGGAAGAGTGGTCGGCGGCCGAGCTCCCCACCGACCGCGTGGTGCCGTACATCTTCGCCCGGGCTGAGCTCACGAGTGGGCGGCAGCCCGCCACTCCGGCCGCGGTCTGGGCGCGGCCCGGGCTCTTCGCCTACGACACGATGACGCTGGTCGGCCCGGGAACCTGGGAGGCGGCGCGGGCCGCGGTCGACGTCGCCCTCACGGCCGTCGATCTCGTCGCCGACGGCGAACGGGTCGCCTACGCATGCTGCCGCCCACCCGGCCACCACGTGACGCGCTCGCTCTACGGCGGCTCCTGTTACCTCAACAACACGGCCGTCGCCGCCACCGAATTGCTCAAGCGCGTCGGTGGCCCGGTCGCCGTCGTCGACATCGACGCCCACCACGGCAACGGGACGCAGGAACTGTTCCTCGACCGCCCCGACGTGCTCACGGCGTCGGTGCACGTCGACCCGGGCGCAGGCTGGTTCCCCCACTTCCTCGGCTTCGCGAACGAGAACGACGACGCGAACCTCAACCTCCCCATCGCTCCGGGTACCGGGGACGACGGCTGGCTCGCGGCCGTCCGCGAGGCAGCGGCGTTCGCCGCCCCAGCACGCGCGCTCGTCGTCGCGCTCGGCGTCGATGCGGCGGCCGGCGACCCCGAGAGCCCGCTCGAGGTGAGCGCTGCGGGCTACCACGAAGCAGGTCGGATCCTGGGCGAGCTCGGGCTGCCGACCGTCGCCGTCCAGGAGGGCGGGTACGACCTCGCGACGATCGGCGAGCTCGTCGTCGAGACCCTCACCGGTGTAGAAAGCAGCGCATGAAACCGCTTCAGGACGGCGGCACCATCGGCGTCGGGGCATTCGCCAGCTCGTACGACATGCGCTCGGAGGTCGAGCGCGGCGTCGAGTGGTGGGAGAGCCGCGGCTACCGGGTGAAGCTCGCCCCGGGCGTCTACGCGCGCGACGAGTACGTCGCCGGCGACGCGCGCAGCCGCGCCGACGACCTGCACGCGCTGTTCGCTGATCCCGAGGTGGACGTCGTCCAGACGCTCCAGGGCGGGTTCGGCTCGAGCGAGATGATTCCCCACCTCGACTTCGACCTCATCGCCGCCAACCCGAAGCCGTTCGTCGGCTACTCGGACATCACCTCCCTGCACGTCCCGATCCGACAGCGCGCGGGCTTTCCCACGTTCTATGGCTACGGATTGATGGGCGTCGGGGACAACGAGACAACAAAGTTCACACGCGAGCGCCTGCTCGCCGTGTTGCGCGGCGAGGTCGCCGGCCCGGTTCCCCCGGACCCTGACGATCCCTACGTGCGCGCGATCGTCACCGGCCGCGCGACCGCGTCGCTGGTGGGTGGCTGCCTCTGGCTCCTGCTCCAGACGCTCGGCACCCCGTGGGAGCTCGAAACCGACGGCGCGATCCTGTTCTTCGAAGACACGCACGCGCCGCCGTACTACGTCGACGGGCAATTGACCCAGTTACGCCACGCCGGGAAGTTCGACAACGTGCAGGGTGTCGTCGTCGGCGAAATGAACAAGTGCGACTACGGCGACCTGCCGCGCGACGTCTCCGACTGGCGGGCTACACGGTCGATCGAGGACGTGCTCGACAGGCACCTGCAACCGCTCGGCGTCCCGGTTCTGTACAAGCTGCCCCTCGGGCACGGGAAGCACCAGGCTTCCATCCCGCTAGGGGTCCGTTATACGCTCGACGCGGACGCACGAACGTTGACGGTGGACGAGTCGCCGTTCGAGGCTTAGAGGGAGGGCAACATGAGGAAGAGGTGGCTTGCGGCGCTACCCCTGGTCTGCGCCGCGCTGGTATTCGGGATTTTCGCGGCGACCGCGACAGGATCCGGAAAGAAGGCCGCGAGCGGAGGAGTCTTCCGACTCGGGACGGCCTCGGGCATCGATTCGCTCAACCCGTACGTGGCGTTCAACCAGGACGCCTACAGCACCTTCGAGTACATCTATCCCGTCCTCGTCCAGTTGGACAGCCACCTCCACTACGCGCCCATGTTCGCGCGTTCGTGGAAGTCGTCCAACGGCGGCAAGACGTGGACATTCAAGACCCAGCCACACGCCAAGTGGAGCGACGGCAAGCCCCTCACGGCGGCCGA
Organism: uncultured Actinomycetes bacterium; assembly: GCA_963759435.1. Taxonomy (GTDB): domain Bacteria; phylum Actinomycetota; class Thermoleophilia; order Gaiellales; family Gaiellaceae; genus Palsa-739. The sequence continues at coordinate 163,045 of CAVWZB010000010.1, read as the reverse complement.
CGCGGCCTGGACGATCAACACCGACATCAAGTACCAGAACGGGGGCGCGGCGAACGAAGCCGGGCTGATCGCGCACATCAAGAACGCGACCGCACCGAACGCGACGACCCTCGTCGTCCACTACAAGCAGGCAGCGGGCAACGTCCTCGGCCAGTTCCAGCAGTTCTTCATCCTCCCCAAGCACATCTGGGCGCAGCACATCGGCCACAAGGGCGCCGGACTGAAGACGTTCGCGAACCCAGCACCGATCGTCGGCTCCGGCCCGTTCAACCTCGTCAAGTACACGAAGAACCAGATCACGCTCTTCAAGCCGAACAGCTCCTACTGGGGCCCGAAACCGAAGGTCGGCGAGTTCGGCCTGCAGCAGTACTCGAACGACGACGCGATGGTCGAAGCGCTGAAGACCGGCGGCCTCGATGCGATCGAGGCAGTTCCCGCAACCGCGATCAAGACACTGCGCTCGTCCGGCTTCGTCGTCTCGAAGGTGCCGGGGCTCGATCAGACCGACTTCATCATCAACTCGAACCCGAAGAAGAAGCACCATCGCGAGCTCCTCAACCTGAAGGTGAAGGAAGCGTTCGACCACGCGATCGACCGGAAGAAGATCGATAGCGTCACCTGGCTCGGCGCCGCGCGGCCGGCGAACTCGATCATCCCCGCCACGACCGGCTCCTGGCACAACCCGCACCTCAAGACCGTGAGCTTCAACCTCAAGCTCGCGAACCAGATCCTCGACAAGCTCGGCTTCAAGAAGGGCTCCGGCGGGACTCGCGTGGCGAAGGGGCAGAAGATGTCCTACAACGTCATCACCCCGACCGACGTGCAGAGCATCCCGCGCACGTTCCAGATCCTCCAGACCGACTTCGCGAAGATCGGCGTGCAGCTGAAGCAGCAGGCACTGGACTCGACCGCTGCGTTCGACCAGATGACGAAGCCGAACAACACGTACCAGGGCTTCGACCTGGCGATGTGGGACTGGACGGCGCTGATCGATCCGGACTTCATGCTCTCGGTCGTGACGTGCGCCCAGTACGGCGGCTGGAGCGACTCGGGCTTCTGCAACAAGCACTACGACAAGATGTACTCGCAGCAGCAGCTGACCCCGAACCAGAACAAGCGGCGTCAGATCGTCTGGAAGATGCAGTCGTACCTCTACAAGCAGCGGCCCTATCTCTGGCTGTCCAACGATGACTCGGTCAGCGCGGTCTCGAAGAAGTGGGCCGGCTTCAAGAACACTCCGCAGGGCCCCTTCAACGAGCTGAACGTCTCAACTCTGACCCAGGTACACCAGAAGTAGAGGCTTCCCCGTGCGGGGGACCGACTACGTCCTGAAGCGCGTCGGATTCGCGATCGTCACCGTCTTCGTGGCGGTGACGATCAACTTCGTCCTCTTTCGCCTCGCGCCGGGGACCGCCGTCTCGAACCTCTCGCGGGTACCGCACGCGACGCAGCAGCTGCGGCATGCGCTCGAGGTGCAGTTCGGGCTCGACAAGTCGAAGTGGCAGCAGTACGTCATCTACCTGAAGCAACTGGCCCACGGGAACCTCGGCATCTCGTACGCGAACGAGCAGCCGGTCTCGACGAACCTGCGGATCGCGCTGATCAACACCTTGCCGATGGTCACCCTCGGCACCGTCTTCGCGATCGTGTTCGGCACGTTCACCGGAGTCATCGCCGCCTGGCGCCGGGGGACGAAGACCGAGGGTCTGACGGTCAGCACCGCGCTCGGCTTCTACGCCATGCCGACGCAATGGCTCGCGCTGATGCTGATCATCATCTTCGCCGGGGTCCTGCCGACGGGCGGGATGACGAACGAGTTCCTGCTCGCCCCGACGTTCTGGGACCACGTGAAGGATCTCGGGTCGCACATCCTCTTGCCGTCGTTGACTCTCGGGCTCGTGCTGTACGGCGAGTACACGCTCATTGTGCGTTCAGCGATGCTCGAGACGCTCGGCGAGGACTACATCCTCACCGCCCGCGCGAAAGGGCTGAAGCCGCGGACGATCGTCAGGAAGCACGCGTTGCGGAACGCGATGCTGCCGATCACCACCCTCATCGCGCTCTCGCTCGGCTACATCGTCGCGGGCGCAATCCTGATCGAGACCGTCTTCTCCTGGCCGGGAATCGGCCGCGCCGTCTACGAGGCGGTACTGCAGCGCGACTATCCGATGCTGGAGGGAGCCTTTCTCGTGCTGACGCTCTCCGTCATCTTCTTCAACCTCGTAGCCGACCTCCTCTACTTCAGGCTCGACCCGAGGATCACTGAATGAGCGAGGCGACGTTCTTCGTCGAGGCACCGCCGGAGGGAGGCACGAGCAGGCGGGGGTTCGTGCTCCGGACGCTCCGCCACCAGCGCGTCGCGCTGGGCGCAGCTCTGTTCCTCGCCGCCTGCACGCTCCTGGCGATCCTCGCGCCGTGGATTGCGCCGTACCCGCTCCATGAGCAGGTCGGGCCGGTGTTCGGCCATCCGTCGTGGCAGCACCTGCTGGGCCTCGACGACGGGGGAATCGACATGGTGACGCTCCTCATCTGGGGCTTGCGCACCTCGCTCATCGTCGGCTTCGCGGCGACCTTCGTCTCGATGGTGATCGGCGGGACCATCGGTGTCGTTGCGGGCTACTTCGGCGGCGGGATCGACAACCTGCTCATGCGGATCACCGACTACTTCCTCGTCATCCCCGATGTGCCCTTGATGATCGTCGTGGCCGCGATCTGGGGGCCGAGCCTCTTCCACATCATCATCGTGATCGGCATCTTGCTCTGGACGAGTACGGCGCGCGTGATCCGGGCGCAGGTGAAGAGTGTGCGCGAGCGTGTGTACGTGAAGCGAGCACGGGCGCTCGGCGCGGGCCACACGAGGATCGTGGTGCGGCACGTACTGCCGCAGGTCGCGCCGCTGCTGGTCGCCAGCACCGTCCTCACCATCGCCGTCGCGATCTTCGACGAGACCGCGCTCTCGTTCCTCGGTCTGGGCGATCCGAGCACCATCTCGCTCGGGAGGATCATCGAGAACGCATTCGAGCGAGCGGCGATCTCCACAGGAGCGTGGTGGGCGATCGTCCCGCCGGGCGTGCTGGTCACGATGCTCATCCTCGCCTGCAGCCTCGTCGGCGGCGCCCTGGAGGACGCGCTCAACCCGCGACTGCGCGTGGCGCACCTGTCGGCGCGCACGTTCCGGCTGCGGCCGCTCGTCGGCCGCGGAAAGGACGCGCTGTGACGGCTCCGCTGCTGCAGATCGAGGACCTCCACGTCTGGTTCGACCTCGAGGACCGAGGCGAGCTGCATGCGGTGCAGGGCGTGAACCTCTCGCTCGAGCCGGGCGAGCGCCTCGGGCTCGTCGGTGAGTCGGGCTGCGGGAAGACGACGACGGCGCTGGCGATCATGGGTTTGCTCCCGTCGAGCGCCAGCGCCTCGGGCCGGGTCCTGCTCGACGGGGTCGACATCCTCGCGGGCGGCGAGGAGGCGATGCGGCCGCACCGCTGGGTGGACCTCGCGATCGTCTTCCAGGGCGCGATGAATGCGTTGAACCCCGTGCGCACGGTCGGCCACCAGATCGTCGAGGCGCTGGAGCTCCACGATCGCGCCAAGGGGTCCACCGCTCGGGCTCGGACGGCGGAGCTGCTCGAGGCGGTCGGGATTCCGGCGGCACGGGCCGGGCGTTACCCCCACGAGCTGTCGGGCGGGATGCGGCAGCGGGCGGCGATCGCGATGGCGCTCGCCTGCAACCCGAAGGTGCTGATCGCCGACGAGCCCACGACGGCCCTCGACGTGATGGTGCAGGCGCAGATCCTGGAGCTGCTCGACGGGCTCTGCCGGGATTTCGGCCTCGCGCTCATTCTCGTCACCCACGACCTCCCGGTCGTGGCGCAGCTCTGCAACCGCTGCGCCGTGATGTACGCCGGCGAGATCGTCGAGCGCGGCCCGCTCGAGACCATCTACCACGCGCCGGGACATCCCTACAGCCGGATGTTGTTCGCCGCATCGCCGGATCTGGCCGGGCTCGACGAGCCCGTGCTCTCGATCGCGGGCGCGCCGCCCCGGCTCGACCGGCCGATCGCCGGCTGTCCGTTCGGCCCGCGCTGCGACTCCGTCTTCGACGCTTGCACCGTCCGGCCGAAGCTCGAGCAGCTCGCCGCTGATCACGACGCCGCCTGCCACCTCAACTCGCGGGTGCCTGCGTGAGCGCTGAACCAACGCTGCTCGAGGTCGAGGACCTCGTCGTCCGTTACCCGATCCATCGCGGCCTCGTCGGGGCAGCCACCCGCAAGGAGCGCCGCCAGGTCCACGCGGTCGAGGGCGTGTCGCTGTCGCTGAGGCGGGGAGAGATGCTCGCTCTGGTGGGCGAGTCGGGCTGCGGCAAGACGACGACCGCCCAGGCGGTACTGCGGCTCGTCGATCCTGTCTCCGGATCGATCCGCTTCGACGGTCGCAACCTCGTGCCGCTCGGCCCGCGCGAGCTGCGGCCCGTCCGCCGCCGGATCCAGGTCGTCTACCAGGATCCGTACGAGTCGCTCGACCCGCGGTTCCGGGTCCGTGCTGCAGTCGAGGAGCCGTTGCTGATCCACGGGCTGGGCGGCTCGAAGTCGGAGCGAGCCGCGCGAGTTCGCGATGCACTCGTCCGTGTCGAGCTCTCGCCTCCCGAGCTCTACCTCGATCGCTTTCCGCACGAGCTCTCGGGTGGCCAGCGCCAACGGGTGGCGATCGCCGCGGCGCTCGTCCTCGAACCCGAGGTGCTCGTTGCCGACGAACCGGTCTCCATGCTGGATGTCTCGGTCCGCGCGGGCGTGCTCAACGTGCTCGACGGCCTGCGCGAAGAAGGTCTCGCGATCCTGATGATCACGCATGACCTCTCTACGGCCGCCCGCTTCGCGCAGCGGATCGCAGTCATGTACCTCGGCCGCATCGTGGAGGAAGGGCCTGCGGGGTCGGTCGTGCGCAACCCGCAGCACCCGTACACGAAGGCGCTCCTTTCAGTCGTCCCCCGGCGCGACCCTCGCGACCGGCACCGACCGCAGATCCTCCAGGGCGAGACACCTGACGCCGTGTTCATCCCGAGCGGCTGCCGCTTCCACCCCCGCTGCCCGATCGCCGAAGAGCGTTGCGCGGGCGAAGATCCGACACTGGCCCGGCCGGCGTCGGCCGAGACCGGTCATCGCGCCGCCTGCTTGCTCTTGCCTGCCGGCGACTCCGCCAGCTCAACCTAACGTCGCGACTCTCCTCCGTTGTGCGACTTTGGGCGACGGCCCCTGCGAGCCTGCTGCCTCCCAGCCTGCACCAGCCGCTTGACCTCGGCGTCGTCGGGGTGCGCATCCACGACTATCACGCCCTTGCGTGCGTCGCCGTATTTCACGGTGATCGTCACGGCGTCACGGTCGTTGCCAATTTCCTTGCCGGAAAGGTCGGATACGAAAATCGTCTTTCTCGCCATTGCCCGCTCCTCTGGGATCAGTGGTTCCTGTTGACGAAGCAGACAATAATCCTGCCACGCCCCTACGTTTCCGCCTAACGGGCTGTGCCTTCCCGCCCGTCCGGGGGAGGCTGACGATCGGCCTCCTCGCCTATGAGCAATGCAGGGTCAGGGACCAACTGCGGCGGGCACGTTGACTAGCCACTAACGCCCGGGCTCGGGGGGCGAGTAGGACCCGGGGACGTGCCTTCCCTGACTTCCCTCGCAGCGCAGCTGACGCTCGGGCGTGTCCGATCTACCGCGCGGCCGCGGGCAACGCAGCTCCGGGATCGACGGCCTCTTCGAGTACGAAGCGGGTGTCGGTGTTTTCGGCGAGCGTGAGCAGGATCGCGTGGAGGTTCGCGCGTGTGTCGGCGTCGAGCGGCGCCAGGAACTCGTCCTCGACCCTCTGGACGATGGTGCGGAAGCGAGCCAGCTGGCGCTTGCCGGCAGGGGTGAGGCTGACGAGGTGGCGGCGACGATCGGTGACGTCCCGGCGGCGCTCGATCAGCTGCTTCTCCTCGAGGGCGTCGAGGATGCCGACCAGCATGCTCCGGTCGAGCTGGAGCGCATCCGCGATCGTTGCCTGCGTCTCGCGCTCGCCCTCGTCGAGGAGCGCCAGGACGCTGTAGTGGTACGGGCTGAAGCCGACCTGCTCGAACTCCTTGAAGGCGCGGGTCTTGAGCCCCACGCCTAGCCGCGCCAGCAGGAAAGCCGGACTCTCGACCAGCTCGCGCGGAAAGCACGGGTTCGGCGCGACGACGCTATCCACGGACGGTGTCTCCATAGCTCAACAGATGAAGAGTAGCGCAGACCACCGTGGTTGTGGTAAACCGTGGAGTGAGTCCACGATATGAGGGGAATACCAATGAGCGCACAAAGCATAGAAACGGCCTCGGAGATCCGGGAAGGCGACAGGCGCCGCTGGTTGATCCTGTCGGTGCTCGTCGTGGCGCAGTTCATGGTCGTGCTCGACGTCGCGATCGTGAACGTCGCGCTACCGACGATCAAGAACGACCTGCACTTCAGCGAAGGCGGCCTGCAGTGGGTGATCACCGCCTACGCGATCGTGTTCGGCGGCGTCCTCCTGCTCGGCGGCCGCATGGCCGACCTGCTCGGCCGCCGGCGCGTGTTCATGGCCGGAATGGCTGTGTTCACGATCTTCTCCCTGCTCGACGGCCTCGCCTGGTCGTCAAGCTCGCTGATCGCTTTCCGGGGCCTGCAAGGCCTCGGCGCCGCGCTGCTCGCGCCGGCGGCCCTCTCGATCCTGACCACGACGTTCAGGGAGGGACGCGAGCGCAACGTCGCGCTCGGAATCTGGGGCGCAGCCTCCGGTAGCGGGGGCGCAGCCGGCGTGCTGCTCGGCGGCGCGCTGACCAGCGCACTCAGCTGGTCCTGGATCTTCTTCATCAACGTCCCCGTCGGCGTGCTCGTGCTCGTAATCAGCCCCCTCCTTCTGAAGGAAAGCCGCGCCGACCTCGACCACCGCCACTTCGACACGGCCGGCGCCGCGTCGATCACCGGCGGCCTGATGCTGCTTGTGTATTCGCTCACGCACGCGAGCCAGCACGGCTGGGCCACTACCGAGACGGTCGGGCTCCTCGCCGCCTCGGCCGCGCTGATCGTCGCGTTCCTCGTGATCGAGCTGCGCTCGCCCGCGCCGCTGCTTCCCATGCGCATCTTCCGCCTGCGCACGCTGACGGCCTCGAACATCACTGCCCTGCTGATGGGAGCGGCGGTCTTCTCGCAGTTCTTCCTGCTCACCCTGTACATGCAGCAGGTGCTGCACTACTCCGCCCTGAAGACGGGAGTCGCATACATCGCGCTCACGCTCTCAATCATCGGCTTCTCGGCCGTCTCGCAGGCGCTCGTCACCCGTGTCGGCATCCGCCTCGTGCTGCCAGTGGGGATGGCCCTCTCGGCGGCCGGCCTCGTCCTGTACGCACAACTACCGGTACACGGAACCTATTTCTCGAACCTGTTCCCGGCCTTCATCTTGAGCGGGATCGGGCTCGCCTTCGCATTCGTGCCGATGTCGATCGGAGCGCTCACCGGCGTGAAAGCGGATGACGCCGGCGTTGCCTCCGGACTGTTGAACACGAACCAGCAGATCGGGGGAGCGATCGGAGTCGCCATCGCCACGACGATCGCCACCACCTACACGAGCCACTACCTAAACGGACACCCCGGCGTCGGCCCCCTCGACGGCGCCGCCCTCACGCACGGCTTCCAGATCGCCTTCTACGTCCTCGCCGCCCTCGCGGCGCTGGCCGCGGTGATCAGCGCGATCATGATCGAGCCGGGCGCCGCCGCGACCACGTCCACAGAGGAAACCCCCGGCAATCTGACCCCCGCACTCGAGGAGGCGGCCTGACATGACGACGAAGAGAGCCAGTACCACCGTGCGGTACGAGACGCGCACGACGATCGACAGACCCATCGGCGACGTGTTCGCGCGTTTGGCCGACGTGAACGACTACCGCAACTGGATGCGCCGCACGGGTCTGTTCCGTCGGTCCGGGCAAACCTCCGACGGCCCGCTTGGCCTTGGAACGGCGTACTTCGACGCCACGAGGATGGGCACGTTCCGCGGTGAAGTGACCGACTACGAGGCACCCGCGAGGATCGGTTTCCGCGAGACCCTCCGCTGGTTCGGTTCCGACCTGATGGAAGCGCGACCGAACTACATCCTCGAGGCTGACCGGGACAAGACGATCGTTCATCACGTCGCGGAGGGTCAGCTCTTCGGAGTGATGCGGTTGATGAAGCCGGTTGCTGCCCTGTTGGCGAGAAGCGAGCGGGCCCGAACCGTCAGGTCGTTGAGGCGTTCGCTGGAATCGGGGTAGCTACTGCTCGAGCCGGCGCGGCGCGTGCGGCACGGGGCCGGCGGCCTTATGGCCGGACGTTACGCAGAGGCGGACGCGGCCGTCCGGCTCGGTGGCGAAATGACGGCGATAACAACCTTCGCGGTTCAGGCGGATGCGCCGGCCGCAGGTCGGGCAGTCGCGTACCCGGTTCCGGACGTCGGAGCGATGCATGCCTTCAACCTAGGTGCCGCCAGGTGCGCCCGGTTGACCCGTCTTGATCACGCGCCGCAGAGGTCCGAGGTGGCTGCGGCCCCTCAGGCCGCGACCGTCACGCGGAGGAACGTCGCCGGGATCGTGGTTCCCTCGCCTTCTCCCGCCGTGTTGTGCTCGTCGATGAGCGCCTCGAGCTCGGCGTGCAGCTCGGCCTCCCGGCCGTCCGCCGCGGCGGCGGCATAGGCGTTCATCGTCGGTCCGTAGTAGTCGCGGAACTCCGCGAGGTACTCCGACGGCGTTCCCGGGAACTCGAACGTGTAGGTCGCCCGCTCGCACGAGACGTTTTCGGCCGGGACACCCGCAGCAACGAACCGCTCGACCACGTTCTCCTCGACGCCCCAGGTCATCGGGCTGACGAAGCCCTCCGGTGGTGGCGGCGAGTAGGCCGAGCTGACTTTGAGGAGCTGAGCGACGAAGGTCGGATCGTTCGGGATCCAGTTCCCCATCACGATCCGGCCGCCCGGCCGTGTGACCCGGACAACCTCCTTCGCGACGTCGAACGGCCGCGGTGCGAACATCGCGCCGAAGATCGAGACGACGAGATCGAAGCTGTCGTCCGCAAGCTCCTTCAGGTCCGTCGCATCGCCCTCCTGGAACCGGAGGTTGGTCAGGCCGAGGCCCTGGGCGCGCGCGTTCCCGGCGGCGACCAGGTTCGCTGCGATGTCGACGCCGAGCACATTGGCTCCCAGTTGGGCCGCGGGGAGGGCGGTAGTGCCGTCGCCGCAGCCGAGATCGAGGACGTCGAGCCCCGGCGTGATCTCGAGCGCGGCCACAAGGGCCTCTCCGCTTTGGCGCATCGCGCCCGCGATCCGCGTGAAGTCGCCCTTCTCCCACAGCGCCTTGTTCGGATTGACGGGAGGGTCAGGCTGTGGGTTCGTGGACATGCCCAGCGACTATCTCACGCGCGCCAGGGCCACGTGAGAGCGACCTCGCTCCTGGGCGTCACGCGGACGCTTTGAAGGCGAGCAGCTCGGGCCCGTGCTCGCGCAGCCAGGCTCGCTGCTCGCGCCAGTGCGGGCGGCGCCTCTCGACGAGCCCCCAGAAGGCCTGCGAGTGGTTGGGGACGCGCAGATGGCAGAGCTCGTGGACGACCACGTAGTCGAGCACCTCGAGGGGCGCGAGCACGAGTCGCCAGTTGAAGGAGAGCGTGCCGCCGGGAGAGCAGGAGCCCCAGAGAGTGCGCTGGCCGCCGATCCGGATGCGCCGGTAGGCGACCCCGAGCCGCTCGGCCTCCTCCTCGGCGAGAGCAGAGACCAGCTCCCGGGCGCCGACGCGCGCCGCCGACTCGCTTACCGCGAGCCCCTCCAGTCCCAGCCGCGGCACCTGGCGCCGGCGCTGCTCCTCGATCCAGGGCCGCTTGTCGCGGAGCACCCGGTCCACCTCAACCTGGCTCATCGAGCGCGGCGCGGTCAGCCGCGCCGGCTCGCCCCAGGGCACCTCCAGCCGCCATCGTCGCGCGCGTGGCGAGCGCCGCACCTCGACTTCATCCACGCCACGACCGTAGCGGCCGGTCGCTCCCCGCCTTTCCGCCGCCAAGCGCTTGCCCACCAGCCGGCTGCCGAGCTTGACTTCGCATGTGGTCCCTTCTAGCGTCGCCTCGTGGCCTGCAACGTGGTTTGTGTCTCGCACGCGACCGGCTCCGGCGGCGAGGACGTCGGAAAGCAGGTCGCACAGCGGCTCGACTACCTCTACGTGGACGAAGAGATCGTGGCCAGGGCGGCTGCGCAAGGTGGACTCGAGCCCCGAGACATCGCAGACGAAGAGCGCCGGAGATCATTCGCCGGTCGCATTCTCGAAGTGCTCGCCGAGGGAGGCGGGGATGCCTGGACGTTCGGCGCGGGCGTCACCGCGGCCATGGAGAGCCTACGACCTGCAGACATCCGGGCATTGATCCGCGAGACCGTCGTGCAGACGGCGGCGCGCGGCAGGGTGGTCATCGTTGCCCACGCCGCCTCGTACGCGGTCGAGCCCGACCCGGCGAAACTGCGCGTCCTCGTCACTGCGTCACCTACGACTCGAGCCCAACGGGTCAGCGCGCAGGACACGGTTGACGAATCGCAAGCGGTGCGCATGGTCAAAGACGCCGACGCGGGTCGCCGCGACTACCTCAAACGCTTCTACGGCGTCGACCGCGAATCTCCCACCGACTACGACCTCGTCATCAACACTGATGTCCTCTCGACCGCACAGGCTGCGGACCTAGTCACTCAGGCTGCCGGTCAATAGCCCGACCGGGGGCGCACTTCTCCCGGAGCGGCGGCTCAATCGGCACGCTCAGCCCACCGGTTCACGTCATTTCACCACCCGACCGAAGCCGTCCACCTGACTGAGGTAGCGCACTCGGCGCATCACCTCGCCGCCGTTGGAGTTGTTGCCGAACGACGTGTTGCCTTCGACGGACTGGAACTGGCCGCCGCCGAGGTACTTCTCGACGAGGCCTATGTGGTCGGGGACGCCCCCGTCCCAGTTGAAGATCGCGATGTCGCCCGGCAGGGGGGTTGTTCTTCCCTTCCACATGCCGGTCGCGCGGAGCCAGGCTTCCGCCGTCGGAACGTAGGTACATCCGTTGGAATAACAACCGGCACCCTTGAAGCCGTCGGCGATCACGTAGTTCGCGCCCTTGGCGAAGCAGAAGCTGACGAAGATCGCGCACCAGGGTGCGCCGTCGACGCCGAACCACTTGCCGAACTGTGTGTGGTTCGATCCCGCCGGTCGCTCGGTTGTCCCGAGGTGCTTCACCGCTTCAGCGAGCGCCTGCTCGCCGAGCGAGCTCGCTTTGCGGACGATCGGCCCGTTTTTCTTCGGCGTTTTCGTCTTTCGCAGGGCCTTGCGCGTTTCCGGCCCGACGACGCCGTCCACCTCGAGCTTGTTGTCTCGCTGGAATGCGCGCACAGCAGCAGCCGTTGCCGGTCCGTAGGCGCCGTCGATGGGACCCGGCGCGTAGCCGAGGGCCGTAAGGCGTTTCTGCAGCTCGTCGACTTCCGGCCCCTGCATGAGCGGACTGGTGACGTGCAAGATCGCGGGCATCAGACCGACCTCCCTCGAAGGTAGAAGGCCCTCCTCGTTGCTACTGCGACTTTGCGACGCGGGCGCCGCGAAGTCAAGAGGCGTGTCCCCTGGGGCGCGCCTGCGGTTGACTCCCGGCGCAGAGCCCGCTAGGTTCGGTCCCGGTAACGAAGCGACCGAGAGGGCACGTGGCCGGTTCCATTTCGTTACTGCGGCAACTCCGCCGTCGCAGGCGGGTCCCGTGGTGAGCGCCGCGGTGAGGACCCAGGACGAGCACGTGAGCCTCTCGCTGCTCGACGCCTTCGAGCTGCGGTGCGACGGCGAGCCCGTGTCGATTCCGCCCAGCGCTCAGCGGCTGCTCGCGCTGCTCGCGCTGCATGATCGCCCGCTCCTGCGTCCGTACGTGGCGGGAACCCTCTGGCTCGACACGCCCGACGAGCGGGCTTCGGCGAACCTCCGGTCGTCGCTCTGGCGGCTCAACCGCCCCGGGCCGCGGCTCGTCGACGCGACGAGTGTCCAGCTGCGTCTCGCGCCCGATGTCCGGGTGGACGTGCACGAGACGGCTTCGCTCGCCCACCAACTGCTCTCGAGCCCCAACGGCGCCCCCGGCAACGACGCCGAGCTCGCGCCCGACCCGCGCTTGCTCACCGGCGAGCTGCTTCCCGACTGGTACGACGACTGGGTCGTGCTCGAGCGGGAGCGTCTGCGGCAGCTCAGCCTGCACGCGCTCGAGGCGCTCGGCGAGCGGCTCCTGGACGCGGGGAGGCTCGGCGGGGCACTCGAAGTTGCGCTCGAGGCGGTCGCCATGGAGCCGCTCCGCGAGAGCTCGCATCGCCTCCTGATCAGGATCCATCTCACGGAGGGAAATGCGGCCGAGGCGATCCGGGAGTTCAAGCTCTGCGGACGCCTTTTCCGGGAACAGCTCGGCCTCGAGCCCTCTCCGCAGCTTGCCCGACTCGTCGCAAATTTGACGAACTAGAGACGCCGCGGTGACGGCCGTGCGAGAGCATGGTGGGGTGACGACCGCGGATCGTCGGGAACGCAGCGGCGTGCTCGTCGTGCGGGCGTGGATCGAAGGCGACCCGCCTCAGCTGAAGGCGCGGCTCACCCATACGACCGACGTCCATCGGCACGAGGAGGAGTCGGCGACCGTCTCGAGCGCGCGCGGAATCCATGACGAGATCGACCGGTGGCTCGCAGCTCTCCAACAGACGCCCGCCCGGTGACGGGGCCGTGACGAGGGCGTGACGGCGAGGCGCGAGTCTCCGTCCACCAGCACGAGGAGGCCCGATGGCGACCGCACCAACCTATCCCGGCGTCTACATCGAAGAGATCTCGAGCGGCGTCCACACGATCACGGGCGTGGCGACCTCGATCACGGCGTTCGTCGGCTTCGCACCCCGCGGGCCGGTGAACGACCCGACGCTCGTGCAGAGCTTCTCGGAGTTCACGCGCGTCTTCGGAGGCCTGTCGGCGCAGAGCACGATGAGCTACGCGGTCAACCAGTTCTTCCTGAACGGCGGCCGCGACGCCCTGATCCTGCGCACGGCCCATCTGACCGGAGCCGGAACGAAGGCGACCAAGGGGACGGTGGACGTCGGGGGTACAGGTACGAAGAAGCTCTCGCTCGAGGCGGCGAGCGAAGGGGCGTGGTCCGGCAACCTGCTGATCCGCGTCGACCAGGAGACGTCCGACAAGGACGCGGGATCGCCCAAACTCTTCAACCTCTCGATCAAGGACACCGCGACCGGAACGATCGAGGTGCTCCGGAACCTCCCGCCCGACAGCTCGGTCGCAGCGTTGATCGAGCAGCAGTCCAACCTGGTGCGCGCGACGGCGACGCCGACGACGAGGCCGGACGCCGACGCGTCGATCAACCCCGGCGACGACCCGTTCGACCCGGCCCACACCGATCGCTACCACGCGATGTCGCCCGGCGAGGACGGCATCCAGACCGACCTCGATCTCGTGCCTGCCACCGACGACGGGACGGGGGTCTATGCGCTGGCCCGGGCGGACCTGTTCAACCTCCTGTGCATTCCGCCGTTCCTGCCTTCGAGCAACTCCGGTGGAGGGCGTCTGCTGGGGTCCGACGCGAAGGGTCGCGGGGCGAAGTTCTGCTCCGACCACCGCGCGCTCTTCCTCGTGGACCCGCATCCCGACTGGACCGCGCCCTCGCAGATCACCGGCGGCGGCACGAGTCTCGACACGTACGTCACCGGCATCTCGTCCGACGACCGGAAGAACGCCGCCATCTACTTCCCATACTTCCGCGCGGCAGACCCCGAGGCGGGCGGCGCCATCGCCGACTTCCCGCCGTGTGGAGCCGTCGCGGGAGTGATGGCTCGGACGGACGGGTCGAGGGGAGTGTGGAAGGCGCCTGCCGGGCTCGACGCCGGGCTCTCGGGCGTGCAGCAGCTGAAGGCGAAACTGACCGACGACGAGAACGGGATCGTCAACCCGCTCGGCGTCAACTGCCTGAGGACCTTCCCCGCCGTGGGCAACGTGGTCTGGGGCGCGCGCACGCTCGCGGGCGCGGACATCCTCGCGTCGGAGTGGAAGTACGTCCCGGTACGGCGACTTGCGCTCTACCTCGAAGAGAGCCTCTACCGGGGGACGCAATGGGTCGTGTTCGAGCCGAACGACGAGCCGCTCTGGGCGCAGATCCGGCTGAACGTCGGCGCCTTCATGCAGAACCTGTTCCGCCAGGGCGCGTTCCAGGGGTCGTCGCCGCGCGACGCCTACTTCGTCAAATGCGACGGCGAGACGACGACCCAGAACGACCGCGACCTCGGCATCGTCAACGTCCTCGTGGGCTTTGCCCCGTTGAAGCCGGCCGAGTTCGTGATCATCCAGATCCAGCAGATCGCCGGTCAGGTGACGGCGTGAGGAGGCGTCGTGGCTGAGTTCACCGTCAATGCACAGCGTTTCGACCCGTACAAGAACTTCAAGTTCAGGGTGAAGTGGGACGGCCGCTACGTCGCGGGCGTGAGCAAGGTGAGCGCGCTCAAGCGGACGACCGAGGTCGTCAAGCACCGCGAGGGAGGCGACCCGTCCAGCAGCCGCAAGTCGCCCGGCCGGACCGAGTACGACCCGATCACGCTCGAGCGCGGCGTCACGCACGATGCCGAGTTCGAGGCCTGGGCGAACAAGGTCTGGAACTTCGGCGGCGGGCTGGGCTCCGAGGTCTCGTTGAAGGACTTCCGCAAGGACGTGATCATCGAGATCTACAACGAGGCCGGACAGCTCGTGCTCGCCTACAGAGTGTTCCGCTGCTGGGTCTCGGAGTTCCAGTCCGTACCCGATCTGGACGCGAATGCGAACGCCGTCGCCATCCAGCACCTCAAGCTCGAGAACGAGGGTTGGGAACGCGACACGGCGGTGGTCGAGCCGACCGAGCCCGTTCTCACGACCGCCTGACCCGGTATGCCGGCGCCCACCGCCGCCGAGCTGTTGGGAGCCTGGGAGCGGTCGGCGCCGCTCGGACCGGTCGAGCGCGAGGACTCGCTGCTGCGACTTGCCGAGCCGGGTCTCGAGCCGGCCGAGCTCGCCGTCGGCGAACGCGACGCCCGCTTACTCGAGCTGCGTGAGCTCCTTTTCGGCAGCGAGCTCGACGGAATCGCCGAGTGCCCCCGCTGTGGCGACCCCGTGGAGTACTCCCTCGAGACGACAGACCTGGTTGCAGGGCGGCCCGAGCACGGCGCTTTCGACCTCGTGGTCTCCGGCCACAAGCTGCGAGCACGGCTTCCGACTGGTGCGGACCTCGGCGAGGCCGCGTCGGCAGGGGATCTCGACGCGGCCCGTGCGCTCCTGCTCGAGCGCTGCCTGGTCGAGGAGCCCGGGGTGCCTGCGGCCGAGGTCGCCGCGGCGCTCGCCCAGCAGCTCGCGGAGGCCGATCGGCTCGCCGACGCGCGGCTCTCGCTCGCGTGCCCCGAGTGCCGGCACGAGTGGACGGTCGCGTTCGAGGCCGGAGCCTGGCTGTGGAGCGAGCTCGAGGCCTGGGCATGGCGGACGCTGCTCGACGTCCACACGCTGGCCTCCGCCTACGGCTGGAGCGAAGCCGAGATCCTCGCCCTCGGCCCACGCCGAGAGCTCTACCTCGAGCTCGTGAGTGGATGAGCGAGTTCCTCGGAAACCTGGCCGCCCGCGCCCTCGGGCTCTCGGCAGTCGCGCGCCCCCGCCCGTCGATCTTCGAGCCGCGACGAGCCGCTGCTGAGCCGCTCGCACTCGAGCCGGAGGCCGTGTCCGTGCCGCAAGCGGCGCGCGCGGGCGAAGCTCCACGCGCGCCGACACGACCGAAGCGGACCCAGCCCGCGACAGAAGCCGCGTCTCAGGCGCGACAGTCGACACCTTCAGCGGAGACAGGGGCAGAAGCTCCGCCGGTTCGCGCGTTGCCGGCAGAGCTGCCGGCGGCTCGCACCCGCGCGAGAGCCGCGCCGCCGCCGGGCGACGGACGAATGAACGCGCCGGCCGTAGCGGAGCAAGGGGTGGCGGTGCTCCGCGCCGCTTCACCTGAGGAACCGGCAGAAATCCCTGCAGACACGGCGTTCGTGACGACGCCCTCGCCCGGGCCGACGCGAGTCGCACCCCGGCCGAGCCTCCCGGTCGAGCCGGCGTTCCCGGCTCGGGTCAAGCGAGAAACGCCGGGGCCGACGGTGCGCGTGAGCATCGGGCGGATCGAGGTGCGGGCGGTCAAGGCCGAGGAGCCTCCGGAGCCGCGCAAGAAGCCGAGGCAGGCGCCGCGCATCTCGCTCGACGATTACCTCGGCCGAGCGAGTGAGCGCGCGCGATGAGCAACGCACTCGGAATCGCGGCGGTCAGCGCGGTCATGCGCGACCTGCTCAACAACGGCCTGGTCGATGCAAGCGTCGGGGACGTGACCGTGACTGCGCAATCGCCGGACAAGGTCAAGCTCGACGGAGACGAGCAGTCGCAGCTCAACCTCTTCCTCTATCGCGTGACGCCGAACCAGGGCTGGCGCAACGTCGATCTGCCGTCCTTCGACGCGTCTGGAAACCGGGTGAAGAACCCGCCGCTCGCGCTCGACCTCCACTACCTGCTCACGGCGTACGGATCCGCGGACTTCCAACCGGAGATCCTGCTCGGCTACGGAATGCAGGTACTGCACGAGAATCCAGTTCTCGATCGGCAGGCGATCCGTAACACGCTGACCCCAGGACCCGTCACCGGCGGAATCCTCCCGACGGCCCTGCAGACCCTGACCGCGGCGGAGATCGCCGACCAGGTCGAGCAGCTGAAGATCACTCCCGAGACCTTCGGCAGCGACGAGATCTCGAACATGTGGGGCGCGATCGGCGCGCACTACCGGCCGACTACCGGCTACCTCGTCTCGGTCGTGCTGATCGAGAGCCGGCGGACCATCCAGCCCGCCCTGCCGGTGCGGCTGCGCCAGGTGTTCGTCCTGCCGCTGCGCGATCCGCAGATCGAGAGCGTCGCGGCCGACGACGGCAAGCCGATCGTCTCGACGAGCACGCTCGTCGTGGAAGGGGAGCGCCTGCAGCACGATCCCATGGAACTGCTCGTGGGCGGCCTGGACGCCACGATCTCCGACGCCGGCGACACGCAGCTGGTCGCCTCGCTCCCAGCCGGGCTCCGGGCGGGCGTCCAGAGCGCCCAGGTGAAGCACGGGCTCGACTTCGGCACTCCGACGGAGCCGCATCGCGGGTTCGAGTCGAATGTCGTGGCATTTGTGCTCCATCCCGTCTTCGGCGGCTTCGGGACGTTCACGCCGCCGCTGCCAGGAGGCCTGGCGCCGTACTCGGGAGCGGTGGAGGTCACCATCACGCCGGTCCCGCGGAGCGCCCAACGCATCGTCCTGCTGCTCAACCGGACGACGCCGGCCGATCCGCCCTCGTACGCGTTCACAGCGGACCGGCGGACAGCCGACGGCGACCCGGTCGTCGTCCCGCTCGAAAACCTCGCGCGCGGCGAGTACTTCGTCCGCGTCCAGGTCGACGGCGCCGAGAGCCCGCTCGACCTCGATCCCACCAGCGTCGACTTCGGTCCGAAGGTCACGATTTGAACGAGACCGACTGGCAGGAGGCGAACCAGCGGTACCTCATCGCCCACCTGGACCGCCTGCGCGCCACGCTCCAGCGGCACGCCGGCGAGCACGTGGCGGCAGAGCCCGAGACGCCGGAACCGCCGGCGCTCCGACACCTCATCGAGACGTTCGGGCTCTCGGAGTTCGAACGTGACGTCCTGTTGCTCTGCGCCGGGTGCGAGCTCGAGGGCGACTTCGCCGACCTCTGCGCGGCCGCTCAGGGAGCTCCGCAACGCGCGTATCCCACCTTCGGCCTTGCGCTCGCGGCGCTGCCGGGCGCCCACTGGACCGCGCTCGGGCCTGACGGCCCGCTTCGCCGCTGGCGGCTCGTCGAGACGGCTCCCGGCGACAGCCTGACCGCCGGGCCGCTCCAGATCGACGAGCGCATCCTGCACCACCTCGCCGGGGTCTCGACGGTGGACGAGCGGCTGCGCGGCATCGTCAGGCGCGTCCCGGCACAGGCGCAACCGGCCTCGCGCGAAGCCGCTGCCGCGAAGGTCGTCGCGCTCTGGGAAGCGGCCGGCGGCGCGGCGGCTGTTTTGCAGCTGTGCGGCTGCGACCTCGCGGCTCGGCGAGGGGTAGCCGCGGCTGCCTCTGCGCGGGTGGGGCTCGCGGCGATGACGCTCGA
Organism: uncultured Actinomycetes bacterium; assembly: GCA_963759435.1. Classification (GTDB taxonomy): domain Bacteria; phylum Actinomycetota; class Thermoleophilia; order Gaiellales; family Gaiellaceae; genus Palsa-739. Next base: position 144,821 of record CAVWZB010000010.1, on the reverse strand, counting down.
CGCCGCCGAACTCCCCGCATCCTCCGCGGAGCTGGAAACCCTTGCGCGTCTCTGGGAGCGAGAGGCCGCCCTGAGCCGGGCGGCGCTCGTCCTCGAGATCGACGAGCTGGACGCCGACCGGCGGCGGACAGCGGCGAGATTCCTGGCGGCGGTCGGCGGCCGGCGAATCGTGAGCACGACAGACCCGCTGCAGACCCGTGGAGAGCCGATCCTGCGCGTCGACCTCGAACCGCTGGATACGGAGGAACAGCTCCAGCTCTGGACGGCGGCGCTCAACGGCCGCGGGCCCGGCGAGGACCTGGCAGGCGTTGCGCAACAGTTTCGGCTCGGCAGCGACGGCCTTGCGGCGGCGGCGGCCCGGGTCCGTGCGGGAGGCTCCGCCTGGGATGCATGCCGGGAGCAGGCTCGCCCCCGGCTCGACGATCTTGCGGCGCGGATCGAGCCCGCCGCGAGCTGGGAGGACCTCGTGCTGCCGCAGCCGCAGCTCGAGACGCTGCAGCAGATCGCCCTCCACGTCCGCCATCGCGCCACGGTCTACGAGGACTGGGGCTTCGCCGCCAGGGGCGCACGCGGTCTCGGCATCAATGCGCTCTTCGCCGGACCGAGCGGCACGGGCAAGACGATGGCTGCCGAGGTGCTCGCGAACGAATTGCGGCTCGACCTCTATCGCATCGACCTCAGCTCCGTCGTCAGCAAATACATCGGCGAGACCGAGAAGAACCTGCGACGGGTCTTCGACGCGGCCGAGGAGGGTGGGGCGATCCTGCTCTTCGACGAGGCCGATGCGCTCTTCGGCAAGCGCAGCGAGGTCAAGGACAGCCACGACCGTTACGCGAACATCGAGGTCAGCTATCTGCTGCAGCGAATGGAGACCTACCGCGGTCTGGCCATCCTCACCACCAACCTCCGCAGCGCGCTCGACCAGGCGTTCCTCCGTCGGCTCCGCTTCGTCGTCCTCTTCCCGTTCCCCGACGTGGCGCAGCGGGCGGAGATTTGGCGTCGTATCTTCCCGGCCGAGACGCCTGTCGGGCAGCTCGAGCCGAACCGGCTCGCGCAGCTGAACGTGGCCGGCGGCAACATCCGCAACGTCGCGCTCGGGGCTGCCTTTCTCGCCGCCGAGGACCATGGGCCGGTTCGGATGGAGCATCTCGTCCAGGCCGCCCTGGCCGAGTATGCGAAGCTCGAGAAGCCGCTCGCCGACGCGGAGGTCGCCGGATGGACGTGAGGCACGTCGAGGTCGAGATCGAAGAGCTGGTGCTGCACGGCTTCGACCGGATCGACGGCGCCGCGTTCGCCGAGTCGCTCCGTTCGGCACTTCGTGCCCGCCTCGTGGCCGAAGGCGACGTTGGTGAGAGCCGGAGCGTCGACCTGGTCCAGCCTCCTGCGCTCGAGCTGGCACCCGCCGCCACGGCGTCGGCGCTCGGCCAAGCGGTTGCCGAGCGAGTGGACGGGAGCATCCGACGGTGATCGCCCTGCGCGCGACGAAGCCAGCCTCGGCTCCGGTGAGGCGCTGCGCCTGCGGGGGGAACGTCGGGCCGACCGGAGAGTGCGCGGCGTGCCGCCAGAAGCGGCTCCGGCGCGAGGCCTCAAACGGCACGCCGAAGGTCGTCCAGGAGGTCCTGCGTACGCCGGGTCGCCCGCTCGAGCCGAGCGTCAAGAAGACGATGGAGAGCCACTTCGGACACGACTTCTCCCGCGTGCGAGTCCACGCTGATACGCCCGCTGCGGAGTCCGCCCGCGCCGTCTCGGCCAACGCCTATGCGGTCGGCGAGCACGTCGCGTTCGCGGCCGGACGCTACGCACCCGGCACGCCGGCCGGCAACCGGCTCATCGCGCACGAGCTCGCTCACGTCCGTCAGCAGTCGGGTGGGACGACCCGCCTCGAGATCGGGCCGCCGGGAACCGCGCTCGAGCGCGAGGCGGCCGCTGCGGCGGAGGACCGGGCGCGCGCCAGAGCCGTTCGGCCCGCCACGCGCCCGCTCGTGCAGCGCGATCTCGCCACCGCGCCTCCGGCCGTCCCGACCCTCGGCCGGCCCGACCTCACGGAGGCCCAGATCGAGGAGGCGATCGCCTTCAACCGCGCTCGTTACGACGAAGCCAACACGCGCCTGATCCAGCGGCTGCTCGGCGGGCCGGTAACCGGCAGCTGGACGGAGGAGAACATCGTTGCGATCGCCTCGACGCAGGACGAGTACGGCCTGAAGAAGGACGGCAAGGTCGGCCACGAGACCTTCGTCTTCCTCAACCGCGAGCAGCGACTCGAGGGAATGTCGACGAGGACGCAGGACTGCCTCGTCTCATTCCGGCTGATCGGGCCGGATGCCGCCACCTTCCTGCGGAACTCCCCGACCCAGTGCCACGTGGGGGGCCACTTCCGCACCGAGGCGGAGTTCTCGAGCCGCTGCAACTGCTCTCAGTTCGAGTACCGGCAGTTCATCCGCGGCCACTTCACCCGGACGCGTGGTGGCGTGACCGAGGACATCGGCCCGTACTTCTCGCTGCTGCCGGCCGGCCGCATCAACGCGGCTTTCCAGGAGGACGGCGACACGAGCGACGATCCGGTCAACTACGGCCATCGCGACGACCCGGCCGACGACGATCCGATCGACCACTACTTCGACGGCGCGGGCACGGACAACCAGGCGAGCGGGTGCCGCTACGAGAACGAGGACCGCCCCGGCGGCGACGTCGACGACTGCCGGCCGGGCGACGTCTACGACATCGACGTCAACTTCCGCGGCGAGATCCAGCGCAACGGCGACCCGGTGGAGACGAAGTTCTGGACCGCGATCCGTCGGGCGCGGTGGACGCCGTGAGGGCGTTCGCCTCTCCTCCCATGCGCGAGCAGGCGCCGGTGGAAGACGCCGTTGCCCGCACGCCCTCGAGGCGCGATCTCGCCTCGTTCTCGGGTTCGAGCCATCGCTTCTCGGACATCGCGGTTACGACGCGAGGCGGCGCCGGAACCCTGGAAGAGACGTCGGCCCCTGCCGAGGCTCCGGCGGCTGCCGACGTCGCGGTGGCCGCTGCGGCCGAGGCGGCGACCCCAACCACGGCGGCTGACGTCGCAACGTCTGCCGCCGCCGAGGCGGCTACCGCGACCACGGCGGCTCCCGACGTCGCGACGGCTGCCGCGGCCGAGGCGGCTACGGCCCCCGTCGCACCGGCGCTTTCGTGGACGTTCGTGAAGACTCACACGTGGGACGCGCTCTGGTTCTTCTGCGGCGAGCACCCCTCCGGCTTCTCGACGCGGATCCTCCTCCGCGCCGACGGCTACGCCGATCCGACCGCCCTGCGCTGGTCGATCGAGCGGGGCGCGGACAAGATCGACTTCGCCGGCGCGCCGACCGGTCCGGAGGTGCACGTCGCGAGCAAGGCCGGCAGCACGACGCTCGACGACGTCACGGTGCGCGTGACCGAGGGAGCGACTGCAGGGGCTCCGAGCTCCGACGGGACGCTCACCGTCCGCAAGCCCCACCATCTGATCCACCGCTTCACCCGTCACCACGCGAACAGCCCGGCATTCGACGCGAACTGCACGGTCGGAGGCCCGGGACACTGGACGGAGATCGGCTACCGCATCGTCGACAACGTCGGCGGCACGATCGTCGGCGCCACTGTGAACGAGAACTTCCCGTCGGCTCCGGTGGCCGACAGGGCGAACAATTGGTGGACCCCGGTAGCCACCGTCGCCACGTCCGTGTGGCACAACACCGACGGGACGTTCACCGACTTCTGGTGGGTTTGCGACGGCAACCCGGCGCCGTTGAACCCGGGCGATCCCCACGACGGCGATTCGATCGACCGCACCGCACACGAGTTCTACGTCGGCGGCAACGCACCCGCGCGCGGCTGCCGCGTGCAGAGGCACACCGCACACCGGTACTTCGGCCACACGGAGCACGAGAACGTCGTCACTCCGGCACCGTGACGGCCGCGTGACGCGACCGTGACGGTTGTGGAGGATCCTCGGCCCCGTGAGCTCGTTTCCCGGCTCTCCGAAGCTGCTCAAGGGCGCGATCGTCGGCGTCAGCGTGATCGACCCGCTCTCGAGCGTCGTCATCTTCCAGTACAACCCCGACACGCTCACGCGGACGATTCGCGTCAGCGCGGCCGGCCGCGAGGGGGACAAGAGCGAGGCGCTCCGCCTCAAGGGGCCGCCGGACGAGACCGTCAGGCTCGATGTCGAGATCGACGCGATCGACCAGCTCGAGCAGGGAGACGAGGCGGCTGAGCAGCTCGGCGTCTACCCGGCGCTGTCGCGGCTCGAGCTGCTGCTGTACCCGAGCTCGACGACGGTGATCGCCAACGAGGTCCTCGCCGCGGCCGGGGTGATCGAGGTGGTCGCTCCGGAGGCGCCCCTGACCTTGCTCGTGTGGGGGCCGAAACGCGTGCTGCCCGTGCGCATGAACGGCTTCACGATCACCGAGGAGGCATTCGACCCGAACCTGAATCCGATCCGCGCCAAGGTCTCCCTCGACCTGATGGTCCTCAACTACCACGACCTCGGGCTCGTCAGCGTGGGTGGAGCGCTGTTCATGGCCCACCAGATCGTGAAGGAGACGATGGCGAAGCAGGACCAGCCCGCGAGCCTCGCGGCCGCCGGAGCGACGACGCTCGGGATCGGAGGCTGACGTGTTCGGGCCGGGAAGCCGCTACTACGGGCTCGAGACCGCGACGCTCTCCACGACCGATCCCGATGGATCGCCGAGGACGATCGCCTTCGTACGCCGGCGATTCATCCCGCCGCTCGCCGATGCGACCCGGGTGGTCGAGCACACCTTCGCCGCCGGCGAGCGTCTCGACACCGTCACCGCCCGCTACCTCGGCGACCCGACGCAGTTCTGGCAGATCTGCGACGCGAACCTCGTGCTCGAGCCGGAGGAGCTCGAGGTGGTCGGCGGCACCGTGCACGTCGCGTTGCCGCGACTGTAGGTCGACCCCATGCTGATCGGCTCTCTCGGAATCCGGCTGATCATGTGGCTCGGAGCGGCCGTGCCACTGCCGCCGCCGCCCGGTCTGCTCCAGGCGCTGACCGACGTCACCGTCACGAACGACGCCGACGGCGACGACGGCTTCCAGCTCACGCTCGCGATCGGGAAGAACGAGTTGCTCGACTACGGCCTGCTCGCCGGCGGCGCGCTGGACCCGATGAGCCGGGTGATCATCGGCGTCCTGATGGGCGTGGTCCCGGAGGTGCTGCTCGACGGCGTGATCACGCACCACCAGCTCCAGCCGAGCAACGAGCCGGGCCGGTCGACGCTGACCGTGACCGGCAAGGGATTGACGCAGGTGCTCGACCTCGAGGAGCGCAACGAGAAGTACGAGAACCAGCCCGACTCGCTCATCTTCGTCCAGGTGATCTCGAGGTACGCGCGCTACGGCCTCGTGCCGCAGCCGACGCCGACCACGGACGTCCCGATCATGGTCCAGCGCATCCCGCGGCAGCACGAGACCGACCTCGCATTCGTACGGCGGCTCGCGCAGCGCAACGGCTACGTCTTCTACGTCGAGCCCGCGACGTTCGGAGTCAATCGCGCCTACTTCGGGCCGGAGATCCGGACGACGGCGCCCCAGTCGGCACTGACGATGAACATGGGCGCCCGGACGAATGTCGAGCGGCTCAGCTTCTCGAACGATGCGCTCGCCCCCGTCGGGACCACCGGCACGTTCGTCGACCCGATCTTCAAGCTCCCGATTCCGATCCCGCAGCTGCCGTCCCTGCGGATCCCGCCGTTGTCGAGCTCCCCTTCGCCGTCCCTGCGGACGGTGCAGCTCCGGGAGTCCGCGAACGAGAGCGCGGCCACGGCAGCAACCGCGGCCGTCGCAGCCGTCACGAGGACGCCGGAGCCGATCGAGGCGCACGGCGAGGTCGACTCGGTCCAGTACGGCAAGGTCCTGCGCGCGCGGAAGCTCGTCGGCGTCCGCGGAGCAGGGACGAGCTACGACGGCTTCTACTACGTCCGCAAGGTGACCCACACGCTGCGGCCGGGCGAGTACCGGCAGAGCTTCACCCTCAGCCGCGACGGCACCGGCGCGCTCCTTCCGGTGGTGGCACCGTGAGCACCAACGGCCACCGCTTCTACGGCAAGTACCGCGGTGTCGTGCTGGACAACCAGGACCCGCTGATGCAGGGACGGATCCAGGCCAGGGTCCCTGATGTGATGGGCGCGGACGGGAGCGGCTGGGCGATGCCGGCGGCGCCGTTCGGGGGCGATCAGATGGGGTTCTTCGCGCTTCCCTCGGTGGGCGCGGGTGTGTGGGTCGAGTTCGAGCACGGCGATCCCGACTACCCGATCTGGTCCGGAGCCTGGTGGGGTTCGTCGACCGAGCTGCCGCCCGAACTGCTCGCACCGCCCTATCAGAAAGTGATGGTGCGCACGAACGGCGGCCACACGATCACCCTCGACGACACGCCGGGCGTCGGCGGCATCACGCTCGAGACCGCAACCGGCCAGAAGATCTCGCTCACCGCTACCGGGATCGAGATCGACAACGGGATGGGTGCCACGATCCAGCTGCAGGGACCCCAGGTATCGGTCAACGACGGCGCGCTCGGAGTGATCTGATGGGCTTCCTCCTCCACCAGGGCGCGGTCGTCCTCTGCATGCACGGTGGTCAGGCCCAGCCGACCGTGCCGAGCCCGCGCGTGCAGGTGGGCGGCCAGCCGGTCACGACGCAGCCCGCGCCGTACGTCGTCGCCGGTTGTCCGTTCGTGCCGCCCGCCGCGGGGCCGTGCGTCACGGGTCAGTGGGTCACGGCCTCGACCCGGGTAACGGCGGGTGGGATGCCCGTACTCCTCCAGGACAGCGTCGCGGTCTGCGCTCCGACGGGGACGGGACTCCAGGTCGTCATGACCCAGGTTCGGGTGACGGCGCAGTGAGCCAGGTCGACTTCCCCTACGGCGTCGACGCGCGCGGGCGCACCGCTTCGACGAGCGAGGACGAGCACGTCCGCGACCTGATCGAGCAGGTCCTGTTCACCGCGCCGGGCGAGCGGGTGAACCGGCCGACGTTCGGCAGCGGCCTCCTCCAGCTCGTGTTCGCACCGAACAGTGACGCGCTCGCCGCAGCGACGCAGCTCGCAGTCCAGGCCGCGCTTCAGGAATGGCTTGCCGACCGGATCGCCGTGCAGGACGTGACGGTGGACGCGATCGACTCCACCCTCACGGCGACGGTCGTCTACGCGGATCGCGTGACGCAGCAGTCGCAGACGGCGACCTTCACGAGGGAGGGCTGATGGCCGTCGCGGCAGCTCAGTACCGCTGCGGTGACGCGCGCCGGCGCCGCTTCGTCCGCGATGCGAGCCCGGCGACGATCAACGGCATCGACTTCCTCGAAGTGGGGCCCGACCAGAAGACCCTCGAGGTCACGTTCCTGCACAACCTGCCCGGAGAGACGAACGGCGTGCCCGCCTCGCCGGTGCTCGGGATCGAGAACGTCGTCATCGACGGCGGCGTCCGGATCACCGACATCCACGTGACGCAGGTGGCAAGCGCCGACGACGTGCTCACCGTCACCGTCGATGCGTCCGGCGACTTCTCGACCTACGTGCTGCGGCTCCGTACCTCGATCACCGACGACTCGCCGCCGGCGATGTTCGACCCCCAGCTCTCGGCGGTTCCGTTCTCGTTCAAGGTCGACTGCCCGAACGACTTCGACTGCGCCGTCCCGGACGTCTGCCCTCCCGCGGTCCTGTCCGAGCCGGAGATCGACTACCTCGCCAAGGACTACGACAGCTTCCGGCAGCTGATGCTCGACCGGATGGCCGCGCTCGCGCCCGACTGGACCGAACGGAACCCGGCCGACGACCATGTCGCCCTCGTCGAGCTGCTCGCCTACGTCGGCGACCACCTCAGCTACTACCAGGACGCGGTTGCGACCGAGAGCTACCTGGGCACCGCCCGGCTGCGCGTCTCTGCCCGCCGCCACGCACGCCTGCTCGACTACCGCGTGCACTCCGGCTGCAACGCCCGGGCCTGGGTCGTCTTCGAAGTCGAATCGGGCAGCAGCGCCGACGGCCAGGCACTCGACGCCGGAACCGTGCTCCTCTCGCGCGGCGACACCGACGAGACCACCGTCGCTCCGGCAGACCTGCCGAAGCTGCTGCTGGCGGAACAGCCGACCGTGTTCGAGACGATGTACGCGATCACGCTCAACGCCGCGCACAACGCGATCGGCTTCTACACCTGGAGCGACGATCAGTGCTGTCTGCCGAAGGGTGCGACGCACGCGACACTGATCGACGACCCGACCCTCGCCCTCGCCGTCGGCGACGTCGTCCTCTTCGAGGAGATCCGCAGCCCGACGACCGGCCTCGAGGCCGATGCAGACCCCACACACCGGCACGCCGTTCGGCTGACGGTCGCCGAGCACGACGTGGACGAGCTCGACGGCACGCCCGTGCTCGAGATCGGCTGGGCCGACGCCGACGCGCTCCCCTTCCCGCTCTGCATCTCGGCTCTCGTCGGCTCGACCGAGGATGTGATCGCGGTCGCGCGCGGCAATGTCGTGCTCGCCGATCACGGCCTCTCGATTTCGTCGGAGCCACTCGTGCCGACTGAGGTTCCGGCAGGTCGGCCCTACCGGCCGTATCTCGCCGGCGGCCCCCTCACGTTCCAGGCCGACTTCGACCAGACGCTGGACGCGGCGTCGGCGACGCAGACGGACCCCCGCGGCGCGCTGCCCGTCGTCGCCGTCACGGGAGAAGACGCGACCTGGACCCCGCAGTTCGATCTTCTCGGCAGTGACCGCTTTGCCACCGACTTCGTGGTCGAGGTCGAGTCCGACGGTATCGCCCATCTCCGCTTCGGGGACGACGAGCGCGGGCGGCAGCCGGAAGAGGGCTCCGAGTTCAACGCGGCCTATCGCGTCGGCAACGGCCGGACGGGCAATCTCGGCGCCGAGGCGATCGCCCGGGTGGTCGCGACGTTCCCGGGTGTCCACCAGGTCCGGAACCCGCTGGCCGCGACAGGAGGCGTCGACCTCGAGTCGCTGGAGCGCATCCGGCTGGACGCGCCGGAGGCGTTCCGGATCCAGGAGCGCGCTGTCACGGAAGCCGATTACGCGGAGGTGACCGGCCGGTTCGCCGGCGTGCAGCGCGCGGCCGCGCAGTTCCGCTGGACGGGAAGCTGGTACACGGCGTTCGTCACGGTCGACCGCACCGGCGGCACGACGCTCGATCCGACGTTCGAGGGCAACCTCGGCCGGTTCCTCGACCGCTACAGGATGGCGGGACAGGACATCGAGCTCGAGCGGCCCGTGACCGTTCCGCTCGACATCCTGCTCGAGGTCTGCGTCAAGTCGGGCTACTTCCGCACCGACGTCCAGCGGTCGCTGCTCGACCGGTTCTCGACTCGCGTGCTCCCCGACGGTACGCGCGGCTTCTTCCATCCCGACAACTTCACGTTCGGCCAACCGGTCTACCTCAGCCGGGTCTTCGAGACGGCGATGTCGGTCGCGGGAGTCGAGTGGGTGCAGGCCGACACCTTCCAGCGCTTCGGCAAGGAGCCCGCCCAGGAGCTCGAGCAGGAGGTCCTGACTCCCGCCCCGCGCGAGGTGATCGTCCTCGACAACGACCCGAACTTTCCGGAGAACGGCCGCCTCCAGCTCACGATGAAGGGCGGCATGTGAGCGCCGCAACCCCTCAGCTGGACACGTGCGGCTGCTGCGAAGGGATCCGGGTCCTGACGCCGCTGGGCGTCACCAATGCGCCGGGCCAGCCGCGGATCGCCTACCGCGTCGGGACGCACGGCAGCTTCAAGGAATCGCTCGAGGCGCGGCTGTCCGGCCAGGCCGCGCTTCGGGCGCTGACGACCCGCCAGGATGACGACCCGACGATCGCCCTCCTCGACGCCTGGGCCACTGTCCTCGACGTCCTGACCTTCTACCAGGAGCGGATCGCGAACGAGGCGTACCTCCGAACGGCGACCGAGCTCCAGTCGATCCTCGAGCTCGCGCGCGAGATCGGCTACGAGCTCGGCCCAGGAGCCGCCGCCGGCACCGACCTCGTCTTCACCCTCGAGACCGCGCCCGGCACGCCCGAGTCGCTGATGCTCGGAACAGGCGTCAAGGTGCAGAGCATCCCGGGACAGGACGAGCTTCCGCAGATCTTCGAGACGGTCGAGGAGATCGAAGCCAGACCGGTGTGGAACGGGCTGCAGGCTCGACTGACGCAGCCGGTGCTGCCGGCCCTGGGGTTGACCGAGATCTTCCTGCAAGGAGTCGCGACCAACCTGCGACCGGGCGATCTCGTGCTCTTCGTCGGCAACGAGCGGCTGGGCAATGCGGGCAGCGAGCGCTGGGACGAACGTCGATTGACGGTCGTCGAGCCCGACCGGGCCCACGGCATCACGCGCGTCGCGTGGGAGCAGGGACTCGGCTACCAGCTGGCGGGGCACGTCATCGAGCCCTCCCAGGAAAACGTGAAGGTCTACGCCCTGAGGCAGCGAGCCGGTCTGTTCGGCAACAACGCCCCCGACTGGCTCGCGATGCCGGACAGCGTCCACACCAACTACGGAGGAGGGAGCGACTGGCCGCATCTCAGTCTGCAGAAGGTCGGCGCCGGCGGCGGCACCAACCCCGCTACCGACATCTTCCTCGACGCCGTCTATCCGCACATCGTCGTCGGCAGCTGGGTCCTGCTCGCGCGACCCGACCCGGCGTATCCGAACCGCGGCTACTGGGAGCTCTACGAGGTCACGGCGGTGGTGGAGGACTCGCGCACGGACTTCACGATGTCGGCCAAGACGACGCGGCTCTCGCTCGCGGGTGAGAACCTGATCTCCGAGTACGACTCGGCGCTGCGCCAGACCATCGTCTACGGGCAGAGCGAGCAACTCCAGATCGCGGAGGCGCCGCTGACGGACCCGGTGCAAGGCGACGAGATCGAGCTGCTCGAGCCGACGCCGCGGCTGGCAGCGGGCCGCTCCCTCGTCGTGAGCGGCAAGCGGGCGCGGCTGGCGGTCAGGGACGGTGTGAGCGGACTCGTCCTCATGGGGGGCACCGGCTCGCTGGGGCTCAACCCCGGCGACGTGCTCGAAGCCCTTGCGCCGTTCGTCCCGCAGCCCGACGGCTCCCGGATCTGGACGCTCGACAACCTCCGCGGCGTGCAGGGCACGGTTCAGGCTCCCGCTGACGCCTTCGTCCTCGCGCCGGTTCCTGCCGACGCGGAGACGCTCGTCGAGAGCGCGCAAACCGGCCCGCCGCTCACGGAGGACGACGAACAGACGACGCTCAAGCTCGCCGGCTCGCTCGTCAATGCCTATGACCGGGAGACGCTCCAGATCGCAGCGAACGTCGCCGCTGCGACACACGGCGAGTCGAAGGCCGAGGTGCTCGGCAGCGGCGATGCGTCGACGCCGTTCCAGCAATTCGCCTTGAAGAACGCGCCGGTGACGTACGTGCCCAGCACCGACCCCAGCGGCAGCACGACCACCCTGAGCGTGCGCGTGAACGACGTCCTCTGGCAGAAGGTGCGTGCCCTCTACGGCCACGGCCCGCGCGACCGCGTCTACGTGGCACATCCGGGAGCCGACGGCAAGCAGTCGATCGAATTCGGCGACGGCCAGACCGGCGCACGCCTCCCCACCGGCTCCGAGAACGTGAGCGCCTCCTACCGGGTCGGCCTCGGTCTCGCGGGCGAGGTCGGGGCCGGGAAGCTCAGCCTGCTCCTGTCGCAGCCGCTGGGGGTGAAGTCCGTCACGAACCCGTTCGACGCGAGCGGGGCGGCCGATCCCGAGACACTCGACCGGGCGCGCGAACATGCGCCGCTGACGGTTCTCACCTTCGAGCGCATCGTCTCGCTGCAGGACTTCGAGGACTTCGCCGCCGCGTTCGCGGGCGTCGGCAAGGCGCAGGCGACCTGGCTCTGGGACGGCGAGTCGCGGCTCGTGCAGCTCACGGTCGCAGCGGACAACGGCGACCCGCTCTCGTCGAGCTCGCTGACGTATCAGAACCTGACGGAGGCGATCCGCGCATCCGGCGACCCCCGCGCGCGCGTTCACGTCGACCCGTACGAGCAGCTGACGTTCGCACTCGAGGCGAACGTCTTCGTCAACGGCGACTACGAGCCACCGAAGGTGCTGGCCGCGGTGACGGCCGAGTTGCAGGAGAGGTTCTCGTTCGAGCAGCGAGCATTCGGGCAGTCGGTCGCCCAGAGCGACGTGATGGCGTCGATCAACCAGGTCGAGGGCGTCGACGCCGTCGAGCTCACGAGCCTCTACCTCACCGGCGACACGCCGCAGGTGAACGTGCTCCTGCCGTCGCTGCAGGCACGGATCGACGGCGGCGTCGTCCACGCGGCACAGCTCCTCACCGTGGCCGCCGACGGCGTGAAGGTGAACCAGGCATGACGGCGACTGCCGATCTGTACGACCTCCTGCCGGCGATCTACCGGATCAGAGACGCCGAGGAAGGGGGCGCGCTCGAGGCGCTCACGGCGGTACTTGCGGCGGAGGCCGACGTCGTCGACCGCGACATCGAAGGCCTCTACGACGATCTGTTCATCGAGACGTGCCGGCCGTGGGTCGTCCCGTACATCGCCGACCTTCTCGACGTTCGCGGCCTCTACGCGGTCGCGCCCGGGACGGCGAGCCAGCGGGCATACGTCGCCAACACGATCGGCTACCGGCGACGCAAGGGGACGCTCGCCGTCCTGGAGCAGCTCGCCTACGACGTCACCGGCTGGCGTGCGAAGGCGGTCGAGTTCTTCCAGTTGCTCGCCACGACGCAGTACGCGAAGCATGTGCGCCTCGCCAACGTGCGCCCCGACCTACGCGACGCCGACGGCCTGGAGCTGCTCGACGGCCCGTTCGAGCGCGCCGCGCACTCGGGCGAGGTGCGGCGGATTCCGTCCGGCCGTGGGCGCTACAACATCCCGAACATCGGGCTCTACCTCTGGCGTCTGCAGAGCTATCCCCTCGAGCGTGGAACGGCGCGGCAGATCGGGCCGGCCGCGGACGAGCGCTACACCTTCAACCCGCTCGGACTCGACGAGCCACTGTTCAACCCGCCCCGCACCGACACGGAGATCGAGGACCTCGCCCAGGAGATCGACGTACCCGTAGAGCTGCGGCGAAGGGCGCTCTTCGACGAGCTCGAGGCCCGCCGCCAGGCGGAGGTCGAAAACCGGACGCCGGCAGCGTCCTATTTCCGCGACAACCAGCCGGTCTTCCGCATCTTCGCCCGGGCTACGCCGGCAGCCGCCTTCGTCGAGATCCCGGCGGACGAGATCCTCGTCGCCGATCTGAGCCTCTGGCAGCTCCCCCCGACCTCGAAGCAGTACACGCCGGCCGGGAGCGCGACCGCGCAGCCCAAGACGATCTCGGTCGCGGTAGACCCGAAGCTCGGTCGGATCACGTTCCCCTCGGGGACCGGCCGCGATGCCGTAGAGGTCGACTACGCGTACGGATTCAGCGGGGACATGGGCGGCGGCCCGTACGACCGAAGCAGCCTCGTAGATGCGTCGTTCGCGGCACGGGTGACCTGGCAGGCCGGTGTCGGCAAAGACGTGACGCTCGTGCCGCAGCAGATCTTCGCCAACTTCGGCGACGCCGTCACTGCGTGGAGCAGCCAGCCGCCCGGCACGGCCGGCGTGATCGCAGTCCTCGACAGCCGGACGTACGAGGAGACCCTCGCGATCGACGTCCCGGAAGGAAGCGAGCTCCTGATCGTCGCGGCCGACTGGCCCGTGCGCGACGTGCTCGGCACGCCTACCCGCACGATCGGGGAATGGGTGCCCCAGGGCCGGCGGCCGCACCTTGCCGGAGGCATCACCGTGAACGGGTCGGCGCCCGAGGCGAGCGACGTCCCCGGAAACCTCGAACTCGAGGGCCTGCTGGTCGAGGGCGCTCTGACCGTCGCCGCCGGGAACCTCGGCGCCCTGACGGTCTCCGACTGCACGCTCGTTCCGGCCGAGGGCGGATTGACCGTGAACAGCACGAACGCCTCGGGCAAGCGGAACGCCGGACTGACGGTGGCCGTCGAGCGGAGCATCTGCGGGCCGATCATGCTGGCCGACGCCGTTCCCGACCTGACCGTCTCCGACAGCATCGTCGACGGAGCCGTCGCTGCGGCGGGCGCGACTGCGCGGATCCAGTCCTCGACGCTCTTCGACGCCTGCGCAGTGCACACGCTGCGCGCGGACAACTCGATCTTCGCCGGCATCGTCACCGCGCAGCGCCGGCAGGTCGGCTGCGTACGTTTCTGCTTCGTCCCGGCGAATCCCGGTGTCCGCGTGCCGAGGCGCTACCGCTGCCAGCCCGACCTCGCGCTCAGGGACGTCCCGGCAGCCGAGCAGCCGGCGATCGTCGCGCGGCTCGTCCCCGGCTTCACGTCGATCGCGTACGGCGATCCAGACTACGGGCAGCTGGCGCGCAGCTGCCCGACCGAGATCGCCACCGGGGCCGAGGACGCCTCCGAGATGGGCGTCTTTTCATCCCTGAAACAGCCGCAGCGCGCGGCCAACCTGCGAACCGTCGTCGACGAGTACCTGCGCTTCGGGCTCGAAGCAGGCGTCTTCTATGTCACGTGAAGGGAGCCGTCATGAAAGGTGACCTGACCCGCATGACTTTCCGGCAGGAGAGGCACTACAGCGGCGTCGTCATGCAGCAGGGGCGCGTCCAGCTGGACGCCGACTGGAACGAGCAGGTCGACATCGAGACGCACCTCGACCAGACGACGCGCGTCGACGTGATCGGACGCTGCGGGATGCCCGAGGACGACGCCGGGTTCGAGGTCACGCCGTCTCCAGACCAGAGCGACCTCCTGCTGAGCCCGGGGCGCGCGTACGTCGACGGGATCCTCTGCGAGAACGACGACTCTCCGATCTCCGTCGAGAAGCTCGCGGCGGGACAGGCGCAACTCGCCGCGCTCGTGGCCGACGGGCGCGCGCTGACCGAGGGCACCTGGATCGAGATCTCGGCGACCGATGTCGGACCCTTCACTGCTCGCATCGAGTCCGTGGATGCCGCCGATCTCGAGATCGGCTTCGCGCCGGCACTCGCAGCCGCCGACCTGACGTCTCTGCAGAACGCGGGAGACGCGGTCGTGCGCCGCACCGGCAGCTACCTGACGCAACCCGACTATCCGGGCGTCCCGCCGGCCGGCATCTCCGCCGACGACGGAATGTACCTCGCGTATCTCGACGTCTGGGAGCGGCACGTCACGGCGCTCGAGGACAGCGAGATCCGCGAGATCGCCCTGGGCGGCCCTGACACTGCCTCGCGCACCCAGACCGTGTGGCAGGTCAAGCTCGAGCGGCTCGGCGACCCGACCGCGGATCTGACCTGCGCGACCGTTCCCGACTGGTCGAGCTTCATCGACGAGAGCACCGCCCTCCTCCGGGCCCGCGCCCAGCCGGAGACGACGTCCGCCGACCTGTGCACGATCCCGCCGGGCGCGGGATACCGGCGGCTCGAGAACCAGCTCTATCGCGTCGAGATCCACGACTCGGGCAGCGTCAACAGCGCCACGTTCGTCTGGTCGCGCGAGAACGGCTCGGTCGTGGTCGGCGCCCAGGTCACGGACGTCGACGAGATCACGGTCACCAGCCTCGGCCGCGACGACGTGCTCGGCCTGGCCCCCGGCGACTGGGTCGAGCTGACGGACGAGACACACGAGCTCGCCGGCTCGCCCGGAGAGCTGCTGCGGATCACGAGCATCGCGGGCAACGTGCTCACGGTCGACACCAGTAGCTCGGGCTCGCTCGACGGCACGCAGTTCCCGGCCGGGCCGAAGGTTCGCCGCTGGGACGATCCCGACGGCGCCCGCACCGTGGCGGTCGTGAACACCAACGACGGCTTCCTCGCGCTCGAGGACGGGGTCGAGGTCCGGTTCGAGACCGGGCGTCACTACGAGACCGGCGACTACTGGCTCATCCCGGCCCGGACCGCGAACGGAGACGTCGACTGGCCGGAGGACGGGGCCGCTCCGGTCGCGCCGCTGGCGCGGCCGCCCGAGGGAATCGCGCATCACTACTGCAAGCTCGCTCTCCTCCGTCTGAGCAAAGAGACCTGGGAGGTCGTCGAGGACTGCCGCAACCTCTTCCCGCCGCTCACCGACCTGCTGGGCTTGCAGACCGAGCCGGGCGTGCACGTCGTGCACATCCGGAGTGGGACGCACGACCCCCTTCGCAACGACACGGACCTGCTCGTGCAGGAGCTGGCGCGTTCGGGCATCGAGCTCGACTGCGACCAGGAGGTCGAGCCGAACACGCTCGTGAACAAGCCGACGCTCCTGCTCACGCTCGACCTGCCGTTTCCGCTCAGCCCGACGGACAAGCAGTTCTGGGGCGACAACCTCGTCGGCACGATCCCCCTGACGCTCGACGGGATCGTCCGCGTCGACGGCAAACAGATCCTCTGGCATCCCACCGACGCGGTCGCGGCCTGGCTCCTCGGCCAGTTCCGCAAGCTGATGATCGGTGCCAAGCTCGACCGCTTGCTGCTCCACCTGACACTGAAGGGGAACTTCGTCTACGGCACGGGCAATCCGAAGCTCGACGTCGACGGGGAGGCCTTCGGCGTTCTGCACGACGGGACGCTGGACGTGGGCCTGCCGACCGGCGACGGGCGACGCGGCGGGACGCTCGATCTCTGGTTCTGGCTGCGTCCGAGCGGCACCACGGCCGTCAACCACGCGGTGCTCGTGGCCCTCGCGGACGCCAAGGCGCTGACCACGGCGGCCAGGAAGAAGAACGTCCCGCTCGCAATGGGGCTGACCGCCGACCGGACGAAGCTGCAGGCGTCCCTCCCGGCCGGCTACGCGGTCGACACCGGGGCAACCATCGATCCGGCGGCCGCGCGGCGGCTGATCGTCCAGCTCAAACTCCAGGGCGTCGTGCAGCTGGCCGTCGAGGAGGACCTCACCGGCGCGGCCGACCTGCTCATCGCCGAGTTGCACGCAGACGAGATCCCGATCGAAGTGCGCGCCGCGCCCGTCGGCGATCTCGTCGCCTCGTTCGACGAGCTCGTCAAGGCGGGGTTCGACCTGATCCTCGCCTCACAGCAGACGATCGACAGCCTCGCCGAGCTCCACGGAACCGAGATCGTCCCGGCGACCGAGGTGGTCTTCTGATGGCCGGCGCGGCGAAGGAACTACGGCTTGGGCTCGTCTGTTACGGCGGCTCCTCGCTCTGCATCTACATGCACGGGATCACCAAGGAGATCAACCGTCTCGTCAGCGCGTCGGCAAGTCGCGAAGCGCCGAATGCAGCGACTACCGGCAGCGAGCGCGTCTACGCGGAACTCCTCGAGAAGCTCGCCGGCGCCGGTCCGGAGGCGCCCGATCTGCGGGTCGTCGTCGACGTGATCGCAGGCACGTCGGCGGGCGGAATCAACGGCATCTTCCTCGGCAAGGCACTCGCCGGGAACCTCTCCCAGGACGCGTTGCGGGACGTCTGGTTCGAGGACGGCGACATGAACCAGCTCGTGATCGGCCCTCGCAAGCTCGCCGGTATTCCGCTCTCCTGGAAGGCCAAGCTTCCACTCCTGCTCAAGACCGCACTGAAGCGCTCGCCGCTTCGCGGAGACGACATGGCCCGCTGGCTCTACCAGGCGCTCGGCAAGATGGATGCGGATCCGCCGAACGGAGGCCCCGCTTCTTTGCTGCCGCCGGGGCACCCGCTCGATCTCTGGGTGACGATCACCGACTTCTACGGCTACCAGCGGCTGATCCCGCTCTCGCGGCCACGGTTCGTCTCCGACGCGCGTCATCGGCACGCTCTCAATTTCCACTACGAGAGCGGCGGCGACGACGAGTTCACGGACAACGGGGCCCTCACCTTCGCCGCTCGCACGACCTCCTGCTTTCCCGCCGTCTTCCCGCCCGTCAATCCCGCACAGCTCAGCACGACACTCGGAACATCGCTCGAGCCGATGCTCGAGCGCTGCTTCCGCATCTACGAGCTCAACGGCGCCGACCCGAACAAGACGTACTTCGTCGACGGCGGGGTGCTCGACAACAAGCCGTTCGGCTGGGCCATCGACACGATCACGAAGTCACGCGGGGCAGAGACCGAGGTCGATCGGCGCCTTCTCTACCTCGAACCCGATCCCGGAGGCGTCGCCAGGAGCCAGGGCGGCGAAGATCCCGAGACGCTCGGCGCAGCGCTCGGCGCGCTGACCTCCATCCCGCGCTCCGAACCGATCCTCGACGACCTGCTCGACGTGCACGCGCACAACGAGCGCGTGGGACGGATGAGAGACGTGATCGAGGCGAACTTCGACAAGGTCGCCGGTCTGATCGACCCGATCGTCCCCGACGCGGTGCTCGCCGGCCAGGGCCCTCAGCAGTGGCCATGGGCCGAGTGGAACGAGCAGGTCAACGGAATCGTCACTGGCCAATGCCGGCATGTCCTACTCGACCTACCTGAGGCTGAAGATCGCCGCAGTCCTCGACGGGTTCGCGCAGGCGATCTGCGCGATCTGCGATTACCCCGGGGATTCGAACCACGCCTCGCTCGTCCGCGCGGCAGTTGCTTGCTGGGGAGCCGACCAGGGTCTCTTCGACCAGTCGTCGCCGGCGCCCACCCCTGACCAGCTTCGGTTTCTCCACGCGTTCGATCTCGGCTTCATGCGGCGCCGCGTTCGCTTCGTCATCGCTGCGTTCAACTGGTGGTACGGATCGGTTGGCGCCGAAGGCTTCCCGACCCGGCAGGAGCTCGACAGCGGCAAGGCGCTTCTCTACGAGAAGATCGCTGCGCTCGACGCGCTCGCACACCTGCATCTCCCCGACGATGCCGAGCAACGCGAAAAGGATGCCGTTGCCGGTCTGCGTGAGCTCGTCCACACGGCCTTTCCCGTCGAGTCGCTGACGGCGTTCCTCGAGAAGGAGGGCATCGACGGAGCCGCCTATGCCCGATCCCACGACGACGCGCTCACCAGACTCTTCGAGGCCGCGGAGGCCTTCTACACGGAACGCGTCAGCGGCTTCTGGGAGGCCCTTCTCGCGCAGCTGGTGCCGATCACCGGCGGCTGGTCGCCGGAGCGGCGCCGCGACCTGGCCGTCCGCTTCATCGGCTTCCCGATGTGGGACGTCCTCTTGTACCCCGTGCAGGAACTCGGCCAGATCGGTGAGGGGGACGCGATCGAGGTCGTCCGCGTGAGCCCGCACGAAGCCACGCTTCTCCCCTTGCCGGAGGGCGGCAAGGTCGAGGGCAAGCGTACGCATCACTTCTACGCCTTCTTCAGCCGCGAAGCACGCGAGAACGACTATCTCTGGGGTCGCCTCGACGCAGCCGAGCAACTCGTGCGACTGCTCGTCGATTCGTCGAGCGCCACCGAACCGATCGACGCCTGGTCCAAGCAGCTCTTCGCGGCCATTCTCGACGAGGAGGCGCAAGCGCTCACGCACATCAAGCCGAAGCTCGAGCGGCTTCGTGCCGAGGTAGATGCGCTGCAGACCCCGGGGACTTAGCCCTTGTGTGCTCTGCGATTAGAGCCTATGGTCCGGGAAGGAGAGACCGCCGTCACGGATCGGAGGTTCGGGTGACCGAGCTGATCGAGCCCATGAGCGACGTCTCACCCGTGCGGCAGGTAGAGGCGAAATCGAGGGGAATCGTGGGGCATCCGCCCACGTTCGCCGAGCTGGTCTACGCCCATCACGACTGGTGGCGATCGCGCCAGGCCGGCAAGCCCGACCACACGGCCGAGGCCGCCTACGACGCTGTCCTCACTGCCTTCGAGGCGCAGCACGGCCAGATCATCCGGGTCTACTGGTGCTCCGAGATCGAAAGCGCGGTCGCTCTGACCGAGAGGAAGCGGCTCTGGGGACTGCGGTCGCCCGTCTTCGGCTTTCACCGCGAGAGCGACTGGGCGACGCAGACCGCTCCCGAGGTCGCCGCCGAGCTGCACCGGTGCGACGAGCTCGCGGTGCGGGCGAACGCGGTGCTCACCGGGGTGCGGCAGCGGATCTGCCTCGAGCTCGTCGTCTCCTGCGCTGCGCACCTGCTCAGCCTCGTCGACACGCGCGCAGGCCCGGGCGACGAGGCGAAGACGGCGGCTGCCGTCGACCTCGAGCGCGCCCAGATGAAGAAGGTCAAGGACTACTACTGCGAGGCGGCCAACGGTCAGGCGCAGCTCATCTACTTCGGCGGCATCGCGACGGTCATGGTCGCCATCGCCGCGATCTGCAGCCTTTGGCTGTCGCTCACCTGGGCCACCCCCATCGCCGCGCTCATCGCCGGCGCCATCGGGGCGGTCGTGAGCGTGGTCCAACGGATCAACAGCGGAAGCTTCGAGCTCGACTACGACGTCGGCGGGCCGTACATCTTCTTCCTCGGCGGCCTGCGGCCGCTGATCGGCGGCGCCTTCGCGGTGGCGGTCTCGTTCGCGTTCGACAGCGGGTTGCTCCACGCCCCTGTCGCCGCGGGCGAGAGCACCGACCACCGCCGCCTGGCTTTGCTCGTGATCAGCTTTCTCGCCGGCTTCAGCGAGCGCTTCGCACAGGACACGCTCACCGCGGCGCTGCCCGAAGCAAAGAGCGCGCCGGCGCCCACGCCTGCGGCCTCGCCCTCGTCCGGGACGGCTTCGTCGCCCTCCCCGGACCCATCGCCAGAAAGGAGCACGCAGTGAGCTACGCACCGGCGGGTCTCGCCGTACGGACACAGAAGCACTACGGCTGGAGGCCGGATCATCCCGACATGCGCGACTTCCTGCTGGCGGTAGAGCCGGCGAAGACTCTGCCGCGGAGAGTGAGCCTGCGCTCGCACATGCCGCCGGTGTACGACCAGGGCCAGCTCGGCTCGTGCACGGCGAACAGCATCGGCGCCATCCTCGAGTTCAACGAGCTCAAGCAGGCCGAGTCCGACGCCTCGACGCCCTCGCGCCTCTTCATCTACTACAACGAACGCGCGATGGAGGGGACGATCAAGCAGGACTCCGGAGCCGAGATCCGAGACGGGATCAAGTCCGTCGCGCAACTGGGCGCGCCGCCGGAGACCGACTGGCGGTACGTGATCACGAAGTTCGCGACCAAGCCGCCCGCCAAGGCATACAGGGATGCTCTCAAGCACCAGGCGATCCGGTACGCGCGCGTTTCGCAGACGGAGATGGGGATCCAGAACGTGCTCGCCGGCGGCTACCCGATCTCGTTCGGCTTCACGGTGTACGAGTCGTTCGAGAGCGACGTGGGCTCAGACGGAATCGTCCCGATGCCCGAGCCCGACGAGCGCACGCTCGGAGGCCACGCGGTCGTTGCGATCGGCTACAAGCACATCCGGGGCCAGCTGTACTTCGAGTGCCGCAACTCCTGGGGGCCCGACTGGGGTGACGACGGCTACTTCTGGCTGCCGGCGAGCTACGTCACGAGCAGCAGCCTCGCGCGGGACTTCTGGGTGATCGAACAGGTCGAATGACGAGGATAGGTCCCAGCTACCTCAGCGGCGGAGGATCTTGCCGGTCTTGAGGTTGAGGTGGGTGGTGTCGTGGATGTGCGTGTTGGTGCGGTCGTGGAACTCGATGGTGAGGTGATGGTCGCGGCCGGTCATGTCGACCGTCACGGTGAGGTAGCCGAAGTCGACGATCGGGGGCTTGTCGAGCGTGTACTCGCCGACGGTGACGGGGGTCTCCGGGAGTCCTCCGACCGGGCGGGTCGCGGCGAAGCCGCCTGAACCGGCGACGACGTAGGGGATCTCGCGCCCGTCGACGCGCCTCGTGAAGCGCTGGTAGAGGTGGGCGTGCCCGGACAGAACGGCGTCGGGCCAAAACCCGGCCGCTCGTGACGCGGTGTCGATGTCTCGGGCGAGGCCTTTGCTGCCGCCGTGGTTCGAGTCGATCGAGGCGGGCGGGTGGTGGCAGGCGATGAGCACGGCACGTTTGCCCGCCTTGCGGGCCGGGGCAAGCCGCGCGAGCTCGGCGCTGAGGAAGTGGAGCTGCTCGTCGCCGGCGAGCGTGGGGTAGGCGCCGTCCTGGCTCGAGATGACGCCGGGGCTCTCCAAGACGTTGGTGTAGAGCCCGATGATCGAGACGAACGGCGCGTCGAGGGTGAAGTAGACCCCAGGCTGGTTCATGGTGGAGCGGACGATCGGGCCTGCGTCGGGGGACGAACCCGGCTCCTCGGCGCAGAAGTTGCGCAGGAAGGCGGTCAAGGTCGGAACGCGGGGCAGGTCGGGCTGGTCGCCGAAGACCATTCCGTCGTGGTTGCCGGGGATGGCGAAGATCGGCCGGTCGTAGGCGTGGAAGGGCTCGTAGAACTGGTCGTAGTAGTACTGGCCCTCGCCGAAGTTGTAGACGACATCTCCCAGGTGGAAGAAGAACGCGGGTCCGGTCGCTCCGCCGTCCTGGACGTCCCGGGCCATCGCGTCGGCCACGTTCGCCTCGTTCTCCAGCGCCTGCCTCGCCGTCTGGAAGCTGTTCACCTTGGCCGCCCCGGTGTCGCCGACCGCGTGAAAGCTGATCTGCTCGGTCGCTGTGATCGCGTCGACGAACTCCGCCTTGAGGACGTCCGCCAGATCGACTCGGGGCCGTGCGGTCCGGGGTTCGGGGACCGGTTGCAGGTCTCGCCGGTGCAGCTTGTAGTAGGCGCTCTCGTAGTAGGCGGCGCTCGTGTTGTCCACCTGGAACGCGATCTCACCCGGTGCGGGCTGCGGGTCGGCGAACAGCCTGCCGCGGACCCCCGACAGCTTCCGATAAGCAAGATCCAAGGCCACGACGTCACCCTCCTCACGATCCCGATCGATTACGCGAGCCGCCGCAGCTCGAACGAGTCGACGCTAGAGCCACGGTGACCGCAGGTCAAGTCCCCGAACGGTTTTGACTTGCCGTCCCCGGAGTGGTTGAGTCTGCTCCTCAGGGGTACGTCGTCCGCCGTCGCGGCAGGTTGCGAAGGCGTGCCAGGAGCCACGAAGCCCGGGAGGGAGCTGTGTCTCGCTGGCCTATCACGTGGTACGACGACCTCGCCGAGAAGCTGGACCGGAAGTGGGGTTGGGACAAGCTGCCGCTGCCGATCGCGATGTTCGTCCTCATCGGCCTGCGCAACGTCTTGCGGGAGAAGAACCTCTACGACACCGGTCGCGGACCGCTCGACAAGCCGAGCATCGACGACCACCCCCGCTACCTGACCGCGCGCACGCTCGACGGCACCTTCAACAACCTCGAGGACCCGCTGATGGGGAGCCTCGGGAGCCGCTTCGGCCGCAACGTCCCGCTCGAATACACAGTCTCCGAGAACGACCCGCTCGAGCCGAATCCGCGGACCGTCAGCCGCGAGCTGCTGACGCGCAAGGAGTTCATCCCGGCGACCACGCTCAACCTCCTCGCAGGCGCGTGGATCCAGTTCGAGGTGCACGACTGGTTCAGTCACGGCCAGAACGAGGAGCAGAACCCGTGGAAGGTCGAGCTCGCGGCCGACGATCCGTGGCCGCAGCACCCGATGGAGATCCAGAGAACGCGTCGCGACCCGAGCGCGGACCCGGAAGGCCCGCCGACCTTCGTCACCGCCGACACGCACTGGTGGGACGGGTCGCAGGTCTACGGCAGCGATCCCGCATTCGCGCAGGCACTGCGCACCGGCGAGAACGGCAAGCTGAAGCTCGACGACCTCGGCCTGATCCCGCAGGAGGTCGAAGCGCACGTCGACCTCGTGGGCGTCGCGGGGAACTTCTGGGTCGGGCTCGCGCTCCTCCATTCGCTCTTCATGCGCGAGCACAACGCGGTCTGCGACCACCTGCATGCCACGCATCCCGAGAAGACGGACGACGAGCTCTACGACAACGCGCGCCTCGTCGTCGCGGCGCTGATGGCAAAGATCCACACGGTCGACTGGACGCCTGCGATCATCGCGCACCCCACCACCGTGAAGGCGCTACACACGAACTGGTGGGGCCTGGAGGGGGAGACGCTCGACAAGCGGCTCGGGCGGATCAGCGGGAACGAAGTGATTCGCGGCATTCCGGGGACGAAGACGGACCTGCACGGCGTTCCGTACCAGCTGACCGAGGAGTTCGTCGCCGTCTACCGGATGCACCCGCTGATCCCCGACGACTTCGACTTCCGCGCGCTCGCAGACGACACGCCGCTCCAGCAGTGCGCGCTGCCGGACCTCGAGGTGCTCCAGGTGCGTCAGCGGCTGACGGAGATGTCGATGGGCGACGTCTTCTACTCGTTCGGAACCATGCACCCGGGCGCCCTGACGCTGCACAACTTCCCGCGCTACCTCCAGGACTTCCATCGCGCGGACGGAGAGCGCATCGACCTCGCCTCGATCGACGTCCTGCGCATCCGTGAGCGTGGCGTGCCGAAGTACAACGAGTTCCGGCGGCTTCTCCACCTCGAGGCGTATGACACGTTCGAGGAGATGACGGACACGCCGGAGCACGCGGAGGACCTGCGCCGGGTGTACAAGGACCCGGAGGAGGTCGACGCGATGATCGGGATGTACGCCGAGCCGAAGCCGAAGGGTTTCGGCTTCAGCGACACCGCCTTCCGGATCTTCATCCTCATGGCCTCGCGGCGGCTCGAGTCGGACCGCTTCTTCACGAACGACTTCCGGGCCGAGGTGTACACGCAGGAGGGAATCGACTGGGTCGAGAACAACTCGATGCGGTCACTCCTCCTGCGGCACTTCCCGGAGCTCGAGCCGGCTCTGGAGGGCGTGGCGAACCCGTTCGCGCCCTGGAAGCGCACGAGCGGCGCGACGTGACCGAGATCGCGCCCGGCGTCCACAGCCTCGGCCACGGCAAGGGCGGGCACGTCCACGCGTTCCTCATCGACCACGGCGGCGAGCTCACGCTCGTGGACACGCTGTTCGAGAGCGACGGCCGGCTCGTGTTCGAGGCGATCCGGCAGCTGGGGCGGAGTCCCGAGGATCTGAAGCAGATCGCGATCACGCACGGGCACCGCTCGCACGTCGGGGGGATGGCGGCGATCGTTCGCGCGAGCGGCGCTCGGCTGTACGCGCACGAATGGGAGGCCGACATCGTCTCGGGCGACCGCCGCGCGCAGGCGGTCAGCATCTGGCCGCGCCAGTCGCTGAGGCTCATCCCGTTCCAGATCGGGCTCTGGCTCGACCTGCCGAAGCATGTTGCGTGCCCCGTCGACGACCTGCTCCGCGAAGGCGATGCGTTCGGGCCGTTCCAGGTGCTGCACGCGCCCGGTCACTCGCCCGGCCATCTCGCGTTCTGGTGGCCGGAGCGACGGTTCCTCATCGCCGGCGACGGCGTGGCGACCTGGCCGGAGCTCTGCCCCGGCTGGCACTCGTTCAACTTGAACCGGCCGCAGCATCACGCCACCTTGCAGCGCCTTGCCGCGCTCGACGCCGCCGTCGTCGGCGTCGGTCACGGCGACCCGATCACGGACGGCGCGCCGGACAAGGTGCACGAGCTCGCAAGCCGGCCCGTGCCGTGACTACCGCGACAGTGCGCGGCCGAGCTTGAGCAGCCAGGTGTCGGCCGGGATCAGGAGCCCGCGACTGGCGAGTCCTACCATTCGGTCGAGGGCGAGCAGGTAGTCGCTGGCCAGGGGCGGCTCGCCGCCGAGCGCCCAGAGCGCTTGCGCATTGGTCCACGCAGCGTCGCGCGCCCGGTCCACGTTCCACATCGTCAGCACGTCGTCGATCCGTCGCAACCGGTGAACGAGCCGGTCGACCCAGGCCAGCCAGCCGCTTAGGTACGAGCTCTTGATGCGCCTCTCGACGTCGGCGAGCAGATCGTCCACCCGCTCGAAGGCCGCGTGCTCCGGAGAGGACTCCCGGAGGTCGACCTCGAGCACACGACAGGTCGTGACGAGCGCGACCGGAAGGTCACGGTTGATGTGTGCGTTCATCCCCGCGAGTGCGAACTGGAGCGGCGCGATGCCCCGTCGCGACCGGTGTGCGAACAACGGAACCCACGCCGAGGGCGTTCTCGCCGGGTCTTGACCGTAGGAGTCGAGCGCCGAGAAGAACAGGCTTGCGAAGTGGACGTCGAGCGCCTCGAGGAAGCCGGCGTCGGCGGTACCGCGCTGCGTCAATTCTGCGGCGACACCCTCGGTCACCTCGCGGTACAGCCGAGCGAAGCAGACCACCCCGTCGGAGGGAGGTCCCGACGCTTCGATCGTCGTGAGGCGGCGAATCACCTCGTCGATGTTCGATGGCGGGTCCGAACCCTGAGCACCTGGAGAGCTCTCCCTCACCGTCCCATGTTCGCGGTAGGGCAGGACGCTGCGGCCACTCGGTCAGCCACTCGACACCCGCTAGCCGCCGGCCGGCAATCCGGTCGGCCGGCGGATCAACGCCCCCAACGCGCGGCGAGCTCCTTCGCGTCGATCGTGTCCGCGGCATCGAGCGCTCTGCCGGCCCGCTTGGATGTGCTGCGCCCGAAAGCGCCGAGCAACAGCCATTTGCGCGTGAGCCGGACCAGACGCAACCGGCTGTCGGTCGGGTCCGGGACGCGTTTCGGGTCGAGGTACAGATCGATAGCGACCTTCTCGACGAGTCTGGGGTCGCTGGGCGCGCCGGTTGCCTGCTCGAGACGGTAGGCGACGAGCGAGGCGAGCACCTGGAGCTCGCGGACACCGGTACGGACGGTGAGCCCGATCGAGACCGAGCTCGAGGCGATCATCGCCCAGGGCAGGCGCGTAAAGCGGGCGCCGCGGGCCGCGACGCGGACGATCGGCGTTGCAAGCACGACGACACGCTGGACCTTGTCGGACAGGGCCTCGGTGTCGCTCGCGCCGGCCAGCCGTCGCCTGCCCTCGGCGGCGGAGGTCACGCGCTCCTCGGTCAGCACCACGCGGTCGACGGCCGCGTCAGCGAGCTCCCCGACAGCCTCGACCAGGGCCGCGCCGACCTTCTGGGTGGTCGTGCCTGCCGCCCGGCCGGCCGATGTGGCGCGGGCGCGCAAACGTCGCGGTCGCGTCTTTACCACTTCGAGCGGCGGCCGCGGCGGCTGGTGTACATCAGCTTCGGCCGGGCGGTCTTCATGCCCGTCGCCTCGAACTGCTCGCGGTGTCCGAGCATGGTCGCGAAGCGGCTGACGTCTGCCTGCTGTTCCGGCAGGACGAGCGTGATCCCCTGGCCGGAGCGCCCGGCGCGGCCGGTGCGGCCGACGCGGTGGACGTAGCCCTTGCCGTCCTCCGGCGGGTCGTAGTTGATCACGTGGCTGATCGCGTCGAGGTCGAGGCCCCGGGCGGCGACGTCGGTGGCGACGAGCGTCGTCACCTTGCCGCTGCGGAAGCGCTCGAGTGCCCGCACGCGCGCGCCCTGGGTCATGTCGCCGTGCATCGCGGCCGCTTCGACGCCCCGCGCGCGCAGCTTGTGGACGAGCCGGTCGGCGCCGCGCTTCGTGCGCACGAAGACGAGGGCGAGCTCCCGGTCCTTGCCGAGCACATCGATCAGCCGCTCGAGCTTGTCCGCGCTGGTGACGGCCACGAACTCGTGCTCCACGGCACCGTCGGCGTGTCGTGAGGGCAGCTCGGCCTCGAAGCGCGACGGATTGTTCGTGTAGGCCTGGGCGAGCTGGCCGACGGCGCCGTCGAGCGTGGCCGAGAAGAGCATCGTCTGACGCTTGGCCGGCAGGCGCCGGACGATCCGGTCGACCTGGGGCTGGAAGCCCATGTCGAGCATCCGGTCGGCCTCGTCGAGGACGAGGATCCTGACGGACTCGAGCGAGACCAGGCGCCGCTGGACGAGATCGTTGAGCCGGCCGGGGGTGGCGACGACGACGTGTGCGCCGCGCAGGCGCTTCACCTGTGCTCCAACCGGGGCTCCGCCGTAGGCGGCCGCTGCACGAATGCCCTTCGGCTTGCCGAGCAGCGTGAGCTCCTCGGTCACCTGGAGTGCGAGCTCGCGGGTGGGCGCGAGCACGAGTGCGGCGGGGGCCGGCTCGCCGGCCGAGACGAGCTCGACGATCGGCAGCCCGAAGGCGAGCGTCTTGCCCGAGCCCGTCGGCGCCTTGCCGAGGACGTCGCGGCCCTCGAGCGCGTCCGGGACGACCAGAGACTGAATACGAAACGGCTCGACGATGCCGCGGGCGGCGAGCGCTTGCTCGACCTCCGCGCTGACGCCGAGCGCAGCAAAAGACTGTGACATTGGGGTTCGACTCCTTCGATTCGGGATTCGAGACGCAGACCCGAAACCATCGAAAGAGGGAACGAGAAGCTGGATCTCACGGGACTGCCCTGGTGGCATCCCTGCGACCAAGGTAGCAGTCGCGCCGTACGGCGCCTCTAGACGAGCGCGGGAGGCTCGAGTTCCGCGTCGCGGCTGACGAGCGTGGCGTACCGCCCGCCGGCGGCGAGCAGCTCCTCGTGACGGCCACGCTCGACGACCTGGCCGCGGTCGAGGACGACGATCTGGTCGGCGTCCCTGACGGTCGAGAGCCTGTGCGCGATCGCGATCGTCGTCCGTCCCTCCGCCAGCCGGTCGAGCGCTTCTTGCACCAGGCGCTCGGTCTCGGTGTCGAGCGAAGAGGTGGCCTCGTCGAGGACGAGGATCGGCGGGTTACGGAGGATCGTGCGCGCGATGGCGATCCGCTGCTTCTCGCCGCCGGAGAAGCGGTAGCCGCGCTCGCCGACGACCGTGTCGTAGCCATCCGGGAGGGCAGCGATCACGTGGTGGATCCGCGCCGCCTCGGCAGCCGCGTAGAGCTCCTCGTCCGTCGCGTCGGGCTTCGCGAAGCTGAGGTTCTCCCGCACCGAGGCGTGGAATAGGTACGTCTCCTGCGAGACGACGCCGACGAGGCGCGCCAGCGCGGCGAAGCTGAGGTCACGGACGTCGACGCCGCCGACCGAGACGAAGCCCCGGTCGACGTCGTAGAGCCGGGCGGCGAGGTAGCCGAGGGTCGTCTTGCCGGCGCCGGTCTCGCCGACGAGCGCCGTCGTCGTTCCCGCAGGAACGGTGAAGCTCACGTCCTGCAGCGTCCACGCGTCTTCTCCGTAGCGGAACCAAACACGGTCGTAGACGACGTCGCCGGCCGCGGCGACCTCGATCGGATTCTCCCGCTCGGCGATGTCGACGGGCGTGTCGAGGTACTCGAAGATCCGGTCGAAGAGCGCGAGCGAGGTCTGGATGTCCAGGCCGACGCCGAGCAGCGAGCCGACCGGGAAGAAGAGCCGCGTCTGCAGCGTGGTGAACGCGACGATCGTCGCGATCGAGATCGAGCTGCTGAAGACGGTGCCGCCGAGCCAGTAGACCACCGCCGGCATCACGGAGAAGCTCGTCTGGATCGACGCCATCACCCAGCGGCCGGCCATCCGCTGCCGGACCTCGAGGTCGGCGAGGCGCAGCGACTCGCCCTCGAAGCGGTCGGCGAGCTCGTCGCCGCGGCCCATCGTCTTCCCGAGCAGGATGCCGCTGACCGAGAGCGACTCCTGGACGATGCTCGAGATGTCCGCGAGCGACTCTTGCGTCGTCTTCGCGATCCGCCGGCGCTCGTTGCCGACGCGCCGTGTGAGCAACGCGAACAACGGGATCAGTGCGAACGCGATGAGCGCGAGCTGCCAGCTCAGGAGCACCATGCCGACCATCGTTGCGACGACCGTCGTCACGCTCGATGTGATGCTTGTGGCGGTGTTCGTGACGACGTTCTGGACGCCGCCGATGTCGTTGTTGATGCGCGACTGCACCTCGCCCGTGCGGGTGCGCGTGAAGAACGCGAGCGAGAGGCGCTGCAGATGGCGGAAGACGGCGGCGCGCAGGTCGTGCATCACGCGCTGCCCGACCTGGTTCGAGAGCAGCGTCTGGATCACGCCGAGGATGCCGGCGACGATCGCGATCACGATCATCGCGGCGGCGTTGACGGAGACTCCGCGTGTGTCGTGCGACTCGATCGCAAGCAGGACGCGCCGCAGCAAGAACGCCGGCAGCACGCCGAGGCCGGCGCTCAGGACGATCAGCCCGAGCAGCATCGAGAGCCGTCGCCAGTACGGCTTGAAGAGCCTCCCGATCCGGCGCAGGTTCGCGCGCCGCACCTCAGGATCGGCCGGCCGCTCGGGGGGCACCTCTCCCCGGTCGTGGAAGAACATTCCCATCAGGCCTATAACGAATAGCCGAAGCCGAACCATCGCGCCGAGCCGCGACTCTTGAACCGGTCCGCTGCATCGCCTAGCCTCCTGGTCGGAAGCGGTCGAACAACAGGGGGCTTGCCTTGGACACCTATCGCGTCGTGCTCTACATCCATCTGCTCTCGCTCCTCCTCGGTATCGGGGCGGGGTCGGTGCTGCTCACCTGCCTCTTCCAGCTCCGCGCTGCGCGCACCGTCGAGCAGGCTGTGCCGTGGGGAATCGTGTCCGGCAAGGTCGCGCGGCTCTTTCCCGTTGCCATCCTCGGGCTCTTTCTGACGGGCGCCTACATGACGCACAAGCTCTGGACGTGGGACACGGCCTGGATCGACGTCGCGATCGCCGGTCTCGTGCTGCTCGGCGTCCAGGGAGCCGGCATTGCCGAGCACACCGCGAAGAAGCTCCAGGCGGCGATGATGGCCAACGGCCCGGGGCCGCTCGGGCCCGAGGCGCGGCGGATGACGCTCCATCCCGGCCTCTGGGTCGTCGAGCTCGCGAACCTCGGCATCGTGCTCGGGGTCGTCTGGAACATGACCGAGAAGCCCGGCTGGGGCGAATCGATCGCCGCGGTGCTCGTCGGCTACGCGGTCGGCGTCGGGCTCGCGCTGCTCTTCTCGCGCGCGCCACAGGACGAGCCCGCCGCCGCAACCGAGCCCGTCGGCTAACAGTTTCCTTAGACAATTTGGCCCAAGCGCGTCAGGGCGCGCGACCCCTCCAGCAAGCACTCTGGGGGTGTGGAACAGCTCGACCTTCAATTCAGCGACGTCGTGCTCTTCGAGCTGCCGACGTTCGAGGCTGCACAGGCCTTTCGCGTCGGCCTGCGGCCGCGCTGGCCCGGCTGGTCGCACGACGACGACGGGCTGTGGCTCTTCGCGGCCGAGGTCGGCGCTGAGACCGACGGTCTGGCGTTGCTGCTCCGTCAGGCTCAGGAGCTGCTGGCCGAGCTCGACCTGCTCGCGATCGTGTTCGTGCTCGACGGCCGCTCGTACGTCCTTGCGGCGTCGGAGCCCGTCTACCAGCGCACCGCCAAGCAAGCTGCCTGAACGCCGGGGGCTAGCGCATCACGCAGACCGCAGGGTGTCGGCGATCAAGCGCGCGTAGATCCGGCAACCGTACGGCCACGGATGTGTGCCGTCCTGCATCATCTCGCTCGTCGAGCTCCCGTACCAGTCGGCGAGGTGCGCCGGCGGCCAATCTTGCACCCAGCTGTCGAGCGCGTGGTTCGACTCGTCCTGCCAGCTCGTGGTGTTGCGGACGTTGACGACGACGATGTCCGGAATCCCGTGCAGCGCGTGACGTAGCCGCACGAGGTCGTGGAACAACAGCGGGCCGTTGTTCCCCACCTGGAGCACGACGATCTTCGTCAGCCGGTGATGGCGTCGCAGCCGCTGCAGCTCGTCGACCGTGTCCTCGATCTGCCGGCCCACCGTCGCGTCGACGCGCACGTGGTGGTGCAGGGCCGTCTTCAGCTGGGAGGAGCAGCCGAGCATGACCGAGTCGCCGAGCGCGAGGATCCGGCCGTGCGGGAGCGACTGACGCTTCTTCTGCTTGTCAACCGGCGGCAGGGAGATCACGGTGGTCGTAGCCCCCTGCGGATGGTCGGTCGCTCCCTTCGCCTTCGGCGGGCTGACGTAGCTCGAGACCGGGTTCAGCGACGGGGGCGTCACGAACAGGATCGCGAAGGCCACGGCGAGGCCCAGCGCCCCCGCGCCCATGACCTCGAGCCGGTAGCGGCGGGGGTGCTTGGCGAGGCGCCGCTGCAGACTGCCCGTCCGGATCGGCTGCTCGACGAACTGGTACGAGAGCGCGGCGACCGCGAGGACGAGGGCTGCCTCCGCAGCCACGATGCCGACGCTCGGCCGCGCGTTCACGCCCGCGACGAGCACGATGATCGGCCAGTGCCAGAGATAGATCCCGTAGCTGCGCTCGCCGACCCAGCGCAGCGGAGCGACGCCGAGCGCCTCGCCGATGCCCGTCTTCGGGTGGGCGACCGCGGCGACGAGCACGACGAAGCAGAACGCGGCTGCGAGGTCGCCGCCGCGGAAGAGCGTCGGGTTGAAGTCCTGCATCCGCAGGAAGAGGAGCACCGTGCCGACGAGCGCGGAGACGCCGAGCAGCTCGAGCAGCGGCACCGCCTGGCGCAGCCGCTCGATCCACGGCCAGACGAGCGCGAGCAGGATGCCCATCAGCAGCAGGAAGGCGCGCGTGTCGGTGCCGTAGTAGACGCGCGAGGGGTCGGCGTTCGGGTTGTAGAGGATCCACATCAGCGCGGCCGAGGCGGCGATGCCGGCGATGACGAGCATCGGCAACCGCTTCCGGCCGACGAGGACGAGACCCGGGACGAGCAGGAGCGGCCAGACGATGTAGAACTGCTCCTCGATCGCCAGCGACCACGTGTGTTGCAGCAACGAGGGGTTGCCCATCACGTTGAAGTACGAGTGGTTCGCGATGATCTCGTGCCAGTTCGCGTAGTAGAGGAGCGAGCTGACCGCGTCGCTTCGAGTGTGGGCGAGATCCTGGCGGGCGAAGATCGCGGCGAGCGCCAGCGACGCGAGCACGACGACGACCAGGGCGGGGAGGAGCCGCCGCGCGCGCCGCAGCCAGAAGCGCCGCAGGTCGATCCGGTTCCGCGCCTCCCACTCGACGAGCAGCAGCGACGTGATCAGGTAGCCGCTGAGCACGAAGAAGAGGTCGACGCCGAGGAAGCCGCCCGGTAGCCAGTCGATCCGTGAGTGGTAGAGGAAGACTGCCGCGACGGCGATCGCGCGCAGGCCGTCCAGGCCCGGGCGGTAGGCGATATGCGGTGCGTTGGCGACTGGCTTCGGCACTTTCCGGCTGCAGCTTAGGGTCCGTTTTGTCCGGCCGCTAGTGCTGTTTCGACGAGTTCCATGAGGCACTCGGCCGGCTCGGCAAGCGCGCGCTCGGGACCGTAGCGAGCTACGAGCGAAAGTGCGTCGATCGGGCTGCCGGGCGCGACGTCTCCCGCGACGACGAGCGCGTCGATTCCCGCTGCCTGTGCGCGTTCGAGGAGGCGGCCGACGACCTTGCCCGTGCCGGAGGTCGCGTCCACAAGACCCTCGCCGGTGACCACGAGCTCCGCCTCCGCGAGGTGCCGGTCGAGCCCGACCCGGTCGGCGACGAGATCGAAGCCGGGGACGAGGTGCGCGCCGATGGCCGCGAGGCCGCCGGCGAGCCCTCCCGCCGCGCCCGAGCCGGGCAGGTCGGGTACGACGAGCCTCTCGAGCCGCTCACGCAGGATCCGCACCTGCTCGGGCCTCGCTCCCTTCTGCGGCGCGAAGACGTCGGCGGCGTCGAGGAAGCGCGCGTCGACGTCGCACGCGACCTCGAGCGGGACGAAGAGCGGGTGTGGGACAGCCTCCGTGGCGCCGGCCCCGCCGTCGGTCGAGGCGACGCCGCCGACGGTTACGACGATCCGCTCGGCTTCCTCCGCGAGGGCGGCCGCGATGAGCTCGCCGACGCCGCGACTCGTCGCGCGGAGCGGGTCGTTCCTCTCCGGCCCGCCGGCGAGGGTGAGCCCGCACGCCTGCGCGGCCTCGATCAGCGCGGTGCCGTCCTCCTCGAGCCGCCACGCAGCTTCGACCGGATCTCCGAGCGGGCCGCTCACGACCGTCCGACGATTGCCGCCGCCGAGCACGTCGAGCGTCCCCTCTCCGCCGTCGGCGAGCGGCAGCTCGACCGCCGTCCAACCGGCACGCTCGGCTCCCGCGGCGATCGCCGCCGCGGCCTCGCGCGCCGTGAGCGTGCCGCGGAACTTGTCGGGAGCTGCGAGGAGCCGCATCAGATGGTGATTCTGCGCTACGGTTCGCCCAGCACTAGCACTAGAGCGAGTACCGGTTGCGCGTCGTTCGCGCCTCCTGTCCGTTCAGAACTCCGCGGAGGGAGGTGTTTCATATGGCAACAGGAACCGTGAAGTGGTTCAACGACGCGAAGGGGTACGGCTTCATCACCCCGGACGAGGGCGGCAAGGATGTTTTCGTGCACTTCAGCGCGATCGAATCCGAGGGCTTCAAGTCTCTCGCCGAGGGCGCGCGCGTCGAGTTCGAGCCGGCCGAGGGCCAGAAGGGCCCCGAGGCTCGGAACGTCGTACCCGTCGCTTAACGGGTTTGTGGCGGGGCGCCTCGTTGGAGGCGCCCCGCCACTTCGCCATCCGATTCACGAGTGAGACGTCAGCTCTTGCGGGCCGTGGCGCGGCCGCCTTTGCGGCCCGCGGCCTTCTTCTGAGCCGTGGTACCGCCCTGGCTCGAGTTGTGACGGCGCGTGCCGGAGCCGGACGCCTTGCCGCCCCGGCTCGAGGCGCCGGGCGAGTTGGCGATCTTCGCCGCGCGCTCCTTCGACATCCCCTTCTCCTTCAGCTTCTCGTACTGCTTCTCGTTCTTGACGCTCGGTCGTTTGCCGGGCATGCGATCCTCCTTGAAGTGGACGAAGAGAAAACGGAGGTGCCCAGAATCGCGTTTCGCCTGCTCGCGCCGGGCGACGAGGACGTCGTGCGGGAGCTCGCGACGTACGACGGCCCGGGCGATCCCGAGGGGTTGCTCTCGGATCCGCGGACACTGATGGTCGTCGCGTTCGACGGTGAGCTGCCGGTCGGCTTCGTGCTCGCCCACGAGCTGCCGCGGCGGCACGGCGAGCGGGCGAACCTCTTCGTCTACGAGGTGGACGTGGCCGAGAGCCATCAGCGCCGCGGGATCGCCTCGACGCTGCTCGCGGGGCTCGTCGAGCTCGCGCGCGAGCGTGGCATCCGGGCCGGCTTCGTCCTGACCGAGCCGGACAACGACGCGGCCAACGCGCTCTACCGCAGCGCCGGCGGCGCGAGCTCGACGGTCGTCGAATGGGACTTCTCGTACGCGGCCGACTGACGACGCTGCGGCCCGCCAGCGCGGCCGACGTCGACCGCCTCGTTGCCTGGCACGCCGATCCCGACGTCTCGCTGTACTGGGACGACGAGACGTTCACCCGCGGGGAGATGGAGGAGCGGCTCGCGCGCGAGGACGTCGAGGCGTGGATCGTCGAGGAGGCCGGGGAGCCGGTCGGCTACCTCCAGGTCCACGCAGAAGGCCTCGACATGTTCCTGATCCCGTCAGCGCGCGGCCGTGGCCTCGGCCCCGACGCGGCGCGCGCCATGACCGAGCACCTTCTCGGCGAGCGCGGTCGCGAACGGGTGACCGTCGACCCCTACGCCTGGAACGAGGGCGCGGTCCGCGCCTGGGAGCGCGCCGGGTTCGAGGAGATCTCACGCCACGAAGCCGACGAGGAGCACACGGCTCCCTGGATCCTGATGGAGTTTCGCGGCTGAGCGGCGCATATCCTTGGCCCCCGATGAAGGTCGTCCTTCCCGACAACTCGGAGCTCGAACTTCCCGACGGCGCGTCTGGGCTGGACGCCGCGCGCGCGATCGGCCCGAAGCTCGCCGAGCAGGCCGTCCTGATCCGTGCGAACGGACAGGTGCAGGACCTGCGCCTGCCGCTGCACGACGGCGATCCGATCCAGCTCCTGACGACACGCGACAAGGACGACCCCGACGCGCTCGCGGTCTTGCGCCACTCCTCTGCGCATCTTCTCGCCGAGGCCGTGACGCGCCTCTATCCCGGCGTGAAGCTCGCCATCGGGCCGCCGATCGAGAACGGCTTCTACTACGACTTCGACTTCCCGGAGCCGCTCCGGGAGGAGGATCTCGAGCGGATCGAGGAGGAGATCCGGCGCGAGCTGAAGGAAGGCCGCACCTGGGAGCGCCGCGAGATCTCGCGCGACGAGGCACGACAGCTCTTCGCCGACGACCAGTACAAGCTCGAGCTCGTCGACACGGCCGAGGGCGGCATCTCGCTCTATACGCAGGGCGACTTCACCGATCTCTGCCGCGGCCCTCACCTGCAGAACTCGAAGCCGATCAAGGCGCTCAAGCTGACCGGCCTCGCCGGCGCGTACTGGCGCGGCGACTCGGCGAACCAGCAGCTGACGCGCATCTACGGCACGGCGTTCTACACCCAGGAGGACCTCGACGCGTACCTCGAGCGGCTCGAGCTCGCGCGGGGCCGCGACCACAGGCGGATCGGCCCGCAGCTCGACCTCTTCCACATGTCCGAGTACTCGCCGGGCGCGGCGCTTTGGACGGCGAAGGGGATGGCGATCTACAACGCGCTCGAGGATCTGCGCCGGCGCGAGAATGCGAAGCGCGGCTACGTCGAGGTGAAGACGCCGCTGATGTGGGACGTCGAGCTCTGGAAGCGGTCGGGCCACTGGGAGAAGTACGGCGAGAACCTGTTCCGCATCGAGCAGGGCGAGTCGGTCTACGGGCTGAAGCCGATGAACTGCCCGGGTCACATGCTGCTGTTCAACACGCAGCTGCGGAGCTACCGCGACCTGCCGATCCGCTACGCCGAGGCCGCCGTCCTGCATCGGGACGAGCCGACGGGGAGCCTGCAGGGGCTCACGCGCGCGCGGCAGTTCAGCCAGGACGACGCGCACGTCTTCTGCATGGAGGCTCAGATCCAGGAGGAGATCGACGCGATGTTCGACTACGTCGACTTCCTCTACGACAGGTTCGGCGTGCGCGAGCTCGCGCACGCGGAGCTTGCGACGCGGCCCGACAACAAGCTCGGCGCCGACGAGCAGTGGGATCACACCGAGGGCGTGCTGCGGCAGGCCCTCGAGCGGATCGGCCTGCGCTACCGCGTTGCGGAGGGCGAGGGCGCGTTCTACGGGCCGAAGATCGACTTCTTCATGGACGACGCGCTCGGCCGGGCGTGGCAGATGGGGACGATTCAGCTCGACGGGCAGCAGCCCGAGCGGCTCGGGTGCACGTACATGGGCTCCGACAACCGCGAGCACACCCCGTACGTCATCCATCGCGCGCTCTTTGGCTCGCTCGAGCGCTTCATCGGGATCTTGCTCGAGCACTACGGAGGCGATCTGCCGTTCTGGCTCGCGCCGGTGCAGGTGCGCGTCCTGCCGGTGGGGGAGACGCATCTCGACGCGGCACGGAACCTCGCGCGGGAGGCCTTGCACCATTACCGCACCGAAGTGGCCGAGCCGAGCGAGACCATCGGCAAGCGGATCCGGGCCGCCGAGCTCGACAAGATCCCGGTCGCGGTCGTCTACGGCGACCAGGAGATGGAGACCGGGAGCCTCGCGGTGCGCGAGCGTGGCGGCGATCAGTCCACCCTGTCCATGGAAGACCTTCTGGAAAAACTCGACGGGCTTGCTAACCTCTGACGTCTGAGAAGCAGGGGCGGACCGTTCCTCACCTCCCGGGCCAAAAGGACCGCGGGGGTTCAACCGAGTCGAAGTAATGACGAGGAAGCGGCCGCTGCATGCAGCGGCTTTTCATGTTGCGACATCGAAACGAGGAGGAGTAAGCCCAACTTGGTGATTTGCCTTTGAGGCCCAGACGCCGGCCGATCGAGCAGACCCGCCCGTCGCCACGCGACACGACGCGCATCAACGATGCGATTCGCGTCTCCCGCGTCCGGCTGATCGACGATGACGGTGCCCAGCTCGGAATCAAGACCACCGACGATGCGCGCGAGTACGCCTACGGCAAGAACCTCGATCTCGTCGAGGTGGCGGCCCAGGCCGACCCGCCCGTCGCGAAGGTCATGGATTACGGCAAGTACAAGTACGAGCAGGAGCAGAAGGCGAAGCAGGCCCGCAAGCACCAGAGCCAGATCCAGGTCAAGGAGATCAAGTTCCGGCCGAAGATCGGCATCCACGACTACAACACCAAGAAGGGACACGTCGAGCGATTCCTCAACCAGCGTGCGAAGGTGAAGGTCACGATCATGTTCCGGGGCCGGGAGCAATCCCATCCGGAGCGGGGCCGCGACCTGTTACTCCGCCTCGCCGACGACGTCAAGGAGATCGGGATGATCGAGTCCCAGCCTCTCCAGGACGGACGCAACATGGTGATGCTGCTCGGCCCGACCAAGAATGCAGGAGTGAAACGAGATGCCGAAGGTGAAGACACGGAGCTCCGTGAAGAAGAAGTTCAAGGTGACGGGCAGCGGCAAGATCCTGCGCCGGCCGGCGATGCGGAGCCACAACCTGGAGAAGAAGTCGTCGAAGCGTAAGCGCGGCTTCCGCAAGGATCGCGAGGTCACACGCGCCGACCGCAGCGCGATCAAGAAGATGCTGGGAATGGGCTGAGGAATGCCTAGGGTGAAGCGCGCCGTCGCCGCGCACAAGAAGCGCCGCAAGGTACTCGAGCAGGCGAAGGGCTATTGGGGCCGCAAGAGCACCCACTACCGCTACGCGAAGGAGCAGGTCGAGCACTCACTCGTCTACGCCTATCGCGACCGGAAGGTGCGGAAGCGGGAGTTCCGGAAGCTCTGGATCACGCGGATCAACGCCGCCGCCCGCGCGAACGGGCTCTCGTACAACCAGTTCGTGCACGGCTGCTCGAAGGCGGGGATCGAGCTCGACCGGAAGGTGCTCGCCGACCTCGCCGTCAGCGACCCGGCCGCGTTCGGTGCGATCGCCGAGCAGGCGAAGGCCGCGCTGCAGAGCTAGCGGCTGATCACCTCGCGCGACAACGAGCGGCTCAAGCTCGTCCGCAAGCTCCACGACCGGCGCTGGCGCGACAAGCTCGGGCTGTTCGCGGTCGAGGGGGAGGACCTGGTCGAAGCTGCGGCCGGCATCGAGCCGGTGGAGCTCCTGGTCGCGGGTGAGGACGTCGAGCCGGAGCTGCTCGCGGAGGTGTCGACGCTCGCGCACCCGTCCCGCGTGATCGCCGTGTACCGCCGGGACGACCTACCGCGCGGAGTGAGGCCGATCACGATCGCGTTGTGGCGTGTCGGCGATCCCGGCAACGTCGGCACGCTGCTGCGCGCCGCCGACGCGTTCGGGGCAGGTATTGCGCTCTCGGAGGGCT
The DNA here is from genome assembly GCA_963759435.1 of uncultured Actinomycetes bacterium. GTDB lineage: Bacteria > Actinomycetota > Thermoleophilia > Gaiellales > Gaiellaceae > Palsa-739. The sequence continues at coordinate 105,966 of CAVWZB010000010.1, read as the reverse complement.
GTGCCGACCCCACGGGAGCGAAGGCGGTGCGCGCGTCGATGGGCTCGCTCTTCCGCGTTCCGGTCAGCGGGTTCGACGAGCCGGCAGGCCGGCGCGTGGCGCTCGTGCCGGGCGGTGGAATCCCGCTCTCTGAGCTGGATTCCACGGGAGAGGTCGTGCTCGTCCTCGGGGCAGAGAGGGAGGGACTGCCGGCCGAGGTTCTCGATCAGTGCGCGGAGCGGGCTTCGATCCCGCAGCCCGGCTATGCAGGTGGAGGTGGCGGCGAGTCGCTCAACGTGGCCATGGCCGGTGCGATCGCGTTGTACGAACTCGCGCGCCGCAGGCCGGCCTAGAAAGGCGTCCGGCCCCCTTGCGGGGGCCGGACCAAGATTTCGCCGAGCCGGTTTCGCTTTCGTCCACCTCGCCCAACCGGCCCTTCGCTTCGGGATTGCTCCCTCTTCGTCCGACCGCTCGGTCGTGGTTTCGACCTACTTGCGTTCCGTGCTCGGCGCAAGGAGGAACCTATGCGAACGCCGTCACCGGATCAAGACCCCGCCGAAACTTTTTTGTCGCAATTTGCGAGCTGATCATTTTCGGCGGGCGATCCAGACGCTGTCCTCGCCGTCGGCGAAGGGACGGCGGTCGAACCAGCCGTAGCACTCGAGCACCTCGAAGCCGGACTCGGCGAGGAGCGAGTGCCAGCGCGCCGGCTCGACCCACCAGAGCGTCATCGTCGACGAGCCTTGCGACCCGCGCACCGAGAGCGTGAGGGTCTGCTCCGCCAGATCCCAGTCGGCGCGCTCGCCGATGCCCGGCTCTCGCTCGATCCAGCGCCCGTGCGTCTCCTCGATGTCCTCGCGGGACGGGGTGAAGACGTCGAAGACGAGGCGGCCGCCCGGTCGCAGCAGCTCGCGCGCGGCGCGCAGCGCCTCGAGCCGCTCCCCGTCGTCCCGCAGGTGGAGATACGAGCGGAACGGGCACGTCACGAGCGGGACGCGTTCGTCGACCGGGGGGCGGCGCAGGTCGCCGATGCGCAGGTCGAGCCGCTCCGCCACGCCGGCCTCGCGCGCCCGCTCGGCGCAGACAGCGAGCATCCCGGGCGACGAGTCGATGCCGATCACGTGTGCGCCGGCGAGCGCGGTAGGAATGGCGATCCGTCCGGTTCCCACGGCGAGTTCCACGACCTCGCCGCCCGCACCCAGCGCCTCGTCGACGTAGAACGACACGTCCTCGACGACGCTTGCGCTCCAGGGGTCGTAAAGCCGCGCGATCGGGTCGTAGACGCTCAGGGCTTCCGCGTGACGTAGACGAACTCGAGCGACTCGTCCGTGAACGGCTCGCGGTCGAAGCCGCCGTACAGCGCCTCGACCTCGAGCCCGGCGACGTCGATCAGACCGTCCCACTCGGACTTCGTGGCCCACCAGAGGCGGATCGTCGCGCCGTCGTCGCGCTCGACCTCGATGCGGTTGTCCGCGGGGACGTAGCGGAGCGCGTGCACGACGCCGTGCTGGTCCTGGGTCGTCCCGTCGAGCCGCGCCGCGATCGTGTGGCTGAACGCGAAGGCATTGAACGCGAACCGCCCGCCGGGCCGCAGCGAGGCGGCGACCCGCTCGAACACCTGCCGCTTCTCGTGCCAGCCGTGCAAATGGAGGAGCGAGCGGAACGGGACATAGATCAGCGCCGCAGGCTCGTCCAGCTCGAACTCGCGGACGTCACCGAGCCGCAACTCGAGCGGCAACCCCGCCGAACGCTCGCGGGCGATCTCGAGCATCGCGGGCGACGAGTCGATCCCGAGCACGGGCTTGCCGGTCTCGCGCACGACCTCGATCGCCACGCGGCCGCTCCCGACCATCAACTCGACGATCGGCCCGTCCGCCTCGCGGGCGAGCGAGACGTAGTGCCCCACGTCCTCGGTCATATCGGAGGCCCACGCGTCGTAGACCGGCGCCCAGGCGTCGTATTCGCTCATCGCGGGTAGTATCGAGGTCGATGTCTGCTTCGCGCGTCTTCGCCTTTACGCAGCCCCGGCTCGTCGCCGGGGCGTCGGCGCGCTAGAAGTCGCCGTCTCCTCCGCCGCACGAGCCGGGGCCTGAACCGCCGCTCGTTCCCGTGCCCGCGAAAGGAGGAGAAAGCGTTGGATAAGGTCGCCATCGTGGATCCCGACGACCTCGAGAAGGACGCGCTCACCGCCGCTGCCGAGGCGAGGTCGCTCGCCGCACTCTCCGAGGTCCGTGTTCGCTACCTGGGCCGCCGCAGCGCCCTCAAGCTCGCGCTGCGCGACGTCCGCGACCGCGAGACCGGCATGACGCTCAACGCCGTGCGCGAGACGGTCGAGTCGGCGCTCTCCGCCAGGGAGGCGGAGCTCGCTCGCGCCGAGCTGGAGGAGAGGCTCGCGACCGAGCGCGTCGACGTGACGCTGCCCGCCCGCCTGCTCGGCTCGCCGCAGCTGCGCCCCCGCGGCACGCTTCACCCGTCGACGCTCGTGCGCCGCGACGTCGAGGACATCTTCCTCGGCCTCGGCTACGAGATCGTCGACGGCCGCGAGGTCGAGACGACGCGCTACAACTTCGACGCTCTCGGCTTCCCGGACTGGCATCCCTCGCGCTCGCCGCGCGACTCGCTCTTCCTCGACGAGCAGACCCTGCTCCGCACCGAGACGTCGCCGGCGCAGATCCACAAGATGGAGGAGCGGCGGCCGCCGATCTACATGGTCTCGATCGGCCGCGTCTACCGGCGCGACACGATCGATGCGACGCACTTCCCGATCTTCCACCAGTTCGAGGGGCTCGCCATCGACAAGGGGATCACCCTCGCCGACCTCAAGGGGACGCTGCTCTACGTGATGCGCCAGCTGTACGGGCCCGAGCGGGAGGTGCGGTTCCGCACGCACTACTTCCCCTTCACCGAGCCCTCGATGGAGCCGGACGTTTCCTGCTTCAACTGCGGCGGCGCCGGCTGCCCGGTCTGCAAGCACTCCGGCTGGATCGAGATGGGCGGCTCGGGGATGGTCGATCCGTACCTGTACGAGTTCGTCGGCTGGGGCCCGGAGGAGTACTCGGGCTTCGCGTTCGGGATGGGCATCGAGCGCACGGCCCAGCTCCGCTACGGGATCTCGGGGATCCGGCCGTTCTGGGAGAACGACCTCCGCTTCCTGAGGCAGTTCCGATGAAGCTCCCGCTCAACTGGCTGCGCGAGTACGTGCGCGTCGACGCGGGTGCGCGGGAGATCGCCGACGCTCTCTCGATCTCGACAGCCGAGGTCAACGGCGTGCACCGGGTCGGCGTGCCCGGCGACCTCGGGCTCTTCCGCGTCGGCCACGTGCTCGAGGCCGAGAAGCATCCCGACGCCGACCGACTGCAGCTGACCTCGGTCGACGTGGGGGAGGACCGGCCGTACTCGATCGTCTGCGGCGCCTGGAACTTCGGCGCCGGAGCGAAGGTCGCGGTGGCTCTGCCAGGCGCGACGCTCCCCGACGGGCTGACGCTCGAGCGGCGCAAGCTGCGCGGCCAGGTCTCCGAGGGGATGATCCTCGCCGAGGACGAGCTCGACCTCGGCACCGACCACAGCGGGATCATGGTCCTCGACGACGCGCTCGAGGCCGGAACGCCGCTCGCCGACGTGCTGCCGCTCGCCGACGACGTCCTCGAACTCGAGCCGACCGGGAACCGCGCCGACCTGTTCGCCGTCTACGGCGTGGCGCGCGAGGTCGCGGCGCTCCTCAGCGGGGAGCTCCAGCCGATGCCGGGCCAGGACCCGCAGCAGGCCGGCGACGAGGCGGTCGGGATCGGGATCGACGATCCGGAGGGCTGCCTGCGCTTCGCCGGTCGCGTCTTCCGTGACGTCGCGGTCGGCGAGTCGCCGCCGTGGCTGAAGGCACGCCTGTGGCATGCCGGCATGCGTTCGATCTCGAACGTCGTCGACGTCACGAACTACGTCATGCTCGCGCTCGGCAGCCCGCTCCACGCCTACGACCTCGACCTGCTCCACGGCGGCCTCGTCGCGCGTCGCGCGCGCGAGGGCGAGAAGGTGCGGACACTGGACGGCGTCGAGCGCACCCTGAGCGCGGAGGATCTCGTGATCGCAGATGACGAGCGCGCGGTCGGGCTCGCCGGGATCATGGGCGGCGAGGAGACGGAGGTCTCGTCCGCGACGACGAATGTCCTGCTCGAGGCGGCGAACTTCGAGCCGGTCGGGATCCTGCGCAGCTCCGAGCGGCACGCGCTGCGGACGGAGGGCTCGAACCGCTGGGAGAAGGGCGTCGACCCGCACGTTGCCGGCCAGGCGGCCACCTACGCGACGCAGCTGATCGTGGAGCTGGCCGGGGCGGGCTGGACCGGGGCGGAGGATGTCCAGGCCGACCTGCCGAAGCCCGCCGTGATCCGGCTGCGGCCCGAGCGCGCGAGCGGGCTCATGGGGCTGGACGTTTCCGCGGAGGAGCAGGGCGAGATCCTCGCTCCGATCGGTTTCCGTCAGCTCAAGACCGGCTATCGCGTGCCGACCTGGCGCGCCCGCGACGTGACGCGCGAGGTCGACCTGATCGAGGAGGTCGCCCGCTTCAAGCTGACGGAGATTCCGTTCACGCTGCCGCGCCGCGATGCGATGTTCGGGCGGCTGACGCGTGAGCAGCGCCTGCGGCGGGAGGTGGAGGACGTGCTCGTCGGCGCCGGCTACGCCGAGGTGTACACGCCGACCTTCGTCGCAGAGGGCGACCTGCGACTGCCCGAGCCGCTCTCCGCCGAGGCGGCCGCGCTCCGCGGCGTCCTCTACGCCTCGCTGCTCGATCCCGCCCGCCGCAACGCCGACGCGGGCGAGGACGTCGCGCTGTTCGAGGTCGCGCGCGTCTACCGGGACGTAGCCGCCGACCTGCCGGAGGAGCACTGGCACGTCGCCGGCATTGCCGACGGCGGGTTCGCCGAGGTGAAGTGGGCCGTCGAGCAGATCTACTCCGCGCTCGGCATCGAGCCGGGCTACGAGCGCACCGCCGAGCCGTATCTTCATCCGGGCAAGGCCGCGCGTACGGCGGAAGGCTGGCTCGGCGAGCTCCACCCGGCGCTGCTCGACGGCGATTGGGGGGTGTTCGAGCTCGACCTCGACGCGCTCGCCGGGGCGGCGCCGCAGGTTGTCGCCTTCGCGGAGGTCAGCCCGTACCCGGAGGTGCGCCAGGATCTCGCCTTCGTGGTCGACGAGAAGGTCCCCGCCGCGGAGATCCTCGCCGCGATCCGCGAGGCGGCCGGCGAGCTACTGCGCGAGCTCGAGGTCTTCGACGAGTACCGGAACCCCGAGACGATCGGGGAAGGAAAGCGCTCGCTCGCGTTTCGGCTCGCCTTCGGCTCCCCCGAAGGGACGCTGACGGACGAGGACGTCGCGCCCGTGCGCGCGTCGATCGTCGACGCGCTGGCGACGCGCTTCGGCGCCGTCCTGCGCGCCTAATCCCCGAAGTGGCGCCGGATCTTCAGTGCGGTCCGGATAGCGATCGCGGCCCCCACGACGGCGCCGACCATGACTCCGACCTGCTTGCCGCGCTCGGCCGTGTGGTCGAGCTCCTTGCGCAGGTCGGCGACGGCGTTCGTGAGCTCGCGGCGTTCGTCTGCGATCTCGCGCCTGAGCTCGGGGTCACTCGGCATCGCGCAGTGCCTCCGCCGCCAGTTGTGCTTCCTCGACGGCCTGCTCAGGCATCGGCTGCGAGCCTTTCTGCAGCATGAAGTAGCCGACCGTGACGAGAATCGCGGTGATCAGGATCAGCGCGCCGCACACGATGAGCAGCGACGCCCAGACGGGCAGCGTGGTCGCCAGGCCTGCCGCGGCGGCGAGGAGGCCGAAGGTGACGGCCAGGAACGCTAGGACCGCCGCGGCGACCATGAGGCCGACCCCAATGCCAAGCGCGGCTGCCTTCCGCTTCAGCTCGGCGCTGGCGAGCTGAAGCTCGAGCTGGACGAACGACCGCGCGTGATCGGCAACGCGCTGGGCGGCGTCGGAGAGTCCGTTCATGGAGTCCTCTTTACCACGACCGAGGGACCGTAATCGACCATCAGGTGGGGCGGCGACCGACCGCGAAGGTGGCGCCCTGCGTCCCGAGCGGCTGGACGTCGCTCAGCACCCTGGTGATCCGGACCCGGCCCGTGATCTCGGCTTCGTCGAGCCGGGCGAGACAGCGGCCGACCATCCCGGCGGAGGCGCCGTAGCCGCGCGTGCTCGCGCAGCGGAAGCGGAAGCCGGGCCGTCTCGTCGACAGCTGCATCGGGTTGATGGGGGCGCAGAGGACGGCGGCGCGGTCGACGTCGGCGCTCGAATCGAGCTCGATCTCGGCGACGAGGTCGCTCCAGTCGGAGGGCAGCACTTCGAGCGCCTCCTGCCACGCGTCCGCGAGCGAGCGCCTGGACTGCTCCGGATCGGGTCGCAGGCCGACGGTCTCGACGAGCTCGAGCCGTCCGACGATGCGTTCCTGGTCGATCAGCCGCAGGAGCCGCCGCGTAGCTTCGGGTCCGATCCCGGTCCCCTTGGTCGAGACGGTGAACCGGATCTCCTTGGTTCCGACGCCCGGCCCGGCCGGCCCGAGCAGCGCAGCGGCGCGGGATCGGGCCGCGTCCTCCGTGATCGCGAGGCTCAAAGTGACCTCGGTCCACCTTGGATCCAGAGCACGTTCGACGTGGTTCCAGCGGTCGACGAGCGGCACGGCGCGAACCGTACACTCCGGCCCGTGGCGAAGGTGGAGGCCAGGATGAGCCTCGCGAAGAGCGAGCTTGGCGACGTGCTGCGGGACATGCTTCTCATCCGCCGCTTCGAGGAAAAGGTCGAGGAGCGCTTCCGCGCCGGGGAGCTCCCGGGATTCCTCCATGTCGCGATCGGGCAGGAAGCCTGCGCCGTCGGCGTCTGCCGCGCGCTCGAGGATGGCGACGTCATCGCTTCCACCCATCGCGCGCACGGCCACACGCTCGCGAAGGGGACGCACCCGAACGAGCTGATGGCCGAGCTGTACGGCAAGACCGAAGGTTGCTCCCACGGCTACGGCGGCTCGATGCACCTGTACGACATCGAGCACGGCAACATGGGCGCGAACGCCGTCATCGGCGGCGGGCTGCCGCATATCGCCGGTGCCGCGCTCGCCTTCCAGATGCGTGGGGAGCCTCGCGTCGCACTCGCGTTCTTCGGAGACGGGGCGACGAACATCGGCACGTTCCACGAGGCGCTGAACCTCGCGCAGCTCTGGCAGGTGCCGGCCGTGTTCGTGCTGGAGGACAACAAGTGGGCCGAGTCGACGCCCGAGTCGCAGCACTCCCCGATCCGCGACCTCTCGCTCCGCGCGAAAGCGTTCGGCATGAAGGCGATCAAGGCCGACGGGCAGGACGTCGAAGCGGTCTTCAAGGCGACGCGGCAGGCGCTCGACCACGCACGCTCGGGCAAGGGCCCGGTCTTCGTGCACCTCGACACGGTGCGCTTCAGCGGCCACTACATCGGCGATCCGCAGGTCTACCGCGACCGCGACGCCGCGAAGGAGCTGCGCGCGACGCGCGACCCGGTCGAGTTGCTGCGAGCCAAGCTCGAGATATCTGACGAGGACTTCGCCGAGCTCGACGCCGAGGTGACGGAGATCGTGGAGGCGGCTGTCGAGTTCGCCAAGAACGGGACCGATCCGGCCCCGGAAGACGCTCTGAAGAACATCTATGCCTGAGCTGACCTACCGCGAGGCCGTCCGCGACGCATTGTCGACCGCGATGCGCCAGGACGACGACATCTTCATCATGGGCGAGGACATCGCGGAGATGGGCGGCTCGATGGGAGTCACCGCCGGGATGCTCGACGAGTTCGGCAAGGAGCGCGTGCGCAACACGCCGATCTCGGAGATGGCGCTCGCGGGAGCCGCGATCGGCGCCGCGATGCAGGGCATGCGACCGGTCGCCGAGATCATGTACGAGGACTTCATGACGCTCGCTGCCGAGCAGGTCGTGAACCAGGCGGCGAAGCTCCGCTACATGTCGGGCGGGCAGCTCACCGTCCCCGTCGTGTTCCGCACCCAGGGCGGCGCGGGCTGGTCGCCGGGCGCGCAGCATGCGCAGCAGCTCGAGGCCTGGTTCGTCCACATCCCCGGGCTCAAGGTCGTGTTCGCCTCGACTCCGGAAGACGTCCGCGGCCTGCTGTGGTCGGCGATCTACGACGACAACCCCGTCGTCTTCTTCGAGCACCGGACGCTCTACCCGATCAAGGGCGACGTGCCGCAGGAGATCGAGCCGATCCCGCTTGGGCGCGCGCGTGTCCACCGCGAGGGCGAGGACGTGACCGTGATCGCGACCGGCCGGCTCGTGCACGAGAGCCTCGAGGCGGCGGAGGAGGCGGAGGGCGAGGGGATCTCGGTCGAGGTCGTCGACCCGCGCACGCTCCAGCCGCTCGACGAGGAGACGCTCGTCTCGTCGGTGAAGAAGACGAACCGGGCCGTCGTCGCGCACGAGGCTGTGACGCGGATGGGCTTCGGCTCCGAGGTCGCCGCCGTCCTCCAGTACCAGGCGTTCGACTGGCTCGACGCGCCGATCGAGCGCGTCGGCGCGAAGTTCTCGCCGCTGCCGTTCGCGCCCGTGATGGAGAACTTCGTGATCCCGCACGCCGCGGATGTGCTCGCCGCGGTCAAGCGCACCGTCGGGAAGGCGTAGTGGCGACCGAGGTCATCCTGCCGCGGCTCGGCCAGGGGATGGAGTCGGGCACGATCGTCCGCTGGCTCAAGTCGGAGGGCGAGCCGGTGCAGAAGGGCGAGCCGCTGTTCGAGCTCGACACCGACAAGGTGACGCAAGAGGTCGAAGCCGAGGCGGCGGGCGTCCTGCTCAAGATCGCGGTCTCCGAGGGCGAGGTGCCTGTCGGGCAAACCGTCGCCTTCATCGGCGCCGAGGGCGAGGATGCGCCCGAACTCGCAAGTAACACTGTGTTACAAACGAAGGAGGGTAAGGCAGAGCAACCGGCGAGGGAGGCCGCGCCGGAGCTGCCGCTGGAGCCGGCCACCACCGCGACGACGAACGGCCGGGTCAAGGCCTCGCCGCTCGCGCGGCGCATCGCGCGTGAGCGCGGCATTGAGCTCTCGGGGATCCGCGGCACCGGCCCCGACGGCCGGATCGTCGCCGAGGACGTCGAGCGGGCCGAGGCGGGCGGCGCCGGCAGCGGCAAGTAACAAGTTGTTACAAGCGCCGGTCCCGGCGGGCGAGGTCGAGCGCGTCCCGCTTTCGAACGTCCGCAAGACGATCGCGCGCCGGCTGACCGAGGCGTGGCAGATCCCGGTCTTCCAGCTCCAGGCCTCTGCCGACATGACACGCGTGAACGCCCTCGTCGCCAGGCTCCGCGAGCGCGACCCGGACGTTCGCATCACCGTCACCGACGTCCTCACCAAGGTCTGCGCGCAGGCGCTCATGCGCCGCCGTGAGGTGAACGCGGAGTTCACCGAGGAGGCGATCCTCCTCCATCCGAGCGCGAACGTCGGCCTCGCCGTCGCCGCGCCGCAGGGGCTCGTGGTGCCCGTGATCCGAAGCGCCGAGCGGCTGTCGCTGACCGAGATCGCCGGCGTGCGCGCGGATCTCGTCGGCCGGGCACGCGAGAACAAGCTCCGCGCCGACGACCTCGAGGGCGGCACGTTCACGATCTCGAACCTCGGCATGTACGCGGTCGAGAGCTTCACCGCGGTGCTCAACCCGCCGCAGGCGGCGATCGTGGCCGTCGGCGCGACCGAGAAGCGCGTGGTCCCGGTGCTTCCGCTGGGCGTCGGCGGCTTCGCCGCCGACGCTTCCAGCACAGCCGGCGGCGAGACGGCCGTGCGCCCGATGGTCACGCTCACGTGCACCTTCGACCACCGCGCCGTCGACGGCGCCCCGGCCGCCGCCTTCCTCCAGACCCTGAAGGAGAGTCTGGAGGACCCGGGGCTCGCGCTGTAAGACTCTCCGCTATGGCGCCCACGGTCTGGTACCACGTCCGCAACCTCGACGAGGGCCGCCGCTTCTACCAGGACGTGCTCGGCTTCGAGGAGCGGGCCGTCGACTTCGCCGCGCGCTGGTCCGAGCTCCGGCGCGGCGAGATGGAGATCGGGCTTGCGGAGGGCGAGCCGGCCGACGACGGCGTCGCCCACGTCGACGTCGCCGACCTCAAGGAGGAGGCCGAGCGGTTGCGTGAGGCGGGTGTCGAGGTCGGGATCGTCCTCGAGCTGACCGGGGAGATGCGGCTCCTCGACGTCTACGACCCGGACGGCAACCGGATTCAGCTCGCAGAGGAGTTGCGGGACTGATGCTGCGGCCGGTGGACCAGCAGGACGGGCGCTTCCTTCGCGACATGGTCCGCCATGCCTACCACTGGCGGATGGGCGATCCCGACCTGCCGGTCTACCGCTACGTCAAGAACTGGGGCCGGCGCGGCGACGCCGGCGTGGTCGCGTCGGACGGCCCGAACGCCTACGGCGCTGCGTGGTACCGGCTCTTTCCAGCCTCGGCGCCCGGCTTCGGCTTCGTGGACGAGGAGACGCCGGAAGTGACGATCGCCGTCGTCCCGAGCAAGCGAGGCCACGGCACCGGGGCCGAGCTGCTCGAGGCGCTGCTCGCGCAGGCCCGGGCGGACGGCTTCTCGCGGATCAGCCTCAGCGCCGAGCCGGGGCAGACCGGCTTCTACGAGAAGCACGGCTTTCGCGAGGTCAGTCGCGAAGAGCGAACCGTGACGATGGTCGCCGACCTCTGAGTACGCTCAGGCACAACGATGAAGGGGAGAGATGAGCATGGAAGTTGACGTCGCCGTCCTCGGAGGCGGCCCCGGCGGCTACACGGCCGCCATCCGCGCCGCCCAGCTCGGCGCGAAGGTCGCCTGCATCGAGAAGGAGCCCGAGCTCGGCGGCACGTGCCTGCGCGTGGGCTGCATCCCGACCAAGGCCTGGGTGCAGACCGCCTTTGCGCTGAAGGAGGCGGAGGAGTCCTTCGCGAAGTTCGGCGTCGTGGTGGGGGAGGCGAAGCTCGACTTCGCGGCCTCGAACGCCTGGAAGGCGGGCGTCTCCAAGCAGATGACCTCGGGCGTCGCGAGCCTCTTCAAGACGAACGGCGTCGAGTGGGTCAAGGGCACCGGGCGCTTCACCGACGCGAACACGATCGCGGTCGAGGGCGGGGAGGACGTCACCTTCAAGTCGGCGATCGTCGCGACGGGCTCGTACCCGCTGCGCCCGCCGATCGAGGGCCTCGACTCGCCGCGCTGCGTCGACTCGACGGGACTGCTCGCGCAGGAACAGGTGCCGCGGCGGCTCATCGTGCTCGGCGGAGGCATCATCGGCTGCGAGTTCGCCTCGATCTTCAACCGCTTCGGCTCCGAGGTGACCATCATCGAGATGCTCACGCTCATCCCGCAGGAGGACGAGGACGCGAGCAAGGAGCTTGCGAAGCAGTTCGGCAAGCGCGGCATCACGTTGCACCTCGGCAAACAGTGCACGCGCATCGAGGACGACGGCTCCCAGCTCACCGTCCACTTCGGCGAAGGCGAGACCGTGCAGGGAGACCTGATGCTCGTCTCCGTCGGTCGTGGCCCGCTCGTCGAGGGGCTCGGCCTCGAGGCCGCCGGCGTCGAGTTCGACCGGCGCTCCGGCATCGCCGCCGAGGAGCACCGGCGCACCACCGCCCCGCACATCTATGCGGTCGGCGACTGCGCCGGATACTGGCAGCTCGCGCATACCGCGTTCCGCGAGGGCGAGATCGCAGCGGAGAACGCCACGGGCCACGAGGCCGTGTTCAACAACCGCGCCATCCCGCGTCCGATCTACACCGACCCGGAGATCGCCGCCGTCGGCCTCACCGAGGAGCAGGCACGCGAGGAGTACGGCGACGACGTCGCGGTCGGCCGGTTCCCGTGGGTCGCGAACGCGCGCGCCGTGATGCAGGACGAGACGGTCGGCTGGGTCAAGTCGATCCACGAGACGCGCTACGGCGAGCTGCTCGGGCTCGTCATGATCGGCCCGCACGTGACCGACATGGTCGAGGCGGGAGTCGTCGCGATCGACGCCGAGTCGACGGTGGAAACGGTCGCGGACGGCATCGCGCCGCACCCGACGCTCTCGGAAGCGATCAAGGAAGCCGGGCTCGTCGCGCTCGGCCGCGCCATCCACATCCCGAACCGCAAGCCGCGCGCGGCTGCGCCCGCATAAGACTCCGCGGAGTGGAGAGGAGGAGCGGATGACAATCGTGAACAGGCGGAATGCCGTCATCGGCTGGGCCATGCTGAAGGTGTGGAAGCGCAACGCGCGCCGCAGGGCGAAGCAGGCCCGCGGGCAGGTCGCGGCCCGACGTCGGAAAACCGAGTGAGCCTCTTCCGCCCCTCGATCGAGGGCCTCGTCCCGTACGAGCCCGGCAAGCCGGTCGAGGCGGTGCAGCGGGAGCTCGGGGTGGAGCGCGTCGTCAAGCTCGCCTCGAACGAGGGGCCGTTTCCCCCGTTCCCGGCAGCGCTCGAGGCGATGCAGCGCATTGCGCTCGAGCTCAATCGCTACCCGGACGGCGGCGTCTGGGCGCTGCGGACCGAGCTCGCAGAGCGGCACGGCGTCGCCTTCGAGGAGTTGATCGTCGGCGCAGGAGCCGACGGGATCATCGACCTGCTCGCGCAGGCGACGCTCGACCCGGGTGACGAGGTCGTCTGCGGCTGGCCGTCCTTCCCGAGCTACGTGCTCACCGCCGCGAAGCTCGGCGCCGAGGCCCGGCGCATCCCGCTCCGCAACCACACGTACGACCTCGAGGGGCTCCTGGCCGCGGTCGGGCCGCGGACGAAGCTCGTCTACGTCTGCCACCCGAACAACCCGACAGGGACGGCGAACGGCCGGGAAGAGCTGATCGCGTTCCTCGACCGCGTGCCGGACCACGTCCTCTGCGTCCTCGACCAGGCGTACTTCGAGTACATCGACGACCCGGACTACGTGGACGGGCTCGAGCTCTTTGGCGAGGGCCGCCGGATAGCCGTGCTGCGGACGTTCTCGAAGATCTACGGGCTGGCCGGGCTGCGGGTGGGCTGGGCGGTCGCACCGGCGGACGTCGCCCTGGCGACGAGCAAGGTGCGGCGCGCGTTCGACGTCGCGGCGACGGCGCAGGCGGCCGCGCTCGTGAGCCTCGACGACGCGGAGGAGATCGCGCGCCGGCGAGAGCTGAACGCCACGGGGCGTGAACGGCTGGCCGAGATCCTGCGGGGCCACGGGCTGGATCCGGTGGGGCCGTCACGCGGCAATTTCCTCTTCGCGGACGTCGGCGGAGGGCGGGAGCTGTTCGAGCGGCTGCAGCGGGAAGGCGTCATTGTCCGCCCGCTCGACGGCTTCGGGGCGCCCGAGGCGATCCGGGTCACGGTCGGCACGCCGGAGGAGAACGAGTTCTTTGCTGTCGGGTTGGGACACGTCCTTTCGGGCGTCTCGTAACCGGTCTGCATAGGTGGTACTTTCGACCGGAAGTCCGTGAGGCTCTCGTCCGCCCAGCTGACGCCGCTCAGGCTGCCGGGGTTCCGCAACCTCTTCTTCGCGACCCTCTGTTCGAGCGCGGGCACGCTGCTCGCGGCAGTCGCGTTGGCGATCGACGTCCAGGACCGGACGAACTCCGGCCCCTGGGTCGCGGCTGTCGTCGTCGTCGAGTTCCTGCCGACTGTCGTCGTAGGGCTCCTGCTAGGCCCGCTCCTCGACCGGCTCGAGCGCCGCTCGCTGATGATCGCGGCCGACGCCGTCCGGATCGGCGTCTTCGCGGCTCTCCCGTTCGCACCGAGTGCGGGGGCGGTGGTCGCCCTTGCCGCCGTGGCCGGCCTGGCGACCGGTTTCTTTCGCCCGGCCGTCTACGCCGGAGTTCCGAACCTCGTCCCCGGCGACCAGCTGACCCGCGCGAACGCGCTGATCCTGGGGATCGAGAACCTGAGCTGGGCCATCGGACCGCTCGTCGGCGGCGTTCTCACCGCGGCGTCCGGGCCGTCGGCCGCGTACGCGATCAACGCAGCATCGTTCGTCGTCTCCATCGTGCTCGTGGTGCGGATTCCGGCGCGCTCGCTGCAGAGTGAGCGCGCGCTGACGCGGGGCCACTGGCGCGATCTCGAGGATGGCTTCAACGCCGCGCTTCGCTCGCCCTCGATGCGGGCGGTGCTCGTCGCGTGGGGCATCGCGATGCTCGCGACCGGAGCCGCCAACGTCGCGGAGATCTTCCTCGCGAAGCACAGCTTCTCCGCCGGTGACATCGGCTACGGCCTGCTCTACGGCGCGATGGGCACGGGCCTCGTGCTCGGCAGCTTCATCAGCGCGGGAATGCTCGCCCGCCACGGTGTCGCGCGGGCCTACGGCGGAAGCCTGGCATTGATGGCGATCGGCTACCTCGGGGCGGCGGCCAGCCCCAACGTCTGGGTGGCTGCCGGTATCACCTTCGTCGCCGGCGTCGGGAACGGCGCGGCCATCGCCTGCAACGCGATCCTCGTTCAGCGCGGCACGTTCGACCTCATGCGCGGCAGGGCGCTCACGTTCGTGATGAGCATCACGTACGTCCTAGCGGGGGTCGGCAACGGGGTCGGCGGGCTGCTCATCAACCGTACGAGCCCGCGCTGGATCTGGGCCGCCTGCGGCCTGACGTTGTTCGTCGCCGCGCTCGCCGGCAGGCTGCTCGCCCGCAACCTCGGGGGCGAGAGCCCCGCCGAGGAGGAGGTCCGGCCCAAAGTCACGCCCGTGGCAGCCGCCCACTAGAGTCCGCGCGGTGCCCGGCCGCCGCGACTGGACTCGCGAGGAGCTTGCCGCCGGCGTCCGGGAGGGCGACCGGCGCGCGCTTGCGCGCACGATCTCGCTCGTCGAGGACGGCGACCCGCTCGCCTACGGCGTCGTGGCCGACCTCTACCCGCAGACCGGCTCCGCGTACTCGGTCGGGGTCACCGGCCCGCCCGGAGTCGGCAAGTCGAGCCTCGTCTCGGCCCTGATCCGGCACGTCCGCCAGCGAGAGGTGACCGTCGGCGTCGTCACGGTCGATCCCTCGAGCCCGTTCACACACGGCGCGCTGCTCGGCGACCGGATCCGGCTCAGCGACCACTTCCTCGACCCCGACGTCTTCATCCGCTCGATGGGGACGAGGGGCCACCTCGGCGGGCTCGCGGAGGCGGCGCTGCAGGCGCTGCTCGTGCTCGACGCGGCCGGCAAGGACGTCGTCTTCCTCGAGACGGTCGGCGCGGGGCAGAGCGAGGTCGAGGTGATCGGGATCGCGGACACCGTCCTGCTCGTCCTCATGCCCGGATCCGGGGACGCGGTGCAGGCGTTGAAGGCGGGGATCATGGAGATCCCGGACGTGATCGCAGTCAACAAGATGGACAACCCCGCCGCGAAGACGATGCTGAACGAGGTGCGCTCGATCCTCGCGCTCGACCGCAGCAGCGATTGGAATCCGCCGATCGTGCTGACCGAGGCCGTGCGCGGCGAGCACGTGCCCGAGCTGTGGGAGAAGGTCGAGGAGCATCGCGCCTTCCTCGAGCAGAGCGGGCAGCTCGAGGAGCGGCGCCGGGCGAATCTCGCACGGGAGGTCTTTGCCGTTGCGGCGAGCCGCGCGAGCCGCCATCTCGAGCAGGCGGTGGCGGACGACGCCGAGCTGCGGCGGCTGCTCGCCGAGGTGCAGGCGAGGGAGCTCGACCCGCTGACTGCGGTGCGAGAGATACTCGAGAAGGTCTTTCGGATTCACGATGGCGACGGCAACGGCACCCGGGCTTCCTGAGATCGAGCGCGCGCGCGAGCGGCTCGACGGAGTCGCGCGCGTCACGCCGGTCTTCCCCTCGGAGACGCTCTCGCGGCTCGCGGGCCGGCCGGTGCGCCTCAAGGCCGAGAACCTGCAACGAACGGGCTCCTTCAAGATCCGCGGCGCGTACGTCAAGCTCTCGAGCCTCGAGCCCGAGCATCGCGAGGCCGGTGTCGTCGCGGCGAGCGCCGGCAACCACGGCCAGGCAGTCGCCTGGGCAGCCCGCGAGCTCGGCGCGCAGGTGCGGATCTTCATGCCGCAGGACTCGCCGATGGCCAAGGTCGACGCGACTCGCAACTACGGAGCCGAGGTCCAGCTGACGGGTCCGGCGTTCGAGGAGACGCTTGCGACGGCGCTGGCGTATGTCGAGGAGACCGGCGCGACATTCGTCCATCCGTACGAGGACCTGCACGTGATGTCGGGCCAGGGCACGATCGGGCTCGAGCTGTCGGAGCAGGTCGAGGAGCTCGAGACGGTCGTGATCCCGATCGGCGGCGGCGGGCTCGCGTCGGGCATCTCCCTGGCGCTGCGCGCCGTGCGGCCGGGGCTGCGGCTCGTCGGCGTCCAGGTGGCGGGGACGCGGCCGGGCGGCTCCGGCTACACGATTGCCGACGGGATCGCGGTCAAGGAGCCCGGTGAGCTGACGATGTCGATCCTCGGCGAGACGCTCGACGACATCGTCGTGGTCGACGACGAGCAGATTGCGGAGGCGATCGTCCTCCTCGTCGAGCGAACGAAGCTCGTGGTCGAGGGCGCGGGGGCCGCGAGTGTCGCCGCGATCCTCGGCGGGCTCGCCGGAGGCTCGGGACCGGTACTTGCGCTGCTCTCCGGCGGCAACATCGACGCCTCGCTCATGGTGCAGGTCATGCGGCGTGGACTCGCGTACCACGGCCGCTACCTCGTACTGCGCACGCGAGTCCCGGACCACCCCGGCGAGCTCGCGAAGCTGCTCGACCTGCTCGCCGCAGAGCGTGTGAACGTCGTCGAGGTCGAGCACCAGCGCGAGTCGGCCGTCGTCCCGATTGGCTACACGGGCGTCGAGCTGACGCTGCTCACGCGCGACACGGAGCACTGCAACCAGCTGATCGCCCAGCTGGGAGCGTGGGGCTACCCCGTCCAGCGGCTCGATTGAGCAGACGGTTCGACGAGCTGCCCGGGCTGGTCGAGGAGAAGCTCGGCGAGCATGCGCGGGTCGCTCTCGTCTACTTCGACGCCTTCGGGTGGCGCTTTCTCGAACGCCACGCCGACCATCCGCTCTTCTCCGGCGCCGAGGTCGAGCGCTGGTCGTCGTGCTTCCCGTCGACGACGACCGTTCATTCGACGACGATCCACTCCGGTCTCCCACTCGGCGAGCACGGGCTCTACGAGTGGAACGTCTTCGAGCCGCGGCTCAACCGGCTGGTCACGCCGCTGTGGTTCTGCTTCACAGGCGACGATCGCCCGGGGACGCTCTTCGACGCCGGACTCACGGCGCACGACCTCTTCCCCGACGAGACGCTCTACCGGCGGCTCCTGCCTCTGCCGAGCCACGTGGCCATGCCGGCTGGGATCGCCCGTTCCGCGACGAGCAAGCAGCTCCTCCAGCCGGCGACCGTCCATCCGTTCGGCGATAACGCCGAAGGCCTCGCCCGGCTATGCGGCGCCCTCGCGGCGGAAGAGCGGGCGTACGGGACGATCTACTTCGGCGACGCGGATGCGCTGATGCACATGGCCGGGCCGGACGCGCCCGAGGTCGCCGCGCTGATGGAGTCGACCCTCTCGGCGATCGAGGCGGCCCCCTGGCCGGAGGGGACGCTCGTCCTGCTGACCGCGGACCACGGGATGGAAGGGATTTCGCCGGAGCGGACGACATACGTGAATGTCGCCTGGCCCGAGCTCGAGCAGCACATGGCCATGGGCGCCGACGGCAAGCCGCTGGCCCCCGCCGGATCCTGCCGAGACCTCTTCCTGCACGTGCTGCCCGATCGGCTGGACGAGGCCGAAGCGCGGCTTGCCGAGCTGCTCGACGGTGTCGCAGAGGTACGTGCGGTCAAGGCCCTGCTCGATGAAGGCCTGTTCGGGTCGAACGTCACCGAGGCGCTGACGTCGCGGCTGGCGAACCTCGTCGTCCTGCCGGCACCCGGCCGGGCCGCGTACTGGCTCGAGCCGGGCCGCTTCGAGCAGACCTTTCTCGGTCAGCACGGCGGATTGTCGGCCAACGAGATGGAGATCCCGCTGGTGAGCTGGATCGCGGGCGGGTAGCTACCGGAAGAGCGATCCCGAATCAGGCGTTTGGCCTTGTGTGCTCCTCGAACGGAGACCACAGGAGACTCCGCCTGCGGAGCGGCGGAGGGCGGGGATCCGGCGCGGTCTGCCGTTCGGCATCGCGGTGTTCGCGATCTCGGTCTCGTTCGGGGTGCTGGCGCGCCCGCTGATGGGGCCGGTGGCCCCGATCGTCATGTCCATCGTCGTGTTCTCGGGAGCCGCCCAGTTCGGTGCGCTCGCGGTGTTGATCGCGGGTGGAGGCGCGGGCGCGGCGATCGCCGCAGGGGTCTTGCTCAACGCGCGCTATCTGGCGATGGGGCTGGCGCTGGCCCCGTCGCTGCGGGGACGCGCACCGTCGCGCGCAGCGTTTGCGCTGCCGCTGGTCGACGCGTCATGGGCGGCGGCAAGCCGGGGTGACGGCACCTTCGACCCGTGGTACCTGGTCGGGGTCAGCGTTCCGCAGTACGTCGGCTGGGTGCTGGGCACCGCGGTCGGGGTGCTCATCGGACCGCGACTGGGCGACCCGAACGCGCTCGGCCTCGACGCGCTGTTCCCGGCCTTCTTCATCGTGTTGCTGTTCGAAGAGGCGCGCGGCCGGCGCCGGCTCGCCGCGGCCGCCGGAGGAGCCGGGATCGCGCTCGTGCTGACTCCGCTCGTGCCTGCCGGCTTGCCGATCCTGGCCGCGGCGGCAGCGGCGGTCGCAGCCTCGAGGATGCGCTCTTGACCGCGGTGTGGGTTGTGATCGCCGCGCTCGCCCTTGCCACGGCGGCGCTGAAGCTCGCCGGGCCGCTGGCGCTGGGTGGCACACCGCTGCGTCCGGGTGCGCTGAGCGTCGTCGAGCTGCTGGCTTCGGCGCTGCTGGCGGCGCTGATCGTGGTCGAGACCTTCGGGAAAGGGCGCTCGCTGGTGCTCGACGCGCGTGTCCTCGGAGCGGCATTCGCGGCAGTCGCGGTCTGGAGGCGGGCGCCGATGATCGTCGTCGTGCTCGGCGCGGCGGCGGTGACGGCGCTCGCGCGCTTTCTCTCCTAGCTGCCGCAGCGGCGGAACGAACACGTCTCGCCGCGCCAGGTCGCGATGCCGCCCTGGAGCACCGGGCGGGCATCGACGCCGACGGACTGCAGGACGCTCGCGGCGACCGCCGCGCGGGGGCCGGACTCGCAGATGGTCACGACGGGCCGCCCGTTGAGCAGGCCGGCCTCGGCAGCGGCGCGGGCCGTCCGGTAGGGAAGGTGCCGGGAGCCCGGGATGTGCCCGTCGTCGCGCTCGTCGGTCTCGCGCACGTCGAGCAGCTCGACCGTGTCGTCTGCGAGCAGGCGTTCGAGCTCGTCGAGCGAGACGGGCTCGAGCTTCTCCGTGCCGCCGCCTTCTTGCCAGCCCGCGGTGCCGAACAGCGCGACCGCGTGCAGCGCCCGCGAGGCGCACTCGGCCTCCTCCTCGTCCGCGGCGTGGACGACGAGAGGACGCTCCGGCAAGACGAACGCCGCCTTCGTCGCGAAGCTCGACCCGGAGACCGGGATGCCGACGGCCCCCGGACGGTGGCCGGCTGCGAACGCCTCCGTCGGGCGCACGTCGAGGACGATGGCCTCGTCCGGTATCGAGTCGGCCCGTTCGAGCGGGGGCTGGGCGCCGAGGAGCTCGCCGCGGTTCAGCTCGACGATCCGCTCCATGTTCGGCGGCCGCGGCGGCTGAGGGCCGAGCCGCGCGGCGAGGAAGTCGGCGAGCTCGCCCTGGAGCGCGGGGTTGGAGCGGCGCTCGAAGCCGATGGTCGTCGACGCCTTCGAGCTCATCGCGGCACCGCAGAGCGACCCCGCGACGTGTCCGGGGAAGACCTCGACGCCGTCACCGAGCTCGACGAGGCGGCGCAGGCTGTGGAAGAGGCCCTCGGCGCCCTCCTGCGGCTCGACCGCCAGATCCGGGCGACCGGCGTCGCCGACGAAGAGCGAGTCGCCGGTGAGGACGAGCCACGGCTCGTCGCTGCGCGAGCGGTCGATCACCGTGAAGCAGCAGTGCTCGGGACGGTGGCCAGGCGTGTGGATCGTCCGCAGGACGACCTCGCCGACCTCGACTTCCGTCCCGTCATCGAGCGGCTCGTGCGGGAACGTCGCCCCTGCGTCGCGGTGGACGCGAATCGGGAGGCGGTGCTCGAGCGCGAGACGTCCGTGGCCGGAGACGTGATCGGCGTGCGTGTGCGTCTCGAGGACGCCGACGAGCCGGACCTCGCGGCGTTCCGCCTCCGCCAGTACCGGCTCGACGTGGTAGGGCGGGTCGACGACGACCGCGACGCCCTCGTGCTCGTCGCCTACGAGGTAGCAGGCGCAGCCCAGATCGTCGTTCAGGAACTGCTTGAAGAGCACGGCGCGACGCTACCACCGGCCCCCGCTATGTATCCGAAAGCGGCGCCCGTGCGGCCGGGGCGGTCTCTTCGCGCGCGTGCTCCTCGTCGAGCAGCCGCATCACGTACCAGCCGATCGCGCACAGGAAGACGAGCGTCTGCTCGCCGTTCATCAGGATCCCGCCGAGGTTCTGGTCGCGGATCGGCGACAGGCCCCACAGCCGCGGCGCGTGCTCGTAGAACGCGTAGAAGGGCCGGCTGGAGAAGATGTACGCGAGGCCGAGGAACGACGAGCCGAGGAAGGCGATGATGAGATAGGCGAGCCCCGCCGGCGGTGAGAGGCGGCCACTCGCGATGGGCCACCAGAAGAGAAGGCCCGCCGCGATCAGGATCGCGTGCTCGATGTTCAGTCCCCATCCGGTGCGGAGTGCCCAGTTGTAGAACGGCGCGATGTGGGTCAGGTACCAGGCGCCCAACCAGATCGGGAGAATCCAGCGCGTGCGGAGCCGGTCCAGCCCGCGCCGGCCGATCGTTTCCCGCATCCGCGGTGTCAGACCGAGCAGGACGAGCAGCGGCGCGAGGTCCGCGATGAGCCCGTTCTGGAGCAGGTGGATGAGCAGGAGGTACTTCGATGCGATCGTCTCCAGCGGCGAGTTGAGCGAAGTCGCGATCAGGAAGACGCCGAAGGAGAAGGCGGCGATCCGCCACGTCGCCGGCCGGTCGGTGCGCGCCGCGCGCCAGTAGAGCACCGCCGCCGCGACGGCGAGTGCGAGGAAGAGCGGCTCGAAGCTGAAGGCGGTCGCGTTCACGTCGGCTCTCGGCTGGAAGCGACGGCGGCCAAGCCGCCGTCGCCCGGCCGAAGTTCCCGGTCGCCTTTGGCGACCGGTGGAGCGAGACGTGCCCTGCGGGCGCGACTCCACCGAGGTCGCAGGATCAGCGCGACGCAGGTGCCCAGCGTGAGGAGCTGTTCGACCATCATCACGATCCCCGAGAGCTGCTGATCGGTCACCGCCGAGATCCCGTACGCGCCGCGGTAGAAGGGATAGAGCGGCGTGAACGTGAAGACGAGCACGTCCGTGAGGATCTGTCCGGCCGCGAACATCGCCGCCGCGAGCGCGACCCGGCCGCCGACGGTCAGCCGGCGATGCGAGCCCGGATCGACCAGCAGCGTCCAGACGAGGAAGCCGCAGAACATCCAGCAGACGTGCTCGAACTTGTGCAGGTTCTCGTGCTCGAGCGCGAGGTCGTAGAGGTAGGGGATGTGCCAGATCGCGAGGTTCGCGGCCCAGAGCGTGAAGGCGACCCGCGGACGGAGCAGCGTTCCGAGCACGGTGCGGACGCCCCGATTGCGCGCGAGTGGCGCGAGGATCGGCGCCGGGAGGAAGAAGACGAGAAGCGGCCCG
Organism: uncultured Actinomycetes bacterium; assembly: GCA_963759435.1. Lineage (GTDB taxonomy): Bacteria > Actinomycetota > Thermoleophilia > Gaiellales > Gaiellaceae > Palsa-739. Next base: position 84,298 of record CAVWZB010000010.1, on the reverse strand, counting down.
CGCAGCGCGGTCACCATCAGCGCGGGGCCGAGGTCTCCGATCAGGACATGCTGGGCCATGTGCGCCGAGAGCAGCTTCTCGTCGGCGAGCCCGTCGAGCGGTCCGACGAGGGCGAACAGCGTGACGCCGAGGCCTGCGGCGAAGAGCGCGACGCGATCCCAGCCTGCAAGGTCGGCGCGGCCGCGACGACGGAGGCGAACGACTGCCTGTGCGAAGAGCAGCGCAGCGACCGCGGCGACGATGACCGGAATCATCCCCTCGATTGTGCCGCTTACCGAGCGTGGCCGGTCCGGACATGTCTCGGTGTCAGACACCTAGACATGGCTATAGACGCCAGGTCCGCCCGTGGAAGCCTCTCAGCGACTGGCTTGCGTCGCCGAGGGGGCGTCCGCAACGCGACCGGAAGGAACAGGTCAGAGCCCGAGGTGCTTCGCGATGACCATGCGCTGCACCTCGTTGGTGCCTTCGCCGATCTCGAGGATCTTCTGGTCGCGGAAGAGGCGCGAGATCGCGAACTCGTCCATGAAGCCGTAGCCGCCGTGGATCTGGAGCGCCGCGTTCACGACGCGGTTGGAGAGGAGCCCCGTGTAGAGCTTGGCCTGCGCCGCAGCGAGGGCGAACGGCTTGCCCGCGTCCTTGAGCCACGCCGCGCGGTACACGAGCTGGCGCCCAGCCTCGATCTCCGTCGCCATGTCCGCCAGCTGGAACTGGATCGCCTGGAAGCTCGCGATCGGCCGTCCGAACTGCTGCCGCTCCTTCGCATAGGCGGCGGCGAGGTCGTACGCGCCCTGCGCGAGGCCGACCCCCATCGAGGCGACCGAGATGCGACCGCCGTCGAGGATCTCCATGAACTGGCTGAAGCCATGCCCGCGCGGGCCGAGGAGGTTCCCCTCGGGCACGGCGCACGAGTGGAAGGAGAGCTCGCGCGTGTCCGAGGCGTGCCAGCCGAGCTTGTGCATCGGCCCGGAGATCTCGTAGCCGGACGTGCCGTTCGGGACGATCAGGTTCGAGATCTCGTCCTCACCGGTGCGTGCGGTGATCGTGACGCAGGCACTGACGTCGGTGCCCGCATTCGTGATGAAGATCTTCGAGCCGTCGACCACCCACTCGCCGTCGCGCAGCTCGGCCTTCGTCCGGGTTGCGCCGGCATCCGAGCCGGCGTTGGGCTCCGTGAGCCCGAACGCGGCGAGCCCGCTGCCCGATGCGAGCCGCGGCAGCCATTCCTGCTTCTGCTCCTCGTTGCCGAAGAGGAGGATCGGCATCGTGCCGAGCGACGTGTGCGCCGCGACGGTGATGGCGACGGACGAGTCGATGCGCGTCAGCTCCTCGATCGCGATCGCATAGGAGACGGTGTCGCCGCCGGCGCCGCCGTATCCCTCGGGGATCGGTAGGCCCATCAGACCCAGCTCGCCGAGCTCGGCGACGAGCTCGTAGGGGAAGCGCTCCTCGCGGTCGAGCTCTTCGGCGACGGGTGCGACCTTCGTCTCCGCGAATTCGCGGACGGTGCGGCGGATCAGCTCTTGCTCGTCGCTCAGCTCGAAGTTCAAGCGACCATTCTGCCCAGCTCGGCGATGAGCCGGACGCCCCAGCCGGTGCCGCCGGGCACGCGCAGGTAATCGCCGCGGCTGCGCTCGAGGAACGCAGGCCCGGCCATGTCGACGTGGCACCAGGGGCCGTCGCCGGCGAACTCGTGCAGGAACTCCGCGGCGAGCGCCGGGGAGCCCTGGCGTAGTGTGGAGCTGTTCTTCATGTCCGCGAACGCCGAGTCGATGTAGCGCCGATAGCGGGGGTGAAGCGGGAACGGCCAGACGAGGTCGCCGCTGCGGCGCCCGGCCTCGACGATGAGCTCGCCCCACTGCTCGTCGTTCGCGAACCCGCCCGCGTAGAGGTCGCCGAGTGCGAGCTCCATCGCTCCCGTCAGCGTCGCGAGGTCGAGCACGTGCGTCGCTCCCTCGCGGCGGACGTACCAGAGCGCATCGGCGAGCACGAGCCGCCCCTCGGCGTCGGTGTTGATGATCTCGATCGTCTTGCCGTTCGCGGCGCGGAGGATGTCACCGGGCCGGAACGCGTCCCCGCCGGGCAGGTTCTCGGCGGCGGCGAGGACGGCGATCGTGCGCACCGGGGTGCCGAGCGCCGCGAGCGCGCCGATCCCGTGCAGTGTCCCGGCGCCGCCCGCCATGTCGCCCTTCATGTCCTGCATCCCGCCCGACGGCTTGATCGAGATGCCGCCGGCGTCGAACGTGATCGACTTGCCGACCAGCCCGAGCACGATGTCGTCGCGCGCGCCGGGCGGGTCGTAGCGGAGGACGATCAGGCGCGGCTCGTTGCGGCTGCCACGGCCGACGGCGGTCAACGCTCCCATGCCGAGGTCGTCGAGCTCCTTCGTCGCGAGAACCTCGCACGTCAGGTGCTCGTGCTCGCGCGCGAGTTCCTGCGCCTTCTCGCCGAGCGTGTGGGGCGTGAGCTCGTTCGGCGGCATGTTCGAGAGGTCGCGCGAGCGGTTCGCCCGCTCGGAGACGATCGCGGCACGCTCGACGGCCTCCTCGAGCTCGGGGTCGCCGGCGTGGCCGACGACGATTCGCTCCGGTGCCTTCGTCTCATGCCTCGACTTCCAGTTCCCGGGCGAGTAGGCCCCGAGGATCGTCCCCTCGACGAGCGCCGCGGCCTGCTCCGGCAGGGGCACCGGAAGCGACTCGTCGAGCAGCCAGACGAGTGTGCCGCCGACGCGCGAGAGAGCCTGGGCGGTCGCGGCGCCGGCCGTTCTCAGCGCGTCTGCATCCACCTGGTCGCGCTTGCCGACTCCGGCCGCCACCAGGCGCGGAGCGTCGAGCTCACCGTCCAGATGGAGGAGAACCGCCTCGCCGCGCTCGCCGCGCAGATCCCCGCTCTCGCCGAGCTTGCGGAGCCTGCCGCCGAGCTTGTCGTCGACGATCTTGGCGCCGTCGCCGCCCAAAGGCTGCGCAACCGGCACCGCAAGTGCGTCCGCGCCGGCCTGTCCAGGCAGCGCGATCTCGACCCTCGTCATCGGAGCGCGATGGTATCGCGACGGCGCATAGACTCGCGCTCTACCCCGACAAGGAGCGACAGATGCCCGACAGCGTGCAGGAGTTCTTCGAGACGCTTCCGTCCCGCGCCGACACCTCGAAGACGGCCGGCATGAACAACTCGTACGCCTTCGACATCGAGGGTGCCGGCCAGTGGACGGTCAAGGTCACCGACGGCAACGTCAGCGTGGAGGACGGCATCGCGGACGGGGTGGACTGCACGATCAGCGCCTCCCAGGAGATCTTCGGGAAGATCATCGCCGGCGAGCAGAACCCGACGAGCGCCTACATGACCGGCAAGCTCAAGCTCAAGGGCGACATGGGCGCCGCGATGAAGCTCCAGAAGCTCTTCCCCGACAGCTAGCCGAACACGATCTCGGCCGACTCGGCCACGCGGCGGTAGCCGATCCGCTCGTAGATCGCATTGGAGGTCGGGTTGGCGAGGTCGGTGTAGAGGAAGCAGAAGCGCCGGCCGCCCTCGAAGAGACGGCCGTCGAGCAGCCGCTGCGACAGCTCCGCACTCAGCGCTGTCGCGTAACCGCGGCCGCGCAGCTCCGGCGGCGTGTAGACCGGACCCACGCGGATCCCGTTCGGTGTCGCGCCGCCCCAGCCCGCGAGGGACTGGGGCTCGCCGCCGTCCTCCCAGAGGAGGATCCCTGACGTCGGGGACGAGAGCCGGTGGTCGAACATCACCTCGGCGCGATCGCGGCCCGGGCCGCCCTCATGCAGCGCCTCGTCGGCAAAGGCGACCACCCAGCGCACGGCGAGCTCGCGATCGTTCGCGGTCGCCACGCGGGCCGAGCCAGGTGCAGCGGAGAGCGGCTCGACGCTGCTCAAGCGCGTAGACACCCTGCCGCATGTTCGTGCGCGCGCTGCGGCCCGTGTGCCGGCGACCACAGCTCGGCGAACTCCGTTGCCTCCGGTTCTGTCCCGACGATGCCCGGTAGCTCGTCGCCGGCGACCGCCTCGGCGAGCGCGGCCAGCGCTTGCGCAGACCGGGGCCCGGCGAGGATGAGGTTGTACGGCGGCGTCTGCAGAGCGGCGGCTGCAACCTCCGAGCCGTCGCGGACGAGCCAGAGCCGGAAGTCCCCGTAGACGCCGTCGCGTACGTTCGCGGCGATCCCGAGGATCAGGTTGTGCCGCGCCTCGTCGGCGAGCAGGAACGGCTCGGCCTCCGCCAGGAACGCCGCGACGTCGTCCACCCGCACCGCCTCCACTATTCGTCCAGCTCCACGAGCACTGCGCCGCCGGACACGCGGTCTCCCTCGCCCACGTGGACAGCGCGCACGGTCGCCGCGTACGGCGAGACGAGCGGCGTCTCCATCTTCATCGCCTCGAGCACGATGAGCGGCTGGCGTGCGGCCACCGTCGCCCCCGCCTCGACGAGCACGCGGATCACGGTGCCGGGCATCGGCGCGACGACCTCCGCCTGTTCGTGACCGCCGGAGCCGTGCGTGCCCGCCGCGGCGTCGACATCGGGCGCGGGCCGTGTCGGCGGAGGGGGAAGGTTCAGCCGCCATGGCTCGCTCCAGACTTCGGCCGGCGCCGCCGCCGGCAGCTCCGACAGGGGAGGGTTCTCGGTCAGGAACGCGGTCGTGACGCGGCCCGCGCGAACCAGGGGATGCCCGACGAGCCAGCGAAGAAGCGGCAGATTCGTCGTGACGCCGCCGATCTCCGTCTCCTGCAACGCCTGAGCCAGTCGGTCGAACGCCTCTTCGCGCGTGTCGCCGGCCGCGATGAGCTTGGCGATCATCGGGTCGTACGCGGTACCGATCTCGTCCCCCTCGCGCACACCCGAGTCGACGCGGATCCCCTCGGGCAGCCGCAACCGCTGGAGCCGGCCGGCCTGAGGCAGGAACGAGCGCGGGTCCTCCGCATACAGCCGCACCTCGACCGCGTGGCCGCGCAAGTAACAGTCTGTTACAAGGTTGGACAGGGCCTCGCCGGACGCGATGTGGAGCTGCTCGCGCACGATGTCGACGCCCGTCACGAGCTCGGTGACCGGATGCTCGACCTGGATCCGCGCGTTGAGCTCGAGGAACCAGAAGTCGCGGCCGTCGAGGACGAACTCGGCGGTGCCCGCGCTTTCGTAGCCGATCGCTCGCGCGAAGGCGGCCGCAGCGTCGCTCATCGCCGTCCGCAGCTCGGGGTCGAGCGCAGGCGACGGCGCCTCCTCGAGCACCTTCTGATGCCGGCGCTGGATCGAGCAGTCGCGCTCGCCGAGCGCCGCGACGTTGCCGTGCGTGTCGGCGAGGAGCTGGATCTCGACGTGGCGCGGCCGCTCGAGGTAGCGCTCGCAGAAGACCGAGTCGTCGCCGAACGCCGCCGCCGCCTCGCGGCGCGCCGCGGCGAGCGCCTCGTCGAGCTCCTCGGGCGCACGCACGATGCGCATGCCACGCCCGCCGCCACCCGCGGCCGCTTTGACGAGCAATGGGAAGCCGATCTGCTCGGGGGTCCCGCTCGGCAGGACGGGGACGCCCGCCGCGCGCGCCGTCTCCTTCGCCGCCAGCTTGTCGCCCCCGGCACGCAGCGCCGACGGCGGCGGGCCGACCCAGGTCAGTCCCCCCTCGAGCACGGCCTCGGCAAGCTCGGCGCTCTCGGACAGGAATCCGTAACCCGGGTGGACGGCGTCGGCCTCAGACTCGCGTGCGGCACGCACATGCTCGGCCGGGTCGAGGTAGGACGAGATGTCGACGAGAGCGTCGGCGGACTCCGCGTGAAACGAACCGAGGTCGTCCGGCGCCGCGACTGCGACCGTCTCGATCCCCTCGGCGCGGCAGGCGCGAAAGATGCGGAGCGCGATCTCCCCACGGTTGGCGACGAGCAGGCGGCGCATGGAGCCGAGTCTAGGCTCCGCCTCGCCGAAAGAACCGGGCGAGTCGGCGGGTTCCGCTCTACTCTTCCTCATCGCTTGACCGACCTTGGGAGGTGGAAGGAGCATCGCCGTGCGGCTGACGTTGGGGGTTGCTCTGCTGGTGGTAGCGGTCGTCTGTGCGACCGCCGGCACGGCGCGCGCCGGGACGCAGCTGATCGTCACCGGCCACGGGTGGGGCCACGGCGTCGGCATGAGCCAGTGGGGCGCCTACGGCTACGCGCGGCACGGCTGGAAGTACCGGCGGATCCTTGCGCACTACTACCCGGGCACGAAGCTCAGCCACAACGGTGAGCCGCGCGTTCGCGTGCTGCTTGCGCAAGGCGCGTCCTCCATCACCGTGGGGTGCGCCACTCCGATCCGGGTCACCGACGGCAAGCGCCTGACGCGGACGCTGCCCGCCGGGACGTACGGCATCGGGTCGCGCCTCGTCTTTCCCGTGCGGCGCAACGGAGGAGGCTTCTCCTTCGGACACGTCGCCGTCCTCGACTGCGCCCGCGCGCCGCTCACCTTCGACGGCCGCGAGTACCACGGGACGCTCGTGCTCTGGAGCCGCGGCGGGGGCGTCTCCGTCGTCAACGGCCTCTCGCTCGACACCTACCTCCGCGGCGTCGTCCCGTCCGAGTCGCCCTCGCACTGGCCGCTCGCCGCGCTCGAGGCGCAGGCGGTGGCCGCTCGCTCGTACGCCCTCGCGGAGCTCCACCCGACTTCCTGGTACGACCTGGTGCCGACCACGGCCGACCAGGTCTACGGCGGCGTCAGAGCCGAACGGCCGCGTTCCGACCGCGCCGTGTACGCAACGCTCGGCCAGGTCCTGACGTGGGACGGCCAGGTAGCGCGGACGTACTACTCCTCGAGCTCCGGGGGCCGCACCGAGTCCGTGCAGGACGCCTGGCCCGGCGCGTGCGCCGATCCCGTACCTGCGCTCGGTGCCGGATCCGTACGACACGTACTCCCCTCACCACGACTGGGGCCCGTACAACTTCTCCGCGTCGCGCCTGGCATCGGCGCTGGGCCTGGGAAGCGCCGTCGAGTCGGCACAGGTGCAACGGGACGGCAGCCTGCGGGCCGAGTCGGTTCTCTTCCACCTGGCATCGGGTGGCACCGCGAGGCGCAGCGCGAATCAGATCACCCGGTCGTTGCACCTGCTGTCGACCTGGTTCTCGGTCGGACAGCTGTCGCTTTCGGCGAGCAGCGCTCGTGTGCTCTACGGGAGCCGCGTGACGATCTCGGCCCGCGCGCTGAACGTGAAAGAAGCAGTGCTGCAGGAGCGGAGCAGTGACGGCGCCTGGCACGCCGTCCAGAACATTCGGCACCAGTCGCAGGTCAGCTTCCAACCGCGCGCGAGCTCGGCCTATCGCCTCGTCGCGCCCGGCACGAACGGGACTTCGGTGTCCGTGGCCGTGGCGCCGCGCCTGCAAGTCCACGCGCAGAGCTCGCGCGTGCTCGTGGGCGACGTCTCGCCGCGACCGGACGCGGCCGTTGCGGTCTGGCGCGTGGTGCACGGCCGGTGGCGCGTCGTCGCGCATCCGATCCTCGATGCCGGCGGGAGCTTCAGGACGGAGTTGCCGCTGCGCCCGGTCGACTACCGGATCACGGTCGCCGCCGGCAGGATGGCCGCCGTGCAGAAGTCGCTCCATCTGACGCGGCGGATGCTCGAGGGTCTCCAGCACTCCTGACGCCCGCAGGCGGCCGGGTCCGAGGTGCCTGCCGGCTACCTCACAGCCCAGATGCGCCGCGGCGGGCTCGAGATCAAGCGGCTCTGGCGGCTGCGGCTCCACTCGTAGAACCGAGCTGCGACATAGAAAGCGAACGAGATCGTGGTGATGAAGAAGCTCGTCGGCCAGGGCTGCGCAAGCGAGAGGAGGATCCCGCCCTCGGTCGAGACGAGGGCGATCGCGACGCTGAGGAGCAGCGCGAGCGTCGGCCGTCCGGTCAGGCGCTGGGCGGCGGCGGCCGGCGTGATGACGAGCGTCAGCACGAGCAGGACGCCGACGACCTGGATCGCCTCGGCAGTCGTGAGCGCAAGCAGGAGGAAGATCGCGACTGAGAGCACGCGGATGGGCACTCCACGCGCCGCCGCGATCCCCGGGTCGACGCTCGAGAAGAACAGCGGTCGGTAGAGCACGCCGAGAGCGATCAGAACGATGGCCCCGACGATCACGAGGTTGCGCAGCTGCGCGTCGGAGACGCCGAAGATGCTGCCGAAGAGGAGGTTCGTCGCGGTGGTCGCGTTGCCCTGGTAGAGCGACAGGAAGAGGACGCCGATCCCGAGCCCGAAGGCGAGCACCGCTCCGATCGCGCTGTCCCGTTCGCGCCCGCGCAGGGAAAGGAGGCCGAGCACGAGCCCGACGAGCAGTGAGCCGCCGAGGATCCCGATCACCGGGTCGATCCCGATCACGAGCGCGCCCGTGGCGCCGGTGAAGCCCAGCTCCGAGATCGCGTGCACCGCGAAGCTCATCCCGCGCGCCACGACGAAGACGCCGATGGCGCCCGAGACGACCGCGGCGACCGCGCCGGCCCAGAGCGCCGTCTGGACGAAGTGCTCACCGAGCAGGTGCGTGAACATCAGTGACCGTTCTCCACGTGGTGGACGTGCTGGTCGTCCGGCGTCCCGACGACGACGACGCGGCCGCGCACATTGAGGACGTCGACGTCGGTCCCGTAGAGGCGGGACAGCGTCTCCGAGGTCAGGACCTCGTCCGGCGTCCCGATCGCCCATCGGCCGGGCGCGAGGTAGAGGACTCGGTCGACCGTGTGCAGCACGGGGTTCACGTCGTGCGTGACGAAGACGACCGGCGTGCCGGCGCGCTCGCGGCGCGCATCGAGCAGGTCGACGACGCCGCGCTGGTGGGCGAGGTCGAGGGAGAGCAGCGGCTCGTCGGCGAGGATGAGCACCGGGTCGGCGACGAGCGCCTGCGCGACACGCAGCCGCTGCTGCTCGCCGCCCGAGAGCCGGCCGATTGGCGCATCCGCGTACGTCGTCGCCCCGACCTCGTCGAGCGAAGCCGCGACGCGGGCGCGATCCTCGGTGCGGAAGCGCCCGAAGCCCCAGCGCTGGCCGTCGAGGCCGAGCCGCACGAGGTCCCGGCCCCGCAGGACGATGTCGCGGTCGAAGACGCGCTGCTGCGGGACATACCCGATGCGGTGGCAGCGCTCCTGCGGCGGGCATCCCTCGATCACGACGCTGCCGGCGGTCGGCTGGAGCAGCCCGAGCAGGATGCGGATCAGCGACGTCTTGCCGGTGCCGTTCGGCCCGAGCACGGCCAACAGCTCGCCCCGCTCGAGCTCGAAGCTGAGCCGCTTCGAACAGCGTCCGGTCGCCGAACCGGAGCGCGAGGTCGTCGACTGCGACGACGCTCATCTCGAGAGTGCGGCCGCGAGCGCACGGGCCTGTCGGAGCTGCCACTGCTGGAAGGTCAGGCCCGGCGGGAGGGTCTCGGTCACCGGCACGACCGGGATCCCGGCGCTTTGGGCAGCTGCCCGCAGGCGCGCCGTGATGGGGGAGACGGCCTGCGCGTTGTAGAGGAGCACCCGGATGCGGTGCTGCGCCACGAGCTCGTCCATGGCCGCGACGGCCGAGGGCGACGGCTCGGTTCCCTCCTCGATCAGCCGTGTGAACGAATCCGGCGCAAGGTTGCGCAGCCCGGCAGCCGCGACGAGGTAGCCCGGGACCCGCTCGGTGTACGCAACGGGCGTGCCGCGGAAGCGCGTGCGGATCATGGCGACCTCGCGCCGCAGCGGTCCGAGCGAGCGCTCGAAGCGCCGCAGGCCGCGGCGATACGCGGGCGCGTGAGGCGGATCCGCCTTGACAAATGCCGCCGTGACCGCCCTTGCGATCCGGTCGAGCTGCGGCACGTCGTACCAGAGGTGCGGGTTCGCGCCCTTGCCGCTGATGCCGAGGACCTCGGCCATCGTCACGACGCTGCGGCTCTTGCTCGGCGCGGAGTTCTCGAGCCTCGTCATGAAGGCGTCGTAGCCGAGCCCGTTCTGCAGTACGACCTTCGCGTCCGCGACGGCGAGGCCGCTGGACGTGCCGGGCTCGAAGAGGTGCGGGTCGGCGCTCGGGCTCGTCAGCAGTGAGGTGACCGAGACGTGGGGGCCGCCGATCTGAGAGGCGATGCTCCCGTACACGTTCTCGGCGGCGACGACGTCGAGCTTGCCTCCGGCTCCCGTCGAGCTTCCACACGCAGAGACGAGCAGGGCCACTGCGAGAACGATAACGGTTCTCATTCGCACAACGGCTAGGATAGTGGACGTGAGCGCGACGCGGGAGGATCTCTCCGAGCTGCTCGAGCGGAACGACGTCCGCGCGACGCCGCGCCGGCTGGAGGTGCTCGAGGAGCTCGCACGGGAGCGCGACGACGTGACCGCGCAACAACTCTGGAGCCGCCTCCGCGAACGGGACTCCAGCACGGGCCTGGCCACGGTCTACCGGACGCTCGCGCTCCTGAGCGAGCGGGGCGTCGTAGACGTCCTCTCGCATCACGGCGCCGAGCAGTGCTACCGCCTCTGCGGCGACCAGCATCACCACCACCTGCTCTGCGAGCGCTGTCATCGCGTGGTCGAGGTGCAGGAGTGCGGGCTCGACGACTGGGTCACCGCCGCCGCGAAGCGCCACGGCTTCGTCGCGACCGACCACCGAGTCGAGATCGTCGGCCTGTGCGCCGACTGCCGCTAATGCGCGTCGCCGCTCTCGCCGTCGCTGGGCTGGCGCTCGCGGGCTGCGCATCCGGCAAGACCGTGACCTCCACGGTGACCTCGACGAAGACCGTCACCGTCCAGCAGCAGCCTCAGAGCCCTTCGCTCGGCGCCCAGGACACGCGCTACTTCGGCCAGATCGCCTCGATCACGCAGGCTGACCCGAAGCGTTTCCTGCTCGTGCTGCGGCCCGAGTTCTTTCTGGTCGGCGTTCCCGCGAACGTCGCGAACGCGGAGCAGCAAGGCACGCAGTGCGCTCCGCTCTCCTGCCCGGGCGTCGAGGACGACCGCCTCGTCGTGCCGGCGGGAAGTCAGAAGCTCACGTTCGTCCTCCCGGCAAAGACGACCGGCACGGTGCTGACCCCCGGCGGCGGGAACTTTCAGGCCACCGAGGTCTCGGCGGCGCAGCTCGCCTCACTCGTCGGCGGCGCGAAGACGCCGAAGCTGATCGAGCCGCTCGACTCAGGTGTCTGGCTCGCGGTGGACGCCGACAAGGTGACGTCCTTCGCGCAGCAGTTCCAGCCCTAGTCGCGCCAGCTCGCCGGGCGCTTCTCTAGGAAGGCGCGCAGGCCCTCCTGCCCCTCGTCGCTCGTGCGTCGCTCGGCGATCCAGCGGGCGGTCTCAGGCCCTTCCGGCCGTTCGCGCACGAGCCGCTTCGCCCACCGCGCTGCCTGTGGGCCTGCGGAGAGGAGCTCGTCCACAACGCGCTCGACTGCCGCGTCGAGATCCTCCGCGACCTCGTGCACGAGCCCGATCCGCAGCGCGGTCTCGGCGTCGAAGCGCTCGCCCGTCACGAAGTAGCGGCGGGCGGCGCCGGGGCCGATCCGGGCGAGCGCGAAGGGGGAGATGACGGCGGGGATGATCCCGAGCTTCACCTCCGAGAAGGCGAAGACCGCGTCGGGCTCGGCGATCGCGATGTCGGCCGCCGCGACGAGGCCGGCACCGCCGCCGAGGGCGTGGCCCTGCACGCGCGCGACGACCGGCGCGGGACAGCCGTCGATCGCCTCGAGCATCGCGCGCAACGCGTTCGCGTCGGCGACGTTCTCCTCGTACGAGAGGTCGACCGAGGAGCGCATCCAGTCGACGTCGGCGCCGGCCGAGAAGCTCGGCCCGTCCCCGGCGAGGACGACGGCACGCGCGCGGCCGACTGCCACGAACGCCTCGGCCAGCTCGCCGATCAGCGCCGCATCGAACGCGTTCCGCCGGTCGGGCCGCGTGAACGTGATGCGCAGAACGTCGCCGTCCCGCTCGGTGCGGAGGTTCTCGGGCACGGCAGGAGCTTAGAGCTCCTAACGCAACGAAGCACGGGCCGCCTGGGCGCGCTGTGCGGCGCGCTGCTGCGTCCTCGGTCGCGCGAATAGCGCTGCTATTCACGCTCCCTGCGTCCTTGCATCGCACTCGCCCATCGCGCCCAGTCAGCGCGTGGTCATTCCGTTAGAAGCTCGTAGAGTGACCGCCGTGCTGAAGGGAGCCGTCGCCGCCGCCGTCACGCCGCTCCGCGACGGGCGGCTCGACACCGCTGCGGTCGGGCCGTACGTCGAGTTCCTGGTGGGCCACGGGGTCGACGGGCTGCTCGCGCTCGGGACGACCGGCGAGGGCGTGATGTTCGCGCCCGCACACCGCAGGGAGATCGCACAGTCCTTCCTCGACGCCGCGGCCGGGCGGATCCAGGTGGCGGTGCATGCTGGCGCGCAGACGACGCATGACACCGTCGCCCTCGCCGAGCACGCGGCGTCGGCCGGAGCCGACGCGGTGGCGGTCATCGCGCCGCCGTACTTCGCCCTCGACGAGGAGGAGCTGCTCGAGCACTTCGTCGCGGCCGCGGCGGCCTGCGCGCCGGCGCCCTTCTACCTCTACGAATTCGAGGCGCGCAGCGGCTACGCGATCCCGATCCCGGTGATCGAGCGGTTGCGCGAGCAGGCACCGAACCTCGCCGGTCTGAAGGTCTCGGACTCGCCCTGGGACAAGGTCTCGCCCTACCTGCTCGAGGGCTTGGACGTGTTCGTCGGCGCGGAGGCGCTGCTCGTGGAGGGCCTGGCGGCCGGCGCGGCGGGTGCGGTCTCCGGCCTCGCGGCGAGCTTCCCGGATGCTGTCGTTCCGCTCGTGCGCACGCCGTCGCCGGAGCTGGGGGAGATCGCACGCGCGCTACGCGTCGTCGCTCGCCCGGCTGCCGTTCCACGCCGCCTCGAAGGCCGCGCTCGGGCTTCGCGGCGTGCCGGTCTCCGCCGAGGTCTGCGCGCCTTTGCGTGGTCTCACCGAGGCGGAGCACGAAGAGGTCGAGCGGATCGTCGCGGCCTGGCCAGGCTAGTGAGCGCGCTCCGCAGCCTGATCCTCGCGGCCGCGGACAGCCCGCGGCTGCAGCGGTTCGTCCAGCGCTACGGCTTCCGTCTCGGCGCCGCGCGCTTCGTCGCCGGCGAGAGCCTGGACGCGGCCGTCCCCGTCCTGCGGCGACTGAACGAGCAAGGCCTGCTCACGAACACGACGCTGCTCGGCGAGGGCGTGCGCGAAGAGGCCGAGACGCGCGAGGTCGTCGACGCCTACCGCGAGCTGCTCGACCGCATCCACGCAGAAGGGCTGCGGACGAACGTCGCGCTCAAGCTCACCCATCTCGGGCTCTCGATCGACGAGGCGCTGGCGGAGCGCAACCTCGCCGAGCTCGTGCAGCACGCGGCACAGCTCGGCAACTTCATCCGCATCGACATGGAGGAGTCGCGGCATGTCGACGCCACGCTCCGCATCTACCGCAGCCTGCGCGGCAGCGGCCACCAGAACGTCGGCGCAGTCCTGCAGTCGTACCTGTTCCGCAGCGAGGAGGACCTGGCAGAGCTGCTGCCGCTCGCTCCGAACCTCCGCCTCGTCAAGGGCGCGTACCTCGAGCCGCCGGAGGTCGCGTATCCGCACAAGCGCGACGTCGACGCGGCGTATGTCCGGCTGCTGGAGACGTCTCTCGCGGCCGACGGCTTCACCGCGGTTGCGACGCACGACGAGACGCTGATCGAGCACACGATCTCCTTCGCCCGCGAGCACGGGATCCCGAAGGAGCGCTTCCAGTTCCAGATGCTGTACGGCGTCCGTTCGCGCCTTCAGCTCGACCTCGTCGGGCGCGGCTACGAGGTCCTGGTGGCCACGCCGTACGGCCCGGAGTGGTACCGCTACCTCATGCGCCGGCTTGCCGAGCGGCCGGCCAACCTGCTCTTCCTGCTTCGAAATCTCGTGCGCGGCTGAGCTCCAGGAGGAGCACACCGGCGAGGGCGACAAGCGCGAGGTCGCGTACGAGGAGGTACCACGACCACGGCGCTGCATGGTCGAGGGCAAGCGACCAGTAGTGCCCGGGAAACCACGTCTGCGTCAGTCCGAGGGCGAGGAAGAGCAGGGCGCCGGCGAGGATTCCGCGTACGCCCCGCACGAGGAAGACGAACGGGACGAGCCAGATGAGGTACTGCGGCGAGAGGACCTTGTCGAAGGCGACGAGCGCGGCGACGGCTGCGGCAGCCGCGATCAGCATGGCCTCACCGTCCGCATAACGGCGTCGCGCGAAGACGATCCAGATCGCGACGACGGCCGCGATCTCGAGCACCGTCGATAGATCGGCCGCGACCCCGGCACCGCGTCCACTCAGTGCCTGCGCTCCGTGTGTCGAGACGGTCGTGAGTGGGCGCATGCCGAGGTGCTGAGCCGCCATCAGCACTGCTGCGCCGAGGCTCTCCACCTGCAGCGGCCTGTTGAGCTGGTCGGCGAACATGGCGCGGAGGCCGTCCGGGCCGAGCACCGCGAAGGGCAGGAAGCAGGCGGCCGAGACGAGCACGAACGCCGCGACGAAGGCAAGGGCGCCGAACTCCCCTCGCCGCCGCCAGAGGTGGACGACGGCGAGCGGCAGGAGAACGGCCGGCCAGAGCTTGGCCGCGAAGCCGAGCCCGAGGAGCGCTCCGCTGACGAGGGGTCGCTCTCGCACGACCGCCGCGAGTGCGCCGAGCGCGAGGAGCGTCGGCCACAGGTCGAAGCGGGTGTCGAAGAGCGAGCCGAGGACGAGCGGCGAGATTCCGAGCGCGAGGAGCGCCGCCCACGTCCGCGCCGCACTCGCGCCGACCGCGCTGAGCGCCGATGCCGAGACAGCGATGCACGCGGCGCCGCACACGCCCATGAGCACCGCGAAGGACGTCGCGTAGCTCCAGCTCATGTACGACGGCAGGAGCATGGCCGGCAGCGCAGCCGGCGGGTATTCGAACTTGAAGTCGCGATAGGGGACGGCGCCATGGCGCATGAGCCCTGCGTAGTGGATGTAGACCGGGACGTCGGAGAGTTGCCCCTGCTCGATCCAGCTGATGAGCGCGTAGAACGAGAAGCCGAACAGCACCGAGGCGATCGCCACGGCCGCCCAGTTCGTTTGCACACGTCTCACTCGACGATGTCGAACTCGTCGGCGACCGCGGGCTCGGCGCCGAGCAACGCCGGAATCGCACCGAGGTCCGGCAGCTGCTCGTCGAACGAGATCAGCCCGAAGCGATCCTGCGCCTGGTTTGCGATCCAGACGTCGCCTTCCGGCAGCTCTGGCAGGTGCTCCCGCAGCTCCTCGAGCGTCGTCTTCGAGTCGAACAGGTTCCAGATCAGGATGCGTGCGATCACGCGGTCGGCGGCGGGCTCTCCTCGGGAAGCTTCGCCAGGAGCGCCTGGAGACGTCGGATGACGTCCATCTCCTCGTGACCGAAATCGTCGAGGAATGCCTTCAACGCTGAGCGCATGAGCTGTGCTTCGTCAGGGGTGAGCTCGATCGTCGTCATGGGCGAAGCGTAAACGGGTCGCAGGCCATCACATGCGGAAGATGCCGAAGGTTGTCTCTGGGATCGGCGCGTTGCGCGCCGCCGTGAGTCCCAGTGCGAGCACGCGGCGCGTGTCGAGCGGGTCGATGATCCCGTCGTCCCAGAGCCGCGCGGTCGAGTAGTAGGGATTCCCCTCCGCCTCGTACGTGGCGCGGATCTCGTCCTGGTCGATGTCGCCGACCATGGAGAGCACGGTCGCGGCCTGCTCGCCACCCATGACCGAGATGCGCGCGTTCGGCCACATCCAGAGCTGCCGCGGCCCGTACGCGCGACCGCACATCGCGTAGTTGCCTGCGCCGAACGAGCCGCCGGTGACGACCGTGAACTTCGGCACCTGCGCGTTCGCCACGGCCATGACGAGCTTCGCGCCGTCGCGCGCGATCCCCCCGGCCTCGTACTCGGTGCCGACCATGAAGCCGGTGATGTTCTGCAGGAAGACGAGCGGGATGCGCCGCTTGCAGCAGAGCTCGATGAAGTGCGCGCCCTTCTGCGCCGACTCGCCGAACAGGACGCCGTTGTTCGCGAGGATCCCGACGTGGAACCCCTCGATCCGCGCGAAGCCGGTCACGAGCGTCTCGCCGTACATCTGCTTGAACTCCTGGAGGCGTGAGCCGTCGACGATGCGCGCGATCAGCTCGCGCGGGTCGACCTGATGGCGGAAGTCCTCGGGAATGAGGCCGCAGAGATCGGACGGGTCGAGCGCCGGCGGCTCGGGTGTGGCGACGTCCCAGGTCGCATCCGGCCGCGGCGCGCCGAGGTTCCTTACGATGCCGCGCGCGATCGCGAGCGCGTGCTCGTCGGAGGTCGCGTAGTGGTCGGCGACGCCGGAGCGCCGCGTGTGGACGTCCGCGCCGCCGAGCTCCTCGGCCGTCACGTCCTGGCCGGTGGCGGCCTTCACGAGCGGCGGGCCGCCGATGAAGATCGTCCCCGTCCCCCGCACGATCACGGTCTCGTCCGACATCGCCGGCACGTAGGCGCCGCCCGCGGTGCACGAGCCCATCACGACCGCGATCTGCGGGATCCCCTGCGCCGACATCTGCGCCTGGTTGAAGAAGATCCGGCCGAAGTGCTCGCGGTCGGGGAAGACCTCGGCCTGCAGCGGCAGGAACGCGCCGCCCGAGTCGACGAGGTAGATGCACGGGAGCCGGTTCTGCTCGGCCACCTCCTGGGCGCGCAGGTGCTTCTTCACCGTGAGCGGGAAGTAGGAGCCGCCCTTGACGGTCGCGTCGTTCGCGACGATCACGCACTCGCGACCCTCGACGACGCCGATGCCCGTCACCATCCCCGCACTCGGTGCGCCGCCGTCGTACAGCTCCCAGGCCGCGAGCGCGTTCAGCTCGAGGAAGGCGGTGCCGGGGTCGAGGAGCCGGTCGACCCGCTCCCGGGCCGGCAGCTTGCCGCGCGAGCGGTGCCGCTCCGTCGCCTTCTCGCCGCCGCCGCGCGCGATCTGCGCCGTCCGCTCGCGCAGCTCGGCGACGAGCTCCGCCATCCGCTCCTGCCGGTGCGCGAACTCACCGGCGTCGCGGTCGAGCTGCGAGGTCAGGACAGCCACGTCCGGAGCCTATCCAGGGATTGAGCCATTGACAGAGTGGTGACAAACCGTAGAGAGTCGCCCGAGCGGGGTCCACGGCAACAGGGGAGGGACCGATGCAGGGCGAGGCGGCAAGTGCGGTTGATGTCGGTGCGAGCGAGGACGCGCGTCTCGAGAGCCTGGGCTACAAGCCCCAGCTCAACCGCGTGCTCGGCTTCTTCTCGAACTTCGCGGTCGGGTTCACGTACCTGTCGCCGATGGTCGGGATCTACTCGCTCTTCGTCTTCGGCCTCGGGATTGCCGGGCCCGCCTATATCTGGCTGACCTTCATCCCGCTGATCGGGATGCTCTTCGTCGCGCTCGTCTTCGGCGAGCTTGCCAGCCACTATCCCGTCGCCGGAGCCCTCTTCCAATACAGCAAGTTCTCGGTCGGGCCGCGGTTCGGCTGGTTCGTGGGTTGGTTCTACGGCTTCGCGCTGCTCATCACCGTCGCGGCGGTGGACACGGGCGTCGTCTTCTACCTCACCTCGCTGCTCCACAACTGGTTCGGAGACTCGTGGCTGGGGAGTCTCAATCCCAGCGGCCACGGAACGATCCTGGTCATCACGCTGATCCTGCTCGCGATCCAGTCGACGGTGAACATCACCGGCGCTCGGATCATGGCCGACGTCGCGAAATTCGGCGTCTACGTCGAGATCGTGGGGACGCTCGGGATCGCGATCATCCTCGGGATCCACGGCTTCCACCACGGCCTCGGCTTCCTCTTCTCGACCCAGGGCGCGCAGCACGTTGCGACCAACGCGGAAGGCCTGAACTTCCACGGGAGCTGGCTCGCGGCCGCGCTCGTAGCGGTGCTCGCACCCGTCTACATCTTCTACGGCTTCGAGTCCTGCGGGGACATCGCCGAGGAGACGAAGGACGCGGGCCGGCAGATTCCCAGGGCGATGCGCTACGCCCTCATCTGGGGTGGGGTCGGCTCGTTCATCCTCACCGCGGCCCTGTTGCTCGCGACGGCGAAGCACGACCCGGTCGGTGCCGCTGTCTCGGGCGGCATCCCTGGGATCCTCGCCCAGCTGCCGAGCTGGATGCAGGACTTCCTGCTGCTCGTGATCATCTTCGCCTTCTTCTCCTGCGGCTCCTCGATCCAGGGAGCCGGCAGCCGGCTTGCGTTCTCGTATGCGCGTGACGGTGCGCTGCCCGGGTCCGGCTGGATCTCGCGCGTCAACAAGCGCTTCAAGACGCCCGCCAACGCGCTGCTCATGGGCGCGGTCATCACGGTGCTCTTCTGTCTGCTCGTCTACATCAATCCCGGGAGCGCCTACCACATCTGGTTCGTCACCTATCCGGCGCACGTCAACGCGCTCACCGCGCTGGTCTCGTTCGGCGTCAGCGGCATCTACCTCTCGTTCCTGCTGACGGTGATCGGGGCGATCATCGCCCACGCGCGCGGCTGGAAGCCGGAGGGGGCTTTCCGTCTCGGTAAGTGGACCTGGCCGGTGCTGATCATCGCGGGCGGCTATCTCGCGGCGATGTTCCTGAACGTGGTCTATCCGTCGGGGCTCACGAGTGCCCGCGCGATCTTCAACATCGACTGGATCACGCTCTTCATCATGTTCATCATCGCCGTGGTCGGTGCGCTCTACCTGTTCATCGCGCGACCGGATCGGAACGTCGAGAAGCATCTCCACGACACGCTCGAGCCGACTGAGGCGGAGCTGCCCGGCGCAGCGCCCACGACGACCTGAGCCGGCATACGGGGCGCCGTCAGCGGCGCCCCGTACATTTGTTCGTGTGATCGTCGCCCACCTCGATCTCGACGCGTTCTACGCCGCCGTCGAGGAGCTGGAGAACCCGGAGCTCCGCACGCAGCCGCTCGTCGTCGGCGGCGATCCGCGCGGGCGTGGCGTCGTCGCGACCGCGAACTACGTCGCGCGCAGGTTCGGCATCCACTCCGCCATGAGCTGTGCCGAGGCGCTCCGCCGCTGCCCGCAGGCCGTCTTCGTCAGGCCGCGGCACACGCTCTACCGCGAGTACTCGCGCAGCGTCTGGGACACCGTGCGCGGTGTCGTCCCGACGGTCGAGCAGACCGGCATGGACGAGGGTTACCTCGACATTGGGGCTGCAATCGCCGGCGGCAAAGCCGCCGACGAGCGGCCGGAAGACCGGGCCACCTTCGGCGGCCCGGGTGGGGAAGTCGCTACCGACTTCCTGGCGGCGCGGGTCGTCGCCGAGGCGGTGCGGACGGCGGTGCGCGCAGGGACGAGCCTCACGTGCTCGCTCGGCGTCGCGCCGTGCAAGGTCGTGGCCAAGGTCGCGAGCGACGCGCGCAAGCCCGGCGGGCTCGTGGTCGTTCCGTCCGGAAAGGAAGCAGCGTTCCTCGCTCCGCTCGCCGTGCGCCGTCTCCCGGGTGTCGGGCCGAAGGCCGAGGAGCGGCTGGGAGGAGCCGGGATCGAGACGATCGGCGATCTCGCCGCGCTCACCGACGACGATCTGCGGCGCCTGCTCCCGGGCAGCGTCGGGACGATGCTCCGCGACCGCGCCCGTGGCATCGACCCGCGCAAGCTCGAGCTCGATGCGGAGCGAATCTCGATCAGCGTCGAGAACACGTTCGAACGCGACGTCTCCGACCGCGAGCGCCTCCACGACGAGCTGCGCGGGATGGCGGCCGAGGTCGCCGGGGCACTGCAGCGCAGCGGCCAGGTCGCGCGCACCGTGACGACGAAGCTCCGCTACGCCGACTTCTCCATCCGCAGCCGCTCGACCTCGCTCGAGGCCGGGATCGACGCGGCTGAGACGATCGGAAAGCTCGCCTGCCAGCAGCTCGACCGGGGCCTGAGAGACCGGCCCGGCGCACTGCGTCTCGTCGGCGTCGGCGTCTCCGGCCTCGCGGACTTCCGCCAGCTCGCACTCGAAGCGGTCTGAGCCGCTAACTTCACCGCTGTATTTGCGTGCTCGCGCTCGCGCAGCTCGATCCGCCGGATCTTGCCGGTCAACGTCTTCGGCAGGTCGTCGACGAACTCGATGCGCCGCGGGTAGGCGTACTGGGACAGCCGCGATCGCACGAAGTCGGCGATCTCGCGCGCGAGCTCGTCGCTCGCCTCGTGACCGGAGGCGAGGACGATGAACGCCTTGACGACTTCCCCGCGGCGCTCGTCGGGCGAGGCGACCGCTGCAGCCTCGCGGACGGCGGGATGCTCGATGCAGGCCGACTCGACCTCGAACGGGCCGATGCGGTAACCGGCGGAGATGATCACGTCGTCGCTGCGGCCGGCGTACCACACGTAGCCGTCGTCATCCATGACGGCGGCGTCCTTGCTGTGAAACCACTCGCCCCCGAACGTCTCACGCGCCGCCTCCTCGTTCCGCCAGTAGCCGAGCGGGTAGTGCGGGTTCGACCGGGCACGGAGGCAGATTTCGCCGCGCGCGCCGCGCGGCACCTCCTCTTCGTCCTCGTCGAGGATCCGGACGTCCCAGCCGGGCATCGGCCGTCCCATCGAGCCCTCGCGGACCTCCATCCACGGGTAGTTCGCGACGAGCGGATACGACTCGGTCAGGCCGTAGTAATCGAGAACGGTGACGCCGTACTGGTCCCGGAACCAGCGGATCGCCTCGGGGTTGAGCGGCTCTCCTGCCGAGCAGACCCGGCGGAACGAGCACGGATACCGTGTGCCGGCGTCGCCGATCGCCATCATCGACCGCATCGCTGTCGGCGTGGTGAAGACGTTGGTCACGCCGTGGCGCGAGAGGAAGTCGAGTTGCCGGTGCGGGTCGAACCCGCCTTCTCGCTGGTAGACGCACTGCACCGCACCGAGGCGCCAGGGGCCTAGTAGCGGCGCGATTCCCGCCGCCCACGCCCATTCGCCCATCCCGTGAAAGCGTTCCCCGTCTGCGACCTCGTGGCAGTACTCGAACTCCTCGTGCCCGAGCAGATAGCGATGTGCGTGGACGATCCCCTTCGCGAGCCCCGTCGTGCCCGACGTGTAGTAGAGCTGCGCGGGATCGTCGGCCGCCGTGTCGGCCGTCACGTACTGGGCGGAGTGGTCGTCGAGCAGGTCGTCTGTGAGAACGACGACGGGTACCCCGCTCGCGGCGAAGCGCGGTGCGTTCGTCTTGTCCGTCACGAGGACGGCGGGCTGGGAGTCGCCGAGCCGGTGCGCGATGCCGTCGTCGCCGTACAGGACCGACATCGAGAGGAGCAACGCGCCGACCTTCCACGTTCCGAAGAAGATCGCCGCCGCCTCCGGCGTCGATGGCAGAACGACGGCGACACGATCGTCGCGTCGGACCCCCTGCGACTCGAGCAGGTTCGCGGCACGGTTCGAGAGATCCTGCAGCTCGCCCCAGGTCAGCTCCCGCTGAGCTCCGTCGAATCGCTCGTGGATCATCGCGAGCTTGTCGCGCGGATGCCTGTCGCAGCAGTCCGCGGCGATGTTGTAGCGCTCCGGTACGCGCCACTCGTGCGCTGCGCAGATCTCGTCGTAGCGGGCCACGGTCGACTTCGAGTCTTGCGCGAATCGCGCGTGGTCGCAAGCGTGTCGAGAGGTACTAGCAGGGGCGGAGGGACTCGAACCCCCGACCTACGGTTTTGGAGACCGCCGCTCTACCAGCTGAGCTACGCCCCTGTGCCGGTTGGCCAGTGTACCGAGACGGTTTCCGCCCTAAGCTCGGCGCGTGCAGCGGCACGCGCTCGGGATCCTGTTCGCCGTTCTCGCGGCCGCGCTCGCGGCCATCGCCGCGTACGCGTTCGCGGGCGGCGAGGACCCCCGCCGTCTCGTCGTCGGCGCCGCCGCTCTCGCCGTCGCGGCGTGGCTGGCGACGCTCTCCGCGAGCGCCTTCCGTCGCCGCAGGCGCTGAGTCACTGAGGAGTCCGCCGGGAAACGCCGTATTCTCTCGGTCGTGAGTCGGGCGGACGAGACACAGGAGCTATGGCTCGACTACAGGCGTACAGGGGATCAGAAGATCCGCGACCGCCTCATCCTCACGTACGCGCCGCTCGTGAAGTACGTCGCCGGCCGGCTCGGCTCCGGGCTGCCCGCCCACGTGGACGAGGGAGACCTCACCTCGTACGGCCTGCTCGGACTGATCGGTGCGATCGAGCGCTACGACCCGTCGCGCGACGTGAAGTTCGAGACGTACGCGATGGCCCGGATCAAGGGCCAGATCATCGACGAGCTCCGCTCGATGGACTGGGTGCCGCGCTCCGTCCGCGCCCGCGCCCGCCACATCGAGCGGGCGATCGGCGAGCTCGAGGCGCGGCTCGGCCGTGCGCCGACCGACGAGGAGATCGCGAAGAAGCTCGGCATCACCGAGGAAGAGCTCGAGGAGAGCCTCGGTGAGATCGCCCGCTCCTCGATCGCCGCGCTCGACGAGCTCTGGACCGTCTCTGGCTCCGGCGGCGACCAGGTGGCGCTGATCGACACCATCGAGGACGAGGGCGCTCCCGACCCGCAGGGCACGCTCTCGGTGACCGAGCAGAAGGAGGCGCTCGCCGAAGCGATCCAGCGCCTGCCCGAGCGCGAGAAGCTCGTCGTCACGCTCTACTACTACGAGGAGCTGACCCTGCGCGAGATCGGCGAGGTGCTCGGAGTGACCGAGTCGCGCGTCTCGCAGCTCCACACGAAGGCGATCCTCCGGCTGAAGGCGCACATCGCCTCGGCCGGCGGCTCCGCCGCGGCGTAGCTCCAACTCGGCTCGACCGCAGGGATACGATGCGCCTCGAACCGACCGAGGAGGACGAGTCCCGTATGGCTGCCACCGAGCCCACGAAGATCCGCAACATCGCCGTCGCCGGTCACCGCGGCGTCGGGAAGACGTCACTTCTCGAGGCGCTGCTCTTCGAGGCCGGGAAGACGAATCGGCTCGGCAGCATCGAGCAGGGGACGACGGTCTCGGACTGGGACGAGCACGAGCAGCGCCGGGGCATGTCCCTGTCGGGCGCGCTCTGCCACCTCGAGTGGAAGGACCGCAAGATCAACCTCGTCGACACGCCTGGCGACGCCGGCTTCCAGGCCGACACGTTCGCGGCGCTGCGGGTCGTCGAGGGAGTCGCCGTCGTGCTGAGCGGCGTGATGGGGGTCGAGGTCAACACCTCGCGCATCTGGCAGCGCGCCGAGGAGCAGGAGCTCTCGCGTGTGCTCTTCGTGAACATGCTCGACCGCGAGCGCGCCGACTTCTTCCGCGTGCTCGAGGCGGCGCGGCAGCAGCTCTCCGACCGCTGCGTCGCCATTCAGCTTCCGATCGGCAGCGAGCACGAGCTGACGGGGATCGTCGACCTTCTTCACATGTGCGCGTACATGGATCCCTCGGGCGGGCGCGAGGGTGGGCCGCAGCCGATTCCCGACTCGATGGCCGACCTGGTGCAGGAGCATCGCGAGAAGCTCCTCGACGCCGTGGTCGAGACGGACGAGGAGCTCATGGGGCGCTATCTCGAGGGCGAGGAGCTCGACCCACAGGCGGTGGCCGACGCGCTCAAGTCGGCGGTGACGCGCGACGAGCTCTACCCGGTGGCCTGCGGCGTCGCAACGAAGAACCTCGGCACGACGGCGCTCCTCGACCTGCTCGTGGAGGGCGTCCCGTCGCCGGCGAAGAAGGGCACGACGATCGAGTTCGGCGACGCGAAGCAGGCCGTGTTCATCTTCAAGACGATCGCCGACCCGTTCACGGGCCGCATCAGCTGCTTCCGCGTCCTCGCCGGACCGGTCTCGGGCGACACGACGCTCGTCGACCCGCGCACGCACGCGAAGGAGCGGATGGGGCAGGTGCTCCTCCTGCAAGGCAAGGACTCCGAGCCCGTCGAGGCGCTCGGCATCGGCGATCTCGGCGCGGTGGCAAAGCTCAAGGACGTCATCACGGGCGACGTGCTCGTCGACCATGAGGTTCCCGTCGAGCCGCCGCACATCGACTTCCCGGAGCCGGTCATGAGCTTCGCCGTCACGCCGAAGGCGAAGGGCGACGAGGAGAAGATGGCGACCGGCCTTCGCCGCCTGCACGAGGAGGATCCGACTCTGCTCCTCCGCCGCGACCCGCAGACCGGCGAGCAGCTGCTCTCGGGCCTCTCGCAGATGCAGGTCGAGGTCGCGGTCGACCGGCTCAACACGCGCTTCCACGTCGAGGTTGAGCTCCACCCGCCGCGCGTGCCGTACAAGGAGACGATCCGCAAGGAGGCGCGCGCCCGGCACCGCTACAAGAAGCAGACCGGCGGGCGCGGCCAGTTCGGCGACTGTGCGATCGTGCTCGAACCGCTGCCGGCGGAGGACGGCGAGCTGGGCTACGAGTTCGTGGACAAGATCGTCGGCGGCGTCATCTCGCAGAGCTACCGGCCCGCCGTGGACAAGGGCGTGCGCGAGGCGATGGAGCACGGCGAGCTCGCCGGTGCACCCATCCAGGGTGTCCGAGTCCTGCTCGTCGACGGCATGGAGCACAACGTCGACTCGTCGGAGATGGCGTTCAAGATCGCGGGCTCGATGGCGTTCAAGGAGGCGTACCAGCAGGCGGATCCCGTGTTGCTCGAGCCGATCATGGAGCTCGAGGTGACGGTGCCCGACGACACCGTCGGCGCGGTCAACGGCGACCTCAACTCGCGGCGTGGACGGCTGCAGGGGATGGAGCCCGCCGGCGGCATGACGACGATCAAGGCCGAGGTGCCGATGGCCGAGATCCTCACGTACTCGCAGGCGATCACCTCGATGACGGGCGGCCGCGGCGACTACTCGATGCACTTCCTCCGCTACGAGGAGGTCCCGACCCACGTCGCGCAGAAGATCATCGAGCAGACCAAGCGCGAGCGCGAAGAGGCGAAGGTCTAGCGTCGTGGCGGGCGAGGAGCAGGCCAAGCCGAAGCCGGATTACGAGCCGCCCGCCGGGGCGGAGACGACCGCGCAGTGGACGGGCGGCGCGAAGCCGCTCGGCTACACCGCGACGGCGAAGTGGCTCGTCCTGCGCAAGAAAGAGAAACCCTCCGCCGAGATCTTCTCCGTCTCGTACGTCGCCGAAGGCGGCGACAAGAGCCGGCCGGTCGCGTTCGTCTTCAACGGCGGGCCCGGCGCGTCCTCGGCGTACCTGCACATGGGCGCCGTCGGCCCGCAGCGGGTCGCCTTCCCCTCCGACGGGACGCTGCCCACGCTGCCGCCGCAGCTCGTCCAGAACGAGTCCTCGTGGCTCGCGTTCGCCGACCTCGTCTTCGTCGACCCGGTCGGCACCGGCTTCAGCCGCATCATCGAGCCCGACAAGAATGGAGGCGGCGAGAAGAAGCCCGAGCAGCAGGGCGAGGGTGAGAAGCCGGACCCCAACGAGTACTTCGGCCAGAAGCGCGATCTCGAGTCGCTCTGCGAGTTCATGGCGCGCTGGCTCTCCGAGAACGATCGCTGGGGCTCGCCGGTCTTCATCGCCGGCGAGAGCTACGGCGGCTACCGCGTCGGCCGCCTCGTGCGCATGCTCCAGGAGGACACCGGCATCGGCCTGAACGGAGCGATCCTGATCTCGCCGGCGCTCGAGCTGACCGGGCTCAACGGGGACGACTACGGGGTCGTGCAGTGGGTCGACCTGCTGCCGACGATGGCCGCCGGAGCCGCCTTCCACGGGCGCTCCCGGGCCTTCGCGGCGGGGACGCCGCTCGCCGAGGTGTTCTCAGGCGCCGAGGAGTTCGCGAGCGGCGACTACGCGACCTTCCTCATCCGGGGCGCCTCGCTCGGCGTGCCGGAGCGGGAGCGCACCCTCGCGCGGCTCGCCGACCTGCTCGGCCTCTCGCCCGAGTTCGTGACGCGGGCAGAAGGCCGCATCTCGCCGTTCGTCTTCGCGCGCGAGCTGCTCCGGGACGAGCGCAAGGTGGCCGGCCTCTACGACCTCACGATCACCGCGACCGACCCCTTCCCGGACCGTCCGGATCACAATGCGCCCGATCCGACCCTCGCCGGGATCGGTCCTGCCTACACAGCGGCGGTCAACCGGCAGCTCCGCTCGGAGATCGGTGTCCACACCGACCGCGAGTACCGCCTGCTCAGCCTCGAAGTGAACCAGGCGTGGAAGGAGGACACCCAGCGGCACTTCTTCGCGCCGCCCGAGGGAGCGACCGACTCGTTCCGCTACGGGATGGCGCTCAACCCGCACATGCGCGCCTTCCTCACGCACGGGCGCTACGACATGGTGACTCCGTACTACGCGAGCGACCGCCTGCGCAACCTGATGCGCTTCGATCCGGACACGGCAGGGCGGATGACTGTCCGCCACTTCGGGGGCGGGCACATGTTCTACGCGTGGGAGGAGAGCCGCCACGCGTTCACGGCCGCGATCGCCGAGTTCGTCGCGGGCGCCCTGGCGGGCTGACCGACAAAGTCGCGCAGAAGCGGTCGCCCCCGCGGGACACGTCCTCCGCGCACATGTCCAGGTGCCAGGCACCGGGACATGGCCGTGGCGGACCTGTTCGAACAGGATCCACCCGCACGTCGCCAGCTGTGCGAGAAGCAACTGTCCCTTCGAGCCACGTCCTGGTGCCTGGCACCGGGACGTGGCCTTTAGGGACGGGTCAGATCTGCTGTGGCGGTGCGTCGTCCGCCGCGCTGTCGCGCAGGTGCGCGAGCACGTCGGCGACGTCCGCGAGCTGCTGCTCGAGGTCGCGCTGGAATCCCTCCAGCCGCTCGATCAGCTCCGCGCGGCTCGGAAAGCCGCCGCGGAAGAACATCCGGGGGCCACGCCCCCGACCATGATGACGGTGGTGCATTTTCACCTCCTCTCCTCGTACCGTGCGAGAAAGCGGGCGGTGCGCTCTTGTGAGCGCTGCAGCGCCTCGGCCCAGTGGTCGAGCAGCCGTTCGCCCGCAGGTGTGATTGCGTAGCGGCGCTTCGCGGGGCCGGGGGAGGAGTCGTCCCACTCCGAGGAGACGAGCCCTTCCTCCTCGAGCCCGCGCAGGAGCCGATAGAGGTTGCCCATCTCGATGCGGGCCTCGCCGGTCAGCTCCGGGAGCCGCTCGAGCAGGTCGTAGCCGTGCGCCGGATGCTCCCGCAGAAGGAGCAGGAGCGCCGGCTCGGCGAACCGCTCGACCCGCGCGAGGACGCGCCAGCGGCCGTGGTGATGGCGGCGCGAGCGCGGCCCTCTCATCCAGCCTCTACATGTAAAACACACATGTAAGACACATTAGCTATTCGAGAGGAACTTGCGCAACCCTGGCTAAACTCGGACGCGGATGAGGGTGACGAAAGTCGCAACCACGCGGTCGTGCGCCGTGTGCGAGCGGACGCTGCTGATGGGCGAGCGCGCCGTGAGCTTTGCCCCGATCGAGGGTGCGGAGCTCGTCGACGTCTGTCCGCTCTGCCAGGAGCTCGCGATCGAGGCGGGCTGGATCAAGGAAGGCGCGCCGACCACGCCGACGGTCGAGAACGGCCGCCGGCGCCGTCGCAAGCGCAATCTCACCGAGTTCCTCGGCCTCACCCGCACCGCCGACGAGAGCGCGCTGGCGCGGCAGGAGCCGATCCTGCGCAAGCTCTCCGACGGCGAGGTCGCCCTCCTCGAGGCTGCCGACCTCTTCAACGGCAGCGCCTACCGGCGCACCGTCGGCGGTATCGCGAAGAGCCTCGGCGAGCCGAACGCGAGCATCGTCCCGCTCTCCGGCACGTCCGGCGAGCTCGCCGTGACCGTCGCCTGGGAGCTGTCCTGGTACCAGTACCGCGTGAGCCCCGATTCCTCCGGCCAGCCCGTGCGGCTCGAGCGGCGCGGCCACGAGCTCACCGAGCTCGACGACGGCTTCAAGGATTGGAACGCGCAGGTCGAGGACGAGGGCAGGCTCGTCCCCGAGATCGCCCGGATCTAGCTTCCCGGGAACGTCCCGAGCGTCAGGTGGAGCGTCTTGTGCGCTCCCTTCTGCGTCGTGATCTCGAGCGCGACGGTCTTCCCCGGCTTGAGCTCCGAGACGACACTCGTGAAATCGTCGATGGTCGGCGTTCGCTTGCCGTTGACCGATGTGATCAGGTCGCCGGAGGCGAGCCCCGCCTTCGCGGCCGGTCCGCCTGCGGTGACGCTCTGGACGAGTACGCCTGCGCCGTTCGTGTCGACGATCTGGACGCCGAGGTAGGCGCGGTGCGAGTTGACGACGTGGCCGAAGCGGATGATCTGCGTCGCGATGTCCTTGGCCAGGTTGCTCGGGATCGCGAAGCCGATGCCGGGCGCTGCGGTGCCCCCGAGCTGCGGATCGGTAGCCGCGAGCGTGGGGATCCCGATTACCCGGCCCTGCAGGTCGGCGAGCGCGCCGCCCGAGTTGCCCGGGTTGATCGCGGCGCTCGTCTGGATCATCAGCGGCAACGCGACGCCGTTTCCCTCCGAGACGCCCAGGCGGAAGGCGCTGACGATGCCGTCGGTGACGCTCGAGCGCAGCCCCAGCGGGTTGCCGATCGCGATCGCGAAGTCCCCGACGTCGAGCTTGCTCGAGTCCGCGAACGCCGCCGGTGTGAGCTTCGCCCCCGAGACCCGCACGACGGCCAGGTCGTCCGGCGCGAAGCGGCCGACGAGCGAGGCGCCGTAGGAATGCGCACCGGCGGTGACGGTGAACGGGCCACCGCCGGCGACGACGTGGTTGTTCGTGATCACGTCGCCGTTCGTGTCGAAGACGACGCCGGAGCCCAGCCCGTCGCGGTTCTGGATCTGGACGACGGACGGCGAGAGCTCGTGCACGACGTCCGTGACGGCGCGCTGGAACGCGAGCGCGGCCGCCGCGGGCCGAAGGTGCGCGTGACTGGTCTGCGGCGGGTCGTGCGAGGAGGAGCCGCCGCCGAGCGACACGGCGGCCACGACCGCTCCGGCGACTGCCGCGCCGGCAAGCGGCGCGAGCCACCAGATGTGCCGGCGCAGCATGTGCCCCTTATACCGACGCCCTGGGCTGGTATCGGCCGATTTCCTACCTACAATCAGCAGACGATGATCTACTGCGTCATTCCCCGCGAGCTCGCCGACGAGCTCTACGACAAGATGGTCGACTACTACAAGGACAACCCGAACGTGACCGTCATCGTCGAGCGCCGCGAGGGCCGCGACCGTCGCAAGGAGAGCGAACAGCGGCTCGAGGACAAGGAGCAGCGGACGGTGCGCGATCGCCGCCGCGCGCATCCGGGCAAGTTTCCGGACGTCGGCGGGCCACCCGAGTAGCACCCTCCGACGACGGCGGCCCCGCAACACGCCGGTCATAGGGGCCGCTAGGCTCGCCGCATGGCGACGACTACGAGCACGACCTACAAGAACTTCATCGGCGGCGAGTGGGTGGACGCCGCTTCCGGCGAGACCTTCGAGAGCACGAGCCCTGCGAACGGCGAGACGATCGGCATTTTTCCGCGCTCGGGCGCCGAGGACGTCGACCGCGCGGTCGCGGTCGCGAAGGAGGCGTACGCGGAGTGGCGGCTCGTGCCGGCTCCGAAGCGCGGCGAGATCCTCTTCCGTCTCGCGCGCCTGCTCGAGCAGGAGAAGTCCGCGCTCACCGACCTGATGACGCGCGAGATGGGGAAGGTGAAGGCCGAGGCGGGCGGCGACGTCCAGGAGGCGATCGACATCACCTACTACATGGCCGGCGAGGGCAGGCGCCTCTTCGGCCATACGACGCCGTCGGAGCTGCGCGACAAGTGGAACATGAGCATCCGCCAGCCGATCGGCGTCGTCGGGGCGATCACGCCGTGGAACTTCCCCGTTGCGATCCCGTCGTGGAAGCTCATCCCGGCGCTCGTCTGCGGCAACACCGCCGTGCTCAAGCCCGCCACGGATACGCCCGCGCTGGCCGAGCGCTTCGTCGAGCTGCTCGCCGAGTCGGGCATCCCGAGCGGCGTCGTCAACATCGTGCACGGCGGCGGAGCGACCGTCGGCGAGCGGATGGTGCGCCATCCCGACGTCCGCGTGATCACGCTCACCGGGTCGCGCGAGACCGGGGTCGAGGTGCTGAAGGCCGCGGCCGAGACGCTCACGCACGTCCATCTCGAGCTCGGCGGCAAGAACGCGATCATCGTCCTCGACGACGCGGACGTCGAGCTCGCCGTCGACGGAATCCTCTGGTCGGCGTTCGGCACCTCGGGCCAGCGCTGCACCGCGGCGTCGCGCGTGATCGTGCAGAAGGGCGCCTATGAGGCGCTCCAGTCACAGCTCGTCGAGCGCGTGGAGAAGCTGCGGCTCGGGCCCGGCTGGGAGGACGACACCGACATCGGCCCGGTGATCAACAAGACCGCGCTGGAGAAGATCGACTCCTACACCGGGATCGGCAAGGACGAGGGCGCGAAGCTCCTCACCGGCGGCGAGATCGCCGCCGACGGCGACCTCGGCAAAGGGTTCTTCTACCGGCCGACCGTCTTCGCAGACGTCGACCCGCAGATGCGGATCGCGCAGGAGGAGATCTTCGGGCCTACGACGGCGCTCATCCCCGTGCGCGACCTCGACGAGGCGATCAGCGTCTCGAACGGGATCAAGTACGGCCTCTCGTCCTCGATCTTCACGCGGGACGTCAACGCCGCGTTCCGTGCGATGCGCGATCTCGAGGCCGGCATCACGTACGTCAACGCCGGCACGATCGGCGCCGAGGTGCATCTCCCGTTCGGCGGCACGAAGGACACCGGCAACGGCCATCGCGAGGCGGGCCAGGCGGCGCTCGACGTGTTCACCGAGTGGAAGTCGATCTACGTCGACTACTCCGGCCACCTGCAGCGCGCCCAGATCGACACCGAGCCGTAGTGGAGTACCGCACGCTCGGCGACAGCGATCTCCGCGTCTCGGAGATCTGCCTCGGCACGTGGACGACGTTCGGTGGGAGCCTCGACGAGGACGCTGCGATCGCCGTCGTCGACGCCGCGTTCGAGCAGGGCGTCAACTTCTTCGACACCGCGAACATCTACAGCGAGGGTCGCTCCGAGGAGGTGCTCGGCCGCGCGCTCGCGCGGCGGCCACGCGAGTCGTTCGTCGTCGCGACGAAGCTGTGCGGCGAGACGCCGGACGGCGACCGTGGGCTCTCGCGCGCGCAGGTGCTGAAGCAGATCGACGCCTCGCTCGGCCGCCTGCAGCTCGATCACGTCGACCTCTACCAGTGCCACGCCTGGGACGACGACGTCCCGCTGGAGGAGACGCTCGGCGCGCTGACCGAGGTGGTGGAAGCAGGTAAAGCGCGGTTCGTCGGCGTATCGAACTGGAGCGGCGACCAGATCCGCGGCGCCGTCGAGCTCGCGCGCGAGAAAGGCTTCGCGAAGATCGTCTCGTCGCAGCCCGAGTACTCGCTGCTCCACCGCGAGCCCGAGAAGGACGTGATCCCGGCCTCGCGCGAGAACGGCGTTTCGCAGATCGTCTGGTCGCCGCTCGCCCAGGGCGTGCTCAGCGGCAAGTACCGGCCGGGCGAGTCGTACGCGGACGAGACTCGCGCCGCCGCCCGCGGCGACGGCTTCATGGCGCGGTTCCTGGCGGGCGACGTGCTCGAGCGGGTGCAGCATCTCGGTCCGATCGCCGACGGGCTCGGCGTCACGACCGCGCAGCTCGCGCTCGCCTGGATCCTCCACGAGCCGAACGTCGCGAGCGCGATCGTCGGCGCATCGCGGCCGGAGCAGCTGCGCGACAACGCGGCGGCGTCCGGCGTCGAGCTCGACGGTGGCACGATGCGGGCCATCGACGCCGTATTTGCATGAACCGCAAGCTGATCGTGTTCGTGCCGCGCGAGGCGCTCGACGCCGTGCGCGCCGCGCTGTTCGAGGCGGGCGCGGGGCGGATCGGCGACTACGAGCACTGCTCCTGGTACACCGAGGGAACCGGCACGTTCCTCGGGGGCCAGGGGACGTCGCCGAGCGTGGGGCGGGCGGGCCGCGAGGAGCGGGTGGCCGAGCTGCGGCTCGAAACGGTCTTCCCGGCCGAGCGGCAGGACGAGGTCATCGCCGCACTGCGCCGCGCGCACCCGTACGAGGAGCCGGCGTTCGACATCTACGAGCTGCTTTGAAGGCGCGTCTGTTCACCGACGGAGGCTCCCGCGGCAATCCCGGTCCGGCCGCGTTCGGCTATGTGCTCGAGGCCGAAGACGGGACGGTGCTCGCCGCCCACGGCGAGGCGATCGGCGTCGCCACCAACAACGTGGCCGAGTACCGCGGGCTTGTCGCCGGCCTCGAGCGTGCAGCGGAGCTGCAGGTGGGGGAGGTGGAGGTCGTCTCCGACTCCGAGCTGCTCGTGAAGCAGATGAACGGCGAGTACCGGGTCAAGAACGAAGCGCTGCGAGAGCTCTCCCTCGAGGCGGCGCGTCTCGCGCGGCAGGTCGGAAAGGTGCGCTACACAGCCGTCCGGCGGGAGCAGAACGAGCTCGCCGACCGGCTCGTGAACGAAGCTCTGGACGCTGCCGACCTCGGCTAGACTGCCCTCCCACGCGGATGTAGCTCAGTTGGCTAGAGCGTCTGCTTGCCATGCAGAAGGTCGTGGGTTCGAGTCCCATCATCCGCTCTGAACAACCCCGCTCAGGCGGGGTTTTGTGTTGAGCGGCGAGCTACTGGCGGGCCTCGTGCTGGCGTTCGCGTCTGCGGTCGTCATCAACCTCGCGTACCTGCGGGAGCACGAGGCGGCCTCGAGCATGCCGGCGCTTTCCGTGCGTCATCCGCTCCACTCGGCCGGGCTGCTGCTCGGAGACCGGAAGTGGCTGCTCGGATTCGGGATGGAGTCGGGCGGGTTTCTCCTCTACGTTGCGGCCCTGGCGCTCGCGCCGCTCTCGCTCGTGCAGAGCATCGCGGCGGGCGGGATCGGCGTGCTCGCGTTCGCCTCGGCCCGGATGGCGAAGCGGCGGCTGACCCGCGTCGAGCTCGGCGGCGTGCTGCTCTCGGTGCTCGGTCTTGCCGCGCTGGCAGTGTCGCTCGTCGGTGGGAAGGCGAAGGAGGGAGGAGGAGAGCTCGGGCCGATCCTGCTCTGGCTCGGCGTGACGGCGGCGATCGCGATTGCGCTGGTCGTGGTCGGGCGCAGGCACTGGGGAGCAGCCGTCGCGAACGGGATCGCCGGCGGGCTCTTCTTCTCGATCGGCGACATCTCGACGAAGCTCACGACGCAGGGCGGCGCGCGCGCGGGGTTCGTCGTGCTCCTCCTCATCGGCTACGGGGCCGGAACGGCGCTGCTCCAGATCGGCTACCAGGCCGGCGCGGCGCTCACGGTCGCGGGGCTGGCGACCCTCGTGACGAACGCGCTCCCGATCGCCGCCGGGACGGTGGTGCTCGACGAGCCGCTGCCGGGCGGCGTCCGCGGGGCGATTCGCCTTGCGGCGTTCGTCGCCGTGGTCACGGGAGCCGTCCTGCTCGCGCGGCAGCAGCCGAGAACGGGCGGCGGGCCGTCGTCGGTGCCCGCCGAGCCTAGGCAGCCTGGAGCGGGGAGATCACCGTCGCCATGAACGGCATGCCGGCGGTCTTGGTCGTGAACGTCGCGTAGAAGACTTCGATGGGGCCGCGGCCGTCGAGTCGGTGCACCGTGACCGTGCCCGACGTGAAGCCGGACCCCAGCGCCTCGTCCACGGCCTCCGCTCCCTCGACGGTCTGTGCTCCCACCTCGCGGCCGAGCAGCTCTTCGAGCGTCGTACCGAGGATCTCGCACGCGGCGGCGTTCGCGGCGATGTGACGCCGGTTCTCGTCCCAGACGAGGAAGCCGACGCCCGCCGAGGCGAGAGCCTCGGAGATGAGCTCGGCCTGGATCTCCGGGCGCGCGAGCGAGGGAGACGTCGACATGACCGCATTGTCGCCGCTGCAAACGCGCGGGGCAATCCCGCGTTGTGGGCGTACGGGCTAGCCCTTCAGGTGGAAGTACGCGGCGTAGATCTTCTTCGCGATCGGGGCGGCCGCCTCGGCCCCGAAGCCGCCGTGCTCGACGTTCGCGACGACCACGAGCCTGGGACTGTTGTAGGGCGCCCACGACGCGTACCAGGAGCTGTCACCGGACCCCGTCTCGGCGGTTCCCGTCTTGCCGGCGACCTTGATCGGGAACCCCGCGAAAACCGGGTACGAAGTGCCGCCTGGGCTGTTCGCCGCCTCGTACAGGCCCTGCCTGATCGCCCAGGTGTAGGGCGAGAGCTTCAGCGTCCGGACGGGCTTGTAGTGGAACTTGTGGGCGACGCCGTCCCGGATCATGGCCTCGCCGACGTGCGGCCGGACGACCTTGCCGCCGTTGATCAGCGCCGAGTAGGCGACCGCGAGCTGGAGTGGGCTCACCTGGAGCCTGCCCTGACCGATCGAGAGGTTGATCGTCTGGCCTTCCGTCCACGGGGAGCCGTTCACTCTGTCGAAGGTCTTTCCGGGCCGCGGGAGATAGCCGGCCGCGGCGCCGGTCAGGTCGACGGCCGGTTCGTGGCCGAGGCCGAGTCTGCTCGCCCAGTTCTGGATCAGCGTTCCCTGGGCCCGCGGATCGTGCTGATACACCAGATTGCCCAGCCGGTAGAACCACGTGTCGCACGACTCCTCGAGCGCGGTCGGCAGGGTCATCGACGCGTTCACTCCGGGGTCGACGTTGTGGAATGGGAAGTTCCCGAGATAGAAGACGCCGGTGCATGCCAGCGGGGTCGAGGGAGTGATGATCCCGGCGCTGAGCGCCGCCTCCGCGATGATCGGCTTGAAGGTCGAACCCGTGGGATAGACGCCGCTGATCGCCCGGTTCAGGAGCGGAACCGCATTCGTCTCCTTGTAGAGCCCTGCGAGGTAGCTCGGCTTGTCGGCCGCGCGCTTCTGGTCGAAGGTCGGGTAGCTGACGATCGCCTTGATCGCGCCCGTCCACGGATCGATTGCGACGGCCGAAGCTCCGGTGGGCGAGTGGCCGTGGAGGCGCGACTGCTCCATCCCGTAGAGCAGCGCCTTCTGCGCGGCCTTCTGCAGCTGCGTGTCGATCGAGAGCTGCAGCGTGGGCGGCTGCTTTTGCACCGGCACGCGGAGAGCCCCGACGATGCGGCCCATCGAGTCGACCGGGATCTTCGCCTGCACGAAGCCCTTGTTGAGGAGCGAGTCGTAATACGCCTCGACGCCGCTCGTGCCGACGATTTCGCCCGGTTTCGCGTCCTTGTAGTGGCCCGACTTGAGCTCCGGCCCGCTGATCTGGTTGAGCAGCCCGAGGAACTGGCTGCCGAAGGCGCCCTGTGGGTAGCTCCGGACGTCCTCGACCCCGACCTTGAAGCTCGGAAACTTCCCGACCCGCTCCTGCAGGTAGCTCGTGAGGGCGGTGCTCGGATTCTGGATGACGACGGCCGGGGCGAAGGGGAAGCGGAGGACAGAGCTCCGGATGCGGCTGAGCAGAAGGCTCGTCGGCGTGCCCGTCAGACGGGAGAGACGGTGGAGCGCTCGCACGCCTGCCGGGCTCGGGTGCCAGCGGCCGTGCGCGTCGCGGCTGCCGAGCGAGGCAGCGTCGGCGTCTATGACCGGGTGTCCGGTCGTGCCGACGAGCAGGCGCTTGTCGGCGTCGACGATCACGCCGCGTGTGCCGAACAGGTCGACGGTCCGGAACGCCTGCGTGTGCGCGAACTTCGCGTACTGCTTGCCGTGCAGCACCTGGATCGACCACGCGCGCAGGAGCAGGAGCGAGACTCCGGCCGCGACGACGATCGCCAGCCCACCGATCCGGAAGTAGAAACCGGGGCTGCGGAAGTACGGCGCGTCGACGCGCGAGTACGGCTGCGGTCGTCGCCCGCCCGGCAGGTTGCGGGGAAGCTTCAACCGACGGCGAGGTTCCGGTCTAGAGATCGCCACGGACTGGCGTCCAGAGTAGTCGGAGTGCCGCGAGACGGCTACTCCTCGGCGAGCTCGTCGGCCAACAGCGACAGCGCGAACGAGCGCCAGGCAAGCTCGGGATCGGCGCGGAGCGACCTCACGGCAGCGGTCACCGCGGGCAGATCGTCCGCCGGCAGCTTGTCGAGCGCGGCTGCGAGCTGCCCTCGTCGGGTCGGCGTGTCGAGCTCGTCGGCGAGGCGTTCGGCCGCGATCGAGTCGAGATCGACGTCGCGGTGCGGGTCGCCGCCGGCCGCGAGGACGAACATCGCGCGTCGGCGAGCGGCGTTCAGGTCACCGGCGTCGATCGGGATGTCGTCCTGGACGAGCCAGCAGAGAACGACCTGCAGCTCGCTCGAGGAGTCGAGCTCGGATCCCTCGAGCTCCTCGAGCCTAGCCCGGATCCCGGCAGTCACCCGTCTCGCCTTCACAGCAACCGATCTTGAGGCGGCACTTCGGGCACTGGAACGTCCCGTGGCGCCACTCCATCTCGGCGTTGCAGCGGGGGCAGGTCTCAGTCGTCGTAGTACTCGTCTGCGATTGCAAGGCAGTCGTCCAGTATGGCAATGCCCTCGGCCAGCTCCTCGGGCGTGACCGTGAGCGGCGGGCAGACCATGACGACGTTCCAGTGCGTCATCAGGTAGAGGCCGCGTTCGAGCGCCGCCTTCGCCAGCCGCGCGACGGGTGCCGCCGCCTTGCCCGTGGCGTTGAACGGGACGAGCGGCTCGCGCGTTTCCCGGTTGCGGACGAGCTCGAGCCCCCAGAAGCAGCCGAGCCCGCGCACGTCGCCGATGGAGGGATGCCGCCCCGCGAGCCCGTGCAGCGCGTCGTCGAACGCTGCACCCATCGCGGCTGCATGCTCGACGATCCCCTCCTCCCGGAACGCCTCGATGGAGGCGACCCCGACGGCGCACGCGAGAGGGTGGCCGCTGTACGTGAGCCCCCCGGCGAAGTACTTGTCTCGCAGCCACTCTGCGATCGGCTCCCGGATCGTCATCGCTCCGAGCGGGACGTAGCCGGAGTTGATGCCCTTCGCCATGGTCAGGATGTCGGGGACGACGTTCCAGTGGTCGACGGCGAACCACTTGCCGGTGCGGCCGAAGCCGGCCATCACCTCGTCGGCGATGAGCAGGATCCCGTGACGGTCGCAGACCTCGCGGATCGACTGCAGATAGCCCTCGGGTGGGACGATGACGCCGTTCGTCCCTGTCACCGGCTCGAGAATCACGGCCGCGACCGTCTCCGGCCCTTCGTACTGCAGGATCTCCTCGAGATGCGGCGCGCCCGTGCACACCGGGCAGGGATCGGGATGGCCGGCGGGGCAGCGGTATGTGAACGGGTCGAGCAACCGCACGACACCGGGGATGCCGGGCTCGGCGGGCAAGCGGCGCGGGTCGCCCGTGAGCGTGATCGCGCCGGCGGTCGCACCGTGATAGCTGCGGTAGCGGGCCACGATCTTGTGCCGGCCCGTGTACCAGCGCGCGAGCTTGATCGCGTTCTCGTTTGCCTCGGCGCCGCCGTTCGTGAAGAACGCCATCGAGATGTCGCCGGGTGTCACCTCGGCGAGCAGCCGCGCGAGGGTCGACCGCGGCTCGGTCGCCATGGGCGGCCCGATGGTGCAGAGCTGGTCCGCCTGCTCCTTGATCGCCGCGACGAGCTTCGGGTGCTGGTGGCCGATCGAGACGTTGACGAGCTGCGACGCGAAGTCGAGGTAGCGGTTCCCGTCGTAGTCCCAGAAGTAGCGGCCCTCGGCGCCGGCGACCGCGATCGGGTCGAGCGCGTCCTGCACGGACCAGGAGTGGAGGACGTAGCGCCTCGCGTCGGCCTTGACCCGTTCGCCGAGCTCGGTGTTCCGCTCGATCGCGGTCACCTGGCTAGGCTAGCCCACATGACCGAGACCGTCGACGCACCCGCTGCGACGCGCATCCCACACTGGATCGGCGGACGCCGCGTCGACGGCGGCTCCGGGCGCAGCGGCCCGGTCTACAACCCCGCGACCGGACGCCAGACCGGGGCGGTCGACTTCGCGAGCGTGGAGGAGGTCGACGCGGCCGTCCAGGCGGCGCGGGACGCATTCCCCGCCTGGCGCCAGACGTCGCTCGCGAAGCGGGCCGAGCTCTTCTTCCGCATCCGCGAGCTGCTGCACGCCAGGCGCGAGGAGGTCGCCGCGATCCTCACCGGCGAGCACGGGAAGGTCTTCTCCGACGCGCTCGGCGAGGTGACGCGCGGGCTCGAGGTCGTGGAGCACTGCTGCGGGATCCCGACGCTGCTCAAGGGCGAGCACTCCGAGCAGGCCTCGACCGGCATCGACGTCTACTCGATCCGGCAGCCGCTCGGCGTCGTCGCCGGCATCACGCCGTTCAACTTCCCCGCGATGGTGCCCACCTGGATGTGGGCTCCGGCGATCGCCTGCGGCAATTGCTTCGTGCTCAAGCCGTCGGAGAAGGATCCATCCCCATCGCTGTGGGTCGCCGAGCTGCTGCGGGAGGCCGGCCTGCCGGACGGCGTCTTCAACGTGATCATGGGCGACCGCGTCGCAGTCGACGCGCTGCTCGAGCACCGCGATGTCGCCGCGATCTCCTTCGTCGGCTCGACCCCGATCGCGCGCTACGTCTACGAGAACGCGACCGCGAGCGGCAAGCGCTGCCAGGCGCTCGGCGGCGCGAAGAATCACATGATCGTCCTCCCCGACGCCGACGTGAACGCGGCCGCCGACGCAGCCGTCTCGGCCGGCTACGGCTCGGCCGGCGAGCGCTGCATGGCCGTCTCCGTCGTCGTCGCGGTCGGCGACGTCGCCCAGCCGCTCGTCGACGCGATCAAAGAGCGGATCCCGAAGGTGACAGTCGGCGACGGGATGGATCCGTCCTCCGAGATGGGCCCGCTCGTGACGAGCGAGCACCGCGACAGGGTCGCGTCCTACGTCGAGAACGCGCCGGG
Organism: uncultured Actinomycetes bacterium; assembly: GCA_963759435.1. Taxonomy (GTDB): domain Bacteria; phylum Actinomycetota; class Thermoleophilia; order Gaiellales; family Gaiellaceae; genus Palsa-739. Next base: position 45,695 of record CAVWZB010000010.1, on the reverse strand, counting down.
CGAAGGCGCGACCGTCGTCGTGGACGGGCGGGAGGGCGTGCCGGCGGACGGCTTCTTCCTCAATCCGAGCCTGCTCGACGACGTGACTCCCGAGATGAAGGCGTACGTCGACGAGATCTTCGGGCCGGTGCTCGGCGTCACGCGCGTCGCGACCTACGAGGAGGCCCTGCGGCTCGTGAACGAGAGCCCGTACGGCAACGGCGTCGCGATCTTCACGCGCGACGGCGGGGCGGCACGGCAGTTCCAGTTCGACGTGCAAGCGGGGATGGTCGGGATCAACGTCCCGATCCCGGTGCCGGTCGCCTACTACTCCTTCGGCGGCTGGAAGTCGTCGCTCTTCGGCGACCTGCATGTCTACGGGCCCGAGTCGATCGGCTTCTACACCCAGGGCAAGGTCGTCACGTCTCGCTGGCCCGATCCGGCAACGTCGCGGATCGATCTCGGCTTCCCGCAGACCCGCTGACGATGCCGTTCATCGACGTTCCTGACGGAGACGCCGACAACATGGAGCGGGCGTTCGCCCTCCGTCCCGAGGTCTACGCGGCCTGGCGGCAGCTCATCGCCGCGGTGAAGTCGACGTCGGACGAGCGGCGTTACGAGCTCGCAACGCTCGCGGCGGCCCGGCGGCTGCGCTCGTCCTATTGCTCGCTCGCCCACGGGAAGGTGCTCGCCGAGAAGTTCTACGACTTCGACTCGGTGCCGGCGCTGCCCGATGGCCTGGATGCCGCCGACCGGGCGATCATGGCCTTCGCGGAGCAGGTCGTCGCCGACGCGACCGCCATCACCCAGGAGGACGTCGACGAGCTCCGCGGACACGGTCTCGGCGATGACGAGATCTTCGACGTCGTGCTCGCCGCGACGATCCGCTGCTTCTTCTCGAAGACGCTCGACGCGCTCGGTGTTCAGCCGGATGCAGAGTTCGCGCAGCTCGATCCGGCGTTTTACGAAGCGCTCACCGTCGGTCGGCCGATCGAGACTGCGTGATGCCGCACCACCGGCCGCTCGACGCCCGGGAACTGCCGCGCTTCGCCGGGATCCGGACGTTCATGCGCGCGCCGCACACGACGGACCTCGCCGGCGTGGACGCGGCCGTCTACGGCATCCCCTTCGATACCGCGACGACCTACCGGACGGGCCCGCGCTTCGGCCCGGAGGCGATCCGCTCGGCGTCGGCACTGCTGCGGCCGTACAACCCGGCGCTCGAGGTCAACGTCGTCGAGACGCTTTCGATCGTCGATTACGGCGACCTGCCGGTCTCGCCGGGCGACACCGAGCGCACGTACGGCCAGATCGAGCAGGGCCTCGCGCCGCTCGTCGAGGCCGGTGTCTTCCCGCTCGCGCTTCGGCGGCGACCACTCGGTCACGCTCGCCGAGCTGCGGGTGCTGGCGCGCAAGCACGGCCCGCTCGCGCTCGTCCAGCTCGATGCCCACGGGGACACCTGGGACGAGTACTTCGGCCAGCGCTACTTCCACGGAACGACGTTCCTTCGCGCGGTCGAGGAGAAGGTGATCGATCCGTCCGCATCGGTGCAGGCCGGTCTGCGCGGCTCGCTCTACGCTGCCGAAGACCTCGAGTCGGCGCGCGAGCTCGGCTTCGCGGTTCTCTCGTGCGATCAGCTGCGGAACCTTGGGCCGGGCGGCTACGCGAGCCTCGTACGCGAACGGAGCGGCAACCGCCCCGTCTTCGTCTCCTTCGACGTCGACGTCCTCGACCCGGCGTTCGCCCCCGGAACGGGGACGCCCGAAGTCGGGGGCCTCTCGACGGCGGAAGCGCTGGCGTTCCTCCGCGCACTGCGCGGAATCAACCTCGTCGCGGCAGACGTGGTCGAGGTCTCGCCTCCGTACGACGGCCCCGGACAGCAGACAGCGCTCGCCGCGGCGAACGTCGCCTACGAGCTACTCGGCCTGCACGCGCTGAATCAGCGGCGATAGCGGAAGCGGAGCGTGAGGCGGCCGTGCCGTCCCCACGGATCGACCGCGGTCACGCGCAGGCTGTACGGGCCGGGCAGGAGCGTGCGCGCGTTGAGGCGCAGGCGCACTTGCGTCGAGCCCGGCTTCCTGCGGTACGCCTGCACGGTCTGGAGGATCCCCGTCGGGAGCAGCGCACCGAAGCGGCTCCCCTTGCCCAGGACCGGGATCCTCGCTCCGTGGGGCCCGGTAACCCACGCCGACATCCGAGCCTGTGAGTGCACCGCGAGCCGGGTGAGCAGCAGCAGGGTCTTGTCGGCGGGGTGGGGGAGTGCCTGGAACTTGGTCTGGGTCGCGAGCGCCGGCCCGGTCGGGGAGGTGTAGGTGGGATCGCCCCAGGCGCCCTGCTTGAACAGGGAGATCTGGAACGGAGTCCGCGTCAGCACATGCGTGAGGTTGTTCGCGTCGACGTACCAGCCGACGGCCGTCCCGGGCGGAAGCTGGGCCGGCTGGAGCGTCGGCACCGAGTGGTAGACCTTTCCGTCCGTCGAGTAGCCGAGCACGGTTCGGGTCGGCTGTTGCTGCGCGTACATCAGGTCGAGGGGCCAGCGGAACCCCTTCGACGACAGTCCCGGCACGGAGAGGGAGACCTCGCTGCCCGGCACGGCGAGGGTGCCGTCGAAGGCGGTGAGCGAGACGGTCTTCCCGACCGGCACTGCGCCTGGCTGCCACGTGACGGTTGCGCGCCCGTCGTCGGTCTGGAGGTTGCCGGCGATGCCCGGGCGGACGGTCTGCGTCCCGATCGAGACCGGCGGCAGCGGCGCCGAGACGACGATGTCGGTTGCGGTGGCGGTCGCGGATGCGGCGCCGCCCTTGCCGGTTGCGGTCACGACGAGTGAGAGCGTCGCGCCGATGTCGTCGGGGGTGAGCGTCCGTTTCGGCCCGGTTGCATGCGGGATCGCGATGCACGAGGTGGCACCGGAGTTGCAGCGCCGCCAGCGATACGTGAACTTCGTCGGCGAGCCGGTCCAGGTCCCGACCGAGCTCGTCAGGATCTGCCCGACCTGGGCGGTGCCGGCGATCACCGGCGGCTTGAGGTTGGTGGGGTGGACTCCCGGTGAAGTTCCCGCCGGGGTGACTGCGACGGTCGGAGCGGTGGTGGTGGACGCCGTCCCTGCTGCGGAGGTGGCGGTCACGAAGACCTTGAGCGAGTGCCCCACGTCGTCGCTGACCGGCCGATACGACTCGGCGCCGGCGCCGGAGATCGGCACGCAGTTGGCGCCCGCCGCGTCGCAACGCCGCCACTGATACGCGAACGTGAGGGGCTTGCCGCCCTCCCACAGGCCGGGCACGGCGGCGAGCAGCTGGCCGGCCTCGGGAGGTCCGACGATCGTCGGCGGGGTGGAGAGGAGAGGCGGCCCGCTCGGGAACGGGGCGATGGCAACCGACGTGAGCTTCGTGCCGTTCAACCGGTCGCCGTCGGTGCAGTGCTTGACGCCCGGCACCGAGACGCAATTCGTCCATTGCCAGAACTTCCAGCCGTTGCCCTTCCAGTTCTGCGCGGGAACCAGCGGCTTGCTCTTCGACGTCCAGTGCGCGATCCAGAGGCCGGTGCCGGCGGCCGCGGCCGCCGTCGAGTCGCCAAGGCTTCCCTTCCAGAAGAGCGGAGACGTGTAGAGGAACGGCACGACGCCGGTGCGCGCGTCGATCTGGCCGAGCCAGGCGAGGGTCCACGCCAGCAGGCGTTGCTTGGGCAGGCTTCCCGTCTTCTCGAGGTCGAGCACCGGCGGCAGCTCTCCCGGCTGCGGGCCGGCGACGGCGAGGAAGTGGTTGGCCTGCTTGATCGCGCTCGCGGTCGCGCCGGCCAGGCTCGTGCCGCCCGGGCGCGCGAAGTGGTAGGCGCCGAACACGAGACCGGCGGCCTCGCTGCCATTCCGGTTCGTCGTGTACGTCTTGTCGTTGTAGGTCGTGCCCTCGGTCGCTTTCCCGAACGCGAAGCGGTAGCCGGCGTGCGCGACCTTCGTCCAGTTGATCGCCCCGTTCCAGGTCGAGACGTCGATGCCCTTGGCGCGGGTCGTGGCAGCGTCAGACGCGCTCGCCGAGAGGAGCGCGGTTAGCGCGATGACCAGACCCGCGAGCAACCGCCCGCGCCGCGCTCCGATGAGAGGCCCCACGACTCGCATGACGCTAGCGCAGCTTTGTTCGTCCGGCGTAAAAAAAGCCCTGCTTGGAACTATGTGGGGACGGCGGCGCCGGTCTCGAGCTGCTCGCCGAATCGGGCCCGCCGGACGAAGCGTCCCAGGCCCGGTGTGCCGACGAGCTCGCCGTCCTCGACGAGGACGTTGCCGCGCAGGAGCACGGTCTCGGGCGCGCCGACGACCTCGGTTCCCTCATAGAGGTTGTAGTCGCACTTGGAGTGGTGCGTCGAGGCCGAGATCGTCTCCCGCCGCTCGGGGTCGAAGACGACGAGATCGGCGTCGGCGCCGACTGCGACCGTCCCCTTGCGCGGATAGAGGCCGAACAATCGCGCGGGCTGCGTCGCGAGGAGATCGACCATCCGGTTGAGGCTGATCCGCCCTTCGCGGACGCCGAAGTGGTGGATCATCTTCAGTCGGTCCTCGAGGCCGGGGCCGCCGTTCGGGATCTTCGTGAAGTCGTCCTTGCCGAGCGTCTTCTGCCCGTCCCAGAGGAACGCGCAGTGGTCGGTCGAGATCGCCGAGAGCGCGTCGGTGCGCACCGCGTCCCACAGCACGTCGTGGTTCGCCGCGTCACGCGCGGGCGGCGAGTAGACGTACTTGGCGCCTTCGAAGCCCGGCTGCGCGAGGTCGTCAATCGACCGGAAGAAGTACTGCGTGCACGACTCACCCCAGACGTCCCAGCCCTGCTCGCGAGCGCGGCGGATCGGCTCGACCGCCTCCCGGCACGTGACGTGGACGACGTAGAGCGGACTGCCTGCGATCCGCGCGAGCTGGATGGCGCGGTTCGTCGCCTCGCCCTCGAGCTCGGGCGGCCGTGTCAGCGCGTGGTGGATCGGCTCGGTGTAGCCACGGGACAGCGCTTCGTGGACGAGCACGTCGATCGCGTCCCCGTTCTCGGCGTGGACCATCACGAGCGCGCCGCTCGCCGCCGCGACCTGCATCGCACGGAAGAGCGTCTCGTCGTCGACCTGGAGCACACCCTTGTACGCCATGAAGAGCTTGTACGAGGTGATCCCCTGCTCGGGCAGCATGGCCAGTTCTTCGAGCGTGCCGCCGTCGTCGAGGTCGGTGACGGCGATGTGGAAGCCGTAGTCGATCAGCGTCTTGCCGTTCGCTTTTCCGTGCCAGACCTCGAGCGCCTGCGCGAAGGTCTGTCCGCGGCCCTGGATGCAGAAGTCCACGTGGCACGTCGTGCCGCCGCAGGCGGCCGAGCCCTGGCCCGACTCGAAGTCGTCGATCGTGACGGTGCCGCCGAACGGCATGTCGAGATGCGTGTGCGGGTCGATGCAGCCCGGCAGGACGTACTTCCCGGCCGCGTCGATCGTCCGGTCGGCGGCGACGTCGAGATCGGCACCGATCAGCGCGACTCGCTCGCCGTCGACGAAGACGTCCGCGACGAAGTCGTCGGAGGCGGTGACGATGCGCCCTCCACGGATCAGGATCGACATCGCTCCCGAGTTTAAGCTCGTGCCGTGGCCTTGTCACCGGAACGGACGGTCGCCGAGCTGCGCGAGCTGCAGGAGCTGACCGGCGACGAGAACGGCGCGCAGCGCGTCGCCTGGACCGAGACGTGGGAGCGCGCGCGACAGTGGCTGCGCGAGAAGGTCGCGCCGACGGGCGCCGAGGAAGAAGTCGACGAGGCCGGGAACCAGTGGTTCACGCTGCCGGGCGAGCAGGAGCGCGCGCTCCTGCTGGGAGGCCACATCGACTCCGTGCCGAACGGCGGCTGGCTCGACGGCTCTCTCAACGTGGTCGCGGCGGTCGAGGTGCTGCGCCGAATCTCCGATGGAGGGACGCCGCCACTTACGGTGCGCCTCGTCAACTGGGCGGACGAAGAGGGCGCGCGCTTTGGCCGCTCGCTCTTCGGCTCGTCGGCGGCTGCCGGCTCGATGAGCGACCAGGACGAGTTGCGTGAGCGCCGCGACGCGGACGGGATCGCGCTCCCGGACGCGCTCGCCGAGCACGGCGTCGACCTCGACCGCGCGCTCGAGGCGAGCGGGCAGCTCGACAACGCGGCGGCCTACCTCGAGCTCCACATCGAGCAGGGCCCGGTGCTGGAGTCGCTCGACCTGCCGCTCGGTGTCGTGCTCGGCACCTTCGGCGTAGAGCGCCATCTCGTGACATTCCGAGGCCAGGCGGCGCACGCCGGCTCGACGCCGATGGACCAGCGCCGCGACGCGCTCGCCGGCGCAGCGAAGCTCGAGCTGGAGCTTCGCGAGATCACGAAGCGGATCGGCGGCGGCGCCGTCTGCACGATGGGCGGAGTCGTGACGAAGCCCGGCATCGTGACCTCCGTGGTCGAGACCGCCGAGTGCCTCCTCGACCAGCGCCACCTCGACGCAACGTGGCTCGCCGAGATGCTGAGCAACGCCGAGGCCGCATCCCGGAGGTTCGCCCACGAGGAGGGCATCGAGGTCGAGTGGGAGAAGATCTGGTCGATCGAGCCGATCCCGTTCGACGACCGGCTGCTCGACCTCGCCGAGGAGTCGGTTCGCGAGGTCGCCGGCTCGTCGCACCGTCTCCCCTCGGGACCGCTCCACGACGCCGCCGAGGTGTCGCGGGCTGGAGTCCCGACGGTGATGCTGTTCGTTCAGTCCCTACGTGGGCTCTCACATACGAAGCTCGAGGACACCAGGGAAGAGCATCTCGAGCTCTCGGTGCAGGCCCTCGACAGGCTGACCACGAAGGCACTGGAGGCATTCGCATGACCCTCCTGGAGAAGACCGAGCGGCGTATCCCGGTCGTCGTGCTCGAGCGAGAGTGAATCCCGCGCAGCTTCGCCGTCTCTGCCTGACCTTCCCGGACGCCGAGGAGACCTTTCCCTTCGGCCCCGAGACCTCCGTCTTCAAGGTCGGGGGAAAGATGTTCGCGCTCGCGCAGCTGAAGCGGAAGCCGCTGCAGGTGAGCGTGAAGTGCGAGCCGGAGCTCGGTGAGCAGCTGCGCGCGAGCTACACGGAGATCGAGCCGGGCTACCACCTGAACAAGCGGCACTGGCTGACGGTCACGTTCGGCGGCGCCGCGCCCGAAGAGCTCGTGGGCGAGTTGATCGCCGGCAGCTACGACCTCGTCGCGCCGCGATAGGCTCGCGGACATGGAATTCGGCGTCACGGTTCTCCCGGATCCGCCGTTCTCGCGCTGGCTCGAGCTGATCCAGCTCGCCGAGCGCCATGGGTTCGGCTACGCGTGGACGTACGACTCGCACGTCCTCTGGCAGGAGTCGATCCCGATGCTCGCGGTGGCGGCGCGCGAGACCTCGACGATCAAGCTCGGCCACTTCGTGACGAACCCGGCGACGCGCGACCCGACGGTGCTCGCGAGCTCGTACGCGACGCTGCACGACCTGTCCGACGGCCGGATGGTCATGGGCGTCGGGCGGGGTGACTCCGCGGTGCGTTTCATCGGCCGGCAGCCGATGAAGGTCGCCGAGTTCGAGCAGGCGCTCGGGATGATCCACGAGTTCATGAACGGCCGCGAGGTCCACTGGAACGACAAGGACCTCCAGCTGAAGTGGGTTCGGCCGGAACTGCCGCCGATTCCGGTCTGGGTCGCCGGCTACGGGCCGAAGGCGCTGGCGGTCGCGGGCCACGTCGGCGACGGGGTGATCATCCAGCTCGCCGACCCGGAGATCATCCAGTGGATCATGGGCACCGCGCGGCGCGCGGCCGAGGAGGCGGGCCGCGACCCGGGCGAGCTCAAGTGCATCGTCGGCGCTCCGGCCCACATCTCCGACGACATCGCCGACGCGCGCGAGCAGGTGCGCTGGTTCCCGGCCATGGTCTCGAACCACATCGTCGACCTGATCGGCCGCTACGGCGCCGACGGGAGCATCGTGCCGAAGGCGCTCACCGACTACGTTCAGACGCGCGAGTTCTACGACTACAACGACCACTCGCGCGTCGGCGCGAAGCACGGCGAGTTCGTCACCGACGAGATCTGCGACCGCTTCTGCGTCCTCGGGACGGCGGACCAGGCGAAGGCGAAGCTACAGGAGCTCCAGGGGATCGGCGTCGACCAGTTCAACATCTACCTCATGACCCACAGTCAGGAGGAGACGTTGCAGGCATTCGGGGCCGAGATCATCCCCGAACTCGCTGCGACTCCGGCCTAGTCGCTCTCGATAGCCTCCGGCCGTGGGGGATCTGCGGACGTTGCTCGAGCTGCGGCAGGCCTATCCGCTGTCGTGGTCGAGCGACGGTACGTGGCTGCTCGTCGCGTCGGACCTCTCGGGGACGCGCCAGCTCTACCGGCTGCCGCTTCCAGCCACTGAGCTCGAGCAACTGACGAACTACGCCGAGCCCGTCGAGGGCCAGCTCCTCCCGGACGACCGCCTGCTGCTCGAGATCGACGAGGGCGGGAACGAGCGGACGCAGCTCTACCTCGAGGGCGAGCCGCTGGTCGTGGATCCGCGCTACATCCACCGCTCCCCGCACGTCTCGCACGACGGCGCGCTGCTCGCGTACTCGACGAACCGTCGCAACGGCCTCGACTTCGACGTCGTCGTGCGGCAGCTCGAGACCGGAGACGAGCGGACGTTCGAGCTCGGCGGCTGGTGTGCCAACGGCGAGATCTCGCCTGACGGCCGCTGGGTCGCCGCCGGGCAGCTCGGCGAGCTGAGCGGCGACTCGAACCTGTTCCTGCTCGGGGTCGAGACCGGCGAGATCGTCCACGTGACACCGCACGAGGGGCAGGCCGAGTACATGGATGCGGTCTGGCTCGCGGACTCGTCCGGCTTCGTCTGCGCGACGAACGAGGGCCGAGACACGTTCGCGATCTCCCGCTACACGCTCGGCGGCGGCTGGGAGGTCCTGCACGAATCGGAGTGGGACCTCGATTGCGTCGGCGACGACGCGGGTCGGCACCTGCTGGTGGTCGCGAACGAGGACGGCTACTCGCGGGTGGACGGCCTCTCGCTGCCGGGTGACGGAGTCGCGGAGCACTTCGTCTTCTCTCCGGACGGGACGCGGGTCGCGTTCGCGTTCTCGACGCCGACGGAGCCGCATCAGGTGTGGGTGCATGACTTCGAGTCCGGGAGTGGGCAAAAGCTGACCGATCTCGGCAGCGTCGAGAACGGCGTCGAGCCCGAGCTCCACCGGGTCGAGAGCTTCGACGGCGAGTCCATTCCGGTCTTCCTCTTCCTGCCGGAGGGCGACGGCCCGTTCCCGGTCGTGGTCACCGTGCACGGCGGCCCCGAGAGCCAGTGGCAGCCCTGGTACTCGTCGGGGTTCGGCGCGCTGACGCAGTACCTCGTCGCGCGGGGCTACGCCGTCGCCGCTCCGAACGTGCGCGGCTCGAGCGGTTATGGAAAGCGTTTCGAGCACCTGGACGACGTGGAGAAGCGGCTCGACTCCGTGGCGGACCTCGCCTCCCTCCACGCGTGGCTGGCGGCGCGGCCGGAGATCGACGGCTCGCGCGCGGTCGTCTACGGACGCTCGTACGGCGGGTACATGGTGCTGGCCGCGCTCGCATTCCAGCCGGAGCTCTGGGCGGCCGGGATCGAGTTCGTGGGCATCTCCAATCTGCGCACCTTCCTCGAGAACACCTCGGTCTGGCGGCGCGCTGCTCGCGAGCGGGAGTACGGCCCGCTGAGCGATCCCGAGCTGCTCGAGCGTCTGTCGCCGTGGAGCCGGCTGGACGCGATCAGGGCGCCGCTCTTCATCGAGCACGGGCGCAACGATCCGCGCGTGCCGGTGAGCGAGTCGGAGGCGATCCATGCCGAGCTGGTGCGTCGCGGCGTCCGCTGCGAGCTCGTGATCTACGAGGACGAGGGGCACATGGTCGAGAAGCTGGGGAACCGCGTCGACGTGTTCGAGCGAGCGACCGGGTTCCTCGACGAGGTGGTCGGGTCGGCGCAGTTGGCGCCGATACGATGACCGCCGCGCGGCGCCTTGGCCGAGTGGTTAGGCATGGGTCTGCAAAACCCAGTACACCGGTTCGACTCCGGTAGGCGCCTTACGCCCGTGCGGAGGCGGTACGCCGCGGGGACGTCACTGATCCGCGTGTCCCACCCCGTATCCCTCCATGATGTCCACGGCGGGATGAAAGGCCGGCGAGAGGGTGGCGCAGAACTCGCGAACCTGGCGACAGATCTCCGCCACTTCGGCCCGGGTCGGCTCGTGATCGGGATAGATCTTGACCTTGAGCCGCAGGTGCGGAGCGCTCGCCCGAGGCTCTCCGGGGTGCTGTGTCTCTGCCATTACCTCGTTCCAACGGTAGCCGGGTCGTCCGTTACTCTCGGGCGGTGGGGATTCTCGGGCGGATCAACCGGGCGATCAAGCGCCTCAATCGCGCGTTGGGTTCAGGCGAGGGGACGGCGGAAGGAAACGCCGGTGGTGTCAACCCGGCTCTGCGTCACCTCGGCGCGGCCGAGCGCGAACAGTTTCCGTCCGAGGAGCTCACATCGGACGAGCGCGAAGAGAACGAGCAGTAGCTCACCGATCCGGAGCCGGGCCGGTCGTGTTGCGGGCCACGAGCTCGAGCGGGAGCAACTCGCAGAGAGGTTCTACGGGTAGACCCGCCAGCGTGTCGAGGAGGAGCTTGGCTCCCCGGCGTCCGCTTTCGAGCAGCGGCTGGCGCACCGTCGTCAGGCCTACGTACGCGGCAACCTCGATGTCGTCGAATCCGATGACTGATAGTTCTGCGGGTATCCGGATGCCGAGCGACCGGGCTGCTTCGATGGCGCCCAGCGCCTGGGTGTCGGACGCTGCGAAGATCGCCGTCGGCCGCTCCGGCAAGGAGAGGAGCTCGGAGGCGACCGCACGAGCGACATGCTGCAGCCGGGTTCCTTCGCGCACGTAGTCGCTTCGCAGCTCGATCCCCGCCGAAGTCAGGGCGCGCTCGTAGCCGCGGGTCCGATCGCGGCTCCACTCGAAGCGAAACTCCGGCGGCGGGTCGCCGATCAAGGCGATGCGTCGGTGGCCGAGCTCGACGAGGTGGCGGGTTGCCATCTCGCCGCCGGCCACGTCGTCGACCGCGATGCTGGGAAAGCACGGGTGCACCGCGTCGATCAGGACGCACGGGACGCCCGCGGCGCGAAGGCGATCCACCTCGGCCTCGGGCGGGAGCGTCGAGACGACGAGCAGGCCGTCGGCCCGGTCGCCTCGATCGAACAGCTCGAACGCCCGGCGCTGCCGGCCCTCCGACTCGATGTCGAACACCATCAGGTCATACGCCGAGCCACTGAGGCCTTCGACGATGCCTCTGACCCGCTGCACTGCGGACGGGTTCGTGAACCAGGGCAGAAGCGTCGCCACGACCATCGTCCTTCGGAGGGAGAGGCTGCGGGCGAGCGAGCTCGGGCGGTAGTGCAACGCCTCGATCGCCTCGACGACCCGCTCCCGGGTGCTCGGCCGCACACCCACGTGGCCGTTGAGGACGCGAGAAACCGTCGCGACGCCGACGCCGGCCAACGCGGCGACATCCGCGATGCGGGCGGGGGTACCGGCCGGGCGTGCCGCAGTGGTTGGTAACGGTTCCATTACAAACAAGCGTGGCGCCTCGGAGTCTCCACGTCAAGGGAAGCCGAGCTCTGGCGCGCGAAAAGGAGCAATGGTGTAACAACCAGCTCGAACGGGTAATAATCAGAGTTGGGCTGCCACCTTGAAACCGGTTCCAACGACGAGGGAGGGTCGTCAGTCATGACGAAACGCTTAGCGGTGATCCTCGGCCTGCTGCTCTTGGCCGTGGCTCTAGTCGCCGCATCTGCCCAGGCTGGGCACAAGACACAGAAGGTCACCAACGTCACGTTCGCGGGCTGGTCCTCGGGCACGGATGAGGACGCGCTGGACCAGCAGATGGCGAACAAGTTCAACTCGACCGTCGGGGCAAAAGAGGGCATCCACGTGACGTGGACCGTCATCAACGGCGACTACACCCAGGCAATGACCGCACGGTTCGCCGCGCACAACGCGCCCGACGTGTTCTACGTCGACTCGAGCGTGATCGGCGCCTGGATCAAGCAGGGTGTCATCGCGCCGCTGAACGGCCTCGTGAACCAGACCCACTTCAAGACCAAGCCGTTCTATCCGAAGCTGCTCGGTGCCTTCAAGAAGGGTAAGACCATCTACGGCTTCCCGAAGGACTGGTCGCCGCTCGCCGAGGAGACGAACAACGGTCTGCTGAATCAGGCCGGCGTCAAGGCGCCGAAGACATGGGCGCAGCTCAAGTCGGCTGCCAAGCAGATTCAGCAGAAGACGTCCGCCAGCCACCCGATCTGCCTCTCGGCTGACTGGGCGCGGATGGGCGCCTTCATGTACCAGAACAAGGGCTCGATCACGAAGAACCTCACCTCGAAGGCAAACGCCCAGGCGGTGAAGTTCTACGTCAGCCTGCTCAAGAGCGGTCTCGCCTATACACCGCCCTCGGGCAGCTGGTGCGGCGAGCAGCTCGGTCAGGGCCACGCCGCGATCATCTTCGAGGGCAACTGGGTGCTGCCGTACATGAAGTCGACCTTCCCCAGCGTCCATTACGGCGTCCACCCGATGATCAAGGGCAAGACGAACGGGAACCTGGCCTTCACCGTCTCCTGGTCGATCGCGAAGAGCGAGACGAACAAGGCGGCTGCGTGGAAGGTGCTCAGCTGGCTCGTGGGCAAGCAGGGCGAGAAGGTCTGGATGTCGAAGGGGCTCGCTCTCTCCCCGCGCAGTGACGTGCCGTCGATCGGCGGCCGGAAGCCGTTCCTGGCGGCGGCGCCGTACGCCCGCGGTTGGGGCTTCGGCAACCCGAACTTCTCCAGCGCCTACACGGTCATGGGCAACGATCTGAACGCCGTGATCTCCGGCAGCAAGTCGATTCCGGCGATGCTCGCCGACGTCGGAAAGGCCCTCAAGGGCCAGTAATCAGCCAACGAACTGAACCGTCCCCTGCGCAGCGCCTGCCGCGCAGGGGACGGCCTCATCTCTGATGGCGACCACGACCGCGACCGAAGCCGCGCCCAGCCGCCTCCGCACCTCGATGGCGGGCGCCCGCCTTCGGGAGGCCGGCTGGGGTTACGGGTTCGCCCTCGTGCCGCTCGCGGTCTTTGGGCTCTTCTTCGTCTACCCGTTCGCCTACGCGGTCTACATCAGCTTCTACCACTGGGGGATCGCCGGGAAGACGTCCCCCGGGACGGGGACCTTCAACTACGCCAAGGTCCTGCACGACCCGATCTTCCACACCGCGCTCAGGAACATCGCCGAGTACACCGTCGCGGTCGTGCCGCTCGAGATGGCGCTCGGACTGTCGCTCGCGCTCGTGATCAACCAGAAGCTCCGCGGTCGCAACTTCTTCCGGTCGGCCTTCTACTTCCCCTCGATCGCCTCATCCGTCGCGATCACCACGATCGTCCTCTTCATTTTCAGCCAGAACGGGCTGTTCAACCACATCTTCGGCCTCGACAAGGACTGGTTCGGCAAGGCGAGCACCGTGGGATGGGGGATCGTCGGCATGAACGCCTGGACCACCTCGGGCACGGTGATGATCTTCTACCTCGCTTCGCTTCAGGCGATCCCGGACGACGTCTACGAGGCTGCGGCGCTCGACAACACCGGCGCCTGGCGGACGTTCTGGAAGATCACGTTCCCCTTGCTCAAGCCGGCGCACTTCTTCTGCCTCGTCGTCTTCGGCATCGGAGCGCTCAAGCTGTTCGACCAGCCGTTCCTCGTCGCCGGCGGCGCGTCCGGCAACCCGGCCTACGCGACGATGTATCCCATCCTCTACATCTACAACGCCGCGTTCGGGGTCTTCGACTTCGGCATCGCAGCGGCAGCCGGCGTCATCTACTTCGTCCTCGTCTTCGGTCTGACCGTCGTGCAGCGCCTCACCGTCGGACGGCAGGAGGTCGCATGACGTCGCAGACGTCGGCCGCCGAGCCGTACATCCCTGGCCGGGCGCGTCCGGAAACCGCCCGCAAGATCCTGCTCTACGGCGTCTACCTCTTCGTCGCGGCGATCTTCCTGACGCCGTTCGTCTGGACAGTCGCGACGTCCTTCAAGACGCTCCCAGACAGCCTCAACTTCAATCTGATCCCGCACCCGTGGACGACCGCGGCGTGGACGGACCTGTGGACGAACCCGAGCTACCACTTCCCGACCTACATCAAGAACAGCCTCTTCCTGGCGGCCGTCATCGTGACCTGCAACCTCTTCCTGTCGGCGCTCGGCGGCTACGCGTTCGCGCGTCTCAGGTTCCCCGGCCGCGAGCTTCTGTTCCTGCTCGTGCTGGGAACGCTCATGGTGCCCGACCAGCTGCGCCTGCTTCCCATCTTCCTGATGATGGTGCACTGGGGGCTGTACGGGAGCTTCTCGAGCTACATCCTGATCAACCTCGTCTCCGCCGTGAACCTCTTCTTCATGCGGCAGTACTTCCTCACGATCCCGAGGGACTTCGAGGAGGCGGCGAAGCTCGACGGCGCCGGGTACTTCAAGATCTTCTGGCGCGTCATGCTGCCGCTCGCGCTGCCGGCGATGGCGGCGCTCGCCATCCTCCAGTTCCAGGGCACGTGGAACGACTTCTTCTGGCCGCTGATCCTCTTCGGTCAGGGAAACCAGGACCACTACACCATTCAGCTCGGACTGGCGCAGCTGCACTCGCAGTTCCAGCAGCAATGGCCGTCGGTCTCGGCAGGCAGCATCATCGCCATCCTCCCGGTGTTCGTGATCTTCCTCGCCTTCCAACGCTATTTCGTCTCGGGCGCCGTTTCGGCGGGAGTCAAGGGATGAGCGTCGCTCGCCTTCGGCTCGCTCCCGTGGGGGAAACCATGTTTCCCCCACGTTGCCCCCTTCTTTCGCTTTCTGTGGGGGCACCTCCCGGTTCCCCCACACCCCCTCCACACGCTCATAGGCCAGAGGTCGGCCTATGAGCGCCCGCCGTGCCCTCGGGCTCGCCTGCGGCGACCTCTACCGGAACTCGTGGCGCCTCGTCCCTGTCAACGCCCTGCTCGGAGCCGTGCTCGTCTTCGCCGCGGTCGCCGCGGTCGCGGTGCACGCCCTGCTCGTGCTCGCCGTGCTCGCCGGCCCGCTGGCGGCGGCCCTCGCGCATAGCTCGGTGACCCTGGTGCGCACGGGCAACCTCGCGCTCGCGGACGCCTGGGAGGGGCTGCGCCTGCACTGGCGCCGCGGGCTCGCGCTGGGCGCCGCCGGCGTTGCGCTCGGCGTGCTCGCCGGAGTCGCCGTCCACGTCTATACGAGGTCGAGCGCCGGCTGGCCGTTGGCCTTCGTCACGCTCTATCTCGTCGTGCTCCTCGGCATCTACGCCGCCGTGCTCACCACGGTGGCCGTCGCCGACCCCGGGCTGCCGATCGGGCTCGCAGCCCGCAACGCGGCCGTGCTTGCGGCTCGGCGGCCCGGTGCGACCCTCCTGATCGGGCTCGCGCTCCTCCTCGTCAACGTCGCAGGGATCGCCGCCGCGGTCATGCCGTTCCTGACGATCACGCTTGCCTACTCTTTCGTCGCCGTGGCGCACTTCGTGCTGCCACCGGAAGCCCGGGAGGTCTGATGGCTCCGATCACGTTCGAGCACGTGACCAAGCGCTTCGACGAGACCACTGCCGTCGACGACCTCAACATCGAGGTGGCCGACGGCGAGTTCCTCGTCCTCGTCGGACCGTCCGGCTGTGGGAAGACGACCGCGCTCCGGATGCTTGCCGGCCTCGAGGACATCACGAGCGGCCGGATCCTCATCGGCGACCGCGTCGTCAACAACGTCGCTCCGGGCTCCCGTGACGTGGCCATGGTCTTCCAGTCGTACGCCCTCTACCCGCACATGACGGTCTACGACAACCTCGCGTTCAGCCTCCGCAACCACGGGGTGCCCAGGAAGCAGATCGACGAGCGCGTGCGTCGGACGGCCGACGTGCTGGAGCTCGCCGACCTCCTCAAGCGCAAGCCGAGGCAGCTCTCCGGCGGTCAGCGTCAGCGGGTGGCGCTGGGGCGGGCGATCATCCGCGAGCCACAGGGGTTCCTGATGGACGAGCCGCTCTCCAACCTCGACGCGGCGCTCCGCGTCCAGACCCGCGCCGAGATCCTCAGGTTGCAGCAGCGCCTGGGCACGACCACCATCTATGTCACGCACGACCAGGTCGAGGCGATGACGATGGGCGATCGCATCGCGGTGATGAACAAGGGAGAGCTGCAGCAGCTCGGCACGCCGGAGGACCTGTACGAGCATCCGGCCAACACGTTCGTCGCGCAGTTCATCGGCTCGCCCGCGATGAACATGCTGCCGACGGCCGTGCTCGGCGTCGGCGGCACCGGGCAGCTCGCCGGCTTCCGGCCCGAGCACGTCCGGCTCGGCGGCAACGGGCGTCCCGGGTCGGGCAGTCTCGAGGCGTCGGTCGAGGTGGTCGAGTACCTCGGCGACGAGCAGCTCGCACACCTTCGGGTCGGCGAGCACGAGATCGTCGTCAAGCTGCCGGTCGAGCCGCGGTTGCGCGCGGGGGAGCGCGAGACGCTCTCGGTGCCACTCGACAAAGTGATGCTCTTCGATGAGGAGAGCAGCCAAGCCCTCGGAACAGCCGCCTAGCCGTTGTCCCTCACGGTTCTCGACGGGTCGACCTTCTGCGTCTGCGACGAGCGCGGCGACGTAGACGGCCTCGCCACGGCTTCCGGCTTCTTCGCTTCCGACACGCGCTTCCTGTCTCGCTCGTTGCTGACGCTCGGAGGCGTGCGGCTCGACCCCCTGTCACACGACCACTCGGCGCCGCACCTCGCTTCTTTCGTCCTGCGCAATCCGCTGGCCGACGGCCTCCAGCCGAACGAGCTCGTCATCGAGCGGGAGCGCTTCGTGGGCGACTGCATGGAGGAGCGGATCGTGGTCCAGAACCACAGCCACCGTCGCATCGACGTCGAGCTCGGGCTGGAGCTGGCCGCCGACTTCGCCGACATCTTCGTCGTCAAGGACCTCGAGCCCGGTTTCGGGCGGCCGGTGGACGTGACGCTCCCTCCGACCCGCCCGCCGGAGCGTGCCGGTAACGGGACACTGGTCTTCTCGGACACCTCGTTTGCCGGGCGCACCGTCGTTCACTTCTCGGAGCCTTTCGACGAGTCGGGTGGCGTTGCCCGGTTCGCGCTCTCGCTGGAGCCAGGCGCCGGCTGGCGGCTCGTGGTCGGCGTCCAGGCAGAGCTCGAGGGAGTGCCGCCTCTGCCGGCAGCGTCGTTCGCCCGGGAGCTCGACGAGGAGCGGCGCCGGGCCGAGCAGTCGATGACCGATTGGCAGTGCTCCGCCCCGGTGCTGAGCGCTCGCTGGGACGACCTCGTCCACACGTGGAACCGATCGCTCGCGGACCTCGCGTCGCTCCGGATGAGCGTGCCCGAGGTCGCCGACGGGCATCTGCTCGCGGCCGGCGCACCCTGGTTCATGACCGTGTTCGGGCGGGACACGCTCATCTCGTCGCTCCAGACGCTCTTGCTCGGCCCCGAGCTGGCAGCGGGCACGTTGCGTGTCCTGGCGGCGACGCAGGCGACGGCCGACGACCCGGAGCGCGACGCCCAGCCCGGGAAGATCATCCACGAGCTCCGGCGCGGCAAGGCCGCGCTCGCCTGGACCGATCGCTACTACGGGACGGTCGACGCGACGCCGCTCTTCCTCATTCTGCTCTCGGAGGTCTGGCGCTGGACCGACGACCCCAGCCTCCCGCTCGAGCTCGAGGATGCGGCCCGGCGGGCGCTCGCGTGGATCGACGGCCCGGCGGACGCCGATGGAGACGGCTTCGTGGAGTACGACCGTCGCAGCTCGTACGGGATCCGCAACCAGACCTGGAAGGACTCGGAGGACTCGATGGCGTTCCGCGACGGCACGCTGGCTCTGCCGCCGATCGCGCCCGTGGAGGTGCAGGGCTACGTCTATGACGCGAAGCTGCGGATCGCCGAGATCGCGCGTGAGATCTGGCAGGACGACGCGCTGGCCGAGAAGCTGGAGCACGACGCGGCCGAGCTGCAACGCCGCTTCGATGAGGCTTTCTGGCTGGAGGATCGAGGCTTCTACGCACTCGGGCTCGACCGCGAGAAGCGTCAGGTCGACTCCGTGACGTCCAATCTCGGCCATCTGCTGTGGAGCGGCATCGTGCCGGAGCCGCGCTGCAAGGCAATCGCCGACCTGCTCATGGAGGACGCTCTCTGGTCCGGCTGGGGAGTGCGCACCATGGCGGTCGGCGAGGGTGCGTACAACCCGCTCGTCTACCACGACGGTACGGTCTGGCCGCACGACAATTCCCTCATCGCATGGGGACTCGCGCGGAGTGGTCGCTCCCACGACGCAGCTCGGATCCTGCGAGCGATCGTCGACGCGGCGACCTACTTCGACTACAGGCTTCCGGAGGTCTTCGCTGGATTTGCGCGGAACGACACGCGCTTCCCCGTCGAGTACCCGACCGCTTCGTCGCCCCAGGCCTGGGCCGCAGCCACTCCGGTGCTTCTGCTGCAGGTGGTCCTCGGCCTCGTGCCCGATCGTGCAGGACGCGTGCTGCGCTCCGAGGCGCAAGGCTTGCCGGAGTGGCTCGAGGGGACATCGCTCACGGGCATCCACGCATTCGGCCGACGCTGGACAGCGCGGGTCGAACGAGGCGAAGTCGAACTGGAGCCCGCGTGACCGGCGTGCTCGCCTAGAAGTTCCGGCGGTAGAGCAGGAAGCCGAGCGGAAAGATCCCGGCCAGCAGGAACCACGGCGCGAGGGCGATTCGCGCATACCCGAGCACGGCCGCCTTCGTCGGCGCGTCGCCGGCCTCCGCGCGGATCGTCTGCACGAGCGAGTCGATGGAGTTCTCCTGGAACACGCGCCCGTGACTGATGGAGGCGAACTGGCTCAGCACCTGGCCGCTGTCGGGGTCAGGCACGTACCGGGGATCGATCCGGCCGTTCTTGTAGACGCGCTCGGTGGGAGCCCACACGTGCACGAAGAACGGCGGTACCTGCATGGCGTGGACCTGCGCCGTTCTGACCTCGCCCTGCACTGGATTGGCCTCGCCGTCCGTGAACACGACGAGGATGGGATGTCGCACGCCCGGGTTGAAGAGATTGGAGTTCGCGATCGGGAGGAGCGCCAGGAATGTGGTCGCCCGGCCGTGGTAGAAGCGGCTCGGCGGCGGCTGGTTGATACCCACGGACTGCTGGAGCGTGCGCCGGACGAGCGCGGAGTCCGGCGTCGGCATCAGATTCGGAAGCACCCGGTCGGTCATCGTCGCGATGCCTACCGGGATGTCGCCGAGCTTGGGGAGCATCCCGTCCGCCTCGTCGATCGCGCGCTTGAGCCGAGTCGGAGCGTCCGCGTTCTCTCTCGCCGACATCGAGCGGGAGGTGTCGAAGATGAAGAACACCTGGGCGTCCGAGCGCTCTCCGAACGAGTGGTGCCGGACCACGACCGGTTGCGCCGCCGCCACGCCGACGAGCATGGGCAGGACGGCGAGCGCCGAGACCACACCGGTGAGCTCGCGCCGCCGGGTGGGCGTCAGCGAGAAGAGGCTCCGCACCCGTTGGACGTTGGCCTGGGTCAGCCAGAGGGCGGCAAGCGGGACCGCGGCGGCGAGCGCGAACAGCGCGTTCAGCGGCGTGAGGAACGAAAAGCCCATCAGTAACCGCCGCCGATGGCGCCGACGCCGCTCGAGCCACCGGAGCCGAAGCCGCCGCGAGCGTCCTGGTCGATCTTGACCTTGGCAGGCGCTCCGATTCGGAGCACCAGCTCGAGGTTGACCTTCGCGGCGTAGTTCGAGGGATTCTCGCGGACGGCCTGCGTGAAGAGGAGCCTGGCGCGATCGAGTCCCTCCAGCTCGGTCGCGGTGTCGGCGGCGGGCGCGGTGACCGTCATGACCCCGAGCAGGTTCGCCGCGTTGGAGCGTTCCTCCCGTGTGGACGCCGTCTGGAGGAGGGACTGCAGCTTCTCCTCGGTCACGACGCGTTCCGCCGCGAAGTCCGGCTGGCCGCCGGTGCTCACCCCGACGCGGCTGTACCAGAAGAGCTGGAGCCCTCTTCGATACGAGATCGCGTCGTCGATGCCGAGCAGCGAGCGCGCCGGGTCGCCCGGGAGCATCGTCGGGGTACGCCAGAGGCCGAGGTGCGACTGGTGCGCCCGGAACCGCAGGTCGTCGCGTGTCATCCGGCCTTGCCAGGAGCGAACGTCGATCGCGAGCAGCCCGAGGACGATCGCCAGACAGATCAGCACGACCGCGGCGACGAGTGGGTAGGAGCGGCGGATGAACCTCATGCGACCGACTCCGGAACAAGGCGGGTGTTGAAGCGCTCATTCGCGGCGAGTAGCAGGATGAGGACGACGCCGATGCCGAGCAGGGCCCAGGGCGCGGAGGCCGCGATCGGCTGGACCTGCTCGTTGGCCGTGCTCTTGAACACCTTCGGGTTGACGATCGAGTTGGCTCCGAAGAGCCTGCTGAAGAGCTGGACGTTCCCGGCCGTGGCGAGGAGCGGCACGATGCGGACCGGGATGTGGGCTCGGCGGAGCGCGAGCGCCTCCGCGATGAGCGGCTCCCTGTCGGCCTGCGAGTCGTTGAGGTCGCTCACGAGTAGGAGCGACCCATTCGTGATGCCTCCGCGGCGGAGGGCATCCACGCCCTCGATCAGGCCTTTCGCGATTCTGGTTCCTCCGGTGAACTGATCCCAGGGGCTCTGCCCGAACACGGGCGAGCCGCCGTTGACGCGCCGCGGAGCGAAGAAGCGCAGGAACTGCTGGAGCGAGCTCGGCGGGGAGTTCGGCGGCAGCAGCTCGTAGGCGACGTCGCTGAACATGACGAGGCCGACCGTCTGGTTCGTCGCAACGAGGCCGCGCACGACGTTCCCGATCCGTACGAACGCCGGGCCGGCGACGCTCGCGGACATGTCGAGGACTACGACGCCGGTGTTCGTTCCTGCGGGGAGCACGGCCGCCCGCCCGCTGCCGGCGGTGCGTGCGAGGAGTACCGCGGCGGAGAGCGTCGCGGCGAGGGCGAGGGCGAGGCCGAGCCGCAGGAGCGTGGTGCGCTCGGCCGGTAGCGTGAGCCGGGGGAGGTCACCGAGGCGGGTCGCGCCACGGCGCGCAAGCGTCGTTCCTCTCACGGCGTCGACTCCCCGTTGCGACGGTGGACGCCGGCCTGCTCGGAGATCGCCTCCACATCGTCCTCGCCCGGCGTCTCAGGCGACCAGGCGAGCGCGTGCGCAGTCTCCGACAAGTCGTGGACGTCGAAGGGGAGCTCGTCGGCGACGCGCTCGAGCGCCTTCCGCTGCAGGGTGTCGTCGTCGTTGGCCCGCGCCCAGAAGAACAGAGTGAGCGCGCGCTCGAGCGGCGAATCCGGAAGCACCGGTCCCTGCACGGGGGCGGGCGAGCGGAACTGCAAGGCCCAGCGGGTCGCCAGAGCCAGTCCGGCCGCGCCGAGCA
Organism: uncultured Actinomycetes bacterium; assembly: GCA_963759435.1. Taxonomy (GTDB): domain Bacteria; phylum Actinomycetota; class Thermoleophilia; order Gaiellales; family Gaiellaceae; genus Palsa-739. Next base: position 24,262 of record CAVWZB010000010.1, on the reverse strand, counting down.
GGCACGCGAGCGCAATGGCGAGCCAGTAGGCGAGATTCGGAGACAGCCGGTAGTCGGGCGCCGGCACGGGGCCGAGGTGGAACTGCCAGGCCTTGTAGGTCTCCTCCTTGAGGACGTCGCGGACGATGTTGGGGCTGAGCTGAGACCCGACCTGGATCCGCTGGAAGCGCGCATTGAACGCGTAGCGGATCTTGCCGCTGGGCGACAGATACTGGATCTGTGCCGGGCCGAAGTGGAAGACCCGCGAGAGCGGGCCCTTGAAGGTCGCCGGGACACACTTCGCGGTCAGGCAGCGGAGCGTCCACGTCCAGGTGATCTGCTGCACGCGCCCGTGACCGGTTTGCACCCTGGTCGGCGGTCCGATCGGCTCGTACGGGGCGAAGTGGACGAGGACGCGCAGGTTCGCCGGATCGACGTACTTCCGATCCGCGACCACCGCGACCTTCGCCGTGATCGGGTCACCGAAGAGCTGCACGGGTGGGCTCAGGGTGCCGAAGGCAACCATCGGCTGGTTGCGGCCGATGGCCGAGCCGCCGGTGACGGCCGGAGCGCCGGCATACGCCGGGCTCGCGACTGCGAGCACGGCGAGCACGGCGAGCACAACGGCGCGCTTCACGCGACCGCTCCGCGCACCATCATCCGGAGGTCGGCCCAGCGCAGGAAGGCGCCGAGAATCGCCCCCGGGTCGTGCGAGTCGACTACCACCGGTTCGATTCCCAGCGTGCGGAACAGATGGAACAGCTCCGCGCTTCGCTCCTCGTGCTCGTCGCGCAGCCTCTGTGCCTCGCCGCGAGTCAGGTAGACCGGCACGACCGACTTGGAACCGGGGTCGGCATACGGCACCGTCACGCCGGCGACGTCGGGGAACGACCGCTCCCAGACGGGATCCTGGATGATCACCGGCACGACCTCCCAGCGGTGCTCCAGCGCCGCCGTCAATGCGCCCTCGTCCGGCAGGGCCAGGAAGTCCGAGAGGACGAAGACGAACGTCTGCGTCGGTAGCTCGCGCCGGTGTTGCACGAGGTGCTCGAGGCCGCGCGAGACGGTGTCGGCCGGCGCCTCGAACGGCCGGTCCTCGAACGGGTCCTCTGCCGTGTACCGCTCGCTCCGGGGCGGGCGCCAGTACGTCTCTCCGTCGGCATGGTCGAGGTAGCCCCTGAGGCTGCGCGCGACGCGAGCGCTCTCGGAGATCAGCTGCAGGCTTCCCAGCAGCGCCTCGGGCTTGTCGAGCTGCCGCAGCGGTGACGGCCGAATCCCCATGGAGGATCTCCGGTCGGCGAGCATGATGACCCGAGGAGCCTCGTCCGCGAAGAGCTCGTGGACGATGAACTCGTCGTTGTCGTGAGCGGCCGAGAGGCGCGCGGACGCCGCCCAGTCGATCCAGGCGACGTCGTCTCCCGGCAGGTACCGGCGTGAGCCCGCAATGTCGGAGCCGTTGCCCCGGCGCACGCTGCGGATGCCGCCGAAGGCGAGCCCGACTACGCGCCTGCGGGGAACGAGTGGAAAGACCGCGGCTGCCATCGTCAGAGCACGTCCCGCTCGCCGGGCGAGCGCTACACCACCGCGGCGGGGACGTCGAGGTCGATGTCGAAGCCCGGCTTCGGCGCCTGCGCGAGACAGCGCTGCTGAACGTCGGTGGACGCAGCTTCCCAGCCGCGGTCCCGGATCTCGGCTAGGAAGCTCGGCCGGAAGAGCAGCCGGTGCATCAGCACCGGGACGAACAACCGCTCGACGTCCTCCGGGGTCACGAACCTGCGGCCGTTCAGCATCGCCCACGCGCGCGCCGCGCGGTTGAGCGCGAGCGACCCGCGTACCGAGCTGCCGATGGCGACGAGGTCGAGCCCGCGCGTCGCGCGCACGAGCTCCACGATCCACCGCGCCACCGCCTCGTGCACGAAGACGTCGCGCACCGCGGCGCTCATCGTCTCGATGTCCCCGATGTCGACGGCCGGCTGCTGCCGTGTCAGCGGGTGGCCGCCGAGCTGCTCGTCCACGATCCTGTTCTCGTCGTCGGCGTCCGGATAGCCGAGCGTGGTGCGGAGGAAGAAGCGGTCGAGCTGCGCCTCGGGCAGCGGGAACGTGCCCTCGTACTCGATCGGGTTCTGGGTCGCCATCACGAGGAACGGCGTCGCGAGCGGACGCGTGACTCCGTCCACCGTCACCTGCTGCTCGGCCATCGCCTCGAGGAGGGCGGACTGCGTCTTCGGCATCGCCCGGTTGATCTCGTCCACGAGGACGACGTTGGCGAACACCGGTCCGGCCCTGAACTCGAAGTCCCGCTCGCGCTGGTTGAAGATCGAGAGGCCGGTCACGTCGGTCGGCTGCAGGTCGGGCGTGCACTGGATCCGGGAGGAGTGCGTTCCTTCGATCGACTGCGCGATCGCGCGCGCGAGCACCGTCTTGGCGGTTCCCGGCACGTCCTCGAGCAGCACGTGCCCGCCACAGACGAGAGCCGAGACCACCAGTGTGATCTGCTCGCGTTTTCCGTGCACGACCGTCTCGATGTTGTCGAGCAGCCGGCATGCGATCTCGTACGCCTCGCCGTGCGCCTCAGTTGCCAACCCGGACTCCCTTCGGAGAGCGACCTTGCCCGGAGACTAGCCTCAACGGCTGAGACGACGAAAGCTGCTGGAGGTTGGTGTTTTGGCGCCCTTTCCTGCCCTGGCGGCCGTGCCGGTTTAGGATCGCCCCGGGGGATCCAACGACAACGAGGAGGGTTCGATGGCCGGTTTGGAGGTAGGTGACTTCTCTGCGCCCGACGAGACACGGGCGCCCGACAAGACGACGGTGGAGATCGTCCGCATGGGCGGGACGAGCGCGTCCCGCATGTCCCTCGAGCCGGGCTGGCGCTGGTCGGAGTGCATCAAGCCGGTCGCCGGCACCGACAGCTGCCAGGTGCATCACGTCGGCGTGATGATCTCGGGCACGCTGCACGTTGCTCACGAGGACGGGACGGAGCAGGACATCAGCGCAGGACAGGCGTACGTGATCGAGCCGGGGCACGACGCGTGGGTCGTCGGCGACGAGACCGTCGTCGGCTACGAGTTCGACGCGAAGGCCGCGGAGGAGTACGCGAAGGGCTCGTAGGTCCGGCGCGAGGGAGAGGTCAGGAAGGGCACGTCCCCGGCGCGTATTCGCCCCCTCGCGTGCCGGGCGTCAGTGGCTAGACAACGCGCCCTGCGTCGCTGCGCAAGCGACTTCCTGACCTCTTCCGAGAGATAGGTCGCAGCGCAGCGGCGGTCGTCCCCAGGACGGACGGGATGCCTCAATACGTCCGGGTCGTCACTCGATCGAGGCACGACTGACGGTGACGGCGAGACTGGCCGTCCCGCCAGTGCGCCGGTCGCGCGGGCCGACCACGATGTTTTGCAGAGACGGGTTCCGAGTTCGTGCACACCGCTCCGCGAGCGCAACACGACCGGCCCATACCTAGACACTGCGGCGACAAGGCGGACTCGAGCGAGTCCGCCTTCCGCTTTTCAGGCTCAGTCGATCTTGAACGCGACGTGCTTGAGCTGCGTGTACTCCTCCATGGAGTAGATCGACATGTCCTTGCCGTAGCCGGACTGCTTGTAGCCGCCGTGCGGCAGCTCGGACGAGATGGGGAGGAGGTGGTCGTTCACCCAGACCGCGCCGAACTGGAGCTTGCGCGCCGCGTTCATGGCGCGGCCGACGTCGCGCGTCCAGACCGACGCGGCGAGCCCGTACTTGACGTCGTTCGCCCAGCGGATCGCTTCGTCGTCGTCCGCGAACTTCTGCACGGTGACCACGGGGCCGAAGACCTCCCGCTGCACGATCTCGTCGTCCTGCTTCACGTCGGTGACGATCGTCGGCTGGACGAAGAAGCCGCCGCCGTTCGTCGAGCCTGTGCCTCCGCCGGTGAGGATCGTCGCGCCGTCGGCGCGTTCGAGGAAGCCGAGAATCCGCTCCTGTTGGTCGTGCGAGATCACCGAGCCCATCTCCGTCTCGTCGTTGAGCGGGTCGCCGACCTTGAGCGACTCGACCTGCGGCACGAGTTCCTCGAGCAGCGAGTCGTAGATCTTCGGTCCGGCGATGACGCGCGAGCCGGCGGTGCAGTCCTGGCCCGAGTTCCAGTAGCCCGCGAGCCGGATCCCCTCGGCGACCGCCTTCGGGTCGGCGTCGTCGAAGATCACCATCGGCGCTTTGCCGCCGAGCTCGAGGTGGACGCGCTTCAGCGTGTCGGCGGCGTTGCGGGCAATGGTCTTGCCGGTCTCGACGTCCCCGGTGATCGAGACCATCCCGACCGCCGGATGCTCGACGATCCGCTGCCCGACCGGGACGCCGTCGCCGGTCACGACCTGGAGGACGCCCGGCGGGATGACCTCCTGCGCGAGCTGCACGAAGCGGAGCAGCGAGAGCGGCGTCTGCTCGGACGGCTTGAGGATCTGGAGGTTGCCCGCCGCGAGGGCCGGCCCCAGCTTCCAGACCGCCATCATGAGCGGGTAGTTCCAGGGGCAGATGCCGCCGACGATCCCGATCGGCTCGCGCCGGATCATGGAGGTGTAGCCCTCGATGTACTCGCCGGCCGACTTGCCCTCGAGGTTGCGGGCGGCGCCCGCGAAGAAGCGGAGGTTGTCGGCCGAGAACGGCATCTCGTCGCGCGAGGCCATGAGCGGCTTGCCGACGTTGACCGACTCGAGCTGCGCGAGCTCCTCGGCGTGCTCGTCCATCACGTCCGCGAGCTTGAGGAGGAGCTCCGAGCGCTCCTTCGGCGTCTTCCCGAGCCATTCCGGCGCCGCGGCCTGTGCCGCCTCGACTGCGCGGTCGACGTCCTCCGCGGCGCACCGTGGCACCTCGGCGATCGTCTCGCCGGTGGCCGGCGCGATCACCTCCATCGTCTCGCCGGAAGCTGCGTCGGCGAGCTCGCCGCCGATCAGGATCTTGTACTGCGTTGCAGTTGTGCTCATGGTTCCCTCCTTGCTCAGACCGCCGGTATCTCGGCCGCTTCGACTCCCTCTGTCACCTCTGCCGCTCCGCGGCGGATGACGCCAGTGTCGCGCATCACGCGCTGCGCAAGTGCCACCGGTATAGCGGTGATGACGATGACGAAGAAGGCCACGACGTTGATGACGGGCAACTCCTGGCCCTGCCGGATGTTGTCGAGGATCCAGAGTGGAAGCGTCTGCTGCGCACCCGCGGTGAAGGTCGTCACGATGATTTCGTCGAAAGAGAGCGCGAACGCGAGCAGACCGCCCGCGACGAGCGCCGTCGACAGGACGGGCCAGAGGACGAAGCGGAACGTTTGCCACCCATCCGCGCCGAGATCCTGCGACGCCTCGATCAGCGATCCCGAGGAGCGGCGCAGGCGCGCGACGACGTTGTTGTAGACGACGACGACGCAGAAGGTCGCGTGGCCGATCACGATCGTCCAGATCGAGGCCTGGATCCCGGCGAAGTTGAAGAACGAGACGAGTGCCATCGCGGTGATGATCCCGGGCAGCGCGAGCGGCAGGACGAGCAGGAACGACACAGCCTCACGGCCGAAGAAGCGGTAGCGGGCCACGGCGGCCGCGGCCATCGTCCCGAGCACGAGCGCGATGACCGTGGTGATCGCGCCGACCTTCACCGAGAGCTCGAAGGCGCTGCGCACGTCGGGGTCGTGCCAGGCGACGCTGAACCAGTGGGTCGTCCAGCTCGTGATCGGCCAGCCCTGCAGCGTCGAGCCGTTGAACGCGTACAGCGCGATGATCACGATCGGGATCCAGAGGAAGGCGATCACGAGCGTGGACCAGACCGCCAGCGAGATGCGGGTGCCGCGGCCGGTCACAAGGCCTCGAACGCTCCCAGCCGGCGGGCGATCAGCAGGTAGGCGCCCATGATCGCCATCGGGATCACGGCGAGCGCGGCCGCGAACGGAAGGTTGGTGGCGAAGTTCTCGTAGACGTAGTTCCCGATCATCTGGGAGTTCGGACCGCCGACCAGGATCGGCGTGATGTAGTCACCGAGGGTCAGCGCGAACGTGAAGATCGAGCCGGCGACCACGCCGGGCAGTGCCAGCGGCAGCACGACGGAGCGGAACGTGCGCCAGCCGCGCGCACCGAGATCGGCGGAGGCCTCGAAGTATGAGTCCGGGATCCGCTCGAGCGCTGCGTAGACGGGCAGCACCATGAACGGCAGCCAGACGTACGTGTAGACGATCCACATCGCCGTGTTCGTGTAGGCGAGGTTCTGATCCGGCAGGCCCAGCCCGTTGAGCGCCCAGTTGATCGCGCCGTTGTGGGCGAGGATGGTCTGCCAGGCGTAGAGGCGGACGAGATAGCTCGACCAGAGCGGCAGCAGCACCATCACGAACAGCAGGGCCCGCGTTCGTTTGCCGGCCAGCCGGGCCATGAAGAAGGCGAGCGGGAAGGCGAGGACCGCGCACGTGAGCGTGACGACCGCGGCCATCTCGAGTGTGAACCCGGCGACGTGGAGATACGGCCCGGCCCTCGAGAAGATCGTCCGGTAGTTGGCGAGATTCCACGTGTGCTCGATCGTGGACGTGAAGGAGTTCGAGGTCCAGAGAGACGAGATGAACAGGACGCCGAGCGAGCCGACGTAGACGACGAGGAACGCCGCGAGCGGCAGCGCCAGCAATCCGACCGCTCGCAGCCAGGGCCGCCGCCAGAAGAACCCCGAGAGGCGCAGACGGGCCCGCCGGATCGGCGGGCCCGTCTCGACTACGCCGGCGTCAGCCGCCAAGCGTCACCCCGTTACTTGCGCCCACGCCTGGACCCAGGCGTTGTAGTCCATACAGTCGTTGCTCTTCTGCCAGCCGCACTGCGCGACCGGCGTCTTCCAGAACTTGATCTTGCTGTAGTAGGACGCCGGCTCGTTCAGGTGGTACGCCGCGCACGAGCCCTTCTGGATCTTGTCCATGTACGGGCAGGCCTTCGGGTTGACCGGCGTCTCGCCGAAGACGATCGCCTGCTGCGCCTCGACCTTGGGCGTCGTCACGTACTGCATCCACTTGTACGCGCAGTTCGGATGCGGAGCCTTTGAGGCGAGCATCCACGTGTCGGCCCAGCCAGTCGTTGGCAGCGGTACGACCTCCTTGATCGGCTGTTTGTCGCCCTGAAGCTGCAGCGTCTGGTACGGCCAGCCGGCGCCCATCCACACGTCGCCGTTCTTGAACGACGTGATCTCGTCCGCGGCGTAGTTCCAGTAGCGCTTGAGCAGCGGCTTCTGGCTGATGAGGAGGTTGGTGGCCGCTGTCAGCTGGGGCTTCGTGAGCTCGTACGGGTCCTTGATCCCGAGGCTCGGCTTCGTCTGCATGAGGTACAGCGCCGCGTCCGCGATCTGGATCGGATTGTTCGGCACCGTGAGCTTGCCCTTGTACTGCGGGCCGTAGATCGCGCCCCACCCCGTCGGCGCGGGGCTCACGTTCTGGGTGTTGTAGATGAGCGTGTTCGGCCCCCACTGCACCGAGACGCCGTAGTGCTTGCCGTCGACCGTGTTGTGCTGCGGCGATTTGAACGCCGGCAGAAAGTCCTTCCAGCTCGGGATCTGGTTGATGTCGATCGGCTGGACGTCGCCCGCGTCGATGAGGCGAAGGCTCGCGTCGCCCGAGGCCGAGACGAGGTCGTACTGGTTGCCTCCTCCGCCGCCGTTCGCGCGCATGAGCGCGAACATCTCCTGCGAGGTACCGGCGTCCTTGCGGTGGATGATGCAGCCCGTCTTCTGCTCGAACGGCTGCGCAAAGCTCTTGTCCGTGTAGTACGGCCATTCGATCACGTCGAGCGAGCCCTCTCCCTTGCCGATCGTCGTCGTCGTGCCGCCGCCACCGCTGGTGCTGCCGCCACCGCCACCGCCACCGCAGCCGCTCGCCACAAGTGCGAGCGCGGCTGTGACAGCCGCCACGGCTACGACCGTCACGCGCGACTTCTTGGGAATCCTTCTCACGTGCCCTCCTTCTCGATCTCATACGTGTGCTCCGGCCGCCACGAGAGGCGGACCCGCTTGCCCTGCTCCGAGAGCGCCTCCTGCGAGGACGTCTCGAGGTTCTGCCGGACGACGACGAGTTGGCCGCCGGCATCGAGGTCGACGATGAAGCGGGTGACCATGCCGACGTAGACGACCTCGCGCACCGTTCCGGCCTCGCCGTCGCCTCCGCTTTCGTCGCTCATCCGAATCTTCTCCGGCCGGATCGTGAAGCGCCGGCCGTCCCGCTCGAGGACGTTGGACACCCCGACGAACCCGGCCACGAACTCCGTCTGGGGCCGCTCGTAGACCTCTGCCGGCGAGCCGACCTGCTCGATCCGGCCCTCGTTGAAGACTGCGACCCGGTCGCTCATCGTCAACGCCTCCTCCTGGTCGTGGGTGACATAGACGAACGTGATCGCGAGGTCGCGCTGCAGCCCCTTGAGGAAGATCTGCATCTCCTGGCGCAGCTTCAGGTCGAGCGCGCCGAGCGGCTCGTCGAGGAGCAGGACCGGCGGGCCGTTGACGATCGCACGGGCGAGCGCGACGCGCTGCCGCTGCCCGCCCGACAGCTGCACGGGCTTCCGGTCGCCGAGGCCCGGTAGGCGCACCCGCTCGAGGACGTCCGCGGCGCGTGCCCGTCGGTCGCGGCGCGACACGCCCTTCACCCGCAGGCCGTACTCGACGTTCTCCGCCACGGTCATGTGTGGGAAGAGGGCGTAGTCCTGAAAGACCGTGTTGACCGCGCGCTGGGCCGGCGCGACGCGCGTCACGTCGACGCCCTGCAGCTCGACGTGGCCGGCGTCTGGCCGCTCGAAGCCGGCGATCACGCGCAGCGTCGTCGTCTTGCCCGAGCCCGAGGGGCCGAGGAGCGTGAAGAACTCGCCCGCGCCGATGTCCAGGTCGACGCCGGCGACCGCGACCACGTCGCCGTAGACGCGGCGGATGCCGTTCAGGCGGACGGCCGGAGCCTCCTCGACCGGTGCGGTCTCAGGCGCGCTAGGCGCCCGCGTCGCCAAGTGCCTCCTCCAGCAGGACGAGCCCGCGCTCGAGCTCTTCGTCGGATGCGGTGAGCGGTGGCAGAAGCCGGATGACGTTCCCGTCGAGGCCGCACGAGAGCAGGAGCAGTGACTTCTCGAACGCGGCCGCAGTCGTCGCCTTCGCGGCGTCGGGCGTCGGCTCGCGCAGCTCGAGCGCGAGCATCGGGCCGAGGCCCCGCACCTCGCCGACGACCGGCTGCCGCGTTGCGATCTCCTCCAGCCGCGCGCGCAGGAGCGAGCCGACGTGCTCGGCCCTCCCGGCGAAGTCCGGCGCAGTCAGCTCGTCGAGGACGGCGAGCGCGGCCGCGCAGGCGACCGGGTTGCCGCCGAACGTGCCGCCGAGACCGCCCACGTGGACGGCATCCATCAGGTCGGCGCGTCCGGTCACCGCGGCCAGCGGGAGGCCGCCGCCGAGCGTCTTCCCCGAGACGAGCAGGTCCGGCTCGATGCCGAGCTGCTCGATCGCCCACAGCGTGCCGGTGCGGCCGCAGCCGGCCTGCACCTCGTCGTCGACGTAGACGATCCCGTGCTCGTCGCACACCCGGCGGAGCGCCTGCACGAACTCCGGTGGCATCGGGATGAAGCCGCCCTCGCCCTGCACGGGCTCAAGCACGATGCATGCGACGGACTGCGGGTCCACGTCCTGGTGGAAGAGGAGGTCGAGGCTCGCGAGCGCATCCTCCGTCGAGACGCCGCGGAACGGATACGGCGCCGCGACGCGATAGACGTCCGTCGCCAGCGGCCCAAAGCCCTGCTTGTAGACGAGCTTCGCCGTCATCGCCATCGTCAGGCTCGTGCGCCCGTGGAAGGCGCGGTCGAAGACGACGACGCCGGCCCGCCCGGTAGCCGCGCGCGCGATCTTGACCGCGTTCTCGATTGCCTCGGCGCCCGAGTTGAGCAGGATCGACTTCGTCTCCGAGTCGCCCGGCCACAGCTCGTCGAGCCGGCGGCAGAGATCGACGTACGGCTCGTACGTCCCGACCATGAAGCACTGGTGGAGGTAGCGGTCGACCTGCTCGTGGATCGCCGCGACGACTGCCGACGGACCGTGACCGAGGTTCTGGCAGGCGATGCCGCCCGCGAAGTCGAGGAACTCGCGGCCGTCGACGTCCCAGACGCGCGCGCCCTCGGCGCGGGCGACGACGAGCGAGGGCGTGGAGACGCCGCGGGCGACGTAGCGCTCGCGCGCTGCGAGGACCCGGTCGGCGGCGCTTGCGCGTTGCTCCACAGACATCGGCGCCTGGATTATCTCTGCGCGATGCGGCGGGTTCAAGCGCGGACTGCCTCGCAATGCGAGGCGCAGACCGAGTCTGCTTGCGGAATGCGCGGGGGCTCAGTCCCAGACGCTCTCGAAGGTGCCGAAGCGGAGCTCGCTGTCGTAGTGGAAGCGCGTGGCATCGACGCGTTCCATGTACTCCTCGCGACGCTCGGCGATGAAGGCGTTGTACGCGTCGGCCGACTCCCAGCGGTCGACGACGAGGAAGCGGGTCGGGGCCTCGAGGTCGCGCAGGAGCTCGGTGCCGATGTAGCCGCGACCCCGGCGGAAGAACTCGGCCCACTCGCCGTTCGGCCCGTACACGCGCTCGAATTCCGCCGCGTCGCGCACAACCTCGTAACTGAAGACGATTGCGATCATCCGCCGGAGGATAAGGTCACCGCCGTGAGCGCCGAAGCAGCCGTTCCCGCGGAGCCCGACTCGAGGCCCGAGTACGCCGGCGTCCTGCGCTTCTACCACCTTGCGAAGCACCAGGAGTGGCAGGTCGACGAGGTGCCCTGGGGTGAGATCCCGTTCATCCCGGAGGGGAAGGGATCGCCCGAACGGCAGGCGCGGCGGAGCGACATCTGGCGCTCGGTGATCATGCAGCAGCTCCAGGCCGACGTCTTCGCCTGCGAGATGGCCTCGCAGTTGCTCGCGGCGGCGCCCGATCCCGAGGCGCGCCTCTACTACTCCACGATGGTGCAGGACGAGTCGCGCCACACCGAGGCGTGGCTGCGGCTGATCGGCCAGGTCGGCGGGGAGGGGGAGCGGGACCCGTATCTCGACGAGCTCGCGCACATGTTTCTCGAGGCCGACCTGCTGGAGGAGAAGGTCTTCCTCATGCAGGTCTTCTTCGAGCGGCTGATCATCCCGCGCTTCCGCCTGATCGCCAAGTCGTCGCGCGGGACGGTGCTCGAGGACCTCTGCAACCGGCTCGCGGTCGACGACGGCATCCACCACGGCGCCGGGATGGCGTACGAGCGGGTGCTGCTGGAGTCGGCCGGGAAGAAGGTGCGCACGCGGCTCGTCGACGCGGCGAACACGATGCTGCCGATCTTCGCGAACCACGTCCTGTGGCGGCCCAAGGCGCGCGAGGTGATCGGGACGCTGATGGAGGCGCGCGACCGCGAGCGGCTGCGCGAGGAGCTGAACCACGGCGTGCGGCTCGCGAACTCGCTCGGCCTCGACGTCTCCGACGTCCGGCTCCCGGCCGCCTGAGCTCCACTGAGCTCAGGCGATAGGACGCTGGCCCAGGCGAGCGCTTGGAGCGGTCGGCCGGGTTGACGTTGTAGCTGCGTGGGGTCTGAATGATTGTGGATGAGACCGCGACCTGGGAACCCAAGTCTGGCGGGAACTCCTGCCCACGCATCGGACCCGTACTGTGAGGTGAGCGAGGTTTCCGATGGCGTTCTGTGGGGCCGAGCGCGTGAGGGGGATGCCGCGGCGTTTGGCGTCTTGTTCGAGCGCCATGGTGGCCGGATCTACAACTACTGCTTCCGGCGTTCCGCAGACTGGGCGCTTGCCGAGGACTTGACCTCCGCCACGTTTCTGCTTGCCTGGCGGAGCGTCCGCCGTGAGCCCTTGCAAGCGGAGAGCGCCCTACCGCTGCTTTACGGGATCGCGACCAACGTATTGCGGAATCAGCGCCGCTCGCTGAAGCGCGGCCGCGAGGCGTTCGCTCGTCTACCGCTCGCACGGGTCGAAGAACCCGACTTCGCCGAGGAGGCAGCGGCACGAATCGACGACCAGGCAACGATGCGAGACCTACTCCTGCTGTTTTCGCGGTTGCCCCGGCGTGAGCAGGACGTGATCGCTCTCTGCGAGTGGAGCGGCCTGTCATACGAGGACGCGGCGGTTGCGCTCGACATCCCGATCGGGACGGTCCGCTCCAGGCTCGGGCGAGGCCGCCGACGGCTGCGGGAACTCGCCACATCGACCGGACCCGAACAGGAGAGCGACATCCACACGCTTTCGAGCGAGGTGAACGACCAATGAACGTCAATCTGACTCCACCCCCTGAGCGCGAGTTTCCGTCCGCACGGCTCCAGCAGCGAAGACAGCAGCTCGTGTCCCTGATCGAGGCAGAGCAGCGCCAGCGGGCGCGGAGGCCGCTGCGCCGCCTGCGTTGGCCGGTCGCGGCGGTAGCCCTCACGGCCGCCGCTGTTGTGGCGATCGCGGTGACGGTGCTTCTTCCTGCTGGCAATGGCGGACTGAGTTCAGCTGGCCGCTATATCCACAGGCTTCCCCTCGTCAGCGCGAGTGGGCGCGGAGGGCGCCAGCTCGTCTCGGTTGTGTTGCTACGTGCGGCGCGTACTGCTGCAAACCACAAAGCGACGACACCCGGCCCTGGCCAGTTCGTCTATACGAAGAGCGAGGCCGTATGGGAGGTCGTAGAGGAAGGTCGCGACGGTCCCGTGGCGATCGCCTTTCGACCGACTACGCGCGAGATCTGGATCGCCCCCGACGGCAGCGGCCGAATCCATGAGGTCGAAGGTCACCTGCTATTTGCAAGCCGCGCCGACGCCGCCTACTTCTACCACGCCTACAGGAACCAGCAGAACCTGCTCAACGCCCACACCTCCGACGACCATGAGGGGCCGGGAGGTCTCGGCTACACCGACCTGAGCAATGTCCCGACCGATCCGGTGAAGCTCAAGCAGCTGATCGAGAGCCGTAAGCTCGAAGGAGGACCTCCGGGTGACGCTGAGACGTTCACGATCATCGGCGACCTGCTCCGCGAAACCAGCGCGCCACCGGCCGTTCGCTCAGCGCTCTACACGATCGCCTCACAGCTGCCCGGCGTCCAGCTGATCGGCCCAACCCACGATCGGCTCGGCCGTCCCGGCACCGGTGTCGCCTACGTCTCCAGAGGACTACGCGACGAACTCATCTTCGACCCGCGAAGCTCGGCCCTGCTCGGCGAACAGCAAAGCGTCGTCGAGAGGTCCAAAGCCAATCCATTTCCGCCGGGAAGCGTGATCGGCTGGGCGGCCCACGTTGCCTCCGGCATCGTCAACTCCGACTCCGCCACCACTTCAGCAACCCCCTAGCGCCCAGGGGTCACTCCGGAAACACTGGCGTCGGGAGCGTCCACCGCAGCGGGTGCGCGAGCTCGGAGGATGCGCGAGCTCGGGGTGGCGCAGGCGTGTCGCCCCTGCGCCACCCCGGAAGTTGACTAAGGGCTGACCGTCTGAAGGTTGACGGCGTTGGCGTGGAGCGACAGGTTTTCGGAGATGAAAGCCGAACTGCTGCCCTCGGCCGAGCCGCCATGCGAGGCGTTCTCGATCGTCACACCGCTGAGGTCGTACCGGAACGTCGGCTGGGTGGTCGGGTCAGCGGGCGTTATCAGGAGCGTCCCCGACGCGAAGCCCTGTTCCGACTTGATGGCCTGCACGATCGCCGGCGACAGCGTGTCGAGCTGCTTCGTGACCACAAGATCCGACAACTTGAGCTGCTGCGCGGGGGTTCCGCCGACAGGATTGGACAGGCTCCACGAGTACGATTGCAGGTTGATCGGCTGCCCCGCCGGCGTGAGCCCCTGAATCGTCAGCGTGATCGCCGATTGAGCTTCCACGGCCGAAGCCCGCGACGGCCGGAGCAGACCGACGGACGCAGCCGCCCCCACGAGCAGAACCACCAGCGTCACGACAGCCAAGGCTGAACGCTTACGCATGTTGCCTCTAAGTAGGTGCTACTTACCGGGTGCTAGAGGCAGGCAACTGGACGAAGCATCAAAGTCGACCCCTCAGGTGAAGCCGCAGCCCCTCGCCGACGATCGTCACTCATCGGGCGGCAAGAGTCAATAGGGTGCTGCCCGCCTCTCCTGCAGAAGCTCGGTCTACCGGCATCAGCGCATCCCGCCGCGCTCGAAGTGGGCGCGGAAGAAGTTCTCGCTCCCGGCGGTCGCCATCGCCGCGGAGGCGCTGATCTCGAGCGCGAGCGCCGTCGCCGCCACGAGCTGCGCCAGCCGGTAGACCTTCCCCGGCCCGGCACACCCCATCAACTCGAGCCAGCGCCTGGGATCCGGCAGCGTCGTGCCGCCGCCGACGGTGCCCACTTCGATGCCGGGGAAGCGGATCGACGCCTGGAGGCCGCCCTCGACGCGCTGCTCCGTCCCGTGCGCCATCGAGCTCGTGCCGACCAAACCGAGATCCTGGCCCGTCGCCGCGAAGACGGCCGCGATCGCCGAGGCAGGCGTGAAGGCGACCGACTGCATGCCGGAGGCGACGGCGCCGTGCGTCCCGGCCCAGGCGAGCTCCTCGAGGTCGGTGCGCGTCGTGCGCAGCACCCGCTCGATCGCAGCCTCGGTCAGCGTCGCCTCGGCGATCACCGTCTTGCCGTGCCCTTGCTGGAAGTACTCGAAGGACGGCTTCTTGTCGCCGCCCATGTTCGCCTCGAGAATGCTGCGCTCGATCGGCACCGGCGCCTGGGGCAGGACGTACGCCATGTTCAGCGCGTACGCGTTTCGGGTCATCATGTTCGCGCCGAACGCGTCGCCGGTCGTGAAGCGCCAGAGGACGTGGCACATGGGGCCGACGACGTGCGTCTTCGCCTCGCGCAGTACGGCGTAGCGGGAGAGCTCCGGGTTGTCCGCCTCGCGCAGGAACTCGCGCATCGTGGGCACCTCGCCCTCGATCCAGCGCGCGAGTGCGAGCGCGTCCGCGGAGTCCTTGCAGATGAAGCAGGATGCTCGGGTGATCCTGTCGGCGATCACGTACGTTCGGCAACCGCCCGACTCGGCGATCGCCTTGGCGCCGCGCTGCACGGAGGCGGTCAGCCCACCCTCGGTGTGCGCGAGCGGGACGACGACCTCCTCATCCGCCCGGCCCGTCTCGACCACCTCTCCTTCCTCCGACAGCTCGTACTCGCCGAGCGAGACCGCGAGCTGCGCCACCGAGACCGGGATCGAGATGAGGCCGGCGACCGATTCGGCCGCCTTCGCGTACGGCTCGAGGTCGACCTCGGGCAGACCGAGCGCCTGCTGGCGCGCGCGCAACGAATCCGGGTCGTTCTTGCGGGTCAGGCGTGGCATCGTGCGGAGCCTAGTGGAGCTTCGTTTCGAGGACGATCCGCTCGCGCAGTCGTTCGTCGCGCGAATTCCCGAGCTGCGGGTACGGCACCGGACCCGCGGCCTCACCGACGAGGAGTCCCGGGCCACGATCCAGGCGCTGCCGCGGCACGTCGCTTTGCACCGGGCGTGCGGGGGCGAGCCAGGAGGCTGGGAGGTCGAGTGGATCGAGATGATCTGGGACGGGAAGCTGTCCGAGCTCGGCCGGCTCCAATTCGAGGACCACGGCGACGGCGTGCTCGACGTGCACATCCCCGAGACCGGCCTCCCGCTCGAACCCGGCGCGTGCGATGCCGCCTTCGCGCGAGCACGCGAGGTGTACCCGGACCACCACACGGCCCAGTGCACCTCCTGGCTCCTCGATCCACAGCTCGCCGAGGTCCTGCCACCCGCGTCGAACATCGTCCGCTTCCAGCTCCGGTTCGTGCTGCGAGGTGAAGGAAGGGAAGCGAACGACGACGTGCGCCGGTTCGTCTTCCACACCTACGAGCGGGATCTCGACAAGCTCACGCCGCACACGACGCTCGAGCGCGCGCTCGCCGAGCGCATGCGCTTAGGGGGGACCTGGCGGGCGCCGACAGGGGTAACCTCGCTCCGGTGACGGCCACCCTGATCGACGGCAAGGCGCTCGGCGCGAAGGTGCGCGAGGAGGTGGCCGAATCGGTCTCCGAGCTCGGCCACGTGGGCCTCGCCACGGTCCTCGTCGGCGACGACCCTGCCTCGCACATCTACATCGACCTGAAGCAGAAGGCCGCAACCGGGGCGGGGATGGACGCGCGTGACCTCAAGCTGCCCGCCGACCTGTCGGAGGACGAGCTGCTCGCGACGATCGCCGAGCTGAACTCCGACGACGACGTGGACGGCCTGCTCGTCCAGCTCCCGCTGCCCGACCACATCGACGAGAACCGCGTGATCGAGGCCATCGCGCCCGCGAAGGACGTCGACGGCATCCATCCGGTCAACGCGGGCCGGCTCTACCTCGGCCGGCCGACGCTCGTCCCGGGCACGCCCCTCGGGATCATGCGGATGCTCGACGAGTACGAGATCCCGCTCGAAGGGGCGCACGCCGTCGTCGTCGGCCGTTCCGCGATCGTGGGCAAGCCGATGGCGCATCTGCTCCTCCAGCGCAACGCGACGGTCACGATCTGCCACTCGCGCACGCAGGGTCTCGAGCGGCACACGCTCGACGCCGACGTCCTCGTGGCCGCCGTCGGGCGCACGCACCTGATCTCCGCCGACATGGTCAAGGCCGGCGCGACCGTGATCGACGTCGGGATGAACCGGGACGAGTCGAGCCGCAAGGTGCTCGGCGACGTCGACCCGGGGGCGATGGAGCTGGCCGCCTACATGACGCCGGTGCCGGGCGGCGTGGGGCCGATGACGATCGCCATGGTCCTCCAGAACGCCGTTACGGCAGCGCGATTGCGCCGCGCCGTCCCCGTTGCAACGCCGAAAAACTGAGTTAAACTCCGGCCTGTTTCATCATCGGTCGGCGGCTCGGTGCCCGAGCCGTCGCTTGTTTGCAAGGAGGAAGGTTTGGCTGAGGGCACCGTAAAATGGTTCTCGAACGAGAAGGGGTACGGCTTCATCGAGCGCGAAGGCGGCGACGATGTCTTCGTCCACTTCTCCGCAATCGCAGGGGACGGCTACAAGTCGCTGACCGAAGGCCAGCGCGTTGAGTTCGAAGTCGTGCAGGGCGACAAGGGCGCACAGGCCGCCAACGTCCAGGCGATGTAGAGAACCTGTCGGAGCAAGTTGAGAGGGCCCCGGCAAGGGGCCCTTTCTTTTGGGAGGATCGAACGCGATGGCAATAGATCGGGAACAGCTTCTGCACGTGGCGCACCTCGCGCGGCTCGAGCTGCGCGAGGACGAGGCCGAGCGGCTCGAGGGGCAGCTCAACGACATCCTCGACGCCGTCTCGAAGGTGTCTGAGCTCGACCTTTCCGACGTGCCGCCGACCTCGCATCCGCTCGAGGTCGTCAACGTGTGGGAGGACGACGAGCCCCGGCCGTGCCTGCCGGTCGAGGAGGCTCTTGCCAACGCGCCCGAGCATGAGGGGAACTTCTTCAGGGTGCCTCCCGGGGGCGCGACGTGATCGACACGCTTCGCCTGACCGCCGAGGAGGCGTGGCGGCTCGTGGACGCCCGCGAGATCTCGGGCGCCGAGCTCTATGCCGCCTACCGCGCCGCGATCGACGACCGCGACGACGAGCTCCACTGCTACCTGCACACGTGTGACGACCCGGGCGGCGACGGCCTGCCCATCGCCCTCAAGGACGTGATCGGGACGAAGGGAATTCCGACGACGGCAGGCTCCAAGATCCTCGAGGGCTACGTCCCCGTCTACGACTCGACCGTCGTAGAGCGGCTGAAGGCGCACGGGCTCCGCATCCTCGGCAAGACCAACACCGACGAGTTCGCGATGGGCTCGTCGACCGAGAACTCGGCCTACGGCCCCTCGCACAATCCGTGGGATCCCTCGCGCGTGCCCGGCGGCTCCGGCGGCGGCTCGGCGGCGGCCGTAAGCGGAGGTCTCGCGCCCTGGGCGCTCGGCTCCGACACCGGCGGTTCGATCAAGCAACCATCGGCGCTCTGCGGCAACGTCGGCCTCCGCCCGACGTACGGCACCGTCTCGCGCTACGGCATCGTCGCTTTCGCCTCGAGCCTCGACCAGGTCGGCCCGGTCGCGCGCACCGTCCGCGACTGCGCCTTCCTCTACTCGATCATCGCCGGCCGCGACGTGTGCGACACCACCACGGTCGAGCTGCCGCAGCCCGTCGAGCTGCCCGAGGCGGCGGACCTCAAGGGGCTCCGGGTCGGAGTCCCGAGGGAGCTGAACGAGGCCGAAGGGATCGAGCCCGGCGTCGCGGCCGCGGTGCAGGTCGCGATCGCGAAGCTCGAGGAGCTCGGCGCCGAGGTGGGGGAGTGCTCGCTGCCGCTCTCCGTCGAGTACGGGATGGCCTGCTACTACCTGATCGCTCCCGCCGAGGCGTCCTCCAACCTCGCCCGCTACGACGGTGTCCGCTACGGCTACCGCGCCGAAGCCGACGAGCGACTTGAGATGTACACGCGCACGCGTGACGAGGGCTTCGGCGACGAACCGAAGCGGCGCATCCTCGTCGGCACGTACGCGCTCTCGGCCGGCTACTACGACGCGTACTACGGCCAGGCGCAGAAGGTGCGCACGGTGATCAAGCGCGAGCACGATGCGCTCTTCGAGACGTTCGACGCGCTCGTCTCGCCGACCTCGCCGACCGTCGCCTTTCCGCTCGGTGCCCGCACCGCCGACCCGATCGCGATGTACTTGTGCGACCTGCTCACGATCCCGTCCTGCATGGCCGGCCTGCCGGGGCTCAACGTCCCGTGCGGGCTCTCGGAGGGGCTACCGGTCGGGCTGCAGCTCATCGGCCCCCAGTTCGCCGAGAACGCGCTCTTCCGGATCGGCCACGCGCTCGAGCAGGCGATCGGCTTCGACTTCGTCCCGGAGCGTCTCAGGTGACGTACCGGTTCGAGGATCCGGCGGCGGAGTTCGTGCTCGCGGTCGAGCGCGTCTTCGGCCGGCACCCGCGCGTGCTCGACGGCTCGCGCGCCGTCCTGGTCGGCGACGTGAAGCTCCAGCTCGAGGCCGGCGAGCGCGAGCTCTGGCTGATCGAGACGCACGGGCCGCTCGAGCACCGGGTCGCGATGGTCCAGGTGCGCGACGACATCGAGGATGCTCTGCTCGAGGCCAAGGACAAGCTCGATGTCTGACTGGGAGCTCGTCTGCGGGCTCGAGGTGCACGCGCACCTCAAGACGCGCACGAAGATGTTCTGCCGCTGCGAGCTCGAGTACGGCGCAGCCGAGAACACCCACACGTGTCCCGTCTGCCTCGCGCATCCCGGCGCGCTGCCCGTGCCGAACGCGCACGCGATCGAGCTGACGATCCTGCTCGGCCTCGCGCTGGACTGCGAGATCGCCGCGCGGGCCGTCTTCGCCCGCAAGAACTACTTCTACCCCGACCTGCCGAAGGGCTACCAGATCAGCCAGTACGAGGCTCCTCTCTGCGGCCCCGGCCGGTTCCTCCTGCCGACAGAGGACGGCGACCGCGAGATCGGCATCGTGCGCGCGCACCTCGAGGAGGACGCGGCGAAGACCGTCCACGCCGGCGGCGCGACCGGCCGCTCGGTCGGTGCCGACTACAGCCTCGTCGACTTCAACCGCGGCGGCACGCCGCTGCTCGAGATCGTGAGCGCGCCCGACCTTCGCTCGGCCGACGAGGCGATGGCCTACCTCCGCCTGCTGCGCCAGACGATCCGCGAGCTCGACGTGTCCGACGCAGACATGGAGAAGGGCACGCTGCGCGCGGACGTGAACGTCTCGGTGCGGCGGACCGGGGAGGAAGGCTTCCGGCCGCGCTGGGAGATCAAGAACATGAATTCCTTCCGCTTCATCGGGCGCGCGATCGAGGCGGCGTTCCGGCAGCAGGTCGCCGCGCACGAGGCGGGGGAGGACGTCGTCCAGTCGACGTACGACTACGAACCCGACACCGACCGGCTCACGGTGCACCGCTCGAAGGAGGAGGCCGACGACTACCGCTACTTCCCCGAGCCCGACCTCGTCCCGGTCGAGCCGCTGGCAGAGCTCGTCGAGCGCCTACGCGGCCAGGTTGCGGAGCGGCCGGGAGACCGCATCCGGCGGCTCACCCCGGAACTCGGCTTCGCGGCGGCGGACGAGCTCGTGATCACCGGCAACGAGTGGAAGGCCGAGGCGCTGGCGGCCGCGGGTCTGGACTGGAAGACGGCGGCCGCGGTCGCGATGAACCGCGGAGACTTCCTGCCCGAGAACGCGTCCGCCCTGGCGCGGATCGTCGACGCGAACGTCACGCGCGAGGCGCTCGACGAGGCGTTTACTGCGGCGGCGGACGGGCCGATCGAGGCTGACGTCTACCTGAGCCGGACGGCGCTCGGCGACGAGGACGCGCTCGCGCCGGTGATCGAGGCCGTGATCGCGGCGAACCCGGAACAGGTCGAGACCTACCGCGGCGGCAAGGAGGGCGTGCTCGGCTTCTTCGTCGGCCAGGTCATGCGCGAGACGCAGGGCAAGGCCGACCCGAAGGTCGTCAACCAGCTGCTGCGGGAGAAGCTTCGAGGCTAGGAAGATCGCGGATCGCGGAACTGAGCGTGCCGAGAATCGCGGCGATGACCACGGGTGCGGCGAGTACCGCGATCGCGACCTGGGGCGAAGTGTGGGCGAGCAGAAGACCGGCGAGCAGCGGCCCGAGCGGCGCCGACGCGGCGCGCAGGGTGTTGGCGGCGGCCATGGCCCGTCCGAGCAGGCGATCCGGGATGAGCATGTACGAGTACGCCTGGATCGCCGAGTCGGTGTTGGGGAACCAGAACGCGTGCAACGAGGCGCAGACGGCGAGCACGTAGACGTCCGGGTGGATGATGAACGCGACGTAGACGAGCGCCATCCAGAACTCCGAGAGCAGGATTGCGCGCATCGGGAAGCGCCGCCGCAGCAGCGGCGACATGGCCGACCCCGCGAGCAGCGCGACGCCCTGGAGCGCGACGAAGAGGCCGATCGCCAGGCCCGAGAGCCCCTGCCGATCGGCGAGGATGATGACCGCGATCGGCGCGCCGACAGCGACGACGTTGCTCGCGGCGATCATGCCGATGGTCGTGCGCAGGAACGGAATGCTCCAGAAGTAGGCGAGCCCCTCGCGGAACGGCGTGCGCGCGCCGGGTACGCGCTCCTCCTGGAACGGCGTCTTCATCAGCAGGAGCGCAGCTGTCGAGAATGCGTACGAGAGGGCGTCGGCGAGAAACGGCAGGCCCCGCGAGAGGTCGAAGAGGGCACCGCCCAGCGGCGGCGTCACCAGGCGCACGACCGACATGCGCGCCATCGCCACACTCGACGCGTCGGCGAGCTGCGGAATCGGGACGACCGCCTTGATCGCTCCGCTCGAGCCCGATCGGTAGAGCACCGCCGCGGTCGTGTCCACGAAGGCGACGACGACGATCATCCAGAACTTCACGCTCCCCGTCAGCACCGCCGCCGCGAGCAGTGCGAGCGCGACTGCCCCGGTCACGTCCGCGGCGATCATGAGGCGCTTGCGGTCGAAACGGTCGGCCGCCACGCCGGCCGGTGCGCTCAGCAGCACGAGCGGTAGGAACTCGACGGCTCCGACGTAGCCCGTCTTCGCCGCCGAACCGGTGAGCGCGAGCGTGAGCAGCGGGTACGCGATTCCGGAGATCCCCGACCCGAAGGTCGAGAACAGGGCACCGCTCTGAAAGAGCACGAAGTCGCGGTTGCGCCGCAGCGGGACGAGCTCGGTCACGCCTCCATCGTCGCAGCCGCCGGGGTCGGCTCCCGCCGGGTGAGGAGGTAGCCGGCGCTGGACAGGACCACGGCTGCCATCACGACGAAGAGGATCCGGTAGTCGACGACCGTGGAGAGCACGGCGCCGGTGGCGATCGAGACCGTCTGAGCGGTCGAGAGCGTGAGGTCGGCAGCCGCCGAGACGCGGCCCTGGATCGCGAGCGGCGTTCGGGTCTGCAGCGCCGTCGAGAAGCCGACGATCGCCCACGCGACGCCGACGCCGGCCACCGGGCCGGCGACGAGCACCACGCCGAGCGAGGGCGCGATCAGGGCGAGGTCGGCCAGCGCGAAGCAGGCCAGGCCCAGGCCGACCAGTCGGACCTCGCCGACGCGACGCAGGACGATGGCGGCGGTCAGGCCGCCGGCGATCGAGCCGATCCCCTGGATCGTCGCGAAGACTCCGAAGAACGACGGCTGCTTTCCGAGCGCGGCGATGACGGAGAAGATCAGCGTCTCGGAGAAGCCGACGACGAGGAGCGCGAGGGCGACGCCCGACACGATCTGCCGCAACGGCAGGGTCTCCCACACGTGACGCAGGCCGGCCGTCACCTCCTGGGTGAAGTGGTGCTCCGCCGGCGCGGGCTTCTCCTCCCGCACGCGCATGCGCGAGAGGAAGAAGACCGACGCTGCGAAGGTGGCGGAGTCGAGCACCGCGACGGCGCCGCCGCCGAGCACGGCGTAGAGGCCGGCGCCCGCGAGCGGCGCGATGATCCGCAAGCCCTCACGCGTGGACGTGAGCACGCCGTTCGCCTCTGCGAGCAGCTCCTCCGGGAGCATGATCTTGAGCAGCGCCGCGCGGGCGGGGAAGAAGACGGTGCCGAGGGCCCCGTAGGCGAGCGCGACCGCGTAGATCAGCCACGCATCGCCGCGGTCGTGGACGAACAGGAGCAGGAGCACGATCGCGCCGAGCACGGAGTCGGCGACGATCATCAGCGGCCGGCGGCGCACCCGGTCGGCGAGCAGCCCGCCGAGCGGTGCCAGCAGCGAGCCTGCGGCGAAGGTGAAGAACGTCAGGCCGGCAAGCGCGCTCGACCCGGTCAGCGCTTTCATCCAGACCGCGAGGACGATGATCATCGCCCAGTCGCCGAACGCCGAGAGCGTCTGGCCGGCGAGTAGCAGCCGCGCGTCGCGGTCGCCGAGCAGGGCGTGCATCAGCCTGCCCGGAAGACCTTCACGTCGCCGCTGACCGTTCGGCCGCGGAGAACGACCGTCGGAGCCGGCTCTCCCTCGGCGTACTGCGGCTCGCTCCCGAGCGGGACCTCCGAGGAGAGGTCGCCCGAGGTCGAGCCGGCGTCGACGTCGACGGCGGAGCCATCGGCGATGCCGATCTCGACGTCGCCGGACACGCTCGTGAAGCGGACGTCGCCTGCGGTGATCGACTGGAAGCGGATGTCACCCGAGACGGTCTTCGTCTCGGCGGAACCTGCGACAGGGCCGATGCGGAGGTCGCCCGAGACCGTGTGCGCGGACATGTCGCCGTCGACGCGGTCGAGGTCGGCGTCGCCGCTGACGGTCTTGACGCTTGCCTTGCCGGCGATCTCGCCACGGACGCGGAGGTCGCCGGAGACGGAGTTCACGCCGACCGGCCCGAAGTGACCGTCGAGCCGGGTATCCGCCGAGGCCGTCTTGACCTTGACTTCGGCGCCGTGCGGGACGCTGGCCCGCACGCGCAGCTCGCTGCCGAACACGAGCGAGAGCGGGGAGAGCGAGAAGCCGATCTTGCCCTTGCCGCGGTAAGCGACGACGAGGCGGTTTCCGTCGTGACGGATCTCGACCTCCTCGAGCAGGCGGTCGTCGCCGTCGACGGTGATGTTCGACTCCTCGCCCTCGGTCGTCTCGACCTCGATGTCGCCGGAGGGTATGCCGACTTCGAGCTCGAGAGGCAGTGGGGTGTGGAAGGACTGTTCGAGCATCAGAGGTAGACGCGGGTCAGCCGCTTGACGCGGAGCCGGATCTCGCTGTCGCGAGGGGTCTGACGACGGTCGGGGCGGATGGACCGGTTGTTGAGCTTGAGGGCGTCGGTGTACTCGGGATACATGTGCCTTTCTCCTTTCAGTTGCGGCCGTAGCCGGTGAGGCGGTTGCGGCTTCCGGACGACGATGGGCGGCGCGTCTCGACGGCGCGCTGGAGCGCCTGGACGAGCCAGGTGTTGACGGAGGCGCCTTCGCGCGTGGCGGCGGACTCGACCCGCTCCTTCAGGCTCTCGGGGAGCCGCAGCGTGATGCGGGCGGAGAACACCTCGTCGGCCTGCTCCGGCACCGTGCCGTCCTCTCGGACGAGCACGAGCTGGAGGTCGTGACCTGCGACGCGCAGCTCGACGTGCGAGGACTCGAGCTGGTCGTTGAGTTCGAGCGCCGCCTCGGCGAGGGCGTCCTGGAGCCTTCGGCCGAGGGACGACTCGATCGCGACCGAGAGGAGGCTCTGCCGCCCGCGACGTGTTCTCGTCGCCGAGTGCCGCGAAGCGGACGAGATCTTCCCGGAGCGCCTGGATGGTGCCATCGATCTGCATGGCGGCACTATGACATCAGAGTGATGTCACTGTCAAGTCGGAATGACGCCAAGATGACGACGACCCGCATCAGCGGGCCGTCGAAATGCCAGATAAGCAGGTAAAAG
>CAVWZB010000009.1:0-13659 GCA_963759435.1 uncultured Actinomycetes bacterium | reverse complement strand
GCGGCGCCAAGACCAGGGGGCCGGTCAACCCCAATGGACTGGTTGGGCCTCGACGATTTCGGCAGTCGCGGGTGCCGTCGCGGTCGGCAGTGCATTTATCCCTGGAGTCGGGGAAGTGGTGGCCCCGATCGCTGGCGCGATTTCAATAGGGGCGGGCCTTCTAGCGGTCAAGGATGACCCTTGCGACGTGCAACTGGACTGGCTTCGCCTTCGATGGAGTAAGTCTGATCCCAGGTGCCGGAGCAGAGCTACAGTCGCTTCGCGTCTTGCGGTACACGTCAGAGGTGGGTGGCCTCGGGCCAGCGCTCGAAGCAGCCGTTGAGGCTGGTGACGTGTCCGCTGTCCGGCAACTCCTTTCCGATCAGGGAGCACTCAACACCGCTCGACGCGTTCCCCGCGCCTGGGCGGGCGTGTTGGGCTGGCTCAGCGCAGGAACGAATGCGGCTGGGGCAGCTCTGCAGGGTTAGGGTCGCCGCATTCCCTTCATGCTCACCGAACGGCTAGCAAATTGGGTCGTCGCGCACTTCACGAGCTCGCCGTTTTCGGAAGAGACGCAGCTGCTCATCCGGAAGTACGCAGGCCCCCCGCCTTGCGACCGGCAGCTGCGACTCCAGGAATTGGCACTAGTCGCCGCATACGCTGTCGCGCTGATCCCCTTCGTTCTGCTCGTAGCGTTAGCCGGCGGGCTGTCCACTGCCCTCGGGACACCAGGAGGGGACGATGTCATTCGACGTGTCGGGTTTGCCGGCCTCGCGTGGCTCTGCACTGGCTTGGTGCTCCATCTTGCCCGGTATTACGTTGTGCTCATTGCGGCGCACCGCACAGACGCATCCGTTTCGTCGTCCTCCGACGCTCAGCGGTGGCCGCTTTGCTCAGCCGATCTCGACTTCCTAGTGCAAACGGTGGGCCGGAATCTTGCGCGGGTTCCGTTCCTGCCGCCTCGTCTGTGAACTCCGGGGTCTACGCGGGGTCTACGCCTCTGTCGTTTGGGATTTTCGGCCGCCATCGCCGCGGCACGGATCCCATGGAGCCATGCGGCTTCGCGCGACCTGGGCGCGTCCTCGGACGACAGCTGATCAGCCCTCGTAATGATGGGGTCGGGAGTTCGAGTCATTTCGATGCTCCTTCCGGCAGGTTCCTTAGTCCACCAACCAGCGCGATCTACCAAGCCTCGACTACCAGGCGATGGGGCTATGACGCGTGGTTAACCTCTGTGGACCGCTGCGTGAGGCTTTTCATAAGAACCCCCTCTGACGGACTCGAACCGTTGACCCCCTCCTTACCATGGACGTGAGGAGGGGGCCGACTCATACGGATTTGCGCCTAGCCTGTGCGGTTTGGGCGTATCGCCAGTAGCCGCGCTTCGTCGGGATTTGCATGACCGTGCGACCCTGGTGCGACCTGTGGAGTCCGCCAGCAGTTGAGGCTGAGCGAGAGCACGCTCGTGTACAGAAGTGGTCTGGCGCAGCTGACCGAGGCGCCGGTTCGGATCGGGAGAGACACGAGGCTTACCGGGGCTGGCGCGCCGACCTGTCGGCCGGGATGCGTAGTGTGAAGCTGGCTCCGCGTGGCGCGGGGTCGCAGGTGAGGTCGCCGTCATGTTGCTGGGCGATGCGGCGGGCGATGGCGAGGCCTAGGCCGTGGCCGGGTTTGCTGGAATCGAGTCGAACGAAGCGCTCGAAGATCCGTTGGCGTTCGCGCTCTGGTACGCCCGGCCCGTCATCGGCGATGTGCGCCTCGGCGTAGCCGTTGCGCCGGCGCAGTTGCACGTCGATTTGGCCGTTGGGTTTGATTGCGGCGAGGGCGTTCTCGATGAGGTTGCGGAGCACGCGCTCGAGCGCATCGGGGTCGCCGCTCACGAGGGCGTCGTTGTCGGCCCTGAGGGCGATGGCGGCGTCGGGGGCGCGCATGCGCGCGTCTTCGACGAGCGGGCGCACGATCGCTGCGAGGTCGACAGGTGTGCGGGTTGGGTGCGCTTCGAGGCGGGCGAGTCCGAGGAGGTCGTCGACGAGGCGGCCGAGTCGTTCGCTCTCGCGGGCGACGGCTGCTTCGAGGCGGTCGGACTCGGGCCGTTCGGGTTGTTCGCGCAGGAGGGTCTCGATGCTTGCCTGGAGTGCGGCGATCGGGGTGCGGAGTTCGTGGGAGGCGTCCGCGAGGAAGCGGCGGGTTGCGGCGTCGCTGGCGCGCGCCTCCTCGATCGCTGTCTCGAGAGCGTCGACCATCTGATCGAACGCTTGGGCGAGGCTCCCCAGCTCGGTGTCGGTGCGGCTCGGATCGAGTCGAAGGTTCGACTCGCCGTGGGCTATGCGTCTCGCGGTCTCGATGACCGAGGACAGGGGACGAAGGGCAGTCCGGGTGCTTTGAAGGACGAGGAGGGTGGCGAGCGCCAGCGCGGCGGCCGCGACGAGGAGCTCGATGAGCAGGAGGTTGTTGACGGCGTGGTTGATGCTTGTGCGGCTGGTGCTGAAGGAGACCTTGGTCCCGTCGGGGAGAACCTCGTCGAGGATGAGCAATGATCCGCGCGCCCGGATCATCGGGGACTTCGCCGATGTGCTCGGCGGAGTCGCCGTCGGGGGAGGAGGCGTGATACGGATGGCGATCCCTTCGAGCGCGAGGCCCGGTAGGAGTCGCTTTGCCTGTCCCGCGGAGCCGGCGTGCAGGACAGACGCGCCGGCCTCTGCCAGCCTCGTGTGGAGGTCGCCGTCGAGCTTGGCGCGGTAGGCGAGTGTGACCGCGGTCACCACGCCGGCGAGCACGATCGCGAGCACGGCGAGGGTGGTGAGGATGACGCGAGCGCGGAGCGAGCCGGTCTTCATAGCGGGTCGAGCCGGTAACCGAGGCCACGGACTGTGTGGAGGACACGGGGGCCGTGCGCTTCGAGCTTGCGACGGAGGGCGCTGATATGGACCTCGACGACGTTCGGGTCGTAAGCGTCGTAGCCCCAGACCTGGGTGAGCAGCTGATGCTTGGAGAGCACCAGGCCGCGCTGGCGGACGAGGTAAGCGAGCAGGCGCAACTCGGTCGGGGTCAGCTCAAGCGGCGCGCCCGCTCGGCTGGCCAGGCCAGCCTGCTCGTCGACGACGACGTCGCCGGCTTCGATCGCCGTGCCGAGGCGGCCTGTCCGCCGCAGCACAGCACGGACGCGAGCGAGCAGCTCTTCGAGCGCGAACGGCTTGACCAGGTAGTCGTCGGCGCCGAGCTCGAAACCGTCCAGCCGGTCCTCGACCGTGTCGCGGGCGGTCAAGAAGACGATCGGCAGATCACGGGCGGCGCGCAGCTCCCGCGCCAGCGCGAACCCGTCGCCGCTCGGAAGCAACACATCGAGCACGGCAAGGTCGGGGGCGGCGGCGAGGATCAGGTCAGGCCCCGGGTAGTCGGCGAAGCCGGTGACGGTAATCCCTTCCCGTCGCAGCGCCCGCTCGACTGCCTGTCGTACCGGCTCCTCGTCCTCGACCAGCACCACCCGTGGCGAGTCCGTGCTCACGGAGATGAAGTATCTCCGCCTTCCTGAGCGTTAGCTGAAGACCGCGCTGTCTTCAGGCCCAGCACAGCAGCGGTTGCAACGCTCGGGCGAGGCATGCATGGCAGCAGTCACATCGTTCGCGCCGCCGCAATCCTCGCCACGGCCGCCTTGGCACTGCTGACGGCGGCATGCGGCGGCAGCCGATCGTCCCCAGCTTCCGACAGCTCGAGGAATGCGGGAGGCTCGACGACCTCCGCAGCCCCGAACCACCGCGGGACGATCAGCGTCGGCTCGGTCGAGCAATGCATGAAAACCGACGACTGTCCCCACGCCCTGGTGCGGCAGGTGTTGAACCAGGAGCGAAGTTTCGCGCACTGCGTGCGCTCGCGCGGGGTGCCGAATTGGCCCGAGCCGACGATCGATTCGCGGGGTCGGCCTGTGTTTGCCGTCAGCATCAGTAAGGACGGCTTCAATCCCTACGCCGCGCCGATCTGGGCCAAGAGCAACGAATGCTCGAACCTGATGCCCGACCTGCCTGGCGCGCCATTCCAGGTCTCGCCGTGAGCGGCGGAACAACATCGGCGACCAGCGACCGCTCCGAGCATGTGCCAGCGGCCGCCGCCGGCGGATCGCTTCTCTCTGGCTGCTGCCGACCGGGTCGAATTCGGCGCAGAACGCGGCATCCGCCCGGTATGGGTGGAAGCGGCGCTTGCAGTTGCTGCGTTCGCGGTGCTGTGCGCAGTGGTTCTGTCCGTCGCTCCTCAGGCCGCGGAGCCCGATGATGGCGCCTATCACGCGTCGATTGTGGCGATGACCGAGGGACATTTCCTGACTCTGTCGACCGCTCAGGCAGAAACGCTGGCGGGGACAGCTGGGCGACAACCCGGCTGCGCCTCCGAACCAGTGGGTTCAGTTGAGCGACGGGCGGTGGATCAGCGAGAAGGACCCCGGGTATCCGTTCCTCGCGGCGCCGTTCGAGAAGCTCGGCATCATCCGCTTGGCGCCGCTGTTCTACGGGCTGCTGGCCTGCCTTGGCTTGTTCGTCGGTAGCTCGGCGCTGGCTCGGGCGCTTCGGCGGGCTGGCGGCGGTGGGTCTGTACTGCTCCTCCGGTGCCGCCCTGGCCTTTGCCTGGCGCGACTACATGCCGACGTTCACCGACGCCTCGCTCATCGCGGCCGGCACCGGCGCCGTGCTGTGGGCAGTGCTCGCAACCGAGGCGAGTTCGCGGCGGCGCAGCTGGGCCGGCCTCGCCGGCTTCGCGGCGCTCGAGCTCGCGACCTTCGTCCGCTACACCAACATCGCCATCCTCTGCTGCGCCGCCGTTGCCGTGATCGCGGCCTGGCGGTTGCGCAAGGCAGGTCTGCCCCTCGCCACGCTGTGCTCGTGCCTTGCATCGGTGGTCGTCTTTGGCGCCGGCGTGGCCCTGTTCGACGATCTGGTCTATGGCGGCCCGCTGACAACCGGATACCGGCCCGGTGAGGTCACATTCGCACTCGGCGCGATCGGACCGAACCTGCGCCTCATGCCCGCGCACCTGCTGCGGGCCATGCCGATGCTCGTGCTCGGACTAATCGCGCTGGCGTGGATCATCTTGCGCTGGCTGATCCTCCGGCGGCGCGGCGGCGAGGTCGGCGCAACGGCGCGTCGCGATCTATGGGTTGGCATCAGCCTGGCCGCGTCGTGGCTCGCGATCTGGGGCCTGTACTCCGCCTACACCTGGACGACAGACCCGACCTCGGTCACGATCCAGGTCGTCAGGTTTTACCTCCCCGCGATCGGCGCAATCGCCCTGCTCGGCGCCTGGCTCGTGACCAGGATCCCCGGCCGCGCGTGGCTGAGCGGCCTGACCTCGGCCGCCGTTATCGCGGCGCTGTTCGGGGTGGGCGTGTGGTCCTTCTACGCCATGTACGCAGCGTTCGGCGTACGACTGCGGTAGGCAAGGACAGCTCATCTGGCGTGGCGCCGAACTCCACGCGGACACGGACAAGGCCGACCTCGGACAACCCTCCCGAGCACGGAGGGACCTCACGAACCGGAGCGGCAATGAGGTCTCTCCTTACTTATAGGAGCGCCAACAGAGCGCGTCGGGACTGATCCCGTCCCCAGAAGCAGTCTCCAGATCGAACGCTCTGCAGATGCCGGTGGTCGGGTGGCGCTGTGTGCAGGTGTTTGGCGTGTGCCACTGTCCGGCGACCCGCGACCCCTCCTTACCTCGCGACCGGGTCGGCATGGAGAGCGTGGTGCGACTGCCGCATCTGCAGGTTTTCGCTCGCCGCGGACCGGAGTTCGCCGAGAACCGCGGACACGTGCGACCTCCGTCGCCTGTCGCGGCAACTGTAGAGCCAGAGAAAACACGTATGTGCAGGAGCTTTTCGAAGCCCTCCGACGGACTCGAACCGTCGACCCCTCCTTACCATGACGTGAGGAGGGTCGATCCATGTCGGGTTTCCGCGCGCTCGTGCGGCTTCGAACGCCTCGCTAGTCGCTGCGCAACTTCGCCTGATTCTGGTGCGGGATCTGCGCGGGATCGGAACGTGTTTCTCGATCAGTGCGACCGCCGCAATCAGCCGGGGAACGACGACTCGTACTCGCTGTACGGAACCCGGCCGGTGCGGCTCGCCTTGATCGCCTGCACCACGTTTGCGGGGATCGGCGTCCACCGGGCAGGCATGTAAGCGGCGAGTTTGGGGTTCAGCGTATAGACGGCCGCGAAATTGACGATCCAGATGGAGGGCGCCATCGACATTCCGACGGTCGAGCTTCTACCACCCTTCTGGTTGGGAACCAGCTGATCGACGCCTGATTGCTGCTGGGACCTGTCGCCGTAAGCGGCTTCAGACGTGTAGGCCGACCGATAGAGCATCCGAAGCGATGCCTGGCAGCCGTTCTGCCTGCACCACGTACCCAGATACCCGCCCGGCTCGAGGACGACGTTCACCTTCCTCGTCGGCGCGGACCTGTTCGCGAGGCTCTCCAGCATCCCGGTCTTGCTGACGAACAGCCCGTAGCTGCTCAGCACGAAGGGCGTCACCTTGCCGTTGACGCTGGTGTGCAGGGGTCTGCCCGTCGTGTTCGTGAAGATGCGAACGCTTTCGTCGACTAGCCGTGCGTCACGCCGACTGCCGCCGACCCCCTTGCCGCTGATGAACAGGGCGTATTGCTTCGCTGTGAATGCATGCCGCTTGTTGAGCCCGAGCTCGCGCGCGATCCGATCCGCCGCCCTGGTGCCAAGGGGCCGGTTGATCTGGCGGGCGCCGGTGGCCTCAGTTGGCGCGTACTGCTGGTACTTCGGCGTCCCGGCATATGGTTGAGCAAAACCGGTGTCGGGGCTGGCTGCCTGCGCGACTCCCTGAGACGCCGCGAGCGACGGGACACAGAGCGCACCCAGAGCGATCGCCGTGACGAAGGCGAGCCTGCGGCTCACCGGTGTGGATCAGCCGCCATTCGGGCGATGCTGTTCACAACTCTTCACCCCTCGGATTGGCACTTCGGAGCCGGAACGTATCACTGGACCACGACTACGAATGCCGGCCAGCTCAGGCCCTAAAGCGAGGTGACGCGAAACGTCGAGGTTAGGTCCAAGCACCTTGCTCTAATGCATGGCTGAAGATCTTCCGCCAGGTGGGAGCGCCACCGCATGGGCCAGTGTTCGGAAATGACCCCCGAGCGCGCCGTTAGTTGCGGGCGCAATCTTGTGCGTAGTGGACGAAGGCGATGCTGCGGTCGACCGATCCGGGTCGTGGGGGTGCGTTCCATTTCACTTGCCGGTCTTGGCGGACTTGATCGATCAGATCGCGCCATTCGATCGGCAGTGTGTTGGCAGCCCAGGTCAGCGCTTCCTGTTTGGAGATCACCTCGCCGCGTTGAAGGGTGTAGAGCATTCGGCTGCTGGCTTCGACGGCGTATCTCTGCGTCCACGAGATGTCGAAGCTCGCCCACTTCTTCAGATCGACGAGGAAGTTCTCGATCTGCGCTCGCATCTTCGCCTGCAAAACGGCAGCTGGAACCTCGCAGACGAAGGCCCGCGGATCGATTCCCGCGAGAACGAGAGGACGGTTGGCGAGAACCCACCGGACGTCCTCCGTGTTGCAGTGAGGCGACCACTTCATCTCGCGGCTACCCCGGTTGACATACAGCCAGGGACCACCGAGCGTGACCAGCGTCGCGAGGTCTGATTGCGGCGCGTATGAGCCTTCGAGGTTGTAGGCCCAATAGCTGGGCCAACTCGGAATATCCTTGTGTAGCTCTCGAAGCGCTGACTCTTCACTCGTGCTGAGGACGCCGTCGGTCGCCGCTAGGAAGTCACAGTCACTCGCGGCGTCGCCGCCACCGAGCGCGAATGAGCCAGTGAGGTAGACGCCTACGAGTTTGGTGTCCAAGATCGCGGAGGCCCGAGCGACAAATCTTGTCAGGAGGTCGTTCAGTTCAGAGAACAGCGTTGCTGTCTGCAGATCAAGATGTTCCCGCGGGAGCCGCTCCACGCGATTACGTTCTCAGATAACGAAGCGGGCTACAGGACGGAGGGCTGGGCCAGTGTTCGGGAGTGACCCCTGACGACCGATACCTTGCAGCGGGCGTTCAGGGCTGTCGCCTCCCGTACACAGACCGGATTGTGTCGGCGAGTCGGGCAAAGGTTCGAATGCGGTGTACTAACCCGGCAACGGGAATCAGCCCAAACATCAGGCGACGGGACACACGGCTGTGCCAGCGTTCCGGAATGACCCCCGGCACCAAGCGCGAGCGCGCCGCCGGGTCTTCCCGTTGAGCGGTTGACTGTTCGCCTGCTTGCTATCGGGCCGCACATGGTGGCCGGCCGAGTCGGGTCTGCACGGCCGGCTCGTCGGCTTCGATCGCGTCGAAGCAGTCCTGGCAGAGCGCGCTCGCGGCCTTTCCCTTGTCCATGAGCTGGCCTTTGATGTCGGGTGGGAGTGGGCCGACGTCGAGGAGGAAGCGGTTGACTGCGTTCTCGAGCGGCGGCGGGCCCGTTGGATGCACTGTCTTGAGCGGCTGTTCGAGCCGGTGCATGCGGATGATCTCTCGCTTTGCTTTCGCGAGGTCCGTGCGTTGCGCCGCGGAGAGGGGGCAGGCGTGAGGAGCTGAGGTGGTGGTCGGCGGCGCGGCGTGACGGCTGCCGCCGCAACCTGCCGCGAGTAGCACCGCGGCGAGCGTGAGTGCCGCGGTAGTGCAGCTGGCGGCGAGCGGCAGCGCGCGCTGTCGGGGCGATGTCGTCTCGCTCAACGAGCGCTCCTTTCGTTGCCTGACGCCGACACTAGCAAATGAAGTTTGGTAGTGTCGCAACTTCGTTGGAGCCGGTCGAACAAATCGACTATCTGGCGGACGTCGAACCTGCGCCCGGAAGGCTCGGCCCTCTGCAGCGGTTCCTGAACACGGTGGCGCCGGAGCTGAAGCAGGAGATGCTTCACTCGCCGCAGCGCCTGCGCATCGTGTTGGCGGAGCTCGATCTCGTGTCGCCTGCTGCGCCGGTCTCTGAGGACGACCTTCGGCGGGCGCTTGCACTGCGCGAAGCACTGCGGGCGCTTGCGCTCGCGAACAACGCTCTCTCCGCGGCGCCCGACGCCGAGCATGTAGTCGAGCAGGCGGCAGCTGGGGCGCTCGGCATCCATTTCGTCGACGGCATACCGCGCTTCGTCGGCACCGAGCGAAGCGTCGCAGGTGCGCTCGCAACACTCGCAGGCATCGTCGCCGAGGCGGCCGCAGCCGGCACCTGGTCCCGCCTTAAAGCATGTCCGGCAGAAGCCTGCGGATGGGTCTTCTACGATCGCTCCCCCAACCGTTCCGGCCGCTGGTGCGACAGCACGGTCTGCGGCAACCGCGCCAAGACGCGGGCCTACCGCAGACGCCGCCGCGCCCAAGCTCACCGTTGAGCCTCTCGATGGGCCAGTGTTCCGGAATGACCCCTGAGGGTTCGGCTAGCTGTGTTCTTGTTCGGGCCGGCTCAGGCTTCAAGCGCAGTGGTGCTATCCCCAGTCGGGGATGACCAGGTGGCCGGATTGTCCGGCTCGGCGGCCGCGCGCATCATCCGGAGCGTGAGCGGAAAGCTGCGCACACTCGTCTTCCTGCTAGCGGCCGTGCCGGTCGCGCCGCTGGCACTCGCCGTGCTCATCGCCGGCTGTGCCGTCGTTCCGGTCGTCGCCATCATGCCGCTCGTGATCCCGGCGCTCGTCGAGTTCCGCTACGCCGTCGGCGGGCTCGCGCGCCTGGACGGTGGGATCGCGAACGGTCTGCTCGGCACCTCCGTGAACCCGCCGCTGCGGTCGCCGGGGCCGCGCGGCTTCTGGCGCTCGGGGCTCAACGTCCTCTCCGACGGTGCGCTCTGGCGGCAGCAGGCGTACCTCCTGCTCCGCCTGACGGTCGGGTTCGCCGTCGCGGTCGCGGAGTTCTCGCTGCTCGCCAGCTCGCTCGGCGCGCTGACGCTTCCCATCTGGTACCGGTGGAGCGCGACCGGATCAACGCCTTTTCCGAGAGTCGGCAGCTGGCACGTGGACACGCTCGGCCGCGCCCTGCTCGGCGTCCCCGTCGGGATCGTCGGGCTCGCGATTGGCTTGCTCGTGCTCGGCCCGCTCGCGGCCGGCTCCCGCCGCCTCGTCGTCGCCCTGCTCGCCGGAGTGGAGGAAGGGCGGGAGCCGACGCTTCGGCAGCGCCGGGCAAGCCTCAAGGCGCACGGCGAGACCTACGCCGTCGTCACTCTCGTCCTGACGCTCATCTGGGCCTTGACGAGCCGCGGCTACTTCTGGCCCGAGTGGACGTTCATCGTCCTCGGCCTGCCGCTCGCATTCCACGCGCTGGTCGAGCTCGCGATCGAGCGGGTGCCGCCTCCCCGCCGCGCGCTCGCCGTGCAGGCGGCGGCGGCACTCTCGGCCTCCGTCTTCCTCACGCTGATCTGGGCGGTAACGAGTCGCGGCTACTTCTGGCCGGTGTGGCCGATCCTCGGGCTCGCTCTCTCCGTCGCCGTCCACGCGATCGTGGAGTTCGTGCTGCTCGACCGCGCCGGCCCGCCGTCTCCTCGAGCTCGGTGATGCGGCGCCCCCGGCGGCTGCCCGACGACGATCAACGCGGTGATGCCGTGCGCCCTCTCCGGCGACTCGTCGGCGTCCGTCGCATGACGCTCGCCTGGGCCAGTGTTCCGGAATGACCCCTGAGCGGCTAAGGCAGGTCGTGGTATCGCGTCGAGGATTTGCCGCCGCCAACGTGGGTTGGCAAACTCCGGTCGAGGAGGCGAGATCTATGTCTGGCTGGGGTGTGATTCCTTCAATCCGTGTGCTCGACATGGCAGAGGCGCTTGCCTTCTACACGGGCGAGCTCGAGTTCACGCTTGATAGCGGCGGTGAAGGTGCTACGAACTCGTCCCTGACCCGCGGCGACGGACACCTGATGATCGAAACGGCGGCCGACTTCTACGGCGACGCGTACAACGAGGCGATCAGAGAGCGACTCGGTACGGCGTCCTCTACGGCGCTCTACATCGAGTCCGAGGACCTCGCCGGGTTTCACTCCAGACTGAAAGCCGGTGGGGTCGTCCGGATCATCGATCCCCTCGCTTCACGACCCTGGGGACAGGAGGAGTTCACTGTCGAGGACCCTGCGGGTAACTGGCTGACCTTCTGGGCAAAGCCGAATCAGCGATGACCATTGTCCGAGCGTCGGCCGCTCGGAGCAACCGTCTCGGGTCGCAGGCTCCCCCGTGAGCAGCCCAATCCCCCGGCCTGGGCCAGTGTTCCGGAATGACCCGTGACGCTTGCCCGGAACGACTGGGACTCGTGAGCGGTCTCGCTACCGCCTTCGGTGGGGCATGGCCAGGTTCAGGACCCGCACCCGCCGGCTGCCGTCGGGGCGATCGGCGAGCGTTCGGCCCTGGTAGAGCTCGAGGACGGCGCCGAGGGCGGCGCTCATCTCTCGGGTTTCTTCGATGGTCAGCCAGAGGTCGGTGTTGGTCAGGAACGCGGCGTCGCGCCATTCCTTGGGTTCCTCGTAGGCGTTCGCGACGAACGCCTCCGCCATCGCCCGGGTGCGGTCGAAGTAGGCAAGACCGACGGCGGCCGTAGCCGCCGCCCCGGCTGGGGTGGACGCATCTAGGTCGATCCGAGTCCGGTGGGTCGCCCGCCACGGTCTTTCTCGTCCGTCGCTTCGGGCGGGGGCGGGTTCGGCGAACCCGTAGCGCTCCAACAACTTCAGGTGATACGCAGTTGCGCTGGGGCTCAGCCCGGTCAGCGTCGCGCACTCGGTCGCCGTTAGCTCGTCCCCCGGTGCGAGCGCGTCGATGATGGCCATCCGGGCCGGGTGAGCCAGCGCCCGGATGTCCCGGGGATCGTGCAGCTGCAGCGTGCTCTCTTTGCGGGTCAGGACTTGGGACGCGGGCTTGTCGCGCCCGGTCCGGGACCGGCGCCGTTGGGATCGCGGCTGAGCGGCGCGGGACGATCGATTGGTGGCCATCGGCTCAAGCATAGTTCTTGACAGTGAGATGTTCAGGGAATATTCTTCAATAGATGCTTAACGTTGGCATCGGAGGCCGCGACTTCGTCATCGCCGTCATCGGGCGCACGGTGTCGACGTTCGGCGACGGGATGGCGCTCATCGCATTGACGCTGCGCCTACAGGCGGACGGCGCCCACCCCTACGAGGTGGCTTTGCTGCTGGCCGCCGGGGTGATTCCGCAGCTACTGCTGGCCCGGCCGATCGGACGCCTGGTCGACGCCCACGACTCCCGGCGCCTCCTCGTCGGTGGCGGCCTGGTCGAGGTGGCGGCCACGATCCCGCTCATCTTCATCCACTCGGTCGCTCCGATCGTGCTCCTGGTCGCCGTGCTCGGCGGCGCGTCGTCTATGACCGGGTCCACCTGGTCGGCCCTCGTCCCACGAGTGGTCGGCGAGGACCACCTGGCCCGGGCCGTCTCGGCCCAACAGTCCCTGAACGTCCTCGCCCTCGTCGGCGCCCCCGCTATCGCCGGGCTGCTGGCCGGGGCATTCGGCACCGGCGTACCGGTGGCCGTCGACGCCGCCACGTTCGTGGTCGTGACTATCGCCGCCGCCCTCGTCCGCACCCGTCGAGTGCCGCAACAGGCTCTCAGCCTCGACAAGTCGGGCCGGGTCCGGGGCGGATTCGCCATCCTCCGGGCCGATCGGGTCCTCGCTCCCCTCCTCGCCGGCGTGGCCCTCGTCGTCCTCCTGGTCGGCATGGTCGACGTCGTGCTGGTGTACCTGGTCCGCGACACACTCCACGCCGGGGGCGTCTGGTACGGCGTGGCCGAGGCGTCCTGGATGGCGGGCATGGTCGCAGGATCGCTCGGCGCAGGCCGCGTCGGCACTGAACACGGACAAGTACGGGCCACGATCGCAGGAGCCGCCGTCGCCTGCGCCGGACTGGCCGGTTTCGCCGTCGCGCCCACCGTGGGAATCCTCGTTCCCCTCTCGGTGCTCGGCGGTGTCGGCAACGGCTACGCCGGAGTCTGCCTCTCCACACTGCTCATGGCGCGCACCACCGATAGCGCACGCGGCAGAGTGTCCTCCGCCGCAAACGCGATCTTCGGCGGCGCTCAGGGCACCTCACTGCTGCTCGGCGGCGCGGTCGCGATCGTACTGTCGCCTCGGGCGATCTATGCCCTTGCCGGCTTGCTCGGACTTGCCGCCGCCGGAATCCTCGCCGCCACCACAGCCACCCGGCTCTCCGACCGCGCCACAACCATCGACCCGTCCGTCATCTGACTCCCCGCCGCTGTCCCGTAAAGACTGCGACAGTTCGGGTCGGGCGCCGGCGCACTCGCCTGGGCCAGTGTTCCGGAGACCCCTGAGGCGCCCGGAGCTGCTACTCAGCCTGCCGCATGAGAGGCGTTCACGCATCATTGCTTGGATCCGCCGCACCACCGCCGGATGGGTTTGCTGGAGGCGGCGGAACTCCGTGCCGAACATGACGTAGAGGGTCGTCGGAGTGGTCGTCGTAACGCTGGCGGTTCGTCGCCCATCGCCAAGGAGTGCCATCTCTCCAAAACAGTCGCCGGGACCGATGGCTGCGATCTCGATGCCGTTGACCGAAACGCGCGCCTCCCCATCGGCGAGGGCGAAGAACGAGTAGCCCCCTGTTCGCTCGTCGATCAGCTGCGTTCCCGCCACCTTCGACCTCCAGCGTCCTCTCACCTGAACTGGTCGCAGCACCCCATCTGGCCCAGGACAATCGGGGTCAG
>CAVWZB010000008.1:0-38782 GCA_963759435.1 uncultured Actinomycetes bacterium | reverse complement strand
TGACGGGCAGTCGACCGTCGACTGCCCGTTGGAGGGCGTCAAGAAAGCGGGTCGGGGCGCAGCGCCCGGCGGTGGAGGATCCCGCCTCCGGCCAGGAGCAGCAGGATCACGCCGCCGAGAACGACGCCGGCCCACCAGGGCCCGGGTGGCGTGGCGGCCGTGCCTGCAGCGGCTACTCCGAGCGACTCGGCCAGCGGTTCGATCGTCAGCGGCGACGGGAAGCCGGGGAGGAAGGCCGTGGACTCCGCCGGCTTGGTCCCGCTGAGTAGGTGTCGGCGGAGTGAACCGCTGACGATTCGCTTCGCGCCGACGTATCCGTCCGCCAACCTGGGCTCGCCGAGGTTGTCGATGCGGACGAACGAGCCCGTGTGCGGCGCGTCGATGATGTAGCCGTCGTCGACGTAGATCCCGACGTGGCCGGGCGACTTGCGCGTGCCGTCCGAGCCGACGAAGAAGACGAGGTCGCCCGGCTGGAGCCGGTTCGGCGCAACCCAGACGGCGTTCGGCGAGTACCACTGCGACGCCGCATAGTGCGGCAGCGAGACGCCGAGCTTCCCGAACACGTACTTGACGAGGCCCGAGCAGTCGAAGCCCATCGCCGGGCTCGCGCCGCCCCACTGATACGGGACGCCGAGGTACTTCAGCGCGGTCGAGACGACGGGGTTGTCGCGCGCGGCGTGGGTGAGACTGTCGACCGTAAGGGGGGAGGGCGACGCTGGGAAGTCGGGCGTCGGCCTCCGAGCCGGTTGCTGGTGCTTCCTCGAGTCATCGGTCTTCCCCGCCTGAGACGAACGAGATGAGCCGGTCGCCTGCCCGTCCTGCGTCGTCTGCGACTTCGCGACCGATCGCGCCGAAGCGCCGAACGCCACGACGACGGCTGTGCCTGCCGGCAGCGAGTCGTGGGCCTGGAGGAGACGGAGTACGAGGGGCGCCGTCACCCGCCCGAGGGTCGCGCCGAGCGTGAGCTGTCCCCAGCCGTCGACGAGCACCGTCTGCCCGGAGGTGGCGGTGACCGGCGTTCCGTCGATCGCGAGCCCCGTTGCGCTTCCCCTGCCGTCCGTCGCCTGGACGCTGCTCGCGGTGACGACGCCGTCGAACAGCGAGACCGAGCTGAGTGAGACCGTTCCGGACTTGCACGTCGATCCGCTCACGCCCGCGGAGTCGAAGGTCAGAACCGAACGGTACGCAGACGGTCCCAGGCTGGACGCCGGCGTCCCGAACGCGATTACGCGCTGCGACGGCAATACGAGGGCGGCCGCGCCGGCCCCGACACACGCGGCGGGCAGCGAGGAGGACGCAAGCGGTGCGAACGACGGCGCGGTCGTCGTGGTGGTTGTCGCCGTGGTCGTGGTGCTCGTGGTCGTCGCGGTGCCGTCTGCACGCGCCGACGCGACCGCGACGGCCGAGCCCACAACGGCCAGAAGTACGAGCCACACGAGACGCCGCATCACGGAAGTGTGACGGAGTTTCCCGCCGGCGGCACCCCGGAACGTGTGGGCCACTCCAACCCGTTTGACGACCGGCCCTCGAGCGACTCCGCGTGGGGCGACTAGGACGAGAACGCCGGCGCGTACTGGAACCGTCCCGCGACGGCCGGGGTGTACGCGGTCAGAGGTCGAGCCTGAAAGGCCACTCCCCACCGCGGCTCCGGAGATATCACGCCCAGTTCCTGGGCCGGCCGGAACCCGAAGCGGCCGTAGTACTGCGGCGAGCCCAGCAAGACGACCATCGGCACGCCCGCGGCGTCGGCTGCGGTGAGCAGCGTGTTCATCAGGGCGCTCCCGATGCCGACGCCTTGATCTTCCGGCAGCACACCGATCGGTCCCACGGCAACGACCGAGCTCGTGGCCACCGTCGCCCGGCTCGCCGTGACGTGCCCGACCGGCCCGGCCCCTCTCAGTGCCGTGAACGACAACTCGGGAATCGCGTCCCCCGCCGCCCACAGTGTCTCGAAGATGCCGACCTCGAAGGGGATGGGCTCAGGCTTCTCCAGCGCGGCAAAAGCCGCGGCGTAGATGTGCCGAATCGCCTCGTAGTCGCCGGCCTGCTGCTTCCTGACGATCACCGGGCTCATGCTCCCGCCACCGCTGTCGCTCAGGCGGTGAGGAGAGCGGCCGCTGCGGTTCGGGTGTGGATGTCGAGGCGCTGGTAGATCTGTTCGAGGTGCTTGCCGACGGTGGCTGGTGAGATCGCGAGACCGGCGGCGATTTGCGCGTTCGTTGCGCCTGTTGCGACGTGTTCGAGGATCGTGCGTTGTCTCGGTGTGAGCCGCTTCAGCCGTAGATCCTCTTCGCTCAGGACGACGACGAGCAGCCCTGCGGAGGACGTGGATCGCAGCGTGAGCCGCTGCTCGCCGCGGTTCACGCTGACCGGATCCCCGCGATGAAGGGCGCTGGACACCGATGCTGGTAAACGTCCCGCTGCGCTTTCGAAGTACTTGCCGAGAGTACGTCGGGCCTGTTTCGACGCGAACTCGATCGTCCCGCCTCGGGAGCAGATGATCAGGCGGCCGGTGTCGCCGTTGTCTTGTTCGGTGAATGTGGCGAGCGCATCGGCAGCCTCGGCAGCTGCCTGAGCTCGCTCGTATCTCCGTTGGAGATGCGGCTGAAGGAGATCGAGCACGAGGCGGTCGCGCTCGCGGAAGTCCAGCCGCTCGCGCGTGAAAATGAACATCTGCGTCTGTGTCGTCCGCGACTGTCTAAGCCCGACACCGATCCAGTGGTTGCACTGCCGATCGCGGTACAGCTCGTTCCAGATCTCGGTGCGGCGGAACTCGCGCAGGGAGACGAAGTCCGACATCAGGCGAGTTGACGTCCAGTCGTCTGTCCGCTCGCGGTATGCGCGGATCGGATGCTGATGACGGAGTCGCCACCAGAGTGTGTCGCTGTGGCGGTCGGCCTCGGGACGAGCGGACCCGCCGCCGACGCCGTCGTCCCACCACGCCTCGTAGAGAAAAGCTTCCCGACCGCGGTCGAGCTCCGTGTACGTGACATCGCGGCTGCCGACGAGCGTCGCCAGCCGTGCCAGCACGGCTACAGGGAACGGCTCAGCATCATCGATGGCCGCGAGTTCGGCCGCCACCGAGGCGACCTCCGTGACGTCGCCTTCCGCCAAGGTTCGCATCGCTTGACCGTACGGCAAACGCCGTATGGACACAACACCGGCGGCAGACCACGATCTCCGCGAACGCCTTAGCGCGGTGCTCTCAACGACAGAAAGAGGTGCAATCATGACCCTGAAGATCGTGGCGGCGACCCTGACGACTGCCGTAGTAGTCGCCGCGGCAACAGCCACCGTGGCCGTCGCCAACAGCGGCGACCCGCAAGGCAACGGTTGCCCGAGCGGAATGGACGCCCTCAACGTGAGTGATCTATCCAACCAGGGCTACAGAGTCCCGGCGATCATCGATTCGCTCGCCAACGGCGGCAACGGCGACGGAGTGATCTGCGGACAACCATGGACGTCGGCGGAACAGGCCGCCCGACTCCCAGGCTCGGACCTCCAGATCTACAGCTTCCGCGACAACAATCTGTCGCCGTACACGCTCTAGTCGAGATCTATCCGGCCCTTCTTCGAGGCTGTGGGTCTCGCCCAAGACCTGCTCGAAGGAGGGCCGGTGACCCGTGAGAACGTCGCATCGGTCGCGATCTCCTCTGCCGCCGCAGGGAAGCCGGCCAACGCGGTTCATCACCGTCGGAGCACTCGGGAGCATCGATTTACCACCGACCGCGCGTGAGTGTTCAGGAATGACCCCTGAGAAGGTAGG
Organism: uncultured Actinomycetes bacterium; assembly: GCA_963759435.1. GTDB lineage: Bacteria > Actinomycetota > Thermoleophilia > Gaiellales > Gaiellaceae > Palsa-739. The sequence goes on along the minus strand of CAVWZB010000008.1, from coordinate 35,016 downwards.
ACCCGGGGGTGCCCGATCCGGTGCAAGTTCTTGGGTGACCGGGGAAGGCCGGTGGACGTGTTTGAAGAGTTGGGAGTTCGAGGCCCCGTTTGGTGCCAATCGGTCTGATTGTTCCGGTCGTCTTGGTGGGCTGGGCTGCCGCGTGCGCCCTCACCTCTTGGCGACGGCTCGGCGGAGTGGCGCGAGTCCCGGCCTTGGTGCTCAACGAGCTGCCGTTCCTTGCCGGCTATCTGCTGATCGCGTCGATTGTCCTTGCACTGGCACAGGGCAGTCTGGACTCCGTGGGCGGTGTCATCGTCGGAGTCGTGGCGCTGGTCGAACTTCTCGGGCTTGTGCTGATCGTCCGGCGGGCGCTTCGGGCCGACGCTGCGCTCCACAATCCGACGCCGCCGCGGCCATGGCGTCGGATTCTGCTGGCGCCGCTGCCGGCATCCAGGCGCGACCTGGTACGTGTCCGGAACCTGTCGTACGGCGAAGGCCCGCGCCGCAACCTCGACGTGTACTACCGGCGCGACCGGCCGGCCGGCGTCCCGGTGGTGCTGCACTTCCACGGGGGCGGGTTTCATTCGGGCAACAAGCGCCGCGAGGCTCGGCCGCTGATCGGCCATCTGGCCAGTCGGGGCATGGTCTGCGCGAGCGCCAATTACCGGCTACGCCCACACGTCGGCTATGACGAACAGATCGACGACTGCCTGGCCGCGATCGAGTGGGTGCGGTCGCATGCGCGCGAATACGGTGGCGATCCGGATCAGATGTTTCTGGTCGGCAGCTCGGCCGGCGCCTACCTGTCGATCGATGCGGTCAACGCCGGCGCTGATGGGATCGCCGGCATCGTCGGCCGGTACGGCTACTACGGCGACCTCATGCCGAAGCGGCCGCTGCCATCGATTCTGGTGATTCATGGTGAGAACGACCTTCTGGTCCGGCCGTCACACGCCCGAGAATTCGCCGAGCGAATGCGTGCTGGCTCGAGCCGCCCGGTCGAGTACGTCGAGCTACCTGGCGGCCACCACGACTTCGATCTCTACGAGTCGATCCGCTCGAATGCCACTAGCATCGCGGTCGAGCGGTTCATCAGGAGCGCGGGACGAGAAGGAACCGGAGAGTCGATATAAGGACGCTCGCCTTGGCCAGTGTTCCGGAATGACCCCTGAGCCGTTGCGAGAGGATGTGGTCGTGGATCTGCCGCTTCTTGTCGTGGTGACGGGGATGCCGTCCTCAGGCAAGACGACGATCGCGGAGGGTCTTGCCGGTCGGCTTCGGCTGCCATTGATCGCGAAGGACGAGATCAAGGAGTCCCTGTATGAAAGTCTTGGGGCGGGGGACGTTTCCGCGTCGGCTCGCCTCGGTGCTTCGGCGTACGTGCTGATCTTCGCGCTGGCACGAAGGATGCTCGCCTCGGGCGTCCCGCTTATGGTCGAGGCCAACTTCTTCCGTGACCAAGAGTCGGACTTCGCGGCGTTACCAGGGCATCGGCTGGTGCAGTTTCATTGCCACGCACCCCTCGGTGTCCTTGTTGAGCGCTACGCGAGCCGTTCGCGTCACGCGGGCCACCACGACGCGGAGAAGATCAAGGAACTCCCGGCTCGATTCGAGAGCGGAGTACACGGGCCGCTGAGGCTGCCGGGCGAACTCATCCAGCTCGATACGACTGAACCCGTCGAGCTGGACGCTCTGGCGGAGCGCATCCGCCCGCTGCTCTGAGGAAGAGACCGTCGCCTGGGCCATGTTCCGGAATGACCCTTGAGCGGGTTACAGATCGCGGTTCCTCACTGGCTTGACGACGCGAACGAGTGGATCGAGGGCGCGTACTGCTGGAAGCAGCCAGGAACCACGGTGTGGATGATCGTGATGAGACCAGCTAGCGCCCGCGCGCCGTGCACGATCGGTCCTGTTCTCCGAGAAGGCCGGTAGAAGAGTCTGTAGTGCCCCTTCGTCGCAACGACCACTCCACGTGAATGCTGCGCCACGGTCCAGCCGTGCCCATTGAGACACGCCGCAGTCTCTTGTGCGGTTGGAACGGGCGTGGCTTGGACGAACGGTGGTGCGTGGGCGATCCGTAGCGCCCCGAATGTCGCTGCGAAAAGAACGAGAGCGGCCCCTATGCCGCCCGCCGCTCGCGGGAGCTTTTTCCGGCGCGGCGGTTCGCCACTGACGATCTGATGCACTCGCTGATGCGACAGGCCAAGTTCCTTGGCGATCTCCCGAAGCGGCGTGCCGCTGCGGTAGAGGTCGAGGACAGCCTCGTGGTAGGCGGCGCGCTGAGATTCGGCCACATCGAGGGCGCGCTCGTATTCCTCGCGTTGTTTCTTGACCTGTTCCAGAGGATCCATGTCTATACCGCCTAGACACGCTACCAGGTCAGAGGACCGACGGCTGGGCCAGTGTTCCGGAATGACCCCTGAGCGGCGACACTTGACGTTTGCGTCTGGTGCTAGCGATAATAGTGCTATGACCGCCCACCTTCCGCGTCTGCCGTTCTCGCTTGACCCACTGATGGCGGAGGCGAAGCGTCGGATGCGGAAGAGGCGCTTACTCATCGCGGCCTTGGCGGTACTGGCGGTCGGAGGGGCTGCGAGCGCCGGAGTGGTCTTGATCTCATCAAGTCCAGTTCAATCCGTATCAGGCGCTTGCGGAGCGTGGACCGGCTACTACGCCTATGCGGTTCCTCAAGACCTGAGGCACCCGGCTGCGGCCGGGAGCGGCGCTACCAGCTGGGGGTGGATACCGCGGAAGCACGCGCTCAAAGTTGGGGAGCGGTTTCGCTTAGGTCCGCATGGACGCCTATGGCAGGTCAATGGGATCACGGCGATGCCTGGCGTGGAGTCGGTTTGTCGGCCCTTCGGGATCAATGGGTGGCCCCTCTCTGGCCAACACGTGTCCGGAAACACGTCGATGGTCTTGGGCGGCAGACTCGTTCTCCAGCCGGTCGGCTAAGGCTGCACTCGGCTGGGCCAGTGTTCCGGAATGACGCCTGAGCGGTCACCATTGACGCCTACGGTGGTGCTAGCGATAATGGTGCTATGACGTTGCATGCTTGGCGGCTGCCGTTCGCTCTCGACCCACTGATCCGAGAGGCGAAGCGTCGTGCCCGGCAGCGGCGGGTGCTTGGTGCCGTGGGCGTCGTGCTGACAGCTGGCCTCGTAGCAGGGCTAACGCTTGCGCTGCGCTCGCCGGGTGGGACGCCTAGCGGCGGGCTGGCCACGGCGAGGTACACGCAGGACGGCGTGTCCTTCCGCTATCCGAGTGGATTGAACAGCGTCAAGTTGTGCGGCTCGTTTGGGAACGGGCTATTCGGGGTTGTCGCCCCCATCGCACAACTAACCACCGGGCGGGCCACCACAGACTGTCCGTCGGTCTACGCCATTCCACCCACGTGGCCTCCCTTGGGGAGGCTTGGAGCGGGCGGCGTGAGAATCCTCCTCACTCGGGTTGAAACGTGGCCCAGCGCGTACCGGCCGAACTGGCACCGACGGCTCGGCACCTGGCGGAGTGCCTACGTCAGTAACTCCCACTCGACGTTGGGCTGTCCGCTACGCGTACAGCACGAGACCCGCTCCGTTGCGATCCGCAGCAGCAACCGCTCGGAGATAGTCGGCTCCAAGCCGCTTAGACCAGAAGTCGTCAGCGTCGATGCTGTGATCTGCGGCCCGGACTTCGCCACCGGCAGGGCCGCATTCCGTCAGATCGTCGCAAGCATCGGCTTCACGAGATAGCTCGCTCGCCTGGGCCAGTGTTCCGGAATGACCCCTGAGCCTCGCTGGCCTTCCCGACACCAGCCTGCTATCACGTGGCTGTGAAGCCGGTTGCGTCGATCGTTTGGTTAGCGGCAGCTCTCTCGTGCGCCCTGATCGTCCCGTCTGCGCTTGGTTCAACACGATTGCCGCGACTGCTCGGCGATGCTCCGCACGGGCGTGCCGCTTGGCAGGTCCGGCCCGCAAGCATCCTCTACACAGGGGACAGCACAGGCGCCCTCGGCGGCTTCGATGGGACTGGCATCGCGCATCCCGGTCACCTGGCTTGGACGACGTGGACGCAGCAGCGGGCGGAGGGGTCGGGGGCCGTTTGGATTGACGACTGCGATCGGGGCTGCGCCTATGGCACCTTCACGGCACACGCTGTCAAGGTGGGTGCCTTCCGGCCTTTGCGCGGTCACTTCACACGCCTCAGGCTCAGGTACCGCTATCACGGCAAGCGTCACGTCGAGCTATGGGGCATACGCCGTCTCGGTGGCACTTGGAACTACTACATCGTCGCGCTTCGCTCTTGACCCGTAGCGTCAGGCGGGGGCAACGTGCGCTGGGCCAGTGTTCCGGGATGACCCCTGAGGAGGTGTGAAGCGCTGCTCAGGTGGTGGTACCGCGGGGAAGTACGAGGACGCCAACGGCTCCTGCGACGCCGAGCACCAAGAGAGCCAGCGCGGTAGGTGCAACCCAGCCGCGCACGACGTGCTCCGTGCATCTGGGGGTTGCGGAGACGCCGAAGCAATACACAGGTCGGTCGTAGACGACGCGCTCTCGATGGCCGTAGAGGACGGACGCGCCCGCGAGCGCGGCGATGAGCATGAGTACTGCGGCCGCAATCCTCCAACCAGGAAATGGCCGGAAGGGTGCCACGCCGCGTAGCGTGAGCCCGGTCATCGCACTATTTATAAGGCACGACGCGGCGATCGATTCGTCATGGATCGGGCGACAGGACGCACGACTGGGCCAGTGTTCCGGAATGACCCCTGAGCGGACCTTTTTGGGGGACAGCGACGTACCCTCTTGCGGTGAGGCGAATCAGCGGCTTCGTGTCCGTGCTTGGCGTGTCGATGATGTTGACCGCTGGCTGGGTATTCGTTCCTGCAGGCACGGCGATGCGGGCGAAGTGCCGCGGCACTGCCCGTTCCCTCGGGTATCCGGTTCCGTGCCTGCGCCAGGTCCCGAGCCAGATGACTCAGTTCGCACGTGTGGCGTTCATCGGGCAGGGGCCATCCGGCCCGTGGCGACGGTGGGCTGTTGGCTCCACCAACGTCGGCCCTGAACATCTCGTAGCTACAGCTTCGCCGCGCCCGCTAGCGAACTACGCGAAGGTCGTGAACGGCCCAGCCTGGTACCCGCAGGCTCACGTCAGGCCGGTCGCTTGGACGACGATCAACGGCTGGCGAATGCGTGCCGTCTACGTGCCCCCAGCGACGAACGACGGCAGCGCCTTTGCGCACCACGTCGTCCTCATCTGGACAGTGGGCCACCACACCTACGGCGTCGGGTTCCACGACCTCAGAGGCATCCGCTACACGCTGCGGCTGGACGAGGAGCTGGCCAAGCACCTCACGCTCGTCGGCCCCTGAGGCGAGACAAGACTCGGTTGGGCCAGTGTTCCGGAATGACCCCTGAGCGAGCGTCTAGAGGACCGGCTTGCGATAAAGAAAACGGCGAGCAAGATTCCCTGGATAGGTGAGCATGGCTGCGAGCGCGGAGTCCATCGAGGAGCTATACCGGAGCCGCTACGCCTCTTTTCGGGGCGGCATGGCGGCGGTGACCGGCAGCTACGAGACGGCGCGGGACGTCGTCCAGGAGGCCTTCGCGCAAGCGCTGCGCGACCGCGAGCAGTTCCGAGGCGACGGCTCGCTGGCCGCCTGGGTGTGGCGGATCGCCTTCCGGGTCGCGTTGCGGGGCCGCACGAACGGACGGGAGCCGACGCTCGACGAGCTCGTCGAGTCGGCTCCGCTTCCTTCTCCGGAACGTGATCCTCTTCTCGCAGAGGCACTGAGGCAGCTGTCGCCGCAGCGCAGGCTGATCGTGTTCCTCCGCTACTTCGCCGACCTGCCCTATGCGGAGATCGCCTCGCTGTGCGAGATCAGCGAGGGCACCGTGGCGGCCACCCTGGCGCACGCCCATGCCGACCTGCAGAGGCAACTGGAACGGGAGGAGGCTCCCCGATGAGCGAGTCCGTGGCGATCGAGGAAAGGCTTCGCCGCTTCACGGCGAGTCCGAACGACCGGGACTGGTCTGATGTTCTCCGCCGCGCTGGCGCTGTGCCAAAGGGACGTACCGGCTCAACGTCGGCCCCGAGACGGAACGTCCGACTAGTGCTCGCGCTCGTCGGGATCGTGATCGTCGCGGCTGTTGTTGCCGTCGCCGCGCTGAAGGTCGATCGCGGAACTCAGCCCGTAGGCAGCGGGACACAGCCCGTGAGCAAGGTGGGCGGACACCACTCGCACGCTCTCACGGGGGCGACGATTCAGCTCGCCGGCTACCGGTTCCGGACCCCTGCAGGCTTCAAGAGGTCGAGCACCTGTGACACGTCACCTTCCGGCTCAGGGCCGCCCCCCATACCTCGGATCGCGACGGCAGCGTCAGCAGAGGGAGGCTGTGTCGACGGCGGCATCGCGATCCTCGTAGGTACCGGAGGGCCGGGGGCCATTCTCGCGCACATCCCATCGTACGCCGAGCCAGTCGCGGTTGGTAGCTACCACGGTTACTTCCTGTCCCATGCGCCCCCAGACGGCTGCGCGGTGCCTGCGGGCACGACTACCCCCTGCCACGTTCCCGTGAAAATGGCCCTCTACGTCAACATTCCCGGCGCGGCCGGCCCTCGACATCTCAAATATGTCGTGCTGTACGCGCAGGGGCTGACGGAGGATCAACTGATCGCGGTAGCACAGTCCGGTCTTCCCGCCTCGCCTTCGCCGACGAGGCAGACCTGCACGCAGAACTGCGGCTAGCTCACACACTCAGTGGTGCTTCCTCTCGCGGTAGACAAGGGGTGCACGCGTTCGACTCCCGCCTCCTAGCGAGAGGTCACTGGCCTGGGCCAGCGTCCTTACGCCTGACGCTGCTAGCGATGCGCGACCCAGATCCCGGTGCCGGCAGCGGCCACTGCTGCGGCTGCCCCCAGTAGCGTCCAGCCGAGCCCGTGGTTCGGTCCCACTGCGGACAGGGAGACGACGAGCGCCGCCACCGCGAGCCCGGCGAGCCCGAGTGTCGCCACCGCCGCTCCTCTCCGCAAGGCCAGCGCCGGGGCGGCCTGGATCTCGAGCCGCGCGTCGAGTGACCACGCTGTCAGCTCGCCGCAGAGGAGGAGCAACACGGCCACGAGCGGTGCACTCGCGTCCGTTGCCGCGCCGGCGGCTGCCACTGCGGCGACGTACGTCGCGCCGGCGAGGAAGAGCGCCGCGCCGAGGCCGCGACCGTCGAAGACGAGCGCGACGAGGAACAGCACCGCACCGAGCACGAGGCCCGGCACGAACGCGACCACCGGAGACGGTGCGCGGACGAGCGCGTCCACGACGACTCCGGCGTACGCGGCTGCGGCTCCCGCCGCCAGCGCTACGCGGGCCTTGCGAGGTGCCTGAATGCGTTCACCTCCTCGATGGGTACCGCGAGCGGCTCGTCCTCGCGCCACGTCACGACGGGGACGCCGACCTGCTCGTAGCGCCAACGGAGCGCGCCTCGGGAGAGGCGCCACAGACGATGGGCCAGCTCGAGCGACGAGCCGGGCTCCGGCGTCACGAGCTCGAGGGGAGACACCTCCACCACGATCAGGTCGTAGCCGCGGGCGCGCAGGTCGAGTAGCGCTGCGGCGGTGCGGTTGTCGAGCAGCGGGGTGATCGCAAGCACGAGCGCCTTCGGCGGAAGCGTCCGCGGCGGCAGAACGTCGACGCCGCGCAGGGCGTAGCTGTGCACGACCTCGCTCGTGAGCAGCGCCTCGACGATGGCATACAGCTGCCGCATGCCCGTCGTCGGCACCAGCCACGAGAGGAACCCGCCGAAGCCGACGAGGCCGACACGATCCTTTCGCTGCAGGTAGACGTGGGCGAGCGTCGCGGCGGCGCGCACGGCGCGGTCGTTCGTGCTCCGCCCGTCGGCGCGGATCTCGGCGAAGGTGTCGAGGAAGAGGACGACGTCGGTGTTCCGCTCCGGGTTCTGCTCGTTCACCCAGAGCGCGCGGCGAAGCGCGGTCGCGCGCCAGTTGACGCGCCGCAGCCGGTCCCCCGGCTGCCACTCGCGCAGGTCGGCGAACTCGATCCCCTCCCCGCGGGCGCGCGCGACCTGGTTGCCGGCGAAGACCTGCGTCTCGAGCGGAGCGACGAGCGAGCGAAGCGTCTCCTCACGCGGGAAGACGCGCAGCGGTTGCGCCTCGCCCGCTTCGCCTTCCCACGAGCGGAGGCCGAGCATGTCGCGGGCGCGGAAGAGGATCTTCCCCACCCGGAAGACCCCCCAATGCTCGCAGCGCAGCTGGAGCTCCAGCGTCTGCTCCTCGCCCGCACGCAGCCGGACCGCTTGTGCCGGGCTCTCCAGCCCGGGCGGCAGCGGAGCGAACAACTCGAAACGGTCGGCGCCGCGAGTCGAGGTCAGCCCGATCGTGGCCGTGACCTCGTCGCCCTCGATCACCCGGTCACGGTCGAGCGACACCCGGACCGAGACCTCCGGCTCGTGCACGGCCAGCCCCGTGACGAGCGCGAGCAGGAAAGGAGCGGCGAGGGCGACCGGCTCCACGCGGCCGAGCGCGAGGCCCGCGACGAGCCCTGCCGCTGCGAGCACGGCGTAGGCCGGCAGACGGAAGGACGTGTAGCCGGTCACGCGCCCGCGGCGCGCAACGCGTCCTCTGCGGGCGGCGTCGGCACCGTCTGCAGCGCGTCTTCCACGACGTCCTCGGCGCGGAGCCGCTGCACCCAGAGCTCGGGGCGCACCATCAGCCTGTGCGCGAGTGCCGGCACCGCGATCGCCTTCACGTCCTCGGGGGTCACGAAGTCGCGCCCGGCGAGCGCAGCCTTCGCACGCGACAGCTTGACGAGGGCGAGGCTGCCGCGGGGGCTCGCCCCGACCGCGAGCCGCTGCGAGTCGCGCGTCGCCGTGACGAGGTCGACGACGTAGCCCTCGATCGCCTCGGAGACGTGCACCTCCTCGAGCGCGCGCTGCATCTCGACGAGCGTCGGCGCGTCGACTACCGGCTCCAGCTCGACCTCGTCGACGCCGCGCTGCAGCCGCCGCTCGAGCATCTCGATCTCGTCGTCGCGCGCCGGATAGCCGATCGAGATGCGCACGAGGAACCGGTCGAGCTGCGCCTCGGGCAGCGGATACGTCCCCTCGTACTCGATCGGGTTCTGGGTCGCGAGCACGAGGAACGGCGGCTCGAGCGTGTGCGTCGTGTTCTCGATCGTCACCTGTCGCTCCTGCATCGCCTCGAGGAGCGAGGCCTGCGTCTTCGGTGGGGCGCGGTTGATCTCGTCGGCGAGCAGGAGGTTGGCAAAGATGGGGCCGGGGCGGAAGACGAACTCGGTCGTCCGCTGGTCGAAGATCTGCGAGCCGGTCACGTCGCCCGGCATCAGGTCGGGCGTGAACTGGATGCGCGCGAAACGGAGCGAGGTCGCCTGCGCGAACGAGCGCGCGATCAGGGTCTTGGCGAGCCCCGGGTAGTCCTCGAGCAGCACGTGGCCGTCGCTCAGCAGCGCGAGCAGGATCAGCTCCAACGGGCCTCTCTTCCCGACGATGGCCTTCTCGACCTCGGCGAGGATCGACTCCGCTCGCTCGCGCAGGTCGGCGAGCGCGCTCACAGCGACTCCACCCGCTCGATCACCGCGGCGACACGCTTGCGCGGCACGCCGGGCCCATGGCGGTCCTCAGGGGCCGGCAGATCGGGACGCAGCAGCTCCCACACGTCCTCACCGAGCAGGGCCTCTGCTGCCTCGGGCCGGCGCTCGAGCTCGAACCCGTGCCGGGCGGCGATGCGCGCTGCAGCCGTCGCCCGGAGGAGCGGCAGAAGCCGGCGATGCGCGTGATCCGCGTCCGCGCTCCCGAGCACGAGTTCCCGCTCCATCCGCAGGAGCTCCACCGGCTCCGAGTCCGCAGCCTTCCTGCCGCGTAGCGCCTCCTCGAAGCGGCTGGCGGGCGGCGGCCTCCTGATCGCGCGGCGATGCCGGATCGTCGCGGCGAGGACGAGCGCCGTCACGAGCACGACCCAGATCGCGAGGGCGCGGGCCGTCGAGAGGCTCGGGACCGCGAGCAGCGCGATCAGCGCGACGAGCGCGGCGAGACCGGTCCTCACGAACCGCCCGGCAAGCCTCACGCCGGAGTCAGCTCCAGGTCCGAGGCGCGAAGCTCGTCGCGCACCGCGACGAGCGCGTCGACCGCGTCGTCCCTCATCGACGGCTCCGGCTCATGGTGGCTGAACCTAGCCCATTCGAACAGGTCGGTGAGCCTGCGGACCGCTTCGGCGCTCGTGTCGAGGGAGAGGAGAGCCCGCTCGACGTACTCGAGCGGCGCCTCGGCAGGGTGGCGCGGGATCCCGGCGGCGCCGAGGGCGGTCTCCATCCGCGCATAGGCGGCGATGATCGCGCGGCGGAGGTCGGGATCGTTCCGCAGGTCGTCGAGCGACTCGTCGAGCGCCGCGGCGAGGACTTCGGGCGCGCTTTCGTGCGACGCCTTCCGATCCCGGCGAACGAGCCATGTGGTGATGGCGGCGCCGGCCGCGACGAGCAAACCGAGGATGATGAGGAGCTCGCCCCAGCGGAAGCGGAGCGTGCGCGTCGAGGAGAGGCCGTGGTGGGGCGTTCGAGGGTTGCCGGGCCTGCCGACACCGTTCCCGGCCTCCGTGGCCGGGTGCTGGTGCAGATTGAGGTGCAGGTGCTTCAGGTGCCGCACGACGAGCAGCTCGAGAGCGATGAAGGCGCCCCAGGTGAGCAAGGAGATGAGCAAGCTTTGCCAGTAATTCCGCCGCTTCCCCTGCTTGCGGCGGACGAGGGAGGCCACGAACAGCCCGGTGAACACAAGCGGGACGACGACGATGACGATCGTCGTGTAGAGGTAGTCCCAGAACGAGCCGGGGAGCCCACCGTGCCCACCGGCCCCCGAGCCGAGCGGCCGTCCGCGGGCGGCCACCGCGACGACCGCGAGCAGCACCGTGACCGCGAGCGCGAGGGGGACGAGGCGACTCCGGCTCACCCCGAGAGTGTCGCACCGCGACGCATTCGGGCGTCCTCCGGGCTCGGGGTTATTCTCGACCTCCCGTGTCCGAAGCGCCCTTCGTCCATCTCCACGTTCACTCCGAGTACTCGATCCTCGACGGCGCCTGCCGGATTCCGGATCTGGCGAAGCGGGCGGCCGAGCTCGAGATGCCGGCCGTCTCGCTCACCGACCACGGCTCGCTCGCGGGCGCGGTCGACCTTTACAAGGCGGCCCGGGACGAAGGGGTCAAGCCGGTCCTCGGCTGCGAGGTCTACGTCACCGACGACCGGCACGCGCAGCAGAAAGGACAGGCGCATCTCACTCTGCTCGCCGAGACGAACGAGGGCTACTCGAACCTGATCAAGCTCTCCTCGCTCGGCTACCTCGAGGGCTACTACTACAAGCCGCGCGTCGACTGGGAGCTGCTCGAGCGCCACGGTGCCGGCCTGATCGCGCTCTCGGGCTGCCTCTCGGGACGGGTCAGCAAGGCGCTCGAAGAGAGCCGCGGAACCGACGCCGAGTCGGAGCTCGACCGGCTCGAGCAGGTCTTCGGCCGCGACAACGTCTACGTCGAGCTCCAGAACGCGCACCTCGAGGTGCAGCAGCGGATCACACCGCAGCTCGTCGAGCTCGCCGAGAAACGAGGCCTGCCGACCGTCGCCACCGGCGACGTCCACTACCTGCGGCACGAAGACGCGCAGTCGCACGAGGCGCTGCTCTGCATCCAGTCCGGCGACTCGCTCAAGAACCCGGACCGCTGGCGCTTCGAGACCGACCAGTTCTACTTCAAGACGCCGGAGGAGATGGCCGCCGACTTCCCCGGCCGCGACGACGCGCTACGCCGCACGCTCGAGGTCGCCGAGCGGTGCAACGTCGAGATCGAGCTCGACCGGATCCTGCTCCCTCACTTCCCGACGCCCGAAGGCCGCGACGCCTTCGAGTACCTCGTCGAGCTCTGCGAGAAGGGCGCGGAGAAGCGCTACGGGACGGTCACCCCGGAGCTCCGCGAGCGCCTGCAGTTCGAGCTCAAGACGATCAAGGAGATGGGCTTCTCCGACTACTTCCTGATCGTCGCCGACTTCGTCCGCTTCGCGAAGCAGAACGGGATCAGCGTCGGCCCGGGCCGCGGCTCGGCCGCCGGGAGCATCGTCGCGTACTCCCTCGAGGTAACGGATCTCGACCCGATCCGGTACGACCTCCTCTTCGAGCGGTTCCTCAACCCGGGCCGCAAGTCGATGCCCGACATGGACATCGACTTCGCCGTCGCCGGCCGCGACCGCGTCATCAACTACGTGCGCGAGAAGTACGGCCGTGACCGCGTCGCGCAGATCATCACCTTCGGGACGATGGCCGCCCGCGCCGCCGTCCGCGACGCCGGCCGCGTGCTCGAGCATCCCTACGGCGTCGTCGACAAGGTCGCGAAGCTGATTCCCGAAGGGCCGGGGCAGATGCTCGACGACTGCCTGAAGCCCGGCGCAGACCTGCGACGCGAGATCGACGCCGACCCGGTCGCGAAGGAGATCGTCGACCTCGCGCGCCCGCTCGAAGGACTGACCCGCCAGGACGGGATCCACGCCGCCGCGGTCGTGATCGGCGCCGAGCCGCTGATGAACACGGTGCCGCTGCAGCAGAAGGGGCCCGACCAGGAGACCGTGACCCAGTTCGACGGCACGACGATCGAGAAGCTCGGCCTGCTCAAGATGGACTTCCTGGGGCTGCGCAACCTCGACGTGATCGACAAGGCCGTCGAGCTCGTCCCCGGCCTCGACATCTCGACGATCCCGCTCGACGACCGCAAGACGTACGAGATGCTCGCGCGCGGCGAGTCGATCGGCGTCTTCCAGTTCGAGGGCTCCGGGATGCGCGAGGCGCTGCGCTCGATCAAGCCGACCGTCTTCGACGACCTGATCGCGATCGGCGCCCTCTACCGGCCGGGGCCGATGGCGTACATCCCGGTCTACGCGCGCCGCAAGAACGGCAAGGAGCCCGTCACCTATCCCGACGAGCGGCTGAAGTCGATCACCGCTGCCACGTACGGCATCTGCATCTACCAGGAGCAGTACATGGAGATCGCGAAGCAGATCGCCGGCTTCTCGCCCGCCGAGGCCGACGACCTCCGCAAGGCGATCGGCAAGAAGATCCACTCGCTGATGGCGTCCCTCAAGAGCAAGTTCCTCGAGGGGTGCGCCGCGAGCGGGACCGCGGCCGGCGTCGCGCAGCAGCTGTGGGCCGACATGGAGCAGGCGCAGGACTACTCGTTCAACAAGTCGCATGCCGCCTGCTACGCGCTGATCTCGTACCGCACCGCGTGGCTGCGCGCGAACCACGCGCGTGAGTACATGGCGGCGCTCATCTCCTCCGTGATGAACACGAAGGACAAGGTCCCGTTCTACGTCGCCGCGTGCGACGAGCTCGGGATCGAGGTGCTGCCGCCGGACGTGAACGAGTCGCAGGTCGACTTCGCGGTGGTCGAGGGGAAGATCCGCTTCGGGCTCAACGCCGTGAAGAACGTCGGCGAGGCCACCTGCCGCGCGATCGTCGCGGCTCGGGGGGAAGGCGGGCCGTTCGCCTCCATCTGGGACTTCACCGAGCGCGTCGACCCGTCGGTCGCGAACAAGCGCTCGCTCGAGTCGCTCGTCTCGAGCGGCGCGCTCGACTCGACCGGTGCGTCACGCATGGGGATGCTCCACGTTCTCGAGGACGCGCTCTCCTACGGCCAGAAGCTGCAGCAGGACCGGCTGCTGGGGCAGGCTTCGATCTTCGACCTCGGCGACTCGCCCGCCGCGTCGGCGCGCCACCACGCGACGATCCCGGACGGGGAGTTCGAGAAGTCCGAGCTACTGCGGATGGAGAAGGAGAGCCTCGGCCTCTACGTCTCCGAGCATCCGCTCAGCGCGATCCGCGACCAGCTACGGAGGCGAACCGACTCCTCGCTCGCCGAGCTCGAGCGGCGGCGCGAGGGCGAGACCGTCCTCGCGGGCGGCATCGTCGCCGGGATGCGCACGACGACGACGAAGAAGGGCGAGCCGATGGCGTTCGTCCAGCTCGAGGACCTGACCGGCTCCGTCGAGGTCGTCGTCTTCAACTCGACCTACGCGGCCGCGCGAGGGCTACTCGTCGAGGACGCCGTGCTCGTCGTGAAGGGACGCATCGACCACAAGCAGCAGGGCGAGACGAAGCTGATCGCGCTCGAGGTGGCGGCGTTCGAAGCGGTGCCGGAGCGGCGCGAGGTGCGGTTGAAGGTCGATGCGCGGAGCGCTCCGGCCGGCGTGATCCGCGAGCTCGCCGGCGTCGTCCGCGACTTCCCGGGCGAAGCGCCCGTGTACGTCGATCTCGTCACGTCGCTCGGGCCGAAGCTCCTGGAGCTCGGTCCCGAGTACCGCGTCGACCCGCAGCCCGACTTCTTCGCCTCGGTACGGCACCTCCTGGGCGCCGCCGCGATCCAGTAAGCCCATCTGGGCCGATAGTCCCGCGCAAATCCCCCCGGAGGGGGAGATCCAATCGGCGCAGATTCCCGAAAGTGTGAGCGGAGACTGCGGATGAATACAGCGGCACACGAAATAGTCGAGACGGAACTCGAGCGCGTGGAGCGGTGGCGCACCGCCGAGCTCATGCGGGCGGGCTTCGCAGGCGACGACGCTGTCGCTCTGGCAGCGCGTACCGAGGTCGATCTCCACCAGGCGATCGAGCTCGTCGAGCGCGGCTGCCCGCCCGAGCTCGCCGTCCGCATCCTCGGTTGACCTGACGTTCGCCGGGCGGCGCGGGCACAATGCGTGCTCGTGACGGGCCTCGTCCTCGGCTATATCCCCTCGCCCTCGAACGGCACGTTCAGCCTCGGGCCTCTGACGCTCCATATGTACGGCGTGATGCTGCTGCTCGGCATCGCCGCCTGCATCTGGCTGACCGGGCGCCGCTGGGTGGCCTGGGGCGGCGACTGGGATCTCGTCTTCCGCGTCGCGCTCTGGGGGGTCATCGCCGGAGTCATCGGCGCCCGCCTCTACCACGACATCACGAGCTGGAACCAGGACCCGGCGATCCATGCGCACTGGTGGGGCTTCGCCGCGGTGTGGAACGGCGGCCTCGGCGTCTGGGGCGGGATTCCGCTCGGCGTTCTCGCCGGCGCCTTCGTCGTCTATCGCTCGGGCAACAGCGTCACGCTGATGATGGACGCCGTCGCGCCGGGGCTCCTGCTCGCGCAGGGAATCGGCCGCTGGGGCAATTACTGGAACCAGGAGCTGTACGGCCGGCCGACCACCCTGCCATGGGGGCTGAAGATCGATCCGGTGCACCAGAACGGGATCCTCGCCCGCTACCAGGGCCACGCCGCCTACCAGCCCACGTTCCTCTACGAGTTCATCTGGGACATCCTCGGAGTCGGCGTCCTGCTCTGGGTCGACCGGCGCTTCACGATCAAGCGGCCGGCGCTCTTCGCCCTCTACGTCGCGTGGTACACGACCTTCCGCATGTTCGAGGAGGTCCTCCGGATCGACCCGTCCAACTACTTCCTCCACATGCGGATCAACTTCTGGGTCTCGCTCGTGCTCTGGGCCCTCTCGATCGGGTTCTTCGTCTGGTGGCAGTTCCTGCGCCAGCCCTCGAGCAAGAAGCCCGCTGAGAAGCAGCGGCCGCCGGTCCAGACCGGGCCGCGCATGGCCGTCCCCAAGGGCCGCGTCCGGTAACGGCACTAGGGTCTTCGGCGTGATCGTCCGGGAGCTCGAGCTCGACCTCGACGCGTTCGAGGGACCTTTCGACCTGCTGCTGGCGCTCGTCCTCAAGGAGGAGCTCGACCTGCGCGACGTCGACCTCGCGGGCATCGTCACGGCGTTTCTCGAGCGGCTGGCGGAGCGGGAGGAGCTCGACCTCGAGGCGTGCGGCGAGTTCCTCGTGCTCATCGCGGCGCTCCTCGAGCTCAAGGCGCGGGCGCTCTTCCCGGACGAGGCGGCGGAGCTCGCCGAGCTCGAGCCTGAGGAGGCCGCGGAGGAGCTCGCTCGCCGGCTCGCGGAGTACCGGCGCGCCAAGGAGGCCGCGGAGTGGCTGCGCGAACGGCTCTCCGCCGAGGGCGACCGCTACTTCCGCCTCGGCCCGGCGCCGCTCGCGCCGAAGGTCGAAACACCGCTCGCTCCGCAGGATCCCCAGTCGCTCGCGCAGGCGTTGAGCATGCTCGCGCAGGAACCGCCGGAAGTCTCGCTCTCGCACATGGCCCTGCGCTTCCCGCCGGTCTCGCAGTTCCTCGAGCGCTTTCGCGCGCTCCTGCGCCGGCGCTCGAAGTTCGACTTCGAGACCGAAGTGGGGGAGATGACGCGGCTCGAGCAGGCGTCGGCGTTCCTCGCGGTGCTCGAGCTCCGGCGTGCGGGCGAGCTCGCGATCGAGCAGGCGGCGCCGTTCGCGCCGATCCGCATCAGCCGCAGTGCGCAGGAGAACACCGACCGAGAAGAAAGGACCGCAGAATGGACCGCCCGCTCCGCCTGATCCCCACCGATCCGCCCGGGGCCGCCAAAGGCGGCCCGGTCTCCCTGCCGGGCGTCGTCGGCTTGGCCGACGACGCTTCCAGCCTTCACCAGCTCGCCCGGACGCTCGAGGCGCTGCTCGTCGTCGCCTCCGTGCCGCTCTCGGTCGAGGAGCTCGCCGAAGCCGCGGACGACGACCCGGATCGGGTCGAGGACGCGTTGCGCCTGGTGGGCGAGCGGTTCGCCGAGGAGCGGAGCGGGATCGTGCTCGAGCACGTCGCGGGCGGTTGGGCGTTCCGTGCCGCGCGGGAGGAGGCTGCCGCGTGCGCCCGCCTATTCGAGCGGCCCGCGCAGCGGAACCTCTCCCAGGCTGCGCTCGAGACGCTCGCGATCGTCGCGTACCTCGGGCCGTGCACGCGGCCGGACATCGCCAGAATCCGCGGCGTCGCCGCCGACTCGGCCGTCGCCAACCTCCTGGAGCGCGGCCTCATCGCCGAGGCGGGCCGAGACAACGGCGCCGGCGGCGCGGTGCGCTACCGCACCACATCGCTGTTCGAGCGCGTCTTCGGCCTCGAGAGCCTCTCGGAGCTGCCGCGCCTCGACGACGTCGGCACGGACGCCGCCGAGATCCGCGATCGCCTCGACACCGTCGCCGAAAGACGCTCGGCCTAAAAGGACCTGTCCAGGTGTCAGACACCTAGACATGGCTCGAGCGGACGTCGAGACACCGAACCAAGCCGAAGTGCCCGAGCGTCCATGTCCGAAGTAGCCACGTCCGGTGCCAGGCACCGGACGTGGCCGGAGCGGACACGTCGTCAGAGCTTCTTGATGATGTTCTCGGCCTCGTCGCGGGTGAACGCGCGCAGTGTTTCGGTCTGCTCGGCGCCGTGGTGACTGAGCTTCGTCACGATCTCGAGCGCCGTGTCGTCGTCCGGAGCCTCGAAGACCTCGACGACGTCGTAGCGGCCGAGCGTCACCCAGACGCCCACCAGCTTCCCGCCGGCTTCCTCGATCTCACGCTCGCCGTCTTCGACCCGGTCGCGCCAGGCCGGCAGCCCCATACGCCCCTGCGAAGTCCAGCGGATGAGGGAGATGTAGTGCGGCACGCCCATATCTTTTCATCATGCGATTGAACGCGTTCCTCGCCCGGGCCGGAGTCGCGTCGCGCAGGCGCGCGGACGAGCTGATCAAGGCCGGGCGCGTGACCGTCAATGGCGAGCCGGGGCAGTTGAACACCGTCGTCGGCGCACACGACCGCGTCGAGGTCGACGGGCAGGAGGTGCAACGGCAGCGACTCCGCTACGTCCTGCTCCACAAGCCCGCCGGCGTCGTCACCACCGCGCGCGACCCGCAGGGACGTCGGACCGTCGTCGAGCTCGTGCCCGGCGAGCCCCGCGTCGTCCCTGTGGGAAGGCTCGACGCGGACACGACCGGCGCGTTGCTGCTCACGAACGACGGGCAGCTCGCCCACCGGCTCGCCCATCCACGCTATGGCGTGGAGAAGACCTACGTCGCCGAGGTCGAGGGCGACCCGGACGAACAGGCGCTGCAGCGGCTGCGCGACGGGATCGAGCTCGACGACGGCCCCACGGCGCCGGCACGAGCGCGCCGCCTCGCTCGGGGTCGGGTCGAGCTCGTCCTCCACGA
Organism: uncultured Actinomycetes bacterium; assembly: GCA_963759435.1. GTDB lineage: Bacteria > Actinomycetota > Thermoleophilia > Gaiellales > Gaiellaceae > Palsa-739. The sequence continues at coordinate 16,991 of CAVWZB010000008.1, read as the reverse complement.
GGGACGCAAGCACCAGGTGAAGCGGATGCTCGACGCGGCCGGGCATCCCGTGACCCGCTTGCACCGCAGCGCGTACGCGGGGGTGACCCTGGAGGGGCTCGAGCCCGGCGGATGCCGGGAGCTCGAGCCCTCCGAGGTCGAACGCCTACGAGCCGGGTAGCGCGTCAGCCCGCTGTAGGAGGTTCTGCACGAGTGCGAGGTCCTTCCGCACCACACCGTGCCTCAACCCCTGGTTGCCCGCGGCGTGACGCAGATCCTGCTTGATCTTCGTCGCCGCCTTGTCGCGGTCATCCGCGAGCTTCAGGAGGGTTGTTTGCAACGCCTCGTAGCCGCTGTCGGTCGAGCTCGAGCCCGACGCCAGCGCGTTCGTGTCGGCGCTCAGCGTGTCCGTCGCGAACTGCCCGACGCTCGACTCGATCTGGTCGTAGCCGGCGGCGAGCTGCGCCGTCGCAGTGAGCCCGCGCGGCGCGTGCTGGAGCGCCTGTGAGATCACGTGGCCATCGGTCTGGTAGTCGTCCTTCAGGCCAAGGAGGTCGAGCATGGTGGGCCGGATGGACGTCTCCTCGACCCACGTGCCCACCTGGCTCGCCTCGGGCACCGTCTTCGTCGAGTTGGGGTCCTGGGACTCGTTGCCCCCGGCCGGCCCCGGACCGTCGACGCCCTTCACCTCCACGCCCTTGCCCGCGAAGCCGACCCAAGTGACGTTGATGTTCGGCGAGTAGTAGCCGTGGTCGTAGGCGAACCCGTTGTTGATCGCCACGTTGGCCCCGGTCGTACCGAAGAAGTAGTCGGGCACCGGGAAGATCGAGTACGTAGGCGTTCGGAGCGGGTCATTCGTCTGCATGTGCAGGATCCGTTCCTCCAGCTGGTCTGCCTGGTACTTCGCGATGTGCTCGCCGGCCACCCCGCTGTACGGGTTGTTGGCCGTCATCCCGGCCGTGTCGCGCTCCAGCTGCCGGACGGTCGGGTCGGTCGCGGCCGGCTGCCCGTGCACGTACAGCGAAGCGCCCTGTGCGTCGAGGTCGAACTTTGTCCCGGCACTCGGGGTCGTCGACAGGAGGCCCTTGATGTTCGCCGCGAGCTCCCCGTCCTGGGTCGAGGAGTAGTGGCACGGGATCGTCACGCCGTCGCAGCCGGCCGGCGTGGGCTGGGTCGCCCGGCCGACGTTTGCGCCGGCGAACTGGTCGTTCTCCTCGGCGCTGATCACATAGAGCGTGTTCTGCGGCGTGATGCCGTCCGCTTCGAGACGCTGGAAGAACGTCTCGAAGGCGTTGTCGTAGCTCTTCAGCGACGAGACGGCGCAGGAGTCACCCGGGCCGAGCGCGTTGCCCGGCGAGGTGCACGTGGTCTGCCCCGACTTCTTGTCGTGCACGTCGGAGATGTACCCGTAGGTCACGGGAACGCCGGCCTCCTGCATGTCCGCCAGGTAGGCCAGCGTCTGCGACGCCGTCGGACTGAAGCCCGGGAAGCCGGGGTGGTTGTTCAGGAACGCGCCGTTGATCTGGTTGCCATCGAGATCGACGAGGTTCCCGGCCGAGTTCGTGACCTCGAACCCGTTGTGCGTGAGGTTCGGAGTCCCGGCGCCGAGCTGAGGCGCGACATAGCGCGCGCCGAACAGGCCCTGGAAGCCGTTGTAGCCGTGCGGCTCGGTCGGCAAGGAGTCGGGGACGGCGGTGGCCGAGGGCGTCGTCTCGTTCCCCCTGTTCGCCTGTGCGTCCGCGCAGATCGTGTCGCCCTTGGCGCAGTGCACCGCGACACCGACGTAGTCGGCGACCTCGGCGTCCTTGAAGGCGTCGGCATCGGCGTTCAGCTGCGCGACCTCGGGCGAGCTCGGGCCGAAGACCGTGCTCAGGTCGGGGCTCGTGTTCTCGAGCACCATGTTGGCCGTCGAGAAGTCACCGACCGAGCAGCCGGCGCGGGTGAACGGCACCCACGGCGCCGGTGTGATCTTGCCGGTCGGCGGCCCGCTCGCCGGCACGGTCGGCGAGTAGCTCATCGTCGGAGCCGTGTCGTGGGCCGCGTTCGGCGGCCTCTGCGTGTCGGCGACCGGACTCGTCCAGTAGGCGAAGGACGTGGCCGTGTCGGTGCTGCCGTCAGGGTTGTACGTGTTGTAGCTGTTCGTCACTGGTTGACCATGGCGGTCGCCGTACAGGCCGGTGTAGATGGAAAGGCTGTCGTCGGCCGTGTGGGCGATCATCGGCGTGTGCGAGTTCGAGAACATGGTGCCGTTCTGCTCGAGGAAGTTGAGCAGGTGCGGCATCTGCTCGAGGTCGGACGGAACGTTGGGGTTGTCCCGGAAGAAGTGCACGTTGTCGAAGACGAGTTCGACAACGTGGTGGACGCCGTTTCCGAGTTGACACGACGACGCCCCGCTTGCGTGCTTCGGGCCTTTCGCGCCGGCAATCTGGACGGCGACGAGCGCGACGACGGCGGCAAGGGCGCCGACGCTCGCCACAACAGCGATTGTTCGCTTCATATGTTCCCCCTCGGTTGCGGTTGAGTCGTTTTCCGCAGTAGCGGGACGAGCCTCGCCGCCACTGGCCACGGCGTGGGCGTCGCCGTGGTGACGCGACCGAAACGAAGCTGTGAACCCCGCTCGCCGGAGACTTACAGACCGCGGGGCCGGGCTGCGCCGAACAACCGACCGGCCTCGGCCTTGACGAAGCCCATGCGCTCGTACATCGCCTCGAGCGTCGGCTCGCTCGCCCGCCGCGCCTTCTCGGCACCGACGGCGAGCAGGCGCTGCAGCTCGCGCTCGTCGCTGCGCAACGTCTCGAACCGCTCCTGGACGGGGGCGAGGAGCGTGACGACCGCCTCGCCGACCGCTTCCTTGAACTGCCCGTACCCCGCGCCGTCGAAGCTCTGCTCGAGCGCGTCGATCGGCTCGCCGGTGGCCACGTTCATGATCTCGAGCAGGTTCGACACGCCGGGCTTCTCTGCCGGGTCGTACCGCACCTCGCGCCCCGAGTCGGTCACGGCGGACTTGAACTTCTTGCGGATCGCATCGGGCGCGTCCGTCAAATAGACGGCGCCCTGCTCCGACGAGAGCGTGGTCGACATCTTGCTCGTCGGGTCCTGCAGATCCATGATCCGCCCGCCGACCTCCGGGAACTTCCCGTCGGGCACCCGGAACGTCTCGCCGTAGCGGTAGTTGAACCGCTCGGCGATGTCGCGCGCGAGCTCGAGGTGCTGGCGCTGGTCGTCGCCGATCGGGACGAGGTCGGTCTGGTAGAGCAGGATGTCGCCCGCCATCAGCACGGGATACGTGAAGAGGCCGGCCGACACGAACTCGTGCCGGTCGGACTTCTCCTTGAACTGCGTCATGCGGCCCAACTGGCCGTAGCTGGCGACAGCCGACAGCAGCCACGCCGCCTCGGCGTGCGCCGTCACGTGGCTCTGGCAGAAGATCGTCGAACGCTCCGCGTCGAGCCCGGTCGCGAACAGCATCGCCGCGAGGTCGAGCGTCGACTGGCGCAGCTCGTCGGGGTCGTACTCGACGGTGATCGAGTGCAGGTCGACGATGCAGAAGAAGGCGTCGTGCGTCTCCTGCGTCTGGGCGTACTGGCGAAAGCCGCCGCTGAAGTTGCCGAGCGTCTTCCGGCCGGTCGGCTGGATCCCGGAGAACACCCGGGGCTTCGTGGTGTCGGCGTCCACGGCCATGAAGGGTGATTCTGCCTAAGCTGTTCCGATGGCGATCACAGGCGCACCGGAGCTGCTGATCGTGATGGGCGCGAGCGCGACCCAGGACCAGGTGGACGAGGTGATCGCGCGGCTCGACGAAGCGGGCTGCTCGGCGTTCGTCACGCCGGGGCGCGAGGCGACCGTAATCGGCGCGATCGGCGAGCGGGAGCTGCTTGCGACGCTCCCTCTCGAGGGCTTCGCCGGCGTCGAGCAGGTGCTCCCGATCCTCAAGCCGTACAAGCTCGTCTCACGCGAGCTGTCGCCGGATCCGACCCTGATCGAGGCTCGCGGCCGCCGCATCGGCGACGGCTACTTCGGCTTCATCGCCGGCCCGTGCACGGTCGAGACGCGGGAGCAGACGCTCGAGACCGCGCGCTGCGTCGCCGCCGAAGGCGTGACGATGCTCCGCGGCGGCGCCTTCAAGCCGCGCACCTCGCCGTACGCCTTCCAGGGGCTCGGCGACGAAGCGCTCGAGATCCTGCAGGAGGCTCGCGCCGAGACCGGCCTGCCGCTCGTGACGGAGCTGATGGACCCACGCCACGTCGAGGCGGTGGTCCCGGTCGCGGACGTGATCCAGATCGGCGCCCGCAACATGTCGAACTTCTCGCTCCTCTCCGAGGTCGGTCGCGCCCCGAAGCCCGTCCTGCTCAAGCGCGGTCTGTCGTCGACGGTCGAGGACCTGCTGATGGCTGCGGAGTACATCGTCAAGGAGGGAAACTCCGAGGTGATCCTCTGCGAGCGCGGGATCAAGACGTTCGAGACGGCGACCCGGTTCACGCTCGACATCGGCGCGATCCCCGTGCTGAAGCAGGAGACGCACCTGCCCGTGATCGTCGACCCGTCCCATCCGGCCGGCCGGCGCGAGCTCGTCCTGCCGCTCGCGCGGGCGGCCGTCGCGGCGGGCGCCGACGGGATCATCGTCGAGGTGCACCCGCGGCCCGAGGAGGCGCTGTGCGACGCCGCGCAGCAGATCCCGACCTCCGAGTTCCACGACTTCGCCGACGAGATCCGCGCGCTCGCGTCCCTCATGGGGCGCACCATCGGTTGAAGTGCGCGTAGAGCCTGCCGTTTCGCTCGTGGGGCACGTCGTCGTGCCCGGGGACAAGTCGATCTCGCACCGCGCCGTCCTGATCGGGGCGCTCGGCGACGGGGAGACCGGAGTCCACGGCTTCGGCCGCTCCGGTGACACCCAGGCGACGGTGGACGCGATGCGCGCGCTCGGCGCCGCAGTCGAGGACGTCGCCGACGACGAGCTCGTCGTGCAGGGCGCCGGTCTGCGCGGTCTACGCGCCGGCACGGTCGACTGCCGCAACGCGGGGACGCTGATGCGCCTGCTCGCCGGCGCCCTCGCCGGGCAGGCGGGCGACTTCACGCTCAGCGGAGACGAGTCGCTGACGCCGCGGCCGATGGAGCGGGTCGCGGCGCCGCTGCGCCGCATGGGAGCGGAGGTGGAGACGACCGACGGCCATGCGCCGCTCGTCGTCCGCGGCTCGGGCGGGCTGCGCGGGATCGAGATCGAGCCCGAGGTGGCGAGCGCGCAGGTGAAGTCCGCGATCCTGCTCGCGGGCCTCAACGCGGACGGCCCGACGACGGTCGTCGAGCGCATCGCGACCCGCGACCACACCGAGCGCATGCTCGAGGCGGCGGGCGTGCGAGTGCGCCGCACGGCGGCCTCGGTGACGGTCGAGCCCGCGGGTGCGCTGCGGCTCGAGGACGTCGTCGTCCCGGGAGACTTCTCGTCTGCCGCGCCGCTGCTCGTCGCGGCTGCGCTCGTCCCGGGCAGCGACCTCACCATCCACGATCTCGGCGTCAACCCGCGCCGCACCGGCCTGCTCGACGTGCTCGAGCGGATGGGCGCGCGCGTCTCGGTCTTCGACCGGCGCCGCGAGGGTGGCGAGCCGATCGCGTCGGTGCAGGTGCAGCCCGGCGAGCTCGTGGCGACCGAGATCGGAGCCGACGAGGTGCCGGGCGTCGTCGACGAGTTGCCGCTCGTCGCGCTCCTCGCCTCCCACGCCCGCGGCGAGACGCGGGTCTCGGGCGCAGCCGAGCTGCGTGTGAAGGAGAGCGACCGCATCGAGGCGGTGACCGACGGCCTGCGGCCGCTCGGCGCGCGGATCCACTCACGGCCCGACGGCTGGACGGTCACGGGCGTTCCCACGCGCCTCCGCGGCGGGCGCGTCGACGCGCGCGGCGACCACCGGATCGCGATGCTCGGCGCGGTCGCGGGGCTCTCCTCGCGCGAGGGTGTCGCGATCGAGGGAGCCGACACGGCCGCTATAAGCTTCCCCGGCTTTTATGAGCTTCTGGAGTCGGTGACGAGGCGATAACGATGGTGGTGGCAATCGACGGGCCCGCAGGCGCGGGCAAGAGCACGGTGGCGCGGGCGCTCGCCGAGCGGCTCGGCTTCCGGTACCTCGACACCGGGGCGATGTACCGGGCGCTCACCTGGCTCGCGATGCAGCGCGGGCTCGATCTCGGCGACGCGGAAGCGCTCGCGCAACTGGCGCGCGAGCAGCCCGTGCTCTTCTCCGAGGACGACAGGGTCTGGATCGGCGGCACCGACGTCACGTCCTCGATCCGCGAGGCGCGGGTGGACCGGATGGTGCCCGTCGTCGCGCGCCATCCTGCGGTGCGCGAGGTGATGCGCGAGCGGCAGCGCGAGCTCGGGCGCGACGGCGACGTGGTGATCGAGGGACGCGACATCGGCACCGTCGTCGCTCCCGCTGCCGAGGTGAAAGTGTTCCTCGTCGCCGACCGTGAGGAGCGCGCAAAGCGGCGCGTCGCCGAGCGGCCCGGCATCGGTGCCGACGCGCTCGCCACCGACCTCCGCCTCCGCGACGAGAGCGACGCGGCCCGCATGCAGCCGGCTCCGGACGCGATCGAGATCGACACGACGAGCCTCGAGGTCGAGGACGTGGTCGACCGGATCGAGGCGCTCGTCCGCGAACGCTCCGCGGCGTGAAGGCGTCCGAGAATTTCGCCTGGCTCGTCGGCAGGCCGGTCCTCGGTGGCTCCGCGGCGTTGGCGACGCGGCTTCGCTCGTACGGCACCGACCGGATCCCGCCGAGCGGCGGCGTCGTCCTCGCGTTCAATCACTTCAGCTGGATCGACATCCCCTGCGTCGGCTGGGTCTGCAAGCGCAACGTCTACTTCCTGGCCAAGGTCGAGGCGCACGGCGTCCCGGGGCTCGGGCCGCTCATCCGCAGCTTCGGGACACTGGCGGTGCGCCGCGGCGAGTCGGACCGCGACGCCGTCCGGCGGATGCGGGAAGTCGTGCGCGACGGCAACGCCCTCGGCGTTTTCGTGGAGGGGACGCGCCAGCGCAGCGGCGTTCCCGGCCACGTGCAGCCGGGTGCCGCGATGGTCGCGCTGCAGGAGGGCGTGCCGGTCGTATGCTGCGCGATCCACGGCTCGCAGGACTGGAAGCTCGCCAACTTTGCTCCCGTTTCGATCGCATGGGGAGAGCCGATGCGCTTCGGCGGCCTGCCGCGCGGCGGCAAGGGTTACCGCGAGGCGTCGCAGCAGATCGAGGACGAGTTGAACCGGCTCTGGCGCTGGCTGCGCGACCTGCACGAGGCCGGCCGTCCGCGCTTCGCCGTCCCGCCCGCGCGGGACGACGCCTCCCCGGTCACGCTTCAGGCGTAATGGGCGGTCCCGAACAGCCGGATGCGGCCGAGCTCCCCGCGCCACCGCCTCCGCCGCTGATCGGCGCGGTGGCGATCGTCGGTTTCCCCAACGTCGGCAAGTCGACGCTCGTCAACCGGCTGACCGAGACGCGCGCGGCGGTCGTGCACGAGACCTCGGGCGTGACACGCGACCGGAAGGAGCTCGTCTGCGAGTGGACGGGCAAGCGGTTCGTGCTCGTCGACACCGGGGGCGTCGACATCGCCGACCAGACGCCGCTGACGCGTGCGATCGCCCAACAGGCCCGCGAGGCGGTGGAGGAGGCTGATCTCGTGCTCTTCGTCGTCGACGCACGAGCGGGCGTGACGCCGGGCGACGAGGAGGTGGCCCAGATCCTGCGCGAGTCGCACAAGCCGGTGCTCGTGCTCGCGAACAAGATCGACGACCCGGCCCAGGAGCCGCTCGTGCTCGAGCTGCACCGGCTCGGTCTCGGCGACCCGATCCCGATCTCGGGCCTGCACGGCACGGGCAGCGGCGACCTGCTCGACCGCATCATCGAGGAGCTCGAGCGGCTAGCGCCCGAGGGGCGGCCCTCGCTGCCCGACGACGCGATCCGCGTCGCGATCCTCGGCCGGCCGAACGTCGGCAAGTCCAGCCTCGTCAACGCGCTCCTCGGCCGCGAGCGGCTGATCGTGAGCGAGATCCCCGGCACGACGCGCGACGCCGTCGACACCGTGCTCGAGCGCGGCGACCGCACCTTCGTCCTGATCGACACCGCCGGCCTCCGCCGCAAGCGGCGGCACCGGCAGGGGATCGAGTACTACTCCGAGCTGCGCGCGCTCGAAGCCGCCGAGCGCGCCGACGTCGCGCTCGTACTGGTCGACTCGGCGGAAGGGATCGTGGAGCAGGACATCGCGGTCGCCGACGTCGCGCGGCACGCCGACTGCTCGACGCTCGTCGTCCTCTCGAAGTGGGACGAGACGACGCTCGACGTCGAGGACGTCCGCGCCGAGCTGCGCCGGCGGCTGCGCCAGCGGGCGCCGTTCGTCGCCGTCTCCTCGCACTCCGGGCGCGGCCTGGAGCGGCTGCTCGACAACGTCGCCGAGCTCTTCGACCGGCACGTCGCGCGCATTCCGACGCCCGAGCTGAACCGCGCGCTCGCCGAGCTGCGCCAGGCTCGGCAGCCGCCGGGCGGGCCGCGAGGGCGCAGGCTCAACCTCCTCTACGGCGCGCAGATCCGCGTGCGCCCGCCGCGCTTCCGCTTCTTCGTCAACGACCCCGGTCTCGTCACCCGCGACTACGGGTACTGGGTCGAGAACCGGTTGCGCGAGCGCTTCGGCCTCGAGGGCGTTCCGGTCTCGATCGACTTCGTGAAACGATCCTGACGATGCGGTTTCTCGTGGTCGGGGCGGGGTCGTGGGGGACGGCGTTCTCACGCGTCCTGCTTGAGCGCGGTCACGAGGTCGTGCTCGGGTGCCGCACGTCCGAGCAGGCCGAGGCGATCGCGGCCGCCGGCTGGAACCCCAACTACCTGCAGGGCGTCGATCTGAGTAGGGCCGAGGCCGTCCCGCTCGCCGAGGCTCCTGGCGACGTCGACGTGGTCGCCGTCGCGGTGCCGAGCAAGGCGTTCGCCGAGGTCGTCGAGGCGTTGCCGGGCGATGCGCCGGTCCTGAGCCTCGTCAAGGGCCTCGATCCGGAGACCGGTGAGCGGCTCTCCACCCGCGTGCGCGGCCGATCGGTAGCCGTCCTCTCGGGCCCGAACATCGCGGAGGAGATCGCGGCGGGCCTGCCGACGGCGGCGGTGATCGCGAGCGAGGACGGTTTCCTTGCGGGCCGGCTCCAGCACGCCCTCAATTCGGGGCTCTTCCGCGCCTACGTCAATCCCGACGTCGTCGGGGTAGAGCTGTGCGCGGCGGCGAAGAACGTGATCGCGCTCGCGGCCGGCGGGGTCGACGGCTTGAGGCTCGGCGACAACGCAAAGGCGTCGCTGATCTCCCGGGGCCTGGCCGAGATGACGCGGCTGGGCGAGGCGGCGGGCGCGAGGCCCGAGACGTTCGCCGGCCTCGCCGGCATCGGCGACCTCGTCGTCAGCTGCTGCAGCTCGAAGACCCGCAACCGCCAGGCGGGGGCGCTGATCGCTCAGGGACTGACCGCGGAGCAAGCGGTCGCCGAGATCGGCCAGACGGTGGAAGGCCTGACGACCGCCCCGATCCTGCGTGACCTCTCGCACCGGCTCGGCGTCGAGCTGCCGGTGACGGAGGGCGTGTGCGCCGTCCTCTCCGGACAGAGCATCACCGACCTGGCCGCAGGCCTGATGGGCCGGGCGCCGACCGAGGAGTAGACCGGTGGCAGCCGGAGCCGGTGCCGCCGTCCGCTAGCCTCACGGCCATGTCCAGTCGCTCATTTTCCTTCACCTCCGAGTCGGTCACCGAGGGCCATCCCGACAAGATGGCCGACCAGATCTCCGACTCCGTGCTCGATGCCGTCCTCGGCGACGATCCTCACGGACGCGTCGCCTGCGAGACCCTGATCACGACCGGCCTCGTCGTCGTCGCCGGCGAGATCACGACCGACACCTACGTCGACATCCCGCAGCTCGTTCGCAAGAAGATCCGCGAGATCGGGTACACGCGCGCCAAGTTCGGCTTCGACGCCGAGACGTGCGGCGTCGTCGTCGCGATCGACGAGCAGTCTCCCGACATCGCGCAGGGCGTCGAGCACTCGTACGAGCAGCAGCACGGCGAGGGCGATCCGCTGGACGGTGCGGGCGCGGGCGACCAGGGGATGATGTTCGGCTACGCCTCGAACGAGACCGACGAGCTGATGCCGCTGCCGATCATGCTCGCGCATCGCCTGGCGCGGCGGCTCGCCGAGGTGCGGAAGGCCGACGTCCTGCCGTACCTGCGGCCGGACGGCAAGACCCAGGTCACCGTTCGCTACGAGCTCGACGAGCACGGCCGCCAGCGGCCGGTGGAGATCGAGCGGGTGCTCATCTCGACGCAACACCGTGACGGGCTCGACTGCGACACGCTGCTCAAGCCAGACCTCATCGAGCACGTGATCGAGCCGATCCTGCCGAAGGATCTGTACGACCAGCGGCGACTCGAGCACCGCGACTTCGTCTACTGCAACCCGACCGGAAAGTTCGTCATCGGCGGCCCGATGGGCGACACCGGGCTCACGGGGCGCAAGATCATCGTGGACACCTACGGCGGCGCCGCGCCCCACGGCGGCGGAGCCTTCTCGGGCAAGGATCCGACCAAGGTCGACCGCTCTGCCGCCTACGCGGCGCGCTGGGTAGCGAAGAACCTCGTCGCGGCGGGCCTCGCCGAGCGCTGCCAGATCCAGGTCGCCTACGCGATCGGCGTCGCGCATCCCCTCTCGGTACTCGTGGACACGTTCGGCACCAACGTGATCGAAGTGCCACGGATCGAGGAGCTCGTCCGCGAGCACTTCGACCTGCGCCCGGCCGCGATCCTCCGCGATCTCGATCTGCTCCGGCCGATCTACGCCAAGACAGCCGCGTACGGCCACTTCGGCCGCGAGGACGGCGACTTCACGTGGGAGCGGACCGACCGCGCCGACCCGTTGCGCGCAGCGGCCGGACTGGCGGAACCTACGAGGGTCTGACGAACAGCCCGGCTGCGGCCTTCTCCGAGATCGCGCGCTCGCCGACCTTCTCGATCGAGACCGTGAACTGATCCGCCGCCGGCTCTGCCGTGCGGACGAGGATGCTCGTGCCCGGCACGAGGCCCTGGTCGTAGAACCAGTGCAGGAGGTCGCCGTCGTGCTCGGCGAGCCGGACGATCGTCGCCCGCATGCCGGCCGTCAGCGTCGCGAGCGGAGCGAGCTCGGCGTTCTCCGCCTGCTCCACCGCCGGATCGACGGGCCAGCCGTGCGGACAGCGCTGCGGGTGTCCGAGCTTGTCGTCGATCCGGTCGATCATCTCGTCGTCGAAGGTGTCGCCGAGCTCGTCGGCGCGCTCGTGCGACTCGTAGGCCGTGTAGCCCATGAAGTCGGTGAGCAGCCGCTCGATGATGCGGTGCTTGCGGACAACCCGCTCAGCGCGCTCGCGACCGCTCTCGGTGAGGAGCGCCTCCTTCTTCGTGCCGCGCTCGATCAGGCCCTCCGCCTCGAGCCGCTTCAGCATCTCGCCGGCGGAGGCGCGGGAGACGTGGAGCATCTCGGCGACTCGCGAGGCGAGTGGGGGGCTCCCGGCGCCGTGCGGCGTGTACTCCCCGATCGGAAAGGCAAGGAAGTAGATGGTCTCGAGGTACTCGTCTACCGAGTGGCCGGCGGCAGGCATGGGGTTATATTGCCGCGGTTCCTGGGTGTAAGGGTACCCTTACAACAGTGAGCACTCCGGAAATCCTCCTGCTCGGCGCGATCGCCGGCGTCACCATTTTCCTCGGCCTGCCGATCGGGAGGATGCACAACCTGAGCGCGAACACCCGCGCCGGCCTCTCGGCGCTTGCCACGGGGATCCTGATCTTCCTGCTCTGGGACGTGCTCGCGAACGCGGTCGAGCCGATGGACTCGGCGCTCGACGCGCGCGACTGGGGCAGGTTCGCCGGTCTCAGCATCCTCGGCATCGTCGGCTTCACCGCCGGGCTCATGAGCCTCGTCTACTACGAGTCGTGGATGAAGCAGCGGGCCGGCCGCCGCTCCTCGCCCCTCGTCGGGCCTGGTGCGGCCGCCCTCGACGAGTTCGCGGAGCGACGGTTACTCGATCTGACGAATCCGGCCATCCGGCTCTCGTTCCTGATCGCCATCGGCATCGGCGTCCACAACTTCGGCGAGGGCCTGGCCATCGGCCAGGCCGCGGCGTCGAGCGAGATCAGCCTCGCGGTGACTCTGATCATCGGCTTCGGGCTGCACAACGCGACGGAAGGATTCGGTATCTGTGGGCCGCTGACCGGCGAGGGAATCGTCCCCAGCTGGCGGCTCCTCCTGGTGCTCGGCCTCATCGGCGGCGCGCCGACCTTCCTCGGAACGGTTGTCGGGCAGGCGTGGACGAGCGAAGCGGTCTCGGTCCTCTTCTTCACGGTCGCCGCCGGCTCGATCCTCTATGTCGTCCAGGAGCTGTTCGCCGTCAACCGCAAGTACGGCCACCCGGTGCTGATCGCCTGGCTCCTCCTCGCCGGGGTCCTGCTCGGCTTCGCGACGGACTTCGTCGTCAGCGCCGCCGGCGTCTAGCCCGTTCGGGCGAGTGGACGCTGGCCCAGCCGAGTGACCTCGCCCTCGGTCGCCCGAAGTAGCCTGTCTATGTGACGCAAGTCCGAGGATTCGTCCTTCTAAGCCTCGCCTATCTTGGCCTCCTCGCCTACATCTGGTTCGACGCGATCTCTAACGGTTGGGGCTGGGGATGGGCGTTGTTCGGAACGTTCAACGTCACGGTGGCTGCGCTTGCCCTTCTTGGCCTCACTTGGCTCGTAGCCCGCGTCGCTCGACGAACGCGCAGGTAAGCCCCTGGACGCTGCGCGGGGCTTTGGGCTCAGGGGTCATTCCGGAACGCTGGCCCAGCGGAGAGTCCTCGGCCCTGACGCGATTTCGGCGAACCGCTTGAGCTACCGTCGAGCCATGTCGAACGACGTGGGCGAACCGACCCTTCGCGAAAAGGCTTTGTCAGCCCTCAAGCGGTTCAGCCTCGGTATCGCGAGCGGCGGTGCCTATCGCGTCGGGAAGTCGTTCGAACGGGAACTCCGCCTTGCCCAGCGACGAGAACGCATCGAGACCGAAGGCGATTCATCGAGTGAGGATTCGTAACCCTCGTTGCTCAGGGGTCATTCCGGAACACTGGCCCAAGCGAGTGTCGTGGCTGGTCGTAGCATTCGGGGATGGCCTCAGAGACCAGCGAGTGCCTCTTCTGCAGACTCGTTGCCGGGGACGGTGAGGCAAGCGTCGTCGGTGAAGACGCGCGGACAATCACACTCATGAACATCCAGCCTGTCACCGAGGGCCACATGCTCGTCATTCCCAGGGCGCACGCCACCGACCTCGCAGGTCTTGAACCGGAAGACGGCGCTCAGATGTTCCGTGTTGGTCAAGCAGCGGCCGCGAGTCTCCGCAACTCGGGTCTCAGGTGCGAGGGCGTCAACTTCTTTCTTGCAGATGGCGAAGCGGCCGGTCAGGAAGTCTTCCATGTCCACCTGCACGTTTTTCCGCGCTTCGCGGGTGATGGGTTCGGTCTTCGGATGCCGCCCGGCTACGCAGTCTGGCCACGCTCCGAACTTGACGCAGCCGCCGCAACTCTTCGCAGAGCGTGGCCAGCCGTCGGGGGTCATTCCGGAACACTGGCCCAGGCGAGAGTCAGACCCCGGAGCGGTCTCGCCGCTAATGACAATCACGGCGTCGGCGACGTATAACAGGTAGGCGTGCGTCGCATCGTGACCGTATTCGTGTTCTTTCTCTGCACTGGCGCAGCTGCCGCCTACGCCGGCGGATTCTCGCTGCAGTCCATCGCGCATAAGGAGGCGAAGTACTACGGCGAGACGCACGCGGCAATCACTCGCATCGAGACCGTTCGAATTTGGGGTGCTCGTCCGGGTCACGCGCGCTGGGCGATGATCCGGATGAAGGGTCGCCACGCGTTCCGGGTCGGATGTCCGCGCCCGGGTCCCGGCCTTCCCGAGCCTTGTGGCGCGCACTACCTAGAAGTGGGGGTCGATCTAGCCAACCACAAGGTCGGGCTCGACTGGGGTCTCACCAGGTCCGAGGTCTCCGCTATCGCAAGAGCACGTCACGCGAGTCGGTGGTTCCGGATCTTCCCCGACACCCCGGCTCTGTACCTCCGGTGCGCCATCCCGCGCGGCGGCACCCACTTACCGACCGACAAGAATCTGACGCTGAAGGGCACATGCTCGACGGTCGCCGAGCCATCGAATCACGTTCGGCGAGTCGCGTTCGTCGAGACCTTCTGGCTAAGGCCGAGCAGCAAGCTGACCAAGGCTGGCTGGGTCGTCACGCTCAACCGACACGGTCGCGTCAAATCGATCCGGGTGACAGGCCAGCCACCGCAGCTCTGGAAGTAGCCGCCTAGAGCACCCGCTCGTTCAGGGTCACTCCTGAACACTGGCCCATGCGGGCGTCGCACCGTTTGGAGGCGTTAGGGCGTGCAGGAGACGGCAAGCGAACCGTCACTGTGTCGCGTGAGGTTGAGAATCGCCGAGGCCTTCGTGCCGTCTGAGGCGTTGGCGACTCCATGACTGGGAGACGGAACGTACGCACCGGCTGAAATACCGTGATTGGTGCAGCTCATAGCTTGGCCTGTCGTCGGGTTGGCGATCGTCGTGGTCGTCGGCGCGGTGAAGGTGATGATTTGGCCTCCTCGCTCCGGCGGTCCCTGTGACGACATCTTCGAGGCTCCGCCGCACCCGGCGAGGAGTAGGCCAGTCACGGCAGTGATGAGTACGGCTGTCGCCTTCATCTCACCGCTTATACGCCACAGACCGCTTGAGTGTCACGGCTGATTCCTTGCTGGCCGACGGTCAGGGGTCATTCCGGAACACTGGCCCAGCCAAGCGATCTACTCGGCCTCGCTAACGCCGCGCCCGCTTCGCTTCCGTGAAGCCCATGCGAGTACCAAGTAGAGACCCGCAAGTCCGGCGATCAAACCCGCGAGCGCACGGAGGGCGGCCACGGTCCGGTCGTAAGGCCGGCAAGCGTCACCGCTGCAATCACGACCGCGCAAAGTGCGCAAATGCTCCTTGCGATCCCGTCGCCTCGCATAGTCACATTCTGAGCGCCAATAGGCACCGCCGCAATGAACATCGCTCGGGGGTCATTCCGGAACACTGGCCCGGGCGAGCGGCCACCGCAGGGCCAGCTCACCAGCCGAGCGAGTCGTGCATACTTGGCGGGTCATGACGCGCACTCCTCTTCATCTGTAGCTCGCGGCGCTTTTAGGCGCCCCGCGGTTCGAAGAGTCGAGTGGTCATGAATGGAGTAGCCGTGCCGAACGTCCACCCGGACGAAGTCGAAATCGATCTGCACGTCGTGCAGCGCCTGCTCGGAGCGCAGTTTCCGCACTGGGCGGGTCTACCACTTCAGCGCTTCCCGTCGTATGGGACCGTCAACGCCCTGTTTCGCTTAGGCGACGAACTGTGTGTACGACTACCGCGGCTCCTCGCCGAAGTTCCCACCTTTGCGATCGAGCAGATCCACAGGGAGGCGGAGTGGCTACCGCGACTCTCGCCGCACCTTCCTGCCCAAGTTCCGGCGGTGGTCGGCCTGCGACCTGATGATCGCCTGGTCACTCCTAGCACCGGTACGCGACGAGTTCCACGCAGCCCTTGACCTCGATGACGCGACCTTCGAGCGCGGTCGTGGCTGGGCACTCTCCCAGGCTGTGATCGCGCTGCCCTACTACCTGCACACGAACCCGCCGATGGTGGCGCATGCGCGAAGCGCAATCTCAGGCGTGCTCGCCGACCCCCGCCCCGCCAACAGCCGCTAATCCGTACGCGGGGGCGAGCGGTCTGTCAGGCGTCGTTCCGGAACGCCGGCCTACGCAAGCGTTGCCTTGCCCGGGTTACGGGCGCTATCCGTCCCGCGGCCCGCTTGCAGAAAACGTGCGGGTCTTCAGATCTCCGAGTTGCTCTTTGGCGAGCTCTGACGCTGCGCGCTCGCGGAGGTCGTCATCAGTGAGTGGCTTTCGCCCGAGTAGATCGCGGACCTTTCGCAGGAAAGTCATGAGAACACAGGCACCCGTGCCAAAGGCCTGCTTCGCCGTCCCGGCCGCGATTTGCGCGCGCGGCCGGGACGGCGTGCTTCTCGGTCCTAGGTCACGCCTTGGAGGATCTTGGCCTTCTGCGCCTCGAACTCCGCGTCCGTGAGGACGCCCGAAGCCTTCAACTCGCCGAGCTGCTTGAGCTGCTCGAGCGGGTCGGCTGCAGGTGCCGCCGCAGGGGCGGGCTCTTGATATTGCTGTTGATCTTGGGCCTGGTCCTCCTGGGACCAGCGATTCGCCTGCCGGCGCGAGACACGGTTCGAGACCGCGGTCGCGGTTCCCGCGACTACGGCTACGCGGGCGGCTCCTCGGAGCAATGGCATCTCTGACTCCTCTCTCTACGCGTTTGCGGTTTCGAGTGACTCGGCGTGCTCCACGAGGTCGGCACCAGGGATGCCTCCCCTGGCGACGAGCTGCGCGCCGCTTGCGGCGACCGCAGCGGCGAACTGCCGGGCCCAACGGTTCTCGTAGAGCAGGATCGCAGCGGAGGCGCCGGGCTCGAGCGCGCCGCCCGCGTCGTCGTAGTCGTCCGGGCCGATCAGTCCGGACGACGCGCCCTCGAACTCGATGAGGTCGAGCTCGCCGTCGGAGTCGATGTCCGCGAGCGCGAGCCCCGCTACCGCGCCGTCCTCTCCCTTCGTGACGAACACGAGGTCGAGCACGCGGATGAGCCCGCGGTCACTCAGGTTGGCGAGTTCCTTGAGCCCCTCGCCATTGGGCTGCGTGCCGGCCGGCCATTCGACGATCAGGTAGTCGATTGGGCCGAGCGCGGTCTCGGTGTCGCTCATTCCTCTCCTCCTTGCATGGCTATCGCGTCACCATAGTCCGCGCTCTGCGCCTGTGGAGGCATCATCCGGAAGGGGCGATGAGGCGGGAGTTCCTGCGACCATGACCGTGTGAGGCTGGACGACCTCGGCCGCCTCGGTCGTCGCCGCGTGGGAGCTGCAGTCGCGGAGAT
>CAVWZB010000007.1:0-18899 GCA_963759435.1 uncultured Actinomycetes bacterium | reverse complement strand
TGACCCGAGTACGACGGCCAGGCAAGAGCTTCTGCCTCGCCTGTGGGCGCTGCATGCCGGCCCGGACGAGCTCGCCGAGCAGCTCCGAAACGGTGCTAGTGAGTGCTGCTCAGGCCTAGCTGGACGAGCTGCGTCGCGTCGAATACGGCACTGCTCGGCGGCGCCGTGACGGAGACGTGGGCGCCGTAGTCGAAGAGGTCCATCGTCATGGCCATCCGCATGGCTTCCCGCGGGACGCCATACGCGAACTGAACCCGGCGCACGAGGCCGTCCTTGCCGACCCAAACGTTCTCCGACGCCATCTTCATTCGACCGGCCAGCTGCTTGAGCATCGGACTGGTCAGCCCGCTCGACTTGAGCGCCTTGGCGATGTCGATCGTGACCCGGTAGTGCGTCGTCGCGTCGCCGTCGATCGTTGCCGGGCCGATCATCTGGACCTTGGCCCCCTCCGCCTCGAGCATCCCGAGGAGGTCGTTGGGCTGGAACTGGCTGCCGGACGTGAGCTGCCCGAGGTCGATGCCCGCCGACTTGCCGAGCTTCGAGAGGTCGACCTTCAGCCAAGCCTTCCCGCCTGGCACCTCGGACGAGAGGAAGGGAGCTCGCAGATAGATCACGTAGTCGCCGTTCTGTTCGAGCGCGACTTCCTTCATCGTGGCGTGCGCGAGCTGCGCCATGCTCGCCGCTCCTGACGGGAGCCCCATCCGCCCGCGCATCGAGCCGAGCTTGAAGCTCAGCTCGGCGCTGTCGCCGTCGAACGCGCCGGTGCCGCGCATCCGAAGCTGCTGTCCCTTGGCGCTGAGCACCATCTTCAGGTGCACGCGCACCGCGCCTGCGTTCTGCGTCTTCGTCGCGGCGGCCGAGACCGGGTCGAGCCGGAGCGCGCTGCTTGTGCTCCCGCCGCCACATCCCGCCGTTACGGCAGCCGTCGCAGCGACTGCCAGCGCGGCTGCGATCCCTGCCCTGCGACCTCGGAGCATGGCCGCATTGTAGTTCCGACCGGGCGCGCCGGAGGGGTGACTTTCCGCTGCCGGAAAGTGGGGGCGACCGCTATGGCCGTGGCGATCGCCCCCTGCGAGGAGCGGGACGGCCCACTGGAGGACCTGGGCAGCCGTCCCTGTCGGTGCTCTCTCTACTACTCGCGCCGGCAACGTTCGGATCTCGTAAGAACTTGCTAAGTCGGTACCCGATCTAACGAACCGGACGGCCGGGGCGAACGTCTTAGTGTTCGAGGGGCGGGCCCCGGAGAAGGGGGCCGCGACCGAGGCCCGCCCCCTCCGAAGATACGCTCGCGCCGTCGAATGTGGAAGGGGTCGGAGCAGGCGACGTCCGCGTTTTACGAACGATCGGTGCTCAGGAGACGGCAGCCGCGACCTTGGCGAAGGGCAGGAAGACGATGGTGCCGTTGCCGGCCTTGAAGGCGCCGTAGAGGTTGCTGGCGTAGACGAGTCCGGCGGAGTCGATGCTCGCCAGGGTGATCGCGCCGCCGAGCCGACCCACGACACGGTCCTTGCCGGTCGTGAGGTTGATCGCTTGGATGGCACCCTCGCTGACCGCGCCGGTCTTGAAGCGCACGGGTTTCGAGTAGACCGCGATGTTGCCGTGGACCGCAAGGGCCTGAAGGCTCTTGGGGTGTCCTGTTAGGTGGAAGGTCTTGCGGAGCGAACCGGCGCCGCTGTCGTAGACCGCGAGCGTCCCGTCGTTCTCGAGGATCACGAGGTTGCGTCCGCTGACGGCGACGGCCAGCACGCTCGGCGGGCTGACGTTCAGCAGCGACTTGCCGGCGGGGGAGTAGAGCCCGACCGTTCCGTCGGCGCGCAGCACGGCGACGTCCGTGGCATCGGCGGAGACGGCGAGAACCGTCGCCGACCCGTCTGCGACATCCTTCGGCGTCTTCCCGCTGAGCGCGAGCAGGCTCGCGTTGTGCATGGAGTTCGCGTCGTCGGTCGTCCACTGGTTGAACAGGATCCGTTTCCCGGTCGAGACCAACCCCCCTGTCCAGGCTCCCGCGCAACCGGGTTTCGGGGATTCGCAGTCGCCGGGCCGGTCGTCCTTGGCGACGAGGTGCTCCTTCGGCTTGGCGAGCGACGAGACGAATAGCTTGTCCTCGCTGGTGCTGTTTGATCCCCGCAGGGTGGTCCAGGCGACTTCCGAGCCGTTCATGGCGACCTGGAGTGAGCCTCCGCCTAGCTCGAGACGGTGCGTCTGCTTGCCGCTCACATCGATCGTTCGGCCGGTGCGGACGTTCCAGACCATGACCTTGTCGAGCGGATTGGCCACGCTCTTGCGGGTCACGAAGCAACAGCCGCGGAAGTACGCGACGCGGCTCCCGTCGAGAGTGAGCGCGAGGATCGCGGCGTGCAGCTGTTTCACCTTCGTCCCGCTCGGCGCGGTCCCGGTCGCGCTTGCCACCGAGGCGAGTGCTGCGAGACCGACTGCCAGCGCAAGGGAGATCCGAAGCCTCATCGAGCTGATTCTGAGCTCGCCCCGTTAAGAAACTGCTAGTCCCGTGCTTCGAGCTGGTCGAGCCGCTCGTGCACCCGGCGGAGCTCGGCGAGGATCTGATCCTGCTTGTCGGTCGCTTCGCGGTGCTTGTCCTCGGCGTCCTGGTTGACGAAGTGGCCGGCGATCGACGCGGTCGCGAGCCCCAGGAAGCCGATTCCGACGATCATCAGGAACGAGGCGACGATGCGCCCGACGGGCGAGGTCGGGAACGTGTCGCCGTAGCCGACCGTGGTGACGGTGACGATCGCGAACCAGAGTCCGCGCCACGGGTTCGGGAACCGGCTGGGGTCGGTCTCGTGAACGGCGATTCCCGTGACCGTGACGAGCAGCAGCGTCAGTGCAGCGATGTACGGCAGGTTGCGTCGGTGCGTGAGCAGGCCCTCGGCGCGGAACACACGGGCTGCGATCACCCACAGGCGGGCCAGCCGCCAGCCGCGCAGCCACCCCGGGCCAAGCGCGGCGAAGAGCAGCGCCCACGGCGGGAAGATCACGACGAAGACGAGCACGTCCATCCAGTGCGCGCGGAGCGCAGCGCGCTTGTCGGGCGCGTAGTGGAGAATCAGCGCGAGCTCGACGCCGAAGGCGACCCAGACGATCGCGTTCAGGATGGCGGCGAGTAGGCCCCACGGGCTGTGCAGGCCGGAGTCCTGGATCAGGACGGCGGGAAGCATCAGGAGCGCGAACAGCAGAAGGACCAACTCGAACGGGTGCCGGACCTTGCCGCTCTCCTCCTGGCACCAGTGCTCGGCGGCCCAGAAGGGCGCGGTCATTTTCGGTGCGGAAGGGCCGGGACGGCCGGCGGTCGGAGCCGTAGGTTGCCGCGCTCGCGGTTCAGGAACCAGAGGAGGACGGCGATGAAAGCGGCGAGGTCGAGCCCGATGCCGAGCACCCAGAACGTCCAGCTCGGCCGGATGATCGTCCCGACCAGCAGAGTGAAGTTCTGGCCGAAGAACCCGGTGAGGAACGAGAGCGGCAGGAAGAACGTCGCGACCCACCCGAGCTGCTTCATGGTCAGGTTCATCTTGTTGCCGACCGTCGACTGGTAGAGGTCGGTGGTGCCCGAGGCGAGGTCGCGGTAGTCGTCGAGCTGCTCCGAGACGCGGATCAGGTGGTCGTAGACGTCCCGGAAGTAGCGCTCGTGCTCGGGGGTCATGCCGGGAAGCTCGTACCGGCCGGAGAGGACCCCGGAGAACATGTCGCGCTGTGGATTGACGATCTTCCGCAGCTGCACGAGCTGCCGCTTCATCGTGATCGCCTGCTGCAGCGAAGCGGGCTGCGCGTCGGTGAGGATCGTGTCCTCGAGCTCGTCGAACCCGTCGTCGAGCTCGGACAACTGCGGCAGGAAGCTGTCGACGAGCTCGTCGACGACGAGGTAGAGGATCCCGAGCCCTTCCTCGTAGCGCTGCAGCCTCTTGTGCGTCTGGTTCCGGAGGTCGTCGAAGACCGAGCACTCTCCCTTGTGCACGGTGATCAGCCACTTCTCCGAGTAGAAGCAGTGCACTTCGATCGGCCTCAGCCCGGTCCGGCGCTCGGGGTCGTCGACGGCACCGAAAACGACGAGCTCCGTGAAGTCGTCGTAGTCGTCGATCTTGGGCCGCTGACCGAACTTGCGAGCGTCCTCGAGCGCGAGCGGATGCAACTTGAAGACGTCACGCAACAGGTTGAAGTCGGCCTCGGTCGGGTGGTCGATGTCGAGCCAGAGGAAGACGCCGTCCCGCAGTCGCGACTCGACGCCTTTGGGGTCGACGTTCGGCTCGACGGTTCCCCTGGCGTCGATCAGATGGCTGGACAAGCTCGACCGAGCGTACTGCGATGATCGGACGGGCTTCTCAGGCCTCGCGCTCGAGCTTCGCGATGCGACGCTTGAGTCGAGCGATCTGCCGCTGGGTGCTCATGCGACTCCAGCTGAACGGCCGTGGCATGGCGAGCTGTCGGTAGAGCTCCTGAAGTTCGCGACGGGCCGCTTCGAGCTCGGCGTTGGGCGGGGACTCCACGGAGTCGAACTTTATGGGAGAGGCGCATACGGGATTCGAACCCGTGCCGCCGCCGTGAGAGGGCGGTGTCCTAGGCCACTAGACGAATGCGCCCGGCGGAGGCCTAGTGTAGCGGCGCCTTTGAGCGGGTCACCGCCCTGTGGACGGCCGGACGAGAGCGGCTAGCTCGGCGGCTCGGCGTCGGCCGCCGTCCGGCGGCGCCGGCGGAAGGTGAAGGCTCCGGCGGCTATCGCCGAAAGCGCGAGTACTCCACCGACCGGCCCGCCCACCAGAAGACGCATGTCGTTCGCTGCCGAGACGTGCGCGGCGGTCGGCCGCACGCCGGCGATCGGCAGCGGCGCGGCGCCCGAGGCCTCGTAGCTCAGCGGGTGCGGGAACGGACCTTGCGCGACCGCAGCGGAGCCCGAAGCCGTAGCCGGCGTCGTCAATCCGAGCAGGTGGCGGGCGACGAGCAGTTGGTGCCAGACGACCGCGGCCTCCTGCGCCGGGGCTCCGACAGGCGCCTTGAGCTTCGCGGGCTGCGGGATCTCGTCTGCCGGAACGTGCTCGATCTTCCACTTCTTCAGGTACGTGGTGGGATCAACCGCGCCGTCGTAGTCGAGCTTGACGAACGCCGGCTGGTGCGGGTGCACTTCGAAGTGGAGATGCGGCTCCGTCGTGAAGGCGTCGCCCGTTCGGCCGAGGAAGCCGATCACCTGGCCCGCGCGCACGCGGTGGTGCGTGAGGATCCAGCGCGCGTAGCCGGCGAGGTGGGCGTAGTAGAAGGAGTTCCCCTTCCTGTCGGTGAGCCAGAGTCGCCAGCCGCCGAGCTCGTTCCAGCCGACGAGGCTCAGCGTCCCTCTTGCGACCGCCACGATCGGTGTGCCGAGCGGCGCGAACAGGTCGTCGCCGTGATGCCAGCCGTCGTAGATGTCGCTGCGTCCGGCGCCGTACGTGTCCACGTACGAGGCGCCACCGTCGACCGGGAAGGCGTAGTGGGACGGCTTGTAGCCGAGCCCCGGCACCGCCTTGAGCGGCTGCGGCACCGCGTTCTTCTTGTGCCCGTGGTGCTTCTGCCTCTTGGAGTGTGAGCTCGACGACGTGTTCGTCGTGGTCTGCGTGCCGGCGCTCGATTGGTGATGGATCGGCCGGGACCTGTGGGCGGCGGGCTTCGGGGAGGCGCCAAAGGCGAAGGCGATCGTCGTCCCGGCCGGCTGGCCGTGATGCGCCGCGAGGAGCTGCACGACGAGCGGAGCCGTGAGCCGCCCGACCGTCTTCTCGAGCGTCACCTCGCCCCAGTTGCCGACATGCACTGCGCGGCCTGCATGGAGCGTCACGGGCGAGCCGTAGACCGCGAAGCCGCTGACCGTCCCCCTCCCGTGTGTCGCCGCGACGCTTCTCGCCGTCACCACGCCGCCGAAGAGCGACACCGACGCGAGCGCGACGTGAGCGGTCTTGCAGGCCGAGCCGGTCGCGCTCGAGGAGAGGAAGCGAACGATGGGCGCATTCGTCGGATAGGCGGAGGGGCCGAGGCTGGACGCGGGCGTGCCGAGCGTGAGCACCTGGCGTCCAGGCTCCGCGATCGCCGCCGCACCCGCGCCGACACAGCCGGTCGGCAGGTACGAAGGCGCCAGCCGCGAGTACGCAGGCGGCGGAGGCGTCGTCGTGGTCGTGCCGGTGGTGGTCGTCGTCGCGGTGGTAGTGGTCGACGTCGTGGTGGTCGTCGAGGTGGTCGTCTCTCCGGCTGCTAGCGCCGACGCGGCGCCGAGCGCCGCCAAGACAACCCCGAGTACGACGGACCACACCCCGCGCCGCATCGGCCCAGTGTGCCGGACTCATCGGCGTTTGGGCGAAATCGAACCGAAATCGTTACAGGTCAGCGGCTGAGCGCAACTGCCGCCGTAGGATCTCGAGGTGGTTCCAACGGAATCCGAAGGCCTCGCGGTCGAGGTTCTCGACCTCGTCAAGCGGTATCCGAAGTCGCCCGTGAACGCGGTCGACGGCGTGTCATTCGCCGCCGCCCCCGGCGAAGTGTTCGGGCTACTCGGCCCCAATGGGGCTGGAAAGACGACGACTGTCGGGATGCTGACGACTCGCGTCCGGCCCACTGCGGGGACGGCCCGCATCGGCGGGATGGACGTGGTCCGCGATCCGGTGCGGGCGCGGGCGCAGCTCGCCGTCGTGCCGCAGCAGAGCAACCTCGACCGCTCCATCTCGATCCGGGACAACCTCATCTTCCACGCGGCGTACCACGGCGTGCCTGCGCATGAGCGCGAAGAGCGGGCCGACGAGCTGCTCGACCAGTTCGGGCTGCTCGACCGTGCCAGGGACAAGCCCGATTTCTTCTCCGGCGGTCAATCGCAGCGCGTGATGATCGCCCGCGCGCTCATGCACGCCCCCCGGGTGCTCTTCCTCGATGAGCCGACGACCGGGCTCGACCCGGCGGCTCGCCTCTTCGTGTGGGACCGCCTGCGCGAGTTGAGCGCGTCTGACGTGACACTCATCCTCACGACGCACGACATGGACGAGGCGGCGCTGCTCGCCGGCAGGGTCGGGATCATGGATCACGGCCACCTGCTTGCGCTCGACACGCCCGATGCCCTCATCAGCTCACTCGAAGGCGAGGGGACGCTGGAGCTCACCGCGGATCAGGCCGCCGACGGGACAGTCGTCGATGCGCTGGCGGGACTCGCCGGCGTCGAGCGGGTCGAGACCGTCCGCCTCGCCACCGAGAACGGTGGTCCGGAAGCGCCGCCCTCGGAGTCGGATCCACTCCGGGTCCGCCTCTACCTTTCGGGCGACGCGGCGTTGTCCGTCGCCCCCGCAGCGGCCGTCCTCACCGAGCATGGGCTGGCGCTCCAGGACGTGAAGCTCGGCGCACCCACGTTGGAGGACGTCTTCATCCACCTCACGGGGCGGACGCTGCGTTGAGCGCCGTCGCCGCACCGGTGCTCGAGCCGGGGACGCAGTGGCGCGCGTTCCGCGCTGTCCTGTACCGCGATCTCTACGTCACCTGGCGCGAGTTTCCCGCGTTTCTCGCCCAGGTCATCCTGCAGCCGGTGTTCCTGCTCTTCGTGTTCGGCTATGTGCTCAAGAGCCTCGGCTACACGAAGCACGGCTACACGGACGTCCTCTATCCCGGGCTACTCGCGCTGACCGCGGTGATCACGGCGATGCAGGCGCTCGCTTTCCCGCTCGTTGCCGAGTTCGGCTGGACGAAGGAAATCGAGGACCGGCTGCTCGCGCCGATGCCGACATCCTACGTAGCGGCCGAGAAGGTGCTGTTCGCGGTCCTCCGCTCGCTCACGGCGACGCTGATCATGATTCCGCTCGGGATCCTGATCCTCGGCTCTATTCCCTGGCGCTGGGCCGGCTTCCCCCTCTTTCTGGCAGGGCTCGTGTTGGGAGCGCTCGTCGGGGCCGGCTTCGGGCTGCTGATGGGAACGCTCGTGCAGCCGCAGCGCATCACTCTGCTCTTCTCCCTCGTGTTTACGCCGCTGCTCTTCACCGGATGCAGCCAGTACCCGTGGCCGTCGCTCGAACACATTCGCTGGTTCCAGATCGTTACGGCCTGCAACCCGATGACGTACGTGAGCGAGTTGCTGCGCGGCGCGCTGGTGCCGGAGGAGGTGCCGCACATCCGGCCCTGGATCTGCATCGTCGTCCTGATCTTCGCCGTCAGCGTCCTGCTCACCGTCGGGTTGCGCGGCTTCTACCGCCGGGCGATCGACTGAGCACGGAAAGAGGGCGGCCCGGCCGCCCTCTCGACTCCCACGCAGGTGGTCAGCGCACGGTGAGCTTCAGGTAGTTGTCGTCGGCCGCCTGGCCGACCATCATGATCACGTAGCTCCCGCGGCCCACGACGATCGACTTGCCGACCGCGATGTGCCTCATTCCGTGGCGGGAAGCCACCTTCAACGCGGCCTCGTCCTGATCGACGAGCCGGACGCGATTCGACTTGACGTTGTCTGTCTTCACGTACTTCCCGTGCACCACGAACCAGTGGCAGCCGGGATCGTGCATGACGATCTTCACCGTCTTGGTGGCGTGATGGGTGGTCGTCGCGAGTGCGCGTCCGGCGCCGAGTGCTCCGGCGCAGATCGCGGCGGCCACGGCGAGTGCGAGTAGCGAGATCTTCATGGTTGCTCCTTCGGTGTCCCGTGGCATTGCGCAGATGATCAGCTCACGGGCCGCTGGCGGAATCCGGGCGAACCGCGACCAGCCGTCGGTACTTCTCCGCAGTCCGGGCCGCGCGCGATAGTCGCCTCGCGGCTGGCAGTACCCCGACCTGAACGCCGCCGCGCCCGGAGCTAGGTGCCGGCGACGGCGCCCATCGTGATCGCCGAGAGGACGATCAGAGCGGCGATCGTGAAGCCGACGAAAAGGGCTGCGATCGTGAACTTCGTCTGGATCATGGCTCGGTTTTCGTCGCCCGTGCCGTCAGCCCTTTGCAGGTGTCCGCCGCTCCGCCGCGAATCGTCGTCAGGCTAAGGCTCACTCCGAGGAGGTACACGGTGGACAGCTCGTTGCGGTATTTCGGATGCGTGGTGGGGTTCGGCTTCGGTGTCCTGTGGATGACGGAAGGACTCGGCGCAGCGATCCTCTGTCTGCTGCTCGCAGGCCTCGGCTACGGCGCGGTTCTCGTCCTCGAGCACTCGCGGGCCAATCCGGACGCGTTCCGGCTGCAGCTCCCGGGCCGGACGCCGTCGACGACCGACTTGCCGAGCCAGGCCGAGGACATCAGCCTCGATCTCGGGCACGTCTACGAGCCGTCCGACGACGCCGCGAGCCCTCTCACCGCGGAGGCAGACTACGGCTGGCCCGTCGAGGAGGCGGAGCTCGCCCACACGAACGGCCGCTGACGCCGGAAGACTTTGTGAGCTGACCGGCGCCCCAAGCGCCGGAGGTTCGGGAGGATGCTCGGGGCGCGGTCTGCTCTGTGCTCGTACCCAGGAGTTCGCAGCGAAGCTAACCGCGTTCGGGGAGGCCGGTGGGCGGCGGTCTGGTTACGGGCTGGCGTACGAGTCCCGCGCCGCCCTGCGCAGTCGTAAGATCGACCAAACCGCAACAGGGAGGACTTGATGGCAGTCGTCTATATCCAGGAGTTCCCGATCAACGATCGCGCGACGACCAACTACGACTGGGTGGCGGATCAGGTCGGCAACGGCCCGTTCGACGGGTTGGTCGTGCACACGGCAGGCTTCGACGACGAAGCCGGCGTGTTCCGGATCCTCGACGTGTGGGAGTCCCGCGAGGCCGCCGAGCGGTTCCTGGCCGAAAAGGTGCAACCGCTGGTCGCCGGAGGCCCACAGGCGTTCCCGAATCCGGACAGCTTCACCGAACCGACCCGTGACGGCTTCTACGAGCTCCACCACGTCGTGCGGTAACGCGCGAGCGCTCAGTCGCCGAACGGCTCGACGACGAGCACATTCCCGGGAGATGCCGTTCGGTTCGTCAAGTTCCAGTCGACGACGCGCCAGGGATCCGAGCCGTCGGGTAGGCGCAAAACCTCGCCGAGGGATGGCTCGCGGACCGGGTGCGGGGAGCGGTAGCCGCTCTGGAGCAACTGTCCGTGGAACTCGTTCTCCTTGCCTTCTCTCACAGTCCAGACGACGGCACCCACGGTCGCGAATGGTGGCACGCGGCGTCTAACCCGCGGTGGGGGATTGCGCATCGCTCTACGAACCGGTGCCTCCACTCGGCCGTGACCGGCTCCCTCGCTCACGCCCCGTAAGTAAGACGCGGAGGGTCGGCCCCGACGCAGCAATCGCTTCGGAGCCGACCTTCACCCTTCTCAGCGTGGAATGCCCCTAGCGAAGTTGCTTCCGCCACCACAGCTTGGGTGGCCCGGCGTGCCCGAGCCGGCAGCATCGGCGCCGGCTTCTCCGGGAGACCCCTGGTTATGCGGAGTCTGGGTCCGCTCGATCGTTGGGCCTTGGTTGAAGTCATTCAGCCCGTTGAAGGAGCAGATGGAGTTGGAGTGTTCAGGTGCCCCGGTTGCGTTGGCAGGCGGGTGCGCCGCACTGCCAGGAGGCCCGGTCACCTCACCGGCAAGCGCGCCGGACGCCACGGTGCCCGCAAATGCCATCGCGCAGATGGCGGCCACAAGTGCTCGCCTCATACTTTCCTCCCCTGTCGGTTTCGGCGTTTGCCGAAGACGCAACAGTAATCCGCACTGAGGGGAACGGATCCAAAAAAGCGCTGGGCCTTCTAAGCGGCATCGCCAGACTGGCGACGACTCGCGCGCAACTTAGAGGCCGGAGAGCAGGACGCAAGGGGGCGACTTCAAGAGATACAAAAGCCCCGCTCAGGCAGGGCTTTCTCCTAGCTGCGGGGCAGGGATTCGAACCCCAACTTCCTGATCCAGAGTCAGGCGTCCTACCATTAGACGACCCCGCAACGGGTCGCGGGCAAGTGTAGCCGGGCGTTTGCGGGCAAGCCTCAGATCTCGAGCCGGTACATCGGCACGAGGCGCTGCTCGGTCTCGGTGTCGATGTGCGCCACGACTTCGACGTACGGCTCGAGGCTGCTGCCGCGCAGCTTCGCCTTCAGAAGCCCGTCGACCTGGAAGATCCCGGAGCTGTTGTTCATCAGGATCTCGATCTTGATCGGCCGGTCATCGCCGTCCGTGATCGTGACGTCCTCGATAGCGGCCGCCGAGAGCGAGTGCATCGAGATGCTGCCCTTCTCGAAGGGAATCCGAGAGCGGCCCTTCGCCATGTCGAGCGCATCGGCGACGCGGACGATGCCGGCGTCGACGGTGAGCGGTTCCCCGTCGGCGCGGTGGCTGATGATCGCCTGCAGCGCTTCCGACACGATCACCGTCTTGTCGGGCTCGGAGTAGAGGCCATCGAGCAGCTGCCGCATCTTCGGCTCGGCGAGGAAGAGCGAGAAGTCCTCGTGGCCGTGGCGGTGGATCGACATGCCGACGCAGTGGAAGAGCGCGGCGAGGACGACGACGATCTCCGCGTCGTCCTGCTCCAGACCGAAGTCGCGCACGAGGCCCGGCTCGACGCCGTGCTTCGTCAGCTGGCGGAGGAGCTTGAGCGCGATGTTCGTGACGATCTGGATGTGCACCCAGGAGTGGTCGTTGATCGCCATCCGCGAGACCGCGTTGACGTTCGCGACGTGCCACCAGCCCTTGACCTGGTCGTCGGCGTTGACGCGCTCGATCAGCGTCCGGAGCTTGCGGTTGCCGCGCACCGGGACGTTGATCTTCATCCGGGCGACCGCTTCGGCAGGCGTCAGACGGGCCTCGTGCTCGGCTTCGGCGTCGACCGGTTGCTCGATCCGCTCCGCTGTCTCCTTGTCGATGGCCACCGCGGCCAGCATAGTGCGCTCGATGTCCACAGAAGCATCCGCGCCGCAGCTCCGCCCGCTCGGGATCGGCGAGATCCTCGACGTCGGGATCAAGATCTACCTGCGCAACGCGCTGACGCTGTTCAAGATCGTCGTCTTCGTCGTCCTGCCGGCGCAGATCCTCGTCAACGTCGCCGAGGTCTCGGCCCTCCCGAACGACGCCACGATCTCGAACAGCGGCGCCGGCGGCGTCAGTCCGTTCGGGGGGCCGATCACGACCGAGGGGCCGCTCACGGGTCACCAGCTGAGCGTCCTCCTCGTCGGCTTCATCAGCGCGTTCCTGATCCAGTTCATCGCCGCCCGGTTTGCTCAGGCCGGCTGCTTCCGCGCTGTCGCGGACGCCTACCTCGGGGAGGAGGTCAGCTGGCGCTCGTCGCTCCGCTTCGCGCTCCGTCGGCTGCCGGCCATCGTCTGGCTCAGCATCCTCTCGGGCTTCTTCGTCTTCCTCGGAGCTCTCCTCTTCGTCATTCCGGGCATCTATCTCTACGTCGCCTTCACCGTGGCCGTCCCCGTGCTGCTCGTGGAGGGATCGGGGGCCTGGCACGCGCTCGGGCGCTCGCGCCGGCTCGTGAAAGGCAGGTGGTGGGCGACCTGCGGCGTCGCCGTCGTCGGCTATCTGCTCGTCTCGATCGTGAGCCTCGCGCTGACCGGCCTCGTCGTCGGAGTCGCCTTCGCCAATCCGGCGCGCAACACGGCCACGGGCTTCGTCCTCAACACGCTCGCCGCGACCGTCGGGAGCATGATCGCCACGCCCGCCGCCGCGGCCTTCATCACCGTTCTGTACATCGACCTGCGCGTGCGCAAGGAGGGATTCGACCTCCTGCTGCTCGCCCGCCGCCTCGGGGTCGAGCGTGCGCCCGACGAGGCGCCGCCCTCCTTCCTGCCGGAGCTGCCGCCGCCGGGGAGCCAACCGCCCTTCTGGCCCCCGCCACCCGGCTGGGTGCCGGGGCCGGCACCGCCGCCCGTCGAGCCGGCGCCGCCTCCTCCGAGCGAGCAGCCGCCGTTCTGGCCGCCGCCTCCGGGGTGGAGGCCGGGCGAACAGTGAATCGTGAACAGGCCCGGGAGGAGGCGCGGCACATCCTCGCCGAGCGGCGGTTCCACGGCACGTCGCTGCCGCGCCCGTTCCACGGCTTCTTCGACTGGCTCTCCCGTCATCTCCACTTCCTGGCGCGCGGCTTCGACTGGCTGGGCGCGAGGATCGGCGGGCAGCGCGTCTTGTGGACGGTCATCGCCCTGTTCGTTCTCGTCGTCGCGGCGCTCGTGACGCGGCAGCTGGCGCGCCGACGCGTCGAGGTCGAGGCTCGCGGCGCCGGCCGCCGCGCTCGTGGGCGGAACGAGGATCCGGCCGAGCTCGAGCGACTTGCGGACGAGGCCGAGCGTCGCGGCGATCTCGAGGTGGCCCTTCGCCTTCGCTTCCGCGCCGGACTGCTGCGGCTTGGTCGCGCACGGGCGCTTCCGCTGCGTCCGTCGCTTCGCACCCGCGAGGCGCGGCGCGTGCTGCGGAGCGCCCGCTTCGACCGGCTCGCGCGCGACTTCGACGAGGTCGTCTACGGCGGCCGGTCGCCGAGTACGGCGGACATCGAGGTCGCCCGCACCGAATGGCCGCAGGTGGTCGCCGAGGCGCGCCGGTGAGCCGTCCGTGGCGGATCGCACTGGTGGTCGTGGCGCTGCTCGTCGCCGTCAACCTCGCGCTCCGCTTCCTCGGCACGCTCACGGGAGGAACGCCCGGCGGCCCGCGCTCCTCCTCCTACGCGACGTCGCCGCAGGGGAACGCCGCCTATGCGGAGCTGCTCGGTCGCGAGGGTCACCCGGTCGAGCAGGTGCGCGGGCTGCCGCACTCCTCACCGCCCAGCGCGGGGGCGACGGTGTTCCTCCTCGACCCGCCGGGGGTCAGGACGCAGGATCTTCAGGCGCTCCGGACCTTCGTCCGCGGCGGCGGGCGCCTCGTCGCCGCCGGCCTGCCGCCCGAGGCCATGCGGGAGCTCGCCACGCCCGTGCCGAAGCGCGTCCCCGGCTCCGGTCGTGTTCGCGAGGACGGTCTCGAGATCGAGACCCGAGGTACGACCATGTGGCGCGACGAAGGCCTCGTGGCCGTGAGGCGGGTCGGTGACGGCACGGTCGAGTTCCTCGCCGACTCGTCACCGCTCCACAACCAACTCCTCGGATCGGCCGACAACGCCGGCTTCGGCGTGCTGCTCGCCGCTCCGCGCGGCCGGCCGGTCGAGTTCCTCGAGAGCTACCACGGGTACGGGACGGGAAGCGGCCTCTCGGCCCTGCCGCTCTCCTGGACGCTGCTGCTCGCGGGCCTCGGCCTCTCGGCGCTCGTCTACATGGTCGCCCGTGGCAGGCGCTTCGGCCCGCCCGAGGAGGAGGGCAGGACTCTCGCGCCGCCGCGCCGCCAGTACGTCGACTCGCTCGCCGCAGTCGTCGCCCGGAGCAAGCGTCGCGACGCAGCCGTCCGCCCCGTGCGTCGCGAGGCTCGTGACGCGGTTCTCCGCCGGGCCTCGCTTCCGCCGGACGTGGGCGACGACGCCTTCCGGGTCGCAGCTCACCGGCTCGGCCTCGCGGACGAAGACACGGAGGCGCTGCTTCGACCGGCCACGACGGACACCGACGTGCTCGCCCTCGGCCGCACTGCAGCACGAATCAGGCAGGATCACCGCTGATGGAGGGCCTGCGGGACCGGGTCGTGGCCGAGGTGGCGAAGGTCGCCGTCGGTCAGGAGGGAACGGTCGAGCGGATCCTCTGCGCGCTGCTCGTGGGCGGCCATGTCCTGCTGGAGGGCGTGCCGGGCGTCGCGAAGACGCTGGTCGCGAACTCCGTCGCGCGCGCGCTCGGGCTCGAGTTCCGCCGCGCCCAGTTCACGCCGGACATGCTCCCCTCGGACCTGCTCGGGACGCTGACGCTGCACGGCGGCGAGCTCGCGTTCCGGCCCGGGCCGGTCTTCACGAGCGTGCTGCTCGCGGACGAGATCAACCGCACGCCGCCGAAGACGCAGGCAGCGCTGCTCGAGGCGATGGAGGAGAGGCAGGTGACGATCGAGGGGACGCCGAGGGAGCTGCCCGAGCCGTTCCTCGTCCTCGCCACGCAGAACCCGATCGAGTACGAGGGCACGTACCCGCTGCCCGAGGCCCAGCTCGACCGCTTCCTCTTCAAGCTCGCGCTCGGGTATCCGGACGAGGAAGACGAGCGGCAGATCCTCGGGCTCCGTCACCGCGGCGTGCGTCCGGCGACGCTCACAGACGTGCAGCCGGTCGTCGACCCTGCGGAGCTCGCGCAGGCCGGGCGGGAGCTCGACGCGACCGGGGTGTCCGACGAGGTAGCCGGCTACGTCACCGCGATCGTGCGCGCCACCCGCACGCTGCCGAGCGTCGAGCTCGGCGCGAGCCCGCGCGCCGGCGTCCACCTCCTCGCCGCCGCGAAAGCCGTGGCCCGGCTCGACGACCGCGGCTATGTGACCCCCGACGACGTCGCGGAGGTCGCGCCGGACGTGCTCCGGCACCGGCTCCTGCTGCGGCCCGAGGCGGAGCTCGAGCGGTACACCGCCGACGACGCGGTTCGGGCCGCCCTCGAAGCGGTTCCCGTACCCCGGTGACACCGACGCCGCGCGCCGCGTTCGCGCTGGCGCTGATCTCCGTGTCGCTGCTCGTCCTGCCGGTCCCGCTGGCGATTCTCCTCGCGGTCGCGCTCCTCGCGGCGACCGCCGTCGATGCCTGGTCGGTGCGGCGGCCACCGGAGATGGAGCGGAAAGTGCCGACGCACCTCGCGCGCGGCGTGCCCGCGTCGTTTCGCCTCGAGCCGGCGGAGCCCGTGCGCATCCGTGTCCGCCAGCCGCTGCCGCCCGACCTGGAGCTCGAGCCGGCGCAGGCCGAGGGCGTGCTGACCGGGCAGCTCGTAGCCCGCCGGCGCGGCCGCCACACGCTTCCGGCGCCGGTCGCACGGCGCACCGGGCCGCTCGGGCTCGCCGCGTGGACGCATCAGGTCGGCGAGGCCGCGGACGTGCTCGTCTACCCCGACCTTCCGGCCGCGCGCCGGCTCGCGAGCGCGGTGCGTGCGGGGAAGTTCCGGGACGAGGGCCTCCGCCGCCGCGGGCCGCTCGGGCTCGGCACCGAGTTCGAGTCGGTCCGCGAGTACTCCCCCGACGACGACATTCGCCAGGTGAACTGGCGCGCGACGGCGCGGCTCGAGCGGCCGATGAGCAACCAGTACCGGATCGAGCGCGACCGGGACGTGGTGTGCGTCGTCGACTGCGGCCGCCTGATGGCGGCTCCCTTTGCCGACCGCACGCGCCTCGACGCGGCACTCGACGCTGCTGTTGCGGTCGCGGCCGTGGCGGACGTGCTGGGCGACCGGTGCGGCACGATCGCCTTCGCCGGCGAGGTGCTGCGCTCCCTGCCGCCGCGGCGCGCCGGCGCGCGGGACGTCGTCTCGGCGCTGTTCGATCTCGAGCCCGTGCCGGTCGAGAGCGACTACGAGCTCGCGTTCGCGCAAGTCCGCGGCGTCAAGCGCGCGTTCGTCCTGGTGCTCACCGATCTGCTGGAGGAGTCGGCTGCGCAGCCCCTCGTCGAGGCGCTCCCCATGCTGGCGCGCAGGCACGCCGTCACGGTCGCCGGATCCGCCGATCCCGACCTCGACGCGGCCGTGAGCACCGAGCCGAACGTGGCCGGCGACGTCTACCGGGCCGCCGTCGCCCTCGATGTCCTGGCCGCTCGAGCCCGTGCCGCGGCGCGGCTGCAGCACGCGGGCGCGACCGTTGTCGAGGCGGCACCGGCGACGCTCGCCGCCGCCTGCGTCAGGACGTATCTCCGAGCGAAGTGGCTGGCTCGTCTGTAAGCGGAGATCTGACCCGCCCGCGCCAGAGGACGAGTCCCCAGAAGACGATGCCGAGTCCGACGCCGGTGCCGATGACGGCGCCGAGACCGCTTTCCGCCAGGTTGGCGCGGTTCCCCTCCACGATCCCGGCGATCACGAGCCACGGCGCGGTTCCGACCACGAGCAGCAATGCCTGGACCGCCTCCCGCTGGAGCGAGGCGCGTCGGGTGCGCAGGCCGGGGGAGATGATCGACCAGCCGAGGCTCAGTCCGGCTGCGCCGGCCACCAGGATGCACGAGAGTTCGAGGACCCCGTGCGCGGTCACGAGATCGACGAAGCCGACGCCGTTCCCGGCCTGTCCCATCAGCCCGCCGATCACGCCGAGCTGCAGGCCGTTGTAGAGGAGGGCGAGGGCGGTCGCGATCCCCCCGGTGATCCCGCCGGCGAACGCGACGAGCGTGACCTGGATGTTGTTCGTGAAGACCTCGCTCGTGAAGGCGGTCTGCTGAGCCGGCGACATGTCGTGCCACGGGTGACCCGGCTGGAGCGCCGGCCGGAACTGCTGCGGCACGATGCCGGTCGCAGCAGCCGGGTCGTGAACGCCCCAGAGCGCCGCAAGGGCAGCGGAGCCGAAGAGGAGGACGAACGCGACGAGCAGCGCCTTGCGTCGAGCGGTGATGAGCCGCCAATAGTCGATGACGAAGAAGCGGACGATCGAGCCCCGCCGGGTGCGCACGTCGTAGACGGCCTGCCGGCCCTGGCGCACGAGCGCTTCGAGCCGCACCGTCTCCGGCGCTCGCGGAGCATGGCGGCGCAGTTGCGCGAGATCCGCCGCCGCGGCGCGGTAGAGGCCCCCGAGCCGCAGGAGCCGTTCCGGCCCGAGCCGCTCCGGACGGCGCTTCGCCTCGCGCAGGAGCAGCTCGAGCTCGCGCCAGTCCGAGCTTCGCGCGGTGATGAATGTGTCTAGCCTCAGCGGAAGATGGTGTTCGAGGATCGGCTGACGATCGACACGCCGGAGGGCGTGCCGCTCGAGCTTACGCTCGCCGGCGTCGGCTCACGGTTCGCCTCGGCGCTCCTCGACTACATCCTCCAATTCATCATCCTCGTGGCGCTCGCGCTCGTCCTCAGCTACGGAGCCGGGTTCTCGCCGGGCTCGAGCTCCCTCAGCGCCGCGTTCTGGGTGGTGGGGTTCTTCGCCGTCTTCTGGGGCTACGACGTCGCCTTCGAGGTGCTCAACTCCGGACGGACTCCCGGCAAGGCGGCGAACGGGCTGCGGGTGGTACGAGAGTCCGGCGCGCCGGTCACGTTCGGGCCGAGCGCGGTGCGGAACGTCATCCGCATCATCGATCTCCTTCCCGGCACCTACCTCGTCGGGATCACCTCGATCCTCGTCACGAAGCGGAACCAGCGGGTCGGCGACCTCGCGGCCGGCACGCTCGTCATCCGCGAGGCGCGGAAGCTGCCTCCGGAGGTGCTGGTCTCGCCCTCGGTGCAGGCGCCCACGTGGGACACGAGCGCCATCGACCGGCAGGATCTCGACACGGTCGCCGCCTTCCTCGCCCGCCGGCACGAGCTCGCGCCAGGGGCCCGGATCCAGATCGCGGCAGAGCTCGCGGGCCGCCTACGGCCGAAAGTCGGCGGCGCGGTCGCCGGAGACGGCGACGAGATGTTCCTCGAGCGCCTGCTGGCCGCGAAACGGGGTCGTCTCTAGCCGCCCGGCGGAGTAGCATCGCGCCGCGTGCGCCGTCCGAGCTCGACCGCCTCTCACTGATCCGAAAGGAGCACCTCTGTGGCCATGTATCCACCGCCTCCACAGGCTGAGGGAGCGCCACCGCCGACCGGGGGAGCGTCCGGGCCGCGCGCCGGGTTCTGGCGCCGGTTCGTGGGCGCCCTGATCGACGGGATCCTGCTCGGAATCGTGAGCCGCCTGCTCGACTCCGCCGCCGGCCAGGGCGGCGGGACGGGGCTGGGTCTTCTCGTCTCGCTCGCCTACTTCACGGTCATGATCGGCTCGGACCGCGGTCAGACCCTCGGCCAGATGGCCATGGGGATCCGGGTGATCGACTTCAACGGCGGCGGCTCGATCGGCTACGGCCGGGCGCTGATCCGCTGGCTCGTGAGCATCGTCTCGGCGCTCGCGCTCTTCATCGGCTACCTCTGGATGCTCTGGGACAAGGAGAAGCAGTGCTGGCACGACAAGGCGGCGAACGACGTCGTCGTGCCGGTGCAGTACTACCCGATCAACTGAGCCGA
>CAVWZB010000006.1:0-359311 GCA_963759435.1 uncultured Actinomycetes bacterium | reverse complement strand
CGATGCACGGTCGTCCAGCCTAGTTGCCTGCCGGGACGAGGAGTAGATTGCGCTCCGATGAGAGGGCGCCTGCTGCTGTTCGTGTTGCTGGCGAGCGCGCTGACGTTCCTCGCGAGCCTCTACCTCCCGTGGCAGGTTGCACCGCGGGCGTGCAATCCGACCGGGACAGACTGCTTTTCGGGCACGAGCTCCAACGCGTGGTCGTCTGGCCTCGGCGACGCGGCCGCTGTGATCGGCGTCGCACTTGCTGCCGCAACGACTGCCGGTCTCGTTCGACGCAGGCTCGCAGGTCACCTGCCGCTCGAGGCGGGCGGCCTCTTGGCCGCCTACCTGGGCATCGCGGCGGCGGCACTGTTCCGCGCGCGTATAGCGGGATTCGCCCCGTTTGACCACCACGTCCAGTTCGATTGGAGCTACGGCGCCTACCTGGGTGTCGCGAGCGGGATCGTCGCCGCAGTGGTGGCGGCGGTGATCCGCGGTAGGGCGCTCTTGCCCAAGCGCGGCATCGAAGCACTCGCGTCGGCTCTTGGGCTTGCCCTACTCGTCTCCTTTCTCCTCCCGTGGCATGAAATCCCACTGCGGCAGGGCGTGTTCAACGATCTCGGAATCCTCAGTCCTGCCGCCATCCTGGCTGCGGTGCTTGTCGCGTTGGGCAGCGCGGCTTCGGCTATTGGGTCGGGTTGGGACTGGCGCTCGCGCTCCTCGGCGCCGCACTCCTCGCCGGGAGTCCGGAACTGCGAGGCTCGCAGCGGATCCGGCAGAACGCCCTTCTGGGGGGCGCAGCCGGCATCTTCGTCGCCTCGCTGTTCCTGCGTTGGCAAAGCGCCTGCTTGCCACACGGCAAGCTCCCCGGAGTTGGCCGCTGTGTCGTTGAGAACGGATGGACGCTTCCGGGGTCAGCGGCAGCGGCGCTTGCTTCCGTTGCGATCGTGGTCGTCCTGATCGGGCTGCACACGCACCGACTACCTGAGTTGGCCGTGGGCACGAGCTTGCTCGTAACCACCGCGGGGTTCTCCATCGCCGAGCCTCCGTTCGAGAATCACCGCGGGTACGGGGCGTTCGTAGGGTTCTCGGCGACCGCTCTCTTTCTGTTCCTCGCCCTTTCCCGGCTTCGGTGGCGACCCTTGGCGCGTCGACGATTACTC
The DNA here is from genome assembly GCA_963759435.1 of uncultured Actinomycetes bacterium. Classification (GTDB taxonomy): domain Bacteria; phylum Actinomycetota; class Thermoleophilia; order Gaiellales; family Gaiellaceae; genus Palsa-739. The sequence continues at coordinate 358,166 of CAVWZB010000006.1, read as the reverse complement.
GCCCGACTCCTCCCTATCGCCACCTCGCTCGCCTGTTTGGCGGCGATCGCCCTCGCCTGGTGGGGTGTTCTGCCTGAGCGGTGGCAGGCTCAGGCGGCGGTGCTCACCGGATGGCTGGCTGCCGCGGGGCTACTCCTGGCTCTCCACACCCTGTGGTCTTGGTTCGACAACGTCGGTGGAAGTTCTGCGGTCAGAGCGGAGCTCGTTCTGGCCCCGCTCGGCCTGCTCGCACTAGTCGGCGTCGCTCTGATAGAAACGCGCAAGGTCGGGCTGACCTGGGGTGGCGGAATCCTGGTCGGACTCTGCCTCCTGCTTACGGTGCTCGGCTGGATCGAGTTGCGCAGGGGTCTCGAGAATGCCGGCTTCTCCGAGATCCTCCGCGTGGATCGGATCCCCGAAACCGAGATCTAGGCGAGCGCCCGGGGCAGGGCCTCGACCACGTCGCTCGCGACGAGTCCGTAGCGCTGCGTCGCCTCGTGCGAGGCCAGCTGCTGCGCTGCGCAGGCCGCTGCGGCGGCGCGCTGCGGTTCCATTCCCTTCGCGAGAAAGGCGGCGGTGACGCCGGTGAGGACGTCGCCCGTGCCTGCCGTCGCGAGCGACGAGAGGCCGAGAGCGCACACCTGCACCCCGCGGCCCGGCGCCGCGACGAGCGAGTCTTCGCCCTTGAGGACAACGACCGCGTTGAACTTCTCGGCCGCCTCCTGCACCGACGCGAGGCGGTGCGCCCCGATCTCCTTCGATTCGCGCCCGAGCAGGCGTGCGAGCTCGCCTTCGTGCGGGGTGAGGACGCGAGGCGCCGGCCACTCGCCCGGCTCCAGCTCGAAGAGCGCGTCGGCGTCGACGACCAGCGGCAGCTCGACTTCGGCGAGCAGCCGTCGGACGAGCTCCATCGCTTCCGGCTGACGCCCGAGGCCCGGCCCTACGGCAACGGCCTTTGCCTTCAACGCCGCGTCGAAGACCTCCTCGAGCGGTCGCTTCACCGCCTCCAGCACGAGCGTCTCGAGGACCGGAAGCGAGTCGGGCGGCGCCGCGATCGTCACGTAGCCGGCATCGGCGCGCAGGGCGGCGCGCGCGGCGAGGGCCGGGGCGCCGGTCATTCCGCGCGATCCTCCGACGACGAGGACATGGCCGGCCGTGTACTTGTTGTCGCGCGCCGAGCGGCGCGGCACCTCGGCCAGGATCTCGGCCGTGACGAGCCGGTGCTCGGTCTCCGCGGGCTCGAGTCCGATGTCCGCGACCGCCACCTCGCCCGCGTGGAAGCGACCCGGCGCGACCGCGAGGCCGACTTTGGCGCCGTGCATCGTGACGGTCAGGTCGGCGTTCACCGCCGCGCCTGCGACCTCGCCGGTCGACGCGTTCACGCCGGACGGGATGTCCACCGCGAGCACGGGCACGCGGACCGCGTTGATCTGCTCGATGACGCGCGCGGTCTCCTCCCGTGGCGCTCCCTTCAGCCCGGTGCCGAGGAGCGCGTCGATCACGACGTCCGGCCGCTCGTCCACGAGCTCCCGTCCCTGCGCGCGCAGGATCTCGCCGGCGATCTGCCCGTCGACGCCGTTCGCGCCGCCGCCGGCGTGAAGCGCGATCCGGCGGGCGTCCGGCCAGCGGCGCATCAGCTCCTCGGCGACGGCCGCACCGGCGCGCTGCATCATCGCGTCGACGTCGTGACCCGCCTCTGCGGCGCGCATCTCCTCCGCGGAGTAGAGCGGCTCGAGCTCAGCCATCGGTGGCCACCGCAACCGCTTGCGCGAGCTCGCGCGAATGCGTCATCGAGAGGTCGACCGAGCCGATGCCGAGCGCGGCCGCCCGCTCCGCGAGCCGGCCCGAGAGACGGACCGCCGGCTTCGGCCGGCCGGCGATCTCGATTTCCTGCCAGGCGAAGGCACGGGCGACGCCGAAGCCGAGCGCCTTGCCGACGGCCTCCTTGCCTGCGAAGCGGCCGGCGTAGCTCTGCGCCGGGTTCGGACGGGAGTCGCAGTAGGCGCGCTCCGCCTCGGTGAAGCAGCGCTCGCGGAAGCGCGCGTAGCGCGCGAGCGCCCGCCGGATCCGCTCGATCTCGATCAGGTCGGTGCCGACGGAGACGCTCATGCGAGGTGCTCCTCGAGCCACTCGGGAAGGTGCGCGATCGAGGAGACGATCCCGTCCGGCTGGATCCGCGACGTCTCGACGGCGTCGGGCCGGAACTTCCCGGTGCGGACGAGCACCGCCCGCATCCCCACGCCGCGCGCTCCGGCGACGTCGGTCTCGAGGTCGTCGCCGACCATCCAGGTCATCGAGGGCTCGGCGTCGAGCGCGCGGCAGGCGGCGTCGAAGTACCCGGGGCTGGGCTTGCCGAGCACGGTCGCCGCGGTCTGCGCCGCGTACTCGAGCCCGGCGACGTAGCAGCCGGAGTCGAGCAGCGGCCCGCGCGCCGTCTGCCACCAGCGATTGCGGTGGAGGCAGTAGAGGTCGGCGCCCATCTCGAGCTCCGCGAACGCGCGCGCGAGGTTCATGTACGCGAAGACCAGGTTCGTCTCGGGCGAGTCGTCCGCGCCGCCGATCAGGACGGCGTCGACGTTGTCGCCGACGAGCTCGATGCCCTCGAGGTCGCCGACAAGGGCGTGCATGACGAGCGCGAGCACCCGCCGCCCGCGGAGCGCCTCGACGGCGGCGTCGGCCGTCGTCTGCACCTCCCCCACCTCCAGCTCGATCCCCATCGCTTGCAGCCCCGCTGCGAGCTCGGCCTTCGAGCGTGTCGTCGCGTTCGTGACGAAGCGGAGCCGGTGCCCGGCCTCGCGGAGACGCCGGACTGCGTCGGCCGCACCGGGTAGCGGTTGGCCGGAGACGTGCAGGACGCCGTCCACGTCGAGCAGAATCGCGGCCATGGCCGCCGAGTCTATTCGCGTGACGCGTTCCGTCGTCCTCCCGCTGGCGGAGGTAGAGCTGCAGGTCTCCCGCTCGAGCGGGCCCGGCGGCCAGCACGCGCAGAAGTCCGAGACGCGGGTCGTCGCCGTCTTCGACGTCGAGGCCTCGCACGCACTGAGCGAGACGCAGAAGCGGCGGGTCGTCGCGAAGGCCGGCCCGGTGCTGCGGGCGGTGGCGCAGGACGAGCGGAGCCAGTCGCGCAACCGCGAGCTCGCGCTCGAGCGGCTCGTCGCCGCGTTGCGTGAGGCGCTCCGCGTCCCGCGGAAGCGCAAGCCGACGAAGCCCACCGCCGCGTCCCGCGAGCGACGGTTGGAGAAGAAGAAGCGCCGCTCCCGAACGAAGCGGCTGCGCAGGGAGCTCGACTAGCGGGCCGTTCGCAGCTCGGCGTTCGCGCGGGAGAACTGACGCCGGGTCGGATGGACGCGGCCGAACCAGACCCAGAGGTAGTGCTCGACTCCTCTGCGGCGAATGAACCACTCTGCGTACCCAACGTGCTTGGGGATTCCTTCCCCGCCTCCTCCGATCAGGTCCTTCTGCCGGATCCGCGGCGGCCACTTGCCCGGCGACGCTTGCGGCGGATGCTCAGCCCGGAAGTTGCCGAGCTGGATCAGGATCCCGCCCGGTGGGAGGTGGGCGAGCGTCCGGTGCGGAGGAACGCAGTCTTGGCAGTCCCGGTATCGCACAGTCGACGCCCAGCCCCACGACGTATGCGCGCCCACGTGCCAACCGTGCCCGGCCTGGAAGTGCGGCGGCGAGACGACGAGGAGAAGAGCCAGGACGCCGAACATGACTCCTCTACGGCCTGCGCGACTCTAGAGGTCCGCCACGACCGGCGCCTCGACGGCCCGCTCGACCTCGACGTGCGGAAGCCACTCGAGCCAGTGCGGCAGATACCAGCTGCGCCGGTCGAGCAGGGCGAGCGAGCTCGGCAGCACGACCGAGCGGATGACGGTCGCGTCGAGCAGGAGCGCGATGGCGACGCCGAAGCCCATCTGCTGGAACATCACGAGCTTTCCGGCCGCGAAGCCGGCGAAGACGACCACGATGATCAGCGCCGCACCTGTGATGATCCGCGCCGTTGTCGAGACGCCTCCGACGACCGCGTCGTGCGTCGAGCCCGAGGCGTCGTAGCGCTCCTTGATCCGGCTCATCAGGAACACCTGGTAGTCCATCGAGAGACCGAACAGCACGGAGAAGAGGAAGAGCGGCACCCACGCGTCGATCACGTGCGTGTGCTGGAAGCCGAACAGACCCGCGCCGTGGTCGTCGAGGAAGACGAGCGTCAGCAGGCCGTACGCGGCGCCCACCGAGAGCAGGTTGAGCAGGACCGACACGAGCGCGACGACGATCGAGCGGAACGCGACCGTGAGCAGGATGAAGCTGAGCCCCAGCACGAAGAGCAGGACGTAGGGAGTCGGGTTCGTCACGGCGTCGAAGTAGTCGACGTTCTCGGCGGTGACGCCCCCCACGTAGACCTTCGCCCCACTGCCGGCGAAGATCGACGGAATGACGTTCGCCCGGAGATCACGCACGGCCTTGACGGCCGCGCCTCCGACGGGGTCTCCTCGCACCGGCGACGTCAGCAGCGCCACCGCTCGCCGGGACTGGATCGCGCCCGCGCCGAAGCTACCCTCCTCGGCCAGCCGCCGGTTGAGCTGAACGAGATCTCGGTGCACACGGGCGGGGTCGCCGCCGACCGCCACGACGCGAACCGGCTCGGGGTTCTGGACGGGGAACGCACGCTGGAGCAGGACGTAGCCCTGCTTCGATGGAAGGCTGGACGGCAGCGTGCTGACGCCGTTCGCGCCGATGTGCAGTCCGAAGATCGGCGCCGCGAGGAGCAGCATCGCGCCGACGGACAACACGAGCGAGAGCGCCGGGCGGCGCAGCACAGCATCGACGATCCGCTTCCAGAAACGACCCTCCGCCGTGTCGGCACGACCGAGATTCCGGCCGAAGTACGGGACGCGCATCGAATTCACGCGGTCCCCGACGATGCTCAGCACCGCGGGCAGGAGCGTGAGCGCCGCGGCCACCGAGACGATGCCGACGAGGATTGCCCCGAGCGCGAGGCTCCGCATGATCGAGGTCGGGACGATGAACATGCCGAGCAGTGCGATCACGAACGTCGAGCCGCTGAACAGCACGGCGCGACTGGCGGTCGCGCCGGTTCGCGCGATCGCGTCCTCCTTCTCCAGCCCGTGCCCGCGCTCTTCTCGGTAGCGCGACACGACGAAGAGCGAGTAGTCGATCCCGAGCGCGAGGCCCATCCCGGTGAGCATGTTCACGATGAAGACCGAGAGCGAGAACTCGAGGGAGATGACCGCCACGAAGCCGAGCGCAACGATGATCGAGAGGATCGCCATGAGCACCGGCACGAGCCCGGCGAACACGGCCCCGAAGACGAGCACGAGGACGATCAGCGCTGCGGGCAGACCGAAGGCGAGCTCGCCCTTCTCGAGGTCCGTCTGCGACTGCTTCCCGAAGTCGTAGCCGGTCGAGTGGAAGCCGGTGATGCCGGCCTCGAACGAGCCGCCGTTCGCCTTCTGCACGACCTGCTCGACGGGGTGTGCGCCCGAGTCGCTGCGGATCTGGACGGAGACGAGGGCCGAGTGGCCGTCGCGCGAGACAGCTACCTGACGCGCTCCCCGCACCTCTCCCGTCGCCGCGAGCGCAGCTTGCAGACGCCTGGCGAACGCACGGAACTGGGGCGAGTCGACGGTGTAGCGGCTCGAGGTCGCGACGATCACGTCCTGCTTCTCGCTCGCGACGACTCCCGGGAACGCCCGCGCGATCGCGCCCTTGGCCTTCGTCGACTCCGGATTACCCTCGACGTTTCCCTGCGAGCTCAGCCCGTGCAGCGAGGTCGCGACGAGCACGAGCGCGACGAAGACCGCGACGCCCCAGAGCGCAAGCGTCAGCCGCGGACGCGCCGCGCACCCCCGGGCCAGCCGCTCGGTAAAGCCCATGGCGGAGTTCTTACTCCACCGTGACGGTCTTCGCCAGGTTGCGCGGCTGGTCGACGTTCAGGCCACGCAGCCGGGCGATGCGGTAGGCGAGGAGCTGCAGCGGGATCACGGCGAGCGACGCCTGGAGGAAGTTCGGCGTCCTCGGCACGTAGATCACGTCGTCTGCGTGGTGCTGAATGTCCTCGTTGCCGTCGGTCGCGATCGCGATCACGTGCGCGCCGCGCGCCCGGGTCTCCTGGATGTTCGAGACGATCTTGTCGTAGACGTGGATGTTCGTCGCCACGACGACGACCGGCGTCCCCTCGTCGAGCAGCGCGATCGGCCCGTGCTTCATCTCGCCGGCCGAGTACGCGTCCGTCGGGATGTACGAGATCTCCTTCAGCTTCAGCGCGCCCTCCAGCGCGACGGGCAGGCCGATGTGGCGGCCGAGATAGAGGAAGAACGGCGCGTCGTGGAAGCGCTGGGCGATCGACTCGATCGGGTGGTCGCCGTCGAGGAACTCCTGCATCTTCTGCGGCAGCTCGTGCAGGCGGTCGAGGATGAACTCGATCTCGTCCTGCGGCAGCGTCCGCCGGATCTCGGCGAGCCTGAGCGCGAGCAGGCTGAGCAGCGCCACCTGCGCGGTGAACGTCTTCGAGGCGGCCACGCCGACCTCCATCCCGCAGCGGGTGTAGAGCGTCGCCTCGGCCTCGCGCGTGATCTGCGTGCCCATGAGGTTCGTGATCGCGAGCGTCCGTGCGCCGGCCTCGCGCGCGAGCTTCATGGCGTTGACCGTGTCGCGCGTCTCGCCCGACTGGGAGATCCCGATCACGAGCGTGTCCTTCGAGAGCACCGGGTTGCGGTAGATCCACTCGCTTGCGATGTCCGGCTCGACCGGGACCCGCGCCCACTCCTCGAGGATGTAGCGGCCGACGACGCCGGCGTGGTAGGCCGTGCCGCACGCGACGATCACGATCCGGCGCAGGTTGCGGACCTCGAGCTCCGTCATGCCGAGCGCCTCGAGCATGAGCGTGTGGCCGCGAACGCGGTCGCCGATCGTCTCGGCCACGGCCTCTGGCTGCTCGAAGATCTCCTTGAGCATGAACGTCTCGTAGCCGGCCTTCTCGGCGCTCTCCTCGTCCCAGTCCACCTCCTGCCGCTCGGGCGCGTCGACCTCGGTGCCGTCGACGAAGAAACGGACGCTGCCGGGCGTCAGCTCGACCACCTCGCCGTCGCGCGGATGGATGACGGTGCGGGTCTCGCTGAGGAAGGCGGCAATCGAGGAGGCGAGGAAGTTCTCGCCGTCGCCGAGCCCGACGACGAGCGGAGTCTGGTGCCGCACTCCGACGAGCAGGTCGGGCTGGTCGTGGTGGATGGCGACGATCGAGAAGTGCCCCTCGAGTTGCGGATAGACGCGCCCCAGCGCCTGCGCCAGGTCGCCGTCGTATTCCTCCTCGAGCAGGTGGACGACCACCTCGGCGTCGGTCTCGGACGTGAGCGTGTGGCCGCGCTCGGCCAGCTGCTCGCGAAGCTCGATGTAGTTCTCGATGATCCCGTTGAGGACGATCGCGAGGCGGCCGGGCTCGCAGCCGGTGAGCGGGTGCGCGTTCTGCTCGGTCACAGCGCCGTGCGTCGCCCAGCGCGTGTGGCCGAGCCCGTGCTGCGAGTGGGAGCCGTTCGGGCCTGCCGCCTCCACCAGGTTGCCGAGGTTGCCCACGGCACGCACGTAGTCGAGCGCGTCGTCCTCGCGCAGCGCGATCCCGGCGGAGTCGTACCCGCGGTACTCGAGCCGGCGCAATCCTTCGAGCAGAAGCGGCTTTGCCTCGCGCGATCCGACGTATCCGATGATTCCGCACACGTCCGCTCCTTTCCCCGCTGGGCACGGAAAACGCTCCCTGGAAATACGAAAAGCCCGGCCACGGACCCGTTCGCTGCGTCGCGAGTGGATCAGCCGAGCTCGTGTGTCACCAGGGCGGCGACTTTAGCACAGAGGTCTTCCGCGGCCTCCGCCGTTTCGGCCTCGGCGAGCACGCGGACGACGGGCTCGGTGCCGGACGGCCTGACGAGGACGCGGCCCGTGCCGTCGAGCTCCGCGTTGACCTCCTCGACCGCCGTCAGCAGCTCGTCGGGCAGTGCGCCGCGCTCCGCGCGCGGCAGGTTCCGCATCACCTGCGGGAAGCGCGGCATCACGGCGACCGCCTCCGACAGCGTCCGCCCGCCGAGCGCGTTGCACAGAAGCAGCCCGGCCACCAGACCGTCGCCCGTCACGTGCCCGTCGAGCCAGATGAGGTGGCCCGACTGCTCGCCGCCGAGAAGCAGCCCGTCGCGCCGCAGCGCCTCGAGGACGTACCGGTCGCCGACGTCGGTGACGATGACGCGAATGCCTCGCTCCTCCATCAGGCGGTGGAAGCCGAGGTTCGTCATCGTCGTCACGGCGACGCCCTCCACGCCGAGTGCGAGCGCGAGCACCGCGAGGATCTGGTCGCCGTCGACCGGCTCGCCGCGCTCGTCCACGGCGAGCATCCGGTCTCCGTCGCCGTCGAAGGCGATGCCGAGGTCGAAGCGGCCGGCGCGAACGGTGTCCGACAAGAGGGAAAGATCGGTCGCGCCGCAGCCGACGTTGATGTTCGTCCCATCCGGCTCGTCTCCGATCGCGGTGACCTCGGCTCCGAGCTGCTCGAACGCCTGCGGAGCGAGGCCCGCGTAGGCGCCGTTCGCGCAGTCGACTCCGATGCGAAGGCCGGTGAGGTCCGTGCCGAACCGCTCGAGCACGTGCTCGAGGTAGCTGTCCGCGGCGACCTCGACGCGGTCGATCTCGCCGCCGCCCGGTGCGGGGCTGTCGAGGAGCGCCTCGATCTCCTCCTCCGCCGCGTCGGTGAGCTTGCGCCCGTCGCGGTCGAAGAACTTGACGCCGTTGTACTCCGGCGGATTGTGCGAGGCGGAGATGACCGCGCCCAGGTCGAGGCCGAGCAGCGCGACTGCGGGCGTCGGCAGAACACCCGCGAGGACGGCGCTACCCCCGGCCGAGGCGATGCCGGCGGCGAACGCTTCCTCCAGCTCCGGCCCGCTGGCCCGCGTGTCGCGGCCCACGAAGACGCGTCCGCGGCCGCACCAGGCTGCCGCCGCCTTGCCGAGGCGTTCGACGAGATCGACCGTCAGCGATTCGCCGACGACGCCGCGGACGCCGTCCGTTCCGAAATACTCCCGCGCCACGGCGCGGGACGATAGCGGCTCAGATCGTCAGGACAAGCTTCCCTCTGACGTGTCCTTCGCCGAATGTGCGGAACGCGTCCTGGGCCTCCGTGAGCTCGTACGTCCGGTCGATCGTCGGCTTCAGCTGGCCGCTTTCGAGCATGTCGGCGAGCGTCTGGAGGTCGGGCTTGTTGAACTGTGTGACGAAGAACTTGGCCGTCTGCTTGCCGAAGCGAGAACCGAGCCAGACGGCCGCGAGGTGCCCTAACTGGCGTCGGCTGCCATGTGCTCCGACCATCACGAGCCGGCCGTCCGGCTCGAGGGCTCCCCGCATCGCCCGCCACGAGTGACCGCCGGCGACGTCGAGAATCACGTCATAGCGCTCACGCTCACGGGTGAAGTCCTCGCGGGTGTAGTCGAGCACGCGGTCGGCTCCGAGCGCGCGCGACTGCTCGACGTTGCGCGTGCTGCACACCGCGGTCACGTCTGCGCCGAATGCCTTCGCGATCTGCACGGTGAGCGTCCCGACACCGCCGGAGGCGCCGTTGACCAGGACGCGCTGGCCCGGCTGGACCTCACCGCGGTCTCGGACTGCCTGGAGCGCGGTCAGTCCGGCGATCCCCATCGTCGCGGCCTCCTCGAACGTCACATTCGGCGGCTTCCGGACGACGTTGGTCGCGCTCACGTACTCGGCGAAGGCGCCGTTCCGGCCGCCGAAGACCTCGTCGCCGGGCGCAAGATCGGGCACGTTCGTTCCCACGGCCTCGACCACGCCCGCGAAGTCGGTGCCGAGGAGGGCGCTCTTCGGGCGCACCATGCCGTCGCGCGTGATGGGCCGCAGGAGGAGCGGCCAGCCGCGCATTCGATGCCAGTCAGCCTTGTTGAGCGAGCTGGCATGGACGCGTACGAGCACGCGGTCGTCCTCGAGTGCGGGCCGCTCGACCTCCTCGACGCGCACGACGCCGGGGCCACCGTACTGGTGTCGAACCAGTGCCTTCATCATCGTCTTCTCCTCCATACGCCGTAAGTTTACGGTGTAAGATGACATACAGCGTAAGCTATGTCAATGGCCACGACGAGACGGAAGCCCCTGAGCCGCGAGCGGATCCTCGACACCGCGCTCGCCCTCGTCGACGAGGACGGGATCGAGGCGCTCTCGATGCGCAAGCTCGGCCAATCCCTCGGCTACGAGGCGATGTCGCTCTACAACCACGTCTCGAACAAGGACGACCTGCTCGCAGGGATCCTCGACCTCGTGCTCGCCGAGATGGAGCCGCCGGATCCCGACGGTGGACTGCCCGCGATCCGCGCCTCCGCGCTCTCCGCCCACGAGGCTCTGAAGCGGCATCCGTGGGCGGCGACGATGCTGATGGCGCCGGCAGGAATCCGTCCCGCCCGGATCGCGTACATGGAAGGCCTGCTCGCCTGCCTGCGGCGCTCCGGGCTGTCTGCGGACACGACCTATCACGCCTACCACGTGATCGACGCGCACATCATCGGCTTCTCGCTCTGGGCGTCCACCCACGGGAAGATGCCGGAGCACATCGAGGACGCGCGCGCCTGGTTCGAGGAGATGATCCCGGTCGCAACGTTCCCCTACCTGCACGAGCACGGGTTGCAGCACCTCGACGACGGGCCGCACCACGACGTGAGCGCGTTCGAGTTCGCGCTCGACCTGCTGCTCGGAGGCCTAGAGCCGCTGCGCGGTTAGCGCTTCGAGAACTGCGGCGCCTTGCGCGCCTTGTGCAAGCCGGCCTTCTTGCGCTCGACCTGACGTGCGTCCCGGGTGAGGAAGCCCTCGCGCTTGAGCGGGATGCGCAGTTCCGGGTTCGCCTCGACGAGCGCGCGGGCGATGCCGTGCCGCACGGCCCCGGCCTGTCCGGTGAGGCCGCCGCCGTGGACGCGCACGCGGAGGTCGTACTGCCCCTCGACGCCGGCCACCTTGAGCGGCGAGACGGCGATCGTCTGCCAGACGGAGCGCGGGAAGTACTCCTCGAGCGTGCGACCGTTGACCCAGGTGGCGCCGCCGCCGGGCCGGAGGATGACGCGCGCGACCGAGGTCTTGCGCTTGCCGGTGCCGCGGTACTGCGCGAGCTGGCTCACCGGTCGGACTCCAGCGGCTTCGGGTTCTGGGCTTCGTGCGGATGCTCGGGGCCGGCGTAGATCTTCAGCTTGGTGATCTGCTGCCGCGCGAGCCGGTTCTTGGGGAGCATCCCCTTCACGGCGACGCGGAGCACCTCGGTCGGCCGGCGATCGAGTTGCTCGCGCAGCGTCCGGCTGCGCAGGCCGCCGGGATAGCCCGAGTGGCGGTAGTACCGCTTCTGGTCGAGCTTGTTGCCGGTGACGTGGATCTTCTCGGCGTTGACGACGATCACGAAGTCACCCGTGTCGACGTGCGGCGTGAACTGTGGCTTCCGCTTGCCGCGGAGCGTGTCCGCGATCTGCGTGGCCAGACGGCCGAGCGTCTTGCCCTCGGCGTCGACGAGATACCACTCCCGCGTGATTTCTCCCGGCTTGGCGCTGTAGGTCTTCATAGAAAGCGGCGGGAACCTGCCCGCCGGCGGCCGATTGTAGCGAAAGCCCGGCGCAATCCCTGCTCGAAGGCCGCCGCTCCGCCGTGCGACGGATGGCGGACGTACGGAGCGTCGAGAGCGGCGGCGGCGAGGCGGCCGACGGCGATCGCAACGCGTCCTCGGGTCGCCTCGGCGAGGAAGGGAGCCGCAGCCACGACCTCGGCTCGGGTCGGCCGCCGGTTCGTCGTCTCGCTGCCGGGATGCGTCGGCACAACGTTCCACAGCAGCACTTCGTCCTCGACGCCGAGCTCGGCCAGCACGCGGTGCACGACCGTCGCGGTCGCCTCGGCGGGCCCGGAGCCCGTGAGCTGGCGCTCGGACGTGAAGGGGATCCCACTCACGCGTGCGCCGCGGTAGCCGGCCGCCTCGCCGACGAGCACGACGTTCGCGGCCACGCAGCTCTCGAGATAGGAACAGAGCCGGTCACGCAACAGCGCGGACGCGCCGTACTGGTTGTACGTCTCGCCGATCTCCGCCGCGGCGAGCCGCTCTACGAGCTCCAGCGGTTCCACTGCACGACCTCGTCCTCCTTGCGCCGCCGCTGCGAGAAGACGCTCGAGGCGCGGTCCCAGTCGGGATCCTCCGCGGGATGGCCGACGGTGACGCCGGTGACGATCGTGAAGTCGTCGGGAATCCCGAGCAGCTCGCGCGCACGTGCGTCCTCCTCGACCGGGACGCCGTAGACGCCGGCGCCTAGCCCCTCCTCGAGCGCGGCGAGCAGCACGAGCATCAGCGCGGCGCCGGCGTCGACATGCCAGAAGGGCACGGGCCACACGATCTCGGTGCCGCCGGTGATCGCAAGCTTGTCGGGCTGCGTGTAGCGGTCGTGATAGTCCTGCTCGCGCGTCATGACGAAGATGTGCGCGGAAGCGTTTCGGAACCACGCCTGCGAGCGCTCCTCGTCTTGGGGATCGATGAGCGCCTCGATCACCTCCGGGTCGTCGACGACGAGGAGGCGGAGGCCCTGGCTGTAGCCGGCGTTCGGCCCGCGGCGCGCGGCGCGCGCTATCCGCTCGAGCGTCTCGCGCGGCACCCGCTCGCCGGTGTAGCTGCGAACGGCTCGGCGCTTCTTGAGCAGGTCGTAGAAGGACTCGGTCATGTCGGCATTATCAAGAACGCAGCATGAAGCTTCTGCTCACCTCCGCCGGCATCAAGAACGCGAGCATCCACGCCGCGCTGCTCGACCTGCTGGGCAAGCCGATCGCCGAGTGCAGCGCCCTCTGCATTCCCACCGCCACGTACGGGCATCCCCATGCCGGCCCCACCCAGGCCTGGCGGTTCGCCGCCGGCCACGAGCCGGAATGCCCCATGGTCGAGCTGGGCTGGAAGTCCATGGGCCTGCTCGAGCTCACCGCGCTGCCCAGCATCGACGAGGAGCGTTGGGTCCCCCGCGTCAGCGAGACCGACGTCCTGCTCGTGAACGGCGGCGACGCCTTGTATCTGGCCCACTGGATGCGGGAGTGCCGGCTGGCCGACCTCCTGCCCTCGCTCGACACGGTCTGGGTGGGACTGAGCGGCGGGAGCATGGTGATGTGCCCCAGCATCGGGGAGTACTTCGTCGGCTGGAAACCTCCCGCCGGCGGCGATGAAGCTCTGGGGCTGGTCGACTTCTCGATCTTCCCGCATCTGGATCACGAGGACATGCCGTGGAACTCCATGGCCAAGGCCGAAGAGTGGGCGGCCGAGATGCCGCGCCTGGCATATGCCATCGACGACGAGACCGCGGTCAGAGTTGACGGCGACAGCGTCGACGTCGTCTCCGAGGGGCATTGGAAGCTGTTCGGCGGCTGACTACTCCCACTCGATCGTCGCGGGCGGCTTCGACGTCACGTCGAGCACAACCCGGTTGACGCCCGGGATCTCGTTCACGATCCGGGCCGAGATCGTCTCCACGAGGTCGTACGGGAGGCGCGCCCAGTCGGCTGTCATCGCGTCGTCGCTCGTCACCGCGCGGATCACGATCGGGTAGCCGTACGTGCGCTCGTCGCCCTGGACACCGACCGACCGCACCGCCGGCAGCACCGCGAACGACTGCCACAGCTCGCCGTACAACCCGGCGCGCCGCACCTCCTCCTGCAGCACGGAGTCGGCCTGGCGCAGGATCTCGAGCCGCTCCTCGGTGACCGCGCCGATGATCCGGATCGCGAGGCCGGGACCGGGGAACGGCTGGCGCCAGACCATCCGCTCGGGCATCCCGAGCTCCTCGCCCACGCGCCGCACCTCGTCCTTGAACAGGAGCCGCAGCGGCTCGACGAGGCGCATCTTCATGTCCTCGGGCAGGCCGCCGACGTTGTGATGCGACTTGATCGTCGCGGCGACGCCCTCGGTGCCGCCGGACTCGATCACGTCGGAGTAGAGCGTTCCCTGCACGAGCCAGCGGACATCGCCGAGCTTCCGCGCCTCCTCCTCGAAGACACGGATGAACTCGCGGCCGATGATCTTGCGCTTGTCCTCAGGCTCCTCGACCTCGTCGAGCAGCTCGAGGAAGCGCTCCTGGGCCTGGACGTGGACGAGCGGGACGTGGAAGTGCTCGCCGAAGGTCTCGACCACCTGCGCGGCCTCGTCCTGGCGCAGCAGGCCGTGGTCGACGAAGACGCACGTGAGCTGCTCGCCGACCGCCTTGTGCACGAGCAGCGCCGCGACCGCGGAGTCGACGCCGCCCGACAGCGCGCACAGCACGCGCTCGTGTCCGACCTGCGCGCGAATCCGCGCCACCTGCTCCTCGATCACCGCCGCCGGCGTCCAGCTGGGCGGCGCCTCGGCGGCGCGATAGAGGAAGTTCTTGAGCACGTCCATGCCGTGCGGGGTGTGGACGACCTCGGGATGGAACTGGACGCCGTAGAGGCCGCGGTCGGGCGCTTCGAAGGCGGCCACCGGCGTGGCGGGGGAGCTCGCGACGATACGCGCGCCTTCGGGAGCCGCGACGACCGTATCGCGATGCGACATCCAGACCGTCTGCTCGGGCGGGGTGTCCGCGAGCAGCCGCGACTCGGTCACCTCCATCGACGTCCGTCCGAACTCGGAGACGCCGGTGCGGTCGACGCGGCCGCCGAGCTCCAGCGCCATGAGCTGCGCTCCGTAACAGATGCCGAGCGTCGGCACGCCGAGCTCGAACAGCGCCGGGTCGACACGGGGCGCGTCGTCGGAGTAGACGGACGCAGGGCCGCCGCTGAGCACGAGCGCGTACGGGTTCCTGGCCCGCACCGCCTCGGGCGTGATCGTGTGGCCGACGAGCTCGGAGTAGACGCGGCACTCGCGCACGCGCCGCGCGATCAGCTGCGAGTACTGCCCACCGAGGTCGAGGACGAGGACAGGCCGGTCCTCCCGGGCCGGGAGCTCCAGAACCTGTGCCTCCTCAGCGCCGATAGTTCGGCGCCTCCTTCGTGATCGTCACGTCGTGCGGGTGCGACTCGCGCAACCCCGCCGCCGTGATCCGGACGAAGCGTGCGCGCTTCATCTCGTCGATCGTCGCCGCGCCGCAGTAGCCCATCGCCTGGCGCAGGCCGCCGACCAGCTGGTGGACGACATGCTGGAGCGGGCCCTTGTAGCCCACGCGTCCCTCGATGCCTTCGGGGATCAGCTTCTCGACGTCCTCGACGTCGCCCTGGAAGTAGCGGTCCTTCGAGAACCCGCGGGCCTTCATCGCGCCGAGGGAGCCCATGCCGCGGTACTCCTTGAAGCGCTCGCCCTGGACGAGGATCACGTCGCCCGGCGTCTCGTCGGTTCCCGCGAGCATGCCGCCCAGCATGACCGCGTCCGCGCCGGCGCCGACCGCCTTCGCGATGTCGCCGGAGGAGGTGATGCCCCCGTCCGCGATCACCGACACGCCGTGCTCCAGCACGACTGCAGCGACATCGTGGATGGCGCTGATCTGCGGGACGCCGACCCCGGCAACGACTCGGGTGGTGCAGATCCCGGACGGCCCGATGCCGACCTTGACGGCGTCCGCCCCCGCGTCGAGCAGCGCGCGCGCCGCGTCGGCCGTGGCGATGTTGCCGGCGACGATCTCGACCGGGACCGCGTCCTTGATCCGCCGCACCATCTCGATCACGCCGACGGAGTGGCCGTGCGCGGTGTCGACGACGATCACGTCCACGCCTGTGCCGACGAGTGCCTCGGCCCGCTCGAGCGCGTCGGGGCCGACGCCGACGGCCGCACCCACCCGCAGCCGCCCCTGCTCGTCCTTCGTCGCCTCGGGGAACTCGATCTTCTTCTGGATGTCCTTGACCGTGATCAGACCGCGCAGGCACCCGTCGGCGTCGACCACCGGCAGCTTCTCGATCTTGTTGCGGTGGAGGATCTCCTCCGCCTCGGCGAGCGTCGTGCCCACCGGCGCGGTGACGAGGTTGCGCGAGGTCATGAGTGCCGAGACCGGCTGATCGACGTCGTTCTCGAAGCGGAGGTCCCGGTTGGTGAGGATCCCGACGAGCACGCCGTCGCCGTCCGTGATCGGGACGCCCGAGACCTTGTAGCGCGCCATCAGCTCGAGCGCCGCCCGCACGGGCGCATCCGGGCTGAGCGTCACAGGCTCGACGATCATCCCCGACTCGGAGCGCTTCACCTTGTCGACCTCGGCGACCTGCGCCTCGATCGAGAGGTTGCGATGCAGGATGCCGATGCCGCCCTCGCGCGCGAGCGCGATGGCGAGGCGGGCCTCGGTCACGGTGTCCATGGCCGCCGAGACGATCGGGATCGCGAGATCGATCGAGGGCGTGATACGGGCGCGCGTCGAGACGTCGTTCGGGAGGACGTGCGACTCGGCCGGAACGAGGAGGACGTCGTCGAAGGTGAGCCCCTCGCGACCGAACTTCCGGTCGAGCTCCAGCAGCCGCTGGACGTCGTCGGCCCTCAGCTCGGCTGCTGCATGCTCCGTCAAGAAGAGCAGGGTAACAAGGGGCGTTGACAACGTCCTAACAGCGAGAAGCTACGGTCCACCGCCGTGCGGGCCATCGTCGCTGCCGCTGGACTTCTCCTGCTCGCCGGCTCGGCGATCGCGGGACGTCCCACCGCGCACACCCTGCGCAAGAGCCCGCGCGGCCCGATCGAGGCGATCGCCGAGAACAACGGCGTCGCCGCGTGGTTCACGTCCAGCAAGACGACATGCAACATGGTGCACGTCCTCGCGCCCGGAAAGCACGACCGGACCATGCCGCAGCCCCTGTCC
Organism: uncultured Actinomycetes bacterium; assembly: GCA_963759435.1. Taxonomy (GTDB): domain Bacteria; phylum Actinomycetota; class Thermoleophilia; order Gaiellales; family Gaiellaceae; genus Palsa-739. The sequence goes on along the minus strand of CAVWZB010000006.1, from coordinate 341,385 downwards.
GCAAGCAACACCTGCGGCTGGGACCTCACCGACGGGCAGTCGCAGCTCGCCGTGGCGTCCCGCATGTCCACCGCTCTCTGGACGCTGCACGAGAGCGGCCCTCAACCGTTCGACGACGTCCTCGCCGCCTCCTACGGCGGGCCCGAGCGGACGGTGGGCAGCCTCCACCACACGAGCGACGGCACCGGCCAATGGCTGGGCGGCGTCGCGGGAGCGGGCCGTACGCTCGCGTACTCGTGGGACGACGTCGAGTACGTCGATCCGTCCGGCTGTCTCGGTGGCACCGGCTCGTGCAAGCAGAAGATCAACGACGGCGGGATTCGCCTCGTCACGAAGAACAGCGTGACGCCGCTGCCCGGGGCAGAGCCCGCGCTCCAGCTCGCCACATCGAGCGGACGCATCGCGTACATCCCCGCGACGATCGTTCACGGCAACCGTCCCTCTGCGACCACCAACGCGTCGCTCCCCATCGTGGACGCCGCGACCGGAGAGGTGCTCGGCCAGCCGAAGGTGCACGGAATCCCGATCGCGATCGCGCTCAGTTCCCACGTGCTCGCCGTCCTCACGACATTGGCCGGCCCCCACGACCGGATCTCCTGGTTCTCGGCGACCGACGGGACGAAGCTCGGCAGCGTCCTGGTGTCCGCGTTCGCGACGCCACCGCTCGCGGCGAGCGACCAGCTGATCGTCTTCCGGGCCGGTCGCCTGCTGCGCGACGTCTCCACGCACGGCAAGCGCATCGGGAAGCTCGTGCCGACGGGCCTCAACTGCGTCGGCCTCGCGCTCGCGCACGGCCGGCTCATCTGGGCGGAGAACCACAACGGCACCGGCCGCCTCCGCGAGCTCGCGGTCGGCTAAGCCGCCTCGACCGGAGCGAGCTCGACGATCTCGACCCCGACGGCGAGGCGGGCAGCCTCGCGCGGGTCGAAGCGTCCGGCGCCGAGCTCGACGACCGACGCGGCCGCACAGCCGACGGCGGTCCGTAGCGCGTCTCCGACCGGGCGTCCGTTGAAGCGCTCGGACAGGTAGCCGCCGAGGAGCACGTCGCCGGCGCCGACCGGCGCGATCGGCTCGACGCGCGGGATCGAGGCGCGGAAGCGCTGCACCTGCCGCTCCTCGCGGACGAGCGCGAAGCACGCGGTCTCCTGCGTGATGAGGACGTTGCGCGCACCGAGGTCGGCGATCGTGTCGAGCGCCATCACGAAGTCCTCCTCGTCCATGAACTCCTGCCCGACGAGGCTCTCTGCTTCCTGCTGATTCGGGGTGACGAGGTACGGCTCGGCCTCGACACCAACGCGCAGCGGCTCTCCTTCGCAGTCGAGCACGCACTTGATGCCGCGGCGGGTCAGGTCGTGGATCGCGTCGGCGTACCAGTCGTTCTCCACGTCTCGCGGCAGCGAGCCGCAGAAGACGACGTAGCTCGCGACGCGTGAGAGGTAGTGGAGCTTGTCGGAGAGCATCTGCAGCTCGTCCGGCCGGACTGCCGGGCCCCACTCGTAGACCTCGGTGAGCGCGCCCGCCGTCGGGTCGACGACGGCGATCGAGGTGCGCGACTCGTCGGAGATGCGGACGAAGTCGCTGAGGATTCCCTCGAGGCCGAGATCCTCGACGATCCGGTCGCCGGTACGTCCACCGGCGAGACCGGTTGCCACGACCGGGGTGTCCAGCCGCTTCAACGCCCGCGCGACGTTGATGCCCTTGCCGCCTGCGGCGGTGAGCCTGCTGCTCGCGCGGTGCCGGTGACCGAACTGGAAGTTCGGGACGGTCAGCGTGCGGTCGACCGCGGCGTTGAGGGTAACGGTGACGATCACTGCCGATGCACCACGCCGGGGCGCAGGTTACTGGACACGGATCTTCTGACCGACCTGGAGGGCTGTCGGATCGATGCCCGGGTTGAGTTTCTTGAGCGCCTCGACGGTCGTCCCCGTCTTCGCCGCGATCGACGCCAAGGTGTCGCCGGACACGACGGTGTAGGTCCGCGCGCCCTGCCGCTTCGAGTCGTGTCCATGCTTCTTCTTCGTCTTCGAGGTGACCGTCGTGGTGGTCGTCTTCGAGTGGTGGTGCCCGCCCTGCCTGAGCCCTGCCCGGACGAGGAGCGCAGCGATCGTGATCACCGCGAGGAAGGCGATCGGCGCGGCCCAGCGCGTGAGGCGGCGCCGGTCCACGGCTCAGCCCACGACGGCGACGGCCCGCAACTCGCCGGCGAGCCGCTCGGCCTCGGCCGCCGCGGCCTCCTGCCAGCCCTCGCCTCTGTCGGCGTAGAGGACGGATCGCGAAGCGGAGACGAGGGCGCTCCCCGGGCCGGCCTTGAACGCGGCGGCGAGGTACTCGGTGCCGCCGCCCTGTGCGCCGACCCCTGGAAGGAGCAGCACTCCTCGCGGCAGCAGACTGCGCACGGTTTCGAGGATCTCCGGATGCGTGGCGCCGACCACCGCACCGAGCGAGGACACTCCACTCGCGCCGACGCGGTCCTCTCCCCACCGATCGATGAGGCCCGCGACGTGCTGCCACAACGGTCGGCCGTCCTGGAGAACCATGTCCTGGATGTCGGCGCTGCCGGGGTTGGAGGTCTTCAGCAGTGCAAGCACGCCGAGACTCTCGTGCGCGAGGAACGGCTCGAGCGAGTCGTACCCCAGGTAGGGGTTCACCGTCACGGCGTCGGCCATCGGTGCGAACGCAGCCGCGTAGGCACGTGCGGTAGAGGGAACGTCGCCGCGCTTCGCGTCCGCGATCACGAGCAGGCCCGCCTCCCGCGCGTAGCCGCACACCTCGCTGAGCGCCGCCCAGCCCTCGGCGCCCTGCGCCTCGAAGAACGCCGCCTGCGGCTTGACCGCCACCGCGATCCCGGCGACCGCGTCGACGATGCCTTGACAGAACTCGATGACGCCGAGCCCCTCCGGCATCAAGTCCGGATCCGGATCGAGGCCGACGCAGAGCGGCGCGCCCTTGCGCTCCACCGCGGCTGCGAGCCGATCCGCGAAATGCCCCGACCCGCTCATCGCACTGAGGATACGGATACCTCCGGAAAGGGCTTCCCGGGCCTCCCGAAAACCAAAGAGGCCGCCCGAAGGCGGCCTCTCGATCCTCGGAGGAGACTTTGGACTGTCGTTAGTACGACGACGTCTGCTTGACGGCCGACTTGAGACCGCTACCGGCCGAGAACTTCGGAACGCGCGCCGCCGGGATGTGCACCTTTTCGCTCGGGTTGCGCGGATTGACGCCCATCCGAGCCGCGCGATTCGCGGTCGAGAACTTGCCGAACCCCGTGAACGCGACCTCGCCGCCGCCCTTCAGCGTGTCGACGACACACTCGAGGAACGCGTCGACTGCCTTGCCGGCGTCGCGGTTGGACAGCTGCGCGCGGCTGGCTACCTCGGATACGAACTCCTGCTTCGTCACACTCTCCTCCAGTCGTAGATCGCTTGCCGGGCCTGAACGACCCTACCAACTCCGTGTTTGCGGCTCAACCATGCGGTTTTGCGGGGACTTTCTCGCCTTGCAGCAAGTCTCCTGCCCGGAAAAGGGGGCGCAAGCGCACGGCGTGGCGCGCGAGAGCGTCGGCTCCGCCCTCCTCCCGGTCGACCACACAGACGGCCGTACGGACGACGAGACCGGCCTCACGGACCGCCGAGATCGCCTCGACGAGCGCCCCTCCCGAGGTCACGATGTCCTCGACGAGGCACACGAGCTCGCCTTCCTCGAAGGCACCCTCGAGCCGGTTCGCGGTGCCGTAGCCCTTCGCCTCGTCGCGAACGATCACGAACGGCAGCCCGCCGGCTAGCGATGCCGCCGCGGCGAGCGGCACGGCGCCGAGCACCGGCGCGGCGAGGCGCGCAGCCTCCGGCGCGTGCTCGCGGACAGCGCCGGCGATCCGGTCACCGAGCGCGGCCAGGATGTCGGGCCGGGTCTCGAAGCGGAACTTGTCGAGGTAGTAGCGAGACCGCTTGCCGGAGCGCAGGACGAAGTCGCCTTCGAGGTAGGCAGCCGAGACGATCGCCTCACGGAGCTCCGCGTCGTTCATGACTTTCGCGCCCCTGGGCCGCCGTCGGCGGCTCGGCCGCCGGCGCTTCCAGCCGCCACGAGGACTTGCCGGGCCAACGGCAGCAGCCGGGCAGCCTCCGGCGAGCCGGCTCCGAACGTGACGAAGGAGCCGTCGTCGAAGTAGACGTCGAGCCGCTCGCGCTTCCCGCCGAACCAATGCCGGTACGCGGCCGTGCCCGCGAGCGCGCCGCTCGCGAAGCCGGCGAGGGCGAAGGCCCTACGTTTCATCGGCCGCCGCCGCGAGACAGCGCTTGAGGTCGTAGAAGACGATGCCCGGCGTCGCCCGTTGGCGCGCGACCGCGACGATCGCCTGCCCGCCGTCGGCTACTGCGAACAGGTCTCCGCCGGCAAGCTCGGCGTGGAGCTGGGTGACGCGGCCCTGGTCGCTCCGGAAGGCGACGGCGCCGTCGAGCAGCTCCCGCACCGCACGTGCGAGGACGCTCGCGCGCGCCTCGGGAACGCCCACCGAGCCGGCCATCTCGCCGCTCTGGTCGACCACCGCGGCCGCCTCGATCTGCGGCGAGATCTCGACGAGATCGGCGAGAGCAGTTGCCGCGTCCATCGCTTCCGACGGTATCAAGGTGCAGACTCTTCACCCGTGCGGATCCGTCGCCGCCAGCTCGTCCACAAGTTCTTCGCCGATCGGGGCACCCACCTCGCGGCGATGGTCGCGTACTTCGCACTCCTGTCGTTCGTCCCCCTCGTCTTCCTCGCGCTCTCGCTCTTCGGCCTCGCCCACCGCGCCCGGGCGTCGGACTTCTTCGTCCGGGAGCTGACCCACGACCTCCCGGGAACCTCGCACGACAGCATCATCAGGCTCGTCCGCCGGGTGCAGGACAACGCTGCGGCGCTCGGGATCATCGGCGGCGTCTTCCTGCTCTGGTCGTCGCTGTCGCTCTTCAGCGCCCTCGAGTCGGCGCTCAACATCGTCTACGGGCTGCCGAACCGGCGCTTCCTGCACGGGAAGGGGATCGCGGCGGCTCTGATGGCGAGCGTCCTGACCACACTCTTCGTCAGCCTCGTGGTCGGGGCGCTCGGTGTGAGCGTGCTCAAGCACCACCTCGGCACGTTCGCGGACAGCCCCGCCCTCGCCTACGCCGTCTCGATCAGCGCCTCGCTCGTCGGCGTGTTCGTATTCCTGCTCGCCGTCTACCGCTGGCTGCCGAACACGCCCGTCGACGTCCGGGAGGCGCTGCCCGGCGCGATCCTGGGTGCGATCGTCCTCGAGGCCTCCTTCCAGGTGGTGCCGTATTTCGTCCGCCTCGCCGATGTGAACGTGACGCTGCGGACGCTCGGCGGCCCGGCGATCCTCCTCCTTTGGATGTACGTGATGGCGAACGTGATCGTCTTCGGGGGCGAGCTCAACTGGTGGTGGCGGGAGCGTCACCGGGAGGCGGCGGTGCCGCTCACGGGACGCGAGCAGGCTCCGCCGATCTAGGCGGCCGCGAGCGCCTCGAGCAGCGCGCGGGCCGCGCGGGCGCGATGGGAGCCTTCGGCCTTCCACTCGTCGCCGAGCTCCGCAACCGTCCGCTCTTCGCCGTCCGGGACGAAGATCGGGTCGTAGCCGAAGCCCTCGCTTCCGGCCGCCTGTTCGGCGATCCACCCCTCGAGCGTGCCGGTGCCGCGCAATTCGCGTCCGTCCGGCGCGAGCAAGACGAGCTCGGAGACGTAGCGCGCCTGGCGATCCTCGACGCCTGCCAGCTCGCCGAGCAGCTTCGCGACCGCAAGCGCTCCTTCCGGCGCGTACCGTGCCGAGAGCACTCCGGGACGGCCGTCGAGCGCGTCCACCTCGAGGCCCGAGTCCTCCGCGAGCACCCAGCCGGAGGCGTGCTCGCGACCGAAGGCAGCCTTGATCAGCGCGTTGTCGTAGTAGGTCGCCCCGGTCTCGGGTGGGTAGTCGTCGCGGTCGAGCGGCTCGATCGTCCAGCCGGACAAGAGCCGCTCCAGCTCGCGTGCCTTGTGGGCGTTGCGAGAGCAGAGGACGGCGTTACGGGAGCTCACGGGCGACCGCTTCGGCCTGAAGCGTCCCGATCTCGCCGATACCGCCCGCGGCCAGCTCGAGCAGCTCGTCGAGCGTCTCGCGCGCGAACGGCTCTCGCTCGGCCGTCGCCTGCACCTCGACGAGGCGCCCGTCGCCGGTCATCACGACGTTCATGTCGGTGTCCGCGCTCGAGTCCTCGGAGTAGTCGAGATCGAGCAGCGGCGTGCCCTCGACGACCCCGACCGAGACGGCGGCGATCGAGTCGCGGAACGTGCGCGAGAGGCCGAAGCGGTCGAGTGCGCGCATCGCAGCGACGTACGCGCCGCAGATCGCCGCGCAGCGCGTGCCGCCGTCCGCCTGGAGGACGTCGCAGTCGAGCCACAGCGTCCGCTCGCCGAGCGCCTCGAAGTCGGCGACCGCCCGGATGGCCCGGCCGATGAGCCGCTGGATCTCGACCGTCCGTCCCTGCTGCTTGCCGCGGGCGGCCTCGCGCTGGACGCGCTCGCCGGTCGACGCCGGCAGGAGCGAGTACTCGGCGGTGATCCAGCCCTTCCCCTGGCCGCGGAGCCAGCGCGGGATGTCCTCCTCGACCATGGCGGTGCAGAGCACCTTCGTCCGGCCCTGGGTTATCACGACCGAGCCGTGCGGGTTCTCGAGGTAGTCCGGCTCGAAGGTGATCGCGCGGAGCTGGTCGGGCTTCCGGCCGTCTTCTCTGGTGCTCATGCGGCCGCGCCTTCGAGCGTCGCCACGGTGACGTGCTCGACGTCGCGCACCGGCAGCTGGAGGAAGCGGCGTCCGAGCTCGTGGAAGGCTTCCGGATCGCCGGTCGTGAGGAACCGATAGGCGCCCACGCGGTCCCGCTCGTTCTCGACGCCCTTGCGTGAGAGGGTCTCGGCGACCTCGCGAGCCGTCTCCTCCGCCGAGAAGACGAGCGTCACGTCCCGGCCGAAGACGCGCTCGAAGATCTTGCGGATCAGCGGGTAGTGCGTGCAGCCGAGGATCACGGTGTCGACGCCCTCAGCCTGCAGCGGGGCCGCGTACTCGCGCACGGCCCGCTCCGTCTCCTCGCCGTACGGGTCCTCGCTCTCGATCAGCGGCACGAGCCGGGGGCAAGCGACCGGATGGAACGAGATGCCGGCGTCGTACGCGCGGACGAGCTCGGCGTAACGGCCCGCCTCCACGGTGGCGGCGGTGGCGAGAAGCCCGACGCGCTGGTTGCGCGTCACCTGCGCTGCCGCGTGAGCCTCGGGCGTGATGACGCCGACGACCGGCACGTTCAGCTCCTCCTGGAGCCGCGGCAACGCGGCCGAGGTCGCGGCGTTGCACGCGACGAGGATCAGCTTTACGTCCTGCTGCTCGAGATAGGCGCCGATCTCGCGCGCGAAGCGGCGGATCTCCGGCAGCGGCCGCGGGCCGTACGGCAGGCGCGCATGGTCGCCGAGGTAGACGAAGTCCTCGTTCGGCATCGTCACCAGGCACTCGTGGAGGACGGTCAATCCTCCGACGCCGGAGTCGAAGACGCCTACGGGCCGCGCATCCATTGCGGGCATCGTAATCGGGCGCTAGCGTGCGGCTCGTGGGTCGGGTCCGCGTGCTCCTCGTCCTGCTGGTCGCGGCTCTCGCGTGCGCCGGGTCGGCTGCGTCCGCCCGCGCGTCCACTGCCACGAGCGACACCTGGATCCCGGTCACGATCGACGCGTCCGACTCGACGCCGCTTGCGTGCGCCTACATCATCCCGAGCGGGGCAGCTCCGGCCGGCGGCTGGCCCGGCGTCATCCTCTTCCACGGGCTCGGCCAGTCCTACGCCGACATGGAGCCGATCGGCGCGGCCCTGGCTCAGTTCGGTTTCGCGGCGCTCGCCTGCGACGCCCGCGGCACCGGCTCCTCCGGCGGCAAGTTCGGGCTCGACGGAACGCGGGACGTGCAGGACGCGCAAAACCTCTTCACCTGGTTCGCAGCCCGAGACGACGTCTCGAACACCCAGATCGGAGCCTTCGGCCTTTCGCTCGGCGGCGGGGAAGTCTGGAACGCGGCGGTCGCCGGCGTTCCCTTCAAGGCGATCGTGCCCGCGATCACCTGGACGAACCTGGCGTCGGCCCTCAACCCGGACGGCGTGCCGAAGACGGGGCTGGTCGGGATCCTCTCGCAGGTCGTCCCGCTCCAGAACTGGGATCCGGCGCTCGTCCAGACCGCGCAGTCGCTGCTGCAGGGCGACGTGACCACGACGGGCAAGAGCACGGAGGCGGCCCGCTCCTCGCGCTCGCAGCTCCACTCGCTCAAGGTGCCGACGCTCCTCCTGCAGGGACGGCACGACTTCCTCTTCGACATGGACCAGGCGATCGCGGCATGGAAGCTCCTCGCCGGCCCGAAGCGCCTCTACCTCGGCGACCTCGGCCACCCGCCGGCCACGAACCCGACGGCGGAGGAGCCCGCCTACATCGCGGAGGCCATCGCGTGGTTCGCCCATTACCTCGCCGGCCACGGACCGGCGCTCGGCGGCGGCGTCGAGCTCGCCCACGATCCGTGGGACGGGAAGACGACCACGTACAAGAAGTTGCCGAAGACCCGGACGGCGAGCGTCAACCTCCCCGGCAGGTCGCTCATCCACGGCCCACACGACGCGTTTCGTTCGGCCCGCCTGACCGGCGGACCGCACGAGACCTTCGGCGACGGCTCCGTCACCGTGCACTACTCCGCCGCGAAGAGCTGGACGCACCTCGTGGCGACGATCTCGATCCAGGGGGGCAGCACGGTGGTGACCGAGGGAGCCGCCCCGATCAAGTCCTCGTCCGGCGTCGTGAAGATCCCGCTGATGAACGAGGCCGTCCTCCTGCCGCGCGGCAAGAGGCTCAGGGTCAGGCTCGGCGCGACCTCCTGGGACGACGCGTACCACCTCGGCATCCCGGTCTACGCGAGCGTTCCGCCGCAGGGTGCGTCCATCAAGATCGGCAGCGCGACGCTGAAGCTCTCCTTCCTGAAGCGCACCGTCTCCAAGTAGCGTCCGCGACATGGCCGCGACCGTCCGGATCGGCACCTGCTCGTGGGCCGACGAGGCGCTCTCGAAGTACTTCTATCCGCCGAAGCTGCCGGGCAAGGAGCGACTCGCCTGGTACTCCGAGCACTTCGACACGGTCGAAGTGGACTCGACGTACTACCGCCTGCCCGGGGAGTCGATGGTGCAGGGCTGGGCCGAGCGGACGCCGGACGGGTTCACGATGCATGTCAAGGCCTTCGGCCTCATGACACGGCACCCGGTCAAGGCCGAGACGATCCCGGAGGACCTGCGCGCGGAGATGCCCGTCGACGAGCGCGGCCGCGTCGACCGGCCGCCGCGCGAGCTCCGCGGCGAGATCTTCCGCCGCTTCCTGGCGGCACTCGAGCCCCTTCGCGCCGCCGGAAAGCTCGGCGGAATCCTGATGCAGCTGCCGCCGTACATCGTCCACAAGGAGTCGTCGCTCGACTACCTCGAGTGGGCACGCGAGCAGCTCGGCGGCGACGAGATGCTGGTCGAGTTCCGCCACCGCTCGTGGCTCGACGACGAGAACCGCGCCGCGAGCCTCGCCTTCCTCGAGCGCATCGGCGCCGGCTACGTCGTCGTCGACGCCCCGCGCTCGGACACAGCCAGGAACCTCGTCCCGACCGTGGTGGCGACGACGTCACCGACCGCCTATGTCCGCTTCCACGGCCGCAACCTCGGCACGTGGAACAAGCGCGGCGGCTCGGCGGCCGAGCGCTTCGACTACCTCTACTCCAACGAGGAGCTCGACGAGTGGGTCGGGCCGCTGCGCGAGCTCGCCGGCCAGTCCGAGCAGGCGTATGCCTTCTTCAACAACAACGCCTCCTCGGAGGACCCCGACAACCCGCTCGGACGCGTCTCGCAGGCCGCGACGAACGCGCAGCAGCTGCGGCGGCTCCTCGACGTGAACCGGATCGCCGCGAGCGGCGGAACGTGAACGGGCGTCTCGACAATTGGACGGCCTGACCGCAGGCGAGCATACTTTTCGTATGGGCTCGTACTACTTCTTCGGCGGTTGGATGTTCGGCCTGGTCTGGATCGGCATCCTCAGCGCCCTCCGCGATCCCGACGAGATCTGGCAGTCGAGGGCAAGGCGAGCATGCTTCGTTCTCGGGGTCGCAGTCATGTTGGGAGTGACCGCCGTGATCGTCGCGGCGAGCAACGGTCCCAGGCCGAGCGCTAATCCCAGTCGCGAGTCGATCTGGGTCTACTGCCTCGGCTGCGCGGTCCCGGTCACCTTGCTCGCCTTCGGCTTCTTCAGATCGGCGCTCGTCCGCCCGGTTCTGGGAGCAGTCGGGACGCTCCTCGCCGTTCTCGTACTGGCAGCTGCTGGCGAGGCATTCCGCGCATACGGCCGGCCGCTCGACGGTCTCGCTGCGACGGCCCACCACCGCCACGCCCTCGTGACCGCAGCCCTTCTCGTCCCGCTCGTGATCATCACGCTCGCTTGCCTGCCGCTGCGAAGAACTCGACCCGTCGAGTTCTCGGCTCACCCGGTCCCCTGACTCTCGGGCGACCGAAGGCTGCCCTGGGCAACGTTCAGGAACGACCTCTGAGCGAGAAGGTGCTACGCGCCTCGGGCCTGCTGGATGCGCGTCAGGTGCTCTGGATCGGGTAGCCGTCCGCGAGCTGTTGCCAGTCGCCGCCCGGAGCGCGGGCGATCGAGAGGTCGCGGAAGCTATAGGAGAAGTCGTTGCACATGGCGCCCGTCCCGCCGTCCCAGCTCTCGGATGTTGCGATCGACATCAAGCCGTCGTGGCTTTCGGGCAGGCGGATCGGTGCCGACACCGGCTTGTGGTTCACCCACACGCGCCACGAGTTCGGGCGGTTGTGCATCTCGAGCACGGTCACCTTGGTGTATGTGCCGACCGCCACGCCGGTCGAGACCTCGTGGTAGGTGGGGTAGGTGCCGGGTAGCGCGACCTCGTAGTAGATGTCGCTGCCGGTGATGCCCGGGAAAGCCGCGGAGCCGACCCGGAGCCACTCGTTCGAGCCGCCCGTGCCGCCGACGCCGACCCAGCCGGCGATATGACCGTTGAGGATGTCGAAGGCATTGAGCTCGGCGATGCGCGCCGAGATCCCGTACGCGTTGCTCGGAGCTCTCATATCGGGGTACGAGTAGCCCTCGCTATTGCCGCAAGCGAGCGCGCGTGCCGCACCGCCGAGGGCGACTGCGGCGACGGCTGCGGTAAGAAAGAGGAGGCGAAGGGACTTGGTCATCCGGGGACGTGGGTCACTTGCTGCAACCGAACCGATCGGCCCCACGGACGCAGCAGGCCTTCCCTCGTTCGGGTGACCGGGCCGTCAAGGCGCGATCCCGCGGCGAACTCCTCTCGCCGCCAGAAGCCCTCTCCGCAAGAGAACACTCGCTTGGAGCCAATGTTCCGGAATGACCTCTGAGGCGCCCGGAGCTGCTACTCGGCCTGCCGCATGAGGCGCTCACGCATCATCGCTTGGATCCGCCGCACCACCGCCGGATGGGTTTCCTGGAGGCGGCGGAACTCCGTGCCGAACATGACGTAGAGGGTCGTCGGAGTGGTCGTCGTAACGCTGGCGGTTCGTCGCCCATCGCCAAGGAGTGCCATCTCTCCAAAACAGTCGCCGGGACCGATGGCTGCGATCTCGATGCCGTTGACCGAAACGCGCGCCTCCCCATCGGCGAGGGCGAAGAACGAGTAGCCCCCTGTTCGCTCGTCGATCAGCTGCGTTCCCGGCATCTTCGACCTCACCTCGAACGACTCCGCAAGCTCCTCACGCTCGGAATCGCTCAGTGACGCGAACAGCGAGATTCGCTCGAGGTCGGCAGCAGTTGGCCTCATACCGCCCGATGCTAATCAGGTCGCCAAATCCGCGTCGAAGTGCTGCGCGCGTTCCCAGCAGCCGCTGCAGCCGAGATAGCGGCCCCGGCGGTGATCCTCAGAGCGAAGCGACGCTGAAACGACGCCACCGTTTGCCAGCGCACTCTCGGCTTGGGTAGTCGGCTAGGTCGAGGACACTCGCCTGGGCCAGTGTCCTTACGCCTGACAGCTGGATCGGCTAGCGCTCGAGCGGCAGCTCGTCGTGGCGGCTCCACTCGTGCCAGGAGCCGGCGTAGTTGCGCGCGTCGTAGCCGGCTGAGCGGAGCGCGAGGGTCGCCAGCGCCGAGCGGGAGCCGGAGTGGCAGTACGCCACGATCGCCGTCCCCTCGGGCAGGCCGACGAGCTCGCGTATTCGCTCTGGCGAAGCCGGACGTCCCGGCCCCTCGAACAGCTCGCCGACGTCGAGGTTCCGAGCGCCCGGGATATGGCCCTGACGCGGATCGCACTGGTTGCCGCGGCGTCCGGCGTACTCGTCCGGCGTCCGCACGTCGAGGATCGTCAACGTCGCATCGTCGAGCCGGCCCGCAAGGTCCTGCCGCGTCGGGAATGCCTGCGGATTCGCCTCGAGATCGACCTCCGCCTCCCGCATGTGATCGAGCTCGACCGCTCCCTCCTCGAGCTCGCCCGCCCAGCCGGCGATGCCGCCGAGGAGGATCGCCACCTGCGGATGCCCCGCGAGCTCGGCCATCTGCGCGGCCGGCATCGCTCCGACGCCGTCGCCGCGATCGACGAGCACGAGACGCTCGCGGCCCGTGATCCCGTGCCGCCGCAGCCGCAGCGCGATCTCCTGCGCGAGCGCGCGGGCCGACTCCTCGTCCGCCGCGGGCGGCGGCGAGCCGAGCACGAGCGGCCGCGAGCCCGGGATGTGTCCACGCATGTGCGCGTTCGGGCCCCGGACGTCACCCACGACGAGGTCGTCGTCGCCGAGATGCTCCGCGAGCCACTCCGCGTCGACGACCGCTCTCACAGCGCGGCGACGAGCCCGGCTTCGGCTGCGATCGCGGGCCGCTGCTCGAGCCGCGCGAGCCAGTCGACCAGGGAGGGGAAGCCGTCGAGCTCGACGCCGAGCATGTCGCGGGCACGGAGGAACCAGGGGACGAGTGCGATGTCCGCGAGCCCGTACTCCGCCCCGCCCAGGTACGGCCGCTCGTCGAGCAGCGCGTCGAATCGGCCGAGCGCGGCGTCGAACGCCTCGGCCGCGCCGTCGTCCCCGCGCCGCAGCGCGTAGTAGGGACTGGTCAGCTCGTTGTCGCGGAAGATGAGGAGCCGAACGAAGGCGCGGTCGGCGGGATCGGCGGGCAGCAGCGGCGGCTCCGGATAGCGCTCCTCGAGGAACTCCATGATCACCGCCGACTCCGGCAACGGCGGGCCGCCGTCCTCCTCGATCACAGGGACGCGTCCGGTTGGGTTCTTCTCGTAGAACCAGGCGGGCCGGTCGGAGAGGTCGATCTCCACGGTCTCCATCTCGATCCCTTTCTCGGCAAGGACGATCCGGACCCGCGCGACATACGGACAGCGTGCGGCGTTGTAGAGCGTGATCATGGTTGCACCCCCATCACGGTTGCGATCTGTTCGTACAGCTCCTGGGCGGGCGGCAGCTCGCCGGGCGAGGCCGCGGTGCGGGCCACCTCTCGCACGCGCCGCGGGTCGGCTCCGGTCAGCCGCCCGACGACCGTCGCGTTCGCACCGAGCGCGTAGGCGTCGCCCGGCGGCAGCGGCCTGAAGTACTCGGGAACGGACAGGTACTCGTCGATGTCGGCGCCGCGGTCGAAGAGGTCGTAGCGCACGACGGCGCCACGTTGGACGCCGAGCGAGAGCGTCACCCCGCCCGTCGTGTACGAGAGTTCCTTCGCGAGCGCCTTCAACTTCTCGGGATCGGCGTCGGTCGCGTCCGAGCGCACGCGCACCCAGTTCCCTTCCACCTCGACGTCCGGCTCGAGCCGCAGCACCTTGGCCGCGTCCCGCTTGACCTTCTCGACGTCGTCGGTCTGGACATGGGCGAAACCGAAGGTCGGCCCGTCCGCCGGAACGAGCCGCTGCTCGAGTGCATCGACGGGCGCGGCGACCACGAGCTCGACCGGCTCGAAACCCCAGCGCTCGTACACGGCCCGGGCGTCGGTGTTCGACGCGAGCACGTGTAGCTCCAGCATCTCCAGGCCCCGTCCGCGTACGAGGTCTACCGCCACGCGCATCAGCTCACCCGCAAGACCCTTGCCGCGCGCATGGGGCCGCACGTGCAGGAAGTCGAGCTCTGCCGTTTTCGACCCGATCGTCGATACAACGGCGATCCCGTCTTCGTCCCCGAGTAGAACGCCGCCGTCGGCGAGCGCCTTCTCGATGCGCCCGAAATCGTCGTCGTGATCCGGGTCGCGCCACGGCGCGTCCTGGATCTCGCTGCCGAACTCGTCCCAGAGGTCGCGGACGAGCGGCAGGTCGTCGGCAGTCGCTTGGCGGATCATGGGGTCAGGAACTGTGCAAGCAGGTAGTGCGCCGTCAGGTTCTGGAAGGGGTCGAAGCGCTCGCCCGTCGCGCGGACGTCGACGTCACCATAGAGCGCGCGCACGGCCTTGCGCAGGGCGAGGTCTCCGGCCGGCCAGGCGCGTGGGCGGCCGAGGTAGCGCGCGAGGAACCAGTCCGCGGTCCATTCGCCGAGGCCGCGCAACGCGGTGAGCTGCGTCTTCACTTCGTCGTCGGGGAGAAGACCCAGCCCCGCGAGGTCGAGCTCGGAGCGCGCGAGCCCGATCACGTACTCCGCCTTGCGGCGCGAGAAGCCGAGCGAGAAGAGCTCCTCCTCCGAGGCCGCGGCGACCCGCTCACGCGCCGGGAACGCCCAGACCCGGCCGACGCGCTCGCCGAGCCGCTCGACGAGGCGGTTGCGGATCGCGAGGGCCGCGAAGAGCGAGACCTGCTGCGCCGTGATCGCGCCGACGAGCATCTCGAACGGGTCGGGCGCGAGCGTCGGGCGGTAGCCGGCGAAGCGGACGACGAGCGGAGCCAGCTCCTCGTCTCCAGCCGCCCACGCGGAGAACTCGACGAGGTCGAACTCGAAGCCGAGCAGCTTGCGAACTACCGCCTCCGTCTCCCCATTGAGCGGGTCGACCTCGACGCCGCCTTTCCGCCGCTGTGATCCGCACCTCGCGCCCGCCGACGGCGCGATACAGCGCTCCGTCCTCCCAGACCGTCGCGTGGTCGCGCCCGAAGGCGCGGAAGCGCGCGGTCGTCAGCTCGAGGGAGAACGGCTGCGGGACCGGGAGCAGCAGGGGGAGCTACAGGTGCGAGGTCAGCCCGGCGCCGGAGGCGTCGGAGTCCTCGGCGGCATCGCCGCCCTGCGCGTTCGCGTACCACGAGCGCCAGTAAGCGCCGTCGTCGAGGTCGCGCGCGAACGCGGTGAGGCGGAGCGGATGGAACGTGTCGCACATCACGGCGAGCTCGTGCGTCTCGTGCATCCCGATCGCCTTCTCGGCGAGCCCCGGCTGCGGCCCATGCGGCAGTCCCGACGGATGGAGCGTGATCGAGCCGACCTCGACACCCTTCCGCGAGCCGAAGTTGCCGGAGACGTAATAGATCATCTCCTCGGACTGCAGGTTCGAGTGGTGGTACGGGATCGGCACCGCGAGCGGGTCGAAGTCGAGCTTGCGCGGGCAGAACGAGCAGATCACGAAGTTCTGCCCCTGGAAGGTCTGGTGCGAGGGCGGCGGCTGGTGGATGCGGCCGGTGATCGGCTCGAAGTCGTGGATCGAGAACGTCCACGGATAGAGGTAGCCGTCCCAGCCGACGACGTCGAACGGGTGGTAGTCGACGACGTAGGTCTGGTAGCCGTCGCGGACGCGAACCTTGACGGGGTACTCCCCGCGCTCGCGCACCGTGTGCAGCTCGGTCGGCGGGTGGATGTCGCGGTGGTAGTACGGCGCTCCCTCCACCAGCTGCCCGTACTGGTTGCGGTAGCGGCGCGGAATCTCGATCAGGCCCGGCGTCTCGAAGACGAGATAGCGCTGCGGGCCTTCGGGCTTGAACCGATAGGTCGTCCCGCGCGGCACGACGACGTAGTCCCCCTCGGAGTAGGGAAGGTCGCCGAAGATCGTCTCGACCATGCCGGAGCCCTCGTGGACGAAGATCACCTCGTCGCCCTCGCCGTTGCGGAAGAAGTAGTCCATCGACCCGGACGGCCGGCAGAGCGAGATCTCGACGTCGTTGTTCCACATCAGCAGCCGGCGCCCGGTGATCTCGTCACCTTCGGGCGCGGTCTCGAAGGTCTTGAAATGCAGATGCGTGTGCTGCTCCGGCACCCACTCGTCGCGCTCGATCGGCTCGAAGCCGCCGAGCTCCATGACGCGGCAGGGCGACTGGAGGTGGTAGAGGATCGACTCGTTGCCGGTGAAGCCCTCGAGGCCCATGACCTCCTCGGTGAGGAGCGTCCCGTTGTCGCGGAACTGGACATGGCGCTTGCGCGGGACGTCGCCGAGACGCTGGTAGAACGGCATGGCGACAGCGTATCGCCTAGCTCAGGGCCAGCTCCGCCAGCCTGCGGCCGACCGCCGGCGCGAACTTGAAGCCGTGCCCGGAGCATGCGGAGCCGACGACGATCCGGCCGCGCCGCTCGAGAACGAAGTGCTCATCGGCCGTCGTGGTGTAGAGGCAGGACTGCGCCTCCACGGGCTCGGGATCCACGTCAGGGAAGCGTTCGCTCACCCAGGACGCGATGCGCTCGACGATCGCCGGGTCCGGCGGCTGCTCGGTGTCCGGGTCGGCCTCTGCGCCGGCGTGGTGCGCACCGGCCTTGAGCCCGTGCACCGGATCGTAGAGCGAGTACATCCCGTGGCCGCCGGTCTCGGCGTCGAGGTCCACGATCGACGGCGGAGGCGGACCCTCGCGCTTGAAGTACGCGACCGTCTCACGCGTCACCTTCACCGGCATGTCGGGGACGAGACCGCGAATCCAGGAGCCCGCGGTGACGACGACGACGTCCGCATCGAGCTCGTCGGTCGACTCGATGCGGCGGTTCGTCTCGACCTCGATGCCGGCGGACTCGAGGAATCCATGACGTGCACGGTCGGCGAAGACCACACCCGCGTCGCCGACGTGCAGCGCCGTCCAGCCGTCGGGGAGGACCGCGCCGTGCGCGCGCACCTCGTCCCTGTCGAGCAGCCGGTACCGCACGCCGCACTCGTCGAGCGCCCGCGCCGACGCGAGCGCAGGCTCCGCAACCAGCTCGATCAGCCCGTAGAGGCCGAGGAGGCCGGGGTCGAGCTCGTTCCAGCCCGCATACGCCTCCTGCGCGAAGCGCACCCAGTAGGCCTCGGGATATGCGACCCGGAAGATTCGCGTGCGACCGTGGCTCGAGCCCCGGTCGTGGTCGAGCCCGAATTGCTCGTGCACCGTGACCTCGGCGCCGCGCTCGCTGAGCGCCCACGCTGTCGCGCAGCCCATCACCCCCGCACCGACGATCGCCACTTTCACCGGACGATCAGATCTCCGGGAAAGAGCGCCGTGTTCTCGGCCGCGTGCGCCACGAGCCGCTCCCAGTCGACACCGGCCGGGGCGCCCTCGTCCGGTGTCGTCACGACCGGGCCGAGCGTGAGCGCGAAGTCGCGCTGCTTCGCGCCGTGGAGTTGTCGCGCAATCCACTCGCTGAGCGGCGTGAAGCCGCCGATCGCCCCCTCGGCTCCGATGATCGCTGCCACGCGCTCCATCCGCTCGGCGCCCGGCATGCCCGGGTCCTCGTCGGCTGCCTTGATCGCAGCCGGATTCGCGAAGACGAAGTCGCCGGCGTCGTCGAAGATGCGAACCGACGGCGGGCGGAGCACCGGCGCGCGGAAGACGACGTCGGCGAGGGGATACTCGGCGTGCTCGCGTGCCTGGCCGCCGCCGGTGAAGAACGCCTGCAACGTCTGCGCCGCGAGCTGGATCACCGTCTCGCCGTCGATCCGCCCCGGCCAGCCGCGGTCCAGGTCCTGGTCGCGCGGCGAGAACATGCAGAGCTTCATCGTGGTTCGGTGTGTACCACGACGTCGGCGATCTCAGGCCGCTCACGGCGGATGAGCTCCTCGATCCGGCTCGCATCGGCGTGCGCGGCGGCGAGGGTGTCCGCGCCGAGACGCAGCGTCAGGTACGCGACGAGCCCTTCTTCTGTGTCGACGAACCGCAGCTCGGCGGGATCGACGCCGAGCTCGGTACGCACGATGCGGCGTACGGTCGCGGCATCGCCGGCGACCTCGGTCCCGGCGGCCTCCTCCCCGAGCGGCTCGAGATGCGTCTGCACCGACGACACCTCGGGGACCGCGCGCTCGATCGCCCGCTCGACCTCCTCGGCGATCGCATGCGCCTCCGCGAGCGAGAGTCCACCGGGAAGCTTGAGGTGGAGCGAGAGCGCGGTGCCGCTGTCGACGGAAAGAACCGAGACGTTGTGCACCTCGCGCACGCGGGGGACGTTGAGCGCCGCCGCATGCGCGCGCTCCCGTACGTCGGCGTCGGCGGCCTCCACCGGCTCGACGTGGACGACGACGTCCGCCTCTGGCAGCGCCGCCTGCACCGCGCGCTCGACCGCGTCGGCCGCCGCGTGGCCCTGGGGGACAGCCGCGTCATACGCCACCGCGATCACGACGTCCGCAAACACGCGCCCGGCCGCCTGGCGCATGCGCAGACGCCGCAGCTGCACCGGAGGCCGCAGGCCGACGATCGCCAGGCGCGCCGCCTCTTCGGCGTCGAAAGGCGCGCGATCCATGAGGACGTCCACGTTGCGCCGCATCAGCCGGGCGGCGGCGAGCAGGACGAGGACAGCGACGAAGAGGGCAGCGACAGCGTCAGCGCGCGGATAGCCGCCGCGGACGAGCAGCAGACCGACGAGCACGGCGACCGAGCCCGCGAGGTCGCTGCCGAAATGGAGCGCGTTCGACGAGAGCGCAGGGCTCGAGTAGGTGCGCGCCGCGCGCCGCGAGGCGGTCGTCCGGGAGATGTCGATGCAAATGACGATGCCCATGACGAGCAGCGCATACCACGTCGCGTTCACAGGCGCGCCGCCGTCGACGAGCCGCACGATCGCGCGCCACATGATGAACACGCTGGCCAGGACGAGGATCGCGCCCTCGGCGAGCGCCGCGAGGTGCTCGGCCTTCCCATGTCCGTACTGGTGGCCGGGATCCGCCGGACGGACGGCGACCCCGACTGCGAAGAACGTCAGCAGCGCTGCGATGAGGTCCGTGCCCGAGTCGGCCGAGGCCGAGATGAGGCCGAGGCTGTGGGTCGCGAGGCCGGTGCCGAGCTTGAGCGCGATGAGCGCGACCGCCGCAAACACCGACCAGAGCGCGGCTTTCCGCTGGGGCTCCACGCCGGAAGCGTAGAGAGGGCTCAGGTCATGAGGCGATCGGCTCGGGCGGCCAAATGAGCGCGTCCTGGCGGAACGCGAAGTGGCAGCAGCGCGGCTCGCCGAGCGCGAACGGCGCGATCGAGGCCAGCTCGACCTCGGCCTCCGCCGGGCTGAGCAGCCAGCGGTCGTGGTGCATCTCGGCTCTGGCATCGCCGGCGAACAGGCGGTACCGCTCGGTCAGGAAGAACTCGAGCGAGCCCAGCTCGGCGTGGATGGTCTCGTCGGTGGCCCGATAGCGCGCGGCGAACACACGGCCGTGTTCTCCGACCCGGATGCACTCGGCCTCCTGCCACCCGCCCACGGGATCCAGCGTCATCCGGGCGTGGAAGGCGGGGACGTGGTAGATCCGCCGCACGCCGAGCGCCGCGAGGCGGCTCGAGGCGTCGATGCTGAAGAACCAGACGCCGGGCAGGCCGTCAGGGCCGCGGACGTACGTGCGGACGTTCAGCTGCAGGAAGGTCGAGATCCCGGGTACCGGCAGCACACCGCGAGCTCGCAACGCGCGCACCCGGAAGAACACGATGCTGAGCCAGGCGGTGCCGTCGTACTCCTCGATCTCGAGCTCGTCGGGAACGCGAACGCGGACATCCGCGGTGGGCACGGGCCAGTGCGCCCAGAACACGTGCTCCCAGGTCTGCCCGAGCGTCCAGCGGCTCTCGGGCAGCGGGAAGGGACGGTGGCCGACTCGCCGCAGCGAGCGCGACTGCCGGCTCGCAGCCCTCGCGTCGTCGAAAAGGTCCGTCTTCCCGCTCCTAGAGGTTGCCGCGCAACGCCTGCTCGCGCTCGATCGCCTCGAACAACGCCTTGAAGTTGCCCTCGCCGAAGGTCGTCGCGCCGTGCCGCTCGATCACCTCGAAGAAGACCGTCGGCCGGTCCTGCGCCGTCTTCGTGAAGATCTGGAGCAGATAGCCGTCGTCGTCGCGGTCGACGAGGATCTTGTGGTCCTGCAGCACCGTGTAGTCCTCGGCGATCTCCCCGACGCGCCCGGGCGCCTCCTCGTAGTACGAGTCGGGCGTATCGAGGAAGACAAAGCCACGCTCCTTGAGGTTCTCGACGGTGCCGACGATGTCGGTCGTCGCGAGCGCGATGTGCTGAGCGCCCGCACTGCCGTAGAAATCGAGGTACTCCTGGATCTGGCTTTTGCGCTTGCCCTCGGCTGGCTCGTTGATCGGGAACTTGACCTTGCCGCTTCCGTCCGCCATGACCTTCGACATGAGCGCCGAGTACTCGGTCTGGATGTCGTCGTCGCCGAAGTGGATGATGTTCGTCATCCCGAAGACCCGCTCGTAGAACTCGACCCAGTAGTCCATCTTCCCCAGTTCGACGTTGCCGACAACGTGGTCGATGTTCGTCAGGCCGGCACCGGCCGCGGCATGACCGTTCTCCGAGACCGACACGTAGCCCGGCAGGAACGGCCCGCCGTAGTCGGCGCGGTCGACGAACGTGTGGATCGTGTCGCCGTAGGTGGCGATCGCCGAGCGCTCGACAGTGCCGAACTCGTCCTCGTCGCTCCGCGGCTCCAGGACGCTGCGCGCACCGCGCGAGACTGCCTCGCTGTAGGCCTGCGTGGCATCGGGCACGGTGAGCGCGATGTCGCGGACGCCGTCGCCGTGCCGCCCATGGTGCTTCGTGATCTCGTGCTCCTCGCGGAGCGCGCTCGTGACGACGAAGCGGACGTCGCCTTGCTCGAGCACATAGGAAGCACGGTCGCGCACTCCGGTCTCGGGACCGGCGTACGCCGTCCGGGTGAAGCCCATCGCTTGCTCGTAGAAGTACGCAGCCTGCTTCGCGTTGCCGACCCAGAGCTCGACGTGATCCCAGCCGAGCAACGGCATGAAGTCTTCGGCCATGCACCGATTATGCCGCTCGCTCGCGTTACGCGACAGCGACCGCTCACTCGGCGGTCGGCACGCGCGCCAGCGCCTCTCGTCCCACGCGCTCGTACGCGATGCCGGCGAAGATGAGAGCACCGCCGGCGATCTCGAGGCCGTGGATGGACTCGGAAAGGATCAGGAGCGCGAAGAGCACACCGAAGAACGGCTGCATGTTGTTGAAGATCGTCGCGCGCGGCGCGCCGACGCGGTCGACGGCCGTGAACCAGAGGATGTTCGTGAGGAAGAGCGGCCCGATCACGGCGTAGGCGAAGCCGAGCCAGACCGTCCCCGAGAAGGCAAAGTCCTGGCGGCCGAGCTGCGGGATGCTCACGAGCGCGAGTGGCAGCCAGCCGAGCGCGAGCACGACCGCGCTGATCCGGTACGGCGAGTAGCGGCGCATCAGCGGCGCGATCGCGATCGTGTAGCTCGCCCAGGTGACGGCAAGCCCGATCGCGAGCAGGTCGCCCTTCCAGCCCGAGACGAGCCCACCGCCCGCACCGGCCGCGATCAGAGCCACACCGGCGAGAGTCAGGCCTGCACCGATCCAGAACGACCTTTGCAGGTGTGCGCGCAGGAAGACGATCGAGATCAGCCCCACGAACATCGGGCATGTGCCGAAGAGGAGCGACACCGTCGAGGCGTGTGCGAATTCGAGGCTGTAGACGAAGCAGAGCTGGTTCACGAAGATCATCCCGGCGGCGATGCCGACGTAGATCCAGTCGGCGCGCGCGATCCGGAACGAGCGCTCGCGCCACCAGGTGTAGATCCAGAAGACCGAGATCGCGGCCAAGTAGCGGATCGTGGCGTACGCGAGGGGAAGCCAGCCGTGCTCCAGCATGTACTTCGTGACGGTGATGTTGAGCGCCCAGAGCAGGACGGCGCCGAGCAACATCGCGTCCACAGGGGAAACTCGCCGCACGCCCTCGAACGTACCTTCGTTACGCTCCGCTGCGATGCCGGAGCCGACCTTCGCCGACGTCGACGAGCTCGTCGGGCCTGCGACGCCGCACTTCGCCTACCAGCTGCGTGCGCGCGTGCTCGAGCTCGTCCTCGACCTGCCCGAGGAGCACCCCGTGCGGCAGTACGCGGAGGAGAAGATGGAGCTGCTCGACCGGCTCGGGCACGCGTCCTCGAAGGCGGCCGACAGCCGCCGCGAGCCGCAGACGCGGCCCGGCTGGAGCGAGCTGCCGAGCTCGGCGCCCGCCGACGAGCCGCTGCCCTCGCGGCAATGAGCCTGCAAGGCGCTTCCGTCCTCGTGACGGGAGGGACGCGCGGGATCGGCCGTGCGATCGCGCTCCGGCTCGTAGCCGACGGAGCCTCCCGCGCCGTGCTCGGCTACATGCGCAACGACTCCGCGGCCGACGAGGCGGCGGCACTCGTGCAGGAGGCGGGAGCCGAGGCCGTGCTCGTGCGCGGGAACGTCGCGGACGCGCGTGTCGTGGACGAGCTCGCCGCCGCCGGCCCGTATCGCGTCGTCGTCCACAACGCCGCCACCGGCGTGATCCGCCCCGCGCTCGAAACCGAGGACAAGCACTGGGACTGGACGCTCGCGGCGAACGCCCGCGCCCTCCTCTCGCTCGCGCGCGCGACCGTGCCGGCGATGGAGCAGGGCGGCTCAATCCTCGCGATCTCCAGCCTCGGCTCGCAGCGCGTCCTCCCCAACTACGTCCTCGTCGGCACGTCCAAAGCAGCGCTCGAGTCGGTCGTCCGCTACCTCGCCTTCGACCTCGCCCCGCGCGGAATCCGCGTCAACTGCGTCTCGGCGGGCGTCGTCGACACCGAGGCGCTCGACTGGTTCCCGAACAAGGAGCAGATGCTTGCATCGGTGAAACGGACCCCGGCGGGCCGGCTGGTCGAGCCGAAGGACGTGGCCGCGGCCGTCTCCTTCCTGTGCTCGCCGGATGCCGCGATGGTTTGCGGTCAAACGCTGATCGTGGACGGCGGATACTCGCTCGGCGCGTAGGACGCCATGGAGCCGACCGACGAGAACATCCGAGCCTTCGAAGACGCGCACAAGGCTCGCCCCGAGCCCGCGGAGCTGCCGCCGATCGTGCAGCGCACGCTCGGCGACCTGCAGGGCAAGCGCGTCCTCCATCTCCACTGCGGGACGGGCGAGGCGACCGCCAGGCTCGCCGAGCTCGGGGCTGTCGCGACCGGTGTGGATGCACGACCGGGAGCGCTCGACACCGCGCGAGAACGGTGGCCGAAGATCCTCTGGGTGGACGGCAACCCGCAGGCTCTGCCCCGCCAGCTGCGGCGCCACCGCTTCGATCTCGTCTACTCGGGCGAGGGCGTGCTCGGCCACCTCGACGACCTTGCCGGGTGGGCGGCCGGCATCGTGGCGGCGCTGCGCGAGCACGGCGAGCTGCTCGTCTTCGACGACCACCCGGTCGCGGACTGCGTCGACGACTTTCTCCGCTGGCGAGACGACTACTTCCGCGATCCCGCAGACCCGGACCGGTTGTGGCGGATCGGCCAGGTCGTGAGCGCGCTCGTCCGCGCCGGCCTGCGCATCGAGGCGCTCGAGGAGTACCCGGGCGGCACCGCGCGCCGCCGCCACGACCGCCGCATCCCGGCGACCTTCCTCCTCTACGCAAGGCGCCTGCCCACATAGGACATGTCCGGTGTCTGACACCTGGACGTGGCCGGTTCGGCCGTGTCCAACTCCCAGTTCCGCTTTGTAGAGCCCCGATTGGCCGCTTCGGACCTGTCTCGGTATCTGATACCTGGCCAGGTCCGTTCAGGACAGGCGGTCGAAGGCTTCGTCGAGATCGGTGTCGGTGATGGTCAGCGGCGGCGTCGCCTGGATCAGTGAGCCGTCGAGGCCGGCCGGGACGACGAGGACTCCGCGCGCCAGCGCCTCGTCCGCGTCGCCCTCGCGCGCACGGAGCAGCCCGCGCCCGTGCCAGCCGGCCCGCTCGAAGCGCTCGCCCGCCTCGTGCACTCGGTCGAGCAGCTTCGGCACCTCGTCGAGCACCACGAGGCCCGCGGCGCAGGCGAGGGGATTGCCGGTGTGGGTGTGCGTGTAGACGTCCTCAGGCCCGAGCTGCCAGACGTCTTCGAGGCCGTCGCGGTAAAACAGCGCCGCCGAGAGCGGCAGCCCGCCGCCGAGCGCCTTGCCGACGCAGAGCACGTCCGCGACCTGCTCGCCCGGCCACATGTCGCCGACGCGGCCTAGCCCCGCGAAGATCGAGTCGACGACGAGCAGCGCTCCGGCCTCGTCGCAGCGTCGGCGCAGCGCCTCCAGGAAGCCGTCAGGCGGGACTCGCGCTCCACCTCTCCCCTGCACCGGCTCGACGATCACGCAGGCGGCATCCTCGGGCAGCGGCCCGGGATCCTCGCCGTACGCGTGCCGGTGCACGGGCCCGGGCAGCCACGCTGCGAACGGCTCGCGGAACCGCTCGAAGCCCGTGGCCGCGAGGGCGAGCAGCCCGGTCCCGTGATAAGCACCCTCGAACGCGACGATGCCCGGCCGTCCGGTGGCGAGCAGCGCCGTCCGGAGCGCGATCTCGACCGCGTCCTCTCCCGTCACGCCGAGCTTCGCCGGCCGCGGGAGCGCCTCGCGAAGGCGCACCGTCACCGCGGCGTCGGCCAGGTCCCCGAGCGCGTGCACGACCCGCTGCTCGCGCCAGGCCTCGAGGATGTGTGGGTTGCTGTGGCCAAGCGCCGCGACGCCGAAGCCTCCGGTCAGGTCGAGCAGCTCCCGCCCGTCGTCGAGCGTGACGCGACAGCCCTCGGCGCGCGCCCAGATCACTTCGCGCCGATCCGGAGGACGCGGCCCGCGGTCGCCTTCGCGATCGTCCCCGCCATCGCCGGGTTCTCCTGCAGCCGCCGCAGCGAGTAGCCATACCAGTGCTCGCCGTAGGGGACGTAGACCCGCAGCCGGTGGCCCTCCGCGACCAGCTCGTCGCGCCGCTCTTCGCGCACGCCCAGGAGCATCTGCAGCTCGTACTCGAGCGGGCCGAGTGCCCGCCGCGAGATCCGCGCGAGCGACTCGCCGATCAGCCACTCGTCGTGCGTCGCCACACCGACATAGCACTCGGCCTCGAGGAGCGCATCGAGGCAACGGAGGAAGTGCGCGCGCACAGCCTCGAAGTCGGTGAACGCGATCGTCGCCGGCTCGAGGTAGATGCCCTTGCAGAGGCGGACGCTCGGCCGGAGATCCGCCAACGCCTGGACGTCGTCGAGCGTGCGACGCAACCGCGCCTGAAGCACGACGCCGAGGTTGTCATGGCCGTCCTCGCGAAGCTCGCGATAGAGCCGGAGCGTGTCGTCGGTCGTGGACGAGTCCTCCATGTCGATCCGGACGAAGTTGCCGTAGCCGGTCGCGGTGCGCACGACGTCGAGGAGGTTCTCGCGACAGAGGTCGTACGACAGATCGAGGCCGAGCGCGGTCAGCTTGACGCTGACGTTCGAGTCGAGCGCCGCCTCGTCGATCGCGGCGAACACGTCCCGGTACGCCTGCGCGATCGCGCGGGTCTCCTCCTCGCGCGTGATCTCCTCGCCGAGCACGTCGACGGTGGCCATCTTCCCGCCGCGGTTCAGCTCGCGAACGCACCCGACGGCCTCCGCCAGCATCGCGCCGGCGATGTACCGGGAGGAGAAGAGCTGCACCACGGGCTTCGGCACCGCCGGCAGGAGACGGACGAGGGCGGAGTCGAGCAGCGACACGGGCGCGGCGATTCTATGCGGGGCTCGCGCAGGGCCCCGCGACTGTTGCTCAGGGGGTCTCGCGCATGAACCCCTGGCGCGCAGCGCTGACGAGCGCCACGGCCTCGGGGAAGAGGACGCGCATCGCGTCGCGGAGGGCGATCGCCTGCTCGTCCACGCCGCCCTGCGGCTGAATCTGCTGCAGCGCGGCGGCGGTCAATTCGACCGCGGTGTTGAGTGTGAGCGTCGCGAACTGCTCCCGCTGCGCCTCCTGCACGCTCTCGGCCTGCTGCTCGGCGAACTCGCGCAAACCGCGCATGATCTCGTCGGGGTCGCCCCCGAAGGGGAATCCGAAGCCGCCGCCTTCCATACAGCAAGGGTAGCGAGTAGCCTCGAGCCAACGTGGCCCTCCTCGGTGTCGGCGCTAGACGAGCTGCAGCTTGTAGTTGCGATCCACGTCGTCGCTGAGCTCCTCGACGGAACCGAGCGCCGCCTGCATCGCCGCCGCGAAGGGAGAGGCGCCGCTCTCACCGAGCGCCTGCTCGAGCCGCCGCGACGCCGAGCCGAGCGCGTCGAGGTAAGCCCCGCTCGCGAGGCGCGGCTCGGGCTGCAGCGTCTTTGCGAGTGCCGCCGCCGCGGTCTCCGCCTCCTCGATGCCTTCGGGGTTGGCCGTCTCCCGCAGCTCGGTGAGCCGGGCCTGGAGCTCGGGGAGGTTGCCGCCGCCCGCGGACTCCTCCGCCACCTCGCAGAGCGCCGCCAGCGAGGCGGCCTCCAGCACGAGCCGACGCTCGGTCACGGGCTCCGCGTCGTCGCCGAATGCGGCCCAGGTGCGGCCCCCGGCCGACTCGAACGCGCAGAGGTAGACGCGCCGTCCGAGAGTCTCGGCGACGAGCACCCCGGCGACCTGCTCACCGGGCTCAGCGAATGCTGCAGCGGCACTCGCGATGCGCGCGACGTCCTCCGCAAGCGTCATGCGGCCAGAATACGGCCGTGGCCTCCACTCGTACACGACACGCGCGTGACCTGTTCGCTCCGCTCGGCCCGACGTACGACCGCTACGCACGGCTCCTCTCCTTCGGGCAGGACCCGCGGTGGCGCTCGTTTCTCGTTTCGCGGATCCCGGCCGACGCGCAACGCGTGCTCGACGTCGCGAGCGGGACGGCGGCCGTGGCGATCGAGCTCGTGCGCGCCGATGCGAGCCGCGCAGTGGTGGGCGTCGACCAGAGCTCGGAGATGCTCGCAGCGGGAAGTGAGCGGGTCGCCCACGAAGGGCTGAACGAGCAGATCGAGCTGCGCGAGGCGCGGGCCGAGGACCTGCCTTTTGCCGACGGGGAGTTCGACGCCCTCACCTTCACGTATCTCCTGCGCTACGTCGACGACGTGCCGGCGACGCTGCGGGAGCTCGCCCGGGTCGTCCGGCCCGGCGGCACGGTGGCGATGCTCGAGTTCGGGCTCCCACGCGGCGTGTGGCGGCCGCTCTGGGAGCTGTATGTGCGAGTCGGGCTGCCGGCGGCGGGATCGGTCGTCTCCTCCAGTTGGGGCGGCGTCGGCCGGTTCCTTGGACCGAGCATCCGCGACTTCTGGCACGACTGGCCGGAGCCGCGCCTGCTCGACGCGTGGCGGGAGGCCGGCCTCGTCGAGGTTCGAGGCTCGGCGGCTCAGCGTCGGCGGCGGGATCGTCGTCTGGGGAACGCGCGCATGACCGCGGCGCGGCCTCGGCCCGCGTTCTACGCGCTCCGCCCGGGCGGCTGGCGCGACTACGTCACGCTCCTCCATCCGCCGTACACGCTCTGGCACCTCTCGTACGTCGCGGTCGGGGCTGCGCTCGCGCCGCGCATGGATTGGGCACTGCTGGGCTGGACGACACTCGCGTTCGCGCTCGCGATGGGGGTCGGGGCCCACGCCCTCGACGAGCTGCGTGGCCGGCCTCTGCAGACCCGCATCTCCCCGCGAGTGCTTGTCGCCCTCGCGGCGGTCTCGATCTCCGCCGCCGCTGCGATCGGCATCGCCGTCGCCATCTCGCGCACGCTCTGGCTTGTGTTGTTCGTTGCCGTCGGTGCCTTCTTCGTGGTCGCGTACAACCTCGAGCTGTTCGACGGGAGGTTCCACGGCGGGCTCTGGTTCCCGGCGGCCTGGGGAGCCTTCCCGGTCCTCACCGCCTACTTCGCGTCGGCGGAGACGCTGCACGCCGCTGCCTTTGCCGGCGCCGGTTACGCCTTCGCAACGAGCTGGGCGCAGCGGAGGCTCTCGACGCCGGTGCGGCTCGTTCGCCGCCGCGTGGTCGCCGTCGAGGGCGTGATGCGACTCGACGACGGCACGACGGTGCCGCTCGACGCGGACGCCCTTGCCGCCGAGCCCGAGGTGGCACTGAAGATGCTCGCTGCCGCGACCGTGCTCATCGCGGCCGCGCTGCTTCTTCTGCGCGCGGGATAGCGATCTAGACTGGGGCGAGTGTCGCTGACGACGATCGCCGATCTCATCTTCGCGGGGGGCATCGTGCTCGCCGCGTTCGCGCTCGCCGGTGCCGCGCTTCAGCGCGTCCGGACGTCCGTCCTCTCGGCCATCGCCATCGTCGAAGCCGCTGCGGCCGTCGGTGTCTGGGTCGCGTTCGCCCTGCGCCACGACCGGTCGCTGGCCGTCGCCGCGGGCGGGCTGACCGTCTGCACGCTCGCCGCCGTCGCGGCCCTCGTCCTACGTCGCGCGTTGACCCGAGTCGGGGCGATGGACGTACGGCTCGCCGAGTCCGAGGCCGACCTCCTGGCCGCCGTCGAGCAGGAGAAGACCGCGCTCGGCAAAGACCTCCAGCTGACGCTCGCCCGCGCCCGCGCCGACTCGCGTTCGCTCCTGGAGGAGCAGGAGCGGCAGATCGCGGAGGAGCGGCGAACGCTCGTCTCCCAGTGGGAGCACGACGCGACGGCGGCTCTCGGCGACAAGCTGAACCAGGTCCAGGCCGAGATCGAGCAGCGGCTCGCGGGGTGGTCGCAGGATCTCGATCGCATCGCCGAGGCGACCAAGATGCGGATCGTGGAGCTCGAGCAGCGGCAGCAGCAAGTACTGCGCGAGATCGAGTTGCGACTCACCGCAGACTCAGAGCGGCTCTCGGCCGAGAGCGAGGAGCAGCGGGCTGGAGTGGCGCGGCTGCGAACCGAGCTCAACCGGACGGTCGACGAAGCCCTCGGCCTCGTGCGCAGCGAGCTCGAGGTGCATGCGGCTGACCGTCGCCGCGCGCTCCAGGAGCTCGAGAGTCGAATGGCGCGCCGCGAGCGCGAGCTGACGGAGCAGACCCAGCGCGAGGAGACCGATGCGGTGCAGCGCGTGAAGGCCGGCTTCGAGGACGTCTCACGGCGGCAGATCGAGCAGCTCGAACGCGCCGTCGATCGAGCGGTGGCCTCCCACGCGGACGAGGCCGCTCAGAGGTTCTCGCAGCTCGTGAAGACCTCACGGGAGGACGCCGCGAAGCGCCTCGCCCGCGAGCTGGACCGCGCGGTCAGCACCTTCTCGCGGGAAGCCGAGACGGTGCTTGCGGAACGGCTGGCGCACGTCGGAGACGCAGGCGCGCAGCGACTCGAGAGCCGTGTCGCGAACGTCGGCAAGGAGCTCGAGCGGCGGCACGACGAGCTCGTCTCGGCACAGGATCAGCGCCTGAGCGAGCTCGAGAGCGAGATGCGGCGGCGGATCGAGGATCTCCGCTCCGACATCGAGGCGGAGCGCGGCGTGCTCGAGGCGCGTCTGCAGGAGCTCCTGCGCCGCTATGCCTCGGCCGCAGCCGTCCGCGGCTCCTAGAGAACTCCTGACGCCCTTACAAAAAGTTGTCCTAACAACGCCCAGGAGGGTTCGTCGGTAGCAGCACGAACCTGAGTGGCCATGAGCGAGACGACAACCCCCATTCTCGATGAGCCCCTGATCGACGAACGCTCGAAGGTGGAGGGCTGGCGTCTCCACATCTTGATCGAGGCCGGCTACCCGCTCTCGCTCGCCGAGCGGCTCGCCGTGAGCGAGGCGGACCTCCATCTCGCCTGCGAGATGCTCGGCCGCGGCTGCCAGCCGGACACGGCGGCCGAGATCCTTCTGTAACAGTCGCGCGACTACGCTGCGGCCGTGGTCAAGGTCGAGGCGCTGCCGTACGACGATCGCACCGTCTACTCGGTCGCCGCGTTCAATCGCGGGGTCGGACAATGGCTGTCGCGCCTCCCCACCGTTTGGGTCGAGGGCGAGGTGACCGAGCTCCGCCGACACGAGCGGTGGGCGACCGTCTTCTTCACGCTCAAGGATCCGGCCGACGGTTCCTGCGTGGGCGTGGCGATGGCGCGCGGGAGGTTCGACGCGCTGCGGCTCGACCTCTCGGACGGCGAACGCGTGCACGTGTTCGGCAGGCCGGAGCTGTACGAGCAGCGCGGCGAGTTCAAGCTCCGCGCGCTGACGATCGAGCGCTTCGGTGTCGGCGCCCATCTCGCCTCGCTCGAGCGGCTGAAGGCGACCCTTGCCGCCGAGGGGCTCTTCTCCGACTCCCGCAAGCGCCCGTTGCCGTCGCTGCCGCGGCGCATCGGCATCGTGACCGGCAACGACGCAGCCGCAAAGCGCGACGTCGTCACGACGATCCGGACCCGCTTCCCACCGGCCGCGGTTCTCGTCGCCGAGACCTACGTCCAAGGCCCGCGCGCCGCCGCCGAGATCGTGGCCGCGATCGGCGCTCTTTGCGAGCAACCGGACGTCGACGTGGTCATCCTGACCCGCGGTGGCGGCAGCTTCGAGGATCTCCTCCCCTTCAGCGACGAGCGCGTCGTCCGAGCGGTCGCCGAGTGTCCGGTCCCCGTGGTCTCGGCCGTCGGACACGAGCAGGACACCCCGCTCTGCGATCTCGCCGCGGACGTCCGCGCCTCGACCCCGACCGCTGCCGGGAGGCTCGTCGTTCCGGAGCTGACTGAATTGTTCGGCAGGCTCGACCGCGCCCGCGGAGCGCTCGCGCGCAACGTTCGGCGCACGCTCGATCGGGACCGGCAGCAGCTCACACGCTCCGTCGAGCGGCTCCGCGCACGGCCTCGCATTGCCCTCGAGCGGGAGGGACAACGGCTCGAGCACACACGCGCACGCCTGAGGCAGGCGCCGGCCCTCGCGGTCGAGCGGAAGCGGGCGGCCCTCGAGAAGAGCGCGGCGAAGCTGCTGGCGTTGTCACCTGTGCAAACACTCGAGCGAGGGTACGCGATCGTCCGGACGGACTCCGGCGACATCGTGGCCTCTGCCTCCGCCGTCTCCGCAGGCGCCCATGTGGACGTCACGGTCGCCGACGGCGGCTTCGGGGCGCGAGTCGAGGAGGCGGCCCCGTGACCGAGCCGGCGGAGCGGACGTTCGAGCAGGCGCAAGCCGAGCTCGAGCAGATCGTGGAGCGTCTGGAACGTGGACAGGCGCCGCTCGACGAGGCGCTGAAGCTGTGGGAACGCGGCGAGGAGCTCTACGCCTTCTGCAAGGCCAAGCTCGACGCCGCCGAGGGCCGGGTAGACGAGCTCGCACGCCGAGCCGAGCAGTCGCGCCCTCCCGAAGCCGCCGCGAACGAGAACTAGCGCGCGGCCGCGCGCTCGGTGTGCTGCTCCGACTCCTCCGTCGTCTCCTCGGACGCAACCTCGGCCTTGTCCGCGGTGGGCATCACGCGCAACATCGCGAACGAGAGCCCTTCGCGGGCGAGGAAGAGGAGCCCGACACCGATGCCGACCGACGCCTCGATCGCCTGGAGCCCGAAGCCGTACGCGACGCCTGTGCTGTACGCGACGCCGTAGCCTACGAGCGCAGTGGCGATCGCAACCTGAACGAGACCGATGTTGCCGGGCCAGAACGGGAAGATCGTCACAACGTTCATCAGCAACAGCACCACCCCGGCCGCCGGTAGCGGCGCGTGGATGTCGAACGCGCGCATCGCCGTGTAGACGGCGAGGATCTGGCACGTCCAGCCGAGGATCTGGAAGAAGATCGCGCCGAAGGCTCCGCCAGGTGACCGCATCACAACGAGCCCAGCGCGTCCCATGGTCAGCAGCCGGCGCACCGGGCCGAGCCCCTCGATCGCCATCTCCTGGTGCTGCCGACGCGCGCTGACGAACGCGACGAGGAACAGCGCGACACCGAAACAGATCACGAAGATCAGGGTCGCGCGGGCCGAGGAAGGGATGCTCGCGGTGGCGACGACGTAGAGGATCAGCAGGAGCACCGGGACGATGTCGAAGACGCGGTGCGCGAACACCGTCCCGACGAGCGTCGCCCACGCCCCCTTGCGCCCGGGCATCTTCCGCGTCAGCACCCCGACGCGAGCGAGCTCGCCGACCCTCCCCGGCAGCAGCGCGTTCGCAAACAGGCCGACCGAGAAGGCCGAGAAGACGAGCGGCACGCGCGGGCGGGGCGGCTCCATCGCTGAATGGATGACGGTCGTCCAGGCAAGAGCGCGGGCGATCACCGAGAGGAGATTCAGCAGGATCGCTACGACTACCCACTCCCACTCCACGGCTCTGAACGCGGTGCCGATTGTCTCGAGGCTGCCGCGCCTCCACCAGAACAGGCCGGCGAGCGCCGCGAGGACGACGAGCCCCAGGAACACGCGCACGATACGGCTGGACGGCAGGCGGAAGAGCTGGCTGGGCTCGAAGTCCATCGGCCCATTATCGTCGGCCGCCCGGTGCGCCTCCGTTCCCCCCACGACCGCGAGATCGGACGTCTCGCCCTGCCCGCGCTCGGCGCGCTCGCGGCGGAGCCGCTCTACGTCCTCGCCGACACGGCGATCGTCGGTCACCTCGGGCGGCCGCAGATCGCGGCGCTCGGCCTGGCCGGCACCGTGCTCGCGGGAGCCTTCACGATCTTCAACTTTCTCACGTACGGCACGACAGCGGTAGTAGCACGCGCATCGGGGGCTGGCCGGGACGACGAGGCCGCCCGGATCGCCGCGCAGGCGCTCTGGGCCTCCCTCGGCATCGGGCTCGTGCTGCTCATCGCCTGCGAGATCGTCGCCGAGCCGCTCCTCGCGGGCCTCGGCGGCCACGGCGAGTCCGGCGATTTCGCGCTCACCTACTTCCGGATCGCAGCGATCGGGCTGCCCGCGGCGCTCGTCGCCCTCGCCGGCCAGGGCTACCTCCGCGGCGTCTCGAACCTCCGCCGGCCGCTGGAGATCGTCGTCGTCGCGAACCTGCTCAATCTCGTCCTCGAAATCGTCTTCGTCTACGTCTTCCACTGGGGCGTCGCGGGCTCGGCGGCAGGCACGGCGATCGCGCAGGGCGCGATGGGCACGGCCTTCGTCGTCGAGCTGCTGCGGCCGCACGCGCCGTCTCGGCGACCGAGCCTGCGGGCGATGAAGCCTCTCTTCCGGATCGGCAGGCAGATCTTCGTACGCACGGCGGCGCTCTATGCCTCGTTCCTGGTCGCCGCGTCGGTGCTCGCGCGGATGGGGGACGCGCAGCTCGGCGCGCACCAGATCGCGTACCAGATGTTCATCCTGCTCGCGCTCATGCTCGACGCTGTCGCGATCGCCGGCCAGGTGATCGTCGGCCGGATGCTCGGCGCCGGCGAGGCGGACGGGGCGCATGCGGCCGCGGTGCGCATGATCGGGTGGTCGGTCGTGATCGGCCTCATCTTCGCGGCGGTGCTCGCGCCGCTATCGGACGTGCTGCCGCGCGCATTCACCGACGATCCGCACGTCCTGCACCAGGCGGCGCTTCTCTGGCCGTTCCTCGCCGTGATGCAGCCGCTCTGCGGGGCCGTGTTCGCGCTCGACGGAGTCCTGATCGGGGCTGGCGACACGGGCTATCTCATGTGGTCGATGCTCGCAGCGAGCGCCGTGTTCATCCTGCTCGCCGGGCTGTCGCTCGCCTACGACTGGGGAGTGGTCGGAGTCTGGATCGCGCTCGACGTCCTCATCGCCGCGCGACTCGCGCTACTCGGCCCGCGCTTCGTCAGCCGCAAGTGGGCGCTCGTCGGCTGGAATTAGACTGTCCCGATGGAGGGCCTGGCCGAGCTGCACACCCATCTCGGCGGCTCGGTCTCCTCCGACATCCTCTGGTCGCTCGCCCACCGGCAGGGCATCGCGCTTCCGGTCAAGGACTTCTGGGACTTCAATCGGCTCGTGACCGTGTCCGACCCGCGCGGCGTGCCTGATCTCGACGCGCTTGATGCGATCTACCACTGGACCGAGCTCATCCAGTCGAGCCCGGCCGCGGTCGAGGTCTCGGTGCACGAGGCAATCGGCGGCGCGTACCGGTCGCAGGGGATCACGACGCTCGAGCTCCGCTTCAACCCGATGAAGCGGAACCGCGGTGGCGAGCGCGACCTCGACCACATCATCCTCGCCGCGATCCGCGGGCTCGACGTTGCGAGCCTCGAGTACCCGCAAGTGCGCGCGGGCCTGATCCTGATGATGGATCGGACGTTCTCGCCGCACCAGAACGAGGTCATCGTCGAGAAGGCGATTCGCTGGGCGCCGCGTGGGATCGTCGGCATCGACATCGCGGGGCCGCGGCCCGGCGGCGAGCGTTACGACTACGCCCAGGTGCAGCCCATGGTGGAGGAAGCCCGCGGCGCCGGCCTCGGCGTGACGATCCACGTCGGCGAGGAGGGAGCGGAGATGGGCCGAGCCGAGATCGGCGACGTGCTCGAGCTCCTGCGTCCCGATCGGATCGGGCACGGGATCCTCGCGGCCGGCGACGACGAGCTGATGAAGGAGCTGCGCGAGCGCGAGGTCGTGCTCGAGATCTGCCCGACCTCGAACCTCCTCACGAAGGCGCTACGCGACGAGGACGCTGTGCGCGACGTCTTCCGCACGTTCGTCGACCACGGTGTCCTCTTCACGATCGCCACGGACGGGCCGGAGATGATGCGGACGCACCTCCGCGACGAGTTCGACCTGCTGCTGCGGATCGGCGCGCTGACGCAGGAGGAGCTCGAAGAGGCCAACGCGCGCGGCCACGAGGCCAGTTTCGTCGGCGGAGCGCACGCTGCACGCCCGAATACCCCCGTCGGCCGATAGCTGACTAGCCGGCGCGGTCGTAGCGTGCCGAGCCATGAGAGGCACAGACCAGGCAAAGCCCGACCTGACCGAGCGCCAGCTCCAGATCGTTGCGCTGATCGCATGCGGGTGCTCGAACGACGAGGTCGGAGAGCGTCTCGGCATCTCCCCCAGAACGGCTAAGGCGCACTGCGATGTACTGCGCCAGAAGCTCGGCGTGCCGAGGCGGCGGCAGATCCCTGCCGCGTTCAAGGCGCTCACCGGTGAGGACCCCCTCGCCCGTGAGCTTGCGCCGGCCCTTGCCGGCGCCGGGGGCTGACGGCAACCCGCGCTCGGGCCCTACCCCGAGCGCGGGTCCCCCCGCTTGCAGCAGCGGTGACAAGCAACTGAGAGAGGAGTAGGGTCCTCCGATCCCGGACCGCTTCGGGCCGGCAGGGGAAATGGTGGAGACGATCACAGCGGCGGCCTCGCCCGCGCT
This sequence comes from uncultured Actinomycetes bacterium, assembly GCA_963759435.1. GTDB lineage: Bacteria > Actinomycetota > Thermoleophilia > Gaiellales > Gaiellaceae > Palsa-739. The sequence goes on along the minus strand of CAVWZB010000006.1, from coordinate 306,150 downwards.
CGACCACATCATCGAGCGCCCGCGGTTGATTGCACTGCTCGCGGAGGGAGGCGGCGCCCGCGTCTCGGTCCTGGCGGCTCCCGCCGGCTACGGCAAGACGACGCTCGCGCGACAGTGGTCGCACCGGCAGGCGGCCCCGGTCGGGTGGTATCGCACGACGCGAGCGTCGGGAGACGTCGCGCTGCTCGCCGTGCAGCTCGACGATCTGCTCGCCTCGATCGCGCCGGAGCTACGGCGCGAGCCGGAGAAGGTCGCCACGATCGCGTCGGTCAACCCGAGCCCGCAGCCGCTCGGTCGCGCGATCCTCCGGACGTTCAACGAGCTGACTCAAGACGTCCTGCTCGTGATCGACGAATGGGAAGCGGCCGGTACGGACGAGGCCGAGGAGCTCCTCTCCATGCTCGTCGAGGGCCTTCGCATCCGGTTCCTGATCACGTCGAGAACGCGGCCGGAGTGGTTCACGCCACGTCTCGAGGTCTACGGCGAAGGGCTCGAGATCGGCGTGGACGCGCTCGCGATGACCGACGCGGAAGCAGCTCGTGTGGTCAACGCCGTCGGCGCCGTCGCAGGCAGAGCACGCCTGATGCGGACCGCGGACGGCTGGCCCGCCGTCCTCGGCCTCGCGGCCATGAGCGGGGACGTCGACTTCAGCTCGAGCCGTCTCCTGTCCCGAACGCTGTACGACTTCCTCGCGAGTGAGCTGCTCGCCGCCGCGACTGAGGAGACGCAGGCTGGGCTGACGCAGCTCGCAGTCGCGTCGGTCACGGACGTCGACGTCGCGCGTCGCATTCTCGACCCGGCCGCCGACCGCGTGATGGATGACGCCGTGGCACGCGGCCTGGTCGCGGTCACCGACCACAAGTCGCTCTCGCTCCATCCTCTGCTGCGGGAGCTGCTCACTCGCCGCTTCGAGGACGCAGACGACGGGACGCGGGAAGCTCTGCTCTCGCGAAGCCGGAAGCTGTTCGAGCTGCGCCGCTGGGACGAGGCGCTCTGCGTTGCCGAGGTAGCGAAGAATGCGGCCTTCGCTACCGAGGCAATCGGAGCCGCGTTGGACGACCTCCTGACGGCCGGCCGGACGAGCAGCCTGCAGCGCTGGGTCGCGGCAGCACGATCAGCGGGAGCGGAAGGCGGGCTCATCGACTACGCCGAGAGCGAAGCGCTGCTCAGAGCGGACGAGCTCGATGCTGCGCTCGCGCTTGGTACGCAAGCTGCTCAGTCCCTCGACGGAGACCTGGCCGCGCGCGCCCATCTGGTCGCCGGTAGAGCAGCGCATCTAACGGACCGCTGCGAGCTGGCCGAAGAGCACGCAGAGTCCGCCGCGGGGCATGCCAGCGCTCAGGAGACTCGCGAGGGAGCGCTCTGGCTGCGCTTTGTCGCAGGATATTCGACTAGAGGCAGCTGATCTGCGAGATCGACTCGATCAATTCAAAGCGGGCGCACGACCGGGAATCCGGCAGTCGCTGAATATGGCTTCAGGGGGGCCTTTCGCTTGCAGACCTCGAAGGCAACCTTGAGGCGGCGATCGACGCCGCACGATCGGCCCTGTCGATAGCGACCGACGGAAGCGACCCCTTCGCGCTCACCGGGCTCTTGAGCATGTACAGCTACTCACTGATCTTGACCTGCCGCTACGAGGAGAGCCTCAGACACATCGAGTGGCTACTCGCAAGTTGCGGAGAGTTGCGGCCTTGAGTTCCCTGTCCCCTATGCGCAAGTCCACCGGGCGAAGGCGCTCGTTGGGCTGGGCAGGTTCGCGCCTGCTGCTCGAACGCTTTCCGCGACTCGACCGTGATGATGCAGGATGAGCCTGGCAGCTTCTTCCGGGGCAGCCTTCCTGTTCAGCGCGCTCGACTCTACGCCAGCGTCGGTGATCTGGAGCGAGCGCTGGAAGTGTTGTCGCTAGGTCCGCATGCAGGCCTGAACAGGGCGGGCCGCGGCGAGTTCCTCGGGTGGCAGGCGTTATTCCACGCGGTCGCGGGAGACGCTGGCCCAGGCGCAGGCGTTATGCGGCCGATGCTCGCCTTGCAAGTCGTAGCCTTGAAGTCGCAGCGGTTTGGCTTCTCGCCGAAGGCGATCCTTGCCCTCGCTGTCCGACGACGCAGCGACGGCGGCGAATCGCCTAGGTCTCGTGATCGACGAACGGGATCTGGGACCCGGTGGTGATCGCCGTGCGTACAGCCCCCGCGCTCGGCGAGTTCGTGGCGGAGCACCCCGAATGGCGGGGCTGGCTACAGCAGGTGCTTTCTGCTTCGTCGGACAGCTCGATTGGCCAACCGACTCGGCCTTCGAGTGCCGCGGGCCGCCAAGCGCGCTGGCGAACTCAGCCGCGCGCGAGAGTGAGGTCCACGAGCTTCTCGCTCAGGGCCTGACGAACGAGGAAATCGCGAGGCAGCTGTACATCAGCCTCTCGACGACGAAGGTGCACGTGAAGCACATCTACGAGAAGCTAGGAGTTCGCTCGCGGCTGGAAGCAGCTCGTGCGCTACGTGATGACGTCTAGCGCAACAGCCATGTTTTCCCCGTCCTGCTCGAGCTGCTCCCGCTCGCGCATGAACGAGGATCCGCGGCCCGACCGGTAGTTCTCGTCGGCCGTCGCGAGGATCGCCTCGAACGCTGCGACGACGGCTGTGTCGAACTGCGTCCCGACCGCCTGCGCAAGACGCATGCGAGCGACCCGGCTTGGCAGTGCTTCGCGGTAGGGCCGGTCCGAGGTCATCGCGTCATACGCGTCCGCTACGCCAATGATCCGGGCCAGGAGCGGAATCTCGTCGCCGTGTATGCCATCCGGATAACCCATGCCGTCGATGCGCTCGTGATGCGAGCGGACGACGTCGGCGATCTCCGAGTAGTCGTCGACGTTCCGGAGGATCCGCTCGCCGATCTCGGAGTGCTGCTCCATCTGCCGGCGCTCTTCGAGGGTCAGCGGCCCGGGCTTCTCGAGCAAGCCTGCGGGGAGGCCGATCTTGCCAATGTCGTGCACGAGGCCGCAGAGGTGGACGAGTTCCTGCTGATCCTCTGCGATAGGCCCATCCGCATGGCGATGTCTCTCGCATAGATCGCAACCGCAGCGGAGTGACCTGCCGTGTACTGGTCTCGGGCGTCGAGCGTCGCAACGAGGGCAGTGGCGAACGAGAGGCTGGCCCTGCGAAGACGATCGTTCGCCGCCGCGAGTCGGCTTGTCGCATCCTTCTCTTCGCGGTAGAGGTGGAGGAGCCTTTGCGCGGCGAGCGTCGGAACGAAGAAGACGAGCACAAGCTCCAGCGAATAGGTGTGGTAGGCGTAGACGAAGAGCGTCAGGACGGGAACGTAGAGCGGGCACTGTGATCCACCAAAGCGATGCGATGCGTCCGAAGATGTGCGACAGGATCGATGCCACGCACGAAGGCGGTAGCGGCGCTGAAGAAACCGTCGGCCGCGAGGAACGACCATAGAACCGAACAAGGCTGGCGAGGAGGTATTGGCCAAAGTGGTTCGGTTGCGGGAGGAGCTCCGCCACCACAAGCCCGGCTGCGGCGGTTTCCAGTGCCGCGAATCGGGGTGTAGACGCTCCATTTGAGCGGTGACGTCGCGCAGGTCGAGAGCAGTGGAGAGAGCTCCGACGGCAAAGCCGCCGAGCGGACCAAACGCGACAGCGGAGAAGACGAGTGGCAAGAACGCCACTGACATCTCGGTGTCGGTCGCTGATCGCGACCGTCTGCCGTTCCGCGGCAGCCGCGATTGCACCCAGGACGAAAAGCGCCCACACATGCGGCACCCGGTAGCCATCGAGCCAGAGGGCACAGATCACGCCGATCGATGCGGCCCACAGGAGGACCGCCCAACTGACAGATCGGCGGTCGGCGCTATCCAGACCTTTGACCAGCCGGTCCAGCCTTGCGTATCCCCCAAAAGGGGTATAGGCTGGCGATGCCGTCAGTCCCCGATCGATCGGAGTTCTCAATGCGTTCCTTTATTCGCCTCGCGGCCCGCGCGACCGTCGCCGGGGCTACGAGGATCTGGTAGAGCCGTCGGATAGTCCGTTATCCACAGCCTCGGTTCATCCCCCGCGCGGGGGATCCGGGTAAGGGCTGGGAGACGGCTAGAGCGATTCACGAGCGCCGGGTGATCTTCACCCGGCGCTTCGTTTTTCCTCTGTCCACAACTGTGGACGGAATCGCGTCAGCCGATGATGCCGCGGCGGAAGCCGACGGCCACGGCATGCGCGCGCGAGCGCGCCTGGAGCTTTGCGAGCAAGTGCCGCACGTGTGACTTGACCGTTTCCTCCGACAGGAACAACTTTTGTCCGATTTCACGGTTCACGAGGCCGTCGGAGATGAGCTGCAGCACCTCGACTTCACGCGTCGTCGGTTCCTGCTCGAGCTCCCGAAGCGGGCTCTGCAGCGGGATCACATCGGCCCCGCCGGTACCGCGACGCCGCGCCGCAACTTCCTCGAAGCGGCGCGAGTGCGTCAAGTACCGGCTGAGGATCTCCTTGCGCTCAGCAGCATCCACGCCCCGTGTATCGGCGCGTCAACAAAGCCGCTTTAGCGGTTCGGCCTACCTCGAATGGGTGTCGGGCGCGGCAGCCGGATTCGAGCTGCCCGACGTGTCCTGCGGCAGCGCCCGGGAATCCGCCGCGGCCGGCGTGTGCTGTTCTGCGACTCCAACCTGCTGCAGCGTGGCCTGATCCACGTTGAGCGGGTGATGGCAGGCGGCGAAATGCCCGTTTCCGTAATCCACGAGCGGAGGCTCCAACTGCTGGCACACATCCGTGGCGTACCGGCAACGGGGATGGAAGCGGCAGCCGCTCGGCGGATTGATCGGGCTCGGGACGTCGCCCTCGAGCACGATCCGCTCGCGCTTCGCGGCGAGATCCGGATCCGGGATCGGGACCGCCGAAAGCAGCGCCTCGGTGTACGGCATGATCGGCCTCGTGTAGAGCTCGTCCGCCGGCGAGAGCTCGACGAGCTTGCCGAGGTACATCACGGCGATGCGATCGCTCACGTGGCGGACGACTCCCAGGTCGTGTGCGATGAAGAGGAAGGTGAGCCGGAGTTCGTTCTGCAGGTCGTCGAGCAGGTTGAGCATCTGCGACTGGATGGAGACGTCGAGAGCCGAGACGGGCTCGTCCGCGACGATCAGCTTCGGCCGCAGCGCGAGCGCGCGCGCGATCCCGATCCGCTGCCGCTGGCCGCCGGAGAACTCGTGCGGGAAGCGGTTGTAGTGCTCCGGCGAGAGGCCGACGGTTTCGAGGATCTCCCCGACGCGCCGCTTCTGCTCGGCTCGGCTACCCAGGTTGTGGATGCGCATCGGGTCGGAGACGATCGTCCCCACCCGCTTGCGCGGATTGAGCGACGCGTACGGATCCTGGAAGACCATCTGCATCTCGCGGCGGAGCGGACGCAATTGCCGCGTTCCGAGATGCCCGATCTGCCTTCCCTGAAAGATGATCTGGCCGTCGGTGGGTTCGAGCAGCCGCACGATCGTACGGCCCAGCGTCGACTTGCCGCAGCCGGACTCACCCACGAGCCCGAGCGTCTCTCCTTCACGAACCGCAAAGCTCACGTCGTCGACGGCGTGCACGCGCGCCATCTCGCGCTGCAGGACCCCTGACCGGATCGGGAAGTACTTCTTGATGTGGCGGATTTCGAGAAGAGGGACCTCGCCAGACTCTGCGGTCTGGTCGAGAACCGTCACGCCGCCTCTTCCGAGCCGGGAGAGATCGTCGCGTCGCGATGGGCGCGCTTGAACTCGACGTCGAGCCAGCAACGGTCGAGATGGCCGGGCGTACCGACGCGGTTCTCGAGCTCCGGCTCCTGCCTGCACTTCTCGAATGCGTGCGGGCAGCGCGGCCGGAACTTGCAACCCTCCGGCGGGTTGATGAGCGACGGCGGCATTCCTTCGATCGTGTGCAGACGCTCGACCCGCGGCCGGTCGAGACGGGGGATCGAGCCGAGGAGACCCCACGTGTACGGCATCTGCGGGTCGTAGAAGAGGTCCCGCGTCGAGCCACGCTCGACGACGCGGCCGGCGTACATGACGATGATCTCGTCTGCGATTTCGGCGATCACGCCGAGATCGTGGGTGATGAAGATCACGGCGGAATTGAAGTCGTCCTTGAGCGTGTTGATCAGCTCGACGATCTGCGCCTGAATCGTTACGTCGAGAGCCGTCGTCGGCTCGTCGGCGATGAGGATCGAGGGGTTGCAGGACAGCGCCATCGCGATCATCGCGCGCTGCCGCATTCCGCCCGAGAACTCGTGGGGGAAGTTGTCGACGCGCGTCTCCGGGTTCGGGATGCCGACCTGCCGCAGCAGCTCGACCGTGCGCGACCGTGCGGTGCGCTTGTCGACGCTCTCGTGGGCCTGGATCGACTCGACGATCTGCTCGCCGATCCGGTAGACGGGGTTCAGCGAGGTCATCGGGTCCTGGAAGATCATCCCGAGCTCGTTGCCGCGGTAGTTCTGCATCTCGGTGTCCGAGATCTCGAGGAGATTGGTTCCCTTGTAGAGCACCTCGCCTTCGAAGCGCGCGTTCACGCCGCGGGTCAGCCCCATCAACGTCATCGCGGTCACGCTCTTGCCGGAGCCCGACTCGCCGACGATGCCGAGCACCTTGCCGCGCTCGAGCTCCAGCGAGATGCCGTCGACCGCGCGGACGATCCCGTCCTCGGTCGCGAACTGGACTCCGAGGTCGTTGACCTCGAGCAGCAGCTCGGCCATCAGGTCAGCCGAATCCTTGGATCAAGGTACGCGTACGCGACGTCGACGAGCGTCGAGAAGACGACGATGAAGGCAGCGCCGTAGAGCGTGACGCCCATCAGCGGAGGCAGATCCTGTTGGGCGATCGACTGGGCCGCGTAGTAGCCGACCCCGTGGATCGAGTAGACGGTCTCGGTGATGATCGCCCCACCGCCGAGCACTGCCGCGAAGTCGAGCCCGAACAGGGTCACGATCGGAATGAGCGACGCCCGCAACGTGTGCTTCACGAGGATCCGGCGAGACGACAGTCCCTTCGCCTTCGCCGTCCGCACGAAGTCCTCGTTGATCGTGTCGAGGATGTTCGAGCGCAGGATCCGGCCGTAGAAGCCGATGAAGAGGATCGCGAGCGTGAACCACGGCAGCAGCAGGTGGTAGAACCACTGCCACGGGTTCGTGGTTAACGGGACGTAGCCCCCGTCGGGGAACCACGACACGGCCCCGCCCTCCCCGGCGAAGAAGTAGCGGAGGAGGAGCCCCAGCCAGGCGACCGGGAGCGAAATGCCGATCAGGGCCAGTGCGGTGATGGCGCGGTCCGAGGCGCCGCCGGCGGTGACGGCGGAGATCGTCCCCACGAGGACGCCGAAGCCGAGCCAGATGATCCCGGCGCCGATGCAGAGCGAGAAGGTCTCCGGCATTCCCTCCTTGATCTGCTGGACGACGTTCGTCCCGTCGTAGTACGAGATGAGCTGTCCGCTCAGCAGCTGCTTCATCATGTCCCACCACTGCACGAACACGCTCTTGTCGAGGCCGAGCTTCTGCCGGATGTCCGCGATGTTCTGCGGCGTCGCCTGCTTGCCGGCGATGCGCCCCGCCACGTCGCCGCCCGGGATCTTGAAGAAGATGAGGTACGTGACGAAGCTGACGGCGAGCAGGACGACGATCATCCCGAACATCCGCCGGATGAGGAACGCCACCATCTAGCGCTGCGCCCCTCTCAATGCTCGATCCTCACCTTCGCCCGCGGGTCGAGCGCGTCGCGCAACCCGTCGCCGAAGACGTTGAGCGAGATGACCGTGATGGTGATCATGATTCCCGGCAGCAGACTGAGCCACGGGTCGCTCGCGAGCACGTCCTGGCCGTCGGCGATCATCGTCCCCCACGAAGGATGCGGAGGCTGCACGCCGGCGCCGAGGAACGAGAGGCCGACCTCGGTGAGGATCGCATTCGCGACGATCAGCGTGAAGAGCACGAGGACCGACGAGGCGATGTTGGGGAGCAGCTCCGTGAACATGATTCGCAGCGAGCTCGCGCCCTGCGCGGTCGCCGCCTCGACGAACTCGCGGTTGCGCAGCGCAAGGATCTGCCCTCGCAGCGGTCTCCCGATGTAGGGGATGAACACGAATGCGATGACGCCTATCGGGATCCAGAGGCTGCCGGCGGGGATGTTGAGCGTCAAGCCTGGGAAGATCCAGAAGCTGGGGATGATCGTGTGGTGGAAGCCATTGATCGAGAGCGCGGTACCGAGCGCGATCCCGAGCAGGATGACCGGGAAGGCCCAGATCAGGTCGAAGAACCGCGAGATGATCCAGTCCGGAGCGCCGCCGAAGTAGGCGGCGATCAGGGCGAGGACGATGGACAAGATGGTGGTGATCGCGGCCGAGGTGAGGCCGACCATGAGCGAGTTGCGGCCGCCGAAGAGAAGTCGGGTGCCCACGTCGCGGCCGAGACCGTCCGCACCGAAGAAATACGCGCCGCCGGATGCGCCCCACTGCGGGCCGATCGGGATACCCCCCGGCGTCAGTTCGACCGAGCCGTTTTTGTTGAACTTGCTGCCCCCCTTCGAGAGGATCGGGATCTTCTGGCCGTTCTCGGTGATGTAGCCGCCCGCGTTCGGGGTGTCCGATGTGAGGTGTGAGACGTGGCTCGAGTAGAGCGGCGCGAGCAGGCAGACGAGCAAGACGAGGATGAAGACGCCGAGGAAGGCGAGTGCGAGGTGGTTGCGGCGGAGACGGCGGCCCGCGAGCGCCCACGGGCTCTTGCCTTCGATCTTGGAGCCGCCCTCCTCGGCCGCCAGCTCGGAGGCGGTATCGAGAGTGAATTCCTCTTGGCCGGTGGTCGCCACGAATGCCTCGGATTCGGAGAAGAGCCGGTGCGGCGGCGGCGATTGCCGCCGCCGCACTGACGGTCTACCGAGTTACTTCAGGCACGTCTGTGCCATGTCGTCGAACAGGTCGGTGAACACGTCGCAACTCGTCGCGTTCATCCTCGACGAGAAGAACGACGTGATGACGCCGTTCAGGAACGGAGCCTCAGACGCGTACTTGACCATGAGCTTCTTGTCGAGAGCGGCCCAGGCGGCCGTCGTGGTCGACGAGAAGGCCTGCGACGGGGGTAGGTGGCCGAGACGGTCGATCTCGGCGTTCGTGTCCTTGAAGTTGACGTTCGAGTTGTTGTTGTTGTGCTGCTGGTGGATGTTCTTGCCGTTCTGGAGAACGTCGAACCAGTCGGTCGGGTACGGGTAGTCCTCGAACCAGTCGGTGAAGCCGATCTGCGCCTTCGTCGCCTGGTTCCCGACGATCACGAAGTAGTTGGCGCCGGCGAGCTCGTGCAGCTTCGCCTTCCAGCCGATCTTGTCGAGCTGGCCGGCGAGGTACTCGCCCTGCTTCTTGTCGATGTCGTCGTCGGCGATCGTGTAGACGCCCACGGTCATGCCGGCGGTGCCCGACTGCTGGACGAGCTGCTTCGCCTTCTGCAGGTCGTACGGGTAGGGCGTCGGCGTGATCTTTTTGTACTGCGGATACGTCGGAGGCAGGAAGTTCCACGTCGGAACCCCGAGACCGCCACGTAGGTCGACCAGCGTCTGCCGGTTGATCGCGTAGTTCACTGCCTGCCGCGCCTTCAGATTGTCGAACGGCGGGGTCCGCTGGTTCATGAAGAAGTAGTACGTCGACGGCGTCCGCCAGAGCTTGACCTGGTCGCCGTACTTCTGCTGGAGCTGCTTCAGGCGGTCGGTCGGCAGCGTGTTCTCGTCGTAGTCGTATTGATTCGACGTGATGTACTGCGCGGACTGCGCGAGGTCGTTCGTCATGATTGCGACGATCTTGTCCGGGTTCCCGTCCGGGATGCCCGGGATCGACTGCCAGTGCGGGTTCCGCAGCACCGTGAACGAGCGGCTGGGCTTGTACTGCGAGATGTAGTACGGCCCGTCCGCCGCCGGCGGCGGGCTCTCCGTGTCCTTGTTCGGCGTCGACGACGGCACGATCGCCGCGAAGAACGTCGTCAGGATGTACAGGAAGTCCGACTGCGGCTGCTTCAGCTTGATCTCGACCGTGCCGGCGTTGTCGTCGACGACGATCCCCGAAATCTCCGAGCACTTCGTCGGGTTCGCCTCACAGGCGTCGCTGCCCACGATGTTTGTGAAGAACCCGATTCCCGGCGAGTTCAGCTTGAAGTCGCGGATGATCGAGTACTTGAAGTCGCTCGCCTTGATCGGCTCGCCGTTCGAGAACTTCAGCCCCTTCCGGAGCGTGAACTTGAGGTCGGTGCCGTCGCTGTTCGACTTCGGCAGGGCCTCAGCGATCGCCGGGATGATCTGCGTGCAGCCCGCGCCGACGCCGCAGGTCCCGTACCGCTTGGCGACCAGACCGAGGTAGACATCCTGGAAGATCTGCCACGACTCGAGCCGATACGAGAGGCCCGGGTCCATGTAGTCCGTCGTCCCCCAGACGACCTTGAGCTCCGGGAACGTCTGACCCTGAGTCGAACTGGTCGACGATCCGCTACCGCCGCCGCCACCGCCACAGGCGCTCACGACCAGCACGAGCCCCGCCGCGACGACCGCCGCGAACGCGACGGATCTCACTCGCTTCGTTCTCAACTTCTCCACCTCCTGGGTAGCGAGCACGGGTGTGCTGGGCCGAGCGGCTCCCGCGCATGGGCCGGACGGCCCACGACGAAGTCTTATCAATACGCACTATTTCTTGCTGACACAGATGCTCGCGTAGTCGAACTCGTATAAGACGTTATTGACGTAACAGCCAAGATCCACACGCGGGCTGAAGAAATCGGTCTCCTCCTGGTTGAGGAACGGCGCCCAGGGAGCGAGCCGCATGACCCTCCTGTCGAGCGCCGCCCAGCGCTTGCTGACCCTTCGCGTCTGCATGGTCGGACGGGTCAGCCTCTCGATCGCGCGGTTCACCCAGCCGACGTCGAGATTCGCGTAGTTCGAGTTGTGGGTCGGCGTTCTGGTCTCCCCGTCGAGGAGCCGGAACCAGTCGAGCGGATGCGGGTAGTCCTGGACGAAGTCCGCGAAGCCGATCTGCGCCCGCGTCTTCTCGTTGCCGATCGTCGTCCAGTAACTGCCGGCAGTAACGAGCTTCGGGGTGGCGCGGAAGCCGAGGCGTTTCAACACGGTCACGAGGTACTCCGTGAAGGGCAGGTCGGCCGGAACGTCGTGGTTCCAGACGAAGATCTTCTTCCGCCAGTGCCAGTAGCCGGACTCGTGCACGAGCCGGATCGCCTTGCGCAGGTCGTGCCGATAGAGGTTGTGGCCGCGGAACGACGGGTAACCCGGCGGCAGGACGTTCTCGGTCGTGCCGGCGAGCCCGCCGGCCAGACGCTTGAGCCAGCGCCGCGAGATCGCGTAGTTCACCGCCTGCCGCACCTTGGGGCTGGTGAACGGCGCCACCTGCGTGTTCATGAAGAAGTACATGAGGTTCGGCGGCGTGAAGAAGCGGAGCTGGCTCTTGTGCTTCTGCTCGATCCCCTGCAGTCGCTTGCTCGGAACCGGGTAGTAGCTCATCCAGTCGTCCTTGCCGGTCAGGACGCGGTGGAGCGCGACCGACGCGTCCGGGACGATGTCCCAGGTGACGCGGTCGGGATTGCCCGCCGGCACGGCTCTTTGGAAGCGCCACGCCTGGAATTTCGGGTTGCGCTCCTCCACGATCCCCGACCTTGGTTGGTAGCTCTTGATCACGTACGGCCCGGTCGCGGGCAGCGGATGAAGGGACGTGTCTGTCGCGGGCGCGTCGGCCGGCACCGGCGCCGCGAACTCCGAGGCGAGGACGTTCGAGAAGTCGGCCTGCGGCTGCTTGAGGTGGATGACGATCGTGCGTGCCTTGTCGTCGACCTCAATGCCGCCGATCCCGCGCTTGGTCGGCTTCCTGGCGAAGGCCTCCGCACCGCGGATGTTCAGGAAGAAGGGGGCGCCGGCCGAGTCGAGCCTGAAGTCCCGCTCGATCGTCGCCTTGAAGTCGCTCGCCTTGACGGGGGTGTTGTTCGAGTAGAGCAGCCCGTCGCGTAGCGTGAGGCTGTACGTCATCCCGTCGTGCGAGATGCGCGGCAGTGCGGTCGCCAGATAGGGGACGAGCCGCGCGCCGGCCGGTCCGCTGCGGTGGCGGTAGCCGATGAGCGGGAGGTACACGTTCCACATCACGCCCCAGCCCTCGGTCGTGTCCGCGAGGCCCGGGTCGAGGTAGTCGGTCCCCTCGTCCATCGCGATCCTGAACTCCGGGAACTCGTGCCGGTTCGCCGCCGTCGTAGTGGTCGAGGCGGCGGTCGTGGTTGTCGCCGTCCTCGTTCTGTGCGTGGACGCGGACGTGGTCGAACGGCCGGAACCGCCGCAACCTGCGACGAACACGAGCGCGAGAAGCGGAAGCGCCGCTGCGACCGCGCCCACTCTCCCCGGAAAAGCGGTCGGCTCCAACGAGCGGCGAAATCTAGCGCTCGGGGGACACTTCGGCGGCGGGGCCGAGACGCACGAGGGCGCGGCGGCGCTCGCGGAGCTCCGTCGGCTCCTCCTCCTCGAGGACGTAGTCGACTCCGTCGCGCCTCGTCGCGTGGAGAATGCGCCCCTCTCCGACCCAGAACGCGATGTGGTCGGCTCCCGCCGAAGGGCCGTAGGTGACGAGGTCGCCGGCGCGGAGGTCGCTCTCCGACAGCCGCTCACCCGCCTCCTCCTGCTGGTCGGCGTCGCGTGGCACCAGGCGTCCGCAGGCCCGGAATGCCATGTGGACGAGGCCGGAGCAATCGATTCCCGCCGCGGTCATCCCGCCCCACTCGTAGCGCGTGCCGAGCAGCGTGCGCGCCTGCTCGACCGGATCGGATGCGACCGGACGCAGCCAGTCGGCATCCGGCTCTCCCGCGAGGTTCTCACGCCGCACCCAGCCTGGATACGCGTAGGCGGTCTCGACGCGGACCCAGTCGCCACGTTCCTCGAGAACCCGCAAGGGCTCGCCGGCGAGAGCCTGGGTCACCTGCTCGGCGTCCTCCCCAGGCTCGGCCCTGAGCGGCGCGAGCTGGCGTGCGAACGTATGTTCGCCTAGGCTCTCGACCATGCAGCTCAGGCTAGACGCGGCCGACCGCCTGGTGGAGCTCGTCGAGGAACAGCGCGGGCCGGTGCTCGCGGAGGATGCGGCGCGGCGGCTCTTCGCGCTGCGACAGGCGCCCGTCGCACTTGCGCGTTCGCTGCTCGCGGACGTCGTCGAGACCGATGCCCGGCTCGCGTGGAGCGGCGACGCGGTTGCGCTCGCCGAGCCGGTGGGCGCGGCGCTCCTGCTCGAGGAGGCGACGTACGTCGTGGTCGACCTCGAGACAACGGGCCTGCGGCCCGGCGAGTCCGGGATCTGCGAGATCGGGGCAGTACGCCTCCGGGGCTTCGAGGTCGAGGCCGAGTTCGAGACTCTCGTCGATCCAGGGCTGCCGATCGGCGCCGGAGCGAGCGCCGTGACCGGCCTCCGGAACGAGCAGCTGCGTGGAGCCCCTCGGCCGGCCGAGGCCGTGCGGAGCTTCCTCGCCTTCGCCGGCGACGGCGTGCTCGTCGCGCACAACGCCCGGTTCGACCTCGCGTTCCTCGACCGCGAGACCGAGCGCCTCACAGGCTCGCGCATCGGCTCGCCCGTGGTCGACACCGTGCGTCTCGCGCGAAGGCTCCTCGCCGGCCGCGTGGCGGGCTTCGGCCTCGGTCAGCTCGCCTGGTTCTTCGACACGACGGAGCGACCCTGCCACCGCGCGCTCCCCGACGCTCGTGCGACCGCCGAGCTGCTGCTGGTGCTGATCGGGCTGGCGCAGGAGCGCGGTGCCCGCACGGTCGCCGACCTCAGTGCGCTCGCCGCGACCAAGACGCGGCGTCTGCTCGACAAGCGTCATCTCGCGTACGGAGCGCCGACCCGGCCCGGCGTCTACCGCTTCCTCGGCCGCAACGATCAGGTTCTCTACGTCGGCCGCGCACGCGACCTGCGTGCGCGCCTGCGCTCGTACTTCCGCAGCGACCGGCAGCGGCCGGCCGTCGAGGCGGCGGTCGCGGCCGCGGACCGGATCGAGTGGCGGGTGACGGGCTCCGAGCTCGAGGCGGCGCTGGAAGAGCTGCGCCTGATCCGCCAGCTCCGCCCGCCCGGCAACGCGCGCATATCGCGGCCGGAGCGGCAGGTGTGGTTGCGGCAGCGGGGCGACTCGGTCGTGGCAACGACCAGCCAGGTCCAGGCGAGCCGTGTCAACGCTAGTAACAGTCTGTTACTTGGTCCGTTGCGCTCACGGCGGACGGCGCAGCTCGCAGCCCGAGCGCTGGCTCCCGACGAGCTCGCCCGTCCCGAGGCCGCGCTGCCGCGCCTCCACCGCCGGCTGCGCGAGCTCGCTGACGCTCGCCGCTTCGAGGATGCTGCACGGCTACGCGACCGGATCGCAGCTCTGGAGCGGGTCTGTCGCGAGCTCGACCGGCTCGATCGCGTGCGAGAGCTCGCGTGCTGCGTGCTCGTACCGGCCACTGAGCCCGCCTACGTACGGGCGTTCTTCGTAGCCGGTGGCCGAGTGGCGGCGGAGCGAACGCTGCCGCCCGGCGGAGGCGCAGCGCTCGAGATCGAGGCCGGCATCGCTGCCGCGAACAGACATGTCCAACCTAGTAACAGACTGTTACAAGGTGATTCAGGAGAGCTCGACCTCGACGAGCTGCTCCTCGTCGACTCGTTCCTTCGCCGCCCGCCGCCGGAGCTCCGCGTTGCGCCGCTCTCGCGGGAGGCGATTCTGCGCGCGCGGGATTCGGTTCGGGGTTAGGCCGCTGCGACCGAGATGAGGTCGCGCAGTGCGCCGAGCCGGGAGAGCGCCTGGCCCTCGAGCTGGCGAACGCGCTCACGCGTCAGGTCGAGCTCGTTCCCGATCGCCTCGAGCGTCCACGGCTCGCCCTCGAAGCCGAAGCGCAGCTCGAGGATCCGCCGCTCGCGCTCTGGGAGCGCCTCGAGTGCGCGCCGCACGCCCTGGCGGCGGAGCGACTCCTCGGCCTCGTCGAACGGATCGGCGGCCTCGCGGTCGGCGAACAGGTCGCCGAGCTCGCCCTCGTCGTCGGCGCCCACCGTCTGATTGAGCGAGACGGACGCGTTTGCCGCGCCGAGCGCCTCGTCGACGTGCTGCATCGGCAGGCCGGTCGCCTCTGCGAGCTCTTCCTTCGTCGCCTCGCGCCCGAGCTCGACCTCGAGCCGACGGGCCGCGCGCGACAGCTTCTGCTGGCGCTCGACGACGTGGACGGGCACGCGGATCGTGCGCGCGTGGTTCGCAACGGCGCGCTGCACGGACTGGCGGATCCACCAGGTCGCGTAGGTCGAGAACTTGTAGCCGCGGCGCCAGTCGAACTTCTCCACGGCGCGGTTCAGCCCGAGCGTCCCCTCCTGGATCAGGTCGAGGAACGGGACTCCGAGCCCGCGGTAGCCCTTGGCGATGGAGACGACGAGCCGGAGATTCGACTCGATCATGTGCCGCTTCGCGGACGGGTCGCCGCGCTCGATCCGCTTCGCGAGCATGACCTCCTCGGCCGCGGTGAGCAGCTTGTGACGGCCGACGTCGGCGAGGAAGAGCTGCAGGCTGTCGGCCGAGCCGGAGATCGCCACCGTGGGCGTCGCGGGCTCGGGGGAGGGCTCGTCCTTCGTCTCCTTCTCCTCTTCCTTCGGCGCCTCGGCCGTCGGGACGACGACCGCGGCGGCGGCCGGCTGGCCGATCTCCAGCCCGGTGCGCTCGAGCTCGCGCGTGAGCTCCTCGACTTCCTGATCATTGAGCTCGAGCTCGGCCGCGAAGGCCTCGAGCTGGGCGGGATCGATGAACCCGCGCTCCTCGGCGCCCTCGACGATGGCACGGATCTGATCCGACTCGAGCAAATCGTTGAGCTGGTTCTGCGTCAGCGCTCCCTCAGTCCTTTCGTCCTGCTTCTTCGCTTGCCCGCAAGCCTTCTCACCTTAGGAGGTAAGTCCTCCGGTTGCCACCCTCGCCCGAGAGTGCCGCCGCTCCGGCACGCTCCCGGTCGCTCGAACGAGCCGCGCGGCAAGTGTATTCCGCGCGTCGACCCGGTCCGTGAGCTTACGACGCCGACCGGTCGGCGAAGTTTGTGGAGAACGCTCAGGAAGCCTTGCGGCGACGCCCGCCTCGCTTCGCCGGCCCCTTCGCCCGGCGCTCCGCGAGCAGCTCGACGGCGCGGTCGAGCGTGACCGTCTCCGGATCGTCGCCCTTGCGCAGGCTCGCGTTCGTCTCGCCGTCGGTGACGTACGGGCCGAAGCGGCCCTCCTTGAGCACGATCTCCTTGCCGCCGACCGGGTCGGTGCCGAGCTCGCGGAGCGGCTTCGTCGCGGCAGCCCGCTGCCCTCGCCGCTGCCGGGGCTGCGCGAGGAGGGCGAGCGCGCCGGGCAGGTCGACGGTGAAGAGCTGCTCCTCCGACTCGAGCGAGCGGGACTCCTTTCCCTGCTGGACGTACGGCCCGTAGCGGCCGTTTCGCGCGACGACCTCCTCTCCGTCTTCGGCGACCCCGACCACGCGCGGGATCTCGAGCAGGCGGACCGCGTCGTCGAGCCCGATCGTGTCGAGGGACATCGTCTTGAAGAGCGAGGCGGTGCGCGGCTTCTCCTTCGAGTCCTCGGGCAGCACCTCCGTGACGTACGGCCCGTAGCGCCCGGTCCGTGCGACGATCGGCAGCCCGGTCTCGGGATGGGTGCCCAGCTCGCGGTCTCCGCTGGGCTGCGAGAGGAGCTCTTCCGCCTTTTCGACGGTCAGCTCGTCGGGGGCGAGCTCCTCGGGGACGCTCGCGCGCTGCCCGTCCCGCTCGAGATACGGCCCGTAGCGGCCGACGCGGAGGACGATCCCGTCCCCGATCTCGAGCGAGTTGATCTCGCGCGCGTCGATCGCGCCGAGATCCGACACGAGCTCGTGCAAACCGGGGCTGGAAGCGGCGGCGGCCGGCCCGTCGCCGAAGTAGAAGCGGCCGAGCCACTCGACGCGCTGCTCGTCGCCGGCCGCGATCCGGTCGAGGTCGTCCTCCATCGACGCGGTGAAGTCGTAGTCGACCAGCCGAGCGAAGTGCTTCTCGAGCAACCCCACGACGGAGAAGGCGAGGAAGGCGGGGACGAGCGCGGTGCCGCGCTTGAAGACGTAGCCGCGGTCGAGGATCGTGCCCAGGATCGACGCGTAGGTCGACGGGCGACCGATGCCGAGCTCCTCGAGCGTGCGTACGAGCGTCGCCTCGGTGTACCGCGCCGGCGGGCTCGTCTCGTGGCCCTGCGGCTCGAGCGCGCGGAGCTCCACCGAGTCGCCCTCGGCGAGGTTCGGCAGGCGGCGCTCCTCGTCTTCCTCCTGCGCGGCGCGGTCCGCGTCGCGCCCTTCTTCGTACGCGGCGAGGAAGCCCCGGAAGGTGATCACGGTGCCGGAAGCGCCGAACTCGACAGCCTCGCGGGCATTCGAGTCGGCCGCGATCCGAAGCGACACGGTCTGCCCCTGCGCGTCCTTCATCTGGGACGCAAGCGTGCGCATCCAGATCAGCTCGTAGAGCGCGTGCTCGTCGGCGGAGAGCTCCGAGCGCACGTCCTGCGGCGTGCGGAAATGATCGCCCGAGGGGCGGATGGCCTCGTGCGCCTCCTGCGCGTTCTTGACCTTCCGCTCGTAGCGGCGCGGCTCGGGCGGAACGTAGTCGGCGCCGAAGAGGGCGGTCACCTGCTCGCGGGCGGCCGTGAGCGCCGACTCCGACAGCGTCGTCGAGTCGGTGCGCATGTACGTGATGTAGCCGTTCTCGTACAGCCGCTGTGCGAGCCGCATCGTCGTCTGCGCGGAGTAACGGAGCTTGCGGCTCGCCTCCTGCTGCAGCGTCGAAGTCATGAAGGGCGGGCTCGGGCGGCGGAGGTACGGCTTTCGCTCGACGCGCGCAACCTGGAAGGAGGAGCCCTGGAGCCGGTCGACAAGCCCGCGCGCCGCTTCTTCGTCGAGCTGGCGCGCCTCGCCGCGGAGCTTTCCGTCGGGCCCGAAGTCGCGCCCGGTCGCCACACGCTGCCCGTCGAGAGAGACGAGCCGCGCCTCGAAGCTTTCCGGATCGAACGTGGCAACCATGTCCCACCACGCCGCCGCGCGGAACGCCATCCGCTCGCGTTCGCGCTGCACGACGAGCCGGGTCGCTACCGACTGGACACGGCCGGCCGATAGCCCGCGCATGACTTTCTTCCAAAGGACCGGCGAGACCTCATAGCCGTACAGCCGGTCGAGGATGCGCCGCGACTCCTGCGCGTCGACGAGCCGCTCGTCGACCTCGCGGGTCTCGCCGAGCGCCTGCTCGATCGCGTCGCGGGTGATCTCGTGGAAGACCATCCGGCGGACGGGCACCTTCGGCTTCAACACCTCGAGCAGGTGCCAGGCGATCGCCTCGCCCTCGCGGTCCTCGTCCGTCGCGAGTAGCAGTTCGTCGGCGTTGGCCAGCTGCTTCTTGAGTTGGGCGACCGTCTTCTTCTTGTCCGGGTCGACGACGTAGAGGGGCTCGAACCCGTGCTCGACATCCACTCCGAGGCGCGCCCAGGACTCGCCCTTGTACTTCTCGGGGATCTCGGCTGCGCTGTCGGGCAGGTCGCGAATGTGGCCGACGGAGGACTCGACAACGAAGTCCGGCCCGAGGTAGCCGGAGATCGTGCGTGCCTTCGCCGGGGACTCGACGATGACCAAGCGCTTCGACATCGGCGGGTCACGATAGCCCCCACCGCGGCCGCCGCAGGCGGCGCGGGGTCTTCCGGCCGGAGCGCCGGCGGCTTTGCCGGCGGCGCTTTCCAGCCCAATCGCTGCGGGCGGCGATACTCCGGGGCATGCGTCCGCCGGCCCTTTACAACGTCGTAGCTGCAGCGAGCTGGCCGATTCTGCACTGGTTGTTTCGGCTACGGGTGCAGGGGCGGGAGAACGTGCCCGAGAGCGGCGGTTACGTCCTCGCCTGCAATCACCTCTCCAACTTCGATCCGTGGCCGCTCGGGATGCCGCTCTGGCCGCAGCGCTGGCTCCGCTTCATGGCGAAGTCGGAGCTCTACTGGTGGCCGGCGACGTTGGTGCTCAACGCCGCCGGTGCCTTTCCGGTGCACCGCGAGCGCGCCGACGTCGAGGCCGTACACACGGCCGTGCGCCTGGCGCGGGAGGGCAACGTCGTGGTGATGTTCCCCGAGGGGACGCGGCGCAAGAAGGGGCTCGTGAAGAAGCACCAGGCCCGGGCGCGGTCCGGCGCGGCGCGGATCGCGTTGGACGCCGGAGTGCCGCTCGTCCCCGCAGCCCTCGCCGGCACCGACCGGCTGCTCACGCTGGGGCCGCTGAAAGTCGCATTCGGGGCGCCGATCGAAGTGGACGACCTGCACGCGTCCGGCGACATGCGTCGTGCGTCGCAGGAGGCCACCGAGCGCTTGATGGCGCGCATCGCGGAGCTCGAGGCGTCGTTGTGAGCACTCTGCTCACGGTCGACGGCGACTCCTTCGCCCATCGCGCCTACCACGCGCTGCCGAAGTCGATCCGGCTCAACGCGGTCGTCGGCTTCACGAACATGCTCACCCGGCTCTGGCAGGCGGAGCGGCCGGATGGGGTTCTCGTCGCCTGGGACACGCTCTCGGTTCCGACCTACCGGCACGAGGCCTTCGAGCCCTACCAGTCGGGGAGAGTGTTCGAGGATTCCATCGTCGAGCAGCTCGAGATCCTGCCCGAGGTCGTGAGCGCTGTCGGCTTCCTCGTCGCGAAGGCGCCCGGCTACGAGGCGGACGACTTCCTCGCGGCCGCGGCGCGAGAGTGGGCCGGCGACGTGCTCGTCGCCACATCCGACCGCGACGCCTTCCAGCTTGCGAGCGACCGCGTCACGATCCTGCAGCCGACGCGCGGCGTGAGCGAGCTCGCGCGGATCGGTCCCGCCGAGGTGCGCGAGCGCTACGGCGTCGAGCCGGAGCAGGTGACGGATCTGATCGCGCTGCGCGGCGATCCGTCAGACAAGCTGCCGGGGGCGCGCGGGATCGGCCCGAAGAAGGCCGCCGCGCTGCTCGGGCAATACGGCTCACTCGAGGCTGCGCTCGCCGACGGGCGTTTCGCCGCCGAGGCGGAGGACTTGAGGCTCTTCCGGCGAATCGCGACGATGGACGCCTCCGCCCCCCTTCCTCCCCTCGCAGAAACATCCCCGGCGTGGGCGGAGGCGTCTTCTTTCCTCAAGGGGCTCGGGCTCGACGGCGTCGCCGCCCGCGTAGGCGAGCTATCGACGTCCTGACCCATCCCGCGTTCGCGCGGCTGCATCCGACCGGCGGGCATCCGGAGCGGCCCGAGCGCCTTGCCGTGCTGCTCGCCCATCAGCACATCTGGAGCGAAGGACGGGCTGCTTCGGTCGAGGAGTTGTTGCTCTGCCATACACCCGAGCACGTGGAGCTCATCCGCTCGGTCGAGGATGGGCTCTGGCTCGACGGCGATACCGTCTGCACCGCGACGACGTACGAGGCCGCCGCGCTCGCAGCAGGCACCGCGGTCGAGGCGGCGCTGCGCGGCGGCTTCGCGCTCGTCCGCCCGCCCGGCCACCACGCCCTGGCGGGGCGAGCGATGGGCTTCTGCGTGTTCAACAACGTCGCGGTGGCGGCCCGCGTGGCGCAGAAGCGGCTCGGTCTCGAGCGAGTCGCGATCGTCGACTTCGACGTCCACCACGGCAACGGGACGGAGGCGATCTTTCGTGACGACGACAGCGTCCTCTTCGTCTCGCTGCACCAGTGGCCGTTCTATCCGGGCAGCGGAGGGCCGGACGACCAGGCGGAGACGACCGTCAACGTCCCGTTGCGGGCCGGCTCAGGTGACGAGGAGTACGTCGAGGCGTTCGCGCAGATCGTCGAGCCCGCGGTGGAGCGATTCGAGCCCGAGCTCGTGCTCGTCTCTGCCGGCTTCGACGCGCACACCGCGGACCCGCTCTCCGACATGCGCTTGACCGAGGACGGCTTCCGCGAGCTCGCCCGCCGGTGCCGGGCTCTCTCGGACCGGGTCGCCGCGGTCCTCGAGGGCGGCTACGAACTCGAGACGCTGCCGGGCCTCGTCGACGCCGCGCTCGACGGCTTCACGTCCTGACCGGACACGTCTGGTGCCAGGCACCGGACATGTCCCGACTGTCAGGCTCGGGCGAGCGCGAGTTGCTCGAGGGCTTCGCGGCGCGAGGAGACGCCGAGCTTGCGCAGGAGGCTCTTCACGTGCGAGCGGACCGTGTGCTCGGAGATGAAGAGACGCTGCGCGATCTCGTCGGTGCCGTGATGCTCGTCGAGCAGAAGCAGCACCTCGAGCTCGCGGGCCGAAAGAGCCGAGGCGATGCTGTCCGGCACGCCCGCGCCGCGGCCGCCGCTGCGCACCTGGTCGAGCAGCCTGCGCGCGACAGGTCCGGAGAGGGCCGCGTCGCCCTGGACGACGCCCTCGAGAAACTCGGCGATTCGCTCCGGCGACTCGGTCTTGAGCAGGTAGCCGGCTGCTCCGCCACGAATGGCGGCGAGCAAGTTCTCTTCGGTGCCGGAAGCCGTGAGGACGACGACCTCGCAGTCGGGTGCGACCTCGCGGAGCCGGGGCAGTGCGGAGAGGCCGTCGAGGCCGGGCATGAGGAGATCGAGCAGGACGAGGTCGGGCTGCGTCTCGGCTGCGGTGACGATCGCCTCCTCTCCGTCGGCCGCGATCCCGGCGAGCTCGAAGCCGTGCGAACGCAGCAACGCCGCGAGCGCCTCGCGGGTGAGGGGATGGTCGTCGACGACGAGAACGCGTGCGGGCATGCGTTCCTTATCGGCAGCAACCGTTCTGCCGACAAGACCCATATGAAAAGGCAGCGAACCGAGTTGCAGGCCTGGCTGTGGGGCGAGGTCGTCCTTGCCGGTCTGCTCGCAGCGAGCCTCGCGCTGCTGCTCACGCATCCGGCTCTCCGGACGCAGTACGACCGGCCGCAGCTCCTGCTCGTGCTCGAGACGACAATGGCGCTCGCCGGCGTTCTCGTCGCGCTCCTGGCCGGGGCTCGCTTCTCCGTGACGGGCCTCCGCACCGACCTGCTGCTGGCGGCCGGCTTCCTGATCTGGTCGCTCTCGACGGTGGCGTTCGCGATCATCCCGGCGCTCAACAGCGGATCCCTCGCTCCAGCCGACGCCTGGGCGGCACTCGCCGGAGGAATCGCCGGCCAGGGCCTCATCGCAGTCGCACCGTTCGTCGGCGGTCGCAGCGGCGTCCGCGACCGTGCGCTCCGCGACACGGTCCTCGCAGCCGCGGTCGCACTCGCCGCCGCCTGGCTTCTCCTTCGCGCGCACGGCGGCGCACTTCCGGCGCTGACCGCACAACCGGGGGTCGCCGCGCCTCCCGGCCTCGACTCCGCGCTCGCGGTCCAGGCGTTCCTCAACCTGCTAGCGGTCATCGGCTGGGGACGGCGCCTCGCGAGAACGGGAGACGATCTCGCCAAGTGGCTCGCGCTCGGTTTCACGCTCCAACTCTTCGCGGCGCTGCACCTCGTGTTCACGCCGCCGCGCGGCGCGAGCTACGTCGCCGCGGGCGAGTACATGCGCCTGCTCGCGTTCGCGCTCATGCTGGTGGGCGCGTGGCGGGCCATCCGATTCGCCGAGCTTGGCCGCGCGGTCGCGGAGGAACGCGCGCGCGTCGCGCGCGAGATCCACGACGGGCTTGCCCAGTACCTGTTCGCGGTCTCGACGCATGCCCAGATGCTCGAAGCGGGGGCTCCGGTGGACGAGGTCGGCCCGCAACTGAAGGAAGCCGCCGCGCTCGCCCAGCAGGAGGCCCGCTTCGCCATCCTCGCGCTGTCGTCGGCGAGCGGCACCGCGCCCTTCGATATCGCACTGCACCGCTATGTCGAGTTCCTGACCGCCGACGG
Source organism: uncultured Actinomycetes bacterium (assembly GCA_963759435.1). Classification (GTDB taxonomy): domain Bacteria; phylum Actinomycetota; class Thermoleophilia; order Gaiellales; family Gaiellaceae; genus Palsa-739. The sequence continues at coordinate 283,344 of CAVWZB010000006.1, read as the reverse complement.
CGAGCTTGCGGTCGACCTCGAGATCGACCCCGCGATCCGCCTCGCTCCGGACGAGCAGATCGAGATCTTCCGCATCGTCCAGGAGGGCCTGGGGAACGTCCGGCGCCACGCGAATGCCACCCGCGCCGAGGTCGTGATCGGCCGACGCTCCTCGGGCGAGCGGTTCGTCGTCATCGAAGACGACGGCGAGGGCTTCCCTCCCGAGTCCCCGACGGCCGGACAGGGCCTGCGGAACATGCGGGCTCGCGCGTCGTCGATCGACGGCGGCTTCAGCGTCCGCAGCACGCCGGGGCTCGGCACCGAGCTCGAGCTCCTTCTGCGCGCGTAATTCCTCTTCCCGACGGCAGCTGCTCTGCTTAGAGTCCGGCGCCGTGGGTCGGTTTCTGGCGCTGCTCGGCGTGATCCTGCTCTGTTGCGGGCTGGCGGCGACGGCCGACGCGGCGAAGAGGCGGCCAAACCAGCGCGTGACGCTCTTCTCCGACTCATCCGGAGCGTCGCTGAACTGGGACTCGACGGCGAAGCGGATCGTCGAACGCGGAAATCGCGTCCGCCTCGAGCTTCATCCCTGCGGACGGCTGACTCAGCCCGGCTGCCTCACCGGCAACCCGCCGCCGAGCGTGCTTGCAACGGTGCGCAAGCTCGGCCGTGCGCTCGGGCCCAATGTCGTGATCTTCGTCGGTTACAACGACGACCCCGCGACATACCGGCACGGCCTCCCGATCGTGGTGAAGGCGCTCTGGAAGCGCGGCGTCCAGCACATGATCTGGCTCACGCTGCACGCGGTCAGCAAGCAGTACGTCGACACCAACCACGCGATCTACGCCGAGCAGCAGAAGTGGGGGCCGACGATGACGGTACTCGACTGGAACCACTATTCGGGATCCCACCCCTCGTGGTACGCCTCGGACGGGATCCACATGACCGGCACCGGTGCGATCGCGTTCGCGACCTATCTCCACCGCCAACTGAAGAAGCTCGGCCTGACGGGACCGAAGCCAAAGCCCGCGAGCTAGAGGAGCGGGTGTGGAGAAGCCCCGCCGGAGCGGGGCTTCTCGGTAGCAGGCCTGTAAGCCGGAGTATCGCCACGAGTTTCGGAGCAGCGTCCTTCGGCCTGCCGAAAGGACGACCATGCGCCAAGAGCTCGCCGACTTCCTCGACTACTGCCGCATCGAACGGCAGCTCGCGCCGTTGACCTGCTCCGCCTACGAGCGCGACGTCGGCACCTGCGTCGCCTTCCTCGAGCGCGAGGGACTCGTCACGGTAGGCGAGGTGAGGCCGCTGCATCTGCGCCGCTTCCTCGTCGAGGAGTCTGTACGGCGGCCGGCGCCCTCGAGCCAGGCGCGGACGGTCGCCGCGCTTAAGTGCTTCTTTCGCTACCTGGACGAGAACGAGCAGATTGACCGCGACCCAGCGCGTGTCCTTCGAACGCCGAAAAAGCGGGAGGCGCTCCCGGACGTGCTCGACCGGCGCGAACTTTCCCGGCTGCTTGGCGCGATCGAGCGAAACGACGTCTGGGAACGCAAGCACGACGGTAAGCGCGAGCGCGACCGACTCCTGCTCGCGATCTTCGCCTATGCAGGCCTGCGTCGCAGCGAGCTGCTTGGGCTCGACTGGCAGGACGTCGACCTTGAGCGTCGGCTGCTGAAGGTGCGGCGGGCGAAGGGCGGCCGGCAACGCGTCGTGCCGATCCACCCCGCGCTCGAGCCGCTCTTCGTCGACTACCTCCGGGTCCGGGCGGACGATCCCGAGCCGGCGCTGTTCGTCGGCGTACAGGGCAAGCGGCTCTCGCAGACGATCCTTACGCAGACGTTCCTCCGGTACGCGCGCGCCGCCGGCGTCAACGGTCGGAAGCGCGTGACGCCGCATACGCTGCGGCACGTCTTCGCTTCGGAATTGCTGCATGCCGGCGCGAACCTGCGCCAGATCCAGGAGCTGCTCGGGCACAGGCACCTCGACTCGACGCAGCGCTACACACGAGTCACCGCCCATGAGCTTCGAGGAGCAGTAAAACGGCTCCACTTCCCAGTCGACAAGTGCTAGCGACTCCTCATTACGAGTAGCGCCGCAAGGCACCGAGTGCCCTGCAGATCTCACGGTTTCGCGGTCACGGGCAGGGCCGCTGCTCGTTCGGCTGCTCGCCGCGCGCACCCCTGGTCGCACCTCACTGTCGTCCGTCGTGCTTATGGCGCCGTGACCGCATAGGTGCCGAAGAGATCCCACGCCCCTGTGCCCGCCGCGTGCAAGAAGATCGACCATGCATCAGCTCCGATCCCAGCCGGCGCACCCGCCAACTCCGGATTGAAGATGTTGGGGGACGACGGCGTGTCCGCGTTAAAGATGTCGCCCTGGTACACACACAGGTAGCCAGCGGCGGCGTGCCCGGTACCAGGGCAATGCGTGGCCGAGGTGCCGCTCACATAGATCGCGTGCGCCGCGTCCAGACCAGCCGCCAACGGCACGCGGAACGTGACGACCGGTTGCGCAATGGAACCGCCGCCGCCTGTCCCGTCGTTCGTTCCAAAGCCCCAAGCCCCCGACTCCGTAACGCCGGACGGCAGGGTGCCTCCAAAGTGGAGGTACTCTCTTGCCGCTGTCCCGCCTAGGTTGGTGGCGTTCGTCGCGGTCGAGGCCGAATCGGCGCTCGTAGCGTGGATCGCGTTGGTGGCGTTCGTCGCGGTCGAGGCCGAGTCGGCGCTCGTAGCGTAGATCGCGTCTTGGACCGTGAGCCCGTTCGTGTTGATCTTTGCGGCTGTGACGGCCCCGTTCTTGATCTTCACGCCTGTCACAGCGTTCTTCTTGATCTGCTTCGTGCCGACGCTGTTCTTCGGCAGGCTGGTCGCGGCGTACGTCGTCCCGCCGAGCGCGACAAACAGCGCGATCAGCGAGATGACGAACGCCGGACTCGGTGCCCTCAACTGACGCTTGTGCATTGCCCCTCCTTGGGCTCCCAGGTGATGGGGTCGACTCTTCGAGCATCTAACGCGCGGTGATCGAGCTCGGCAACTCTGTTACGGAGACGCGCAGATCGCGAAAAACGTCGCCGCCATGGTGGACCCTGTGTTGTTCATGATCGGCGAGGCCCATCCGTTCGGTGTCTGCCCTGCGGCGGCCGCACCTCCATTGAATATGGGATACGAAGCGTTAACCGTTTCCGTCAGGGGAGAGACGATGTCTAACTTCACACCGCCTCCGGTGGCTCGCTCGCCCGGATTGCATGGAACGCCTTGGATAGCCCCGCTGGCGGTGGGCACGGACGCAATGGCGGTCCGCACGACCACGTTGGTGGCTCCGTTCGTCCCGGCAAGTCCAGTGGCGCCCGTCGGCCCCTGCAGCCCAGTTGGGCCGGCCGGCCCCTTAGGTCCCGGAGGCCCCTGCAGTCCGTGAAGAGCCTTAATCGCTGCGGCGGTCAGCTTCTTCTCGGGGATCGAGTGGTTGACAATCTTCGTGCCGGAGATGAGCCCGCTCGCGAGAGCGGCTCCGCCGCCCAGCGCGACGAACAGCGCGAGCGAGGCGATGACCGTCGCCGGATGTCCGAACCGCTTCATTTCCCAGTCTCCTTCCCACCTACAACGAGAAGCCGCACGCCGCGTCGATCGAGCTGCTCGTCTGCTCGTCGACCAAGACGCCGTTGAGGAAGAAGTCCGCCGTCACGTCGAACGTGTGCGTGGCGGCTGCGCCTCCCGCCAGCGTGCCCAGCGCGCTGCGACCCTTGATCGACGACGCCATCTGATTGCTCGAGATGGACCCGACAACGTGCACGGTGAACTGCACGGAGTCGACCTTGGTGTGCGACCAGGTCGCCGTCGCCGTGAAGTTGCACGCGCTGTCGATGCTCAGCGTCGGCTGCCCGTACGACGCCGGAGGCGGCGACGCGGCGGTCGGGCCGGCCGCAATGGCCGGTACGACGCCGAAGCCGAGGATGAGCGTCGCGGTGTAAATGGCCCTTCTCATTTGGTCCTCCTCTCCCCGCAGCGGGGTTGGACGTGTGGATTACGGCCGTCCTTTGCTGACGACCACGTTGACCTTTGCGCCGTGCTTCAGTCGCCGCCCGGGCTTGGGCTTTTGCGAGATCACGTGACCCTTCTTGACCGTCCGCGAGGCGGCGCGCTGGACCGCGCCGGCGCTGCAGCCGTGCGACCTGATCGCGCGCTTCGCCTTGCTCAGCGTCTTGCCCTTGACCTTCGGCACCAGACAAGGCGTCGGAACCGGGACGAGGGCGAACGTGGCGGTGACCGTGGTGTCGGCGTTGGTCGTGACGTTGCAGCCGGCGGTGCCGCTGCAGGCGCCCGACCAGCCGACAAAGACGGATCCAGCGACCGGAGTCGCGGTCAGGGCGACGTTCGTCCCGGCGGCATAGTTGTGCGAACAGGTCGCTCCGCAGTCGATCCCGGCCGGCGAGCTCGTCACGGTGCCGGAGCCTGCGCCGGACTTCGAGACCGTGAGCTTGTGGACGCTCGGGCTGTTGGCCGCAGTGGTGAACGAGCGGACGGCTCCGTAGCTCGTGCCGCCGCCGTTTCTCGCGGCCAGCCTGAACTTGTATGTCGTGCCGGCCGCCAGGCCCGAGAGCTGCGCGGACACGGCGACATCGACCGTGCCCGAACCCGGCAAGGCCGAGCAGGACACGTTCGCCCCTGACGGGCTGCCGATGCCGTAGCTGAAGTGGCAATCGTCGACGGCGAGGCCGTTCGGGTTGACGGTTCCGGTCAAGCTCGCCGCGGTCGGCCCGACGGAGCCGGCCGTGCCGGTGCCGACGGAGGGCGGGGTCGATCCGACGAGTGCGTAGCCGTTCAAGTCGACGGCGACGCACATGCCGACGGACGGACAGGAGATCCCGCTCAGGACATCGCTTCCGTCGAGGTTGCTCACGGTCCACTGGGGGGCGCCGCTGCTCGGATTCGTCGAAGTAACCAGGTTGCCGGCGTTGTCGCCGGCGACGCAGAGCGAGGTCGAGAGACACGAGATCGCGGTGATCGCGTTGGTGAGGTCGACGTCGCTCGCCGTCCACGCCGAGACGCCACCGACCGGATCGGTGGACGTGAAGACGTTGCCATTGTTGTCGGTGGCCACGCACAGCGAGCTCGAGGGGCAGGACACAGATTCGAGGGAGCCGTTCGTGCCGACCGTGGTCGCAGTCCAGGCGGAAGCGCCTCCGGTGGGATCGGTGGACACGATGACGTTCCCGAGGTCGTCCACCGCGACGCAGAGCGAGGTCGAGGCGCAGGAGACGCCGTAGATCGTCTCGCTGCCGTCGACGTTCGTCGGGGTCCAGGTGGCACCGGCCCCGGCGGCGGGATCGGTCGAGGTGAGGACATTGCCGAACTCGTCGACCGCGACGCACAGAGTCGTCGATGGACACGAAACGCCGAGGAGCTCAGTGCTGCCGTCGGCGTCCGTCGTCGTCCAGGCGGAGGGGCCGCCGGTGGGATCGGTCGACGTGATCGCGTTGCCCGCCTCGTCCACGGCGACGCAGAGCCCGGTCGAAGGGCACGAGATCGAGTCTGGGTAGTTCGTGCCGTCGAGGCTGGAGGCGGACCAGGTCGAAGCCCCGCCGATCGGATTCGTGGAGGTGACGAAGTTCCCGCGGCCGTCGACGGCCACGCACAGGGCCGTCGATGGACACGACAGCGCGTTGGGCTGGTTGCTCTCGTGGAGAATGAAGGTGTCGGCCGCCGTCCGCGTCCACGTTGCAGAGGCGCCGTCTGTCGGGTCGGTCGACGCGATCGCGTTGCCGTCGAAGTCGACGGCGACGCAGAGCGAGGTCGAGGGGCAGGAGATCCCGTGCATCCAGCTCGAGCCGTCGACGTTCGTCACGTTCCAGGTCGGGGACGCGTCGCCGGGGTCCGTCGACACGGCCAGGTTGCCGTCGTAGTCGCCCGCCACGCAGAGCGACGCGGAGGGGCAAGAGATCGAGAGGAGCTCGTCGAAGCCGATGTTCAGGACGCTCGTCGTCTTCCAGGTGGCCGAAGCGCCGTCGCCCGGATCGGTCGAGGCGAGCACGTTGCCGAGGTAGTCGAGCGCCACGCACAGCGTTGCCGAGGCGCAGGAGATGCCGTTGAAGCCGTTGCTGCCGTCAACGTTCGTCACAGTCCACGTCGGGGTGGCGTCGATCGGATTCGTGGAGGTGAGAACGTTGCCGTAGTAGTCGACGGCGACGCAGAGCGACGTCGACGGGCACGAGATCCCGGCCAAGTCGTTGGTGCCGTCGGCGTTCTCAACCGTCCAGGTGGGCGTCGCGGCGGTCGGATCGGTCGACGTGAGGATGTTTCCCTTGTTGTCGACCGCGGCGCACAGCGAGGTCGAGGGGCAGGAGATGCCGTAGATCCAGTCGCTGCCATCGACGTTGTTCGTCACCCACGAAGAGCCGGCCGTGGGATCCGTCGAGGAGATGACGTTCCCCGCGTTGTCGACCGCGGCGCAGAACGACGTCGAGGGGCACGAGATCCAGTTGACCCGGGTCGTGCCGGCGACGTTCGTCACGGTCCAGGTCGGTGTAACGTCACCGGGATCCGTCGAGGACACGACGTTCCCCTGGTCGTCGACGGCGACGCACAGCGAGGCAGACGGGCAGGAGACGGCGGTCAGCGCTCGCGTGTAGGTGTGGTCGCCGAAGTCGAAGGCGGCCGGTGCCGACCAGTTCGACGGCACCGCCGCCCCGGCCGCGGGAACGGCAAGCACGACTCCGGCAGCCGCCGCTGCTGCCACCGCCAGCCAGCTCCACGAACGCTTCATCGCACGTCCTCCGATCTGCCTAGGGCTGCCGCCGCTGCGTCCCCGCGACAGCGGTGATCGTTTCCGGGAAGCTCTGCACCGCGAAGTGGCAGGTCTGAGTCCCGCCGGCGGTCGACGCTTCTGCGTGCATGGTCAAAGAGCCAGGCAGTGGCGCAAACTGGATGAGATCGTTCTGGACGTCTGACTCGTGCCCGCCGGCGGCGGCAAGGGCTTGGGTGAACAGAGTCGATGTCGTGAAGGTGCCCGCGGGATAGGTGTCCCTGGTGACGTGTGGGGTGACCGTGCCGTCGCTGCTTTGGTCGAGTTCGAGGACGTCGACATTCCACGCGCCGCTGCTCGTCTTGAAGTAGAGATTCAGCTCGGCCGAGCCGGCGGAGGGGATCGAGCACGAGGCGCTCAGCGTGTCACCGAGAAACGTACCGAGCGTCTTGATCGTGGGCGACGCGCTGGCCGTGGCGTCGTAGTCGGCGATTGTCCCGCTCGGCCCCTGGTCCGGTAGGCCCGACCGGCCCCTGGCGCCGCCCCGTCGCCCCTGCCGGTCCGCTCGGCCCGGCGGGGCCGCGCGCTCCGCGTTGGCCGTGCAGTGACTTGATCGCCTTCGTGGTGAGTTTCTTCGCCGGGATCGAGTGGTTCTTGATCTGGGAGCCCGGGATCAAGCCGCTCGCGTAGGCGATGGCGCCGCCCCCGAGCGAGACGAATAGCGCGATGACCGAGATCACGAGTGCCGGGCTAAGTGGTCTCAACTTTCTCATCCTCGAGGGCATTGGCCGGTTCCTTTCTCCGCCTGCGCGGCGTCGTTTTCGTCCCTACTTCTTCTTCACGGACGTGCTGATCGAAGCGGCGTTGTTTGCCAGGTTTGGGTCCGGCGTGGCAGTGCTCGCCGCCTGGGCGACCAGCGCGACCGTGCCGCCTTTGGAGGTCAAGACGATCTTGAGGGTCGCGCTGGTGAGCGCCGAAGCGCTCGCCGAAAGGTCGCCGAGCGTGCAGTTGATCGTGCCCGTCGTTGCGCCCGAGCCAGGCGACGTGCAAGCGCCTCGAGTCGTCGACAAGCCCACGAACTTCGTCCCGACCGGGATTCGGGCGGTCAGGACCGCGTTGGCCGCCGTCGACGGGCCGGCGTTGTTCGTCGTGATCACATAGGTCTGCTGTGAACCCGGGAGCGCGCTGCCGGGACCGGAGATCGAGACGCCCACGTCGGCGAGCGTGGTTCCCGTGCCCGAGAGCGCGACGAGCTGCGGACTGTCGTCCGCGTCGTCGTTGAGCGCGAGCGATGCACTGCGTCCGCCCGTCGCCGACGGCGCGAAGGACGCTTTGATCGTGCAGTTGTCGCCGGGAGCGATCGTCGTGCCGGTGCAGGTGTCCGCCGAGGTCGTGAAGTCGCCCGGATTCGCTCCGGCTTTACTCACGGACGTGACATAGATCGACGCCGCACCCGTGTTCCTGAGGGTCACCACCTGCGGGGCGCTCGAGCTGCCCACAGCCTGGCTGCCGAAGTCGATCGACGTGGGGCTCACGGAGTCGGGGACCGTGTAGCTGATCGTGATCTCGGGGACGCCGGTCGAGTCGGTGGCAAGCGTTCCGCCGGCCGGCACGAGGCTCGAGCCGCCGCCGCCTCCGCCGCTACTGCCAACCGTTCCGGTGGCATCCGTACCACCGCCGCCACCACCGCCACCGCCGTAGTAGCCGCCGCCGCCACCACCGCCGCCACCGGCGCAGTCGGGTCCGCCGAAGTGTGTTCCACCGGCGCCGCCGTTGCTCTGCGCTCCGAGGCCGCCTGGGTCGCCGTCACACCCTGCCGTTTGACCGGCGCCGCCCGCTCCTCCTGAGCCCGGCGCGGACGAGGTTCCCGCAGTCCCCCCGCGGCCGGCGTCGCCGCCGATCGAGGGATCGGTGACTCCGTCGTCGCCGGCCTCCCCGGCATTGCCGCCGCCGCCTCCGGTCAGGCCGGGATTGGTGAAGCCGCCACCGCCACCGCCGCCCGCGACCAGGAGCCGCGAAGCCGGGTCGTCTGCCGTCGTACGGAGGTCGGACGCGCCGCCGCCGCCGCCCGAGTCCGAGTCGGCGGCGCCGCCGCCGCCGTTGTAGCCACCGCCGCCGCCGAATCCGTTGGCGCCGACCACGGCGAACAGCGACTGGCCTGGAGAGACCGCGAAGTCGCCCGCTGCCTTGGCGCCGAAACCACCGCTTGCGAAAACAGCCGAGCCGCCCGCGCCGCCGATTGCGACGACGTGGATCGATGAGACGCCCTTCGGAACATCGAACTCGTTCACGCCGGCCGTGTAGGTGCACGTGACTGTCAGCGCTGCTTGGACGCAGCCGCTCGGAAGAGCGGAGGCCGGAGCCGCCTCGGTCGCAGCGACCGCCAGACAGAGTAAGACGCTCGCTACGCCGCCGGCGATGAATGCGCTGTGCGCGCGCCGGGGCCGGGGGCCATTCGTAGGGTGCCGCATGTTTCCCTCTCCCTTCTCATGAGATCGGTTCACCGATCACCCCCCGGACGTAGGCCACCGGCAGCCCCGCGTGGCGGGCGGCCTCGCGCACGTCCTTGGCAGACGCCGCCTCGTAGACGCAGAGGCAGGTCTCGTCCTCCGGGATGAAGACCGAGCGCACGAACCGCACTGGGCTTCCGACAAACTGCGCATCGCCGGCTTCCCGCGCGCGAAGAATCAGCTCGTCGAGGTGCTGCCAGCCCTCGGCGGGGCGAACGAGTTCGAGTGCGAAATAGCCGGTCGGGTCGATGCGGCCGACGCTACGGAGCGGGCCGGCCTAGATCAATTGTGGGTCTCCACACACAATCAGCGCAGGTGCGCCGCGAGCTGCGTGCGCGAGCGCACGCCGAGCTTTGCGTACAGCCGCGAGAGGGTCGCCTCGACGGTGCGAACGCTCACAAACAGACGAGCCGCAACCTCCTTGTTCGTGAGGCCCGCGGCCACGAGCTGGCCGATCTCCCGCTCCCTCGCCGTCAGTTCGTCGTCCGCCGGGCGACGACCGGGGAGCCTGGCGAGGTCCGCAGACGCCTTTTCCGCCCAGCGGGCGGCTCCGAGCCGGTCGAAGCGCTCCAGAGCGTCGGCGAACGCCGCGCGCGCCGCCCCCCAGCTGCGCGCGGACCGCTCGACGCGGCCGGCGAGCTGGAGCGTCCGCGCGTGCTCGAACGGCTCAGGAAGATCCGCGTGTGCCTTCAGCGCCACTTCGATCTCCCGGCGCGCCTCGACGTAATCGCCACGCCCGGCTGCAACGAGGGCCATGATCCGGCTCGCCATAGCCCGGCACCATGGCTTGTCGCCAACCGGACAGGCGCGCAGCGTCTCCGCGATCGCGATCGCCTCGTCCACGCGACCGACCGCAACCAGCACCTCGCCGAGCACGTGACCGACCGGAAAGATCGAGAGGTCGCCGAGTCGCCGCTCGGTCATCAGCTTCCAGGCGGGCTCGAGGGCCTCGACTGCCGCCTCCGGCTCATCCTCTGTGAGCGCGATCAGCCCGAGCACTGCACGACCGCCGATCGTCCACCAGAAATCCGTCAACTCCTCCGCGGCCGACAGCCCGGACGCGGCGAGCGAACGCGCTTCTGCGTGGTAGCCCAGAACGGCCTCAGCCATCGCGGTCATACAGGAGGCGGCGGCGACGACCTGGGGATCGGTCGCCTGCCTCGCGTGCTCGAGCGTGAGTCGGGCGTTCGCCAGCGCGTCGGCCCACCGGCCGGCACGTAGCTGCACCTCCGAGAGGTGACCACGGGCGACCACTTCGACCGGCTCGATGCCGAGCTCGTGCGCCGCAGATAGCTCCTGCTCGAAGAGTTCCGCTGCCTCGTCGAACCGCGTCGCGTGCATACAGCAGCAAGCAAGCTCCATCCGAGGAGAGTTTCCGCCGCCGATCGTCCCGTCCCAGCGACTAAACGCGCCCCGTGCGCTCTCCGGAACACCCCCGCCGAGCATGCTCTCGGCGAAACCGAGAATCGAGAGTGCCGCAACGGCGGTGCCCGGTTCGTCGGCGCTGTCGGCCAGCCCAGCAGCGATCCGAGCGTGCGAGACGGCCTCCCCGAGTCGGCACATGCCGCAGGCCACCGCACTCATGTCGACGTGGACTTCCGCCTCGACCACCTGGTCGCCGCGAGCGTCGTCGAGCGCGGCCCCGAGCTCGGCCATCCCTTCCTCATACGACATCCCCGATCCACCCTCGACCAGCAGGCGCCGGGCCTGCGCCCGCGGCACACCGGCCGGCAGCCGAGCCACGAGCCCACGGGCGAGGGAGACCGCGGTCTCGACATCGCCGGCCAACACGAGCTCGGAACCCGCCCGCAACTCCCACACGTCCTTACGGTCGTCCTCCGGCGCGAGCTCAGCCGCCCGCCGATAGAGCCCGGCTGCACCAGCGTGATCGGCCCGTCTGGCGGCTTCCTCAGCTGCCGCGGCCACGATGCCCGCTGCCCGTGCGTCGGGTCCGATGGTGGCGCGAGAGACGTGGTGGCCACGCTCGACCGGATCCTCGCTCACCGCCGCCAGCCGCCCATGGACCTGACGCCGCTCATCCGGCAGCAGCAGTTCATACGCACCCGAGCCGAAGAGTGGGTGTGTGAAGGCAAGCCGCTCGCCCGCCAACTCGAGGACACCCGATTCGATCGCGGCCCGCAGATCAGCCCGATCTGCGCCGGCCGCCAGCAGCAAACCTGGCGTCGGCCGAAGCGCCGCTGCCGCCGCGAAGACAGCAGCCTGAACACCAGGCTCCTGCGCCCGGAGCCGCTCAGCGAGAACCCCAACCAACGTCGCACGCTCAGCCCGGTCGCCCCCACCCTGCCGCGCAAGCTCGAGCGCGAAGAACGGATTCCCGCCCGACGTGGCGTGCACGAGCTCCACACGCGGCCGCGGCAACTGCAAGCCGAGAACATCCCGGAGCAAACCGCCCAGAACGGTCACCGGCAACGGCCCGACCGCGACCTCGCGCACGTCCTCCCAGGCAGCCAGACCAAGCGGAAGCTCGTGCATCGGTGCACCGTCCGCGCTCCGCGCGGCGACGAGCACACGCAAGCCAACCGGCCCGATCCGCCGCAACGCGAAGGCAAGCGCAGACGCGGTCGGCCGATCGAGCCACTGCACGTCATCGATCACCAAGAGCAACGGCCCCGCAGCAGACCAACCCCGCAGCAAATCGAGGAGGCCGCGGGCCAACGCATGCTCATTCAGCGTTCCACCCGCCCGGCCGAGCGCGACCTCGATCGCCTCTCGCTGAGGAGGCGCAAGCGCCGCCAGACAGTCGTCTCCTGCCTCCTCGATCAGATCGGCCAGCGCCGCAAAGGGCAACTCCGCCTCACCGGCAGACAGGCGGATCGCGAGCACACGCAAATCGGAAGGCCGAGCCCGCTCGAGGGCCGCCCGCACGATCGTCGTCTTGCCGATCCCCGCCTCTCCCCGGAGCACGAGCGCGGCCGGTCGCTCCCGATCCACACGGAGAAAGGCCGCAAGCAGCTCCAGTTCTGCCTCACGGCCAGTGACCTCTGGCGCCGGACGAGCCGCAGGTACCGACATCTCCGCGCATTGTCATGCGCGGCTCCAACTCCCACAAGCCCGCCGTCCCTACATACCCCATCGAGTGTTGAAAGACGTCAGATTTGCAGGCATTTTCTGACCAGAAGAGACCGATGTCATCACCGTGTCCTCACCTGGACAGTCCCGTACGGCAAAGCCTGAGCTCGGATGCGTACAGAAACGCCATCGCCCGCGAACTGCTTGCGCAGTCCCCGCGCTTCGACAAAACGTACCCCTCTGGGGGACCGACAGAGTCGGTGGGTTTCCTACTGTTCGACCAGGCCAGCGTTATCCGCCTGGTCTACGTGATCAAGTCGTCTTGGGCGCGGAACGACCTTCGCCGCAGTCGATCCCGGACGAGTCGATCTGCCGCTCGCACCTGCAGCAGCCCGCGATCAGCCGAATCGGACACTCTCAGGAGCCATCCCTTGACTCTGGGTCAATAAACCCGCAGGCTGCCCGTGAGGGCTTCAGGAACGCCCGCGCACCGCCGGCTGTTGGCTACGTCAGGCGGTTACCAAGATCGACGACCACCGCTTCGGTGCGCGGATCCATCCGCTCTCGGCCTGGCACATCGGGCAGTGTTCGGGCGGCGCCGACCGAAAGACGCCGTAGCCGCAGAGGGTGCAAAGGAAACTGCGCTTCTTCAGGGCTTCCCGCCCCGCTCGATCGCGCGGCTCGTGCTCGTGCACGCGGGTCTCCGGCAGGGCTTCGACGCGTGGCATCAGATGCTCCTCTTGGTCGGCTCGCTCATCTCGAGGGTGCCGAGGACCGAGGCTCGCGCCAATGGGTGGGCGGCCCCATCTTCGTGTCGACCGCCGCCGCCTCGCTCTAGTGCGCGACGCCGCGGGTGCCGAGTGTCGCCCTCAGATCGGCTGTCGCCTGCTTCCCGATCGCGGAGACGACATTCGGACGCTCGAGCAGCTGCGCCCGCTCCTCCGGAGTCGACCAGGCGTGAACGTACGGATCCTCGAGGATCTCGGCGAACGGCCGCCCCCTCCGGTGCTCGCGCAGCATGTACCGCTCCACATACTGGTCGCGCTTGGTCGTGGCGAACAGGAAACTGAACGGGTTCCTGCGTCTGGCAGAGCGTCCCATCGTGCCTCCTTGACCGGCGGCTTGCCGCCGGCCGGGGCGCAAGGGGTGAGCGCCCCGGCCTCTCCTTCCGGCGGAGCGGGTGCTCCCTGCCGCTTTCACTTGGGTGGAAGACAGCCTGGAGTCCGTTCCGCTGGCAGCAATGGTTCCGGGGCCGCGCCTCGACGACCATGGGCTCGTGACCCGATCCAGTCCTCGGCGACGCCCCATCTCAGCGCCGCGTGAAGCCACAAGATGGGGTCCCCGCCCCATCGCGGCGGGAACTCGCCTCGACCACGCTTTAGAGCGGAAGAGGCGTAAAGAGACCCGGAGGAGGAACGACATGGGAGGAACCGTTGTCTGCGGGGTGACAGGAACCCCGGATGGCCGGGGCGCCGCCGATCTGGCACACGCGCTCGGCACGCGCCTCGAGCTACGGCTGGTGCTCGTGCACGTCGTCGAGGGCGTGGCGCTCGACACCCAGGAGAGCCTTAGCGCCCGGCAGAGGCAGGCGGGGGCAGAGCAGATCCTCAACGAAATCGCGCTCGAGATCGGCGACGGGACCGAGAAGCGGATCATGCTCGGGAACCGCGCCGACGCACTCGCGCAGGTCGCCGCCGAAGAGGGCGCTGACCTGATCGTGATCGGCTCGCGGCCGGCAAGGCTCGGCAGCCGCAAGCTCCGCTGCACGCTCGCGCGGGAACTCGAGGCCGCAACACCGATCCCCGTCGTCCTGGCGCCACCGACGACCCGCAAGCGCAGCGACCACCGCCTCGCGGTCGCAATCGGCGCCGCCACAGGGTAGAACGCTCGGGAAGGATTCGCGACCGATGCGGTTCTCACGCCTACCTCTGCTCTGGCGGGTCTTCGCCATCAACGCCGCTCTGCTCGTGGTAGCAACGCTGCTGCTCGCGCTGACACCGGCCACCGTTCACGCGCGGATCGCGATCGTCGAGGGCCTCGATCTCGCGGCGGCACTGCTGGTGATGCTCGCGGCCAATCTCCTGCTCCTTCGCCACGCCCTCGGGCCGATCGACCGCCTCGTCGAGCGGATGCGCAAGATTGATCTTCTCCGGCCCGGTCAACGGATCCCCGAGCAGGGCGGAGTCGAGGTCGCTGAGCTGACCCACACGTTCAACGAGATGCTCGAGCGGCTCGAGACAGAACGGCGAGAGAGCGGTCAGCGCGCACTGCAGGCCCAGGAGGCGGAGCGGCGGCGCATCGCCAGCGGCCTGCACGACGAGGTCGGGCAGGTGCTAACAGGGGTGTTGCTTCGGCTTGACGACGACGAGACCAAGCAAGCGGTGCGGCAAGCACTCGAGGAAGTGCGGCGCATCGCACGAGAGCTACGTCCCGAGATGCTCGAGCAGCTCGGACTCGTCAGCGCCCTGACGGAGCTGTCGCGGAAATTCGCTGAGTCGAGTGGCCTGCAGGTCGAGCGGCGCTTCGCCACAGACCTGCCGCCGCTCTCGGGCGAGGCCGAGCTGGCCGTCTATCGCGTGGCGCAGGAGAGCCTGACGAATGTTGCCAGGCACGCAGATGCTTCTCGAGTCGAGATCGCGCTCCAGCCCGGAGCCGAGAGCGTTGTCCTGCGGGTGATCGACGATGGACGCGGAGTCGCGGTTCCCGATGCGTTCGCGCTGAACGGCCACGGCGGTCTGCGCGGGATGCGTGAGCGCGCACTCCTCGTCGGCGGCGCGCTCGCCATCAAGCGCGGCGGTGAAGGTGGGGTCGAGGTGAGGCTCGAAGTGCCGGCGGAAGAACGCTGATGCCGATCCCTCTCGTGACCCGTATCCTCGTCGCCGACGACCACCCGATCGTCCGCTCGGGGCTCAAGAAGGTCATCGACGCCCAGCCGGACATGGAGGTCGTCGCGGAAGCCGAAGACGGCGCCGAAGCCGTCAAGAAAGCGCTGGACGAGGACGTCCACCTCGCGATCCTCGACGTCTCGATGCCGAAGACAACCGGCATCCAGGCGGCGGACGAACTCCACAAGCGCAAGCCGGAGCTGAAGCTACTGATGCTGTCGATGTACGACAGCGAGCAATTCCTGTTCGAGTCGCTCAAAGCCGGCGCCTCCGGCTACGTGCTCAAGTCGAACGCCGACCAGGACATCGTCGAGGCGGTGAGACGGACGATGCGCGGCCAATCATTCCTCTATCCATCAGCCGTCTCCACGCTCGTCAAGGACTTCGTCGAGCGCGGTCGGCCGGAAGAGGAGCAATTCGACATCCTGACTCCCCGCGAGCTGCAGGTGCTGAAGCTGATCGCCGAGGCTTACACATCGAAGGAGATCGCCCAGGAGCTCGTGATCAGCGTCAAGACCGTAGAGCGGCACCGCCAGAACATCCTCGAAAAGCTGGGCATGAATGACCGAGTGGAGCTGACGCGCTACGCGATCCGGCGCGGCCTGATTCAGCCGTAGAACTGCTGGTCGGTCACCACTCAGCCTCTGATGGGGTCACGACCCGATGGCGACCCGGACCCGCGGCGTGCACCGTTGCGGAAACGGTGATAGGGAAGGAGGCCATGCAGATGACCAGGCTTCGACGCGTACTCGCCTGGCTGACCGTATCGCTGTTGGTCGTGATGCTCGTTGCCACATTGCTCCTCGACGAGGCGTCATGATCACCACGCTGCGCAGCGCGAAGCTCCTCCGGCCGGCGCGTGACGGGGAGGCCGAGATCAGCGAGCGGATAACGGTTCTCGACCTGACGACCAGCGCCGTACAGGACTACCGACTCGTCGAACCGGACGGCGAGGAAGTCGACGGAGACGTCTCGGTCCGCGCGCCGCTGGGATCGGCGCTCCTGGGCCGTCACGTCGGCGACGTGGTCTCGGTGGAAGATGGTGGTCAGATCATCCGACTGGAAGTGGTCGAGATCGACGGCTGAACTCGGTCAGGCGGCATGAGCCGGCAGCTCCACCGCCAACACTTCGAAGCCGAACCTTCCACGCGGAGCATCGACCACCGCAATCTCGCCCTTACGCAGACCGACGAGGGCCTGTCCCAGCGGTGACGCCACCGAGACTCGTCCTGCTGCCACATCAGCCTCGAGCTGACCCACGAGCTCGAGCTCGAGCTTCTGTCCGGAGGTGATCTCGCGTACGCGCACGCGCTCGCCCGGATCGACGCGGCCGTTGCCCAGGCGGGGAGCGACGATCCGGGCCGAACGCAACCGCCCCTTGAGCAGCAAGATGCGTTGCTCGAGCTGGAGCTTCTCCTCGCGCGCATCGAGGTACTCCCTGTTTTGAGCCAGATTCGCCTCGCTCGCCGCTGCTCGGCGCAAACCGTCAGCCACGCGGCGCCGCCCCTCGCCCTTGAGCCGCTCGAGCTCCTCGTTCAACCGCTCAAATCCCTCGTTCGTGATCACCAAGTCGTGCATGTCGCCTGCTCCTTCCGATCGCGAATCGACTCGGAGCAGCGTCGCCACGACACACGCTCGACGCGATGGGGTCAAGACACCATCTTGTTGGTCAGAGAGCAACGCTCCGGCGCTCTACGACGAGTTCATGCGCGACCAGGGACAACAAGGGTTGATCACCCTCCGGTGCAAAGACGGCCGGCGCCTCGAAGTCCAATACGACGCCCGCCAAACTGAAGTCGCCGGCCTGCCCTACTACGTCTCGGTGCTGTCACCGGTCGAGTCAACCTAGATACTCGTCGCTTTCAGGGCGAGGGGTGGTCCCGCGCGAGGCTTGAATCTCGCCGCAGGAGAGCTACCGATCGTGCTTCCGGTAGATCGTGCTTCCGGTGGCCCGTATCGGTTTTGCGTGTCCAACGTTCTAGTGGGGCAACAAGCCGTTGAGGAAGGCGTGCAGATCAGTTCGATCATTGCGCGGCCAACTGCACGTCCCGTACACACACGACATCCCTCGAACCGTCAAAGGAGACCTCACTATGGGTATCGGAGTCAGCCTTCTTCTGATTGCAATCGGTGCTGTCCTCGCTTTCGCCGTCCACGTGACGACGTCCGGCTTCAACATCAACACCGTCGGCATCATCCTGCTCGTCGTCGGCGCCGTCGGCGCCCTCATCTCAATGATCTTCTGGTCGAGCTGGGGCGGAGTCGGCGGCCGCCGCACCGTGATCGACGAGCGCCCGTCTGCACGCCGGCGCACCGTCGTCGAGGACGACGTCGTCCAGTAAGGGGAGACGTCGACGAGCGGTAAAGCAATGCATCAGGCGTCGCTCTCTCGGTCTGCCTTCCGAGGGCGACGCAGTGGATCGCTTCATCCCATCTGTCTGCGTCGGCTCAGGCAAGTCGAGGCAGCGCAAACACAGGAGGTTCACCTTGATCTGGTTTCTCGTACTCCTTATCGCGATTCTGGCGATTGCTGGCGGTCTTGCGCTCTCGAAGTTTCTCTTCATCCTGCTGGTCGTTGCTGTGATCGTGGCGCTGTTCGGGGCCCGTTCAGCCGCTTAGTGGCAACCCAACCCACGAAATCAGAAGGCGAGAAAGCGACGTGCGAGGGCTGATCAAGTCTCTGTGGGCGTCCGTTCAGGGCGACCCAGTCTTCATGCGTCGCCTGAACGGCTGGCTGACGATGTTCTGGATCCTGATGATCCCGATCTCCTTCCAGCTTGGCTGGTTGAAGAGCGTCACCTACGTGTCGGCTCTATCGCTGTGGGCCCTTGTCGCCGGGCACTTGTCAACCTGGCAGGCCGCGCGCGTCGAGGTGACGCAGGAAACGGAAGCGAAGCGGCAGCTCGACAACCCCGTCGAGGAGCGAGTGGTAGAGAAGATCGTCGAGGAAACGACCGTTCAAGAATCCGCTTAGCCAGGGCGTCGGCGGAGGTCGTCGCCGGGGGTCATTCCCGAACAGTGGCCCAGGCGAGTGCGCCGGCGCCTGACCCCGAACTGTCGCCGTCTTTACGGGACAGCGGCGGGGAGTCAAATGACGGACGGGTCGATGGTTGTCGCGCGGCTGGAGAGCCGGGCGGCTGTCGTGGCGGCGAGGATTCCGGCGGCGGCAAGTCCGAGTAAGCCGGCAAGGGCATAGATCGACCGGGGCGACAGTACGATCGCGACCGCGCCGCCGAGCAGCAGTGAAGTGCCCTGAGCGCCGCCGAAGATCGCGTTTGCGGCGGAGGACACTCGGCCGCGTGCGCTATCGGTGGTGCGCGTCATGAGCAGTGTGGAGAGGCAGACTCCGGCGTAGCCGTTGCCGACACCGCCGAGCACGGAGAGGGGAACGAGGATTCCCACGGCGGGCGCGACGGCGAAACCGGCCAGTCCGGCGCAGGCGACGGCGGCTCCTGCGATCGTGGCCCGTACCTGTCTGTGTTCAGTGCCGACGCGGCCTGCGCCGACCGATCCTGCGACCATGCCCGCCATCCAGGACGCTTCGGTCACGCCGTACCAGACGCCCCCTGCGCGGAGTGTGTCGCGGACCAGGTACACCAGCACGACGTCGACCATGCCGACCAGGAGGACGACGAGGGCAACGCCGGCGAGGAGGGGAGCGAGGACCCGATCGGCCCGGAGGATGGCGAATCCGCCGCGGACCCGGCCCGACTTGTCGAGGTTGAGAGCCCGTTCCGGCACCCGACGTGTACGGACGAGGGCGGCGGCGACAGTCACCACCACGAACGTGGCGGCGTCTACGGCCACCGGCACGCCTGTGCCGAATGCCCCGACCAATAGCCCGGCGACAGCGGGGGCGCCGACGAGGGCGAGGAGGGGCCGATCCGGCGCCGGCGACCTACTACCGACGCTTCGGCCTGCTGCGCCGCTTCGTGCGCTGGCTCAGTCGGCGAAGCGGCACGCCGGATCCGTTCCTCGAGCTCGAGGCGCCGCCGAAGCCACAGCAGGAGGCGGACTGGCTATCCGAGCAGGAGTTCGCCCGCCTCCTCGCCGCTGCGGAGCACCCGCGTCGCAGGCGCGCGGGCCTCGCCGAGCGTGACCGGATCGTCCTGCTCACGCTCGTCCAGACGGGTCTACGTCGAGCGGAGCTGATCGCGCTCGACTGGGGCGATCTCGAGCTCGAGGGTCCACGGCCGTCGCTGCTCGTCCGCTGCGGCAAGGGCGGCAAGCCGCGGCGGCAGCCGCTCGCAGCGCCGCTCGCCCGCGAGCTCGCTCTCCTTCGCGCCGAACGGGCCGCGGCGGCGGACGCACCCGTGTTCTGCGGCCTCGAGGGCAAGCGGCTGCAGCCGACGATCCTCGCCGGGATCATCCGCCGCGCCGCCGAGCGAGCAGTGATCGAGAAGCGCGTCACCGCTCACACGCTGCGCCACACCGCCGCCACCTGGCTGCGACAACAGACCGGCGATGCCCGACTCGTCGCTGCCTATCTCGGTCACGCCGACCTCTCGACAGTCAGCCGCTACGCCCACGTCGCCGCGGACGAGCTGCACGACGCCGCCGCGGCGCTGGCGACACGCGCCGCGATCCCTGTCGCGGCCTGAGGCGCACGTCAGGCGAGGATGAGACCGAGCAACTCGAGCGCCGCGCGCAAGTCAGAATCGTCCGCTTGGATCGCCGCAGAGGTCGTCACGACGAGCGGGATCTGGCCGTCGGGAGCGGGCTCGAAGATCGCCCAGTTCAGGACGTCGTCGCCGAGCCGCGAGCGGTAGCGGATGCCTGCGAAGTCCCCTAGCTCGTAGATGTGGCGCGACGCCTGTTGCGTGAACGCTCGCGGCGCGCGCAGGCGGATGGTCGCTGCGTCGATCTCGTCGAGGCCGTGACGAATCGCAGCCGAGGCGAGCGCCGTTCGCAGCGTGGCGAGCGAGGCCGTGTCGCCGACATCGACGAAGCGACCCTCGACGGTCGCCTCGCCGATCAGGCGTCCGTCGAGCCACGTTCTCGGTACGGCCGCCGGCGGTTCCTCATCTCCTTCGATGCGGTCGAGCTCGGCGAGCACCTCGAGGTCAGGCCGGAAGCGACCAAGCGTCTCGAGGAAGGGTCCGACCCGCTGCGAGGAGGCGTAGAGGACGCGGTAGCTCCCGCCCGGATCGTCGTAGCGGTTGCCGAAGGTGCCGTCGGGGGCGGCGTATGACCAGTCCGGCCACGCCCACGGGTCTGGCTGCCTGCCGAGCCGGTAGAGGGGTGCGTCCGGTTCGACGGACGCGAGCCCGTTGCTCATCCGCCGACGAGGAAGGCGCGCTCCGCACCGATGACCTCCGGGCCGACCTCATCGAGATCGCCCTCGCGGAGCATCCGTGCAGGAGAGCGGTCGTCGAGCTGCGGATTCAGCCCCTGGAACCAGGCGCGGGCCACCTCCGGGCCGTCGACGTCGGCGATCGCGCCCGCGACCTGGAAGGCGAGCCGGAGCCGGCGCTGCACCGCGTCGCTCGGCTCGCGCGCCCCCTCCGCCCACTCGTTGACCGCGCGCGTCTCCTTCACCGAGCCGAGGTAGGCGCAGAGCTTCAGACCGAGGATCTCGCGCAGCGCGACGACGAGCTCCGGAAAGGTGGAGCGGACAGCGCGGGTGTGGGCCGCGTAGTCGGGTCTGGCGACGGGGCTAACTGCCATCGGGCACCTCCTTGTCGTCCAATTCTGCCACAGATTGTATCCCGCGTCAATCACAATCTAAATCACACCGCCGACAGCCCGTCCTTGAGCGCAACCGCCGCCGCTGCTAGCCTCGATCGCGCGGGGCGGGACGGAGCCGGTGCGAACCCGGGCGCCCGCGCCGAGCGGTTCCGAAGAGACCGCCGAAGGCTGCCGCACCGAAACCACGACGAGTTCCGCGCGACACGACCTAATAGAAAAAGCCCCGTTTCCAGGGCTTTTTCCGTAGCAGGCCTGTAAGCCGGATTCTGTCTTGGGTGGCCATCCATCTATGCGGCTACCCGGCTCCTCGGCGGGCCACGTCGGCGGAGCCTGTTCGCCTTGCACCGGACGGGGTTTGACGAGCCGACCCTGTCGCCAGGGCCGCTGGTGGGCTCTTACCCCACCGTTTCACCCTTACCGGCCGCGACTCCGGAGATCCGCGACCGGCGGTCTGTTTTCTGTGTCACTTTCCGTCGGCTTTCGCCGCCTCCCTCGTGTCGTCAGACGATCTCGGGAGCGTCCTGCCCTGTGGTGTCCGGACTTTCCTCGACGCTCGAAGGCGCCGCGGTCACCCGGCCTGCGAGCCGGATTGTACCCCGGTCGAAACTGATCCAGCCCCAGCGCCCTCGATCCGCCCGTGCAGGCGCATCGAGCATTCGGGACAGCGGACGAGCGCGCCCTCGTGGAGAACGAACTCGCCGCAGACCGGGCACTCGAGCGACGCTCCGCGCAGCACGGCGAGGAGCTCCTGCTCGAGGGTCCGGTGGAGGGGAGTCGCGGGCGTCACAGCTCGCGGAACACCCCTACGACCTTGCCGAGGATCTGGACGTGCTGCGCGTAGATCGGCTCGAGCGAGGAGTTCTCCGGCTGCAGGCGGATGCGGCCGTTCTCGCGGAAGAACCGCTTCACCGTCGCCTCGTCGGCCGTCTCGTCGTCGCCGGCGAGGGCGACGACGATCTCGCCGTTCCGCGCGTCCTGGGCTCTCCGCACGACGACGACGTCGCCCTCGAGGATGCCCGGCTTCGATCATCGAGTCGCCCTTCACCCGCAACAGGAAGTCACCGCGGAGGTTCTCGGGCACCGCGATCTCGTCCTCGACGTTCTGGTCCGCGAGCAGCGGCCCGCCCGCGGCGATCTGCCCGAGCAGCGGCAGCTTCGGCAGCTCGGCGGCGACGGTCTCCGCGCCTCTCTCACGTCCGACGAGCTCGAGCGCCCTCGGCTTGGTCGGGTCTCGACGCAGCAGGCCTGCGCGCTCGAGGTTCGCGAGGTGCGCGTGGACGGTGGACGGCGACGCCAGGCCGACGGCCTCGCCGATCTCGCGCACGGTCGGCGGATAGCCGTGCCGGTCGACGTACTCGAGGAGGAAGCTCCAGATCTCTCGCTGCCGGCCGGTCAACTCGGCTGTCGTCTGCATCTCACGCTCCGGGGGGTCGGGGAAGGTGGCGAACACGTGTTCGACAGCAGGGTACGGACTCCTCCGGACGGCGTCAACAGAAAGGGTCGCCTTGCGGCGACCCGAAGTGCGCTGGAGAGGACTTGAACCTCCACGGCCTGTTAAGGCCACTAGGCCCTCAACCTAGCGCGTCTACCAATTCCGCCACCAGCGCGAGAGCCCGCGCATAGTAGCCCGCGACGCCTAGGTCAGGTAGTTGAAAAGGGCGATGCTGTTGGCGAAGAAGAGCACGCTGACCACGAGGGTGACCCGGGTCAAGTTTCTCTCCACGACGTGCGTGCCACCCTGCGATGCCGGGGTGAATCCGAGCCCGCCCATGCCTGCATCGCGGCCGGAGTGCATGAGGATGAGCGAGATCATGCTGACGACTATGAGCACCTGGGCGACTGCGAGAAACGTGAGCATGCGCCGCTCAGGGTAGCCGTCGACGCGTCACTTCGACGATCGCGGCGACGAGCTCCGACGCGATGCGGTCCTTCGTGACGTATCCGGACGCGCCCGCCTCCCGGGAGGCGTCGACGTCGGCGCGCGAGTTCGAGCCGGTGAGCATGAGCACGCGGACGCCTTCACCGGCCGAGCGGATCTCACGCGTCGCGTCGAAGCCGTCGAGCACGGGCATGCTCACGTCCATCAGGACGACGTCCGGGTCGAGCTTCCGGGCGAGCTTGACCGCCTCGCTGCCGTCGCTCGCCTGACCCACGACCTCGATCCGCTCGTCGGTCGCGAGGATCGCCTGGAGCGCCTCGGCGAAGAGCCGGTGGTCGTCGGCAATCAGCACGCGGAGCGGCTCGGGCTTCTTCCTGCGGCGGGCCATCCATTCATCCTCGCTGTTAGCGTCGCCTTGTGGAAGAGGACGTCCACGAGCGGATCCAGAAGCTCCTCGTGACGGGCGACAACCGGCTCAAGCAGGGCGTCGACCCGGCGAAGGCCCGCCAGAGCTGGGAGCAGGCACTCGCGCTCGCGCAGGAGGCGGGGCTCGAGGAACGGATCCGCCCGCTCGTCGAGGTCAGGCTGGCGGATCTCGAGAGTTCGTAATGGCACGCGCACGCGCTCGTGCTCGGGCCGTTACGCGCTCAAAGCAGCAGCCCGGCTGAGGATCGCCTCGATCCGCTCGGCCTGGCGGTGCACGTCGTGCTCGGCGGTCGCCTCGCGGGCCGCGTGCGTTGGGACACGGCAGCGCCGCGGCCTCTTCGAGCGCCCGCGTGAGGGCGTCGACGTCGAGCGGGTCGACGAGCACGCCGGCCTCGGGCGGGACGAACTCGGGTGGCCCGCCGATCCGGGTCGCGACGACCGGGCGGCCGCAGGCCATCGCTTCGAGGAGCGCCTGGCCGAGCGGCTCGACCAGGCTCGGCTGGGCGAGCACACGGCTCTCCGAGAGCAGGCGTGGGATCTCGTCGTGCGGGACACGCCCGAGCAAGCGAACACGCTCGCGTCCCTCCAGCTGCGGCCGGAGCGGCCCGTCGCCGGCGAACGTGAGCGTTCCCTCGCCGTGGCGTGCGAAGGCGTCGGCGAGGCGGACGACGTTCTTCCGCTCGTCGAGCGCGCCGACGCAGAGGAAGCCCGGCTGCCCCGGCGGCGCCTCGGTGACCGCGAAACGCTCGCGGTCGACGCCGCTCGAGACGACCTCGACCTTGCCGCGCGCCTCGGGCAGCTTCGTCTCGAGCTCGCGGCGCAGGTAGTCGGAGACGCAGATCACCGCGGCCGCCCTTCGCACGACGAGGCGGGTCGCAGGGGCTACGCCCGGGATCGCGCCGATGTTGCGGACGTCCCTCCCATGCGCGGTGACCACAAGCGGTGCGCCGCCCACGAGCGCCGCGATCAGCCCGGAGGGAACGAGGAAGTGCGCGTAGACCACGTCGGGCCGGCTCGCAGCGTGCGTCCTGCGGGCGAGAGTCAGATAGCGGAGCTTCCCGCCCGCACGCGTGTCGAGGACGGCCAGCTCGACCTCGTGGCCGCGCGCCTCGAGCTCGCGCTCGACCTGTGCGACGAACGTCCCGAGGTCCGGCGCGTCAGGCCCGGGGTACATCTGGGAGACGAGCAGGATGCGCACGGGGCCAGCGTACGCGGGCCTCGTGCGCGGTTCATGTCGCTGCCGCGCTGCGAACGGCCTCCACGACGAAGTCGGAGCGGCCCTCGAAGAGCAGATCGAGGAGCCGGGTCGCTCCCAGAGAAGGCCTGCGGGGCGCCGGAGCAAGGCGACGAGGCGCGCCTCGTCCAGGCCCACTGCGCGCGCCGTCTTCACGGCCTCGCGCA
The DNA here is from genome assembly GCA_963759435.1 of uncultured Actinomycetes bacterium. GTDB lineage: Bacteria > Actinomycetota > Thermoleophilia > Gaiellales > Gaiellaceae > Palsa-739. Next base: position 258,817 of record CAVWZB010000006.1, on the reverse strand, counting down.
CGCCGGCCGGGACCGAGCCGCCCGGGCCGAACTGCCAGGCCGGATACAGCCACTCGCCGTGGTCGCGGACGGCGAAGAGCTCGCCGCGGTCGCGGAGCTGCTCGATCTCGCGAGGGTTGACGCCCAGCCGGCTCGAAAGCCAGGAGCCGGGAAGCGGTGTGGTCAGCGTGTCGTGCATGTCGATGGTCCTCCTTGTCGTTCCTTGTGGAAGCACCATCGACACAGCCCCTTAAGATCCGCTTGGGAAATGAGCGACTACTCGATCGTCAACCTCGGCGACGTCGAGAACGTCGCCCCGAAGTTCCAGATGCCGGAAGGCATGGATGTCCGCTTCCCGAAGCGGCACCTCGGCTGCTCGGTCGGCGGCGTCGGCGTCGAGAAACTGTCGGCGGGTGTGCGCACGCCCTTCGGCCACACGCACTCGCAGCAGGAGGAGATCTACGTGATCGCCGAGGGCTCGGGCCGGATCAAGCTCGACGACGAGGTGCGGGACCTGCAGCAGTGGGACATCCTGCGCATCGGCCCGGGCGTGATGCGGAACCTCGAAGCCGGCTCCGACGGGGTCACGCTCATCGCCTTCGGTGCTCCGATCGCGGAGGAGAACGACGGCGAGATCGTGCCCGGCTGGTGGACGGGCTGAGGAGGTGAGCCGGGAGCGCCGGTGACCGGCGCTCCCGGAAGATCGCCTATCTCCGCCGGTCGACGAGGTCCGTCATCGCCGGCACATTCGCCGTGTCGCAGGTGTTGGCCAGGCAGCCGAGATGCCAGCTGTCCTCGATCGTGCGGAGCATCGAGTAGTGGTTGTACGGGGTGAACGACGCCCGCGCGTGATGCTGCTTGTGGCCGCTGATCACGATCGTGAGCACGTGGCCGCCGCCGGGGTTCGCGTTGCAGCAGCCCCGCGTATCGCCGAACCCGAAGTCCGTCGGAGAGCCCGTGAAGTCGCTCTCGTCCCACGTGATGAAGATGACCGAGTTCGGTCCCCACGCCTTGGAGGACGTGATCTCCCCGACGGTGTTCGCGAGGAAGGTGTCGCCTGCCTGGATCAGCAGCTGCTCATTGGAGAAGTCACACGGATCTGCCGAGCCTCCGCCACCCCTTCCGTGCATGTCGTTGCATTGGTTGGGGCTGATCCACGAGTAGTCCGGCACGTGGTTCGACGCGAGGTCGGTGGCGAACTGGCTGAAGTCGACGAGCTTGGCCAGCCGGCTCGGATCGTTCTGGACGTCCGCGAACGAGATGAAGGGGTTGTGCTTGCGCTCGTAGAGCTGGTTGCCGCAGGCGGAATCGAACTTCGTCGCACAGAGCGCGTAGCTCTCCATGTAGCCCTTCCAGGACTTGTGATGGCTCTCGAGCTGGTCGACGATGTTCGGCAGGTCGACGGTGACGTCGTTGTCGTCCGGAACACCCTGAGTCGTCCCGGCCGTCGCCGCGATGTAGTTCGGCTGGCTCGGATGCGTCACGCCGTAGTAGTTGCCGGCGACGCCGTATTTCTGGACCGCCTGATTGATCCACGGCGCGTTCGGATTTCCGAGCAGGGCCTCGATGCCGGTGTTCTCCATCATGATCACGAACACGTGGCCCAAATGCTGGGTCTTCGCCGAATGCGGCCGCGCGGCGGGGGCGGCTGCCGTCCCGATGAGAAGGACGAGCGCTGCGATCAGGCTCCCGCCGACCAGAATCCAACGACGCTTGGTCATGTGTTCCCCCTGGGTTGGTGGCAGAGGGACCACCATTTCAAATCCCCGCGGCCGGGAGCGCAGCCGACCGTGTGTCTCAGGCTCGAGCGCGCACCGCGTCGTACATCCCCCACTCCTCGCGCAGCGCCTCGCAGATCTCGCCGACCGTGCAACGCGTCCGCAGCGCCTCGCGCATCGGCGGGAGCAGGTTCGCGTCGCCGCGCGCGCCGTCGCGCACGGCTGCGATCGCGGCGGACGCTTCCTCCCCGTTTCGCTCCGCCCGCAGACGCGCCGTTCGCTCGAGCTGGCGCCGCTCCGCCGCCGGGTCGATCTGCAGGAGCTCGATGCGCTCGCCCGACTCCTCCTCGAAGGCGTTCACGCCGACGATGACCCGCTCGCCGGCCTCGACCTGCTGCTGGAACTCGAACGCCGCCCGCTCGATCTCCTCCTGCACGAAGCCCGACTCGACGGCCGCGACGGCTCCGCCCGCCTCGTCCACCCGCTCCGATCAGCTCCCACGCCCGCGACTCGAGCTCGTCGGTGAGCGACTCGATGTAGAAGGAGCCCCCCAGCGGGTCGGCGGTGTCGATCGTGCCCGCCTCCGCGGCAAGGATCTGCTGCGTGCGGAGGGCGATGCGTGCGGCATGCTCGGTCGGCAGCGCGAGCGCCTCGTCGTAGCTGTTCGTGTGGAGGCTCTGTGCGCCGCCGGCGACCGCCGACAGCGCCTGGATCGCGACGCGGACGATGTTGTTCTCGGGCTGCTGCGCCGTGAGGGTCGAGCCGCCGGTCTGCGCGTGGAAGCGGAGAGCGAGCGCACGCGGGTTCGTCGCGCCGAATCGTTCGCGCATGATCCGCGCCCACAGCCGCCGCGCCGCCCGGAACTTGGCCACCTCCTGGAAGAAGTCGTTGTGCGCGTTGAAGAAGAAGGACAGGCGCGCGCCGAAGTCGTCGGGCGAGAGGCCGGCCGCGACCGCTGCGTCGCAGTAGGCACATCCGTTTGCGAGCGTGAAGGCGAGCTCCTGCACCGCGGTCGAGCCCGCCTCGCGGATGTGGTAGCCGCTGATCGAGATCGTGTTCCAGCGCGGGATCCGCTCGGCGCAGTACGCGAACAGGTCGGTGGTCAGCCGCATCGACGGCCGCGGCGGGAAGATGTAGTTCCCGCGCGCGATGTACTCCTTGAGGATGTCGTTCTGGACGGTGCCCCGGAGCGCGTCGGGCGCGACGCCCTGCCCTTCCGCGACGAGCTCGTAGAGCAGCAGCAGGAGCGAGGCCGGCGCGTTGATCGTCATCGAGGTCGAGACCTCGCCGAGCGGGATGCCGGCGAGCAGGATCTCCATGTCGGCGATCGAGTCGATCGCCACGCCCGTCCGGCCGACCTCGCCGAGCGCCCGCGGGTCGTCGGAGTCGTACCCGAGCTGCGTCGGCAGGTCGAATGCGATCGAGAGGCCGGTCTGGCCGCGCTCGAGCAGATAGCGGTAGCGGGCGTTCGACTCCTCGGCCGAGGCGAAGCCCGCGTACTGGCGGATCGTCCACGGCCGGCCGCGGTACATGTCCGGGTACGGGCCGCGCGTGTAGGGGTATTCGCCCGGCGGCTCGAGCTCGCGCGGCGCGTCGTCGGCGCTGTAGACCGGCTTTATCTCGATGCCGGACTCGGTGCGCCGGTCGCCGCTCTGAGCCACGCAGAGATCGTAGGTTCTTACGCGGCGGGGTGGCACCGCGAGCGCACCGGCCGCACGCTCCGTGCGACCGGCACGCTCGCCGCCCGCGGAGGAGCGGGCAGGGGGGAGAGACTGTCGGCGAGCCCGCGCAGTAGCGACGCGGCTCGCGTGCGGAGACTGCCGGGGCCGCGCAGCCTCTCGGCCGCGGCAACGGCCTCGAGCCGGCGGCGATCCGTCGAGAAGAACGGGAAGAACTCGGGCGGCTGGGGCATCATCGTGCGAACTCCTTCTGTTCGATGAATCTCGCTGGTTCGAAACTTATCGAACGACACGCGCTCTTGTCAAGCAAAAAGCCGAAAACGCGCTATTGTGCTGGTAACAGTTCGATGACAATCGAAAGCCCCAAGCCGCCCCGCCCCGTCCAGCAGCCGCGAGTCGTAGACGTCTCACGGCCCGGGCGGCGCGGGACTCACGGTCGAGATCGACGCCTCCGAGGCCGCAGAGTTGCTCCTGAGCATCGCGACGTTGCTCGTCGAGGGGGAGCACGACACGTACGAGCTCGGGGCAGCCCGCATCGAGGAGCTCCGAGCTGCCGCCCCGCCCGAGTTGCTCCGCGACGCCGACCGGCTCCTCCCCTTCAAGTCGGCGGCGCAGCTGCTCGGCCTGGTCTACACGACGCCGAAGCCGCGCACGGCGGCAGCCTTCCTCGAGCACTTCGCCGCGACCGACGCCGTCGAGATCCGCCTGCACCTGCTCGGCTACTACACACGCGGGCATCGGCTGACCGAGCCGGAGACGCTCCGGCGCGCGGCAGAGGGAGACGACGGAGCGATCGGTGAGCTCCTGGACTCGTACGCCGAGTACCTGGATGCCGACAAGTGCACGGACGCCGAGCAGGTACTCCGCACCGACGCCGGCAAGGCCAAGCACGCATTCCTCGAGCTCCTCTCGGCCTGGACCGAGCAGGTCCTGCCGGCGATCGAGCCGGCGGACTACCCAGCGCTCCTGGAGCGGGACGCGGACGCGAAGCGCGAACTCGTGCGATCGGTTCCTCCGGAGCAGGTCGTCGAGCGGCTGGCCGAGGGCATCCAGTGGGTGCCGGGGCCTGATATCGACCGCGTGGTGCTGTTCCCCGCGTACTCGCCGCGCCCGTGGGTCTACATGAGCGAGTACAAGCGCGTGAAGATCTTCTGCCCGCCGATCACCGTCGACCGCGAGCGGACCCCGGGCGATCCGGCCGAGCTCGTCCGGATCTACAAGGCGCTCGGCGACGCGAGCCGGCTGAAGCTGCTGAAGCGCCTGCAGGACGGGCCGATCTCGCTCACGGAGGCTGCTCAGGAGATCGGCCTTGCGAAGTCGACCACGCATCACCATCTGGCGCTGCTGCGCCAGGCCGGCTTCGTCCTGATCCGGGAGGGCGACGACACCTACAGGCTGCGTCCCGACCTGCGGCCGGAGCCGGGCGCGCTGCTCCAGCAGTACCTCGGCACCTGAGCACGCAGGCAAGATCAGGGCGTGCGCGTCACCGTCCGCCTCTTCGCCGGCCTGCGTGAACACGCCGGCCGCGCGCGTCTGGAGCTCGAGGACGTCGCGCGCGTGGAGGACGTCTGGCCCGCGCTCGGCCTCGGAGACGAGCCGCCCGGCCTTCTCTACGCCGTGAACCGCAGCTACGTCGAGCCCGGACACGAGCTTGCCGACGGCGACGAGGTGGCGCTCATCCCGCCCGTGAGCGGGGGCTCCTTCCGCCTGATCGACGGGCCGCTCGACGTAGCCGCTGTGTTGCGCGAAGTCGAGGACCCGGAGGCGGGCGCGGTCGCGAGCTTCGTCGGCACCGTGCGCCGCCGATCCCGCGAGCGCGACGTCGTCCACCTCGAATACGAGGCGTTCGAGGAGATGGCCGAGCCGATGCTCGCCCAGCTCGGCGAGGAGCTAACCGAACGCCACGGTCTGTGCGCGGTCGCCGTCCACCACCGGCTCGGGCGTGTCGAGGTCGGCGAGCCGAGTGTCGTCATCGCCGTCTCCGCCCCACACCGCTCGGCGGCGCTCGACGCCTGCCGCGAGGCGATCGAAACGCTCAAGACGACGATCCCGCTCTGGAAGAAGGAGGTCTACGCGGGCGGCGAGGAGTGGATAGGCCGAGGATCGTGAGCACCGAGGCCCAAGACCAGCGGGGAGGCACCCGCAGCTTGCTCGACCGGCTCATCGGCGTCGTCGTCACGCTCGGCTTCTTTGCCAAGTTCTTCGCGTTCTTCGTCTCCTTCGCCGCCTATTCGCTGTGGTTCAGAAGCTGGCCGTTCGGGCTGGGCTTCGTCCTGCTGATCCTCGTGCACGAGCTCGGTCACGTCTTCGAGGCGCGGCGGCAGGGAGTTCCGGTGACGCTTCCGACCTTCATCCCGGGCTTCGGCGCCTTCGTCACGACGCGCCAGGAGGGAGTCGCGCCCTGGCGGAGCGCGCTCATCGCCCTCGCAGGCCCGTTCGTCGGCGGTCTCGGCGCTGCGGCGGTCTGGGCCGTCGGCTCGGCGCACGACACGACGTGGCTGGTCGTGCTCGCCAACATCGGCTTCCTGCTCAACGCCTTCAACCTGCTCCCGATCGGCTTCCTCGACGGCGGAACCGTCGTCCGGTCGATCTCGCTGTCCCGCCGCGGCTGGATCCGGTACGAGAACGGCATCCCAGTCGAGGCGGTCCCTCCGGACAAGGAGCACGCCAACCTCATCACGTTCCTCTACGTGGCGCTCGGTGTGGCGCTCGTGGCCGGGATGCTCGCCACCCGGCACAGCGGGATGCTCTGAGGCGATGCAGGATCGCGAGCTCCTCCAGACGCACCACTCGCTCGAGTACCTGCGGGAGCGATCGGAGGCGATCGGCCGCGAGTTCCTCTCCGGCTTCGAGGAGGTCGAGCGGATCGACCGCCCGGCCGTCTCGTGCTTCGGGTCGGCGCGGTCGCCGCAAGGGTCGCGCCCATACGAGGTGGCCCGCGAGACGGCCCGTCTCTTCGCCGAGGCGGGCTGGGCCGTCGTGACGGGCGGTGGGCCGGGCGTGATGGAGGCGGCGAACCGTGGCTGCCGCGAAGGGGGTGGGCTCTCGGTCGGCTTCGGAATCGAGTTGCCGCAGGAGCAGAAGATGAACGACTACATCGACCTCGGCCTCGTCTTCGACCACTTCTACGCCCGCAAGACGATGTTCGTGAAGGCGGCCGAGGGGTTCTGCGTGTTCCCCGGCGGGTTCGGCACGGCCGACGAGCTGTTCGAGTCGCTCGTGCTGATCCAGACGGGCAAGGTGATTCACTTCCCCGTCGTGCTGATGGGCGAGGCGTACTGGACGCCGCTGCTCGAATGGGTGCGCCGCAGCGCGCTCGCCGACGGGATGGTCTCGCCCGACGATCTGACGCTCCTGACCCTGACGGACGATCCACAGGTCGCACTCGAGACGGTGCTCGACGCCTACCGCACCGGCGGCGGGACACCGAGCCCGCACGCGCCGGAAAAGGCCGACGCGCAGTAGCGTTTCGGTCGTGGAGCTCCGCGATCTGCCCTCGGTGGACGAGCTAGCGCGCGAGGCCGGCGACCCGCTCGCCGTGGACGCAGCGCGGACGGTGATCGACCGGGCGCGGGAGGAGATCCAGGCGGGCGTCGATCCGGGCGATCTCACGGCGCGCGTGCGGGAAGAGCTGGCCGACACGCGGCAGCCGCGGCTACGGGGCGTGCTCAACGCGACGGGGGTCGTTGTGCACACGAACCTCGGACGCGCGCCGCTCGCCGGGGAGGCGGTGGCGCGGGTAGCCGAGGTCGCGCGCGGCTACTCGAACCTCGAGTACGACCTCGTGGAGGGCACCCGCGGCTCGCGACAGGATCACGTGGCGGCGGTCCTGCGCCGGCTGACGGGCGCAGAAGCCGCTCTCGTCGTCAACAACAACGCTGCCGCTGTCCTCCTCGCCCTTGCCGCGCTGGCGGAGGGGCGGGACGTCGTCGTCTCGCGTGGCGAGCTGATCGAGATCGGAGACGGCTTTCGCATCCCGGACGTGCTCGCGCGGTCCGGCGCGCGGCTGGTCGAGGTCGGGACGACGAACCGGACGCGCGCCGCCGACTACGAGCGCGCGATCGGCCCCGAGACGGCGGTCCTGCTGCGCGTCCACCAGTCGAACTTCCGCGTGGTCGGCTTCGAGGAGCGCCCGCGGCTCGAGGAGGTGGCCGCGGTTGCGCGGCTTCACGACCTCCCGCTCGTCGACGACCTGGGCTCGGGACATGTCTCCGCTAGTAACAGACTGTTACTAGGTCAGGAGGAGCCGACCGCGCGCGAGTCGCTCGAGGCCGGCGCCGACCTCGTCTGCTTCTCGGGCGACAAGCTGCTCGGCGGCCCTCAGGCCGGGATCGTGCTCGGCCGCGCGGACCTGGTCGAGCGGCTCCGGCGTCATCCGCTCCAGCGCGCGCTGCGCATCGACAAGCTCTCGCTCGCGGCGCTCGAGGGGACGCTCCTCCTCCAGCTCGAGGCGCCGGAGCGGATCCCCGTCCTGCGCACGCTCGCGCAGGACACGGACACCGTGCGAGCTCGCGCGGAACGACTGGCCGCCGCAACCGGCGGCGAGGTCGAGGAGACGGTCGGACGTGTCGGCGGCGGCGCGCTGCCGCTGGCCGAGCTGCCGAGCTTCGCGTGCGCGCTCGAGGAATCGCTCGCCGCCCCGCTCCGCGCCGGCGAGCCGCCCGTGATCGGGCTCGTCCGCGACGGCCGCCTCCTGCTCGACTGCCTGACGTTGACCGACGAGGAGGCCGAGGCAGCGGCGGCCGCGGTCGGGCGCGCCCGCGAATGAGCGAGCGCCCGTCCCAGGCAGTCCTCTGGGACTTTCTGCGCGGCTCGCTGATGAGCAAGGCGCTCGCGGCCGTGGTCGACGCGGGCGTGCCGGAGGCGCTGGCGGACGGGCCGCGGCCGGTCGCGGAGCTCGGCGGCGACCCGGACACGCTGCACCGGCTGCTGCGCGCGCTCGCGAGCGACGGCGTCTTCCGCGAGACGGAGCCGGGCGTGTTCGAGCACACCGAGCACTCGCGCCTCCTCCTCGAGCCCGGTTGGAGCGAGTTCGCGCATCTCTTCGGCGGCGTCTTCTTCGCGGCGACGACGGATCTCGAGGCGTCGACGTCGGAGGCGCCGTTCCCACACAGGTTCGGGACCGGCTTCTGGGAGTGGCTCGCGGAACATCCCGCCGAGCGTGCAGCGTTCGACGCCGCGATGGCGGGGGAGCGCAGCCGGCCCGCCGAGCGGCTCGCGGCCCTCGAGTGGCGCGACGGCGAAGTCGTCGTCGACGTCGGCGGCGGTAACGGCTCGTTGCTCGTCGAGCTGATCCGGCGACGTCCCGAGCTGCGCGGCATCGTGCTCGACCTGCCCGAGACGGTGCGGGACGAGGCGGAGCTCGGCGACCGCATCGAGTTCGTGGCCGGCAGCTTCTTCGACTCCGTCCCGCGGGGCGATGCCTACGTCCTCTCGGGAATCCTCCACGACTGGCCCGACGAGGACGCGGCGCGGATCCTTCGCACCATGCGTGCGGCCGCGCCGCCGCACGCGCGATTGCTGATCAACGAGTCCGTGATCCGGCCCGGCAACGACGCGGACGGGGCGAAGTGGCTCGACCTGCTGATGCTCGTCCTCGCCGGCGGCCGGGAGCGCGACGAGGACCAGTGGCGCGCGCTCCTCGCGTCAGCAGGTTGGGAGGCGGTTCAGTTCCCCGAGGCCGGCTTGATCGAGGCGCGAGCGGCATGAGCGACTTCGACCGGGAACTGTCAAGGCACGGAGCCCGGTAAGTGCCGCTCACGGTCGGCACTGCGGGTCACATCGACCACGGCAAGACCGCGCTCGTCGAGGCGCTGACCGGCAAGAACACCGACCGGCTGCCCGAGGAGCACGAGCGCGGCATCTCGATCGACCTCGGCTATGCGCCGCTCGAGCTGCCGGACGGCACGAGTCTCTCGGTCGTCGACGTCCCCGGCCACGAGCGCTTCGTGCGCACCATGGTCGCCGGGGCGAGCGGGATCGACCTCTTCCTGCTCGTGATCGATGCCGGCGAGGGAGCGCGGCCGCAGACGCACGAGCATCTCGCGATCCTGCGGCTGCTCGGGATCGAGCACGGCGTCGTCGCTCTCACGAAGGCCGACGCCGTCGAGGAGGAGACGCTCGAGCTTGCACGCGTCGAGGCGGAGGAGCTCGTCCCGCGCGCTCCCGTGGTGGCGACGAGCGCGCGCACCGGCACCGGCCTCGACGAGCTGCGGGCGGCACTCGCTGAGGTCGCGGCTCGCCTGGCGCCACACGACGCCGACGGCCCGGCCCGGCTCCACGTCGACCGCTCCTTCACGCTGCGCGGAATCGGGACGGTCGCGACCGGGACGCTCTGGTCGGGAACCGTCGGCGAGGGCGACGAGCTGCGGCTCGAGCCGCGCGGCCGCACCGTGCGGGTGCGGAGCGTGCAGGTGCACGACCGGCCGGTCGAGCGTGCGGCGTCGGGTCAGCGCGTCGCGGTCTCTCTCCCCGGCGTCGAGCGGCAGGAGCTAAGACGCGGCGACGTCCTCGTCACGCCCGGATCGGTCAGGCCGAGCTTCCGGCTCGACGTGACGCTCGAAGGGCTTGGGGAGCTCCCGCCGCGCGTCATGCTCCACCACGGCACGGCGGAGACCCCAGCGCGTGTTGCACGCGCCGGCGACCGCTTCGCCCAGCTCCGCCTGTCGCGGCCGGTGGTCGCCGCCCGCGGAGACCGGGTCGTCCTGCGCGCCGGCACAACGGTCGGCGGCGGTGTCGTCCTCGACCCGAACCCGCCGCGGCACGCCGACCTTGCCCGCTTCGAGGCGCTCGAGCGCGGCGAGACCCTCGTCCATGCCCCTGTGCGCGTGGACGGCGAGTGGCGGTGGTCGCGGGAGTGGCTCGGCGAGCTTCGTGCGGACCTCGACCGTGCGATCGACGCCGCCGATCCGCTCGATCCGGGGGTGCCGGTGCCGGCCGCCGAGTGGGCGAAGGCCGTCGTCCCGCACCTCGGGCTCGAGCTGCGTGGCGCGAAGCTCTACCGGCCCGGCGCCGTCGCCGAGCTCAGCGGACGCGAGCAGGAAGCAGCAGCGCTGGAAGCCGGCCTCGGGTTCGAGCCGGTTCGCATCGAGGACGTCCAGCTCGCCCGCTTCCTCGAGGAGCACGGCCGTCTCGTGCGAGTCGGCGACGGCTTCGCGATCTCGCCCGAGGCGTACGAGCAGGCGCGGGCCGTCCTCAGCGACGGCATCACACTCGCGCAGTTCCGCGACACGCTCGGCGTCGGCAGGAAGACAGCGCAGCTCTACCTCGAGCGCTTCGACGCCGACGGGGTGACGCGCCGCGTGGGGGATGCTCGAGTCCTGCGCCGGCGCTAGACGTCCCAGGCGACCGGCAGCTCGACGAGGCTGCGGAAGAGCGGCACCGGGCGCCAGCGCAACTCGTCCGGCGAGATGCCGAAACGCAGGCCGGGCAGGCGGCGCAGCAGCGTCCCGAGCGCGATCTCGGTCTCGAGCCGCGCAAGCGGCGCGCCGAGGCAGAAGTGGCTGCCGCGGCCGAACCCGAGATGCCGGCTCTCATGCTGAGAGGCAAGATCGAGCGTGTCAGGCTCCTCGAATCGCTCGGGATCGCGGTCGGCCGAGCCGAGAATGACGATCACCGACTCGCCACGGCGGATCATCTGCCCGCGGAGCTCGACGTCCACCGCCGCCCACCGGTTCAGCGTCCGCTCGACCGGGCCGTCGTACCGGATCAGCTCTTCGACGGCGCGCGGCAGTAACGATGGATCGCTCTCGACGGCGGCCCGCGGCTCGGGATGCGTGAGCAGCGCGAGCGTCGCGTTGCCGATCAGGCTCACCGTCGTCTCGTGCCCCGCCACGATCAGGAGCGCGACCATGCTGGACAACTCCTGCTCGGACAACGTGTCGCCGCCGTCCTCGACCGCAACGAGTGCACTGGTCAGATCGTCGCCGGGCTCGCGGCGCCGCTCCTCGAAGAACGCGTGCAGATAGGCCACGAACTCGATCATCTGGGCACCGAAGCGCTCCAGCTCGGCGGCGTCGACCGCGGGGCGCACGAACGCATCCGACCACTCCCGAAACTGGTCGCGATCGGCCGCAGGGACTCCGAGCAGCTCAGCGATCACCGTGATCGGCAGCGGAAAGGCGAACGTCGACACCAGCTCCATCTCGCCGTCGGCGACGACGGGGTCGAGCAACTCGTCGGCGATCGCCTGGATCCGGGGCCGCAACTGCTCGATCATCCGCGGCGTGAACGCCTTGGAGACGAGCTTGCGCAGACGACGGTGGTCGTCGCCGTCGCGGTTGAGCATGTGGCTGTCGACGAACGCGATCGCCTCCGGCAGGCTTGCTGTGAACTCGGCGAGCTGCTCCGGCGGCAACGCGAGACGGGGGTCTCGGACGAAGCGCTCGTCGTCGAGCAGCACCGCCTCGGCGTCCTCGTAACGCGTGACCCACCAGATCGGCGTCTCGCCGTCGAGGCCGGGCTGGCGGAAGACGGGGTCGTGCTCCCGCATCTGCGCGAAGGTCGCGTACGCGTCGGCGAAGAAGTCCTGGCTGTAGAGGTCGTACTTGCGGCCCTCGGTCACGACGCCGCCGATGCTACCCCTCTAATCTCCCTTGGACGATGGACGCAACCGCAGTCCACGAGCTGATCGAGCGCTACAACGCTGCCTGGAACGCGCAGGACGTCGACGCGATCGACGAGCTCCACGATCCGGCCATCGTCTTCCACAACCACACCGCCGACGAGCGAGCAGAGGGCGCCGCTGCGGTCCGGGAGCACATCGCGCAGATCTTCCGCAACAACCCCACGCTGCGCTTCACGGCGCGCTCGCTGCGGGCCGGCGAGGACTTCGCCGTCTGCGAGTGGACCGCCTCGACCGGCTCGAAGGAGTGGGACGGCGTCGACGTCTTCCCGCTCAGGGACGGGCGGATTCTGCGGAAGGACGTGTACTCCTCGTCGCACCGTCCACGCGAACTGTGAGCTGAAGGACATCCGGCCGGCTGTAGTGGCCGACCGGGTCGAAGCGCTGCCGCTCGGCGAGCAGCCGAGCCGGATCGAGCTCCGCATAGAGGATCGCCTCCTCGTCGTACAGCGGCCCGGCGAGGTACGAGCCGTCGGGGGCGAGGATCGCGCTGCCCCCGCGGCCGATCGTCCCGGCTCCCTCGATCTCGGCCGCGAGCGGGAAATCGTCCGGGTATGCCGACTCGAGTTGGTAGTGCGCCGGCGCGATGACGTAAGCGCGGCTCTCCCGCGCGATGTGCACGAGCGTCTGTTGCCAGGCGGCACCATCGTCCGCGGTCGAGGCGACGTAGATCTCGACGCCGGACTCGTAGAGCGCGACGCGCGCGAGCGGCATGTAGTTCTCCCAGCAGATCAGTCCACCGATCCGGCCGAAGCCGGTCTCGACCGCCTCGAGACCGCGGCCGTCGCCCTGGCCCCAGACGAGACGCTCGTGATTGGTCGGGACGAGCTTGCGGTGGTGAAGGGCGAGCTCGCCGGACGGCGAGTGGTAGAGCAGCGAGTTGTAGATCGTCCCCGGCCGCTCAGGCTCGACCTCGTTGACGCCGGTGACGATCCAGATCCCCAGCTCCTGCGCCGCCGCGCCGATCCGCCGCTCGGCCGGCGAGCCGACCGCGATCGACTCCTGCGCGAGCCGCGCGAACGTCTCCTTCGCGCCCTCCCCCTCCCAGCCGGCGAACGCCTTGGCCCAGCGCGACGACGGATAGACCGGGACGAACGTCTCGGGGAAGACGACGAGCTCGGCGCCCTCCCGCGCGGCCTCGGCCGCCACGGTCTCGAGCTTGTCGAGCGTCGCCTCGCGGTCGAGCACCACGGGCTGCACCTGCACGCACGCGACCTTGACCGCCCGCTCCATGTCCGGAGCCTACTCCCGCGCACCGTGGCCACCGCCGCCGGGGGTCTCGACCCGGACGACGTCGCCGGCGTGAAGCTGACGCGTCAGCTTCGGCGGCTGCTCCTCGCCGTTGACGAGAGTCCGGCCGCGCTCACCGTCCTCTCCGCCGGCCCGGCCGGGCGGCGCGTTGCGTCGCCGCTCGGCGAGCACCGATAGCCGGCAGTCCTCGAGCACGCGCAGCTCGCGCACGACGCCGCGGCCACCGCGGCGCGCTCCCGCGCCGCCGGAGCCTCGCCGCAGCTCCCAGCGCTCGACGCGGAGCGGGTATTCCAGCTCGAGCGCCTCGGCGGGCGTCGCCAGCGTGTTCGACATCGCGACGTGGACGCCGCTCGGGCCGTCGGCATCCGGGCAGGCGCCCTGGCCGCCGCCGATGGTCTCGTAATACGTGAAGTCGTCGTTGCCGAGGGCGACGTTGTTCATCGTCCCCTGCCCGGCGGCAGGCACCGGCAGGAGCCCGCCGAACGCCGCGAAGACGACATCGACGATGCGGGACGAGGTCTCGGTGTTGCCGGCGACGACTGCCGCGGGCGAGCGCGCGTTGACGAGGCAACCTTCGGGCGCGGTGACCGTGACCGGGGCGAATGCGCCTCCCGAGGCCGGCAGGTCCGGCTCGCTGAGGCAGCGAACGACGAAGTAGCAGGCCGACTTCGTCACCGCGAGCGGACAGTTGAGGTTCCCGTCGTATTGCGGCGCCGTCCCCGTGAAGTCGATCCGGATCGCGTCGCCCGTGAGCTCGACGGTGCAATGGATGGGTAGGTCGCCGTCGACCGCCTCGACGACGTCCTCGGCCTCGCCGCGGCCGTCCGGAAGGGCCGCGAGCGCGGCGCGCACCATCCGCTCGGAGTACGCGTAGAGCTCGCCCATTGCGGCGGCGACGCGATTGCGGCCGCGGCGCGCGCAGAGCTCGTTCGAGCCGCCGCTCGGCGAGACGGTGCGCGGCGAGCTGGGCGCGGAGGTCGCCCCGCCGCTCCTCCGGCTGCCGCGTCGCCCGCACGAAGCGCTCGAGCACCTCGTCGGTGAGGAGCTGCGGCGGGAGGATCACGCCCTCCTCCGCGAGCGTGTGCGAGAACGCGGGCAGGCTCGCGGGCTCGATCCCGCCGACATCGGCGTGGTGGGCGCGCGAGACCGCGAAGCCGAGGACGGTGCGGGACACGAGCGTGACGTCGGGCAGGTGCGTGCCGCCGGTGTACGGGTCGTTGAGGATCGCGACCTGGCCGGGCTCGAGCCCGAGCCGCATGACCGCGGCAACGGCTTCGGGCATCGCGCCGAGGTGCACGGGGATGTGCTCGGCCTGCGCGATCATCCGGCCGCGCTCGTCGAACAGCGCGGTCGAGCAGTCGCGGCGCTCCTTGATGTTCGCGGAGAAGGAGGAGTGGATCAGGACGGCACCCATCTCCTCCGCGATCGATCGCAGTGAGGCGCCGATGACTTGCAGCTCAATTGGTGCGATCGCGTCACTCACGCGTCACGACCCAGCTGAAACCATCCCTAGCCCCCTCCCACCCGGGGGGAATCCATAAGGTCGACCCGTCCAGTTCGACCAGGGCCGGACCGGACACGCGCTCTGGTTCGCCGCTCGCCGGCTCCAGCTCCAGCTCCAGCTTCGGGCCGGGCACTACCTCGGCGGTGCGGACGGCCACGAGCTCGACCTCACGTCCGCGGTCGGCGTAGCCGTACCGCTCCTCGTGGGCGCGGTGGAAACGGTCGGCGAGCTCGTCCCCGAGCGGGACGGTCAACTCGAAGGACTGGCCCCGGTAGCGCAGGTCCGCCTCGCCGTCCGGCGGCAGGTGCCCCACCTCGCCGAGCGGTCGGACGTGGGAGACGACGTGGTCGCGCCGCTCGTCGCCGGCGGCCAGGCCGAGCGCCGAGAGAACGCCTGCTGCCGCCGGCACGAGCACGGCCTCGATCCCCAGCTCCTCGGCGAGCGCGCAAGCATGGAGCGGCCCGGCGCCGCCGTACGCGACGAGCGCGAACTCTCGGGGGTCGTGCCCACGCTCGACCGAGACGACGCGCAGGGCGCGGAGCATCTCCGCGTTCACGACCTCGACGACCGCAGCCGGATCGATCCCGGCGAGCGCGGCCTCGGCCGCCCGGCGATCGAGGACGAGCCCGCCCGGAAGCTCTTCCGGCAACCGTCCGAGCAGGAGATTCGCGTCCGTCACGGTCGCGCCGCCGCCCCGGCCGTAACACGCAGGGCCCGGATCCGCGCCGGCCGATTCCGGTCCGACCCGCAGCGCGCCGCCCGCGTCGCGCCACACGAGTGAGCCGCCGCCGGCGCCGACCGTGTGCACATCGACCGTCGGCAGCCTGACGGGCAGGCCGCCCACCTCGCGCTCCGGCACCCGCACGGCCCGGCCTCCGGGCAGGAGACACACGTCCGTCGAGGTTCCGCCCATGTCGAACGCGATCGCGTTTTCGAAGCCGGCTCCACGCGCGACGAGGCCCGCCCCGACGACGCCGCCGGCCGGGCCGGAGACGAGCAGCCGGGCCGGATGCGCCGCGGCCTCCTCGGCCGGGAGCACGCCACCGGAGGAGAGCATCACGACCGGCTCCGGCAACCCTGCCTCGGCCGCCGCCCCTGCGAGCGCCCGCAGGTAGCGGGCTGCGACCGGCGCGAGGTAGGCATCGGCGGCGGTCGTCGAGGCACGCTCGTACTCCCGGAACTCGGGCGCAACCTCGTGGGAGGCGACGACGTGAACGCCGGGATTGACGCCGCCGTAGCTCCGCCGCGACGGCCCTCTCGTGCGCGGGGTCGCGGAAGGCGAACAGAAGGCACACGGCGACCGCTTCGGCGTCGCCGACGTCAGGAAGCGAGCCGAGCTCCAGCGGCTCGAGCTCGCCTTTCGGCCCGAGCCGGCCGCTCACGCCGTAGCAGCGCTCGAGCGGTACGAGCGGCTCGGGATGCTCGGCGCAGAGGCGGTAGAGGTGGGCGCGCGTCTGACGCCGCAGGTGGAGGAGATGCTCGAAGCCGGCGTTGCCGACGTACGCGACACGGGCACCGCGTCGCTCGAGAAGCGCATTCGTGGCGACGGTCGTCCCGTGCGCGAAACGCGTCACGCCCGCATCCAGACCCCCTACCGCGCGCGCCGCGGCGAGCACCGACTCCTCCTGCCTCGCCACGGTCGGCACCTTGGCCGTCCGGATCCGTCCCTCCTCGACGAGCACGGCGTCGGTGAAGGTGCCGCCGACGTCGACGCCCAGGATCGCCACGTCCGTACTCTGCACCGGCATGCGCGTCCGCGCCTTCCTCTTCGACTTCGACGGCCTCATCCTGGACACGGAGCTCGCTGCACGGGCGGGCTGGGAGCGTCTCTACCGCGAGCATGGCCACGAGCTGCCGGCCGACCTGTGGGCGACGCTCGTCGGCACCACCCATGCGCCATGGGATCCGATGACGCACCTCGAGGAGCTCGTCGGCGAGCCGCTCGAACGAGATGCGCTGAACGAGCGGCGCTTCGCGCACGAGATCGCGCTGATCGAGGCCGAGGAGCTGCGGCCGGGGATCGCGGAGTACCTCGTCGCGACCCGGCGACACGGGCTGAAGCGCGCGATCGTCTCCAGCTCGACCCGGCACTGGGTCGACATGCACCTCGAGCGGCTCGAAGAGGCCACCGGCTGGGACGCGATCTGCACCGCCGACCGCGATCGGGCCCGCGCGAAGCCCGCGCCGGTGCTCTACCTCGAAGCGCTCGAACTGCTCGCCGTGAGCGCGGACGAGGCCGTCGCGTTCGAGGACTCGCCGAACGGTGTTCTCGCCGCCAAGGCGGCCGGAGTGTTCTGCGTCGCCGTCCCGAACGAGGTCACGCGGGAGCTCGGGCTCGCCGAGGCCGGCGCCGACATCGTCCTCGACTCGCTCGCCGAACTGCCCCCCGAGACCTTGTTCACGCGGCTTGAGGAGGAATAGGGTCGGCACATGGCCGCATACGAAACCGCGCACATCGACCAGATCTCCTCGAACCAGTGGCCGCACTGGATCCCGGTCCGCCACCACTTCGGGATCGAGACCTTCGGCATCAACCTGTGGCGGGGACAGGACGACGGCACCGTGATCCCCGAGCACGACGAATCCGGGAGCGGCGCCCCCGAGCTCTACTACGTGGTCGAGGGGCAGGCCACTTTCACCGTCGCCGGCGACGAGGTGGACGCGCCTGCTGGGACATGCGTTTGGGTGACGGATCCGAACGCGAAGCGGGCTGGACGGGCGAGCGCGCCCGGCACACTCGTCCTCTCGGTCGGGGCGGCGGCACCCGGACAGGCGTACGCGCCCGCCGGCTGGGACTCGCACTACCTCGACGGCGACAAGTAGCTCGGTAGCCTCGGAGCGGAGCGGCCGGGCCCGGTGGCCCAGCGGGTCTTCAAAACCCGTACGGTCGTGCAACCCACGGCTAGGTCGGTTCGACTCCGGCGCCGCTCCGTCTTCGGCCGCCGAGGCGCTGGGAAGGTCGAGCGCCCAAGAGGTGGCCGAGCTCGGAACCGAGGTGTAAGTAGAGACCGGGCGCGGGTTGCGGCCTTAGGCGAGACGGCTTACGAGGTGCCTCCGTCGATATGTCTCGACTGCGGCCGCAACCCGCGCCTGTACGAAACCGCGCCTCGGGTGCAGCGCGTAGGAACTTGTGTCCACACCAGGGAGGTGTGAGTTTGATGCTTCGCAGGTCACATGTACCCGCGCTGAGGTTCCCGCTGCTCTTGCTGCTCCTGTTCGTCGTACTCGTCGCCGCAGGGTGCGGCAGTCACTACTAACCGTGTTCGGCTACCCCGACTCGTCTGACTTCATCTCGTCGAGAGCGGTCCGACCCTCCTCGTGCACGCGCCGGCGGCGCTCCTCGACCGCCTCCGGGGACTCGTCAGGCTGGGCAGGCTCGTCGGGCTCGGTCGGCGCCGGCTCGTCTCCCGCGCGACTCTCGGCGAGCTTCGAGCGCAGCTCGTCGGCCCGGTCGTCCTGCTCCTCCGTCGTCGGCCCAGGCGACGGTTCGGACGCGGCCTGCGGACGGCGGCGCCAGAACCGGTAGGCGACGACTCCCCCGGCCACTCCCCCGATCCAGGCGGTCAGGCGACGCATCGGACCGATGCTACAGTGGCCGCGCTTCCTGCCCCGTCATCGCGCCGTTCCGTCCCGAGCGGCGCCGGCAGTCGGGGCCGACATCGAGACCATGGGAAGGGAGGACGTCGGGGCGTGACGACTTACGAAATCCTGCTGATGCTGGACCCCGAGCAGGCCGAGGCCCGCCAGGACGACATCGTCGCCCGCGCGCGCGACCTCGTCGAGAAGAACGGGGGCGCGTGGCACAGCCACGACGCGTGGGGCCGGCGGCGCCTCGCATATCCGATCGCGCACAAGGAGGAGGGTGTCTACCACCTCGTCGTCTTCGACGCGGAGGCGTCGACGCTCGAGGAGATCTCCCGCGTGCTCAAGATCGACGACGCCGTGCTGCGCCACCTGGCAACGCGCCACGTCGCCGGCTCGCGCACGAGCGCGCCGCGCGACGACGCTGCCACGCCCGTCGCGGTGCCCGCCGAAACGCCGGCGCCCGAAGCGGCGGCGCCTCAAGCGGCCGCTCCGGAAACGACAGTTTCGGATGAAGCCGAGCCGGAGTACGCTGGCGCCGAAGAGGAGGCTGCCCCGGAAGGGCAGTCCGGCGAGGAAGAGGAGTAAGACATGGCGAACATCAACCGCGTCGTTCTCGTGGGCAACCTGACGAAGGACCCGGAGTTGCGGCACACCCCCGGCGGGACGCCGGTTTGCAGCATGCGGGTAGCAGTGAACAGCCGCCGGCGCGACGAGTCGGGGCAGTGGGTCGACAAGCCCAACTACTTCGACGTCTCGGTCTTCGGCAACCAGGCAGAGAGTTGCACGCAGTACCTCTCGAAGGGTCGCCCGGTCGGCATCGACGGCCGGCTCGACTGGCGGGAGTGGGAAGCGACCGACGGCTCGGGCAAGCGTCAGGCCGTGCAGATCATCGCCGAGAGCGTCCAGTTCCTCGGCTCCCGCGGCGACGGCGATGGCGGCGGCGGCAACCAGTTCGTGCCTGCAGGCGCGGCGCAGCAGGAGAGCGCCGACTTCCCGGCTGCGGCCGACGACGACATCCCCTTCTAGGAGAAGCATGGCCAGAGAGAAGAATCAGCAGCAGCAGCGGAGGCGCCCAGGCGGTCCGGCGGGGCAGATCAAGCGCCGCAACTGCTTCTTCTGCAAGGAGCACATCGCGGAGATCGACTACAAGAACGTCACGCAGCTACGCCGCTACGTCTCCGAGAAGGGCAAGATCCGCAGCCGCCGCATCACCGGCGCCTGCCGCCGGCATCAGGTGCAGATCGCGACCGCCGTCAAGCGCGCGCGAGAGATGGCGCTGCTGCCGTATGTCGCCGAGGGCGCCGAGGATCGCGAGCGCGGCGGCGGGCGGCGGGATCGCGGTGATCGCGGCGACCGGGGGGACCGCTGATGGAGGTCATCCTCCTCTCGGACGTCGACCACGTCGGGCTCCGCGGCGACGTCGTCTCGGTCGCGCGCGGCTACGCACGCAACTACCTCCTCCCCAGGCGGCTCGCCGAGGAGGCCACGCCGGCGCGCGTCGCGGAGCTACAGAAGCGCGACGTTCTACGCGCGCGCCATGAGGCGAAGACGGCCGACCAGGCACAGGAGATCGCCGAGGCGCTCTCGGGCACGGTGCTCCGCTTCGAGGTGAAGGCCGGCCCGACCGGCTCCCTCTTCGGCTCGGTCACGCCGACCGACATCGCGGACGAGATCTGGAGCACGAAGAAGATCCGCGTCGACCGCCGCAAGATCGAGAGCGACCCGCTCAAGCGCATCGGCCGCTACGAGATCCCGATCGGGCTGTTCGAGGACGTGCGCGTCGAGGTCAAGACCGAGGTGATACCCGAGGGCGGCGCGCTGCCTTCCGACGAGGAGCTCGCGGAGCTGGAGGCGGCCGAGCGCGCCGAGCAGGAAGCCGAGGCCCCCGAGGAGTCCGTCGAGCTCGAGGAGATCCTCGCCGAGGTGGACGCCGCCGAGGCGGCAGAGGCCGAGGCCGAAGCTGCCGAGACCGAGGCGGTCGAGCCCGGCGAGAGCGAAGCGACCGAAACCGAAGCGGAGGCGGAGCCCGAGTGGCGGACAGACGCCGACGCGGCCCTCGCCGACGAGTAGAACCTGCGCCGTCCGGCCGCCCTGCCGATAGTTCGCTACTGAGACTTCACACGCTGTCCACGGCGGTGTGGATTGCGCAGGAAGTTCCCGCTCCGAGCAGGCGAATTCGTCCCCAGCGTGCCGTCCGGCGCGCCTGCAACGATGGCGGATTCTCCTGCAAATGGCCAAAAAAGACCTGTTCACAAGAGACTTTCCCCCAGGGGTTGCGACCCCTAGAAACCCGACGGCCGACCTGCTGGAATCGTCACGCATGTCGCTCGCCCCCGTCCCGACGCCGGCCTCCGTCCCCGGCGCCGTCCCGCCGCAGAATCTCGAAGCCGAGGAGTCCGTCCTCGGCGCGATGATGCTCTCGCCGAACGCGATCGCCGCGGTCACCGAGGTCCTCGACGCGAGCGACTTCTACCGCGAGTCGCACGCGAAGATCTACCGCGCCGCCCTCCAGCTCTATGGCAAGAACGAGCCCGTCGACGCGATCACGCTGACGAACGAGCTCGAGCAACGCGGCGAGCTCGAGGACGTCGGCGGGCGCGTCCGCCTCCACGAGCTCGCGCGGCTCGTGCCGGCGAGCACCAACGCAGGCCACTACGCGGAGATCGTCCGCGAGACCGCGACGCTGCGCGGGCTCATCCTTGCCGGCGGCCAGATCGCCCAGCTCGGCTGGGACCGCGAGGGCGAGCCGCAGGAGCTCGTCGCACGCGCGGAGCAACTCGTCTTCGAGCTGGCCGAACGGCGCGCCGACGGGGAGCTCGTCCTCTTCAAGGACACGCTCGTCGAGACGTTCCAGCGGATCAGCCACCTCTACGAGTCCGGCGCGGAGGTCACGGGGCTCGCCAGCGGATTCAAGGATCTCGACCACCTCACCGCCGGCTTCCAGCCCTCGAACCTCGTGATCCTCGCCGCCCGCCCCTCGATGGGGAAGAGCGCCTTCGCGCTCGAGATCGCGAACCACGTCGCGGTCGACCTGCAAACGCCGTGCGCCTTCTTCAGCCTCGAGATGTCGCGGCAGGAAGTCGCGCAGCGCCTGATCTGCTCGCGCGGCAAGGTCGATGCGCACCACATCCGCACCGGCAAGCTCTCGAAGGACGACTGGCCGCGCCTCGCGCAGGCGTGCGGCCAGCTCGAGTCGGCGCCGCTCTACGTCGACGACACACCGGCGCTCAGCCTGCTCGAGCTCCGCGCGCGCGCCCAGACGCTGAAGCGGCGCGAGCCGAACCTCGGCCTCCTCGTCGTCGACTACCTCCAGTTGATGACGACCGGCCGCAGCGAGGAGAGCCGCCTGCAGGAAGTGTCCTCGATCTCCCGCGGGCTGAAGGAGATCGCCAAGGATCTCGACCTGCCGGTCGTCGCGCTCTCCCAGCTCAACCGCTCGCCCGAGCAGCGCCACGACAAGCGGCCGATGCTCTCCGACCTGCGCGAGTCGGGCTCGATCGAGCAGGACGCCGACCTCGTCATGTTCCTCTACCGCGAGGAGTACTACGACCGCGACGAGACCGACGACAGCAACAAGGGAGTTGCCGAGGTGATCATCGCGAAGCACCGCAACGGGCCGACCGGCGACTTCAAGGTCGCCTTCATCAGCAAATACGCGAAGTTCGCCAGCCTTGCCCACTAGCCTCACAGCGAAGTGCCTCGGCTGCGGACGGGAGTTCGTGACCGAGCAGGTCGTCCTCCTCGGGCAGACCTTCGCGGCCGAGCGCTACTGCGACCTTTGCCGGGCCACCGAACTGGTGGTGGACGAGCAGCGCCGAGCCGACGGACGCTGGGCCCGCGTGCAGGTTCCTTCCGCCTACGACGGCTGCACGTTCGAGAACTTCGAGGCCGTGCCCGACACGCGCAACGCGCTCGCCGTCTGCCGGCAGTGGACGAAGGAGTTCCGGGCCGGGACCGACCTCCGCCAGGGGCTCCTCCTCCGCGGCAATCCGGGCGCGGGCAAGACGCACCTCGCGGTGGCCATCCTGCGCGAGGTCATCTGGAGCGACCGCGCGCCCAGGCCGACGGCGCTCTTCCTCAACGTCCCCGGCTGGCTGAACGCCCTGCGCGAGAGCTTCGGCGACGGCGAGCCGCCGCCGAATCCGAGCGGCTACGAGCTCGTCGTCCTCGACGACCTCGGGGCCGAGGACTGGTCGAGCTGGGCACGCGACCGCATCTACAACCTGGTCAACCAGCGTGAGCAGCAGCGCCGGCTCGTGATCGTGACGACGAACCACGAGTGGCGAGAGCTGGCCGGCCGCGTCGGCGGTCCGACCGCGAGCCGCCTCCGCCGCCTGACCCGCGAGGTCCACGTGGACGCCCGCGACGACTACCGCGAGCGCGCGGCGGCCTAGGAGGGTTTGGCGCAGAGCAGGCTGAGCCGCCGGCGCACGCTGCTCGCCCGCTGAGCGGCGTCCTCGGTCGCCCGAATAGCGCTGCTATTCGAGTTCCCTGCGTCCTTGTCAGCGAACGACCATCGCACGCCGACGACGAGCGACTTTCCGCCAAACCCTCCGCGCCCGGCGGCATACTTCACCGCCGTGCCGGCCACCGTCATCGTGGGCGCGCAGTGGGGCGACGAAGGGAAGGGCAAGATCGTCGACCTGCTCGCCCAGGACTCCGACCTCGTCTGCCGCTACCAGGGTGGCCCGAACGCGGGCCACACGATCGTGGTCGGTGAGGAGACCTACAAGATCCGGGCGCTGCCGAGCGGGATCGTCCGCGGCAAGCCGTGCGTGATCGGCAACGGCTGCGTCGTCGATCCGGAGGTGCTGATCGCGGAGCTCGACGAGTTCGAGCGGCGCGGGCATCCGACCGGCGAGGTCTACGTCTCCGGCAACGCGCACCTGATCATGCCCTGGCATCTCGCGATCGACCAGGCGAGCGAGCGGCGCCTCGGCAAGCTGGCGATCGGGACGACGAAGCGGGGCATCGGCCCGTGCTACGCGGACAAAGCCATGCGACTCGGGATCCGCGTCCAGGACATCCTCGACCCGAAGATCCTGCGCCAGAAGATCGAGGTCGCGCTGGCGGAGAAGAACCTGTGGCTCGAGCGGGTCTACGAGACCGAGCCCTTCGGCCTCGAGGCTGTCGCGGGACAGTACGAGGGTTACGCGCAGCGGCTCCGTCCGTACGTCGCCGACACCTCGCTCTATGTCGACACGGCGCTGCGGGACGGGAAGCGCGTCCTCTTCGAGGGCGCGCAGGCGACGCTGCTCGACCTCGACCACGGGACGTATCCGTTCGTGACGTCGTCGAACCCGGTTGCGGCGAGCGCGGCGACCGGCACGGGCATCGGGCCGCGGCGGATCGACCATGTCGTCGGCGTTTCGAAGGCGTATGTCACCCGCGTCGGCGAGGGGCCATTCCCGTCGGAGATCGCCGGGGCAGAACAGGATCGGATGCGCGAGCTCGGCGGCGAGTACGGAACGGTGACCGGACGCGAGCGCCGCTGCGGCTGGCTCGACCTCGTCGCACTGCGCTACGCGGTGCGCGTGAACGGGATCGACCAGCTCGCGCTGACGAAACTCGACGTGCTGTCTCACTTCACCGAGCTTCCGGTTTGCGTGCGCTACCGCACGCGTGACGGTCACGAGACGCCGGACTTTCCCGCACACCAGAGCGACTTCCATGCCGCGGAGCCCGTGTACGAGGTGCTCGAGGGATGGAACGAGCCGCTCGACAGCTGCTCCTCCGTCGCCGAGCTCCCGGACGCGGCGCGAAGCTACGTCGAGTTCGTGGAACGCGCGCTCGAGGTCGAGGTGACGCTCGTCGGCACGGGCGCCGAGCGCACAGCCGTCCTCAGCCGGTGACGCCGCGTACAGCCGCGGCGCGACCCGTGAGCGAGTAGCGGCCGACCGGACTGCCCAGCGCCTCCTCGAAAATCGCCCGCCCGGCGGCGAGCTGCTCCGGCGAGAAGGTGTCCACGGCCGGACCGCCCGGCCCGCCGACGTGGATCGCGGGCTCCCACAGCTCGTCGACGGTCTCGTACTCGACCGAGACTTCGATTCGTGTCGTCTCGACTTCACGGAGGCCCGCCTTCTCGAACAGACTCCGCAGCGATGCCTCGTCGCGGTAGTCGGTCGCAGGGATAGGCCCACCGGGGCTCAGACGCCGCCGGACCTCGGTGAGCCCCTTCATCATCTCGACGCCGTCGACCTCCCACATGCACGTCGCGACGACGCCGCCCGCCCGCGTCACGCGCGCGAGCTCACGCACCGCGCGCGGGGCATCGTTGAGGAAGACGACGACGAGCTGCGCGAGCGAGGTGTCGAAGCTCCCGTCCTCCCAGGGCAGCTCCTCCGCAGGTGCCTCGCGCACGTCGACGCGCGGGAACCGCGTGCGCAGCGTGGCGGCGTAATCGGCCGAGGGCTCGGCGGCGGCGACATTCTCCTCGCCGAGACGCGTGGTGAGCTCCTCGGTGAGTGCGCCGGTCCCGGCGCCGACGTCGACCGCACGTTGCTGCGAGCTCACGCCCGCGAAGTCGGCGAATCCCGACGCGAGCTGCGTCGAGTACCGACCCATGAAGCGGTCGTAGGCGTCGCTCGACCCGCCGAAGACGGTTCCAGGTGCGCTCATGAGGGCGTGACCGCGGCGGCGAACGCGCGCGCGTTCAGCTCGAACGGCCCCTGTGGGCTGCCGAACTCGCGGAACAGCTCGGCGTGCGCTCGCCCTCGCTGCTCGGGGTCGAGCGATGCGAGCCACTGCCCGGCGGGCCCGACGCCGTGGTCCATTGCCCGCCAGAACTCCTCGAAGTCGCCATAGCCGGCGGTCACGTCCAGCTCGGCGGTTTCGACGGCGCCGTGCGGCGCGAGCAAGTCGTGGATCTCCTGCGCCGTCCGGTAGCGGCGCGGCTCGAACGCGCGGGATGCGCCAACCGCCTCCGCCGCTCGGTCGATCGCCGCGAACATGTCGACCTCTTCCACGCCCCACATGCAGACCGCTACCCGGCGGGCGACCCGCGCCATCTCCGTGATCGCCGCCGGCCCGTCGGAGACGAATGCAACGACGAGCTGTGCGAGCGCCAGGTCGAAGACGCCGGCGCCGTAGGGCAGCGACTCGGCCGGCGCCTCCTCGACCTCGAGGTTCGGGAAGCGCTCGCGCAACACGACGACGAACTCGGGCGACGGATCCGCCGCGGCGACCGAGGCGCCTCTGGCGACCAGCTCCGCGGTGAGCGCACCGGTGCCCGCGCCGACGTCGAGCACGCGCATGCCCCTGGTGACGCCGGCGAAGTCGGCGAACAGCGCTGCCAGGACCCGCGAATAGCGGCCCATGAACTCGTCGTAGGCGTCGCCGTCCACGTGGAAGAGCCCGCTCATCGTGCGAGCGTATCGAGGTCGGCCTGAGTGTTCACGTTCGCGAGGAGCTCTTCCTCGAGCTCGATGCGGACCGTGTCGAGGCCGTCGAGCACGATGCGAAGGCGGCGCTCGCCGGTCTCGAACGCGGGCAACGTGCGCCGCGCGACCGCGCAGGGGAGCGGGCCGGCCTGCGCGACGGCGGCGTCGCGGCACGCGCCGGTCAGCAGGCGGAGCGCCTCGCCGGTGAGCAGCGGCATGTCCACCGGAATCACGACCGCCACCTCGTGTGACGCCACCCGCAGGCCGGCGGCGATCGCGGCAACCGGTCCCGTTCCCGGATCGGTCAGCCCGCCACCGCCGACGGCGAGCCGTTCGTCGCACACCTCCTCCAGAAGCCGCCAGGCCCGATCGGCGAGCGTCTCTCCGTCGTACTCGGCGAGCTCCTTCGGCGAACCGAACCGAGTGCTCGCCCCGCCGACGAGCAGAATCCCGGTCAGCGATTGATCCGCCACGGCTCCGTGTAGACGTTGGCCGAGCCGCCGCGGACGAACCCGCAGAGCGTGAGGCCGCGGTCGGCCGCGAGATCCACAGCGAGGCTCGAGGGCGCGCCGACCGCGACAACGACCGGGCAGCCCGCGACCGCGGCCTTCTGGACGAGCTCGAACGAGAGGCGGCCGCTCACGCAGAGCACGAGCTCAGTGAGCGGCAGCAGCTGCTCGCGGAAGGCCCAACCGACGACCTTGTCCATGGCGTTGTGGCGGCCGACGTCCTCGCGCACGCACAACGGCTCGCCGGCGGCGGAGAAGAGCCCCGTCGCGTGCAGGCCGCCGGTTACCGCGAAGGCCGCCTGCGACTCCCGCAGCCGCTCCGGCAGAGTCGCGACGAGGGACAGCGGCAGCCGCAGCTCGGACTCGACGCGCGGCGCCTCGACGGCAACCGCCTCGAGCGCTCCCTTGCCGCAGACCCCGCACGAGGACGAGGTGTAGAAGCTCCGCTGCAGGCGCGCCGGATCGAAGCCTGGTGCGTCGACCTCGACGGCGTTCGCGGCCAGGTCGTCGGGCAGCCGCGCCTCGCTCGGCTGCAACCCCTCGGAGAGGCAGAAACCGAGCGCGAGCTCCTCGTCGTGGCCCGGCGTCCGCATCGTGACGGCAACCGGGCGGCCGTTGATCCGGATCTCGAGCGGCTCCTCGACCGCCACCCGGTCCGGCTCGGTCGTGCCCGCCGGAAGCCGGAGGACGTCGACCGCAGCGGCCGAGTAGGGCGGCGCGTCCATCAGGGACGCAGCCTAGCCCTGGGCTCGAACATGGCCGGGTCGTGCGCGGGCGGCAACGACTCCAAAGGCATACGATCGCCCGGTGAGGGTGCTCCTCGTCGGGTCGGGAGGTCGCGAGCACGCGCTCGCCTGGTCTCTCTCCCGCAGCGACGACCTTTCAGAGCTGCACGCCGCTCCGGGCAACCCGGGGATCGCCGCGCTTGCGCACTGCCACCCTGTGCGTGCCGACGACTCCGCCACGCTCGTCTCGCTCGCGCGCGAGCTTCGGATCGACCTCGTCGTCGTCGGCCCCGAGGCGCCTCTCGTCGCCGGCCTCGCCGACGAGCTGCGTCATCGCGGCATCGCCGTCTTCGGCCCGAGCGCCCAAGCCGCGCAGATCGAGGGCTCGAAGGCATTTGCCAAGGAGGTAATGGAGACCGCCGGAGTGCCGACCGCACGGACGCTGCCCGTCGCCCGGCCGCCCTGCGTCCTCAAGCTCGACGGGCTCGCGGCCGGCAAGGGCGTCTGGGTCTGCGGCACGCAGGACGAGCTCGACTCGGCGCTCGAGGTCGCGCAGGCGTTCGACCAGCCGTTCAACGTCGAGGAGCTCCTCGAAGGACCCGAGCTGTCGGTCTTCGCCGTTGCCGCCGGCGAGACCGCGGTCGCCTTCCCGCCGGCCCGCGACTACAAGCGGATCGGGGACGGCGAGACCGGCCCGAACACCGGCGGCATGGGCTCCTTCTCGCCGCTGCCCGACGTCACCGACCAGGAGTCGGACGAGATCCTCGCGACGGTGCACCTGCCGGTGCTCCGAGAGCTCGCCCACCGCGGCACGCCGTTCCAGGGCCTCCTCTACGCGGGACTCATGCGGACGGAGGACGGGCTGCGCGTGATCGAGTTCAACTGCCGCTTCGGCGATCCCGAGACGCAGTCGCTGCTCCCGCGGCTCGACAGCGACCTGCTGCCGCTGCTCGCCGGTGACCTCTCGCAGCGGCCGCAGGTTGGCGAGCGGGCCGCGGTCACCGTCGTGCTCTCGGGTAGCCACTATCCCGAGCGCGGCGACCAGGGCACGCCGATCGAGGGGATCGAGGCGGCCGAGGCAACTGGCGCGCTCGTCTTCCACGCGGGCACGGCGCTTCACGACGGGCGACTCGTCACGAACGGCGGCCGCATCCTGAACGTCGTCGGCACCGGCGCCACGGTCGCGGAGGCGAGAAGTGCGGCTTACGAGGCGACGGCGCACATAGATTTCGCCGGCGTGCATTGCAGAAGCGACATCGCCGATGGCTGACGGCCCACGCGTCGGGATTCTCGTGGGCTCGGAGTCCGACCGCGAGCGGATGCAGGGCGCGACGGCCCTGCTCGACGAGGCTGGCGTCGGCTACGAGTTCGAGGTGCGGTCGGCCCACCGCACGCCCGACGCCGTCGCCGAGTACGCACGGAGCGCCCGCGGGCGCGGGCTGCGAGTGCTCATTTGCGGCGCCGGGTTGTCGGCGGCGCTTCCCGGCGCGGTCGCTGCGCAGACCGACCTGCCGGTGATCGGCGTCCCGCTCCGCTCGAGCCTCAGCGTGCTCGACGGTCTCGACGCGCTGCTCGCCATCGCACAGATGCCGCCGGGGGTTCCGGTCGCGGCGGTCGGCGTCGACAACGCGAAGAACGCCGCCGCGCTCGCGCTCCGGATCCTGAACGCCTGACCCGTCCCCGGAGCGTCGCCGGCCGGTCGGGCGTAAGGACGCTCGCCCACCCCTCGGTCCTGTCACCTCGATGCGTGACAGAACGAGGTGCCGTGCCGTATAAAGGGTTGAGATGAAGAGGCTCGCGCTGACCGTGACGCTTCTGTCCCTTGGCCTTGCAATGGCCGGATGCGCGAGCGGCGGCGGGAAGCGTTCGACCGAAGGAAAATCTCATCCCCAGGGCAGTGCTTACACGCTGCGGGTCGCCGCCGGAAACAAGGACACCCTCGGGCGCGCCACCGGCAAGCGCTTGCCGCTCTTCGTATCGCCAACAAGCCTGGCGATAGGGACCTCGGGCAGCAGCAACTGTCCTACCGTCCCAAACAAGCTCGTCGTTCTTACCCCTGACACGATCCGCATCGACCTCGCCCGCGGAAGCTGGCAGCCGACCGGAACCTGGCTCCATCGCCGAGTCCGCGGCCGCCGGATACCACGGATGCGGCTCGTGGCTCATCCGCCCTCGAACGGGATCTGCCTGGCGGATCTCACCCTTACCCCGATGATCGTCTCCCTCCCGAGCCAGATCAACAGCCATCACCGCTTGACGATCCGCTTTTACTCCCCGCTCACGAAGAAGCCGTTCATCGCCACAGTGCCGCCGCTTTAGGCACTACTAGGGCCAAGCCGCCTGGCGCAGCCTCCGGCCAGCCACGCTCAGGGGTCATTCCGAAACACTGGCCCACGCGAGAGGGCTTGGCAGCTAGCGCTTGATGGCCAGGACACGGGCTGGGTCACGCGGCCGTCGGCCGTCCAGTCCGTGACGTCCACGCTCAGAGTGCCGCGGGCGTTGGCCGGGATCTTCCAGGAGCAAGTGATGGCGGCAGGGCCGACGACTCCCGAATCGTAGAAGCGCCGCTGCCGAGCCCGCAGGTCGCACCCTTGACTGTGGCATCGCAGCTCACACGCTCGATCGCATAGGTGGCGGGAGTGATAGTCAAGCCAGTGAAGACGCGGCCCGCGACGGGCCGCGCGTGCGTCACGCCGAAGTGGGCGAACGTGGGAGGCGGTGGTCCTCCCGCGGACGACGCCACGAGGATGCCGGTTGCGGCCAGGGCTGTAGCGACCGTCAGTACGAACCCCAGGCGTTTCATGGCAGGAGCGTACGCCGAACTCCAGGTCCGCCGGGCCTCCGAAGGTCCAGCGAGAGACGTACGGAGGTTCAGTCGTCTATCAGCTCAGGCGTCATTCCGGAACACTGGCCCAGGCGGCGTGGTGCCACCGCGTGTCCTACGATCACTGCGTGGACGCCGACACGTACGTGGAGTCCGTTCTCGGCCGTCTTCGCGCGTTGGGATTCCGCGAGGAAGCTTCGCCAGA
Organism: uncultured Actinomycetes bacterium; assembly: GCA_963759435.1. GTDB lineage: Bacteria > Actinomycetota > Thermoleophilia > Gaiellales > Gaiellaceae > Palsa-739. The sequence goes on along the minus strand of CAVWZB010000006.1, from coordinate 228,836 downwards.
AGGGGCCGTCGTAAAGGCCCGCCGCAAGCAAACCCGCCTGACTCGCTTCGGTGTAGTTGAGACGGTCGTGGTCGTTAGCACCACGCGGCCGAACGCGACCTCTGAGCAACTCGAAACCTTTGGGAGGCTTAGCGTGCGGGCGGCCAGGGAGGGGAAGGTGAAACTCCCTCGCGGCTTGGGCAGCAGCCTCGTTGTCTATCCGGTCCTAGTCACCAGCGGAACATCGCTTGAGCTGACTGAGTTCGTCGAGTCCCACTTTCCGAAGCACTGGGCGATCCTTGAGTTTCCGGTGGTCGTTCGACTAGACGAGCAACGGCTTACCTTCGCGACCAAGACACCCTCCTGGGGAAGGGCGTACTACCGGCAGACCCGTCGTGAGGCGCAGCAACTTCTCGCGCCGATCTAGTCGCTCAAGTGACATTCCGGAACTCAATGTCATCCTCGGTGAGTGCTGTCCGTTGTGGGACAGAGACTCGGGCCGGCGGCGGCTGACTCGATTCCGGATCGTCGCTCGTGGGCTGACTTGCCAGTGTTGTGTCGCCGCCGCCTTCCCGAGACCGCCGAGCGTGACCTGATAGGAGCTTGGCAGCTTGCCTCGATTGAGGCCTGTCCGCTCGGCGGTCGCCCCCAACGGTAAGGAGGCGAGAACCATGATCGTGATTGGGGTGGACGTGCACAAGCACTCCTTCTCTGCTGTCGCGGTTGATGAGGTGGGTCGGCAGCTCGATGCGCTGGAGACGCGCGATGGCGAGGAGTTGGTCTCGTGGTCGAAGCGGGTTGGCCGGCGGCGCCTGTGGGCGCTGGAGGACTGTCGGCACGTGACGCGCGGGCTGGAGCGGACGCTGCAGCGGGATCGGCAGCGTCTCGTCCGGGTACCGCCCAGGTTGACTGCACCGGAGCGGCGGCGCGGCCGGGTGCGCGGCAAGTCGGATCTGATCGACGCGCTCGCCATCGCTAGGGCTGCGTTACGCGAGCCGGTCTTGGACTCCCCACGGCCGGAGGAGGCTCGGCTGCGCGAGCTGAAGCTGCTGGTCGACCACCGCGACGACCTCGTCGACGAACGCCGTCGGGCTCAGCAGCGGTTGCGTTGGCACCTACACGAGCTCGACCCGACGCTGCGGGTCCCGCTCGGTGCCCTCGACAGAGCCGTCTGGCTGGAGCGGCTCAGCCGCCAGCTCGCCCGCCGCGAGCGAACCACCCAAGTCCGGATCGCGCGCGAGCTGCTCGGCCGCTGCCGCAGCCTCACCCGCTCGATCACAGAGCTCGAGCGTGATCTGCAAGCCCAGACGAAGACGACCGCACCACGGCTCCTCGAGCTGCCTGGCTGCGCCGCACTCACCGCCGCCAAGCTGCTGTGCGAGATCGGCCCCGTCGATCGCTTCCGCTCAGACGCCCAACTCGCCCGCCACGCCGGCGTAGCACCCCTCGACGCCAGCTCAGGCAAACACCAACGCCACCGCCTCGACCGCGGCGGCAACCGCCAACTCAACTGCGCCCTCCACCGCATCGCCGTCACCCAAGGCCGCATCCACCCACCAGCGAAGGCCTACCTCGAACGAAAACAAGCCGAAGGCAAAAGCCGCCGCGAAGCACTCCGCTGCCTCAAACGCCAACTCGCCCGCACCGTCTACACCACCCTCAAAAACGAGCCCCTATTGACATTGGAGCAACACTGGCCCAGGCGACCGCCCTCCGCAATTTCGGAGCCGAGCACCTCGGAGCGGTGGGTTCGCCCACGTTCTCGAACATACAAATCCGCGTCGGAGTAGCGTCGTCTTTCCCGGCTCGCGGTCCCGCGTGAGAGGCTGACGGCTCCGGCAGGCGAGCGCTCTAGACTGGAGCCGTGATCGCCCGCTACTCCCGCCCGGCCATGGCCAGGATCTGGTCGGACGAGGGGAAGCTCGCGACCTGGCTCGAGGTCGAGCAGGCCGCCACCGCGGCCTGGGCCGAGCTCGGAGTCGTGCCCGAAGAGGCAGCCGCGCGCATTGCCGAGGCAACTCCGCCCAGCCCGGAACGGGTGGCCGAGCTCGAGGCGACGCTGCACCACGACACCGCCGCCTTCGTCGACGCCGTCGCCGAGCAGCTCGGCGAGGAGGGCCGCTGGTTCCACTACGGCCTCACGTCCTCGGACGTCGTCGACACGGCCCTCTCGCTGCAGATCCGGGAGGCGGGCACGCTGATCGTCGCGGGCATCGACCGCGCCTTCGCCACCGTCACCGCCCGCGCCCAGGAGCACCGCGTGACCCTGCAGATCGGACGCACCCACGGCGTCCATGCCGAACCGACGACCTTCGGGCTCAAGCTCGCCGGCTGGGCGTTCGAGCTGGCGCGCGGCCGCGAGCGCGTCGCGCGGGCGCTCGAGGGGATGCGCGTCGGCAAGCTCTCGGGCGCCGTCGGCACCTACGCGGCGACGGATCCCGAGCTCGAGCGGCTCGCCTGCGAGCGGATCGGGCTCGAGCCCGCGCCCACGTCGACGCAGATCCTCCAGCGCGACCGCCATGCCGAGCTGCTCGCGGCGCTCGCGGTCGTCGCGTCCTCGCTCGACTCCTTCGCCCTCGAGGTCCGGCACCTGGCGCGCACCGAGGTCGGCGAGGTGCAGGAGCCGTTCGGCCGCGGCCAGAAGGGCTCGTCGTCGATGCCGCACAAGCGGAATCCCGTCGTTGCCGAGCGGATCTGCGGGCTGGCGCGCGTCGTCCGGGCGAACTCGCTCGTGGGTCTCGAGAACGTCGCTCTCTGGCACGAGCGCGACATCTCCCACTCGTCGGCCGAGCGCGTCGTCATCCCCGACACGTTCCTCGCGCTCGACTACATGCTCGACCGCTTCGCCTGGCTCGTGGAGGGTCTCGTCGTGCGGCCCGAGCGGATGCGCCGGAACCTCGAGGCGAGCCACTTCCTCTTCTTCAGCCAGCGCGTGCTCAATGCGCTCGTCGGGTCCGGCCTCGCGCGCGACGACGCCTATCGCCTCGTCCAACGGGCCGCGATGCAGGCGTGGGAGGAAGAGCTCGACTTCCGCGAGCTCTGCCGCGCCGACGAGGAGATCGCGTCGCGCGTCGACCTCGACTCGACCTTCGAACTCGGCGCGTACACGCGCCACATCGACACCGTGTTCGCCCGCCTCGAAGCCCTCAAGGAGGAGCCGCTACATGCCTGAGACCCACATCGCATCCGGGAAGATCCGCGAGATCTACGCCATCGACGACGAGCGCCTGCTCCTCGTTGCCTCCGACCGGATCTCGACCTTCGACGTCGTCCTGCCGACCGAGATCCCGGACAAGGGCCGCGTCCTGACCGGCCTCTCCGGCTACTGGTTCACGCTGCTCGGGCCGATCGTCCCGAACCACATGCTCGCCATCCGGGACGACGGCCGCTCGATGGAGTGCCGGCGGCTCGAGATGCTGCCGATCGAGTGCGTGGTGCGCGGCTACCTCGCCGGCTCGGGCTGGAAGGATTACCGCACGAGCGGCGAGGTCTGCGGACACAACCTGCCGGAGGGCCTGCAGGAGTCGGACAAGCTCCCGGAGCCGATCTTCACGCCCGCAACGAAGGCGATCGAGGGGCACGACGAAAACATCACGCGCGCGCAGGCGGCCGAGCTGATCGGTGAGGTGCGGCTACAGGAGGTCGAGGCGGTCTCGCTCAGCCTGTACAAGACGGCGGCGGACCACGCGCTGCGCGCGGGGATCATCATCGCCGACACGAAGTTCGAGCTGGGCATCGACTCCGACGGGAACCTCGTGCTCGGCGACGAGGCCTTGACGCCCGACTCCTCCCGCTTCTGGCCCGGCGAGAGCTACGAGCCCGGCCGGGCGCAGGACAGCTTCGACAAGCAGTTCGTCCGCGACTACTGCGAGACGACGGGCTGGGACAAGACCGACCCGGGGCCGGAACTGCCCGACGACGTCGTCCAGGTGACGCGCAAGAAGTACCACGAGGCATTCGAGCGGCTGACCACGATCCCGTTCCCCGCCTACCTCGACGACCCCAGCGTGGTGCTCGGGTGAGAGCGACCGTCCTGGTTCGGCCGAAGCCGGGAATCCTCGACCCACAAGGGGACGCGGTCGGCTCGGCGCTCGGGCAGCTCGGCTTCGAGGTGAGCGACACGCGGGTCGGCAAGGTGATCGACCTCGAGGTCGAGGCCGCCGACGCAGCGGCGGCCAAGGCGCTGGTGGAGACGATGTGCGAGCGGCTGCTCGCGAACCCGCTGATCGAGTCGTACGAGGTGGAGATCGTTGGCTAGCCCGCAGCCCCGGATCGGCGTCGTCACGTATCCCGGCTCGCAGGACGACCGGGACGCACTCTGGGCGCTTGCCGCGCTCGACGCGGAGGCGGTCCCCGTCTGGCACGAGGAGGGCGAGTTGCCCGACGTCGACGCGATCGTGCTTCCCGGCGGCTTCTCGTACGGCGATTACCTCCGCTGCGGGGCGATCGCCCGCTTTTCAGCGGCGACCGGCGCCGTGTGCGAGTTCGCCGACGCCGGCGGCTTCGTGCTCGGGATCTGCAACGGCTTCCAGGTCCTCTGCGAGGCAGGCCTGCTCCCGGGCGCGCTGCTGCGCAACGAGTCGCTTCGCTTCGTCTGCCGCGACGTGCCGCTGACCGTCGAGCGCAACGACCTGCCTTTCACCACGCGCTGCACCGCCGGCGGGCGGCTCGTGCTGCCGGTCAAGCACGGCGACGGCCGTTACGTCCCGCCGCCGGATCTCGACCCGGCGCAGGTCGTGCTTCGCTACCTCGACAACCCGAACGGATCGGTCGGAGGCATCGCCGGGGTCTGCAACGGGGCCGGCAACGTCATGGGGCTCATGCCACACCCCGAGCACGCGGTCGATCCGCTGCTCGGCTCGGACGACGGAGCGCTGCTCCTCGCCTCGCTCGTCGACGCGGCCCGCGAGCGGGTCCTGGCGGCTATCTAGAGGCCGAGCGCCTCCGCGAGCGCCGGATGCTGGGCGAGGGCGGCTTTCAACCGTCCGATGTCTCGCTCTCGGAGGGTCACCGGACCGCGAGTTCCGCCGCCGGCACCGGCGTAGGAGAAGCGGACGAGCCTCTCCCCCTTCGGAGTCTCGAGCAGCTGGACCTTCGACGCGAACCGCTTGGTCCCCGCCCGCTGCGAAACGGTCAGCTCCTCCACGAGATCCGCAGGTCCCCACGGTGTCGCCGCCCTCGTCGCCATGCCGCGGACGCTAGCGGTGCGGGCGTGACGCGTTAGCGCCGTCTTCCTGGCGACTCAGCGAACGAGCAACCCGAAGACGTAGCCGGCCGCGATCGACACCGCCGGGCCGAGCACCCAGCCCTGGAGGATCGAGTACAGCGTCGCGAGATGCACCGTCTCGCGGCCGCGGGCGAAGCCGGCGCCCGCCATCGCGCCCACCAGAGCCTGGTTCATCGAGGTGAAGAAGCCGAAGGCGACGGCTCCGAGAACGACGGCCGCTTGAACGAGCTGCGCCGCCGTCGCCATGGCGCGGTCGACCTCGACGATCTCGAAGGCGACCCGCCGCAGGAGGGGCTTCCCCCACGTGAGGACACCGACGGCGATGGCCGCGCCCCCGATCGCTCCCGCCTCGAGGGGGCTGAAGGTGCCGGTGCCGACGAGCGCGCCACTTGCGTTCGAGACGTCGTTGGCCCCCATCGCGAAGGCGGCGACCGCTCCCATCGCGACGAGCACCGTCCCGATCCGTGCCCCGAGCCTCAGGCGGTCCAGACCGAGAGTAAGGAGATAACCGAGGAAGATCGCCGCGACCGGCGCGGCCGCCCAGACGATCACGAGGCGGCCGATCGCACTCCAGTTCACGCCGATGCCGGTCGCGAGACTGACGCCGATGATGGAGAAGACGAGGATCTGGATCGTCGAGGTCGGCATCCGGAACCGGTTGAAGAAGGTCGTGACCGCGAAGGCGACGCCGATCACGACGACCTGCCGCTCCACCGAGAGCGGCACCGCGGTGAGCCCCGAGCCGACCCGCTTCTCCACGGCATGGCTCGCGAACGTCGCGCCCAGGAACGCGAGCGGAGCCATGAGGAGCAGGGCGTGCCAGGCGCCGATCGCTCGCAGGGCGTGCGGCATCCCCATCACCGCGCCCGTGTAGTGAGCTCCAATGCTCCACGCGAAGCCGATCGCAAGGACGATGAGGAGCGCGGTCAACGCCGGCCGGACGTTATACGGCTTGTCGGCAGACCTGCGAACACGGTACGGTCCCCGGCCATGGAGGCTCCCGGGCCCAACGATCCTGGGTACGACGACTGGTTCGACGAGCCCGAACCGCCGACCGAGACGCAGAGCGGCGCCAATCGGGGCGTCTACGAGGACGCCGAGGAAGTGTGGGTGCTTCCGGAGGACGAGGACTCGGGCTCCTCCGGCCAGAGGGAGTTCGTGATCGCCGGACGGACGCTGACGACCACGCAGGTCGCGATCATCGCGCTCTCCCTCCTCGCCATCTTCTTCGCGATCCTCGCGGCCGCGGGCGTCTTCAACGGCAGCAAGACCTCGGTACCGCCGGTTACGACGCCGACGCACCCGATCATCACCAAGACCGTGACCACGACGCCGGCGACCACCACCCCCGCGGTGGCGGCGCCCTCGCAGACACTCAAGCCCGGCGACCAGGGAGCGCAGGTGAAGACCCTCCAGAAGGCACTTGCGTCGCTCGGCTACTCGCCCGGCACGCCCGACGGCGACTACGGCCCTTCGACCCAGAACGCGGTGGAGCGGTTCCAGATCGCGAAGGGGCTCGGCGAGGACGGCATCGTCGGGCCGGCGACTCTCAACGCCCTGCAGAAGGCGCTCGCGGGCTAGCGCGTCAGGCGGGCTGCTTGCTCAGCCCGTTTCGCTCCTGCGGGATGAGGAGCTCGAACCGCGCACCGCCGGGCCGCGGGTCGTAGACGAGGTCTCCCCCGTGCGCCTGCGCGTACGCGCGCGCGATCGCGAGTCCGAGGCCGTGACCCGTCTCGCCTCCGCCACGAGCGAAGCGGTCGAAGATCCGTCCCTCGAGCTCCTTGGGCACGCCCGGGCCGGCGTCTTCCACCGCGACTCGAAGATGGAGGTCACGCTGCTGCGCGACGATCCGGATCGGAGGCGCGCCGTAGCGGACGGCGTTCGCGACGAGGTTCGACACGACGCGCTCGAGCACGAGCGGATCGACGACGGCGGCGAGATCCTCGGGGACGTCGAGCTCGACCGCATCCGCCGTGGCGAGGGCCCCGTGAACGACTTCGGAAAGTGCGGCCTTCAACACCACCGGCCTCGGAGCGACAGTGATCGCGCGCGCGTCGAGACGCGAGAGGTCGAGCAGCTCCTCGAGCAGCCGCCGAAGACGCTCGCCCTGCTCGACCCCGACCCGGATCAGCTCCTCTCGCAATTCCTCGTTCAGCTGCGGGCCCCGGTCCGACAGCGTCTTGAGGACGCCGTAGACGGACGTCGCCGGGGTACGCAGCTCGTGGGAGGCGACGGCGACGAAGTTCAGCTTCAGCTGGTCGAGCTGGATGAGCTCCTCGTGCAGCTGCGCCCGCTCGATGGCGATCGCGACTCGCTCGGCGACCAGCTGCAGCAACTCGACCTCGTCCCGCGTGAACTGTCGCGCAGTGAGCGTGCCGACATGGAGGACGCCCAGCGCCGCGCCGCGCACGAGCAGTGGGACGCCGACCATGCACTTGAGCCGCTTCTGGCGCAGGATCGGGTTGTAGACCGGGTACTCGTCGACGTCGATCACCATCGGCCGCACCTCCTCGGCGACGCGCCCGGCGAAGCCGGCACCGAGCGGGATCCGGACTCCGACCTCTTCCTCGATCCCGAGCGCCGCGCGTGCCACGAGCTCGTTCGTCTGCACGTCGAGCAGCAGGACGGCACAGGTGTCGGCGCTCAGGATGCCCCGGATCCTGGGCAGGAGGACCTTCAGCAACTCGTTCACCTCGAGGTGTGCGAGCGCAGCGTCGGTCACGGCCTGCACGTGCTCGATCCGTACGCGCGCGGCGCGCTCGGCCTCGAAGAGGCGTGCATGCTCGATCGCGAGCGCGGCACGGTCGGCCACGAGCTGCAGCAGTTCGACCTCGTCCTCGTCGAAGGCGCGGAAATGGAGCGAGCCGACGTGGAAGACGCCGCGCACCTCACCCTCGACGACGAGCGGGACGCCGAGCATCGACTTGATCCCCTTCTCCCGCAGGAGCGGGTTGAGGACGTTCGCGTGGTCGACGTCGTCGAGAATCACCGGCCGCTTCTCGGCGGCGATCCGTCCCGCGAAGCCGCCGCCGACCGGGACGCGGACCCCCTGCTCCACCTCTTCCTCGATCCCGAGCGCCGCCCGCGCGACGAGCTCGTTCGTCTCCTCGTCGAGGAGGAGAATCGCGCACGTGTCGACCTCGAGGATCTGCCGGGTGCGCTCGAGGAGCGCGGCGAGCAAATCGTCGAGGCGCAGGTGTGCGAGCGCGGCGTCGGTGACGGACTGCAGCCGCCGGACATGCTCCGAAGTGGAACCCTCCGGCCACACAAGGCCTAACTACTTCCGCAAAGCGCGGAAAGCTAAGCGCTTGCGCGCGTTCGGCTGCGGCCGACGAGCACTGCCGCCGCGAGAGCCAGCCCGACCGCGACCTCGGCGACGACGACGACGTGCGAGTCGATCGGGTTGGTGACCGCATAGCCGCGTCCCAGCATGTGGATGGGCCTCACTGCCGCCCGGCGGGCGAACGGCTCGAGGCAGAAGGCGGCGGCCGCGACGAGGGCGCCTGCGACCGCGCGGCGCGTCCGCCACTGCTGGCCGAACCAGCCGAACAGCGGCCCGGTGACGACGCCGCCGAGGATGACGGGAGCGTTGCTGACGAAGAACCCGTGCGTGTTGGCGAACGAGTAACGGGCACCCTCGAGCGGGCTGTCGGTGAGCAGGAAGTAGCCGACGAGCGTGGCGAACGTGGCGCCGAGCCCGAGCAGGGCCGCGCGCGCCGGATCCCGCTGGGTGGCGCCGGCGAGGAAGGCCAGCAACAGCCACGGGGCCGAGAGGCTCGCTACGTCAGCTCCCCACGGGTGGTGGACGAGACTGCCGAGGTACTGGACGCCCGCGCCGAAGGCGGCCGAGAGCACCAGTACGAGCGCGACGGTCAGCCTGGGCCTAGCGGCCACTGCGGTCGATCAGCTCGATGCGGTAACCGTCCGGATCCTGGACGAAGCAGATGAGCGAGCCGCCTTCGCGCACGCGGTACGGCTCGCGCTCCGCCTCGATGCCCTGCTCCTTCAGCTCCGCGAGCGACTGCTCGAGGTCGTCGACGCTGACGGCGATGTGCCCGTAGCCGGTGCCGAGGTCGTAGGTGCGGCCGTCGTGGTTGAACGTCAGCTCGAGCACCGACCCGTGGTCGCCGATCCCGTAGAAGTAGTTCGTCGCCTCGAGCTCGCCGTTGCGGACGATGTCCATGTCACGCTCGAAGTGGAAGCCGAGCGCCTCGTAGAAGGCGCGGCTCTTCTCCGGATCGGTGATCCGGACCATCGTGTGGAGGAACTCGGCCACCACCGCGATCGTATCGAGGAGACCGTCAGGCGGCCTCGCGTGCCTCACGCGCTTCGGTTCGGCTCTGGCGCCGCGAGGCCAGCCGGACCGCGCCGGTCGCGAGGGCGACCCCGACGAGGATGAGCGCGAGGGCGGCGAACGCCGGCCACCCGAAGCTCTCGCCGAGGAAGATCGCCCCGTAGGCGAGCGCGATCGGCGGCACGAGGTACGTCACGAGCGTCGCGTAGTTCGCGCCGGCGCGCTGGATGAGCGCGAAGAAGAGCAGGTACGCGATCGCGGTGCCGACGAAGCCCAGGACGAGGATCGACGCGATCGTCTTGCCGTGCCACATCCCGGCCGGCGCCTGGATGACTCCGGCGGGCAGGACGGCGATCGTCGACACGGCGGTCGACGCGAGCGCCACCACGAGCGGCGGCGTGCCCCGCAGGTAGCGGCCGGCGATCAGCGTGCCGATCGCGTAGCAGAGAGCCATCGCGACCACGGCCAGCGCGCCGAGCAGCTTTCCCTCCGGCTGCTCGCCCACGAGCAGGGCGACCCCGACGAAGCCGATGAAGAGGCCGACGAGTCGCAGGCCCGTGACCCGTTCCTCCCGGAAGAAGGCGAAGGCGAGCAGCGCGTTGAAGATCGGGACCGCTCCCTGGATGATCGACGCGAGGCCCGAGTCGATGCGCGTCTCGCCCCAGGACAGGAGCCAGAAGGGCAACGCCGTGTTCACGATCCCGATCACGACGAGCCACTGCCACCTGCGACGCATCTCCGCAAGCGTCACGCGGGGCCCGAGGCGCACCAGCGCGATCGCGGCGAGCAGCAGGGCGGCCGTGCCGAGGCGCCCGAGGATCAGCGTCGCCGGGGTCAGCTCCCTGTCGGCGATCTTGATCAACATGAACGACGCGCCCCAGATGAGCGCGAGCAGCGCGAGGATGACGATCGGCCGACGCATCTACGTAGTGAAACGCAACGCGGGCGCGTTCGGTGAGATTCCGCCGCGGCCCCGGTTAGACTGAATCACCTGTCGGAGGTCGCCGCCCAGCCGCTTCACCGTGCCCTTGGTCTGACCGACTGGGAGGCGGACCGTATCCGGGACCTGCTCGGGCGCGACCCGAACCACTTCGAGCTCGCGGTCTTCTCCCTTCTCTGGTCGGAGCACTGCGGCTACAAGCACTCCGCGCCGCTGCTCAGGCGGCTGCCGTCGGCGGGCCAGCGCGTCCTCCAGGGGCCGGGCGAGAACGCGGGCGTGCTCGACCTCGGCGACGGAACGGCGGTCGCCTTCAAGGTCGAGTCGCACAACCATCCGTCCGCGGTCGAGCCATTCCAGGGAGCGGCGACCGGGATCGGCGGGATCCTGCGCGACGTGATCGCGATGGGTGCGCGGCCGATCGCGCTCCTCGACGGGCTCTGGTTCGGCGAGCCCGACTTCCACTTCCAGCAGGCCGTCGCCGGCATCGGCCACTACGGCAACTGCGTCGGCGTCCCGACCGTCGGCGGACAGACCGTCTTCGACCCCGCCTACTCCTCGAACTGCCTCGTCAACGCGATGTGCGTCGGCCTGGTCGACAGCGACCGCCTCCGTTCTGCGAAAGCGAGTGGGCCGGGCCGGCTCGTCGTCCTCTACGGCGCGACGACCGGCCGTGACGGGATCGGCGGCGCTTCCGTCCTCGCGAGCGCCGAGTTGAGCGAGGACGACACCGACAAGCGCCCGTCGGTCCAGGTCGGCGACCCCTTTACGGGCAAGAAGCTGATCGAGGTCTCGCTCGAGCTCGTCGAGTCGGGGCTCGTCGAGTCGCTGCAGGACTGCGGCGCGGCCGGTCTCGCATCGTCGTTGTCGGAGATGGCGGGCCGGGACACCGGGATCGACGTCCATCTCGACCGCGTGCCGCTCCGCGAGGAGGGCATGGAGCCGTGGGAGATCATGATCTCGGAGTCGCAGGAGCGGATGGTCGCGGTCGTCCGGCCGGAGATGCTCGCTGCGGTACGCGTCGTGTGCGAGCGGTGGGAGCTGCCGTGCGCGGCGATCGGCGAGGTGACCGACTCCGGCGCTTTGCGCGCGTTCTCCGACGAGGAGGTCGTGGGCGAGATCCCGGCGCGGCTGCTCACCGACGAGTGCCCGCGCTACGAGGTCGAGCAGCGGGCGGAGTCGCGGCCGGTGCGGCGGCTCGAGCCGCCGGAGTTCGACGTGGGCGAGGTGATCGAGCAGTACGACCACCTCGTCGGCTCGCGCACGGTCCGCCGGCCGGGTCTGGACGCAGCCGTCCTGCGCCTGCGGCCGTCGCTGCGCGGGCTCGCGGTCGCGCTGCAGGGCCCCGCGCCGGGCGAGACCGACGGCTTCCGCGCCGGCATCCAGGCGACCCTGGGCGCCGCGCGCAACGTCGCGTGCGCCGGCGGCGAGCCGATCGGGCTCACCGACTGCCTCAACTTCGGCAATCCCGAGAAGCCGGCCGTCGCGCACGAGCTGGCGCAGGCGATCGAAGGGATCGCTCAGGCGGCAGAGTCGCTCGGGATCCCGGTCGTCTCCGGCAACGTCTCCCTCTACAACGACGCGGACGGCGCCTCGATCCCGCCCACGCCCGTCGTAGGCTGCGTCGGGCTCGTTCCCGACGTGCGGCGCGTGCCCGGCCGGTGGCAGAGTGGCGACGCAGTTCTTCTCGCGACGTCCCCCGACGGATCGCTCGCGGCCGAGGCGGCGCTGATCCGCTTCCTCTGGAGGGCAGCCACGCATCTCAGCCTCTGCCACGACGTCGGCACCGGCGGCATCGCAGCTGCGCTCGCAGAAGCCGCGGCCTGGAGCGGCGGCCTCGAGGCGGACGTCGAGCTCCCCGCCGAGTACGATTCCCGGCGCGGCGGCGCGATCCTCGCCTGCCGCCCCGCACGCGTGAACCGGCTCGGCTCGCGCGGCTTCGTCCAGATCGGAGTTGTTGCCTGATGTGCGGCGTTTTCGGCGTCTACGCCCCCGACCGCGACGTGGCGCGGCTGACGTACTTCGGCCTGTTCGCACTGCAGCATCGCGGACAGGAGTCGGCGGGGATCGCCGTCTCCGAGCACGGGCGGCTGACCGGGCTGCGCGACCTCGGCCTCGTCTCCCAGGTCTTCAACGAGCAGAAGCTCGGCGGCCTGCGCGGCCAGGTAGCGATCGGGCACAACCGCTACTCGACGACCGGGTCGTCGCAGTGGGCGAACGCGCAGCCGCTCGTCCAGCACGGGCGCGCGCGCATCGTCGCCCTTGGTCACAACGGCAACCTGATCAACGTCGGGCAACTGCGTGAGGAGCTGCGCGAGGCCGGCGTCCCGCTCGGGACGACGTCCGACAGCGAGCTGATCGCGGCGCTGATCGCGAACGACCAGGGGCCGCTCGACGAGGCCGTGGCGAACGCGATGCGCCGGCTCGAGGGCGCCTACTCCATCGTCGCGCTGTCGGAGGGCCGGCTCATCGCCTTCCGCGACGCGCACGGCTTCCGGCCTCTCGTGATCGGGCGGATTCAGGACGACCTCGTCTTCGCCTCCGAGACGTGCGCGCTCGACCTCGTCGGCGCCGAGTTCGTCCGCGAAGTCGCGCCGGGAGAACTCGTCATCGCCGACGCCGACGGACTGCACGCGACACAGGCGCTCGAGCCGGCGGACGGCGGCGCGCTCTGCATCTGGGAGTTCTTCTACCTCGCCCGCCCCGACAGCCGGCTCGCGGGGATCGAGGTGCACAACGCGCGCGTGCGGATGGGCGAGCAGCTCGCGCGCGAGTCCCCGGTCGACGCCGATCTCGTCCTGCCGATCCCCGACTCAGGCACGCCCGCTGCGATCGGCTTCGCCCGCGCGCTGGGTCTCCCGTTCAGCGAGGGGCTGATCAAGAACCGCTACGTCCAACGAACCTTCATCCAACCCGACCAGGAGCTGCGCCGGCAGGGGATCAAGCTCAAGTACCACCCGGTCGCGGAGGTCGCGGGGAAGCGCGTGGTCGCGGTGGACGACTCGATCGTCCGCGGCAACACGACCCGCGAGATCGTGCGGATGCTGTTCGATGCAGGCGCCATCGAGGTGCACCTCCGCGTCTCGTCGCCGCCGGTGGTCGGGCAGTGCTTCTACGGAATCGACCTCGCGGATCCTGCGGAGATGATCGCCTCCTCACGCAGCGTCGAAGAGGTGCGGGAGCACGTCGGCGCCACCTCCCTCGCCTACCTCTCACATGACGGCCTCGTCGCGGCTACCCAGCGGCCGGCCTCGGCCCTTTGCCGCGGCTGTCTGACCGGCGACTACCCGACCGAGGTTCCGGACGAAGCCGCAAAGCTCAGGTTCGAGCCGGCGCGCGCCTAGTCGCCCGGATTCGGCTGCCAGAGCTCGAAGCGGTTTCCCTCGGGGTCGACTCCCCAGCCGAAGCGTCCGTTCTCGTGCTCCATCGGCCCCTCGGCGGCGACGCCGGCGTCGCGCAGCTGCTCGAGCATGGCCTCGAGGTCGGAGACGCGGTAGTTGACCATCGCCTGCTGGTCCAGCCGTCCGAAGTATTCGGTTTCGGCCGGGAACTGCGCCCAGACCAGCGTCTCGTCTCCCGACGCGCGGAGCACGGCCCCGTGCCAGTCCTCGACGTCGAGACCGAGGTGCTCCGCGTACCAGGCCGCGAGCGCCGCCGGGTCGCGCGAACGCAGGAAGACACCGCCGATCCCGGTCACACGCTGCACCGCCCCGAACCCTATGACGCCTTGGCACCATGGCGCCGGTGCAGCTCTTCCACTATCACCTCGTCACGAGCCGCGTCCGCGAGGTCGAAGCCCGCTACATCGGCAAGCTCGGATTCCACCTGGTCGCGCGCCACGGCCGCATCGGGGAGGAGCTCACCTCGTACGAGCCCGGAATCGCCTGGCACGAGCTCGACGCCATGGGGTTCAAGCTCCGGCTCACCGAGCTCGAGAAGGGGGCGGTGAACGTCGTCGTCCAGCCGGGCCAATGGCCGACGCCGCGCGTCGACCACCTCGGGTTCGTGCTCGACGAGGACGAGTTCGAGCTGGCCATCGGGCGTGCGGAGCAGAACGAGCTGCGCGTGCAGGAGCACGGCGGGCGGCGCACGTTCGTCTCGACGAACGCCGGCTACCGGCTCGAGCTCCATCCGCCGCGCGAGTGGATCGACGAGCTCCTCGCGCAGGGCGACGAGCTCCAGCTCTCGGAGCTGCACCTCAAGGCGGACGATCCGGCGGCCAAGGCGAAGGCGCTCGCGGCGATCCTCGACGCCGGCCGCGACGGCGACAGCGTCGAGGTCGGCGAGACCGTCGTGCGCTTCGTCCGCGGCGGCCCGCAGGGCCGGCCGGAGCTGCACGGCGAGCTGTTCGTCTAACGGCGGCCGTAGACTCGGCGCGTGGCGGAGGATGGACCGACCTACGACACGGCCGGCGTCTCGCTCGCCACGGCCGACGCGGTGGTCGAGCGGCTGCGCGCGGCGGTCGAGTCGACCGGCGCAACGCAGTTCGGGCAGTTCGCCGCCCTCCACCCGCTCGGCGACGGACGGTTCCTCGCAGCCTCGACCGACAGCGTCGGCACGAAGCTGATCCTCGCCCGCCAACGCGGGGCGCTCCGTGCCTGCGGCGCGGATCTCGCAGCGCACTGCATCAACGACGTGATCACGTGCGGCGCCGAGCCGCTCATCCTGCTCGACTACGTCGCGGCCTCGCAGATCGAGCTCGAGGAGGTTGCGGAGCTCGTCGAAGGCGCAGCCGAGGTCTGCCGCGCCGCCGGCGTGGCGCTCGTCGGCGGTGAGACGGCCGAGTTGCCGGGCATCTACCGCGACGGGGAGCTCGACTTCGCGGGAACCTGCGTCGGCGTCGTCGCGGAACCGCTCGACGGCTCGGCGATCGAAGCGGGCGACGTGGTTCTCGGCTTCGCGTCGGCCGGATTGCATGCCAACGGGTTCACGCTCGTGCGCAAGGTCTTGGAGGAGGAGGACTACGACGGGCCCGACCTGCTCGCGCCGACGCGGCTCTACCTCGACGACGCCCGTAGCCTGCGCGGCCGGGCGCTCGCGTTCGCCCACGTGACCGGCGGCGGCATCCTCGGCAACCTCCAGCGCGTCCTCCCCACGGGCCGCAGCGCGGAGATCGACTGGTACGCGTGGGAACGGCCGGCGGTCTTCAACTGGCTCGCCCGCCACGTCGAGGAGGACGAGTTGCGCCGCGTCTTCAATCTCGGCATCGGCTGGTGCGCAGTCGCGCGCGAGGCCGAGCCCGGAGATCTCGTGATCGGGCGGATCGCGTGATCGGCGTGCTCGTCAGCGGCGAGGGGACGAACCTCCAGGCGCTACTCGACGCAGGGCTCCCGATCACGTGCGTCGTCTCGAACAAGCCAGATGTCCGCGCGCTCGAACGGGCCGAGGCCGCGGGTATCGAGACGGCCGTGTTCGACCATCACGACTACGCGAGCCGCGAGGAGCGGGACGTCGCGATCGCTGAGTGGCTGCAGTCACGCGGAGTCGAACTCGTCGTTCTTGCCGGATACATGCACCTGTTCCGCCAACCGTTCTTCGACTACTACGGCGGCCGCATCGTGAACACGCACTCGGCGCCGCTGCCGGAGTTCCCCGGCGCGCATCCAATCGAGGACGTGCTCGCTGCCGGGGTCGACGAGACGGCCGCGACCATCCACTACGTCGACGAGGGCATCGACACCGGCCCGGTGATCGCCGCCGAACGCGTCCCCGTTCGGCCGGAGGACACCGTCGACACGCTCCGCGAGCGCGTGCAGGCTGTCGAGCACCGGCTGCTGCCGCAGGTGGTGAGGGAACTGTGCGAGCGCTGATCTCCACCTGGGACAAGACCGGTGTGGACACGTTCGCGCGCGGGCTCGTCTCCCTCGGCTGGCGGCTCGTGGCGAGCGGGAACACGGCGGCCGCGCTCGAGGCGATCGGCCTGCCGGTGGAGCGCGTCGAGGAAGTCACGGCCTCGCCGGAGATGCTCGGTGGGCGCGTGAAGACGCTCCACCCGCGCGTGCATGCCGGGATCCTCGCCCGCCGCGACGAGGCGGAGGATGTCGCCACCCTCGAGGAGCACGGGATCGAGGCGTTCGACCTCGTCTGTGTCAACCTGTATCCGTTCGAGCAGGTCACGGCGCGGCGGGGAGTGACGGAGGAGGAGGCCGTCGAGACGATCGACGTCGGCGGCCCGTCGATGCTGCGCGGCGCAGCGAAGAACTTCGCCCACTGCGCGCCTGTCTGCAAGCCCGAGCAGTACCACCGGATTCTCGAGGAGCTGCGCTCGAGCGGCGAACTCTCGCCCGAGACGCGTCGCCGCCTCGCGGCGGAGGCGTTCGCCCACACCGCCGCGTACGAGGCCGCGATCGCGACCTGGTTCAACGCGCGCGAGGAGTTCCCCGACTCGCTCGTTGTCTCCCTCGACAAGGTGCTCGACCTCGCGTACGGCGAGAACCCACACCAGCGCGCCGCGTACTACGCCGAGCGCGGGGTTCGCCGCCACCTCCTCTCGCGCGTCGAGCAGCTGCACGGGAAGGAGCTCTCCTTCAACAATCTCAACGACTTCTCGGCGGCACGCTCGCTCGCGCGCGAGTTCGCGTTGCCGGCCTGCGTGATCGTCAAGCACGCGAACCCGTGCGGCGTTGCAGTCGGCGCGACGCTCGAGGAGGCGTACGACAAGGCGCTCGCCTCCGACCCGACCTCGGCGTACGGCGGCGTCGTCGTCCTCAACCGCGAGGTCGAGGCGCCGCTCGGGGAGAAGCTCGCCGAGCAGTTCGTGGAGGTGCTGTTCGCGCCGGGCTACACCGAGGACGCCCTCAACGCGCTGCGCCGCAAGAAGAACACGCGCATCCTGCTCGACGGCGAGCGGCGTGCCGGCGACGCGGGCGAGCGGAGCTACAAGCGGGTGATCGGCGGGATGCTGGTGCAGGACTCCGACGCCGAGATCGACGAACGGGACAACTGGGAGCTCGTGACCGGCGAGCTGGACGAGCCGCAGTGGGGCGACCTCGTCTTCGCCTGGCGGGTCTGCAAGCACGTCGCCTCCAACGCGATCGTGCTCGTGAAGGACCTGCAGACGATCGGGATCGGCGCCGGCCAGATGAGCCGTGTCGACGCAGTGCGGATCGCGGTCGAGAAGACGGCCGAGTTCGGCCACGACCCGACGGGATCGGCCCTCGCCTCCGACGCCTACTTCCCCTTCCCCGACGGGCCGCAGATCGCGATCGACGCAGGCACGACCTCGATCGTCCAACCGGGCGGCTCCCGGCGCGACGGGGACGTGATCGCGGCCGTCGCGCAAGCAGGTGCGGCGATGGCGTTCACCGGCCGCCGCCACTTCCGCCACTGACGCTGCGGAAGTCGATTGGGGGCTCGGCCGTTCGTCTCCGTACGATGGCCGTACCCCAGGGGAGGAGTACTCGATGACCGCGGCAACCGCGACGGCTGCACCCGATCCGAAACGTTGGCAAGCGCTGGCGATCGTCTGCGTCGCCTTCTTCATGACCGTGCTCGACGTGTCGATCGTCAACGTCGCGCTGCCGTCGATCGGCGACAGTCTCCACTTCTCGGCGACCGGCCTGCAGTGGGTGATCACCGCCTACGCGATCACCTTCGGCGGCTTCCTGCTGCTGGGCGGGCGCGCGGGGGACATCCTCGGCCGCAAGCGGATGTTCCTTGTCGGCGTGCTGATCTTCTCGATCGCCTCCCTCGTCTGCGGCCTTTCGGGCTCGACCGGCGTGCTCGTCGCGGCGCGCGCCGTGCAGGGGTTCGGCGCGGCGATCGTGTCACCCTCGACGCTCTCGATCATCACGACGACCTTTGCCGAAGGCCCGGAGCGGAACAAGGCGCTCGGCATCTGGGGCGCGATGGGCGGCAGCGGCGCTGCGGCCGGTGTCCTGTTCGGCGGGATCCTCACGAAGTACCTCGGCTGGGAGTGGATCTTCTTCGTCAACGTCCCGGTGGGCGTGCTCGTGCTCGCCCTCGCGCCGGGCATCGTCCGAGAGAGTCGAGCGCCGGACGTCGGCCGGAACTTCGACACGGTCGGAGCAGCGTCGGTGACGGGCGGGCTCACCTTGCTCGTCTACGGGATCTCGAAGGCGCCGGTAGACGGGTGGGGCGACGCGACGACGATCGGGTTGCTCATCGCTGCGGCAGCGCTCATCGCCTTCTTCGTGCTCTGGGAGAGCCGCGCGGCGAACCCGCTAATGCCTCTCTCGATCTTCCGCATCCGAACGCTCGCCGGCGCGAACGTCGTCGGCGCGCTGCTCGGTGCCTCGATCTTCGCCGACTTCTTCCTCCTCACGCTCTACGTGCAGAACGTCCTGCACTACTCGGCGCTGAAGACCGGGATCACGTTCCTCGCGACGGCGGGGACGGTGGTGCTCGTCGCCGGGCTCGCGCAGTACCTCTCCACGAGGATCGGCCCCAAGCCGGTAATGGTCGCCGGGCTCGCGCTCAATACGGGCGCCCTGATCTGGTACGCGCAGATACCCGTGGACGGGACGTACGTGCACAACCTGCTCGGCGGGTACGTCATGTTCGGCTTCGGCCTCTCCTTCGCGTTCATCCCCGTGTCGATCGCCGCGCTCGCAGGCGTCGGGCCACGCGAAGCCGGGCTCGCCTCCGGCTTGCTCAATACGGCGCAGCAGGTCGGTGGCGCGATCGGTGTCGCGATCGCGTCGAGTGTGGCCGTATCCCACGCAACCCACCTCCTCCAGACCGGTGATTCGAAGGCGGCTGCGCTGACCGGCGGCTATGCGCTCGCGTTCTGGGTCATCGCCGGCATCTCCGCCGCCGGGGTCGTCGCCGCGCTCGTGCTGGTGAAGAACGAGATCCCGACCGAGGCACAGCCGGTGGTGGCATAGCCTTCCCCCGATGCCGCGCGAGTATCCGACCGTCCTCGACCTCGTCGGCGGCACGCCGATCGTGCGGCTCGACCGGCTTTCCCCGCCGGGCCACGGCCGGATCCTCGCCAAGCTCGAGTACCTCAACCCGGGCGGCTCGGTCAAGGACCGGATCGGACTCGCGATGATCGAGCAGGCCGAGCGCGAGGGGAAGCTGAAGCCCGGCGGGACGATCGTCGAGCCGACCTCGGGCAACACCGGCGTCGGCCTCGCCATCGCGGCGGCCGGCAAGGGCTACCGCTGCGTCTTCGTCATGCCCGACAAGATGAGCCAGGAGAAGATCTCGATGCTCCGCGCCTACGGAGCCGAGGTCGTGATCACGCCCACCGCGGTCGACCACGACTCGCCGGAGTCGTACTACTCCGTCTCGTCTCGGCTCGCCGAGGAGATCCCCGGCGGCTTCAAGCCCGACCAGTACTCGAACATCGCGAACCCGCAGGCGCACTACGACGTCACCGCGCCCGAGATCTGGGAGCAGACCGGCGGCGAGCTCGACGCGATCGTCATCTCCGTCGGCACCGGCGGGACGATCTCCGGGGTCGGCCGCTGGTTCCACGAGAAGAAGCCGGAGGTGAAGATCATCGGCGTCGATCCCGAGGGGTCGATCTACACCGCAGGGGACGAGTCCCAGCTGCACCCGTACCTCGTCGAGGGGATCGGCAAGGACGCGTGGCCCGACACGATCGACCTGAAGGTGGTCGACGAGTGGATTCGCGTCTCCGACCGCGACTCGTTCCTGATGGCGCGGCGGCTCGCGCACGAGGAGGGCATCCTCGCCGGCGGCTCCGCGGGATCGACGGTGTGGGGCGCGATCCAGGTCGCCGAGCGGCTCCCGGCCGACGCGGCGGTGCTCGCGATCATCCCCGACTCCGGCCGCTCCTACATGTCGAAGTTCTACGACGACAACTGGATGCTCGAGCACGGCTTCGCCGAGCGCGCGACCTCGCTGCCGACGGTCGGCGAGCTGCTGCGCACGAAGCACGGCGGCGAGGTGCCCGAGCTCGTCACGATCACCGCGCACGCGAAGGTCGGCGAGGGCATCGACACGATGCGGCGCTACGGCATCTCGCAGCTGCCGGTCGTGCGCGACGGCCAGTGCGAGTCGCTTGCGGACGTGATCGGGTCGCTGCAGGATCGCGCCTTGCTCGAGCGCGTCTTCGGCAACCCGGACGCGGTGCACGAGGACGTCGCCACCGCGATGCAGCCGCCGCTCGCCGCGGTCGAGGCTTCGGCGACGCTCGACGAGGTGTTCGCCACACTGACCGGCGGAGGGAGCGCCGTCGTCGTCGCGCGGGAGGGGAAGCCGGTGGGAGTCCTCACGCGCTCCGACCTTCTCGATTTCCTGGCCCACCAGCGGTAGCTACGCTCCGGGCATGCCCGCCGACCGGCTCGAATCGCTGCTCCGCGACGCGTTTCCCGACGCCGCCGAGCTGCGCGTCGAAGATCGCACCGGCGGCGGCGACCACTTCCAGGTGACGGTCGAGAGCCCGCGCTTCGACGGCTTGCCGCTGCTCGAGCAGCATCGGCTCGTCAACGACGCGCTGGCCGAGCCGCTGCGCGACGGCACCATCCATGAGCTTCGAATCAAGACGAGGGGGACCACGTGATCTCGAAAGACCTTTCCCAGCGAATCCAGGACGTGATCGAGAACGAGCAGGTCGTGCTGTTCATGAAGGGCACGCCGCAGTTCGTGATGTGCGGCAACTCGGGCCGTGCGCTCGAGGCGTTGCGGGCGGCGGGCGCACCGGTGACCACGGTCGACGTCCTCCCGGATCCGACGATCCGCCAGGAGCTGTCGGAGGTGTCTGGCTGGCCGACGATCCCGCAGGTGTTCGTCAAGGGTGAGCTCGTAGGCGGCGCCGACATCACGCAGGAGCTGGCCGAGAGCGGCGAGCTGCGGCAGATCCTCGAGGACAAGCTCGGCGCGAGCTACAGCGACGGCGCCGAGGAGCGCGTCGTGGACGTGCTCAGCGGCACGCGCTTGTAGATCGCAAGCGGATCTCGTGCCAGCCAGCGCGGCGGCCTGGAGCGACCATCGAGGGCTGGGCTAGGTTCGGAGTGACAGGACGATCGCACCGTCCGCTCCGGCGACTACCTCGCGTAGCGCTTGTGCCGCCTGTTCGAGCGGACAGACGGAAGCGACCGGCACGGTAAGGGTGCCGTCGGCCAGGAGCTCCGCGATCGCCGCCAGCTGCCGGCCGTCGGGCCGGACGTAGACGTCGGATACCACGACGCCCCGTATCTCCGACGGCGGGTCGCCGGTGATCGTCGCGAGGCGGCCGCCGTCGGCAACCGCCTTCAATGTGTTGGCCGCATGGCCGGGGGCAGCGTTGACGGCTTTGGGGGCACCGCCGTCGGTGATCTCGCGAACGAGGGCAGGCCAGTCGCCGTGGTAGTCGAGCACCTCCGCTGCGCCGTAGCCGCGGATGCGCTCGGCCTTCTTCGCGCTCGCGGTCGCGATCACGCGGGCGCCGCGAGCCGCGGCGAGCTGGACGAGCAAGCTACCCGTGACTCCGCCGGCTCCGTTGACTACGACCCAGTCGCCGCTCTCGATCCCGAGCGCCTCGTCGAGTGCCTGAGCCGCGGTGAGCGCGGGAATGGGAAACGCTCCGCCGACTTCCCAGGACGTCCCTGGCGGCCGGGCCGCGACGCTCGTCGCCGGCGCGAGCACTCTCCTCGCCCACGTCCCGTGGCGCCCGAGCGGCAGCGGATGTGTGATCACCTCGTCGCCTTCGCGCAGCTCGGCCGCGCCGGAGCCGGCCGCTGCGATCGTCCCGGCCGCCTCCGTCCCGAGCGCCATCGGAGCCGGGCCGCCGATCTGCCAGCTGCCCGGCCCTGACAAGCTCGTCCCAGTTGCCGACGCCGGCGGCGGCGACGTCGATCAGGACCTCGTCTGCGGCAGGCGGCTGCAGCTCGTCCACCTCGAGGATCTCGACGGGCTCGCCGAGTGCTGTGATCCCAGCCACTCGCATCCTGCTCGGCGCACGTTACTTGCGTCAGTGCCGGCTAGTCAGTACCAACCTCGAGCACGACCTTGCCGCGCTTCCCGCGGCCCGCGACTCGTTCGAACGCCGCCTGGGCCTCGGTGAGCGGATAAGACCGAGTCGACCTCCGTGCCAAGCTCGCCTGCGTCCACGAGCGTCTTCAACTCCAGCAGTTGCTCGTGGTCGGGTTCGACGATGAAGTAGATCGCGCCCGGCATCTCCTCTGCGATCGTGACCACGCGCTCGCCGGCAGGGACCTCGCCGCCGCGAGTGTCGAAGACCAGATCGACCGGCCCGCTCTCCACCACCGCTGCGCCGGCGTGTCGCGCAAGCTGGACGGCGATGTGCCCGACCCCGCCCGAGGCTCCCGTAACCAGCACTCGCTCGCCTCGGGCGAGCCGCCCGTGCACGAACAATGCTTGCCAGGCGGTCAGACCGCCCATCGGCAGAGCTGCCGCCTCGACGTGGCTCAGCCGCAACGGCTTCGGTGCAAGCACATCGGCTGGGACGACGGCGTACTCGGCAGCCACGCCGTCGCGATCGAAAGGCGTGAGCGCATATACCTCGTCACCGCTGCCGACGACAACGCCCGAAAGCTCGTACGACGGAATCGCCGGCAGTCGATCGACCGGCCACTCAAGCTCGTCACGTGTAATCGCTGCCGCATGCACGCGCACCAGCACCTCGCCCGGAGCCGGCGACGGCGTCTCGATCTCGTCAACCTTCAAGCCCTCATCGTGCAGCCGTACCGCTAGCACACCGCTCCCCTGCTGGACTTCGTGCCTCAGGAGATCTTGCCATCCAGTGTTCCGGAATGACCCCTGAACGCAATCGGGTTATGTTCGCCGCATGAAAACCTTCAACCTCAACAGTGACGAGTGGGATGGGACGAGGGATCGCGACGGCTGGCGCATCAGAGCCGCGCTCGTCGGGCAACGCATCGGCGGCGAGCTGCTCGGCGCAACCATGTCCGAGGTCGAGCCTGGCAACAGGCTCTGGCCGTATCACACGCATTACCTGAACGAGGAGTGGGTGATCGTGCTCCGCGGCGAACCGACGCTCCGCACACCCGAAGGCGAGCATGTGCTGAAGGAAGGCGACGTCGTCTGCTGTCCGCGAGGCAAGGACGGTGCGCATCAGATCATCAACCGAACGGACTCGCCGATTCGCGTCCTCATGCTCTCCTCGATGACTCCCGGCGAAGTCATCGAGTACCTCGACACCGGAAAGGTTCTTGCGAAGGACGCCAAGGACGACGACATCATGTTCGCAAGACCCGGTCCCGCGGTCGAGTACTGGGAAGACGAGGCGTAACTCCGGGACGGTCGCCTGGGCCGGTGTTCCGGAATGACCTCCGAGGTGTCGCAATGCGAGCCGGTGGTGGCATCGGTCGGTTGTATCGTCGCGTCCGTGGACTCGCCCCGGTTGGAACATGTGAGGATCAACGTGAGCGACTTCAGCAGCGCAGTTGCGTGGTACGAGTCGATTCTCGAACTGCCTGCACACAGCCACTGGCCTCCCGAAGCCCCGACCTATGCCCACTTCGAGACGGGTTCGGCGCAGTTTGCGATCTCCGAGATGGATCCTGTGCCGGCCGCAGGCCGATACAACTTCAGCGTCCGCAACGTGGATGCCTGGTGGGAGAAGCTCCGCGACCGCGCCGAGGTGGTCGAGCCGCTCTTCGACACTCCGTACGGCACGCGCAAGTTCACCGTGAAAGACCCGGACGGAAACGAACTTGGTTTCGTCCGGGAGGACTGACGAAGTTTCCATTCGGCGAGGCAACACTCGGCTGGGCCAGTGTTCCGGAATGACCCCTGAGTGCACGCACTGGCTGCCGCCACCACCCGAGGGCGCAATTCTCCCTGCGGGACTTCCGAACCTGGCTGTACGTTGGAGCGCGTGCCGCGGGCGATCCGTCCACTTGTGATCGCCACTGCGCTCGCGCTCGTCTTCGTCGCGGGCGCCTCGGCCGACTGGGCGGGCAGTGATCCGCCCAAGAACACGCCGCTCGGGAGGTTGCCGTCGTCTTGCAACGCCGCACCGACCGGGAAGCAGTGCATCGACGCCGGCGTGTATTACCTCGACCGGGCGCGCGCGAAGGTCGGGTTACCCCCATACGCACTCCCGGCGAACTTCCCGTCGCTGCCGCCACCTCGGCAGCTGTTCATCCTCGTCAACCTCGATCGCGTCCAGTACGGACTCCCGCCGATCCCCGGAATGACGGCGGCGCTGAATCACGACGCGCTCGTGAGCGGCGTCTGGCGGGCGGACGACCCGCACCCGAGCAACACGACCGGGCTCAACACCTGGTGGCCGGGCTGGGCCGGCGCGTTCTACAACGCCCCGATGGCCTACGAGGCGTGGGTGTGGGATGACGGACTAGGAAGCAAGAACCCCCGCTGCACGCCGACTGATCATTCACGCTGCTGGGGGCACCGGCACAGCGTGCTGTGGAAATACGGTCCGGTGCTCGCGATGGGCGCAGCCGCGGGACGAGATTCGCGTCACCACCACCGCGGCTACACCTACCTCTTCGTCGGCGGCAACGCGAGCTACACGCCGGCGTACACGTACACCTGGAAACAGGCCGTCACGCACGGAGCGGGAACGAACACCTACGACCCCGGCCCGCCGCCGAGCTCGATGTGCCACGTTCCGGTCCTCATCGGGATGAAGCTTCCCGGTGCGACACGCGCGATCGAGAAGGCGCACTGCACGGTCGGCGAGGTCGTCCGCAAGCACACCCACTACGTGCCCGGCATCGTGATTCGGCAGCACCCTGCGTGGGGCAAGACGCTCGCGACAGGCACGACGATCAGGCTCACGGTCAGCCTCGGCCCGCGCTAGCCGCAGCCGCTCACATTCGGATGACCAGTTCCGAGTCCCGGAGTGCCACAAATCGCGGAGCAGTCCCCCGCAAAGATTCCGCCGATGGGTACCGAGTGATTGAGCGGGGACGGCGTGACACTGGCCTGGGCCAGTGTTCCGGAATGACCCCTGAGCGTCGTGTGTCCGACGTGAAGTTGACGCGCCGCCTCGTGCTATTCAGAATGTCTCCATAGTGACCCTTGCTCCGCCCAAGCGGCCCTCGCAAGACGAATCCGATGCGCTGATCCGGGAAGCGCGGGCACGCCAGTGGAGAAGGAGACTCATCGGCGCGGGTTTCGTCGCGCTCGCGGCCGGGGTCGCCCTCAGCCTCTACGCAATCGCCTCGGGAGGCGGCACGCAGGGGACGCACGCTGGCGGCACCAAGGCGGATGCGGTCGGATCGTTCCGGCGCTGTCGCAGCGATGCGCTTCGCCTTACAGGGCCGCGCCTCAATGGCGCGTACACGGGCCACGCGGTCGAGAACTTCACCCTCACGAACGTTTCAAGTCGCGCCTGCGTGCTGCGGGGCTGGCCGACCGTCTCGGTCGTGCTAGGTAACAGGGTCGTCTCGGAAACGCCGAATGGAGCGCGCGTCCGCAACCGGGCGCGGCGGACGGGCCATCTGCTCACGGTGCGTACGGTTCATCTTCCACCTCGGGGGGCGGCGTCGTTCAACGTCGTAGCGAGTTCGCCGTTCATGTCCAGCCATCCACGGTGCGTGCGTGCATTCGGAGAACTCGTTACGCCTCCCGGCGGAACCGTGCCGCTGCGCGTAAACGTGTCCGGTCAGGGCGACTACTGGCCTGCCAAGTACTGCGGTTACGGCGTCTTGGTCACGCCGGTCGTCTCGGGCCGCATCGACCGCTACCAGGCCGGATAGGTAGTTCGACTCTCGGCACTCGCCTGGGCCAGTTTCCCGAATGACCCCTGAGGAGGAGCGGCTACGGCGTTCGGCGGGCCTGAGCGGCAAGCCAGAGGAAAACGGCTCCGAGCGCGAACGAGACCACTATTGAGCCAAAGGCCAGCTCGCCTTGGCTCCAGGGAGACGGCCAGGCCACACAACCAGGGCCGCAGGCCCAACCCTCGCCCCTACCCCACTCTTCGACTGTCTGTACCACCTGATTGACTCCGAACAGGACGGCTACTACGGCCGCTCCCACGAGGAGCCAGAACTTCACGGAAAAGACTCTAAGCTCTCGGCTGGGCCAGCGTCCTTACGCCTGACGGCGGCTAGGACTTCGCGGTGCCCGAGAGGATGAACGCGACGAGGTCGTTCAGCTGCGTGCTCGAGAGCTTCGTGCCGAAGTCTGTCGGCATCACCCCCTTGGTATAGCCCTTCGCGATGTAGGCGTCCGGGTCGTCGATCGACTCCTTGATGAAGGCCGCGAGGTCCATGTTGCCGTCGGCCTTCGCATCGGACGCCGGCGCCTTGTCGAGGTCGGGGCCGACGGCGCCGGTCGCATTCGCAGGCGCGAAGGTGTGGCACCCGGCGCAGCCGTTGGCGGCGAAGACGGTCTTCCCGGCGGCCGCGTTACCGCCGCCCGCGTTCGAGGAGGTCGTCGTCGCGGCGGAGGTCGTGGTGGCCGGCGTGGTGGCCGGCGCGGTCGTCGTCGCGGGCGGATGTCGACACGCCGATGCTGATCGTGTGCACGACCGTCGTCGAGTTGCTGCCGAGCGAGGTGTAGTGCCCGACCGCCCAGCCGGCGAACCCGGCCGGGAAGAGGAGTGCCGCGAAGAGCACCCAGATGAAAACCTCACCCGTCGAGGTCCACGGATTCCGACGTCTCGGGCGGGGCACGGGCGGGAGGCTATCGACTCGGGCGGCGGAGCGCTGCGGCTACCTGGTAGGTAAAGGACCGATGGCGACCACGACCGTGAGCCTCGCCGCGATCCGGCGGCTGACCGTGTCCACGCAGGCGTATGCGCCGCGCTTCCGCCGCGCGCGGGCCGGCGACGTCGAGGACGCGATTCGCCGGCTCGGCTCGGTACAGCTCGACTCGATCACGGCGGTCGACCGCGCGCACCGGCTCACGCTCTCGAGCCGCATCGGCGCCTACTCCGAGCAGGAGCTGCAAGGCCTGCTCACCTCCGGCCGCGTCTTCGAGTACTGGGCACACGAGGCCTGCCTCCTCCCCATCGAGCTCTGGCCCCACTGCCGCCGCAACATGGAGGGGAAGGGGCACTGGCGCTTCCACGAGCACGCGCTGGAGAGGCACGCGGACCTCGTCGAGCCGGTGCTCGAACGGATCCGGGCGGAAGGCCCGCTCGGATCGCGCGACTTCGAGGGTGCGGGCGACGGCACCGACATGTGGAACTGGAAGCCGGCCAAGATGGTGCTCGAGGCACTGTGGGACCGAGGCGTGCTCGTCGTTGCCGGACGGCAGTCGTTTCAGCGCCGCTACGACCTCGCCGAGCGTGTGATCCCGCGCGCGATGCTCGACGCGCCAACACCGGAGGACGACGAGACCTTGCGCACGTTCGCGCTCCTCGCGGTCCGTGCCCGCGGGGCGCTGACCGAGCCCGCGATCCGCGAGCACTGGCGGCTCAAAGGCGGACGCGCTCGCCTGCACCACCACGTCCTCGGCCTCGTCGACGAGGGCTTGTTGCGCGAGGTGCAGCCGGACGACGGCGGCCCGCCGTTCTACGTCGACGCCGAGGCCGAGCTCGACGGCGCCCCGGCGCCGCCCGTCCTGCTGTGCCCGTTCGACAACCTGCTCTGGGACCGGCCGCTGCTCGAGCGGCTCTTCGGCTTCCGCCACGTGATCGAGGTCTACAAGCGGGAGCACGAGCGGGAGTACGGCTACTACGTGCTGCCGCTACTCGCCGGCGACCGGATCGTCGGCCGCGCCGATCTCAAGGCGGACCGCGCGGAGGGCGTCCTCCACGTGCGCCGCTTCCATCCCGAGCCGCGCGTGCGCGGGGATGCGCGTGCGAAGCTCGAGCGCGCCGCGACGAGGCTCGCGCGCGTGATCGGGCTCGACGAGGTGCGCTATGCGTGAGGTCCCGGTCGAGGAGGCGCGACGGATCGCAGTCTGCGCGCAGGGGCTCGACCGCAGGACGGACGGAGTCCTCGAGACCGTGCGCCGGCTCGGCTTCCTCCAGCTCGACCCCATCTCGAGTGTCGCGCCGCCGCAGCACCTCGTCCTCTGGAGCCGGCTCGGCGCCTGGGATACAACCGAGCTCGAGCGGCTGCTCTGGCAGGAACGGAAGCTCGTCGAGTGGCGCGCATTCGTCTACCCGAGCGAGGACTTGCCGATGCTCAAGGCGTTCATGCGCCGTCGCGACCGGCCGCACGATCGCCGGATCATCGAGTGGATCAAGGCGCGTGCCGCTTACCGCCGCCACGTCCTGAAGGAGCTGCGCGAACGCGGACCGCTGCTCTCACGCGAGATCGCTGACGCTCCCAGCCACCGACGTGAGGACCACCGCTGGTGGGGACAGCGCCAGATGGGCCTCATGCTCGAGCTCCTCGCCGCGCGCGGCGAGGTGGCGGTCGTCGGGCGGCAAGGCAAGCAGCGCGTCTGGGATCTCGCCGAGCGCTGGTATCCCGAGACCAAGACGCTCCCGCTCCCGAAGGCGCGGCGACTCTACGAGGAGAAGCGCTTCCGCGCGCTCGGCGTGCAGCTGCTGCGCGGTCGGCTCGTCGCGCATCCGGAAGCCGAGGACGGTCCCGTCCCGCCGCGGACGACGTTTCTCTCGCCCTTCGACCGGCTCGTCCACGACCGCGCCCGCGCCGAGGCCCTCTGGGACTTCTTCTACCGGCTCGAGATGTACGTCCCGGCGGCGAAGCGGGAGTACGGCTACTACGTCCTCCCCATCCTCCACGGCGACCGGCTCGTCGGCCGGATCGAGCCGGTCTTCGACCGGAAGGAGCGCCGGCTGAACGTCAAGGGCGTCTGGTGGGAGCCGGGCGAGAAGGAGCTCGACCTGACTCGGCCCCTGCGCGAGCTCGAACGCTGGTTAGCATCGTCCTGATGGACTTCGAGACGCGCGCAATCCACGTCGGCCAGGAGCCGGATCCCGCGACCGGCGCGATCATCACGCCGATCTACCAGACGTCGACGTACGTCCAGGAGGCGGTCGGGGAGCACAAGGGCTACGACTACTCGCGCGTCGCGAACCCGACCCGGCAGGCGCTCGAGACGGCGCTCGCCTCGCTCGAATCGGCGGAGGACGGAGTCGCGTACTCCTCCGGGCTCGGTGCCACGACGACGCTCATGCATCTCCTCAACCCGGGTGACCGCGTCGTCCTGATCGCCGACGTCTACGGCGGCGTCTATCGGATGACGTCGCAGGTCTACGAGCCGAAGGGCTACAAGTTCCACTACCTGCCGGCGGAGGACTTCCCGAGCCTCGCCGAGCACCTCGACGACTCGACGCGGATGGTCTGGATCGAGACGCCTTCGAACCCGCTGCTCAACGTCGTGGACATCGCCGCGGCGGCGGAAGCCGCGCACGCGGCCGGCGCGCTGCTCGTCGTCGACAACACGTTCGCGACGCCGTATCTGCAGCGGCCGCTCGAGCTCGGCGCCGACGTCGTCGTCCACTCGACGACCAAGTACCTCGGCGGGCATTCCGACGTGGTGGGCGGCTTCGCCGCGACGAACGACCCGACAGTCGCCGAGCGGCTGCGGTTCCTGCAGAAGTCGCTCGGCGCCGTGCCCGGGCCGTTCGACTGCTGGCTCGTGCTGCGCGGGATCAAGACGCTCGCGCTGCGGATGCGTCAGCACTGCCAGAACGCCATGGAGATCGCCGCCGTGCTCGAGCGGCATTCGCGCGTGCAGCAGGTCTTCTATCCGGGGCTGCCGTCGCATCCCGGCCACACGATCGCGGCGCGCCAGATGCGCGACTTCGGCGGCATGGTCTCGTTCCTCGCCGAGTCGCCGGAGGAGGCCGAGGCGATCGCTGCGCGGACGCGGCTCTTCCAGCTCGCGGAGTCCCTCGGCGGCGTCGAGAGCCTGATCGAGGTGCCGGCGCGGATGACCCATGCCGCCACGGCCGACGCGCCGTTCGCCGCGCCGCCGAACCTCATTCGCCTCTCGGTCGGGATCGAGTCGGCCGCGGACCTGATGGACGACCTCGAGAACGCGCTCGTGCCGGCCGCCGCGCGGGCATGAGCGGCGAAGCGGTCGTCTTCGTCGAGATCCCGGCGGGCTCGCGCAACAAGTACGAATGGGACCAGGAGCTCGGCGGGATCGTGCTCGACCGGCGGCTCTTCACCGCGATGACCTATCCCGCCGACTACGGCTACGTCGAGGGGACGCTCGCCGAGGACGGCGACCCGCTCGACGCGCTCGTGCTCGTCTCCGACCCGACGTTCCCCGGCTGCCGGATCCGCGTGCGCACCATCGGCGTCTTCCACATGGCGGACGAGAAGGGCCCGGACGAGAAGCTCCTCTGCGAGCCGCTCGGCGACCCGGCGTTCGACCGCATCCGCGACATCGACGACGTCGCGGCGGAGCTGCGCGACGAGATCGAGCACTTCTTCCAGCGCTACAAGGACCTCGAGCCGTCGAAGAAGACCGAGACGCGCGGCTGGGGCAACCGCGACGAGGCGGAGCAGATCCTCGCCGCTGCGCGCGAGCGCGCCTAGGCTCGCCCTAGGCGGTCTGCGGGTGTTTCGGCGGGATGATCGCGCCGATGATCCAGAACAGGGGCATGAAGATCCCGAGGATGAACATGACCCAGTGCCCCTTGCGCAGGCAGCTGAGGCCGAGTACGACCATCAGCACGAGATACAGGATCGCCAAGCCGCCGCCGATTCCCCACCACATGCCGCAACCATAGAGTGGCGCCGGCAGAGGGGACATCATCCCCAGGGGGTGATCTGCGCCGCCTAGGATCTCGCCGAATGACCCCGGAGCCGATCGACCTCCACCATCTCGGCCGCGAGCGGATCATCGCGAGCTACCTGCTCGACACCGACGACGGGCCGGCGCTCTTCGATTGCGGCCCCTCGACCACGATCGAGGCGCTGAAGGCGGGCCTCGCCGACCGCGGCCTCGCGCTCACCGACGTGCGGCATCTGCTGCTCAGCCACATCCACCTCGACCACGCCGGGGCGGCCGGGACTCTCGTCCGCGAGCACCCGGCGCTGCAGGTGCACGTCTCGCCCATTGGCGCGCCGCATCTCGTCGACCCGTCCCGGCTCGAGAACAGCGCGCGCCGGCTCTACGGCGACACGTTCGACTCGCTCTGGGGCGAGCTCGCGCCGGTGCCGCAGGAGAACGTCCACATCGTCGGGGACCGCGTGCTCGGGCTCGACTGCTTCCCGACGCCGGGCCACGCCTCCCACCACGTCTGCTACCTCGACCCCGACGGGACGCTCTACGCCGGCGACGCGTGCGGCGTGCGTGTCCTGCCGGGCCGCTTCGTGATGCCTCCGACGCCGCCGCCCGAGGTGGACGTCGACGTGTGGGAGGAGTCGCTCGACGAGATCGAGCGCCGCGCTCCCGAGCGGCTCGCCCTCATCCACTTCGGCGTCGCCGACGACGTCGGGCGTCACCTCACCGAGCTGCGGCTGTCCCTGGAGGACTGGGCCGAGTCGGTCGAAGGCGGCGCGACCGAGGAGGAGTTCATCGAGTACGCGCTCGCCCAGCTCGCCGACTCCGGCGACGACGTGGAGGCGTACGGCCAGGCGATGCCGTTCTGGCAGTCCTACCGCGGGCTCCAGCGCTGGGCAGAGAAGCGGGCGGCGCGCTTGTCAGCCGAGCCCTAGAGCGGCACGATTCGGCGATGGCCGGCCCGCTGAGCCTTCCGGACTTTCGCTTCCTCTTCTCAGCGCGCGCGATCTCGTACGTCGGGACGTACCTCGCGCCGATCGCGGTCGCATTCGCGATCCTCGACAACGGCGGCGGCGCGACGGCGGTCGGTCTCAGCTTCGCCGCCTGGACGCTGGCGCAGGTGGCGATGCTCGTGTTCGGCGGCGTCGTCGGCGACCGCGTGCCGCGGCGCCTGGTCATGATCGGCTCCGACGTCGCGAGTACCGCTGTGCGCGCGACCATGGGCGTGCTCCTCGTCTCCGGTCACGCCGAGGTCTGGCAGCTGATCGCGCTGCAGGCGTGCGGCGGCGCCGCGGTCGCGTTCTACTCGCCCGCGTCGTACGGGCTCGTCCGGGAGGTCGTGCCGGAGGATCAGCTCCAGCAGGCGAACGGGCTCCTCGCCATCGCGCGCTATGCCGCCTTCCCGCTCGGCGCCGCGATCGGCGGCTCGATCGTCGCGCTCATCGGGCCTGGGACTGCCCTGCTCGTGGACGCGGGCACCTACGCGACGAGCGCGCTCCTCCTCTCGCAGATCCAGGTCAAGTCGATCGCCCGTGCAGGCGCAGGGTTCCTGCACGAACTGCGCGAAGGCTGGAGCGCCTTCGTCGAGCAGACCTGGGTCTGGGTGCTCGTGCTCTACGTCTCGCTCTACTTCCTGATCACATACGCACCGTTCTTCGTGCTCGGCCCGTACGTCGCGAAGCACTCGATGGACGGGGCGAGATCCTGGGCGTTCGTCGTCACCGGCGAGGGTGTGGGCTCGCTGCTCGGCGGTCTCGCGGGGCTGCGGTGGCGGCCGCGGCAGCCGATGGTCACGACCGGGCTGCTGCTCATGGTCACGGCCGCGCAGAACCTCGTCCTGGCCTTCCACCCCACGACCCTCCTGCTCTCGCTCACCGCCACCGGCGCCGGCTTTGCGTTCGCCCTCGGCTCGGTCGTGTGGGACACGACCCTGCAACGCAAGGTCGCGCCGGAGAAGCTCGCGCGCGTCGCGTCGTACGGCTGGATGGGGGCGATGGTCTTTCTGCCTGCCGGCTACGCGCTCGCCGGCCCGATCGCGACGGCGATCGGCCTCAAGACCTACCTCGTGATCGCCGCCGCCTGGATCGTGGTGAGCACCCTGTTCGTCATCCGCCTGCGCGCCGTGCGCGAGGTCGGGCTCGACGAAGGGACCGACGCGGTACCGGCACCGGCTCAGTAGGCTCGCCAGCGTGCGTAGGCTCGACGGAGCACGCCCGAGAGCGGAGTCGCCGGCTTAGCCGGCGCCGGAGCGGAGTTCCGTGCCGCCGGTTCCCGTCCCACCCGAGGTGGACGCCTTCCTCGCCCGGCCCAACCCGGCCGTGGTCGCGACGGTGAGCCCGAGCGGGACGCCGCACACGGCCGCCACCTGGTACGACTGGGAGGACGGTCGCGTCCTGCTCAACATGGACGAAAGCCGCCTGCGGCTCAGTTACATGCGCCAGAACCCGGCCGTCGCGCTGACGGTCCTCGGCGAGGACGACTGGTACGCCCAGATCACGCTGCTCGGCCGTGTCGTCTCGCTCGAGGACGACCGCGACCTGGCGGGCATCGACCGGCTCTCGATCCGCTACTACGGCAAGCCGTTCCACAGCAGGGACGCGCGCCGTGTCACCGCGTGGATGGAGCCGGACCGGTGGACGGCGTGGCCTCTTCCTCGCTGATGTCCTCCGTCTCGACGATCCAGAGCGGCCCGTCGCCGCAATCGACCTGCCGCGCGTCCTCGACCTCCGTCAGCGAGGTCGCGAGTACACGCACCGTCCTGCCGTCGAGCTCGAGCAGCGCGCCGCGGGTTCCGCCCAGCGAGATCGCGTAACGCCAGGACCACGCGAGCCGGTGCACCTCCGCCGCCGGCCGCGAGAGGTCGAGCCATGCGTCCTCCTCGCTGAAGAACGTCTCGTAGGTGCCGCCTTCGGGTTGCGGTGTGCCCTCGGCTCCGGCCGCCAGCTTCTCGAGCGCCTCGGCCAGCGCCTCACCGACGGTCGGGCCGAACTCGGGATAGAAGGCGTCGGGCGGCTGCAGCTCGCCGAGCGGATACCGCCGTTGGGCGAGGATCGGCCCGGTGTCGAGCTCGGCGTCCATGAAGTGGAACGTGATCCCGATCTCCTCGTCGCCCTCGCGGATCGCCCACGCGACCGGCAGCGGGCCGCGGTGGCGCGGCAGGAGCGACGGGTGGCCGTTGAGCCAGCCGAGACGCGGGACCGCAAGGGCCTCAGGCGGGATCTTCCACGGGAAGCCCATGCAGACGACCAGGTCCGGTTCGACCGAGGCCAGCAGAGGCGCGATCGTGCTCCGGCCCGCAGGCAGGAGGACGTCGAGCTCGTCGGCAGCCGCCATCACGACGTCGCCCGTGTCCGCCGGCGGCCCATAGCGGCCGTCGACGTTGCGCATGGTCAGGAACGCGACCGGCACGTTCCCCGTGTCCCGCACGACGGCGTCGAACGCCTGAAGCACGGGCGGAATGCGCGTCACGATGACGACGCGGAGGCTCACTCGTCGCGCAGGATGCGCCCGCCGGACGACTGGTTGCGCGCCTTGACGACGATCTCGTCGACGTTCACGTGCCACGGCCGCGTGAGCGCGAACAGGATGCACTCGGCGATGTCCTCCGGCTGCATCGCATCGACGCCGCGGTAGACGGCGGCCGCCTTCTCCTCGTCGCCTTTGAAGCGAACGAGCGAGAAGTCGGTCTCGACGAGCCCCGGGTCGACCGTCGTGATGCGAATCGGCCGGCCGAGCAGATCCTCGCGCAGGGCGTAGGTGAAGCCGCGCTCGGCGAACTTCGAAGTGACGTACAGCGCACCGTTTTCGTATGCCTGCCGGCCGGCGACCGAGCCCATGTTGACGATGTGGCCCCAGGCGCCGAACTGCGGAAGGCAGAGCCGGGTCATCCGGATGAGACCGGCGACGTTCACATCGAGAACGGCTGCCTCGTCCTCCTCGGTCGAGTCGTCGAACGGAGCGCGGCCGAGCGCGAGACCGGCGTTGTTGACGAGGATCTCGAGGCCGCCGAGACGCTCGACCGCCTCCGCGACGAAGCGCTCGCAGCTCGCGGCGTCGGTGACGTCGAGCTCGAGCGCGACCTCGGTCTCGAGCCGCTCGACCCGCCGAGCGCCCCCCGCGACGCGCACGCCCGCGGCTGCTAGCGCGGCGGCGGTCGCCCGGCCGATGCCGGATGACGCTCCAGTGACGATCGCGCGCTTGCCGGTCAGGTCGAGAGGAGCCACGCCTCTGACTCTAAGCGTGCCTCCGGTGTCCCGGAGCCAGCACCGCCTGCTGTTCCGCACGCTGCGTCTCGTAGTCCGCGAGCGTCAGCGAGACCGTCTCGCGACAGTCGGTCGCGCCGCACTCGCACGTGAACTCCCAGCGGTCGGACCCGGGCTCGACGCCCTGGAAGCGGCGGGCCGCCTCGTGCACGTGCGCGTTGACCTCGGTCAGGAGGTCCAGCTCGGCAGGCTCTTGCTTCGGGTCACGACCAGTCATGTGTTCACCACGCGACTCCCTCAAGCCGCGTTGCAACAGCGTAGAACGCGGCGCCAGGTCAGGCAACCACCAACGGGTGCGCCGCGCTCCACGCCCGGCCGAACGCCAGCCGCTCCGGCGGCGTGGGATGACTGAACAGGAGGAGGTAGACGAGCCGAGGCGGCTCGAGATCCGAGAGGTTGCGCCGCGCCAGCTCGAGGTGGGCGCGGCCGAACGCCTCCGGCCTCTCCGTGAGCTCGAGCGACCAGCGATCGGCGGCCCGCTCGAAGCGGCGCGAGAGCCAAGCGCCGGGTGCCAGGGCCACGAGCTCGAGCGCGAGGAGCAGCAGCAGCGCCTCCGGCAGTGTGCGCGGGTCGGCGACCCGCGTCCCCAGTACCGCCCAGAGGACGAGAACCGCGACCACGGCGCCGGCCATGGCGAGCAGCGTCAGCTTCGCCACGTGCCCGTCGCGGCGATGCCCGAGCTCATGCGCGACGACGACCTCAACCGCCGCCGGGTCGGCCGCCTCCAGCAGCGTGTCGAAGACGACGACGCGGCGCGTGCGGCCGATGCCGGAGACGTACGCGTTCACCTTGGTCGTGCGGCGGCTGGCATCGGCGACGAGCACGTCCCGCACCGGGACACCGGCTCGCTCCGAAAGCTCGCGCAGGCTCGCCGCCAGCGCCTCGTCGTCGAGTGGCCGGAAACGGTTGAAGAGAGGCTCGAGGACGACCGGAGCGACGAACGAGAGCAGGAGCACGGCCAGCGCGAGCGCCGCCCCGGCCGGCACCGCCCACCAGCCCGGCAGCGCCCGTGCAAGCGCCACGGCCGCGGCCCACGCCGCCGCTCCGAGCACGACCGACACGGCCAGGCCCTTGGCGCGATCGCCGAGCCAGCCGCCGACCCCCTGCGTGGAGAAGCCCCACTCGCGCTCGCGCCACCAGCCGCGCCACAACGCGAGCGGTGTCCTGACGAGGCTCGAGAGCACCGTGACGAGGGCCGCGTATGCAGCTGCCGCGGCCACCGGCGAGAGCGAGTCCAGCGGGGAGAAGAGCCAGTCTCCGAGCGAGCTCCACGCCAGGGCCGCGAGCAGGCCCGAGGCGAGCGCCACGTCCGCCAAGAGGGCGAGATAGAGCGGCCGGTGGTACGCGCCGGCCCGCTTGCGCTCCTCGGCCGAGAACTCGTAGTTCATCGCGATGGAGGCTACGTGCGTAACCGCTTCGTGCTCTTCCTCGTTTGCAGTCTCGAACCCGGAAAACGAGCCCTTCGTTTCGGGCAAAAGGAGGGGTAGAGAATGCTGTTGCTTATTGTCTTGGCGATTCTGGCGGTCATCTTGTTCAGCGCCGGCTTCGTAGTCCACTGGCTGTTCATCATTGCTGCGATCGTCGCGCTGATCTGGGTGATCAGCCTGTTCACGGGCGGCTTCGGAGGCCGCAGCAGCGCACGATTGTAGGCCGCTAGCGCTTCGCGG
This sequence comes from uncultured Actinomycetes bacterium, assembly GCA_963759435.1. Taxonomy (GTDB): domain Bacteria; phylum Actinomycetota; class Thermoleophilia; order Gaiellales; family Gaiellaceae; genus Palsa-739. Next base: position 191,947 of record CAVWZB010000006.1, on the reverse strand, counting down.
ATGAGTCGGGCGGCCCATTGCGGGCCGCCCGTTCTTGTGCCACCTTGAGGGCGTGTCGCGGACAGCGATTCTGCTCTGGATCCTCGCCCTCCTGGCGCTCGAGATCCAGCACCTGAAGTGGATCTGGTGGGAGTACTGGGCCTGCCGCAGCTGCTCCGCGAAGCACAAGGACTGCTCGTGCGGCGCGACCCAGCGCTGGGTCATGTTCCTTTAGCTCAGTCTTAGACTCGTCTCACTCCGTTCTCAAAGAGCCCGCGTACCGTCCCGTCGGCCTTGAAGCGGCTCCTCCTCGTCGCCCTTGCAGGCGTCTCCCTCCTGGGTCTACTGCTCGGGTCGGCCGAGCTACCGGGCCACCGGCACGAGGCCAGGGCAGGCACACGCCGGGGGATCCACAAGATCCGCCACGTCGTGATCGTCATGCAGGAGAACCGCTCGTTCGACTCCTACTTCGGCACGTACCCCGGCGCCGACGGGATCCCGATGAAGGACGGCGTGCCGACCGTCTGCAATCCCGACCCGAAGACGCACGTCTGCGTCAGGCCGTACCACGACAGGTCCGACCGGAACGCCGGCGGCCCGCACGACACGGTCGACGCGATCGGCGACATCAACCGCGGGAGGATGGACGGCTTCCAGGCGCAGGCGCGGAAGGGGCGCTTCCTCGCCTGTCATGACACCGACAATCCCGGTTGCTCGCTGACGCCCTCGGCGCCCGACGTGATGGGCTACCACGACTGGCACGAGATCCCGAACTACTGGGACTACGCGCGCAACTTCGTCCTCCAGGACCACATGTTCGAGGCGGACAACTCCTGGAGCCTGCCCGCGCACCTCGCGCTCGTCTCCGGCTGGACGGCACGCTGCTCGAAACACGGCGACCCGCTGAGCTGCCATTCGACGCTCGTCGCCCCGTTCGGCGCCACGGGCCACGGCCAGAAGCTCGACTACCCGTGGACCGACCTGACGTGGCTCATGCACCGCGACCACGTGAGCTGGCGCTACTACGTGGCGAACGGCAGCGAGCCGGACTGCACCGACAACAGCATGTTCTGCCCGCACGTGCCGCAGAGCGCGCAGACGCCCGGCATCTGGAATCCGCTGCCGCGCTTCGACGACGTGCAGCACGACCACCAGCTCGGCAACGTCCAGCCGTTGCAGGACTTCTTCCGGGCCGCCAACACGGGGCGGCTCGCGGCGGTCTCGTGGCTCACGCCCTCACAGGGAGTGAGCGAGCATCCGCCCGCGCGCGTCACGGCCGGGCAGACCTACGTCACGCATCTGATCGACACGATCATGCGCGGGCCCGACTGGAAGTCGACCGCCATCTTCCTCGCCTGGGACGACTGGGGCGGCTTCTACGACCACGTCAGGCCTCCGCGCGTCGACGGCGAGGGGTACGGGATCCGCGTGCCCGCGCTCGTGATCAGCCCGTACGCGAGAAGGGGCTACGTCGACCACCAGGTGCTGAGCTCCGACGCCTACCTCAAGTTCATCGAGGACGACTTCCTGCACGGCCAGCGGCTCGACCCGAGCACCGACGGCCGACCCGACTCACGGCCCGGCGTGCGGGAAAACGTCAAGATCCTGGGCAACCTCGTCCACGACTTCGACTTCGACCAGAGGCCTCGCCCGCCGTACCTCCTCCCGCTTCACCCACCGTTCAGCTGAAAGCCGCTCTGCTCCTGCTCGCGCTCGCCACGCTGGCGAGTTGCGGCTACGCCACCGAGCAGCCCGGCCGCAAGGCGCCCCGCCCCGGGCCGCACGGCATCCACCTGATCCAGCACGTCGTCGTGATCATGGAGGAAAACCGCTCCTTCGACTCCTTCTTCGGCACCTATCCGCACGCCGACGGAATCCCGATGAAGCACGGCGTGCCGACCGTGTGCGTCCCGAACGGCGTCGGCCAGTGCGTGAAGCCGTTCCTCGACCCGAGCGGCGTCGACGACTCGGGCGGCGCGCACGGTCCCCTGGCAGGCAAGGAGGACGTCGACGGCGGCCGCATGGACGGCTTCGTCCGCGTCACGGACCGCGCCCAGATCCGCGAGTGCCGCCGTCACCGGCACAGCCCGGCGTGCGCACATCTCCGCCACCCGAACGTCTTGAGCTACCACGACGGGAGCCAGATCCCGAACTACTGGGCGTACGCGCGGAACTTCGTCCTCCAGGACCACATGTTCGAGCCGAACTGGGGCTGGAGCCTGCCGGCGCATCTCTGGCTCGTCTCCGGCTGGTCGGCGCAGTGCCGCAATCCGTACAAGGCGAGCACCTGCACCACGAATCTCTCGACCGCGAACGGGCCGAGCGCGCCGCTGCGGCGGTACCCGCACGGGCCGCTCTACGGCTGGACCGACCTCACGTACCTCCTGCGCAAGTACAAGGTCAGCTGGGCGTCGTACGTCCAGAAAGGCGAGGCGCCCGACTGTCTCACGGGCCCGATCGAGTGCTACACGCGCCTCAAGGGAGCGAGCACGCCGGGTATGTGGGATCCGCTCGCAGACTTCACCGACGTCCGCGAGGACCACCAGAGCGCCGCCTCGCAGGTCCCGCTCGAGCGCTTCTACGCCGCGGCCGCGCACGGGACACTGCCGAACGTCTCGTGGGTCACGCCGGACTGGGCCGACAGCGACCACCCCGGCGCCCCGATCGGCCAGGGCCAGGCGTGGGTGACGAGGCTCGTCAACGCGGTGATGAAGGGGCCGGAGTGGAAGAGCACGGCGATCTTCCTCGCCTGGGACGACTGGGGCGGCTTCTACGACCACGTCCGACCGCCGCGCGTCGACTCCAGCGGCTACGGGCTGCGCGTGCCGTCCCTCGTGATCAGCCCCTACGCGAAGCGCGGCTTCGTCGACCACCAGACCCTCAGCTTCGACGCCTACCTCAAGTTCATCGAGGACGACTTCCTCGGCGGCCGGCGGATCGACCCGAAGACCGACGGGCGCCCGGACCGCCGTCCCGACGTCCGCGAGAACGCGCGGATCCTTGGCGACCTCCGCAAGGACTTCGACTTCGGTCAGAAGGTGCGGCGCCCGCTGCTACTCCCGCCGCACCCCTAGGTGCGCTCGAGCAGGCGGCTCCACCGCTGTTCGTACCCGCGGGTCTTCCAGAGCGTGACCGAGCAGAGCCAGGTGGCGGCGAAGAGCCCGACGACGACGTAGCCCAGCCGGCCGAGGTCGAGGGCGTTGACCAGCGTCCAGAAGCCGCCGTGCAGCTCGAGCTTCGCGGCGAGCACCTGCAGGAGCTCGATCACGCCGACGAGCCAGGCGACGGCGACCGAGAGGCTCGTGACGCTGATGTTGTAGTAGACCTTGCGCACGGGGCTCGAGAACGCCCAGCCGTAGGCGTGGCTCATGAACGCCCCGTCGGCCGTGTCCATCAGGCTCATCCCCGCCGCAAAGATCAGCGGGAGCGAGATCACCGCGAGAAACGGGACGTGGTGCGTCGCGACGCCGGCGGCGAGGGCGAGCAGCCCGATCTCGGTCGCCGTGTCGAAGCCGAGCCCGAACAGGACACCGAGCGGGTACATCTTCCAGCTGGCGTCGATCCGGCTGCCGACTCGCTTGAGCAGGAAGCGCGCGAGGAACCCCTGGTTGAGCAGCGCGCGCTCGAGATCCTGCTCGTCGTAGTGCCCGCGTTTCATCCGCCGGAAGACGCCGACGATGTCGAGCAGCACCACGAGGTTGAGCGCTCCGATCAGCAGGAGGAACACGCCCGAGACGGAGGCGCCGATGGTCGAGCCGTAGGTCTGCAGGGTCGGGATCGACGAGTGCATCGTCTCGAAGGCCACCGCGAGCGCGGCCGTGAGCGAGAAGACGATCGTCGAGTGGCCGAGAGAGAAGAAGAAGCCCGTGCCGAGTGGCCGCTCCCCGTCCTGCAACAGCTTCCGCGTGGTGTTGTCGATCGCCGCGATGTGGTCGGCGTCGAACGCGTGCCGCAGCCCGAAGGTGTACGCGAGCGTCGCGAGGCCGGTCAGCGCCGGGTTGCGCGGCAGGTAGTAGAGGAAGAGCCCGAAGCCGAGAACGTGCAGGAGCACGACCCCGCCCGAGAAGCCGCCGAGCCGCGTCCACTCCGCACGGCTCATGCCTGCGCTCCCGCGACAGAGACCTTCGCGGCGCGCCGCTCGGCGTAGACGGCGAGCCAGATCGAGCCCTCGAACAACGCCCACATCGGCAGGAGCTCGAGCAGCGTCGTCACGGGATCAGGCCCGGGCAGCGCCAGCGCAATCACCGCGACGATGAAGTAGCCCTTGCGCCGGTTCCGGCGCAGAGTGGCCGACGAGAGCACGCCGAGGTTGACGAGCGTGAGCACGACGAGCGGCGTCTCGAAGACGCAGACGACTCCGAGCAGCACGGTGACCACGAACGAGTAGTAACTGCTTGCCCGGATCAGGAGCCGGAAGTGCGTCGTGTCGTAGCCCGTGAGCCAGTGCACGGCCCGCGGGAGGAGAACCCCGTAACCGAAGGCGAGCCCCGCAACCCCCAGCACGAGACCGAACACGGCGAGAAGGAGAATCCGACGCTCGGCCGCAGGGTCGAGCGCCGGAGCCAGGAACGACCAGACCTGCGAGAGGATCACCGGCAACGCGAAGAGGAGCCCGGCGTACAGGCTCACCGCGATCGAGACCGAGAACGGCTCGGTAACGCCGAACGCCGCCAGGTGCCGATGGTCGGGCGGCAACGGACGCGCGAGCCACTCGAGGATGCGGTTGTGGAAGACGAACGCGACGGCGGTCGCCACCGCGACGGCCGCGACCGCGACCAGGATCCGCCCCCGCAGCTCCTCGAGATGCTCGACGAGGGTCGCCTCTTCTTCGCGTGGGAACCGGCGCGGCCGCATCAGTCTGTCGGGTCGCTCTTCTCGATCGCTTCGGGCAGGGCCTCATGCGCGACGGACTCGTGCGTGATGGATTCCTTGAACTCGCGCATCCCGGAGCCGAGCGAGCGGCCGATCTCCGGCACCCGCTTGGCACCGAAGAGCAGCAGCGCGATCAGAAGCAGAAGCGCGAGGTGCGTGGGGCTGGTCAAGCCGATCATTCGTGTTCCTCCTTGATCGAGAGGTCGGTGACGGCCGCGCCGGCCACAGCGACATGGCGCCGCAACGGCTGGTCGTCGAGCCAGAGCGTGTACTCGCCGGCGGGCAGAGAGTCGAAGACGGCCCCGTAGAGCGGCCGACCGGCGATCGGCCGCTCGTGGACCTGCTTGTGGGAGCGCTCCTCGTCCCGCCCCGCGGGGCTGATCTCGATCTCCCTGCCGTGCAGATCAGCACCGGTGCGGAGGACGAGGGCCCCGACCCCCGGCCCGAGATCGAGCAGCACGTGCTCGGGCCGGGGGTCTTTCGAGTGGTGCGGGTTCAGGGTCACGACGAAGGCGTGTCGTATCCGTCGTGGGGCGTGCCGAGGTAGGGGAACGACGACTGGTAGCGGTCGCTCCCCGGCGTGAGGTACGACGAGACAGCACCCACCGCTCCGTCCACCGTGTAGCTCGGGTCGACGAGCGGGATCGTCGCACCGGCCACCGCCTTCAGCTCGATCGAGACGACGTCGTCGAACACGCGTCGTCCGTTCGGATAGCCGGCAAGGTCGCCGCCGACGACGCCGAGCGCGTTCGGGTTGGAAGCGGTCGGCGGGATGGCGACGTTCAGCCGCAGCATGTCCGCCGGCTTCGGCCCGGTGAAGTTCTGGAACCCGGGGACGATCCCGCCCGGGATTCCCGTGAGCAGGATCGCGTGGAGGTCGGCCCGGTTCTTCGAGTACGCCGCCAGGTTCGGAAACGCACCCGGGTAGAGGACCGGCAGCAGCCGCGCGAGCTCCGGCTGGTTCACGTACTTCTCGAAGCCGACGTCGTCGATCGGGTCGACGGCGTTCCAGCGGTCCTTGTCACCGACCGGCACGATCACCTCGTTGAAGAGGGGATTGCCGAGCCGCGAGACCTGCACCCACGGCCCGCTCCCCAGCGTGTTGGCGCCGTCGCGCACCTGCACCTTGCGGCGGCTCGCACCGCCCCAGATGCCCAGTACCGCCTTGGCGCCCGCGGGATCGCTCGGCGTGGAACCGTCCCGTGTCAGCATCGAGATCGGCACCTTCAGCGCGATCGCGTGGATGTTCAGCGTCTTCAGCGGGTCGACGCTCGTCCCCGCCGGCGACGGGATCAGGTGGAGGTTCTGGATCTCCCTGATGTCGCCGAGGTCGAAGATCGCTCCGAGATCGACGAAGAAGCCGTCGTTCCGCTGACCGGCGAACACGGTCTCGCCGGACGGCAGGTCGTGCACTGCTGCGGCGGCGAGGCTGTCGTAGTCCGGTGTCGACCGCGGCCCGATGTTGCACGGCGGGCACGCGAGGTCCTTCGCGATGACCTTGCCGGGCGTGTTCGAGCGGACGACGGAGACCGAGTAGAGCTGGCGCTTGTTCCAGTTCGGGTCGGTCAGCGAGCCGATCGGCCCGGTGTTGTAGAGGAACGTGTCCTCGTTCTGGTACGTCGTCCGGAACCGGAACTGGTACTCGATCTCGGGCAGCGCGTCTCCGTCGTTGTCGACGTAGACCGAGTAGAGGACGTCGTCGCCGAACTCGAAGAAGTTCGGCCCACCGGGCGGCCCTTCGAGCGGCACGTAGTTGGTGATGATCGTGACCGTCGACGGATCGTCCGGGCTGACGAACGCGTAGGTGTCGGCGTTGTCGGCGACCGGGTCCTGGCTGATCGACGGAGCTTCGCGGTGGGAGGACATCTAAATCGCTCCCTTCTTGCCGGCCGCGCGCAGCAGGCGCTGCACCAACGCGCGGTCGCGGTACGTGTGCTCGGCGGTGCCGGAGGTGACGGTCACCTCGCCGCGCTCGGCGTCGCGCACGTACGCGACGAGCGGCTCCTCGGGGACGGCGCTCTTCGGATCGATCTTCTGAGCGCCCTCCTCGCCCATCGCGGCCCGCGCGATCGGCGGCGCCGAGGCGAGCGCGGCTGCGCCGGTGGCCGCGCCGGCGATCTTCATGAACGAGCGCCTACTGAGGCGTTCCATTTGCCTCTCCCTTCCCGGCGGTTTCCGGCCGCCGTGTGAAATGCGGTCCGCGCTGATTCGTCCGAGTCCCTCGATCGGTTCGATCGCTTGAACCACCTGCGCCCGACGCGCGAATATCTGACGCTGTGAATCGGCAGCTCGCCCACCTATCCGACGAAGCGCTCGTCGCGCTCGCCGCCCGGTCGGAGCAATCGGCACTCGCCGAGCTGTACGACCGCTACGGCCGCTCCGCGTACGGGCTCGCCCTCCGCGTTCTGCGCGACCCGGAGCTCGCCGAGGACGCCGTGCAGGAGGCGTTCCTCACCGTCTGGCGAAGCGCATACCGCTTCGTCCCCGAGCGCGGCAAGGCGAGCACCTGGATCCTCACGCTCGTGCACAGGCGGGCGGTCGACGCGGTGCGACACGAGCAGCGCCGGCGCGCCGACTCGCTGGAGCTCGCAGCCGAGCCGGCCGTCGAGGGCGCGGAGGAGGATGTGTTCTTGCGGCTGCAGCGCGAGCGCGTGCAGTCGGCGCTGCGCCACCTGCCCGACGCGCAGCGCGAGGCGCTCGAGCTCGCGTACTACGGAGGGTTCAGCCAGTCGGAGCTCGCCGAGAGGCTCGGCCAGCCGCTCGGTACCATCAAAAGCCGGATGTTCGGGGGGTTGTCGCGCATGCGCGAGCTGCTTGGGGACCCGGGGACGGAGACTTCATGGACCCACACGACCTGACCGCCGCATACGCGCTCGACGCGCTCGACCCGGGCGAGGCCGAGGCCTACGAGCGGCACTTGGGCCAGTGCGAGGAATGCCGCGAGCAGCTCGCCGAGCTCAACGAGACGGCGGCCGCTCTGGCGTTCGGCGCGGTCGCGCCCGCTCCGCCCGCGCGGCTACGCGCGTCGATCCTCGAAGCGGCTGCGGCGGAACGGACGAACGTCGTTCCGCTATCGCGCCGTCGCTGGGTCACGCGCGGACTCGCGCTGGCCGCAGCCGCGGCAGCCTGCATCGCGGTCGGCCTCGGCGTCTCCCTGAGCCAGTCGAGCCCGCCGCCGCAGAGCTGGACCGTGGCGGTCGGCCAAAACGGCAAGGCGACGATCAGCGTCTCCGGTCTCGCCTCCGCTCCCGATGGGAAGACCTATGAGGCCTGGGTGATTCCGGCGGGACACGCCGCGCGGCCCGCGGGCCTCTTCTCCGGCAGCACGAGCGGCGTACACCTCAGCGGCACCGTGCCGCAGCACGCTGTCGTCGCCGTGACGCTCGAGCCCGTCGGCGGCTCGAAGAAGCCGACGACGACGCCGATCTTCAGCACGTCGACCTAGCTCAGCCGCCGAGCACTCCCTCGGCCGCCGCAGAGGGCTCCGGATCGGGCAGCCGCGTCATGCGGAAGCCGTTGAGGAGGCCGAGCAGGGCCGCGATGAGCGGGACGAGCAGCGCGATCTGAAGCGCCTTCGGCCGCGCCTTCGTGTTGATGCGGAGGATCTCTGCCTGGACCGCGGGCGGCCGGCCGACGAGCAGCGCCTCGAGGTGCGTGTTCGTCATCACCTCGGCGTTCTTCTCCAGCGCCTTCGACACCTGGGTGGCCTGCCGCGACGAGAGCACGTCGCTCGAGTTCGCCTCGTGCGTGAAGAGCAGCGAGAGCGAGGCGAGCATGATCGCTCCGGCGAACGCGAGCCCGAACGAGAGCCCGAACGAGCCGCCGGCGGAGTTGACGCCTGCAGCCTCGCTCACCCGCTCCTCGTCGATCGGCGAGAGCGTGTAGTTGTTGAGCTGCGAGACGAGCAGGCCGAGGCCGCTGCCGGCGATCAGCAGCGGCACGACGAGCCACCAGCCCGAGTGGGCATGCGGCACGATCGGGATCAGGATCGCGACGCCCAGGGCGAGCAGGAAGAAGCCGCCGCGAATGATCCGGCTCGGGCTCTTGTCGCCGGCCTTCCGGCCCGCAACCAGCGCGACGACGAACATGCTCAGTGAGAGGGGAGCGAGCGACAGGCCGGCACCCATGGCGGTGTACTCGAGCACCATCTGGAGGTAGATCGGGAGCGCGATCATCATCCCGCCCAGCGCGATCTGCTGGAGCGTCTGGCCGGTGATCCCGAAACGGAAGTACTTCGACTTGAAGAGGTCGACGTCGAGCAGCGCGGGCTTCCCCTCGCGCTTGCGCTTCCTCAGCCACCAGGCGAGCAGGCCGAGGCTGCCGGCGCCCACCGCGATCAGCGCGCCGACCGCGCCGCCGCCCTCCTCCCAGACGAGGATCCCGAGCACGACGCCACCCATGCCGACCGCCGACAGGACCGAGCCGACAACGTCGACACCGCGGTCTCCGGTGTACGGCGCGTCATGCACGCGTCCGATGCCGAGGAGCACGCAGGCGATGATCACGACCTCGCCGCCGAACGCGACCCGCCAGGAGAGGTACGTCGTGATGAAGCCGCCGAGGAGCGGCCCGACGGCGGCGGCGATCGCGGCCGCGGCGCCGACGAGGGCGTACGTGCGGCGCTGCGCCGCTCCCTGGAAGTTGCCGTGGATCAGCGATTGCATGGCCGGCAGGAGGAGCGAGGCGCCGAGGCCGCCGACGATCGCCCAGCAGATGACGATCGGGAGCAGGCTCTGGGAGAACACCATCGAGAGCGCGCCGACGGCGTAGGCGAGCAGGCCGATGATGTAGGCGCGCTTGCGTCCGAACAGGTCGCCGATCTTGCTGCCGATCAGGATGAAGGCCGCCGAGACGAGGGCCTCGAGCGCGATCGCCGACTGGACGCCGCTCGCGGTCGTGTGCAGGTCGTGCACGACGGCCGAGATCGAGACGTTCATCAGCGACGTGTCCACGACGAGCACGAACATCGCCATCGCGAGCAGGATCGCGACCAGGTTGTCGCCGTGCGAGTCCTCGGCCGGCGCCGCGGGCGAGGCTACGGAGTCACCCGCCATGCGGTGACTGCGGAAGGGTGTCGACCGAGGCGTCCCTGCGCACCTCGCGGCGTTCCGCGAGCGCCGGAGAGAGGCTTGCGGCCCAGACGATGATTCCGGAGCAGATCGCGATCCAGAAGTAGATGGCGAGGACGACTCCGAGGCCGCCGTAGTCCCGGGCATAGAGATCGACCCAGAACTGCATGACAAAGCGCGAGACCACCATCAGTGCGACGAGGCCGACGGCGGTCAGGGCGGCGCCTGGCAAGAGGTCTCGAGGCGCGATCTGCTTGTGGGTCAGCAGCCAGGGCACGAGGACGAAGAACAGCGTCAGGAATCCGAGCCAGCCGATACCGAGCACGACCTTGACGACGGCGGAGCGCGGGTGGAAGTCGTTCAGCTGCACCAGCAACAGCAGGAGCAGCCCGTAGAGGCCGGCGAGGACGGCGCCGTAGCCGAGCTGGTCGGACACGCCGGTCTTGAGCTCGAGCTGCCACGCCCGCGTGTAGACAAGCTGGAGGACATGCCCAAACCCGATTCCGAACACCAGTGCGCCGGCGATCGCGAACAGTGCCGACCCGAGCTCGTGCGAGCGACCGGCGCCGAGCACGTTGTGGATCAACTCCGAGGTCGACGCGTTGAGCCGGTAGTGATGGACGAGCGAGTTCGCCAGCGAGTTCGGATGCGGGTCGAGGTACTCCTCCATGACGAGCAGTGCCGGGAGGACGGCTACCAGGATGTAGAGGGAGAGCAGGGCCGTCTGCAGTGGCCCTTCCACGACCCGGTAACGCCGCCAGGCCCCGATCGCGACCCCGCGACGTGAGCCGGGGTCCTGCCGATCGACCCACTCCTGCCCGCGTTGCGAGGCGGTACCAAGCTTGGCCCGTACGCTGGAAACCCGCCTCGCCACACCGCCACGATCTCACAGCGCCCGGCCGGGAAGTCATCCCGCGCGGACGATCTCCTCGAGCGCTAGTGCGTAGGGAGGCCGTGCCGGCGCCAGAAGTCGGCAAGCCATTGAGGCGAAAGGTCGCGCTTGTCCTCGACCCTCAGCCACTGGTCGGCCACATGCGCCCGCCTGGCTGCCGTGAGCAGGAGAACCACCACGTCGGGATACCGCCGACGGATGTCGAGGGCGGTCGCGAGGCCGTCGAGCTCCGGCATGTACAGGTCGAGCAGCACGAGGTGCGGGTCGAGCACGTCGATGAGGGCGAGAGCTTCACGGCCCGACGACGCGTCACCGAGGACCTCGAAGCCCGGGGTCGCGGCCACCACAGCGCACATGACGTTGCGGAACACCTCGCTGTCGTCGACGACGAGAACGCGCACCAGTCTCTCGTCTGAAGCGGCCACGTCCCAACGGTGCCGTCCACTTACTGCCAATCGCTGGGCACAGCTGGATCACCTTGCGTAGCGAGCTCGCCGCCGCCCGGTAGCCTGAGGCCGTCTCTGGCCCCCATCGACTAGCGGTCCAGGTCGCGGCCCTTTCAAGGCCGTCGCACGGGTTCGAATCCCGTTGGGGGCACCTACTGCCGGTACGCTCGTAGCGTGGCGAAGGTCGAGAAACCCGAGCAGGAATGGCGTGAGGAGTTGACGCCCGAGCGATACCGCGTCCTCCGCGAGAAGGGAACCGAGGCGCCGTTCAGCGGGGAGTACGACCACGTCTTCGAGCCGGGCACGTACCGCTGTGCCGGCTGCGGCGCGGAGCTGTTCGACTCGGACGCGAAGTACGACTCCGGCTGCGGCTGGCCAGCGTTCTCGGCACCGGCGGGCGAGCAAGCCGTGGAGGAGGAGACCGACGCGAGCTACGGCATGGTCCGCACCGAGGTGCTCTGCGCGGCCTGCGGCGGCCACCTCGGGCACGTCTTCCCCGACGGCCCGAACCCGACAGGGCTCCGTTACTGCATCAACTCCGCCGCGCTCAAGCTCGACGAGCGCTAGGGGCGGTACCGTTCGCGGGCGCGGGCGGTTAGCTCAGCTGGGAGAGCAACGGCTTTACACGCCGTAGGTCGCAGGTTCGAGCCCTGCACCGCCCACTTCGCGCGAGAATTGCGGGCATGAGTGAGGTCAGCAAGGTCGACCACGATGTCGCGGAAGAGGTGGAGAGAGGGCTCCATCTCCATCACCACCTGAGCCCGCGCCGCGAGCGCGCCATGTTCGCGACGCTCGGCTTCACGCTCGCCCTCGTGGTCACGCGCGGGATCACGACGCTGCTCCACGAGCGCGGCGCCGGCCCGAACGGCGGCATCATCGTGGGCGGCGTCCACATCCACCACTTCGTCTTCGGGATGATCGGCCTGCTCCTGCTCGGCTATGTCTGGCTGTTGCTGTTCGGGTTCGAGGACCGGCCGCCACGGCACTGGTTCCGTCTCACGGCGTTCGCCTACGGAGTCTGCTCGGCGCTGATCCTCGACGAGTTCGCCCTCTGGCTCAACCTGCGCGACGTCTACTGGGAGCGACAGGGTCGGGAAAGCGTGGACGCGCTGGCGATCTTCGCCGGCGTCTTCCTCTGGGGCGCACTCATCTGGCCGTTCGCGGTCGCGGCGTGGCGGCACCTCCGCGGGCGTCCGCCGGCGCCGGCTCGGCACGCAGGTCGGCGGGGAGGCTGAGCGCGTGGAAGCCGCACAGGTGAGCCTCCTCCGCTGGCTGCGCCGGCAGCTGCGGCAGCCGATCCCGGCTCGCGAGCATCTCGAGGCTGCGGTCGAGAACGACGACGTGGCCGAGGTCAGGCGCCTGCTCGCCGGCTTCGAGTTCAGCGACGAGCAGCGGCGAAACGTGGAGCAGCTGCTCGACGCCTGGGAGCGCCAGAGCGCTCAGTAGAGGGCCCCGACCCCTGTGACACCAACCCATGCGGTGCCGTATACAGATCGGGATGCGTGCGTCAGCCACGGCAGTCGCGGTGCTCGCCGGCGTTCTGGCCACCTCCGGCTGCGGTGGGTCAGGCGCGAAGCTGACAGCGCACCACACGATTACGCCGCCTACGACCGGCGGCGCAGTGTCTCAGCCAGTGGCCCAACGCAGCTCGCACAACGGCACCGGCCCTCTCGTTGTCCCGATCAGTGCGACGGAGATGCGAAGCCTGAAGCAGCATCTCTTCAGCGCTCGCTTCCTCTCTCCGACCCGTCTGGCGATCCCTGCGATCGTCGGGAGCAGCAACTGCCCGTCAGTTCCGGCCAAGCTGGTCGTTCGGAGCCCGCACGCGATTCGCGTCGATCTGGTCGTAGGAAGCTGGAGTAGAACAGCGTCGGGTCTCAGGGTGCGAGTGCCCCATTCCCCGGGCATCTGCTTGACCGACCTCCATCAGGTCCCCGTCGTCATTGCGATCGACCCGAAGCAGATTGACGTCCATCACCGGCTGAAGGTCAGCCTCTATTACCCGAAGGGCGTCATTCGTAGATACGGGCGCCCAGTCGTTGTCACGGTGCCACCCCTCGCAACGGCACGCGTCCGGGAGGAGGTCAGGGTGGCTCGCTCCTCGAACCCTGGTCTCTTCTCGATCTTCCCGAAGGTTCCTGGCGCGAGACGTTGTGCGATCCCCGCCGACGCACCTTCACCCCGGCGGTACCAGGGGATCTGCCAGACGAACGTGCGACCCCGCCGGACGATGGAGCCATCCGTGAGCGTCGACTTCACCGAGAGTTGGTGGCCGCACTGCCCGCCAATGGCGGCTTGCAGTCCGCGCGCGTTGCGTCACCACACCTGGCAAATCATCGAAGGCGAGCCGATCGTAAGGCTGGGCGCGAAGCTTCACGTCTATGCGACGCACTCGCGCGGCGCCACAGCGCCGCAGCTCTACAAGTAGACGGAACGCACCTCAGTAGAACCCCTGGCGGCGCCGGTACCGCTCGGCGCGTGCCTCCTCGTACTCCTCGACGTCGAGCTCCGGGTCGGCCACCGCGCGCAGGACCTCGCCCGAGCCCGGCAGCTCCGAGCGGTCGACGTGCCGCTCGGGGTTCCAGAGGTCGGACCGCAGAAGCGCCTTCGGGCACTGCGTGTACGCCTCCTCGACCTCGACGAGGATCCCGAGCCGCGGCACCTTCCCCTCGACCTCGCTGGCCGCGAGCAGCTCCGGGTCGTCCACGATCCGCGCGCGACCGTTGACGCGAAACGTGTCGTTCACTCCCGGGATCAGGAACAGCAGCGCGATCCGGTCGTCCTCGAGCAGGTTCGTGAGCGTGTCGGCGAGCTTGTTCCCCGGCCGGTCCGGCAGGAGCAGCGTCCGCTCGTCGAGGATGCGGACAAAGCCCGCCGGGTCGCCGCGCGGGGACACGTCCAGCCCGCCCTCGGGGCGACCGGTCGCGACGACGACGAACGGCGACCGCTCGACGAACTGCCGCGTGAGGGGGTTGAGGCGGTCGGCGATCTTCTTCCTCACGAGCTCCGTCGGCTCGCCGCCCAGCGCCTCCCGCAACTCAGCCTCGTTCACGACTCGAACCTCGGCGGCCGCTTCTCGCGCACCGCGGCCACGCCCTCGCGCACGTCGGGCCCGGTCATGTCGAGGAACTCGAGCTCGAGCGAGGCGTCGAAGATCGGTCCGGCCCTGAGCAGCCACTCGTTGAGCACCGTCTTCGTGTGCGAGATCGCAGAACGCGACCCGGCCGCGAGCCGGCGTGCGATCTCGAGCGCCCGCTCCTCGAGCTCCTCCTCCGGCACGCAGAGCGAGACGAGCCCGATCCGCTCGGCCTCGGCGCCGTCGACCTCCTCGCACAGCAAGAGCAGGTACTTCGCCTTCGCCATCCCGCACAGCAGCGGCCAGACGATCGCCGCGTGGTCGCCCGCCGCGACTCCGAGCTTGGTGTGGCCGTCGACGATCCGCGCTTTCGGGCTCGCGAGCGAGACGTCCGCGAGCAGGCCGACGACGAGCCCGGCGCCGACGGCCGGGCCGGTGATCGCCGAGACGATCGGCGTCGGACAGCGGAGCATGTTGTAGACGAGGTCGCGAGCCTCGTGGAAGACGCGCTGACGCGTGTCGGCGTCGTCGGCGATCGCGAGCACGAGATCGAGATCGCCACCGGAGCTGAACGCACCGTCGGCACCGCGGACCAGCACCGCCCGCGTCTCGGAGTCCTGCCCGATCGCCTGCCAGACCCGCGCGAGCTCGCCGTGCTGCTCCTCGCTGACGGCGTTGAGCCGCCCCGGCGCGCGGAGCGTCAGGCGCAGGATCCCGTCCTCGGGCCGTTCGAGGTCGAGGGAGGGAAACTCCGTCTCGTAGGGGTAGGCAGCCACGACCAGATCCTACGAGTCGGCGTCTAGACAACTGCTGCCGAACAGGTCTAGCCTCGCCAGCATGGCCCGGACTCTGCACCGGCTTGGACTCCTCACCGCGCGTCGGAAGTGGGTCGTACTCGCCGTGTGGGTCGTCCTCATCGCCGGCCTCGTCGCCGTCGCGCACGGCTTCGGCAGCAACACGAGCAACAACCTCGACCTCCCCGGGACCGACAGCCAGGCAGCGACGGACCTGCTCGAGGCGCGATTCCCCCCGCAGCAGAACGGCAGCAACCCGCTCATCTTCCACACCGTCACCGGAAAGGTCGACGACCCGAGCAACAAGCAGGCGATCGAAGCCTCCTACAAGCAGCTGAACAAGCTTCCACACGTCGCGACCGTCGTCGATCCCTTTTCCCAGCAGGGCCAGGCTCAGATCAGCAAGGACAAGACGACGGCTTTCATCCCGGTCCTGCTCGACGTCGGCGGCAGCGAGCTCACCCAGGAGATCGCCGAGAGCGTCCTTCACGCCGGCGACCCCGGCGTCAAGGCGGGTATGGAGGTCGCGGTCGGCGGCTCGGTCGGCGGCGAACTCTCCGAGCCCGCGACCGAGAGCAGTGAGCTCATCGGCCTGATCGCCGCGATGGTCATCCTCGCTTTCACGTTCGGGACGCTCGTCGCGATGGGCCTACCGATTCTCTCGGCGGTATTCGGCCTGGCCGCCGGGCTGTCGCTCATCACGGTGCTCGGCCACGGCGTGACCGTTCCGACCATCGCGCCGACCATTGCGACGATGATCGGCCTCGGCGTCGGCATCGACTACGCGCTCTTCCTCGTCACGCGCCACAGGGACAACCGCAGGCAGGGGATGGAGCTCCACGAGGCGATCGCAATGGCGGTCGCCACCTCGGGCAGCGCGATCGTCTTTGCCGGATCGACCGTCGTGATCGCCCTCCTCGCGCTCCTAGTCGCAGGGATTCCTCTCGTGACGGCGCTCGGCTATTCGGCGGCCGTCGCGGTGATAACCGCGGTGCTCGCCGCGATCACGCTGCTGCCGGCGGTGCTGGCGATCGTCGGGACGCATATCGAGTCGGTCCGCGTGCCCGCGTTCCTGCGGCCGGCCCAGAAGGATCTCGAGGGTGGATTCTGGGGCGGCTGGGCGCGCGTCCTGACGACGCGGCCGTGGTGGGCGATTCTCGCCGTGTTGGCGGTTCTGATCCCGCTCATCGTCCCGTTCCTATCGTTGAACCTCGGGCAAGAGGACATCGGCGCCACACCGAAGTCGACCACCGAGCGCCAGGCCTACGACCTGCTGACGGCGGGCTTCGGCGTGGGCTACAACGGCCCGCTCCTCATCGCGGTCGAGCTCGGGACTCGGGCGAAGCAGAGCAGCGAGTACACGAGCCAGTACCAACAGGCGCAGAGCCTCCAGAAGCAGCTCGAGCAGGAGCAGAAACAGGGGAAGAGCCAGCAACAGCAGCTGCAGTCGCAAGCGAACTCGCTCCACGCGCAGAGCAACCAGCTCACGGCGCAGCAGAAACAGCTCGAGCAGAAGCAGGGCAGCCTGCAGTCGCAGCAGGCGGCGCTCGAGCGGGAGGCGAAGGCGGACAAGAAAGAGCAGGCGCAGATTCAGTCCTCCGCCAACAAGCTCGAGGCCGAGCAGGTGGCACTGAACAAGCAGATCGCCGACACCGGCTCCCAGGCGAAGAAGGTCGTCAGCGACGGCGCGAAGACGACCAAGAAGCTGAACTCCGTGCTGAAGAAGCTGACGAAGAACCTGGCCGAGCAGAGGAAGGTCGAGAAGCAGATCGAGCACACGACGGACCCGAGCCAGAAGAAGAAGCTCGAGGCGAAGCTCAACGCGCTACAGAAGACGGAGGCGAAGCTCCAGAACCAGCTGGAGAAGCTCGTCCAGGAGGACCAGGCGAACCGCGAGGCATCCGAGGCACTGCTCGCCCAGTCCCAGAGTCTGCGGAAGCAGGAGGTCGACGTCGCGAACCGCGCGATTGCGCTGGCCGGCCAGTCGGCGACCCTCGCATCCGACGCAGTCGCGCTCGTGCAGCAGAAGCAGTCGCTCGTCCTGCAGGCGTCCAAGCTGCAGGTGCAAGCGGCAAACCTCCAGACGCAAGCGGCAAACCTTCAGACGCAGTCGGCGCAGCTCCAGACACAGCAGGTGGAGCTCCAGAACCAGCAACAGAGCGCCCAGAGTCAGCAGAAACAGGCCGAGCAGTTGCAGAGCGAGCTCACGAACGAGCTGACGCAGGCCGGCGGCGATCCGCGCGGCACCGACACCCGGCTCGTGAACCTCCAGAACGCGCTCGGCACTGAAAACGGCGTGAAGGTCGTCTCCCCGCCGCGGATCAACAAGCCCGGCGACGCAGCCACCTTCAGCGTGATAGCGACGACCGCCCCCGCGTCCCCCGCCACCGCCGACCTCGTCAAGACGCTGCGCACCTACACGATCCCCCAGGCGACTCAGGGCACGAACCTGCAGGTGCACGTCGGCGGTCAGACGGCGAATTACGTCGACCTCGCCTCCGCGATCTCGTCCCGGCTCTTCCTGGTGATCGCGGTCGTGATCGGGCTCAGCTTCTGCATCCTGCTGGCCGCGTTCCGGTCGTTCCTCTTCGCCGCGCAGGCGGCAGTCGCGAACGTACTGTCGGTGACGGCCTCGTTCGGCGTGCTGACAGCCGTCTTCCAGAAGGGCTGGGGCCTCAGCCTCGTCGGGCTCGACACCGCGAACGGGACGGTCCCGATCGCGAGCTACGTGCCCCTGATGATGTTCGCTGTCCTGTTCGGGCTCTCGATGGACTACCAGGTGTTCCTGATCTCGCGGATCGAACAGCACCGTGCCGATTCCGAAAGCGACCGCGACGCAGTCCGTCGCGGCCTCGCGAGCGGGGCGCGCGTGATCATTGCCGCCGCGCTCATCATGATCTCGGTCTTCGGAAGCTTCGTGCTGAACGCCGACCCGACGGTGAAGCAGTTCGGGGTTGGCCTCTCGGTCGGTGTCGCCCTAGCGGCACTGTGTGTGCTCGTGTTCTCTCCGGCTGTCCTCGTCCTGGCGGGTAAGGGCAGCTGGTGGATTCCTGCCTGGCTCGACCGCACCCTGCCTCACATGGACGTCGAGGGCGCAGGCGCGAAGGCAGAAGCGCCCGCCGAGGCGATGCCGTCGGGCACGACGGCAGGCTCCTAACCTCGCGCATCCGCTTCAATGCCCGTACGCGGGCCGGTAGCTCAGTTGGTAGAGCAGCGGACTTTTAATCCGAAGGTCGCAGGTTCGATCCCTGCCCGGCCCATCGCGCACTTGAACCGGTAGAGGGCTGCGCCAATACTCCGGAGGACGATGAAGAGGTTCGTTCTCGCGGCGGTCATCGGCTCGATCAGGCGGGCGCTCGCAGTTGTCGTCGTCCTCGTGGCGCTTCCAGCAGCGATCTACGTCGGCAGCCACAAGCTCAGCAACCCTGACAACTATCAGTCGCTGCGATCGAACGGGGGTCCGGGCTGCGTCTACACGCGCGTCCACCGTATGCGACACCCGAGCCTCTCGCCGTTCGGGGCAACGTGCTCGCCGCCGACCCGGGCCGCCTGGCAGATCCCGCTCGCCGTGCTGCTCGCGGCCGTGGCGTTCGGAGCTGTCCTCGCGGGCACGAACGAGCATCCCGCGCGTCGCTCTCAGCCCAGCCCGTCGGTCTAGACAAGCAAGACCCACCGGTACACAATGCAGCCCCCCGCGCTCCTCGACAGGCGGGGAGCGGGGGTCTGAAATTCATCTATTAGGAGGGGTTGGAATGGCAAGTAGTGGCTTGCGGCTCTGGTCGAGCCTGAGTGGGCTCGTGTTCGTTGTTCTGGTCGTGGCGGGATCGGCGCTGCTCTTCGACGGACCGAGCGACTCGTCGCCGGCGAAGATGACTTCCTGGTACCAGAGCTCGAGCAACCGGGCACACGTCAACATCGGCTGGGTCCTCACCGGGCTCGGGTTGTTCGCGCTGATCTGGTTCGTTGCGGCGCTGCGCGAGCGCGTGCGCGAGAGCGAGCAGGGAGACACGTTCCTCTCGACCGTCGTGCTCGTGGGCGGGACGGTCTACGTCGCCGTCGCAATGGCGGGGATCGCCGTCGCCGACGGGATCAAGACGATGAGCGACGACACCTACAAGCACCAGGTCTACAGCGGCGTGATCCACGCCGCGAGTGACGCCTCGTACCTGCTGGTCGTGACCGGCGGAGCGGCGATGGCGGCGTTGATCTTCGCCACCTCGATCGCCGTGCGGCGCTACGCGATCCTGCCGCGATGGGTCAGCTGGTTCGGCTTCGTGGCCGGTGTCGCTGCGATCGCGTCGATCATCTTCTTCACGATGCTGTTCTGGCTCGTCTGGGTCGCCGTCGCGTCGGTGATGCTCTTCCTGGCCTCCAGGCCGGAGGCATCCGCAAGCCGCGAGCCGTCCGCGGCAACGCCCTAGAACGGGGATTGATGCGGAGCGGGAGGGCTAGGATCCTGGCTTGCCCCTCCTGCTCCGCATCCTCGTCGCCTGGGCCATCGACGCGGCCGCGCTCGCGGTTGCCGCGTGGATCTTCTCGGGCATTTCGGTCGGCGGCGATGCCGGGACGCTGATCCTCGCTGCGCTCGTCTACGGGATCCTCGCCACGTTCGTCAAGCCGGTCCTGAAACTTCTCACCTTGCCGCTCGCGATCCTCACGCTCGGCATCGCGTGGTTCTTCGTCGCGATGTTCATCCTCTGGCTGACCGACGTCATCGTCAGCGGCCTCCACATCGACGGCTTCTGGACGCTCGTCGGTGGGACGTTCGTCGTCTGGGCCGTCGGAGCCGTCGCGGACCGCTGGCTCTTCCCGAAGCAAGGGCCGCTCAAGGTCTAATGCGATCGTCCTCGCGTTTCGAGCGCGCCTGAACGGAAAACAGCGCCGAAGCATGCGGTCGGCTCCGGTGACGGGCGTGCGGGACGCTCCGCCCTCGGGGCCGTCCGCGGCTTAAGCTTCGAACGGAGTGGGCCACGCGCTGACTGGACGCGATGGGCGAGTGCGATGCAAGAACGCAGCGAGCGTGAATAGCAGCGCTATTCGCGCGACCGAGGACGCCGCAGCGCGCCGCACAGCGCGCCCAGGCGGCCCGTGCGTCATTGCGTTCGGAGCTTTAACCTGCCGCGGTGAGGCTCTTCCTCCTCGTCCGGCACGGGCAGTCGCTCTTCAACGTGGACAAGGTCGTGAACGGCGACCCGGCGCTCGACCGTGGGCTCTCGGAGCAGGGAATCGAGGAGGCGGAGCGGCTCGCAGGCCAGCTCGCCGCGCTGCCGCTCGATCTCGTCGCCGTCTCCCCGTTCCCGCGCGCGCTCCAGACCGCGAACATCGCGCTCGCGGGCCGCGAGGTGCCGCATCTCGTCGACGACGATCTCGGAGACGTCCGCATCGGCGAGCTCGAAGGTCAGACGTTGGACGACTACCGCAAGACGCCGGCCCACTCGAACCGCAAGGAGCGCTTCCCGGGCGGCGAGAGCCTCGACGAGGCCGCGCTGCGGTACGCAGGAGCGTTCGAGCGGCTACTCGCTCGCCACGAGCCCGTGACGCTCGTCGTCTGCCACGAGATCCCCGTGCGTTACCTCGTGAACGCGGCCGCGGGCAGCGAAGAGCCGAACGGGCCGCTCACCTACATCGCCAATGCGACTCCCTATCTCTTCGACGAGCCGACGCTGCGGCGCGGCGCGGAGCGCATGCGCGAGCTGGCGAGCTGACGGCTACATGCCCATCCCGGGCATGCCCCCGCTGGGGATCGTCAGCCCAGGAATCGCGGACGGGGCCGCGAGCATGAGCACGCCGAGGCCGAGCAGCAGCACGGCCGTGCCCCAGGTCGCCACCCGCCGCCAGGGGACGATCTTCTCGACGGCGATCAGCCCGGCCACGAACGCCATCCAGGCGACGCTCATGATCCCGAGCGCGAACAGCGCCGCCATGAGGGCCCAGCAGCAGCCGACGCACCAGGCGCCGTGGGCCGCCCCCATCCGGAGAGCTCCGGTCGGCCCGTTCCGCCAGGAGGTGAGCAGGAACCCGAGCGGGCTGCGGCACTTGGAGAGGCAGACGTTCTTGAACGGAGTCAACTCGTAGACCGCCGCGGCGAGGAGCGTCGCCCCGGCCACCCAGCGGCCGGCGCGGTCCCACGCGAGGGCGCCGCCCGCGAACCGGCCACCTGCGACGGCCACCGCGAAGACGATCAGCCCGCCCGCGGCCCACGTGACGAGGTAGCCGCCGGCGAAGAGGAGCGGCGCAAACCGCCGCTGCCCTGCCATGCGGGCGTAGAGCGCGACCGTCGGTGCGACCGACGGGAACATCATCGCGCCCATCATCACGAGCCAGACGCCGATGAAGAACCCGAAGGAGCCGAGCGCCGTCCACGGCCCGGCGTCCATCCCCTGCATTTGCCCGATCACCCACCACCAACCGGCGGCCGCCAGCCCGAAGAGCAGCACGACCAGCCCCAGGCGCGCCTTCGCGGCCGCGAAGGCAGGCGCAAACCCTCCTGTTGCTGTCGCCGCTGGAGCCGACGCGAGCACCGGGCTCAGGCCGCCCAGGAGAAGCTCGCGTGCGACACGCCGGTCTTGCCCTCGTACTCGATGCCGAAGGCGCTGATCTGCGAGCGCTGGGCCTCCGCCATCGTCAAATCCGGCGCGACCGGGTGGAACATGCCGTCGAACTTGACGGTGTGGCCGTCCTCGACGCCGAACGGGACGATGTCCTGGATCTCGAAGTCGATCGCGTCGTCGACGCGCACGCTGTGGCGGACGCCGTCGTGGTCGATCTCGATCGTGGCGCGCTCGATGCCGAGCACCTCGCCGATCAGCGGCGCGAGACCCGCCATCGGTCCGCCGAGCTGGCCGGTGAAGACCTTGACGAGCTTGTCCGCCTGCTCCTCGGTCGCGTCGGCGTCGACGAACGCACCGAGCTTCCAGTTCCCCTCGGTCATCACCTTCGGCGAGTCGGCGATCGCCACGAACTTCAGGCCGCCGACGTCGGTCCCCTCGATCTCGCCCTTCTCGATGTCGAAGCAAAGGGTCACGCGGCAGTAGTCATACGTCGCGCCATGGTCGAAGCTGAGGTTGCACGGACACATCAGGTCGCACGAGCACGTCTCCACGTAACGACCGCTGATATTCCACGACATGATGGCTCCCCTGGGTCGGGTGTGATCTGCCGATTCTCTCGGCTCGGCGGTCCGAAAGTCAATTGGTAGGTTCGCGGCGTGACCGCTGCTCAGACACTCGAGCTGCTCGACTGGAAGCGGCGAGTCTTCTCTCTCTACGCCGCCGTCCACGCGCTCCCGCCGAAGGCCGGCTGGGCGCTGTGGCGCGAGACTCGGGACGAGCTGTTCCGCTCGCACCCGCAATCGCCGCTGCCCGGCTACACCGGCCTCGTCTACTACGACTACGACCCGGAGGCACGCGTCCTGGCGGAGCTCGAGGACGTCGACGCTCCGCCGCAAGCCGTCGAGACGAGCGGGCCCGACTCGATGCTGTTCAAGCCATTCGCACTCGCTCACTTCACTCTGCGGGGCGAGCAACTGGTCTTGGAGCTCGACTGGCTGGAGGGCTACGGCGGCGGCCTCTTTCTCTGCTTCCGCGACGCGACGAGCGGACGGGAGACCTACGGCGGCGGCCGCTACCTCTTCGACACGGTGAAAGGTGCGGATCTCGGGGAAGAGGACGGCAAGCTCGTGCTCGACTTCAACTTCGCCTACAACCCGTCCTGCTCGTACGAGCCGAGCTGGGTGTGCCCGCTGGCCCCGCCGGCGAACCGTCTGGCCGTCGCGGTGGAGGCAGGCGAGCAGCACCACTCATGAGCGAGCTCGAGGCACTCCGAAACGAGATCTCCGAGCTCGACCGGCGGCTGCTCGAGCTGCTGAACCGGCGGCTCGAGCTCGTGGCGGCCGTCCGCGACTACAAGGACTCGGCCGGGGAGCGCTGGATCGATCCCGAGCGCGAGGCGGAGCTGCTGCAGGCGCTCGTCGCGGCCAACCCCGGGCCGCTGTCCGAGCGCGGCGTCACGTCGATCTTCTCCGCCGTCCTCGACGTGCTGAAGCAGGAGGTCGCGGCCGAGCGCCGCGCGCCGGCGTCGCCCGAGGGAGCGGCCGAGCGGCCAGGTGCCGTCGAGCGCCTCGCCGTCGTGGGCACCGGTCTCATCGGCACGTCCGTCGCCCTCGCCGCCGGCCGCACCGGTACCCGCAGTCGCGGCTTCGACCCGGACTCCGGCGTGCTCCAGCGCTCGGCGGCGCGCGGCGCGATCGAGCCGGCGCCTTCGCTCGCCGAGGCCGTCGGGGAGGCGGAGCTCGTGGTCGTCGCGGTTCCGGTCGGCTCTGCTCCGGCCGTCGTGCGGGAAGTGCTGGACGCCACCGGACCAGGCGTGGTCGTCACCGACGTCGCCTCGACCAAGCGTCCGCTCGCGTCGGTCGAGGATCCCCGCTTCGTCCCGGGCCATCCCGTCGCCGGCGGGGCCACCGGCGGCCCCGCGCGCGCCGCAGCCGACCTGTTCGACGAGGCGACCTGGTTCCTGACTCCGACCGAAGCGTCCTCGGTCGAGAGCGTCGCGCTCGTGGAGCGCTTCGTCGCCTCGCTCGGCGCGCGCACGGTGCGGACGGACGCCGCCGCCCACGACCGCCTCCTCGCGCTGACGAGCCACGTCCCGCACGCGCTCGCGAACCTCCTCATGCTTCGCGTCGCCGAGGCGGCGGCGGACGACGACGCGCCGCTGGCATTCGCCGGCGCCTCGCTGCGCGAGATGACGCGGCTCGCGGGCGCGAACGCACCCGTCTGGAGCGACATCTTCCTGGGCAATGCCGACGAGATCGCGGCCGCCCTCGGCGGGCTCCGTGGCTCGCTGGACGAGCTGGAAGACGCGCTGCGGGCCGGCGACCGCAGCCGGATCGAGGCGACAATCGCCACCGCAGCGGCCGCGCGCGAGCGGCTCGACTCGTTCGCCTACCGCACCCCGCCCGCGCAGCTGAACCGGATCCGCATCCGCGTCCCGGACCGCCCCGGCGTGCTCGCACGGATCACCCAGATCCTCGGCGCCGCGCAGATCAACCTCGAGGACTTCGAGCTCCGCCACGTCTCGCCGGAGTACGGCGGCGTTCTCGTGATCCTCGTCGCAGGCGCCGACAACGCCGAGCGCGCCCGCGAGCTCCTCCGCCGCGAGGGGTATTCGGCGGCCTAGGCCATACGGCAGACGATTCGGCCGGCGTACGCCGCCAGATCCGGCGCTTCCTCGGCCTCTGCGACGAGCAGCGTCCCGAACTTCGTCTCGAGCGACTCACCCACGTCCGGGAGCCGAGGCAGCTCCACGTCCTCGGCGTCCGTCCACCCGGGACCCTCGATGGTGACGATGAACCTTGCGATCGGCCCATGATCTCACGCGCGTTACGCCTGCGGCAGGGTGGGTACTAGAAGTTCATGGCTACGCGCACGCCGCTGCGCGAATCCGAGCGCCACCGTGTCGAGCCCTCGCACGGCTTGCTCCACCGAGCCGAGGAGTGGGCCGAGGAGACGACAGGGTTTGCGCCCGACGGCGAGCCTGCAGAGGGCGTGCCCTGGCACGCCGTGGTGCTGATCGTCGCCGGCCTCGCGCTTCTCGCCACTCTCGAGATCGCGGTCGCGTTCGGAGTCGCGAAGCTCGTCACCGGACACGCGTACTAGAGACGAGCCCGGCGATGAGTTTTCGCCGGACCGGTCAGTCTCCAGGAGCATGAAGCTACTTCTCACTTCGTCCGGCATCAGCAACCCGAGCATCGAGGACGCGCTCGTCGAGCTGCTGGGAAAGCCGATCTCCGAGTCCAGCGCCCTCATCGTCCCGACCGCGATCTACCCCTTCCGTGAAGGTCCCAGCGGGGCCTGGCGCGCGATCTCCGGCAAGACCGAACGCCCCTTCAGCGGGCTGGGCTGGAAGTCGCTAGGGGTGCTGGAGCTCACGGCGCTGCCCAGCATCAAGGAGGAGAGCTGGGTTCCCCTCGTCCAGGAAACCGACGCGCTGCTCGTCTGGGGCGGCCACGTCATGTACCTCTGTTACTGGATGCGGCAGTCAGGACTGGCAGACCTCTTGCCGTCACTGAGCGACCTGGTCTACGTGGGGGTCAGCGCCGGGAGCATCGTGATGACCCCCTACAACGGGGACGTGGAGTTCAACCTTCAGACCATCCCCGAGGGCAGCGATGTGGCGCGGGAAGGCGACAGGGCGCTGGGACTCGTCGACTTCACGGTGCGGGTCCATGTCGATCGCGAGGGCTTCGAGTCGATGGCCGAGGTGGAGAAGTGGGCGGCCGGAGTCCCGGTCCCGACCTACGCAATCGACGACGAGACCGCCATCCGCGTGATCGACGGGAGCCCCGAGGTCGTCTCCGAGGGGAACTGGAAGCTGTTCACGCCTCCGGGCCCGTGACGATGAACTGAGCGAGAATCGGCGCAACCGTCGAAGGAGGACCGATGTACGCACTTGTCGGGAGCGTCGAGATCAACCCCGGTCACGAAGAGGAGACCGCGACGATGGCGCGCGAGCACGGTCCAACGCTCGTCAGCGGCATGTCCGGAGGCAAGGCCGCCTACTGGGCTCGCGCCCTCGACGACAGCGGCAAGGTGATCCAGCATTCCTTCTGGCTGTTCGAAGCCGAGGAGGACGCCCGAGCGGCGGAGACCGTCTTCAACTCACTGCGCGATATGTCAGAGGCGCCGGCTCGCTTCATCAGCGCCGACGTGTGCGAGGTCATCGCCCAGCTGCAGCCGTCGGGATTGACGTGAGTCCTGGTGCTAGCGATAATAGTGCTATGGAGCTTCGCGCATCGCGTCGTCCCTTCTCGCTCGACGCGCTGATCGCGGAGGCCAAGCGGCGAGCGCGTCAGCGACGGCTGCTCGTGTCGGTGCTCCTCCTCGCTGTCGCCGCCGCGGCTGTAGGCCTCACGCTCGGCTTGTCGGGCGGCGGGTCGCAGTCGGGCGCCCTCTCCGGGCCTGGTAGCAAATCCGCTGCTTCGAGGGGTACCTCCCCGGCCGCCAACTACGTGATTCCGCACTTCTCGCGGGTCGGTGCACGCTTCAAGGTGGGAGACGCCTCATGCGAGCTCTCGTGGAACCGCTGGCAGTCCCAAGCAGTCTGCGTCACGGCCTGGTCGAACAGACTCCCGGCGTCCGTAGCCACAGTCTCTCGAGAGCGGCTTCTGGCCCGGCGAGGACCGCTCTGGCACTGCGGTTCGGAGACATTCCTCTTTGAAGGCGAGAAGACGAGCTCGGTCGACTGTGAGAACTCCCCGCAGCCACCCGGCGCGCTAACGCGCTAATACCCGACCGCCGACTGGGCTCAGGTGAGATAGCCGAGGCCTGCCCGAGTGTTCCGGAATGTCCCCCGAGGCTTACTGCGAGCGGCTCTGGCCCCAGGGCAGGCGGGACCAGTATCGCGGCCGCCCTCGCCGGAACCGCTCGGCCGTCGCATAAACGTGCTCCGGATCGGATGTCTCCTTCTCCACGCTCGCCCCGTAGCGCGCCGCGAGTTCCGAGACCGGGTAGCGCACTTCCGGACCTACGTGGGCGCCAACCATCAGGATCACGCACGGCCTGTCGCCAGCTCCCACGAACGCGTGCGCCGTCCAGGGAGGCGAGTGGAAGAAGTCCCAGGCTCGAAGGCGTCGCTCCTCGCCCTCGACGAGCAGCCTGCACTCGCCTCCGAGAACGAGGAATGCTTCCTGATTCGACTCGGCGTGATAGACGCCGCTCTGGTCAGGCTCGAGGACGGTCACGTTGATTCCGACCTGCGGGAATTCCACCGGAGAGTCGCCGTACTCGTTCGCGAACCAGCACGCCGCGCCCCTCGTCTCCGAAGTGAACCACTCGGCATCGCGCACGTTGACGACGAACCAGCCCTCGGTGACGGGGGCGAGCCCGGAGCCAGCGTCCTCAAGCCGCGCTTCGGTCAAGAACCAGATTCTCGCAGCCCAGGCGGCAGCACCCTGTCCTGGGCCAGCGTTCCGGAATGACCCCCGAGCGCTAGTAGCTCTTGACGTTTGAGACTGGTGCTAGCGATAATGGTGCTATGACTGAGCATATCCCTCGGCTGCCGTTCGCGCTTGATCCGCTCATGGCGGAAGCGAAGCGAAGAGCGCGGCAGCGCCGTTTCCTGATCATGGTGGTCGTGCTTGCGCTTATCGGGGGAGCGGCCGGTGCGGTTGCCGCGTTCCGCTCACCCGGCGGGCCGATGTCGTCACTTCCTGCCGCTTTAGGCGGTGGGTCGGCTCAGACGCGCGGGACAGTAGTGGCTGACTTTCCCAGTCTTGGGATGTCGTTCCGCTATCCAGCCGGGTGGCGGCGCGTTGACTGTCCGTCCTTTACCTTGATGGGAACGAGAGGAGTGGCCTACCTGACTACCGCGCGGCGTCCGAGGTGTTCGCAATCTGGGTCTTGCACGGTGACTGGGAGGCTGGCTTCTGCTCCGCGTCGCAGCCGCAGATTGCAGCACCTCCGAGCATGGGTGAGCGAACTTCGGACGCTTCGGCTGCGCATCGCACCTCTGGCCACCTCGGTTGGGCGTCGGTTGACATCCGGCTCCGCGCTCTCCGGCCCGTAGGTCTGCCGCTCCCGCCCGCCCGCGGCATCTTCGGACGCTGCTGGGCGACCCGCTGCGGTCGCCGACCGCGTCGAGCGCTCGTTCTTGTGGCCGAGCGGCGATCCCGGCGCAGCCTGCCGATCTCGAGCACGCACTCTCATGGCCGGCAGAAGCGCGCCAACCGGCAGCGCACGACCTCATGCCCCAACCGCGAGCTCGTCGTCCACACGCGTGCTCGTCTGCGAGCTGCAACGCCTGCTCATAGCCGCCGCTGTTCGCGTCGATCGTCGACTCGAACACGACCACGCCGCTGACGACCTGAACGACCGCCAGTGAGTGCCATCGCGGTGTGGGTCGACACGGAGACGGTCGCGGATCTCGATCATCGACGCTCCAGCCGCGTGGGGGATAACCGAACCGGTTCAAGACCCAGCGATGAAAGCGGGCGCGCGTGGACGGTCACGCGTACCGCGCGAAGTACATCGACCAACAGCGGAACCGAGGCACCGCTGCTCGGCTTCGACGAGACCCCGGCGGCGGTCTTCCGTGTCCACCCGGACTGATCTCGGCCTGGAGCTACGCCGACTACGCCACTCGAACCGACTGGCGCTTCAGCGCCACCTCCTGAACCATCTAGAGGCCCCCGTCGGATCGGGAGGCAGCACACAGGCGTGCGCGAGCGTTCTCTCGCCCGGCCGGCCGCGTCAGGCAGCGTCGAGCTCGGCGACGCCCTCTTCGGCGGCCGAGACGCAGCGGTCGAACTCGGCGAAGGCATGCGCCCACGTCTGCGGGTCGCGGAGGTCGACGCCGAGCGGCGCGAGCAGGTCCTGCGGCGAGCGAGAAGCGCCGCTCGCGAGGAAGTCCAGATAGGCGGGAGCGAATTGCTCGGGATCCTCGCGGTAGCGGGCGGCGAGCGAGAACGCAACGAGATGCGCGAACGCGTACGCGTAGGTGTAGAAGCGGACGTGGATGAAGTGCGGGATGTACGTCCAGCCGAGCCGGTAGCCCTCGGGCAGGTCGAGCGAGTCGGCGTAGTAGCGCTCGTTCTCCTCGATCCACATCTCCGCGAGCCGATCGCGCGTCAACCCCTTGCCCTCGCCGCGCGCGGCGTAAGCGCGCACCTCGAACCGCGCCATCATCGTCTGGCGGAAGATCGACGCCATCGCGCCCTCGGCGCGGTCGGCGAGCAGCATCACACGGGTCGCGGGATCGTCCTCCAGGTCGATCAGCCGCTCGACCGCGAGAAGCTGCGCAAAGGTTGACGGCACCTCGGCCAGCGCGAGGCCCGTGTGGTACGACCGGTACGTCTGCCGCTCGAGCGAGAGCGTCCCGTGCACCGCGTGCCCGAACTCGTGCGCGAGGGTGACGACGTCGCGGAGCTGGTCGGTGTAGTTCATGAGGACGAACGGCAGGATGTTCTTGGAGACGGTGTTGCAGTACGCGCCGCCGACCTTGCCGGGGCGCGGCTCCGCGTCGATGTGCGCGCGGTCGAGACAGCCGCGGAAAATGTCGCCGAGACGTGGGTGGAAGTCGCGGAGCGAGTCGTCGACCATCGCGACCGCCTCGGTCCACTCCACCCGGCGGTCGCTGCCGACCGGCGCGTACTGGTCCGCGAGCTGGAGCCGGTCGAGCCCGAGCGCTTCGGCCTTCCGCACGAACCAGCGGCGGCCGAGCGGGTAGTGCTCCTCGATCGCGCGCATCATCGCCTCGACGACCTCGCCGTCGAGCTCGTTGCGCTGGTTCGTCGGCCACATCGGGTCCGGGATCCCTCGCAGCCGGTCGATCGAGAGCCGGTCGCCGACGATCGCGTCGTAACACGCCGCCTGCACGTCAGCCAAGCGCTCGAGCGCCTCGTAGAGGACGTCGAGCGCGGCGAGCCGCAACTCACGGTCGCGATGGTGGACGTAGGAGAGGAGGTGGTCGATCGTGTGCGGCTCGGGGCCGTCGCCGCCGTCGAACTCGACGGTCAGCGTCGCGAGCTCCCGGCCGTGCAGCGACTCCCAGGCCGAGATCGCGGGACGGCGCGCGTTGAGCGCCTGTTCCTCCCCCTCGGACAGGACGTACGGCTTCTCCTCGCGGGCCACCCGCAGCCGGTGCTTGTACGGCTCGAGCTCGGCGGCCTCGAGCAGGGCGTCGGCCTCGGCATCGTCCAGCGCGAGCCACTCGAGCTCGACGAAGAGGAGGAGGCTCTCGAGGTCGGCGGCCCGGTCGCGAGCGAGCGTCGCGAGATCGTTCGTCTCCGCGTCCACTGCATCGGTGTGCTCGCGGGCCGTGGCGTAGAAGTGGACGCGGGAGACGTCCTGGGTGAGCTCGTCGAGTTCGTCGAGCAGCTCACGGAGCCCCTGAGCGCCGGCCGAGCCGACGGTACCGCGCCGCCGCTCGGCGAAGTCGCGCGAGCGGACGAGCAACTCGTCCCAGTCGCGGCGCGCCTGCTCCGCGTTCGGCTCGAGATCGCTCAGGTCCCAACGAACCCCAGTGGCGCTGAGGGATGAGCTGACGGCCACTGCCGGGGAGCGTATCTGGCTCTCAATCGCGCTGCCATACTGAAGC
Source organism: uncultured Actinomycetes bacterium (assembly GCA_963759435.1). Taxonomy (GTDB): domain Bacteria; phylum Actinomycetota; class Thermoleophilia; order Gaiellales; family Gaiellaceae; genus Palsa-739. Next base: position 161,729 of record CAVWZB010000006.1, on the reverse strand, counting down.
GGAGTGTCGCGCCGGCTGCACTGGACCGTCCTGGGGATCGCGCTCGCGGTCGGAGTTGCCATCGGCCTCGCGGTCGCGGTCGTCCAGTCGTCGACCACACCGTCGACCCCGGTCGCGGACACGCAGACACCCTCGATCGCGAACCCACAACTCGATCCGGGAGCGCGCCTCAACGCGCCTGCTCCCGATTTCACGCTCACCGACCAGTTCGGCAAGCGCGTCTCGTTGCACTCGCTCCACGGCAAGGTCGTCGTCCTCTCGTTCAACGACCCGGAGTGCACCACCATCTGCCCGCTCACCACGACCGCCCTGCTCCAGGCCAAGAAGCTCCTGGGTCCGGCGGCATCCCAGGTCGCACTGGTCGGAATCGGAGCCAACCCCGAGGCGACGGAGGTGAAGTGGGTGCGCGACTACTCCCGGGTGCACGGGATGCTGCACAAGTGGCGCTTCCTGACCGGGTCGCTCGCCGAGCTGAAGCGGGTCTGGCGCGCCTACTACATCGCGGCGGCGGTCGCGAACGGCTCCGTCGACCACACCCCAGCGACGTATCTGATCGACCCGAACGGCCGGGAGTCCTGGCTCTACGAGACCCCGATGGCGTACTCGAGCGTGAATCAGCTCGGCTACGAGCTCGCGCAGAGCATCGCCGGGCTGCTTCCCGGCCACCCACGCCTGCAGGGGACGGTATCCCTGGCCAAGCCGCAGCTCTACGGCCCGCACGACCCGGTGATGCTCCCGCGCGCGGGCGGCGGCAGCGTTCGCCTCGGTCGCGGCTCAGGGGCGCACCTCGTCCTCTTCTTCGACACATGGGAGACCGAGGTCACCGACCTGAGCAAACACCTCGAGGCGCTCAACCGGTACCAGGCCACGGCGAAGCGCACGGGCCTCCCGCCACTCGTCGCGATCGACGAGGGGGGTGTGGAGGCCTCGCCACAGGCGCTGCCACGCTTCTTGCACGCATTGCCCCATCCGCTCTCGTATCCCGTCGCCGTCGACCAGGACGGCCGCCTCGCAGACGGCTATCGGGTGCAGGACTCGCCCTGGCTCGCCCTCGTTTCACGTTCCGGCCGCATCCTCTCCGCGGAGGATCTCGCGGTCAAAGGTTGGCCGACGCTGCGGCAGCTGCTACGCCAGGCGCGCGTCGCGCAGACGAAGTAAAGACTTTGCGGCGAACCTGCACGAAACTACCGGAAGCTGTCGGACCTGACCCATACGGGTGACACGCGGCCCGCGGTCCTGTGCTGAAGTGCGATCCACGCCGAAAGCGAGCGGCCGCACTCTGCGACGGTCGCGCCCATCGACGGGAGTTCACCAGTTTCCATGCGGCCAATCCGCCTTCTCATACTGCTGCTCGCCATTGCCTTTGCCCTGGTGCTCGCGCTGCAGGGCCGAGCCACCCGCGCCTCGAGAAAACACGCGGCGCATGCCGCGAGGCTCGTCCAGAGGCCCGAGCCGAGGCGCCACCTGCTGAATCACCGCCGAGCTCACGCGACGCACGCGTTCGGCGACCACGTCGCCGCCTACGCGCGCCACTTCCTCGGCGTCCCGTACAGCTGGGGCGGCACCACGCCGCGCACGGGCTTCGACTGCTCGGGGCTCGTCCGGTTCGTCTACCGCCGCTTCGGCATCCGGCTGCCGCACTCGAGCTGGGGCGATCTCTCGTACGGGCACCGCATCTCGCGCCGATCCCTCCGGCCGGGTGACCTCGTCTTCTTCTACGGCGCCGGCCACGTCGGCATCTACGTGGGTCACGGCCGCTTCATCGACGCGCCGCACACGGGAGCGCGCGTTCGCATCACGACGATGGGTGCGTACTCGGGCTACTACAGCGCGCGGCGCTTCCGCGCCAGCTAGCGCATCTTCTCGGCCATGGCCGTGAGCAGCTTCCAGGCGATCGCCGAATTGCTCTCGACGAGCGGCCGGAAGTCCCACGGCGTCATGCCGTAGCAGATCATGTCGGTGCGGGCCGTCAGGGTGGCCGTGCGCGGTGACTCGTTGATGAGCGCGATCTCGCCGAAGTAGTCGCCGGGGCCGACCGAGCCCTTCGCCTCGCCACCGACGTTCACGTCCGCCTCACCCGACCCGACGACGAAGAAGCCGACGCCGCCGGCGCCCTCCTGCGTCACGGTGTCGCCGGCGCTGAACTTGCGCTCCCGCATGCTGGTCGCGATTGCCTGCAGCTCCTTCTCGTCAAGACCCGAGAAGAGCGGGACCTTCTTCAGCATGTCGGCGGAAGCTCCGGCCACGGCGCAGTTATACACAGCTGCGCTTCTCCGTGCGAGTACCGGCCCGTTGCAGCGAGGATACGCGCGTGCACGTCCATGTCGTCGGCTGCTCTCCCGCCTGGCCCAATCCGGGCGGCGCCCAGTCGGGCTATCTCGTCGAGGAGGACGGCCGGCGGCTCCTGCTCGACTGCGGCCCGGGGGTGCTGCCCCGCCTGCGGCGGCTCGAAGGGTGGCCGCGACTGGACGCAATCGTCATCACCCACTTCCATCTCGACCACTGGGGCGACCTCGTGCCGTGGGCCTTCGGCGGCCTGTTCGGCGCGGGCAACGAGGTGGACCCGCCCGAGCTCTGGCTGCCGCACGGCGGCCGCGAGACGCTGCACGGACTCGATCCGGTTCTGTATGCGAACGCGATCCTCGAGCTCTTCGAGGTGCACGAGTACGAGGAGGAGACGCCGTTCACAGCCGCCGGCTTCGAGCTCGTCGCGTACCGCATGCTCCACTACGCGCTCGAGAGCTACGGCCTGCGCGTGTCGGACGGCGACCGGATCCTCGCCTACAGCGCCGACTCCGCCCCGTGCGACGGGCTCGTCGAGCTCGCGCGCGACGCGGACCTCTTCCTCTGCGAAGCGACTCTCGCCCAGCCCGAGCAGGGCATCCGCGGCCACCTCACGGCCGGCGAGGCGCTCGACGCCTACAAGTCGTCCGGCGCTCGCCGGTTCGTCGTCATCCACCGGCCCGACGAGCTCCCGCTCCCGGACGGGGTCGAACGCGCCTACGACGGGCTGGAACTAGACGTCTAGCCGGAAGGCGCGCTCGCCGAGCAGGCGGTGGCCCTCGACCGAGGGGTGATCCCCGTCGTCGGTCAAGCGGTCGCCCATGCGGGTCGAGTCGGCCGGATCGGCGAGGGTGTCGTGGAACGGGAGGACGGGCGCGTCGACCAGACGGATCAACGCGTTGAGCCGTTCGATGTCCGCCGCCGTTCGCTCGTCGCCGTTGTTCCAGGGGAGCACGTCCGTCACTGCCACCGAAAGCCCGGCGGCGCGACCTCGCTCGAGCATCGCCTCGATGTTCCCCGCCGCCTCCTCGACCGGGCACTGCTGCACGACGTCGTTGATCCCGCCCTGGACGACGAGAACGTCGGCGCCGTCCAGGACGAGGTCGAGCCGGCGCGCGATCTGGTCCGTGCGCTCGCCGTAGACCGCGGTCGTGCGGAACTCGAGCCGCGGGTCGGCCCGCGCTGCCCACCACTGCCACTGGCTGCGCTCGTCGGGCGCCGGGATCCGCGCTCGGACGGCGGGATCCGGATCCCAGAGCGGAGAGCCGGCCGAGATCGAGTCGCCGGCGACTGCCACCACGATCCGGGACACGTCCAACTTAGTAACAGTCTGTTACTTGTGCGGTTCGAGCTCGACCACGAGCTCGCAGTCGAGCGCCTCCGCGATGCGGAGCAGCGTGTCGATCCGCGGGGGACGGCCGCCGCGCTCGAGCCGGGCGATCGCCGACTGCGTCGTGCCGCAGAGCTCCGCGAGCTGGCGCTGCGAGAGGCCCATGGCGTTGCGGCGTTCGGCGACTCGATCGGCGATCCGCGCGAAGAACCAGCCGCGGTCGCCCGCGACGATCCGCTCGTGGAGCCTCTCGACCGGCCCCTTTGCCTCCGCGCGCGCTCGCGCCGTCATGTGCGGAGAATAGCGACTCTGCTATGTCCGCACAGCAAGCTGCGCCGGCCGCACCGGGTCGCCCACCCGCACACGTCCCGGAACGGCGACGTCGCAGTAGACGCCGAACGGCAGCGGCTCGGTCACGCCGTCCCGGCGGTAGCCCGCCAGGAGCTTGAGCGTGTCGAAGTCGGACACTCCCGAGTCCGGGTCGCACGTCGTCACGACGCAGCGGCCGACGTCGCCGAGCGGAACGATCACAGCGTCGCCGATCGCGATCCGGTTGCCGAGCCAGGTGTCCTCCTCATGCGCCTCGACCCCGTCGATCTCGAACAGCATCCGGAAGCGGCGTCCGTCCACCGGCTCCGCCGCACCTGCCTCCGCACGCATCTGCTCGAGCGAGCCACGCGAGATCAGCGACGCCCAGCCTCCACGGTCGTTGCCTCGGTCCTGCGCGCCTCCCTCCGACCAGAGCAGCGTGACCGGCTCGCCCACGAACCCGGACAGCGCCTCCTGCCACGGCCCCGGAACGAGCCGCGACGGATGCGGCGTGCCGTACAGCTCGGCCTCGAACAGCTCTCCCGGCTCAACCTCGCCCTCCACGACGGAGCCGTCCGGGAACGAGAGCGCGAGCCGCCGGGACGCCTCGTCCCACTCCGGCCGCACCCGCATGAGCTCGGGATGAGCCTTGCCGTTGACGAGCCGCCGGTCGCGATCGACGAGCCAGAAGCGGCGGTCTCCCACCACACCCGCGCGCGTGAGCTCGACCTCGTCGCGCTCGAAGACGTGCAGCGCCTTGACCGGCGCGATGCAGATGCGGACGACGCGGCCATCCATCCCGCCAACCTAGCGCTCGGGCGTCCGCGCTTGACCGGCTAGAAGAAGAAGCTGGACCAGGCCGCCCACCAGTCGTCGCCGCGGACGACGAGTGAGCTCGGGCCTGTCACCTCGACGCCCTTGCGGTTCGCGAACTCCTGCAGGCGGTCTGGCGTCGTGAAGTCGATCGCGATCTCGCACGGGCGGCCCGGGTCGTACGGTGCGACAGCCGAGACGTCGGAGAGCGCCTTGCGGGCGCCTTCCTCGATCAACCCCCGCGCCACCTGCGGCGTCTTCATCCGCGCGCTGAAGCGGCCGAGCCCCTCTTTCACCTCAACGGTCGTGAGGCCGTCACCGAGCAGCTCTCGCCCCTCCACGCACACCGCGCGGTCGCCCGTCACGAGGAGGACCGGGACGCCCCAGTGGCCGCAGAGCGCGGCGTTGATCCCGGTCTCGCCGACGGGCGTCCCGTTGAAGCGGAGGCTCCGCCACGCCTGCCCCGAGACCGTGTGCGAGAGGACGCCGTCCGCCGTGCCCGCCATCGCGTGCATGCCGACGAAGAGCGCCGCGTCGCAGCCGGACTCGAGGAAGGCGGTGTACTCCGTCCACTCCTGTTGCACGACGTACTCGCACGCCGGGTCGAGTAGGTCGGGAACGAGCGAGTTGAAGTCGTACGCACCGCCGGCGCCGTGACAGTCCATGACGACGATCTCCGTCGCTCCGGCCGCCTTGGCGCCACGCACCGCCGCGTTGATCTCCTCGGTGTAGAGGACACGGCCCTCGTCGTAGGGCTTCTCGCCGCCGGCGACCTGCTGCCACTTGACGATGCCGGCGACGCCCTCCATGTCACTGATCACGTGGACGCGCACGACGGGACGATAACGTCAAGCCGTGGAGACGGGACTGGCCGGGAAGCGCGTCCTCGTGACCGGCGGCGGGGGCGGGATCGGCTCGGCATGCGTGCGGGCGTTCGCGGCGGAGGGCGCGCGCGTCGCGGTCCACTACCGCACGAGCGCAGAGCACGCCGAAGAGCTCGCGCGCGCGACCGGCGGAGTCGCGCTGCAGGCCGACCTCACGGTCGAGGGCGAGGTCGACGGGCTGTTCGAGGCGGCGGAGCGGGAGCTGGGCGGCATTGACGTCTGCGCGGCGGTCGCGGGCTTCTGGCCTCGCACCGACGAGCCTGTCTGGGAGCTTCCGCTCGAGCGCTGGGAGGCCACGCTGCGCACGAACCTCACGGCGACGTTCCTCACCGCGCGCGGGTTCCTCCGCCTCGTCGAGCGCCAGGGGCACGGCAATCTCGTCCTCGTCGGCTCGACCGCCGGCCGCTTCGGCGAGGCCGGGCACGCCGACTATGCGGCGGCGAAGGCGGCGATCCAGGTCGGGCTGCTGCTCAGCCTCAAGAACGAGATCGTCCGGATCGCCCCGCGCGCTCGCGTGAACGCCGTGGCGCCGGGCTGGACGTACTCCCCGATGACGCGCGGCGAGCTCGAGGAGGAGTTCGTCGCCCGCCTCAGCCGGACGATGGCGCTGCGCAAGGTCGCGGTCGCCGAGGACGTGGCCCGCGCGGTCGTCGTCCTCGCCTCCGACGAGCTCTCCGGCCACGTGACCGGCGAGCTCGTGACCGTCGCGGGCGGGATGGAAGGCCGCACCGTCCACGAGCTCGCATGAGCCGGTTCGAGGAACGGCTGGCGCAGGAGACGCCGATCGTCGCCGACGGCGGGATGGGCGCCCTGCTCTCGAGCGCCGTCGCCGGGTTGCGCTGCCCCGAGGAGGCGAACCTCCGTGCGGCCGAGAGCGTGCTCGAGGTGCATCTCGGCTACATCCGCGCGGGCGCCGAGCTGATCGAGACGAACACATTCGGAGCGAACCGGGCCAAGCTCGCACGCCAGTTCCTCGCCGACGAGCTCGAGGCGATCAACGCCGCAGCGGTGCGCATCGCGCGCGAGGCCCGCGAGGTCTCCGGACGCGACGTCTTCATCGCGGGCTCGATCGGCCCGCTCGGCGACTACGAGCTGGCCGCGAACGACCCTGCGCAGCTCTACGCGGAGCAGGCGCAGATTCTCGAGGGCCGCGGGGTCGACCTCTTCATGGTCGAGACGTTCTACGACCTCGACGAGCTGGAGACGGCAATCGGCGCGGTGCGCTCGGTCTCGACGCTGCCGGTTGTCGCGCTGCTCACCTTCGACGCCGAGGGAGAGACGCTCGCAGGCGTGAAGGCCGAGGACGCGGCGGCGCGCCTCCAACCGCTCGGCCTCGCCGCGTTCGGCGCCAACCACGGGGCCGGGCCGGCCGCCGCCCTCACCGCACTCGCGCAGATGGGCGGCGACGGAGCCGTGCTCGCAGCGCTCCCGAACGTCGGCCTCGCGAGCATGAGCGGCCAGCGAATCGTCTTCCCCCACGCGACCCCGGGCTACTTCGCCGAGTTCGCCGCGCAGGCGCGCGCCCTCGGTGCACGCGTGATCGGCGGCTGCTGCGGGACGACGCCTGCGCAGGTCGCGGCGATCCGCGAGGCCGTGGACGCCGACCGCCGGCCCGCCGGTTCCTTCCTCGTCCAGGAACGCGAGCAGGTGGCGCCGTTCGAGCCGGCGGCGGGAGAGACACAGCTCGCACGGCTCCTCCGCGAGGGCGAGTTCGCGCTCTCCGTCCAGGTCGATCCCCCGCTCGGAGCCAATCCGGAGGCGCTGATCGAGACGGCGCGCGCCGTCCGCGACTCGGGCCGCGCGCAGTTCCTCGACGTCAACGACAACCCGCGCGCGCGCGCGCGGATGAGCGGGATCATGGCCTCCGTCGCGATCGAGCGCTTCACGGGAGTCGAGACGATCCCGCACCTGACCCCGCGCGACACGACGATCGCCGGGCTCGAGTCGCTCCTGCTCGGGGCGCACGCAGAGGGTGTGAGGAACATCCTCGCGGTCACCGGCGACCCGCCCGAGGCCGGCGACTACCCCGGCACCCACGCGGTCTACGACGTCGACTCGATCGGGCTCGTGGAGCTGATCGCGAAGCTCAACGCCGGCGAGGACTGGCACGGCCGCGCGATCGACGCGCCGACCACCTTCTTTCCCGGCGTCGCGGTGAACCCGACCGCGGACGACCTGGGCCTCGAGGCCGACCGCTTCCACCGCAAGGTGGCGGCGGGCGCGCGCTTCGCGATGACGCAGCTCCTGTTCGACCTCGAGGCGCTCGAGATGTTCCGGGAGCGGATCGGCGGCTGGCCCGTGCCGGTGCTCGTCGGCGTCTGGCCGATCCGAACGACCGAGACGCTCGTCCGCGTGCACAACGAGGTGCCGGGGATCGTCGTTCCCGAGCACGTGCAGGAGCGGTACCGCGCAGCCGGGCCGGGCGCGCGCGAGGTCGGGCTCGCGCTCGGGCGTGAGCTGATCGACGGCTCCCGCGAGCTCGCGAGCGGTGTCTACGTCATGGCGCCGTTCCGGCGGCCGCTCGACGTCGTCGAGCTGTTGCCGGCGCCCTCCTAGGGCGCGCAGGTGTCGTTGTTGGCGACGGGTTGCGCGCCGGCCCGGGCGAGATCGCTGCGGATGATCGACGGTGGAACGCCGTAGCCGCTCGACGCACCGCGGCGCGCGGCGAAGATCATCGACTCGACCCGCCCGGCGGCGTCCACCGCGGGACCGCCGGAGTCGCCGTGCTCGACACGCCCGGCGACGGCGGTGATCGACCGCGCAACCGGCCCGTGCTCGAGGGCGTCCTGCGTCAGGACCGTGGCCGTACGGCCGATCCGGCCCGGCGTCGCGACGAGCCCTCCGTCGAGCGGATAACCGAGGATCGCGACGGAGGCTCCCGACTGCGGGTCCGCGAGCCGCAACGGCTTCAGATCGACTCCCGAGACGCGGAGGACGGCGACGTCGTTGTGGATGTCGAGCACGACGACATCGGCCACAGGCGGGAGCACCCGGCCGGGAATGCGGACGATCGTGTCCTGCTCCCCGGCGACGACATGCGCCGCCGTCACGATCAGATTCCTCCCGGCGACCCACCCGCTCCCCTCGACGCCGACGCCGCAGGCGGTGCCGAGGACCTTGACGATGCGGGTGGTGGCGGCGCGGATCGACGGGTCGCGGAGGACGCCTTTGCTCGGCGGCAGCGACGGGGCCTTCGGCCCGATGACCGACGGCAGCGGATCGATGCGGTCGAGCAGATTGAGCAGCGTGCGCGGCGGCAGGGCCGAGTCGAGCTGCTTGACGATCGCCGAGCGCTCGACCTCGTGGCGAAATCCGGTCTCGCCCGGGGTGAGCAGCGCGACCGACGCGCCGACCCAGACGATCGCGACGCCGATCGCGCCGCCGAGGAGGAGACCGCCGGCCGAGTCGATCAGCCGCAATGCAGTGAGCCGCATTCCGCCGCGGATGAACGAGCCGACCGTGAGCGCGCCGAACTGCAGGAGCACCGCTCCGACCAGCGCGCCGATGAGCCCCGCGACCGGCGTCCACCTCGAGTTCGACCCGCCGTGCAGCACGTGCGGCGCGATGCGCGAGCCGATGTAGGCACCGGCCGCGAGCCCGACGAGGGAGAACGCGCTGAGGACGAGGCCGCGCCGGAACCCGCCGACCGCTGCGATGAGCACGATCGCGATCGCGATCCAGTCGGCGGCGTTGAGCCCCACCGCCCCAGAGTAAATGCCGGGCTACACTAGGTCGCCCGCGGGGGCGTAGTTCAGTTGGTTAGAACGCCGGCCTGTCACGCCGGAGGTCGCGGGTTCGAGTCCCGTCGCTCCCGTTCGAGAAGTGCCTGCAAGCGGCGTCCTTGTGTTGTCTTGAGAGGCGGAAAGCGGCGATTAGAATCGATGTTTGCTGCCTGCGACAGAAACCGGTCGCACCGGGTGCCCCGCATAGATGGAACGGGAGCGCACCACCGGGCTCTCATTTTCCGTCAGTGGTTCCCGGTCGGCACCACTGTCGCTGGCTCGACCATCAGCACAACGGTGCGCCCCAGGGCATGCGGACGGTGCACGATGCCGCGCGGGATCGTCACCTCCTGACGCGGGCCGAGCACGAACGGCTCGCGCACCCGCGGTACGTCTCCAGAACAAGCGACTGCCCTCGGAGACTTCCAGAGATAACTCATCCTCGTGTTGAGGCTCCCCATTGAGCAGAGCGTCTTGCAGTTCGCGCCGGCAGCCGCGGCCATAGTGACCGCAGTCGGGATCACCGGCCGAACGTGTGCTCGGCCGGCACGTCGATGGGCTACGCGACACGGCGCGCGCATCTCGCTGCGTGCCCGTTCGCTCGTCGGCCTCTTCTCGTACACGACAGGCGACCAAACGTTGACAGCCTCCATCGCGTCATTGCGCGGGCAGGGGCTAGGATCGGCGGATGGCCAGGTACGCTCGCATCCGGCTCGCAAACGGCGACATTCGGCATGCGACCCTCCGCCAGAACGAGACGCATACGCAGTGGGCAGCCCGGGAGTTCGGAGCCGAGTCGAGCTGGGCCCCGACTGTCGAAGGGACCTTGGTCGCCAAGGCCTCGATCGTCGAGCTGTCCCTCGTCGAGCTCGACGAGCAGCCCATCCTCGACGGCGTGTTGCCGGCGCAGGCGCCGAGCGCGGAAGCGCGGGCGCGGACGCGTATGTTCGAGTGAGACGCGCAGAGATGAGCCGAACGACGCCCCGCGTGGCAACGCCGCCCGGCTATCGATCTGACTAGACCCCTACGAGCGTGCCGCTTTCGACCTCGTCGAAGTAGGAGATCTCAACAGAGTCGGAATTGACGCCCCCCTTGCTCATTGCCTCTTTCAACTCCGGCATTGCGAAGAAGGCGCTCGCTGCCTCGTGTGAGTCGAACGTGTGGGTGACGATGACGTCGTTGGGGTTCTCGACTGAGCGCAGCACCTGGTGCCCGCGCACACCGTGCTCGGCTTGGATCGGCGCGAATCCGTCGTAAGCCTTCCTCCAAGCGTCGAAATCCGCAACGCGGTGGCGGACGAGAGCAATCGTGCTCGTCATGGCGGCTCCCTTCAGGAGCGGATGCCCTGCTGCGGAAAAAAGGGCTTCAGGAGAAGCGCGCAACGAAGGCGACACTCAGCAGTCTACTCCTGGCGCAAGCGCTCGTTTCTAGCTTGTTAGACGCTCTGTTCGCTCGCTGTGGCACGATCCGCGAACGTGGATACGAGTCGGATCGCAGCGTTATCGGTCCTAGCTGATCTTCCTACAGCGGAGCTCGACGAGCTCACGGCCGCGGTGAGCGAGGTCGAGGTCGAGGCGGGTGCCAAGGTCATCACGCTCGACGACTACGGAACCGCCATCTACTTCATCGAGCAGGGTGAGGCCGACGTCCTGATCGAGGGTGGCAAGGCCACACAGACTCTCGGCCCGGGCGACACTCTCGGCGAGATTGCACTCCTGCTCACGGGAGAGCGGACGGCCACCGTCGTGGCGCGTACGCCGATGCGGCTCCTCTCGCTCTCCGGTCAGGACTTCGAGCGCATCCGACCACGTGTACCCGAGCTCGAACGGTCGCTGCGCCGCCTCGGCCTCGAGCGCGCGCGTCGGTAGCGAACCTCCCGCTCAGCTCGGCAGCGCCGACTCGATCGCTTTGACGAGCTCGGGGTCGTCGGGCAGGACCTTCGTCGGCCAGAGGGCGATCAGCCTCCCATCCGACCCGATCAGGTACTTCGTGAAGTTCCACGCCGGCGGACCGGATTCGGGTTGGCGCGCGAGATCGCTCCACAGCGGCGATGGGTCGGCGCGGACAGACGTCCGCTCAGTGAGCGGAAAGCTGACCCCGTAGGTCACGGCGCAAAACGAAGCGATCTCCCCGGCCTGGTCGTACTCCTGTTCGGCGAAGTCGCCTGACGGAAAGCCGAGCACCTGGAGGCCACGGTCTCGATAGCGGTCGTAGAGAGCCTGAAGACCTTCGTATTGAGGCGTGTAGCCGCACTTGCTGGCGGTGTTGACGATCAGCGTCGGCTTTCCGCGCAGTGACGCCAGGTCGAGCATGCTGCCGTCGAGAAGTCGAACCTGGTGCGTGTAGAGGTCGGTCGGCTCGTGGAGCCTTGGTTGACGGCGCATGTACATGCGCAGCGTGGACGCGACGCTCATGCCCTAGCGTACCCACCTGCACGCGCGCTCCTCGGGATCATCTTACGAGTCCCAGACCGGGCCGAACGCAGGGATCCCGCGCTGCTCGAGGCCGTGGACGACGCTCCAGGTGAGCGTTTTGTTCGAGATGCAGATCACTGCTTCCGCGCAGGAAGTGATGTAGGCCTGGTAGGCGAGGCGGAGCATGTCCGGCCTTCCGAGCTCGTCGGTGTTCCAGATGATCGCTTCGGGCTGTGCGGTGAGAATTTCATCGACCAGCGCGGCACCGTAGGTCTCGGCGGGATCGCGGGTCGCCCAGACGAGCTGTGACGGCGTCTCGGCTGCGAGCAGGTGGCCGAGCGCGGGACCGATGCCGCTGCCGGTGGTGACGATCACGACCTTCGAGAAGAGCTTCTTGACGTTGATGACGCCGACCGTCGGGATTCCGCGGACCCATACGAGCGCGGGTGGATTGTCGATCATCTCAGCAGTCCAGTCACCCGCTCGGGAGACGGCCATCCGATACCCGCGCTCGCTGGAAGCCGCCGCCACCGGGACGTTCGCGAAGGGATGCCATCCATACAGCGGGCTGCGGCTGATCGCGCGGGTCGTGCCGACGGGCGGGGTCAGGTCCTGGTCGATGTGCAGGATCGCGACATGTGACGAGGGCCGCTCGACCGTTATAGGCACCTTGCGCAGCAGCAGCCATGGCCAGACGGCGCCGCAGGTGGTCAGCACGAGGATCCAGAACGTCGGCGCGCTCAGCAGCGCCGAAGCGGCCGAGCCGTGGGCGCGGCTGGTCGTGAAGACGATCGTGTTGGCCCACACGAGCCCCAGGACCGTCCAGCCGCAGAACCGGTGCGTCACCTCGAACCTGTCGTGTCGTTTCGTCCGAGAGCTCGGTCGGGCCATGAACACCATCACGACGACCAGGCTCGCCACGATCGCCGAGATCGCGACGGCCGCGCCGGCGACGCTGCCCTTCCCTGCGACGAAGCCGTGGATCAGCATGGCGACGAACGCGAGGTACCAGACCGTGCCCGAGAAGGCGAACCCGACGTGCAGCCCACCGAAGTGGTAGTACTTGCCGAGCGCCCAACGTACCCTCATCGGCCAGGTCACCGGCGGCCGCGTGGCCAGCCAGCCGAGGAAGTTGGTCACGTACTGCTGGCGGACGATGATCGCCAGCGCGATGTTCGCCTGTGCGATCAGCGCAACTGTCACGAGCGCCGGCGCAAAGTGCTCCCAGTGTCCGGCTCCGTAGGCGCCGAGCAGCACGTTTGCGACCACCACGAGCACGATCAGCCGGTTGTAATGCATCGCCCACGGGGCCTTCAGCAACCGCCGCCACCGGCCCGTCCAGGCCGGTAGCGGGATGCGGTCAGCGCGCGGCTGCGCCGGCACGTTACGGTCGCTGACGACCTGGGCGAGGTCATCGGCGGTGGGCGCGGATGCGTCCACGATCGCCTGAAACCGGCTACGGTCGAGGCTGAGTAGCCGGACCTCACTGACCGCCCTGACCGTTGCCGTCCGTGTTCCGGTCGCCAGCAGCGCAACCTCGCCGAAGTACTCGCCGGCCCCCATCGACAGGACGTGCACTTCTCCGTCCGAGGAAGAACGAGTTCCCTCGACCTGCCCGGAATCGATGATGTAGAAGCGATCGGCCGCAGCGCCCTCACGCACGATCACCTCATCGCGCCGAAACCGCGCGGCGCCGAGGTCGCCGGCGATTTCGCCGAGCAGCGGCCGCGGAAGGTGCGGGAACGCCGAGGCAAGGGCGCGGATGCGCCGCCGCCTCGTCACAGCGCGGCCGAACTCGAACCGCGCCAGGTCGAGAGACGTGACCGCACGCCCGAGCGCCCGCCCGGATAGACCTCGACGGCGCGACCACAATGTGCCCATCCGGCCCACGCGATCCTGTCCCGCAGCGAACTCCCCTGCGTCCGTCACGCCGGCACCGGGGCGTGATCGCGAGCGTGCGCCATCAGCCGTTCGTCGAGTCGGCCACGCGGTGGCCGGCGAGAGCTGTGGTACTCGTCATGACGCTCCTTCCCGGCTGGGTGCCTTGCCGCGAAAACCGGCTTCAGGAGAAGCGCGCAACCAAGGCGACACTGAACAGCCTACGCCTCAGCAGCTGACAACCTCCGCCGATTCCCGCGGGAGGCCGCTGGAACCTCCTGAGGTGCGTCGCCCGGACGCGAGGAATGCGGTCCCGAAGAACAGCTCGGTCCAGGACACGTCGACCAGCGTTTCCTGCATGGCCGCGCGGATCGCCTCCCATGGACGACGCGCGACCCAGTCCTCGATGGAGGCGAACGGCCGAACCGTCGCTATCCCGAGGTGCGTCAGCCACCGGGGCGTGCTCTCGGGAACCTTGAGATCCAGCACGGCCCACCGACCGCCTTCCGAGAGGCCCGCCGCGCCGCGGGCGATGACCTCTCCGCATTGGGGGACCTGCGTCAGGGCGTACGTCGACAGGATCGCGTCAACCCCGGCCGGGAAGTCGAACTCGGCCGCGTCCGCTTGGACGAGGCTGACGTTGCTCCAGCCGTTTGTCTCGATCCGGCCCTGTGCCTGGTCGAGCATCGCGTCGGTCAGATCGACGCCGACGATCCGGCCCTGCGGGGCCGATCGCCTCCTCGAGCAGCGAGAAGTTGAGGCCGGTGCCGCAGGCCATGTCGACCACACTGTCGCCCGGGCGAAGGCCGAGTGCCTCGACGGCCCGGCGGCGCTGCGCCCGCTGCGGGTAGCCGGGCGCGGGGTAGAGCCGCGACGTGACGTCGTAGCGCTTCGCCTTCTTGCGGTACACCTCGATCAGGTGCTCGCGAGTCTGGTCGACCTGGCTCACGACGCGGGCCCGGCCTCGACCGCGGCCTTGATCAGCGTCATCTCGAGATCGCTCACGCGTTGAATTCTGCCTTTGAGCATGCCGCTGGGGATCGCGCGCATCGGGCCGGCGAGGTCGACCTCGATCCACATCATCGCGTCGGTCCGGCCGTCGCCCAGCGGCTCGAGCTCCATCCCCCAGCGCGCGGCGGACGTGCCCAGCGGCCCGGCGAACGCCATGCGGTGCGGCGCCTCGACGGCGGTCACGTTCTGGGCCCGGTGGCGGCTGGTCCCGAAGATCCCCTTCGCGCGCTGCTCCACCCGCGCGCCGGGCTGCAGTGGAGCCCCGCCGGCGATCCGAGCTTCGAGCACCGTCGGCGCCCACTCCGACCAGCGTCCGACCTCGCAGAGATACGCCCACACGTCGTCGACGCTGCCGGCGATCGGAATGCGGCTCTCGGTCCTGAAGGTCATCACCGAGGACTCAGTACGGTCGTCGACCGAGATCGGATCTGTCGCTCCGCCACGACTGCGAACTTGCGAACGCGCCCCGTCGCGAGCCACTCGACCCACAGCCGGTGCGCAGCCAGGAGCTCGTCGAGCGCCCCGCTGCCGACCTGGGCGGAGATCGAGGTCGCGTCATCGGCGTAGGCGACGGCCAGCGCCTCGGCCGTCGCACGATGCGGCTCGCTCCAGTCTTCCTCCCAGCGGACGGTCAGACCCGCCCGCGCGAGGATTGCATGCACTTCCTCGAGCGGGATGAGCCAGACGGTGTCGGCGGCGGGCATGCGGGCGCGCTCCGACTCGGTCAGCGGAGCTCCCTCCTCGAGCGTGAACGCGAACCGCCCGCCGGCCGGAAGCGCGCGGGAGATCTCATGCACCAACTCCTCCTTGTCCTGGAAGGCGAGCATCGTCTCGAGCAGGAGCACCACATCGAACTCGCCCGGCGGCAGCGGCGGAATCTCCGCGACCTCGAAGCGGCAGGGCAGGTCGCGCGCGCCCTCGCGGGCGACGGCCACAGCGTCTTCGCTCGCATCCACGCCCAGGTAGTCGCAGCCGAGCTCCCGCGTCAGGAACCGGCCGGGGCCGCCGACTCCGCAGCAGAGGTCGAGCATGGAGACGCCCCGACCGATGGCTGCCTGTTCCGCAAGCTTCCGGATCTCGGACGCACGGATGAAGCTCTGCTGCTCGACGTACTCGCCGGGCCCGAATGCCGCCTGCGCTCGTTGCGAAACGTCGCCAAACCGCTGCATGCCGGTCACCGTATTGTCCCTCGGATGCTCGAGCGGGGAGCAACGCTGCGGGCGGGCCGGAAGCCGCTGCCCGATCTCGGCAAGCAGGTGGGGCCGCTCGCCGGTCTCGTGGGCACCGTCCTGCTCCTGGCCGTGCTCGCGCGGACGGTGGGAATCGGCGGCGCCGGCTGGTTCGTCGGTCTCGCCAGCGGCCTGGTGCTGAACCTGGCGCTCGCACGCGCGCTCTGGCGCGACCCGTCAGCCGGTCTCGGCTGGGCCAGCTGGGTCACGCTGACCCGCGCGACGCTCGCGGTCGGCGTCGCCGCTCTGACCGCGGCTTCCTTCGAGCTCCCTGTGGCGACCGCGACTTTGGTGACGCTCGCTTCGCTCGCGCTGACGCTCGATTTCGTCGACGGCTGGCTCGCTCGGCGCACGGGGACGCAATCGGCCCTCGGCGCGAAGCTCGACGGAGAAGTCGACGCGTTCCTGATCGGAGTGCTCAGCATCGAGGTCGCCCCGACGGCCGGCGGCTGGGTGCTCCTGATCGGCCTCGCGCGCTACGCGTTTCTCGCGGCAGGCTGGGCGCTCCCGTGGCTGCGGGCGCCGCTGCCGCGGCGCGACTGGCGCAAGACGGTGACGGCGGCGCAGGGGATCGCGCTGGTGGTCGCGGCTTCCGGCGTTCCTCCGTTGTGGGTGAGCCGCGTGCTGCTGGTCGTCGCGCTCGCGCTGCTCGCCGAGTCGTTCGGCCGCGACGTCTGGTGGCTGTGGCGGCACCGGGAGGAAGCGCCGCCCGCCCGTCCCGCCGCGCCCTGGCTCCGGCACCCGGTGACAACCGCCGTGCTCACGGTGCTTGCCCTGGCGATCGTGTGGTTCACGCTCGTGTTCCCGATCCGGCCGTGGCAACTCACCCCGGGTGCCTTCGCGCGGCTCCCGCTCGAAGGACTCGTCGTGGTCGGCCTCGCCCTCGTGCTGCCGACGCGCGCTCGACGCCTCGTACCGTGGGCGCTCGGGCCGCTGCTCGGCGTGCTCGTCCTGATCAAGGCCTTCGACCTCGGCTTCTTCATCGCGTTCGACCGCACCTTCAACCCGGTTGAGGACTGGAGCTACTTCTCGATCGGCTTTGCGACCGTGCGCGACACGTTCGGCAGCCGGGACGAGGATCTTGCGATCGCAGCCGCCGTCGTTGTCGGTCTGGCCGCTCTCCTCGTCCCGGCGCTGGCCGTGGGCCAGTTGACGCGGGTTGCGACCCGTCACCGCCGCCGCTCGCTGTCGACGGTCGGCGCGCTCCTCGCCGTCTGGGGGGTCTGCTGGGCGTTCGGCGCCCAGGTCTCGGGCGCGGGAATCGCGTCGACGAGCGCCTCGCACCTCGCAGTCAGCGAGGTCCAGGCCGTGCGGGACGACTTCCGCAGCGAGGCCCAGTTCAGAGCCCTGATCGCACGCCGGGATCCGTACGGCAACGTGCCCCCCGGCCGGCTCCTGAAGGGATTGCGCGGCAAGGACGTCCTGCTCGTCTTCGTCGAGAGCTACGGCCAGATGGCCGTCCAGGGCACGTCGTTCGCGCCCCCCATCGACCAGATCGTGAACGAAGGAAGTCGGCAGCTGCAGGCCGACGGGTTCTCCTCCCGCAGCGGCTGGATCACGTCGTCGGTGTTCGGCGGAGGAAGCTGGCTCGCGCACGCCACGCTGGAGTCGGGAACCTGGGTCAACAGCCCAGGCCGCTATTCGTCGCTGATCGCCAGCAAACGTCTCACGCTGCCCGCCGCGTTTCGTCGCGCGGGCTGGAGGACCGTCGCTGACATCCCCTCGACCCAGGGCGCCTGGCCGGAAGGGAAGTCGTTCTACCGCTACCAGAAGGTCTGGGACCGCGACGACCTGGGGTATCGCGGCCCGAAGTTCGGCTTTTCGGCCATGCCCGACCAGTACGCGTTCCGGGCGCTGCAGCTGCGGGAGCTGGCCAAACGGAACCGGCGTCCGATCTTCGCCGAGATCGACACGACGTCGAGCCACGAGCCCTGGACGCGTATTCCACCGCTCGTCTCCTGGAGCCGGCTCGGCAACGGCTCGATCTTCAACCGCCTACCGATCGACCGGGCCGGCTTGAGCGACGCCCAGGAGGGATATGCGAAGTCGATTCAGTACTCGCTGCGCACTCTGTATTCGTTCGTCGAGCGCTACGGAAACAAGAACACGGTGCTGCTCGTGCTGGGAGACCACCAGCCCTCGAGGGTCATCCCGCAGGCGAATCACGAGGTGCCGATGACGATCATCGCCCACGACCCGAAGGTGATCCGCAGGCTCTCGGGTTGGGGCTGGACGGACGGGATGCTGCCGAGTCCGACGGCGCCGGTGTGGCTCATGAGCGCCTTCCGGAACCAGTTCCTCAACGCGTTCGACCACTAGCCGATCCGAGCTCACCCGAGACGTCGAGCGTGTGGCGCCCCCGGCGGGCTTTCGTCTCCAGATAGCGCTGGTTGGCGTCGGAGACGAAGACGCCGGTCGGCAGCAGGTCGACGACGGTGACGCCCCAGGAGCGGAGCTGCCGTGTCTTGTCGGGGTTGTTGCTCAGGAGGTCGACCCGGGACGCGCCCAGTGCATGCAGCATCTGCGCGGCCGCCAGGTAGCTGCGCTCGTCCTCGGCGTGGCCAAGCGCAAGATTCGCCTCGTACGTGTCGGCGCCGGCGTCCTGCAGCGCGTAGGCCTCGAGCTTCGAGTAGAGCCCGATGCCGCGCCCCTCCTGTCGCAGGTAGAGCACGTAGCCGCCGGCGGCGGCGATGCGCTCGACGGCCTCGCGGAGCTGCGGGCCGCAATCGCATCGCTCGCTGCCGAACACGTCGCCGGTGAGGCACTCGCTGTGAAGGCGGATCAACGGCACGCGGCTGCCGTCCGCGGGGAACGGCGTCGTTCGATCGCCGAGCGCGAAGGCGAGGTGCTCGCCGTCGTCGATGAGCCCCTCGAAGCTGAACACCCGTGCGTCGGTCACGTATCCGTCGGCGAACCGCAGCGGCAGGTCGACCTGGGTGCGGATCGTGGCGGTCGGCGGGCGCATGCTGGTCGGGACCTCGCTCACAGGTCCTGGAACCGCGACGAGAGGGCGTAGCGCAGGAGAACCACGTCGCCGAGCTTCCGGACGTCGACGAGCTCCGCCCGCCGCGCCGGGTTCCAGGGGAAGACGCCGTCGCGCACGAAGCGGGGAGCCTCGGAGTCGCCGACGAAGACCGGCGCAACGGTCAGCTGCAGCTCATCCACGATGTCCTCGGTGAGGAACTGGGTGTGGACCGTGCCGCCGCCCTCGACCATGAGGCGCTCGACGCCCCGCTCGGCCAGGTCGCTGCCGAGCGTCCGCATCTCCACGCTCTCGCCGCCGCCGTCGACGACGGTCGCGACCGGGCCAAGGCGCTCGCGTGCATCCGCCACCCCGGGGCTCGCGCAGTAGACGAGCTTCTCGGCATCGCCGATCCGGAAGAAGTCGGCGCGAGCGTCGAGCTCAGCCCTCCGGGTCACGGTGACCTTGATCGGCGAGTCCGGCAGGCCACGGGCCGCCCGCTCGGCGCGGCGGGTCTGCGACCGCACCAGGAGACGCGGGTTGTCGACTCGAACCGTCTCGGCCCCGACGAGGATCGCGTCGCAGGAGGCGCGGACGGCGTCGACCCGGTCGAAGTCGGCGTCGTTGGAGAGAAAGAGGCGCGAGGCCAGGTTGCCGATGTACCCGTCGATCGAGACGCAGCAGGAGAGCAGCGTGTAGGGACGCTCACGCATCCGCGGCTCCTTTCGGCCGGAGAACGGTCCGGCTTCGCGGCCGAGGCCTCGACACCCATCCATGGGGAAGCCACCCGGCGACGAGCACGATCGCGCCGGGCAGGAACGCGGCGAAGATGAGGACGCCGTACGCAACGGCGGTCGCGGCGCCGGCAGCCGCGCCGAGGCCGGCCGCGGAGAAGACCCAGACAGCCGCTCCCTCCCTCGGCCCCCAGCCGGCGATGCTCGGCAGCACCATTGCCAGCGTCGCGAGCAGTGCCACCGGTAGGAGACGCGAGATCGGAGCCGTGACGCCGACCGTCCGCGCAGCGACCAGGAACATGGCCGCGTAGCCGAGGACGGCCACGGTCGTGGAGAGCACGATCGCGGGCAACGCGTTCCGCCGCAGTACTCCGTTGCGGAGGTCGTCCACCACGGCGTTCCGCAGCCGCATCCAGCGGGAATCCGCGCCGCCCAGCTGCAGGCGGCCGGCGAGAACAACGATGAGGACGAGCCCGACCGCTGCAAGCGCAACGAACGGCATGACCGAATGGACCGGAGACGGCAGCACCAGGAGGATCGAGATCATCAGCACGGCCTGAACGACCTGTCCGGCCCCGCGTTCCCAGACGACTGCCCTCACGGCGCGGCCGACATGGTGCACCTCACGGCCGTGACTCACACCGCGGTGGACGTCGCCGGCAATGCCGGTCGGAAGCGTGAGGTTGAGAAAGAGCGCCCGGTAGTACGCAGCTACGGCTGCCGGTAGGGACATGCGGAGTCCGAGGCCGCGGGCGACGATCGTCCAGCGCCAGGCTCCGCAGACGGTGGTGACGAATCCGATCGCGGCGGCAGCCAGAAGGGCACGGCCGTCGACCGACTCGAAGCCGGTGACGAACGGCCCCGTGCCGATGCGCCAGATCACGATCGCGAGCACGGCCACCGAGGTCGCCGGGCCGGCCCACCGGCGGACGTGGCTCATGGCAGCACCAGCAGGTCGGCGTGACCGACGGTGACTGCGAGGGCGCCGGCCGCCGCCTCGCTCAGACGGCGGCGGCGGTAGAGGTCGGCCTCGGGGGCCAGCGCAGGCTCCTGCTCACACGCCGCGTCGATCCAGCCGGTGAGCCACTCGACGGCGAGGTCGCGCTCCGCACCGCCGAGCTGCCAGGAGCTCGGGCTGACGACGACCTCGGCTCCGACTGCACGGAACGACGAGGCGGCGGCTTCCACCGCGTCCGGGCCGAGCAGGCGTCCGCGCAGCGTCAGGCGGCGCTGGTGGGCGTTGAACGCAGCCGCGATCCGGGCGTCGAGTGGATCCGGCGGAAGCAGTTGGACGCGACCGGTGACGGAGAGAGCGAACAGCACCGGGCAACCGGCGCCGGCGCAGGCGTCGACCAGCCGCATCAGCTCCTTCGGGGTCAGGAGGTCGAGCAGGGCCGAGGCGGTGACGAGCGTCGCCCCGGCCAGATCCTCGGGGTCGAGCCGCGTGACGTCGGACAGCCTGGTCTCGACCGTGACGGCGCCGCCGGGGATGTCAACCTCCGCGAGCGCCAGTAGGTCCGGGTCGTGGTCGTGCAGGATCCAGTGCTGCGGCCCGGGCAGAGAGCGGCGCGAGCCACCGTCCCATCGAGCCGCTGCCGCAGGCGAGGTCGTGGACGACGAGCGGGCCGGCGGCCGGAAGCCGACGCCGCAGTCTCGGGACGAGGTCGCGCGAACGGGCCGCGGCGTCTGCGCGCTCGCGCAGGTCGAGCCAGTCCGGGCCGACCCGGATCGCCTCGGCCGTCGTCATGCCGCCCGCTCCAGGACGTCCGCCAGGGCAGCCGTCGTCGCCGACCAGTCCGAAAGCGACTCGCGCCGCTCCCGCGCGGCGCGCCGCAAGCGACGGCGGAAACCCGGATCCTCGAGCCAGGCGCGGAGGGCATCGCCGAGCGCAACAGGATCGTCGCCGGGAACGAGCAGGCCGGGTCGCGTCCCGTCCGCGCCGTGTCCCAGCGCCTCCGGCACGCCGCCGACCTCGGCCGCTACGACCGGCAGACCGCGGGCGAGCGCCTCGGTGACGACCATCCCGTACGTCTCCGAGCGCGAGGGGAGGACGAGGAGATCGGCCGCGCGGTAGCTGCGCGCGAGATCCTCTTCGGGCAGCGCTCCCGAGAAGCGTATGCGGCCGTCCAGACCACGGTCGAGGGCTCGGTGCCGTAGCGTCGCGACATAGGCCGGGTCGCGCTCCAGCGTGCCCACGCAGAGACACCGCCAGCGCCGGCCGTTCAGCGTCGCGAGCGCGTCGAGCAGCACGTCGTGGCCCTTGCCGGGGATGACCGCGGCGACCGAGAGCAACGACTCCCCCGTGGCCGTTCCGGGCACGAGCTCCGCGGCCTCGACCCCGGGTTCGGCCACGTGGACCCGCTCGCCCGGCAGCGGGTAGAGGTCGAGCAGGGCTTGCCGGGCCCAGGCGCTGGTGGTGACGACGGACGTGACAGCCGAGAGCACCGCGGCTTCCCGTTGATCCGGCTCGGCCTGCCCGAGCGGCATGTGCACGAGGGCGACGAGCCGCAGGCGCCGCGACTCCGGCACGAGCACCTCCGCCGCGGGCGAAGCGACGAGCCCGTCGAGGAGAACGACGGAGCCGTCGGGGATCCGCGCCAGCGCGTCCGCGAGTGTGTCGTGCAGTGCGGAGATCTCGTGCATGACCACCGTCCGGCCGGCGGCGGCGAGGCCGTCGCGCACGTGGCGGTCGTAGGCGTTGCCCCCGCTCGGGCGGGTCGGGTCGTCGATGCCCGCGGGAACGATGAAATGGACGGCGTTCACACCGCACGCTCGTAGGACGCGGACGCGACGGGAGACTCGTGGAGCATGACGACGAGGCTGTCGAGCTCCGGCGCGGCGCCGACTCGCTCTGCGAGCCGATCCGCGATCAGGCGGGCGAGCGCCTCGGTCGTCGTGTTCACGCCGGCGAGGCTCGGCTCGTCGTCGAGGTTCCGGTAGTCGAGCTCCGCGAGCACCGCCCTGAGCTCCTCCGCCGCGCGGGCGATGTCGAGAACGACGCCGTCGGAATCGAGCGCCGCACGCCGGAACGTCGCCTCGACGACGTACGTCGCCCCGTGCAGCCTCTGGGCAGGCCCGAACGTCTCGCCGCGCAGGCTGTGGGCGATCATCACGTGATCGCGGACGGTCACGCTGAACACGCGCTATCCCTCTCCGTAGGTGATCGAGTGGCAGAGCGCCGGCAGGTTTCCCGCGGCCAGCCGCGCCATGACGTCGGGCAGCTCGTCGAAGCGTGACTCGCCTGTGAGCAGCGAGTCGAAGGCGGGGTCGCGCAAGACGTCGAGGGCAAGCGCCAGGCGATCGGCAGCGGTGCGACGCGAGGCGCGAGCCGGCGAGAGGGCTCCGACCTGGCTCGAGCGGATCGTCAGCCGACGCGCGTGGAACGCCCCGCCCAGCGACAGCCGAACCTCGGTGTCGCCGTACCAGCTGAGATCGACGACGGCTCCTTCGAATGCGAGCAGGTCGAGCGAGCGCTGGAGGCCAGCGGATGTCGCACTCGTGTGCACGACGAGATCGAGACCATCCGGCGCGTGGTCCGGCAGGGCGAAGTCGACGCCGAGGGCCGAGGCCACGTCGGCGCGACCGGGATCGACGTCCACGAGCGTGACCTGCACGGCGGGATAACGCTGCAACAGCCGGGCGACGCAACAGCCCACCATCCCGCCTCCGACGACGGCGACACGGTCGCCCACCGCCGGAGCGGCGTCCCATAGCGCGTTGACGGCCGTTTCGACCGTGCCCGCAAGCACGGCTCGGGCGGGCGGAACGTCGTCGGGCACGACGCACACGGCTCCGGCGGGAACGACGTACGCGGTCTGATGCGGGTAGAGGCAGAACACCGTTCGGCCGCGCAGCTCGGCGGGCCCCTCCTCGACAGAACCGACGTTCAGGTAGCCGTACTTGACCGGACCTGGGAAATCGCCCTCCTGGAAGGGAGCCCGCATCCTGGCGCGCTGGTCCGGGGGAACGGCACCGCGAAACACCAGCGTCTCCGTGCCGCGGCTGATCCCGGACCGCACGGTGCGCACGACGACGTCACCCGGCCCAGGCTCGGGGAGCCCGACGGGACGGATCTCGCCGTACCCCGGCTCTCGGAGCCAGAACGCCTCGGCGACTCTGTCCTCGAGGGCCGCGCGGCCATCGTGCTGACGCTCCTCTGTCATGACGGTGATGTGTCGAAGTACGCGGGACGTTCGGCGGCGGATTCCCGGCGTGCAGTCCCGCGAGGCGACCGAGGCCGCGACGAGTGCGGGGCTGGAGGGTGCTCGGCCACTGCAGCGTGGAGTCTGAAGGAAACCCGGCGTATCGTCTGGCACACTCCTTTCGTGGCGATGAGCGAGGGGTCGCGGCGCCGGGGTGTGCGCCTTCTGCTCGCGGCGGTTGTGCTGTCGGCGTTGTTGTTCGCGCCGGTCTCCGGCGCAGGCGGGGCCTCGCGGCAACGCTCGGCGTACGCCGGCCTGGGGACCTGGCTCGACATCTACGCAACGCCGTCCTGGACGCACCCGCAGCGGGAGGTGGCGGCGATGGCGCGGGACGGAGTGCGGACGCTCTACCTGCAGACCGGCAACTACGAGCAGCGCGCCGACCTCGTGCGGCCGCAGAAGCTCGGGAGCTTCATCGACGCCGCCCACGCGGCCGGGATGCGGGTGGTCGCCTGGTACCTCCCCTCCTTCCTCTACCCGGCGGCGGACACGCGGCGGGCGCTGGCCGCGATCCGGTTCCGGAGCGCCAAGGGCGAGCGCTTCGACTCCTTCGCGCTCGACATCGAGGCCAGCCTCGTCAGATCCGTGCCGCTACGGAGCAAGCGCCTGCTGCAGCTCTCCGCCCGGCTGAGGGCGGCCGTCGGCCGCCGCCAGTCGCTGGGTGCGATCATCCCCTCGCCGATCGGGATCCGCAAGCACCCCACCTACTGGCCTCACTTCCCGTACCGGTCGCTCGCCCGCTACTACAACGTCTTCCTGCCGATGGCCTACGCGACCGACGCCCACGTGCGCGGCGTCGAAGCCACGCGCGCGTACAACGCCGCCGACGTCGCCATCATCCGCACGCGCACCGGCAAGCCCGGGGTCCCGATCCACCTGATCGGCGGCCTCGCCAACGCGATGGGCCCGAAAGAGACCGCAGGGTTCATGCGAGCGGTCGCCGACTGCTCCGTCTTCGGCTACAGCCTGTACGCCTTCTCCGTGACGCGACAGGCGACCTGGACTGCGCTCACCGCGCCTCCGGTTGCCAGTCGATCGTGCAGCTGATCCGGCCGACCTCGTAGGATCGCCACGTGAGCTTCGTCGACTGGGCACTGGTCGTCCATGTCCTCAGCGCGTTCGCATACGTCGGCGGGCTCGTGGTCTTCTGGGTTCTCATCGTCGCGGTGCGCCGGACGGATACACCCGCGGAGACCTTGCGCATGGAGCCGATCGTCAAGGTCGGCGGCATCGCTGTCGGCATCGGCGCGACCGGGACGATCGCGGTGGGGATCTACCTGGCGTTCGCGGTCGGGAACTACGCGATCTGGGACGGCTGGATCATCGCTGCGCTCGTGCTCTGGGCCATCTCCGGCGCGCTGGGGCAGCGCACCGGCGCGGCCTACATGCAGGGTATGAACAAGGCGAAGGAGCTCGACGCCGCCGGCAAGACCGGCCCGGACGAGGGGTTGCTCGCGCTCAACCGCACCCAGGCCGGCCTCATCCTGCAGTCGCTGACGTCCCTGGCCGTGCTGCTCATCCTCCTCGACATGATCTTCAAGCCGGGCGCATGACGACGGTCATCGCGACAGTCCGGCCGCACTCCTGGGACTTCCCGCTCTTCCTGCACATACTCGGGGCGATGATCCTCGTCGGCGGGCTGCTCGCCGGCGCCGCCTGCCTCGGACTGGCCCGCGGGGACACGAGATTCCTGCGGCTCGGTTACCGGTCTCTGCTCGCCGTGGCGCTGCCGGGCTGGCTCCTGATGCGTGTCGGCGCCGAGTGGATCGCCTCGAAGGAGGGCTGGAACGACAAGGGTGTTCCGACTCCGAGGTGGCTCGACATCGGATTCCTCCTGGCGGACGTCGGCGGGCTCATCCTCCTCATCTCCCTCATCGTGGGCGGCATCGGAGTGCGTCGCCTGCGCGCGGGGCAGGGGACCAGTCTGCTCCGGACCACGCTCGCGCTCTCGGTCGTGCTGCTGGGCGCCTACGTCGTCGCCGTGTGGGCGATGGCCGGCAAGCCGTCCTGACCTATCCGTGCGGGTAGAGCCTCGACTCGGCCGGGATGTAGGCCGCCGCGCCGCGTACGACCTGCGCGTTCGGATGCTGGTCCTGGAGGCTGAGGAGCTGCATCGAGTCGGTGTCGACCGGTAGTTCCTCGTACGCCGAGAAGCGCAGCGTTACGCCACCGTCGGTGCCCGTGGTCGTCCACTCGATCGGGTCGTAGGTGGACGCGTCCACGATGTACGTCTTCTTCCCGTCGAGCGACTCGAGCTTGATCGCGTCGCGACCGTCGACCTCGACCTGACCGACCACCTGCACCTTCCCTGACTCGAGCAGCGCGAGGATCTGCGAGCGGAACTCCTCCGGCAGCACGCCGGTGGCCTCTTGCGCAGCCGCCTGTGCGAACTGCTCGCGCAGCCGCTTCGCTCCCTCCTCGGTCGCGACGACCTTGTACGGGGGGCCGCCCTTGCCGATCATGTAGGCCGCAGTCGCCTTCGAGCTCCCCGTGAGCCGCTCGAGCTCGGCCTGGGAGACGATCTCGATCTTGGGCATCCGCGCCGCGCGAAGCTCCTTGCTGGTCGCGATGTAGATCGTGTCGTCGCTCGCATCGTAGAGCTCGTTCAGGCCGCCGCTTGACAGCGACTCGGCCCGCGGCGAGTCGGTCTGGATCGCGATCTGGCGCCGCGTGTACGGCGGAACGAGGAGCTGCCAGGTCTCCTGGCTCCAGGTGGCGGTAGTCCCGTCCCCGTTCTGCTGCGTCGCGTCGAACCGGTAGTGGAGGATCGAGTCGTCGGAGGACTGGAGCGCCGCCGCCGCGCGGTCGACGACCGACGGCCCGCCGGCGCCGAACGCGCTCAGGAGCCCGAGCGCGGCCGCTGCGACGGCTGCCAGGACGACGGCACCACGAACCATCCGGCGGCGCCTGCGCCTGTGGCCGAGATCGCGGCGGACGGCGTCTTCGAGCTCGTCGCCGAAGCGGTCGAGGGTGGGCGGCAGAGTGCTCATGTGTCCTCCTTCAGGGGCAGGGTGGAGAGGCGCCGGAGCGCCCGCGAGACACGCAGCCGCGCTGCGGCCGGGCGCACGCCGAGTCGCGAGGCGACGTCCGAGTACGGCAGCTCGTCCACGACGCGAAGCTCGAGCGCCTCGCGCTCGTGCTCCGGAAGCGTCTCGAGCGCTTCGGCGAGCGCCGCACGCGGCGACAGCCGTTCCTCGACGGCCGCGTAGCCGTCCTCCGACGCGAGGTCGGTCGGGAGCCCGAGCCGGCGGCGCGCACGCGTCTCCACGTCGTTCCGGCGGGCGGACTCACGTGCGACGTTGCGTGCGATGCCGAACAGCCAGGGAAGCGCCGAGCCGTCGGCCTCGTCGCGGAAGCTCCGGCGAGAGAGCCACGCTTGCGCGAACGCCTCCGCGGTCAGGTCGCTCGCCGCCCACTCGAGGCGGCGGCGGAACCAGGCATGCACCGTCGAGGCATGCCGCCGGTAGAGCTCGGCGAAAGCGGCGGCTTCCGACTCCGCCGCCTGGAGGAGCTCGGCGTCGGTCCGATCGGTCACGTGTCTCACACCCCGTAATGAAGGAACCCCGCCGAGTTGTATCCGGCGGGGCGACGCTCGGCGCGTCGCCCCGCCGGAAGGGTCAGTGCTTCGGGGTGTGCTTGGGGCCATGCTTCGGCCCCTGCTCCGGCGTGATCGTGCCGAAGAGCCCGTCGGCCTCATCGTTGATGCCGGCGGTGAAATACAGGGTGTCCGGGTTGCCGTTCGCGCCGGTGTTGCCGAACTCGAGCGCCCAGAGCCCGTCGATCGAGAGCTTGCCGTGGCTCGAGGCGCGAAGGGTGCCGCGGTGCTCGAAGTGGCCGTTCCGCAGCTCCTGGTAGGCGTTGATCTGCCCGTCGCCGAAGTTGCCGACCAGCAGGTCCCCGCCGAAGCGGCCGAACGATGCCGGAGCCAATGCGAGTCCCCACGGCGCATTGAGCTGCCCATGCCGGGCGACCCGCCGGAGGAACTTCCCGTCGAGGTCGTAGACGTCGACGATGCCGCGCCCACGGCCGTGCGCCTCGTCGTCGGATCCATTCTGCTGCTTCGCGTAGGTCACGAAGACCCGGTCGCCGATCGTCTGGATCCCGAACGGCCCGTACTGCTTCGGGAGCCTCGGGTCGACGAACGCACCCGGCGTGTTCACCGGATTCCAGCTGCCGTCGAAGACGTCGACGCGGCTGTGCCCGGCACCCTGGGCGAAGTCCGTGGCGTAGAGCCGCGGCCCGGACGTTCCGTTCGAGATGGCCAGGCCCTTGAACACGGCACCGGACGACGGCACCGTCACGAGCGCGGCGGTCGAGCCCCCGCGCCACGCGCTGATGGTTCCGTCCTCGCCGTCGAAGACGAAGTTCGACGTGTCGAGCGTGGTCGGGCTCGCCGTCGTCCCGACCTCGAACTGACCCGGGATCCCGGAGAACACCGCACCGGTCGGATCGCCGGGAACGCCCTGCGCACTTTGGCCGCCGATGGCGACGAGCGCGCCGGACCCCGTGTAGACGGACGCCGAGGCGGTTCCGTTGTTGGCGATCCACCACGGGCTCGTCGCGCTGCGCGCGAGGCCCCAGGTGTTCTTCAGGTTCGCGTCCGTGGTCGGTGCGAGCCCGGGAACGTCAGACGCCAGCGGCGTGACGGCGTAGCGCTTGTTCTTGCCCGGCGGCGCGGCCTGAGTTGCGGCGACCACGAGTAGAGCGCTTGCAATCGTTGCCGCGAGTGCGGCGAAAGCGAAACGATGCATGGGTTCCCCCCTTTTTTCCTCGCTCAGCGTTTGTACGTCTCTCCAGGCCGGGTCGGTTTGCAACATCGCACCCAGTGCTAGGTTCGCCGTCGGGATGCAGCCGCTCAGCGGGATGCTGGTCGTGGACTTCAGCCGGTACCTACCCGGCGCCTTCGCAGCGCGGGAGCTGCTGGAGCTCGGGGCGCGCGTCGTCTGCATCGAGTCGCCCGGCGGGGATCCCATGCGCAGCACAGCTCCTGCCTGGGACGCTGCGCTGCGTGCCGGGAAGGAGTCGCTCGAGGTCGACCTGAAGCTCGATCCTGTGCCGGCGCTCGAGCTCGTCGGCCAGGCTGACATCGTGCTGGAGTCGTTTCGACCCGGCGTCGCGTCGCGGCTCGGCATCGGTCCCGAACACGTGTCGGCGCGCACCGTCTACTGCTCGATCACCGGCTTCGGCCTGGGCGGCCGCCACGAGCAGCGGGCGGGGCACGACCTCAACTACCTCGGTTGGGCCGGCGCGCTCTGGGACACCGCTCCGGCCTTGCCGCCCGTCCAGATCGCCGACCTCGCAGCGGGCGGGCTCGGCGCGGTGACGAAGATCCTCGCGGCGCTGCTCGAACGCGACCGCACCGGCAAGGGCAGCCATGTCGTCGTCTCGATGACACACGGCTCGCATCGCCTCGTCGCGCACCGGCTCGGTGGCGAGACCCCTATCCGCATGCTGACCGGCGGCCTGGCCTGTTACCGCATCTACGAGACCGCGGACGGCCGCCACGTCACCGTCGCCGCGCTCGAGCCGGTCTTCTTCCGGCGCCTGACGGAGCTGCTCGGCCGGCCGGAGCTGGCAGACCGCCAGTTCGACACGGACCAGGAGGCGCTGGCGAGCAAGCTGGCGACGATCCTGGAGACACGTCCGCTCGCCGAGTGGCTCGAGTTGTTCGACGCCGAGGACGTCGGTGTCGGGCCGGTCGCCACGCTCGTCGAAGCAGCTTCCGATCTTGTGTAGATGGTCAGCGCGCCTCCGCCTCGACCGCGTCGATCGCGCCGTTCCAGACGAGGATGCGCGACCTTGGTGCGGCCGCGATCTGCTCCGCGACGCGCTCGGCGTCCCGTCCCGCTCCTCCGATCAACATCGAGGCGAACGAGTGGAGGAACGGCAGGCCCACGAAGAAGAGGCCGGGCGTCGTGCTCGCGCCGCGGTACTGCACCGGATAGCCGTCCTCGCCGATCTCGAGCGGGAGCCGAATCCACCTGAACTCGGGGCGGAAGCCGGTGCACCAAACGATATTCCGGACGTCGAGAACGCGTCCGCCCTCCAGTACCGGCAGCCCGTCCTCGATTCCCGTCGTCCGCTCGAGCACCCGCACCACCCCCGCCCGGCGAAGATCGGAGCGCCGGAAACGCAGGAGCGGCGCCCCGCCATGCCGGACATGGGTCCGCATCTTCCGGCCCACCGGGGTGTCGACGGTCAGGATGTGCGTGCCCGCGAAGAACAGACCGCGGAAGAGCGTGCGGCCCCGCCTCGTCTCGATCGACGCGGGCAGCTGGCCGGTGTCGCGCCCCGAAAGCACGACGCCGTGGCTGGAGGCAGCCTCGTAGGCGATGTCCGCACCGGAGTGGCTCGCGCCGACGACGAGCACCGACCCGTCCTGGAGCTGCGACACGTTCCGGTAGGCGCTCGAATGCAGCTGCGTGATCATGGGGCTCAGCTCGTCCGCGAAAGAAGGTACGTGCGGCTTCTCGAATACACCCGACGCGACCACGACCGTCTCGGCCTCGATGCGCGAGTCGCCGGTATCCGCGACGAAGCGGCCGTCCTCCTGCGTCAGCGCCTTGACCGCGGTACCGAGCCGCACGGGGAGCTCGAAGCGCTCCGCGTAGGCCTCGAGGTAGTCCGCCATCTCGTCCTTGGTCGGATACGAGGTCCTGCTCGCCGGGAACGGCATTCCCGGCAGCCCGTCGCGGCTCGCGGGCGAATAGAGCTTCAGGGAGTCCCACCGCGCGCGCCAGCTGTCGCCGACCCGCTGGTTGCGGTCGACGAGCAAGGCCTGTTGCCCTCGCCGCTGCAGGTGGTACCCGAGCGCGAGCCCCGACTGCCCCGCCCCGATGATCAGGACATCCGTGTGTTCGCTCGACTTCATCGCACGTTCCTCCTCGATTCGCTTACGCCCTCAGCGACGGTAGGAGGCGCAGAGCCGGCGCGCATCGGCCGAACCAACCAACTTGCGCCGGCACGGCGTGGTCAATTCGGACCAGCTGTCAGACGAGGTCGTGCTCGAAGGCGAACGCCGTTGCTGCGGCGCGGGAAGAGACACGAAGCTTCCCGAAGATGTTTTGGACGTGCCTGGCGACGGTGTGCTCGCTGATCACGAGCGCCCCTGCGATGTCCTTGTTGCTCTTGCCCGCCGCTACGAGGCGGAGAACCTCGAGCTCGCGCGGCGAGAGCCCCTGCTCCCCGCTGTTCGGCGGACGGCCGAGCAACCGCTCGACGCGGGCGGCGTCGGGTGCCGCTCCGAGTTTGATGAAGTCCGCCAGCGCCGCATCGAGCTCGAGCGTGCACGTGTCGTTGTCGCCGAGCGTCCGGCACGCCTCGCCGATCAGCACTCGGGTCCTCGCGACCTCGTACGGAACGTCGAGCATCCGCCAAGCCTCGAGCGCGCGGCGCAGGAGTTCGAGAGCGGGCGGCGCGTTGTGTGCCGCAAGCTCGACGGCGCCCCGCTCGTACGCGGCGATCGCGTCGAGCATCGCGCTCGAGTACCGCCCGCCCACGGCCTCGAGCTCGTCGCAGGCACCCCGCGCCTCGTCCGTCTCCCCGGCCGCGAGCATGATCTCGACGTAGGCGGGCAGCAGCTCGGGACGGCTGATGGGATCGGCGCGTTCCGCCAACGCCCGCCGGATGGCGGCCGCCGCCGCGTCAACTCGCCCCTGCGCAAGCCGGAGCTGTGCAAGGCCCGGCTGGGGATCCCTCCCCGCCCGGCTCGCAGCACGATATGCCTCCTCCGCGCCGTCGAGATCGCCCCGCAGCCGCAGCAGGTCAGCCTCGCGGTAGAGGGCGAGACCCGCTGTCGGGTTGTTCGTCTCGACGAAGCGCCGGCATGCGCGGCGGGCCTCCTCGAGTGCGTGTTCCCACGCTCCGCCCAGCTGCAGGATCTCGGCCCGATGCACGAGACAGCGTCCGGTGAAAGCGACCATGTCCGGCTGCTGCTGCCACCACCGGTCGAGCGCCTGCGTCCACTCCCGGGCCCGGCGTAGCTCGAAGACCTGCTGGCACGTGATGATGACGGCGCAGTACGCGAGGCCGCAGACGATCGGCGAGAGGTCCTCGGTCGTGACCGCGACCATTGCCTCGTCGAGGAGCGGGAGGCCCTCGCCCACCCGCGCGTCGTCCGCGGCTGCCTGTCCGTGGAGGAGCATCGCGAGTGCAAAGAGGTCGCGGTTGCCGAACTTCTGCGCGGCGGCAGAGGCATCCGCTGCGGCCGCCTCTGCCGCAGCTGCCTCGCCCGCCTCGAGGAGCCCGTGGCCGTAGGCGATGCTGAGGAACCCCCGTTCGACGCAGTCGGCATCCCGTTCGTCCAGCAGCCGCTGCGCACGGCCGAGCCAACCTTCCGCCGGGCCGATCTCGCCCCGGAGAGCGAGGCTCATGCCGATCCAGAATGCGCTACGCGCCGCGGGCTCCACCTCGCCCGCGGCCAGGTGAAGGTGATGCGCACGCTCGTGGGCGGCCACCCATTCCTCGTCTCGACCGAGCATGTACGCGGCAGTCGCCAGCAGCGCGAGATCCGGCGGAGCGAGCGCCTCCAAGTCGTCCGCGGTTCGGAGCAGCGCATACGCGTCGCCCCAGGCACGGGTCGCGTACGCGTCGCGTCCCCGCTGGAGTGTGCCCCCGGCCTCCCCTGTTCGCGCCATCGGCGCAGTGGAGCCTACAGCCGGAAAGACCCCTGGGGATAACCCCAGGGTCGGACGCCGGGCCGCGCCATGGTGCGGGAGGCGCAGCGCGACCAGCCTGGAGTCGTGAACTCGAACACGACCTCAGGGAGGGGAACCATGAACCTCGCAGCCCGCGCGGGCCGGTGGAGCGCCGCGCATTGGAAGACGGCCACCTTCGGGTGGCTTGCATTCGTCGTCGCCGCAGTCGTCCTCGGATCGCTGCACGGCACGATCAGCCAGACGGACGCCGAGCAGAC
Source organism: uncultured Actinomycetes bacterium (assembly GCA_963759435.1). Lineage (GTDB taxonomy): Bacteria > Actinomycetota > Thermoleophilia > Gaiellales > Gaiellaceae > Palsa-739. The sequence goes on along the minus strand of CAVWZB010000006.1, from coordinate 129,044 downwards.
GAACGGCCAGGCGGCCCGCGCCGAGCAGATGCTCTCTGCCGCTCACGTCAAGAACGTCGCGAGCGAGAACGTGCTCGTCCGCTCGCGGACGGTTACCGCCTCGTCGCCGGCGTTCCGGCGCACGGTGAACGACGTGCGCACGACTCTTGCCGCGACCCCGAACGTGCGCGACGTCCACCTCGGTGCCGTGTCGAAGGACGGCCACCTCCGGCTCGTCGGCTTCGACATCGCGGGCAGCGCGGACACCGCCGACGCACGAGTCCAGCCGGCGCTGAACGCCGCCGGCAAGCTCGCCCGGGCACACCCCGGCTACACGATCGCCGAGGTCGGCGACGCGAGCATCTCGAAGGCGATGAACGGTGTCGTCTCGAGCGGCCTGTCACACGCCGAGCGACTCTCACTGCCGATCACGTTCGCGATCCTGCTGCTCGCGTTCGGCGCCTTCCTGGCGGCCGGGATCCCGGTCTTGCTCGCGTTCACGGCGGTGCTCGCCGCGCTCGGCCTCACCCATCTCTCGAGCTCGTTCATCCACGAGGCGGACCCGACCGCGAGCGTGATCCTGCTCATGGGCATGGCGGTCGGCGTCGACTACTCGCTCTTCTACCTGAAGCGCGAGCGAGAGGAGCGCGTCCGCGGCGCGGGCCGCAAGGAGGCGCTCGAGCGGGCCGCGGCCACGTCGGGACGCGCGGTGCTCGTCTCCGGCCTCACGGTGATGACGGCCGCGGGAGGCCTGATGCTCTCCGGCAACAGCGTGTTCACCTCGCTCGGCGTCGGGACGATGCTCGTCGTGCTCGTCGCCGTGCTCGGCTCGCTGACGGTCCTACCTGCACTCCTCTCGAAGCTCGGCGATCGCGTCGAGTGGGGTCGGTTGCCGTTCCTCGGCTCGAACCGCGAGTCGCGGATCTGGAAGGCGGCACTGCGCCCTGCCCTGCGCTATCCCAGGATCACCGTCGTCGGCACCGTGGCCCTCCTGCTCGCGATTGCCGCGCCCGCACTGCACATGCATACGCGCGACGACGGCGTCGGTGACGCGCCGCAGAACCTCCCGGTCGTCAAGGCGTACAACCAGGTGACGAAGACGTTCGGCACGACGAGCGCGCCGGCCATCGTGGTCGTGCACGCCCCGAACATCGACTCGCCGGCCGTCCGCTCGGGGATCGCCGGACTGCGGCGGGCCGTGGACCGGCCCGTGAAGCTGATCCGCCACGCGGACAACACGGTCGAGCTCGACGTCCCCCTCGCCGGCGACGGCGCCGACGCGGCCTCGGCGCGTGGGCTGCACACGCTCCGCTCGCAGATCATCCCGTCGACGATCGGCGCGGTGCCCGGCGTGGCGGTTGCCGTGACCGGCGAGACGGCAGGCAACGCGGACTTCACCTCCACGATCGATCACCACATGCCGTTGATCCTGGGCTTCGTGCTCTTGCTGACCCTGGCATTGATGCTGCTGTGCTTCCGCTCGCTCGCCGTCGGACTGACGGCAATCGCGCTCAACACGCTCTCGGTCGCAGCCGCGTACGGCGCGATGACGTGGGTCTTCCAGGACAACCACCTGCACGGTCTGCTCGGCTTCCACTCGAGCGGCGCGATCGTGCCGTGGGTGCCGCTGTTCCTGTTCGCAGTGCTGTTCGGGCTCTCGATGGACTATCACGTGTTCATCGTCAGCCGGATCCGCGAGCTGGTCGACCGCGGCCACTCGACGCGCGAGGCCGTCGACCTCGGCATCCGCTCGACCGCCTCGACAGTGACGAGCGCGGCGATGGTGATGGTCGGCGTGTTCGCGGTCTTCGCCACCCTCGGCTTGCTCTCGCTCAAGCAGATGGGCTTCGGGCTGGCGGTCGCGGTGCTGATCGACGCGACGGTGATCCGCGGGCTCCTGCTCCCGGCGACGATGACGCTCCTCGGCGAGCGCAACTGGTGGCTCCCGCGTGCATTCGCATGGCTGCCGCGCCGCAACCTTGCGACCGAGGGCGCGTGACCGAGAATGGGTTCGGTGATCACGCTCACGGTGTTCCGGAAGACGGTCCGGGCTTCGGCCTGGGCCCTCCTCCTCGTCGACCTCTTCGTCCTCGTCGTCTGGGCGGCGAGCGGAGCGGGATCGTTCTGGCCGGTCTGGGTGTGGCTGCCGACCGGACTCGCGGTCGCCTCGGCGTGGTGGGCAACCGCAGCGCCCAACCGCTACACGAAACAGGCGGGTGAGGCGGCACTCGTCTCCTTGTTCCTGATCGGTGTCTGGGCAGCCGGGGGACGCGGGTCGTTCTGGCCGGTTTGGCCGATCGCGGTGCTCGCGCTCGTGTTCGGGCTGCAAGCAATCGGGCGCCGGCAGAAGAGCGAGGAGCGTGTCGAGGAGCTGACCCAGAGCCGTGCCGGCGCAGTCGAGGCGGCTGAGACGCAGTTGCGGCGCATCGAGCGCGACCTGCACGACGGCGCCCAGGCGCGGCTCGTCGCGCTCGGCATGAACATCGGCCTGGCCGAGCAGCAGCTCGGGAAGGATCCGGAGAAGGCGCAGGAGCACCTCGCCGAAGCGCGGGCGGCGGCGACCGCTGCGCTGCAGGAGCTACGCGACCTCGCGCGGGGGATCCACCCTCCGATCCTCGCCGACCGCGGGCTCGAGGCCGCGGTCGGCGCGCTCGCGGCGCACGCCGGCGTTCCGGTCTCGGTCGACGTCGAGCTCGGCGAGCGTCCCCCGGAGCCGGTCGAGACGGCGGCATACTTCGTCGCCGCGGAGGGATTGGCGAACGCGCTCAAGCACGCGCAGGCCTCGCGGATCGACATCGACGTGCAGGAGCGCGAGGACGCGATCGTCGTGCGTGTGCTCGACGACGGCAGCGGCGGGGCGGCCGAGGACGCCGGCGGGCTCCACGGGCTGCGGCAGCGCGTCGAGGCGCTCGACGGAACGTTGCGCATCGCGAGCCCCGACGGCGGGCCGACGATGATCGAGGCGGTGCTTCCGTGCGCGCGGTGATCGCCGAGGATCTCGCGCTTCTGCGCGACGGCCTGACGCGCCTGCTCCGCGACAACGAGATCGAGGTCGTCGATGCGGTCGGCGACGGCGACGCACTCGTGCATGCCGTCCTCCGCGAGCGGCCGGACATCGCGATCGTCGACATCCGCATGCCGCCGACCTTCCGCGACGAAGGGCTGCGCGCCGCGCTCACGCTGCGCGACCGCGTGCCCGAGACGGCGGTTCTCATCATCTCGCAGTACGTCGAGGGGACGTACGCGCGTGAGCTTCTCGCCGACGGTCGCGGCGGCGTCGGCTATCTGCTCAAGGACCGCGTGATGGACGTCGGCGCCTTCGTCGAGGCCGTGCGACGCGTCGCGGACGGCGGGACTGCTCTCGATCCCGAGGTGGTCGCGCACTTCGTCGGCCATCGCGAGGATCGCCTCGCTGCGCTGACGCCGCGCGAGAACGAGGTGCTGGCGTTGATGGCGGAGGGCCGCTCGAACGCGAGCATCGCCGAGGCGCTCGTGTTGACGGTCGGCGCAGTCGAGAAGCACGTCGCCTCGATCCTCCAGAAGCTGCGCCTCCCTCCGTCCGACGAGACGCACCGCCGCGTGCTCGCCGTGCTCGCCTATCTCGACTCCGCGTAGGGTTGGTCCCATGAAGCACGTCGTGATCCTCGGAGCCGGGTTCGGCGGGCTGGAGCTTGCGGGCCGGCTCTCCGACTCGGTCGCCGACGAGGTCCGCGTCACGCTCATCGACCAGAACGACTCGTTCACGTTCGGGTTCTCGAAGCTCGACATCCTCTTCGGCAAGGCCGAGACCTCGGCGCTGCAGCTGCACTACCGCGAGATCGTGAAGCCGGGCGTCGAGTTCCGGCAGGAGCGGATCACTGCGATCGATCCCGCGACAAGGCACGTCACGACCGACGGCGGCTCCTACGACGCCGACATCCTCGTCGTCGCGCTCGGCGCGGAGTACGACATGGACGCGGTCCCCGGCTTCGCGGAAGACGGCCTCGAGTACTACTCGATCGCCGGCGCCGAGCGGATGCGCGACGCCCTGCCCGCATTCGACGGCGGGACTGTCCTGATCGGCGTCCTCGCCCAGCCGTACAAGTGCCCGCCCGCCCCGTTCGAGGGCGCGTTCCTCCTCCACGACCAGCTCGTCGAGCGGGGCATCCGGGAGCAGACCGAGATCCGGATCATCGCGCCGATGTCCGCGCCGGTTCCCGTCACGCCGGAGGTCTCGCAGCGCTTCCTCGAGGAGCTCGCGGCGCGCGACATCGAGTACATGGCGCAGAAGCGGGTCGTCGAGCTCGTTCCGTTCGCCAAGGAGGCCGTGCTCGAGAGCGGCGAGCGCTTCCCCTACGACCTGTTCGTCGGGATCCCGATCCACCGCGTGCCGGCCGTGGTCAGGGAGTCAGGCCTCGCCGAGAGCGGCTGGGTCGCGGTCGACCGCGACAACCTCATGACGCCGTTCCCGGACGTGTACGCGGTCGGGGACGTCGTGGGCATCCCGATGGCGAAGGCAGGCGTGTTCGCGGAGAACGCGGCCGACCTGGTCGCCGACGACATCGTGGCTCGGCTCCACGGCGAGACGCTCGGGCGGCGCTACGAGGGCGAGGGCAACTGCTTCATCGAGTTCGGCAGCGGGCGCGTCGCGAAGATCCAGGCCAACTTCCTCGGCGGCCCGTCCCCCGTCGCGACAGTGGTCGGCCCGTCCGAGGAGCTCGCAGCCGAGAAGGAGGCGTTCGCCTCGACCCGGCGCGCGCGCTGGTTCGGCGCAGCTCCGGCCTAGTCATCATTCGTCCCGTTCGCGAGCTTCCGCAGGGCACGGTGACGCTGTTGTTCACCGACATCGAGGGCTCGACACGGCTGCTCCATGCGCTCGGGCCGGAGCGGTACGCGAGGCGGGCTGGGCGTGGTGGGAGTCGGGCCAGCGGCACGAGCTGCTGGTACTCGCGCTGCGCCGCGGCGATCTCGCACTCGGACACGTCGCCTAGCGCACTCTCGCCTAGGACCGTCCCCTGCTGACCACGAGGTTGACCTTCGCGTCGTGCTTGAGCCGGCTGCCGGGCTTGGGCTTCTGCGAGATGACGTGACCCTTCTTCACGGTGCGCGAAGCTGCGTGCTTGATCCTGCCGACCGAGCAGGCGTGCGTCTTGATCGCGCGCTTGGCCGCGCTCAGGGTCTTGCCCTTCACCTTCGGCACCACGCAATTCTTCGGCGGAGGCGGCGTGATCGTGAAGGTGGCGGTGACCGTCGTATCCGCACTGGTCGTGACCTTGCACGTCCCGGTGCCGGAGCAGCCTCCGCCCGACCAGCCGGTGAACGTGGAGCCGCTCGCCGGAGTCGCCGTCAGCGTGACCGACGTCCCATGTGCGTAGCGGTGCGAGCAGGTCGCCCCGCAATCGATCCCGGCCGGCGAGCTGGTCACGGTGCCCGAGCCGCTGCCCGCCTTGGCGACCGTCAGGGACGCGCCGACCGTCGTGAACGTACCGACTGCGCCGAGGCTCGTCCCGGCGGTGCTCCGCGCGACGACCTGGAACTTGTACGTCGTTCCGGGCGTCAGGCCCGACAGAGCGGCGGAGACGGCGACGTCGCTCTTGCCCGAGCCGGGCGCGGGAGAACAGGGCGCATTCGAGCCCGACGGAGTGCCGATCCCGTAGCTGAAGTGGCAGTCGGTGACCGTGAGTCCGTTCGGATTGACGACGCCCTTGAGCGTTGCGGTCGTCTCTCCGAGCGAGCCCGCCGAGCCGGTGGTCGCCGACGGCGGCTGGGTCCCGACGACGACATCGCCGAAGGAATCGACGGCTACGCACATTCCGGCGGACGGACAGGACACCCCGAGCAACGCGCCGTTGTCGTCGACGTGGGTCGGCGTCCAAGCCGAGGGCCCGCCGGTCGGGTTGGTCGAGGTGATCGCGTCGCCGCCGCTGTCGTCAGTCACGACGCAGAGCGCAGCAGAGGCGCAGGACACGGCGTCGAGCGGCACGCTGTCCTCCACGCCTGCGGTGATCCAGGTCGCGGCCGGGGCGTCGGCGGGGTCGGTCGAGGTGATCACGTTGCCCAAATCGTCGATCACCACGCACAGCGCCGTCGACGCACACGAGACACCGGTGAGCTCGGTGGCCGGCTCGACGTTCTCGGTCTGCCACGTCGCGGTGGCGCCGTCGGCGGGGTCGGTCGACGTGACGACGTTCGCCGAGCCGTCGACCGCCACGCAGAGGGACGACGACGGGCACGACACACCGAGGAGGACGTCGTTGTCGCCGGTGGCCTTGACTGTCCACGCTGCTGTCGCTCCGTCCGTCGGATCCGTGGAGGTGACCGCGTTGCCTGCTGCGTCCACGGCGACGCAGAGCGACGTGGAGGGACAGGACAGGGAGACGACTCCGTCATCGACGTGTTTGACCGTCCAGGTGGCGGAGGCGCCAGCGGCGGGGTCTGTGGAACTGACCACGTTGCCGACGTCGTCGACCGCGACACAGAGCGCCGTCGAGGGACATGACACGGCACGGATCTGGGTAGGGCCGTCGACGTCGGTCACCTTCCAGGTTGAGGCCCCGCCGAGAGGATTCGTCGAGGTGGCGACGTTCCCGAACGCGTCGACGCTCGCACAGAGTGAGGTCGAGGCGCACGAGACCGCGTCGGGATTGTTGGTCTCGTGCTGCACATAGGTGTCGACAGGAATCGACGACCACTTCGATGCCCCGCCTGTCGGATCGATAGACGACACGACGTTCCCGTTGTTGTCGCCTGCGACGCAAAGCGAGGTGGTCGTGCACGAGATCGGCGACAGGCCGTTGTCGGCGTCTACGCTCGACGTCGTCCACGCCGAGGAGTCGCCCGTGGGATTTGTGGCCGTGAGCACGTCGCCGCCGAAGTCGACGGCGACGCAGAGGGTGGTGGTGGCGCACGAGACGCTGTTGAACCCGCCACCGCCGTCGACGTTGACCACTGTCCACGTGGGGCTGGCGTCACCAGGGTTGGTCGACGTGACGACGTTGCCGCTGTCGTCCACCGCGACACAGAGCGCGGTCGAGGGGCACGAGATCGACGTCAAGTCGTTCGTGCCGTCGACGTTCGACGTCGTCCAGGCCCCTGCGCCCCCGGTCGGGTCGGTCGACGTGATGACGTCGCCCGACTCGTCCACTGCCACGCAGAGCAAGTCTGTGGGGCATGAGATCCCGGTGTACAGCGGCGTGGTCTGCGTGGCTACCCACTTCGACGAGTCTCCCGTCGGGTCGTTCGAGGTGACGATGTTCCCGAAGAAGTCGACCGCGACGCAGAAGGACGTCGTGGGACAGGAGATCCCGAGGAGATCGAAGCCGCCGATGTTGGTCACGTTCCAGGCCCCGTCACCGCCGGTGGGATCGGTCGACGTGATCACGTCCCCGTTGTTCCCGTCGACACCGGCGCACAGGGACGCCGAAGGGCACGAGAGTGCTGTCACCGTGTTGCCCGCCACATTCGTCACGGTCCACTTCGACGCATCGCCGGTCGGGTCGGCGGATGCGACCACATCGCCGTTGAAGTCGCCGGCGACGCAAAGCGAAGCTAACGGATCACAGGCAAAGGACCTGATGCCGCGGGTGTGGACATGGTTCCCGAAGTCGAACGCTGCGGGCGCGGTCCAATTGAGCGCCGGCGCGGACGCCTGCGTGTCGGCCGCGGGAACGGCGAACAGGACGCCGACAGCCGCAAGCACGGCCAAGGCCCGAAAGCGCCACAAATGCATCGACCGCCGCAGAGTGGGCGCGAGCCTATGCCTTCGCCGGTGTCGATGTGCGATCAACCCCGCGATCTGACTCGAAGCGGTGCCGGCAGTGGTCGGAGCAGAAGTAGACGACCTCCCCGTCGCGCTCCGAGCGAGCCGCGGCGTTCGCCACCTCCACCTGCATCCCGCAGACCGGATCGATCGCATAGCCGGCGCCGCCGCCGAACCGCTGCTGGTTCCTCGCCAGCCACCAGAGACCGGCCAGGACGACGAGGAAGACGATGTTGAGGAAGGTCGTGTAGTTCCAGCTGAACTCCGTCGGGGCGACGGTCGCGGGCCGCTCCGTCGGCTCGATCCCCAGGGCACGGAAGAGGTACTCGACGATGAGACCGGCGGCGCTCATCACGATCCAGAAGGTCGCGAGCAGCTTCAGCATCATGTGCCGGCCGTAGTACCGGCGGTAGATGAGGAGCAGCGGCAGCGTGATCAGGTCGGCGAAGATGAAGCTGATCACGCCGCCGAAGCTGATCCCGCCGTGCCAGAGGGCGGCCGCGAGCGGCACGTTCCCGATCGAGCAGACGAAGCTGATGATCGCGATGAACGGGCCGACGATGACGTTCTGGAGCGACGTCCAGAAGCCGTGCCCGGTGAGGAAGATGTCGTTCCAGACGCTCACCGGCACGAGCACGGCGAGGAAGCCGGCGACGAGGTAGCCGGCCGCCATCTCCTTCCGCAGCATCTTCGCGTCGGCGAACGTGTAGCTCGCCGCGTCGGCCCAGCCCGCGGGGGACTTCGCGCGCTCGCGCCAGCTCCCACGCGAGGGTCCCGAGCCGTGCACGTGGCCGCCGTCGCCCAGCCTCGCGCGAGCCGCCTCGGTCTCCCGCGGTCGCAAGGCCACCCGGGCGAGCAGGACGAAGAGGACGATCATGATCGCGCCGCCGACGAACTCGGCGAGCGCGAACTGCCATCCCATCAGCACCCAGAGGACGATCCCGAGCTCGACAACGAGGTTCGTCGAGGCGAACATGAAGACCATCGAGTTGACGAAGTCGGCGCCGCGCTGGAAGAGGGTCTTGGCCATCGCCGACGCCGCGTACGAGCACGAGGACGAGGCGGCGCCGAAGAGGGTCGCCCGGCCGATCTCCCGCGCGCCGCGGCGGCCGAGCACCCGCTGCATCTCCGCCCGCGGCACGAACGCCTGCACCGCTCCGGAGATCCCGAAGCCGAGGATCAGGGCCCACAGCGTGACCCAGAACATGAAGAACGCCTCGCGGAGCGAGTGCGCAACGTCGATCAGCACGTGCATCTCCCTAGACGGACGGTAGCTCGGCCGGCTCGCGTTCGGCCCCGCGCAGGAACAGCCCACCGATGACCAGCACGAGGAGCTCGACGAGGGTCAGCGCGACCCGGTTGAGCGCCACCGCGCCGAGCGCCTGCCCTGGAGTGGCGACCGCGAGCATGAGCCCGTACATCGAGGCCTCGCGCGGGCCGAGCCCCGAGGGCGCGAAGACGAACAGGACGGCGACGATCGCGCCGACCGCAGCCGTCCCGCCGAGGAAGACGATCGTCGCAGGCTCCGGATGCGCGCCGACCGAGCGCAGCAGCAGCCAGAGCGCGAAACCGCCGATGAGCCACGTACCCGCATAGAAGAGGAGCAGCCCGCTGATCGTCCGTCCACGCATGTTCGGCAACTCCTTCTCGTAGCCGAACTTGTGCAGCACCCAGCCGGCCAGCGGCCGGAACACGCGCGGCTGGACGAGGATCGCGAGCACCCCCCCGAAGGCGACGAGCGGCCCGAGCGGCGCGTGCACGTTGTCGACGAACGGCAGGCTGACCACGAAGACGATCACTCCCGCCACCGCCGAGAGCCCGGCCTCGAGCAGCATCGACGAGGTGACCAGCGCCGTGTCGGTCACACCGGCCCGCCGGGCGGCGAGGACCCGGGCGGCCGGCGCCCAGATCCCACCCGGGATGTACTTCGCGAGCATCGAGATCATCTCCGCCCGCAGCGCAACCGGATAGGACAGCTGGACTCCCCACTCGCCGAGGATCCAGACCCAGCCGAGCACGAAGACGAGGTAGTACGCGGCCAGCGCGGCGCACCCGAGCGCGAACAGCACGGGGTTTGCATTCTCGAGGTCGTGCCAGGCGCCGTGGACCGAGCCCCGCAGCGCCCAGGCGAGACTCGCGAAGAAGACCACGAGCACGATGAGCTGGACCGCGCCGATCAGCCGGCGGTGCCGGGATGCCCAACTGGCTACGTCCGAAAGGCGGCTCATCAGTTCAGATGTAGCACGGCGGCACCTCGGATTCGCCCGCTGCGCAGGGCTTCCAGAGCCTCATTTGCCTGCTCGAGCGGGAACGCCTCGACCTCGGTGCGCACCGGGACGCGCGGCGCGAGGGCCAGGAACTCCTCGCCGTCGCGGCGGGTCAGGTTCGCGACCGAGCGCACGACGCGCTCCTCCCACAGCAGCTCGTATGGGAAGCTCGGGATGTCGCTCATGTGGATGCCGGCGCAGACGACGACACCGCCGCGGGCCAGCGCGCGCAGCGCCGCGGGCACGAGCTCTCCGGCCGGCGCGAAGATGATTGCGGCGTCGAGCTCCTCCGGCCCCGGCTCGTCCGACGGGCCTGCCCACTCGCAGCCGAGCTCGAGCGCGAACGCCGCGGCCGCGTCGTCTCCCGGCCGGACGAAGCCGAACACGCGCCGCCCCTCGTGTCGCGCCACCTGGACGACGATGTGCGCCGAGGCCCCGAAGCCGTAGAGACCGAGCCGCTCGGGATCCCCCGCGAGCCGGAGCGAGCGGTAGCCGATCAGACCCGCGCAGAGGAGCGGCGCCACTTGCAGGTCGTCGTAGGAGTCCGGCAGCGCCAGGCAGTAGCGCTCGTCGGCGACGACCCACTCCGCGTAGCCGCCGTCGAGGTCGTAGCCGGTGAAACGGGCCGATTCGCAGAGGTTCTCGCGGCCGGAGAGGCAGTAGCGGCACGTCCCGTCCGTCCAGCCGAGCCACGGCACGCCGAGCCGGCGCCCGTCTTCGGTGCGGCCGACGACCTGGTGCCCGGGCACGAGCGGCAGCTTCGGGTGCGGCAGCTCGCCGTCGACGACGTGGAGGTCGGTGCGGCAGACGCCGCAAGCCGACACGCGTAGCCGCACCTGACCCGGTCTCGGCTCCGGCACCGGAACCTCCTCGAGCCGCAGCCGCTCGCCTGCCGCGTGAAACACCATCGCGCGCACACAGACATCGTCCCATGCAGCCATGTCGAGGTGTCTGACACCGAGCCGTGTCCCCCCTGGCGCTGTCCCGCCGGCGATCCCGCCCGATCAAGCGGCGATCGGCTCTCGCGGACCTGTCCTGGTATCTGATACCGAGACATGTCCGGTAGCAGCTACCGGACGTGGCCGAAGGAGGCGGGTACGCTCGCGCGGTGGATCAGACGCTGCCGTTCTCCTGGTACACGGATCCCGAGATCCTGCGGCGGGAGGAGGAGCGGATCCTTCGGCCGGCGTGGCAGTACGTCGGGCACACGGGACAGCTTGCGACGCCGGGCTACTTCGCCACGAAGGCCGGCCGTACCCCGGTCGTCGTCACGCGCGACGGAGACGGCGTCCTGCGCGCCTTCGTCAACGTCTGTCGCCACCGCGGCTCCGCCCTCGCCGAAGGGGAGGCGAGCCGCGAGACATTGCAGTGCCCCTACCACGCCTGGACGTACGGGCTCGACGGCCGCCTCCGCGCGGCGCCGCGCAGCGACGAGGAGCCCGACTTCCCGCAGGGCGAGCTCGGCCTCGTTCCCGTCGCGGTCGACCTCTGGGGGCCGTTCGTGTTCGCCAACGCCAGCCCCGACCCGGAACCGCTCGCGCAGGCGCTCGGCTCGCTACCCGCGCAGGTCGCGGAGCTCGGGCTCGACGTCGACTCGCTCGTCCATCACTCCCGCTGGGAGGCCGAGATCGAGGCGAACTGGAAGATCGTGAGCGAGAACTTCCTCGAGTGCTACCACTGCCAGGTCGCACATCCCGCCTTCAGCGAGCTCGTCGACGTCTCGCCCGAGGCGTACGTGCTCTCGACGGACGGGCGCCTCTCGACCCAACACGGCCCCCTGCGGACGGTGACGCCCGACGACGAGCTGCAGCGCGCGCAGTTCCACTTCCTCTGGCCGAACCTCGGGATCAACATCTTCGGAGGCCGTCCGAACATCTCGATCGGGCCGATCGTCCCGCTCGCGCCCGACCGGACCTACCGCTTCCTCGACTACTTCTTCGGCCCCGAGGTCGAGCCCGCCTGGATCGACGACCTTCTCGCCTTCGACGACCAGGTCGGACGGGAGGACCGCGCGCTCGTCGAAGGCGTGCAGCGCGGCATCGCCTCCGGCGCGCTCGAGCACGGCGTGCTCATGAGCCACAGCGAGCAGCTGATCGCCCACTTCCAGGCGCTTACGGCCGCCGCGCTCGGTCGGTAGAGTCGCACTTCTCGCAGGTTCCGAACAACAGGAGGGCAATCCGTGAAGCGTCTTCTCCCGCTGCTTGCGCTCGCGGCGCTGGTCTCGACACTCGCCGCCTGCGGCGGCGGTGGCGGTGGCGGCTCGAGCAACACCACGACGAGCGCGGCTTCGTCAGTCCCGAACCCGATCGTCTGGTGCGTCGACACGACGTACCCACCCGCAGAGTCGATCGTCAACGGAAAGGCCGCCGGCTATGACATCGACATCGCGAACGCCATCGCGAAGCAGCTCGGCTCCACGGCGCAGATCAAAACCACCGGCTTCACCGTGATCATCCCCGCGCTCAAGCAGAAGAAGTGCAACGCGATCATCAGCTCGATGACGATCACCCCGGAGCGCGCGAAGCAGGTCAAGTTCTCGCCGTATCTCGACGTAGGCACCTTCCTGATGGTGAAGAAGGGGAATCCTTCCGGCGTCACGGACGTGGCGTCCCTCAGCGGCAAGTCCGCCGCCGTCGAGTCGTCGACGACCCAGCTCGCCACTCTTCAGGCCGAGAACAAGATCCTGCAGAAGCAGGGTAAGCCGCTGATCACGATCAGGAGCTACCCGGCCGACACGAGCGCCGCGGCAGCGATCCAGTCCGGAAAGGTCGACGCCTACCTCGCGGACGCCACGCCCGTCCTCTACTACATCCGCACGACGGGCGGGAAGTTCCAGACTGCGGGCAAACAGGTCGGCATTGCGCCCGAGGGCGTCGCGACACGCATTGGCGACCCGCTCGGAGCGAAGATCAACAACGCGATCGAGGCGCTGTACCTGAACGGAAAGATGAAGTCGATCCTCGCGAAGTGGCAGGCGAGCCAGTTCGCTTTGAAGAACAAGTAGGAGTAGCCGCTGCCAGATGCACGGGCTCGTCGCAGTCGACCTGCACGTCATCTGGCAGCAGGTCTTCCACCCGAATCACATCCTCTTCCGCACGCTCTGGGCGACGGTCTACATCTCCGTCGCCGCCCAGGCGGCGGGCGTGCTGCTCGGGCTTCTCGCCGCGCTCGCCCGCATGTCGCGTTTCGCCGTCTTGCGCTGGACATCGGCCATCTACGTCTGGATCTTCCGCGGCACGCCGCTGCTCGTCCAGATCTTCTACATCTACTTCGCGTTCGCCTGGCCGACGTTGCAGTCCAGCTTCTGGACCGTCCCCGATGCCGCGATTGCCGGCATCGTCGCGCTGAGCATCAACGAGGGCGCGTACATGCGCGAGATCATCCGGGCCGGCATCGACTCGGTGGACAAGGGTCAGATGGAAGCGGCGAAGTCCATCGGCATGACGTACGGGAAGGCGATGCGGCGGATCATCCTGCCGCAGGCGGCGCGGGTGATCGTGCCGCCGCTCGGCAACGAGTTCAACAACATGATGAAGAACACCTCGCTCCTGTTCACGATCGGCGTCTTCGAGCTGTTCGCCTACTCCAACCAGAACTACTCGCAGTTCTTCATCGCCGACTACTTCCTCGCCATCGCCGTCTGGTACCTCTTCCTGACGACCATCTGGACGTTCATCCAGGCCTGGATCGAACGGCGCCTCTCGGTGAGTGAGCGCGGCGAGGAACTGAGCTTCCGCGAGCGGCTCGAGCTCGCGTGGAATCCGATGACTGCCTGGGCCCGAGGCGCCCACCACCGATGACCGGTGCCGTCATGCATGCCGAGGACGTCCACAAGAGCTTCGGTCGGCTCGAGGTGCTGAAGGGCATCTCGCTCGAGGTGAGCAAGGGCGAGACGGTCTGCATCATCGGGCCTTCCGGCTCCGGCAAGACGACCTTCATCCGCTGCATCAACCACCTCGAGAAGATGGACTCCGGCCGGATCGAGGTGAACGGGCAGCTGATCGGCTACCGGCAACGCGGCGACAGACTGGTCGAAGACAGCGAGCGCAACATCGCGCGGCAGCGGACGCAGATCGGAATGGTTTTCCAGCGGTTCAACCTGTTCCCGCACAAGACCGCGCTCCAGAACGTGATCGAGGCGCCGGTGCACGTGCTCGGCGTCCCCAAGGATCAGGCGATCGGCCTCGCAACGGCGCTGCTCGGGCGGGTGGGGCTCGCGGACAAGGTCGACACGTATCCCGGCAAGCTCTCGGGCGGCCAGCAGCAGAGGGTCGCGATTGCGCGCGCGCTCGCGATGGGCCCCACGCTGATGCTGTTCGACGAGGCGACGAGCGCGCTCGACCCCGAGGCGATCGGCGAGGTGCTGGCGGTGATGGAGGAGCTCGCGGCCGCCGGGACGACGATGATCGTCGTCACCCACGAGATGGGCTTCGCGCGCAAGGCGGCCAACCGCGTGGTGATGATGGACGACGGGCTGATCATCGAGGAGGGAACGCCCGAGCACTTCTTCACCGACCCCGGGCACGAGCGCACGAAGCAGTTCCTCTCGAAGATCCTCTAGCCGCCGCAGGCCGGACGCGGCTGGGATAGGGTCTCGCCCACTACTGGGGGGTGGTTGCGTGGCCGCCGTTGTTTTTGACGAGGTGACGAAGGTTTACGCCGACGGCACCAAAGCCGTCGACTCCCTTGAGCTGGACATCGCCGACGGCGAATTCATGGTGCTCGTCGGCCCGTCGGGTTGCGGCAAGACCACCGCGCTGCGGATGGTTGCGGGGCTCGAAGAGATCTCCGGCGGGGTGCTGCGGATCGGCGACCGCGTGGTCAACCACGTCGCGTCGCGCAACCGCGACATAGCGATGGTCTTCCAGAGCTACGCGCTGTACCCGCATCTCTCCGTCTACGAGAACATCGCCTTCGGACTCAAGGTCAAGAAGGTGCCGAAGCAGGAGATCGACGCGCGCGTCCACAACGCCGCGCGGGTCCTCGGCCTCGAGCAGTTCCTCAAGCGCAAGCCGCGCGCGCTCTCGGGTGGGCAGCGCCAGCGCGTCGCGATGGGACGCGCGATCGTGCGTGAGCCGGCGGCGTTCCTGATGGACGAGCCGCTCTCGAACCTCGACGCGAAGCTGCGGGTACAGATGCGCGCAGAGGTCAGCCGCCTGCAGCGCGACCTCGGCACCACCACGATCTACGTCACGCACGACCAGGTCGAGGCCCTGACGATGGGCGATCGCGTCGCAGTGATGCGTAAGGGTCAACTCCAGCAGGTCGCCGACCCGCAAACGCTCTATGACCGTCCCGTCAATCTCTTCGTCGGCGGCTTCATCGGCTCCCCGGCGATGAACATGGTCGAGGCGACGGTCACGCGAGCAAACGGCGGCCTCGCGGTCGACGTCGGCAGCCAGCACCTGACCCTCGATGAGGCGACGCTCGCCGCGCATCCCGCTCTACGGGGGTACGAGGGGCGAAAGGTGATCCTCGGCATCCGCCCGGAGGATCTCGAAGAAGCGTCGCTCGAGCCGGACTCGCCCGCTAACCGGCGCCTACACGGCGTGGTCGAGCTACGGGAGGCGCTGGGTTCGGAGCTGATCGTGCACTTCACGGTAGAGGGGACGCGGGAAGCGCTGACCGACGACGTCATGGAGTTGGCGGAGGACGCCGGCGTTCCCGGCGAGGCCGCCGAGTTCGAGCGACAGGCGGAGGGGGCATTGCTCGTCGGCCGTTTCGGCGCACGCGCCGAGGTCGAGGAAGGAAAGCAGGTCGAGGTGACCGTCGACACCCGGGCACTCCACTTCTTCGACGAGCAGACGAGCAAAGGGATCTACGACGGAAACCTCAGTGAGAAAGGAGCAACAGCGTGAGGAGCAGTCGGGCAGGCAGGGCGCGCGCGGCGCGTCTGACAGCAGTCGCCGCGGTGGTGGCGGTGGTTCTCACCCTTGCCGCAGGATGCGGCGGCGGGGGCAGCAGCGGGTCGAGTACCACGACGACGTCGGCGAACACGAGCGTCTCCGGCAGCGTCAAGTTCTGGGGCATCTGGTCCGCCGCAGAACAGACGGCGTTTCAGAAGGTGATCGCCGGCTTCAACAAGCAGTATCCGAACGTCCACGTCAGCTACACGTCGAAGGGCGACAACATCCCGACGATCCTCGCGACCGCGATCGCGGGCGGCAGCCCGCCTGACGTCGCCGACGTCGCGCAGCCGGGACTCGTCAAACAGCTCGTACAGCAGGGGCACCTCAAGCCGATCACGTACGCGCAGTCGACGATCAACGCCAACTTCACGCCCGCCTGGGCCCACCTGGGCGTGGTCAACGGGAAGCTCTATGCACTCCTCTTCAAGGCGTCCAACAAGTCGACCCTCTGGTACAACGTGCCGGTCCTCAAGCAGGCAGGGGTTTCGGCTCCGAAGACCTGGTCGCAGCTGCTGAGCGACGCGAAGACCATCAAGGCCTCGGGCACGCCGGCCTACTCGCTCTGCGGCTCGAGCGGCTGGACCCTCAGCGACATCTTCGAGAACATCTACCTACGGATGTGGGGCTCGGCGAAGTACGACCAGCTGTCCACCCACCAGATCAAGTGGACCGACCCCTCGGTCACGAAGGCCATGCAGTACATGGCCAAGATCATCGGCGACTCGTCGAACCTCACCGGCGGGACGAGCGGGGCCCTGCAGACCGACTTCCCGACCTGCGTCGACAAGGCGTACGCCAGTCCGCCCGGGGGTGGGATGGTGCTCCAGGGCGACTTCGTCGGCCTGGAGATCCTCACGGCGACCAAGTCGAAGGCCGGGACAGGGTTCAACGTCGTCCCGTTCCCGGCGATCACGGCAGGGCCGGACGCGCACGCGGTCGAGACCGGCGGCGATCTGATCATCACGTTCAAGGACTCGCCGGCGATCCAGGCGTTCGTCAAGTACCTCGCGACGCCGCAGGCGGCCACGATCTGGGCCAGGCTCGGCGGCTTCGGCACCGGGGTCAGGAACATGCCCGCCGGCGTCTACCCGGACGCCATCACGCGGGCCACCGAGGCGCCCCTGCTGGGTGCGAAGTCGGTGGTCTTCGACCTGTCCGACAACCAGCCGGCTGCGTTCGGGGCGACTACCGGACAGGGCATCTGGGGGCTCTTCCAGAAGTTCCTCCAGAACCCCTCGAACATCTCGAGCATCCAGCAGCAGCTCGAGAGCGCAGCGACAGCGGCCTACAAGGGCAGCAAGTAAGCGCTTGAGCGGCGCGAGCATCACGGCGGGGCCGCCTCCCAAGGCGGCTCCGCCGGAGCCCTCGGAGCAGGGGCGGTCCCGTTATCGGACCGGAGCGCTCTTCCTCGCGCCGGCGTTCTTCCTGCTCGGAATCTGGCTGATCTACCCGACGATCTACACGATCATCCGGAGCTTCTTCGGCCAGTCGGGCTACCTCGGCACGTGGGTCGGGATCGACAACTACCGAACCCTGTTCACGACCTCGACGCTCGTCACGGCGATCAAGAACAGCGCGATCTGGGTAGCGGTCGTGCCTGCCTTCGTGGCGGCCATCGGGCTGATCTTCGCCGTGCTGATCGAGCGGGTCCGGTGGAGCGTCGCCTTCAAGACGGTCGTCTTCCTGCCCATGGCGATCTCCGCCTTCGCCACGGGCGTGACGTGGCGGATCATGTATCAGCAGGATCCGAACCTGGGCGCGATCAACGCCCTCAGCCGCTCCGTCCACGGGGCCTTCTCCCCCGCCGGCGTCCTCCCCAGCGCGACACCGTCGACACCGTCCCTCCAGCAGGCTCACGGCGGCGCGATGGTGCTCAAGACGCCCCTGCACCCAGGAGGCGTCGCGCTGCTCGGCCTGACCGGGATCGCGCCGCAGAACATGCCGAAGGGTGCGGAGCAGGCGGTGAAGCCGGCGGCGAAGCCCGGCGCCGTCGTCGGCACGGTCTGGCGCGACTTCAAGCCGGGCGGCGGCAAGCCGGGCATCGTCGAGCGTGGCGAGCTCGGGCTCCCGGGAGTGACGGTGGAGCTCAAGAACTCGTCCGGGAAGGTCCTCCAGACGACGAACACGGATCCGGACGGCACCTTCGACTTCGCGAACGTCCCGGCAGGGACGTACAACGCAGGCATCGGGGCCGCAACCTTCACGCAGCCGTTCGCCGGCTATTCATGGCTTGGTCCGAAATTGATCACTCCCTCGCTTCTCATCGCCTACATCTGGATCTGGGCCGGCTTCTCGATGGTGGTGCTCGCGGCGGGCCTCTCGGCGATGCCGCGCGACGTGCTCGAGGCGGCGCGGACAGACGGCGCGACCGAGTTGCAGGTCTTCCGCCGCGTCACCGTGCCCCTGCTCGCGCCGGTCCTCAGCGTCGTCTTCATCACGATGGTCATCAACGTCCTCAAGGTGTTCGACATCGTGATCGCGCTCGCGCCGGACTCCGTCCAGGCGAACGCGAACGTGATCGCGCTCGCGATGTGGCGTACCGCGTTCAGCGGCAACAACAACTTCGGGGGCGGCTCGGCGATCGCGGTATTCCTGTTCCTGCTCGTGATCCCGGTGCTCCTGCTCAACGTCCGGCGCTTCCGGAGGGAGATCTGATGGCAGCCGCCGCCGAGAGCGTCCGCGTGCCCCCGCCACGGGAGTCGACCGCGGCGAAGATCGGGCGCACGGTGGCGAAGACGCCGCTCCAGATCCTGCTCATCGTGATCGGCCTCCTCTGGCTCGTCCCGACAATCGGCCTCTTCATCACGTCGATCCTGCCCCGGACCGAGATCACGAGCACGGGCTGGTGGAGGGTCTTCGCGCACCCGAGCCTGGCGACGTTCTCGAACTACAGCGCCCTCTTCCACCAGGCGGGCCTCACCAGCGCGCTCGAGACCACGGCGATCATCGCCGTGGGCAACACGCTGCTCGTCGTCGTCGTCGGCGCCCTCGCCGGCTACGCCTTCGCCTGGCTCGAGTTCCCCGGCCGCGACTGGATCTTCCTCGGCGTGATCGCGCTGCTCGTGGTGCCCCTGCAGATGGCGCTGATCCCGATGTTCAGGCTCTACAACACGTTGGGGATCGGGGGGACGACCCTGAGCGTGATCCTCTTCCACGCCGCGTTCGGGCTCCCCTTCGCCATCTTCCTGCTGCGCAACTTCTTCATCGGGATACCGAAGGACATCCTCGAATCCGCGCGCATCGACGGCGCCAGCGAGCTCTGGATCTTCCTCCGCCTGATCCTCCCGCTCGGCCTGCCCGCGATCGCCTCGCTCGCGATCTTCCAGTTCCTCTGGACGTGGAACGACCTGCTCGTCTCGCTCACCTTCAGCGTGACCACGCTCAACGTCTGGATCTTCGACCAGTTCCGCCAGTTCTCGCAGAGCATCGACATCATCGCGCCGGCCTCGTTCTTCTCCCTCCTCGTGCCGCTCGCGGTCTTCTTCGCCTTCCAGCGCTACTTCGTCGAGGGCCTGCTCGCCGGCTCGGTGAAGTGATGCCGCGCATCGCGGTAGTCGGATCGGGACTTGCAGGCTTCACCGCGTATCAGACCTTGCGCCGGTGCTTCGAGCCGGGGGAGATCGTGGTCTTCGGCACCGACGCCGATCCGGCGGGGGCCTGGCGGGTGCGGGCGGCAGCTATCCGACAGCGGGAGATGCGCTCCGAGAGCGACGGCCACTGCCTGGCAACCTCCTTCCCCGGCCTCGCCTTCCGCAGCGTGCACGCCCGCCGCTCAGCGCGGCCGCTGCTCGAATCGGCTCTCGACCGCTATCACCCGACCGTCGAAGAATTTCTCGCCCATGTCGAGCGGCTGCGCGAGCGGAGCGACTGGAACGACAGCGTGGTCGTGCGCCGCGTTCAGCAGGTGCGCGCGGCGGAGGGCTGCTTCGAGCTCGACGGCGAGCGGTTCGCGCACGTCCTGATCGCGCCCGGCCATCCGGGCCTGAACGTTCCCGAGGAGCTGCGCGCCGACCCGCGCGCCGTCCACGCCTACGAGCCGCACGGCTACGCCGACACGGTGACCGTCGTCGGCGCGGGGCTCGCGGCGGCGACCGAGTGGCTCAACGCGCTCGCTGCCGGCGCTGAGGTGGTCTCCGTGCGCCGGCGCGAGCCGGTGCGGCAGCCGCTCAACGTCCCGCGAAAGTACTTCTCGCGCCGCGGCCTCGCGGCGTTCCATCGCCTGCCGCGGCGCGAGCGGATCGAGCGCCTGCGCACGCTGTCGACGCCGTCGTATCCGGCCGGCGAGCATTGGGACAAGCCACTCGAGCGCGCGACGCGCGAAGGCCGGTTCCGCGTCGAGGCATCGCTCAACGGCAGCGCGCAGGTCATCTGCGCGACCGGATTCCGGCGCGGCTTCCGGCACGATCCGCTGCTCGCACGGCTCGTCGCCGAGCACGACCTCGAGACGGCGGAGGACTGGCTCGCGCTCGATCCGGACTCCACCGTGCCGGGGCTGAGCGACTCGACGCGAACACTTGCCGTCACGGGTGCACCGGCGCAGTGGGCGTTCCCCGCCGCGGACACGCTCGCCGGCGCACGGTATGCGGCGCATCGATTCCTGCGGAGGATTCAGTCGTGTCGTACACCCTGAGAGGACGAATCGAGACTCGGCTGGCAGCGCTGGTGCCGGTGCTGGTGGCCGCCTGCGCGATCGCCGGCGCGCGGCACCGCTGGTGGCCGGTGGAACTCGTCGCGCTAATGGCCGCCGTCGGGATCGCACTCGACCTCAATGTCTGGCACCGGCTGCTCCCGTATCAACCGGCCTGGGCGGCGATTCCGCTCGGCGCGGTCGAGCTGGGCTTGCTGATGGCGATCGTCTACGGCTTCGGCCTGCATGCGCCGCTCGTGCCTGCGCTCGCGCTCTTCGGCGCGGGCTGGCTCGCCTCGTTCGTCCTCGCGCAGGCCGGCTTCCCGTTGCTCCGGCTCGGCTATGCGGAAGACGGCGGCGAGCTCGGCCGGATGGGCGCAGTCGCCGGGGGCGTCCTCTTGTTCGCTTTCGTCGGCAGCGCTGCGACGTGGCACGCGCGGCTCCCGCCGGTCGTCCACCTCGGCGCGGGCGTCCACCGAGGCCCGATCGTGATCCGGCACCGCGAGATCCTCCAGGGCGAGCCGGGGGCGGTCGTCCAGGGCGGGATCGTGGTCGCGCACGACGACGTCCAGATCCGCGACGTGACCGTGCTCGGTGGCGAGAACGGGATCACGGTCGACGGCGTCCGCGGCACCGTCATCGACGGCGTGACCGTCCAGGGCGCGAAGCTCGACGGCATCCACGTCCGCCTGGCCGGCGTCGTCATCCGCAACTGCACGGTCGACATGCTCGGGAACCGGCGGGGCCAGGGCATCGACATCTCGTTCAACATGGATCTGGGAATGAGCATGGTCGAGGGCTGCACCGTCGTCGGCGGAGCAGAGGGGATCACGACCCACTCGTCGATGACGGACATCATGGGCAACCGGGTCAGCCGCACGACGGGCGAGGCGATCTCGGTCGACGAGATGTCGATGGGGATGGCTGCTCACAACACGGTGCGCGACGCGCTCGGAGTCGGCCTCTACTGCAACGACCGTTCGATGTGCATGTTCGAGCACAACACCGTCGTCGGCACACGGGCCGACGACGCGTCAGGCATTCGCACCCGCCGGGGCATCGCCGTGCTCGTCCGCTTCCAGTCGGAGGCGAACCTGTGGCAGAACCGGCTCGTGGCCAACCCCGTCGCCCAGGGCGCGGTCACGAACTCGATCCTCAGGAGGACGTCGCGGCCCGCCTGGTGAGCGCGGTCACGCAAGTAAGGATTCTGTAACCGGGTTAGGTATTTCGCTAACCTGGTTAACGAATGCCCCAGGCGACGAAGCAGCAGCTCGATGCGATGGCGGTGGCCGACAGCCTCCGCCCCACGCTGCTCCGCCTGGCCCGCGAGCTCCGGCAGGAGAAGATCGCCGGCGTCTCGCCGCATCAGGTCGGCCTGCTGATCTCGATCAAGTACGCGCCCGGCGTCACCGTCGGCCAACTCGCCGCGGAGGAGCGCGTCTCGACTGCCGCGATGTCGAAGCGCGTCTCGCGGCTCGAGCGCGACGGTCTCGTCGCGCGCACGAAGAGCGAATCCGACCGCCGCTGCACAGGACTGACACTCACCGAGGACGGCCAGCGCACGCTCCGCCGCGTCCGCTCCCGCCGCACCGCATACCTCGCGAGCCGGCTTGGCGCTCTCACGCCCGCCGAGCTCGCCGCGGTGGGAGCGGCGGCGGAGCCGCTTGCGCGCCTCCTCGAGGGCGAGAAGGTGCGCGCTTGACGAAGGCCGCCAGGCGGACGTTCCACAGTCTCCGCTACCGCAACTACCGCCTCTTCTTCGGCGGACAGATCGTCTCCCAGACCGGCTCGTGGATGCAGCGGATCGCGCTGGGCTGGTACGTGCTGCAGCTCACGCACTCGCCGTTCGACGTCGGCGTCATGGCGTTCGCGCAGTTCGCGCCGTACATGATGTTCGGCCTGTTCGCGGGCGTCCTCGCCGACCGGCTCGACGCGCGCCGCACGGTGATCGGGACGCAGACCGCGCAGCTGATCTCGGCTTCCGCGCTCGCCTGGATCGCGCTCGGCGGCTTCGCGGAGCCCTGGATGCTCTACACGATCGCGTTCATCAACGGGACGGTGCTCGTGCTCGACGTGCCGTCACGCCAGCAGCTCACGTACCGGATGGTCGGGCGCGAGGACCTGCCGAACGCAATCGCGCTCAACTCGACGCTCTTCAATGCATCGCGGATCTTCGGCCCGGCGATCGCCGGCGTCGTGCTCGTCGCCGGCGCGGGCGTCTGCTTCCTCGTCAACTCGGTCAGCTACCTCGCGGTCCTGATCTGCCTGCTCTTGATGCGGGTCTCGGAGTTCTTCCCGCTGGAGCGGTTCGAGCGGCCGAAGATCCTCGCCGGCACGCTCGAGGGGCTCGCGTGGATCCGCAGGCAGCCGCGGATGCTCGTCATCCTCTCGCTCGTCTTCGTGATCAGCACGTTCTGCTTCAACTTCAACGTGACGCTGCCTGTGCTGGCGAAGGTCACGTTGAACGGGCATGCCTACGTGTACGGCCTGCTGTCTGCCGCCTTCGGCGTCGGCGCGCTGGTCGGAGCGCTGGCCGCCGCCTCGCTGGGACGAGCATCGATGAAGGTCCTGCTCGTCGGCGGGCTGGTCTTCTCAGGCGCCGAGCTCTTGCTCGCGCCGGTCAACTCGGCGCTCCTGGCGGGCGTCCTGCTCTTCTTCGTCGGCGCGGGCTTCACCGCCTGGTCGGCGAACTCGAACGCGATCATGCAGCTCGCCGCGCCCGACCACCTGCGCGGCCGCGTGATCGGGCTGTACTTCTACGCCTTCAACGGCACGGGAGCGATCGCCGGGATCATGACCGGCTGGCTCTGCGACGTCGGCGGGACCGAGCTCGCCTTCGTCGTCTCGGGGCTCATCGGCCTCGTCGCGGTGGTGGCGACGGCTCTGGCGCTCGGCTGGACGCCGCGTATCACGACACGCCGCCGCGCCCGCGCCGAGCAGCCGCAGCACGCGTAGCCGCGGAGTGCAGCGGGTTAGCGTCGAACGTCGTCGCGCTCACTCAGCTCCTCAGGAGTAGGACCACGCCCACCTCCGAGGAACATCACGTTGCGCGCCAAGATCCGGAAGAACGTACGAAGGAAATTCACGTATCGGGACTCCGAGAACTAGGTGACGACCCAGGTTTCGCCGGAGTGGAGCAGCTCCGCGAGATCGCCCTTCCCGCGCTTCTCCTCGGCCGCAGCGAGCTGCTCGGCCATCAGGTCGTCGTAGACCGGGCGCTCGATGTTGCGGAAAATCCCGACCGGGGTGCCGCCGTGGGTCGCCTGCGTCACGCGTGAGAGCGCGAACGCGAGCGACGGCTCGAGGTGCGTCGAGTCGTGCACCAGCACGCCGTCCTCGCCGGAAGCGCACACCTCGATCGTGCCGTCGGGCTTCTGGCGCAGGGCCTTCTCGCCCTCGGCGCCCCACGTGATCGGCTCGCCGTTGCGCAGCAGGATCCGGTTGACGCCCTCTTTGTCGTCGCGGACGTAGTCGAAGGCGTCGTCGTTGAAGATCGGGCAGTTCTGGAAGATCTCGACGAACGCGCTGCCGCGATGCTCAGCCGCGGCGCGCAGCACCGCGGTCATCCCCTTCTTGTCGGTGTCGATCGCGCGCCCGACGAACGTCGCCTCGGCGCCGACCGCCAGCGAGATCGGGTTGAAGGGCCAGTCGATCGAGCCCATCGGTGTCGACTTCGTCACCATCCCGACCTCGCTCGTGGGCGAGTACTGCCCCTTCGTCAGCCCGTAGACCCGGTTGTTGAAGAGGAGAATCTTGAAGTTGACGTTGCGGCGCAGCGCGTGGATCAGGTGGTTGCCGCCGATCGACATCGCGTCGCCGTCGCCCGTCACGACCCAGACCGAGAGGTCGGGCCGCGTCGTCGCGAGCCCGGTCGCGATCGCCGGCGCGCGGCCGTGGATCGAGTGGATCCCGTACGTGTTCATGTAGTACGGGAAGCGCGCTGCGCAGCCGATGCCGCTGATGAAGACGGTGTTCTCGCGCTCGATCCCGAGCTCGGGCATGAACGATTGCATCGCGGCGAGGATCGCGTAGTCGCCGCAGCCCGGGCACCAGCGCACCTCCTGGTCGGTGCGGAAGTCCTTCGCGGTCAGCTGCCCGTTGCCGTTGCCCCCGGTCATGCGGCATCCACCAGGGCCTCGACCGCGTCGGCCACCTCTTGCGCACGCAGCGGGAAGCCGCGGACGCGGTTGTAGCCGATCGCGTCGACGAGGAACTGGGACCGGACGAGCTGCAGGAGCTGGCCCAGGTTCATCTCCGGGATCAGCACCTTCTCGTAGCGGCGCAGCACGTCGCCGGTGTTGCGCGGGAACGGGTTGAGGTAGCGAAGGTGCGCGTGGGCGACCTGCTTGTCGTTCGCGCGCACGCGGCGCGCGGCGGCCGCGACCGGGCCGTACGTGCCGCCCCAGCTGAGCACGAGTACCTTCGCCTCGCCGTTGGGGTCGTCGACCTCGAGCTCCGCGATATCGCCGGCGATGCCCGCGACCTTCTGCGCGCGCAGCCGCGTCATCAGGTCGTGGTTCTCGGGGTCGTAGGAGATGTTGCCGGTGCGGTCCGCCTTCTCGAGCCCGCCGATCCGATGCTCGAGGCCCGGCGTCCCCGGCACCGCCCAAGGCCGCGCGAGCGTGTGCTCGTCGCGCAGGTACGGAAGGAACTCGTCGCCCGCATTCGGCTCCGTCGCGAAGGTCGTCGTCAGGTCGGGGAGCGTGTCGAGGTCGGGCAGGAGCCATGGCTCCGAGCCGTTTGCGAGGTAGGCGTCCGAGAGGAGATACACGGGCGTGCGGTACTTGAGCGCGATGCGCACCGCCTCGATCACCGCGTGGAAGCAGTCGGACGGCGATCCGGCCGCGACGACCGGCACCGGCGACTCGCTGTTGCGCCCGTACATGACCATCAGCAGGTCGCCCTGCTCCGGCTTGGTCGGCATCCCGGTCGAAGGGCCGGCGCGCTGGATGTCGCAGATCAGGAGCGGTAGCTCGAGCATGATCGCGAGCCCGACGGTCTCGGCCTTGAGGACGATGCCCGGGCCGGCCGAGGTCGTGACGCCGAGCGCACCGCCGAATGCCGCGCCCACCGCAGCCCCGGCCGCGGCGATCTCGTCCTCCGCCTGGAACGTGCGGACGCCGAAATGCTTGTAGCCCGCGAGCTCCTCGAGGATCGCGCTCGCCGGCGTGATCGGGTAGGCGCCGAGGAAGAGCGGCAGCCCGGACAGCCGCGACGCGGCCACGAGCCCGAGCGACAGCGCCTGGTTCCCCGTGATGTTGCGGTACGTCCCCGGCTTGAGCTTCGCCGGCTTCACCTCGTACGTGACCGCGAACGACTCGGTCGTCTCGCCGAACGCGTAGCCGGCGCGGAGCGCCTTGATGTTCGCGGCCGCGATCTCGGGCCGCTTCGCACCGAACTTCTCCTCGAGGAACTCGATCGTCGGCTTGATCGAGCGCCCGTACAGCCACGACATGAGCCCGAGCGCGAACATGTTCTTCGAGCGCTCGGCCTCGCGCGGAGTCACGCCCTCGATCTCCTTGAGCGCGCCGACCGTCAGCGATGTCAGCGGCACCGCGTGCACCTGGTACTCGTCGAGCGATCCGTCGGAGAGCGGGCTCTCCGCGTAGCCGGCCTTCTGGAGGTTCCGCTCCGTGAAGGCGTCGGCGTCGACGATCAGCGTCCCACCCCGCGGCAGATCCGCGATGTTCGTCTTCAGCGCGGCCGGGTTCATCGCTACGAGGACGTTCGGCGCATCGCCCGGCGTGAGGATGTCGTGGTCGGCGAAGTGGAGCTGGAAGCCCGAGACGCCGGGCAGCGAGCCGGCAGGCGCACGAATCTCGGCGGGGAAGTCGGGGAGCGTCGAGATGTCGTTGCCGAGCAGCGCCGCCTCGGAGGTGAACTGCGAGCCCGTGAGCTGCATGCCGTCGCCGGAATCGCCCGCGAAGCGGACGATGACCTGAGAGAGCTGCTCGACCGGCTTGCTGCTCATCTGCTCTCGTCAGGTATAGCGCACGAGGCCGAAGACAGCGACCGGTTAGACGGCTACGAGCGCAAGCGGGTTTCCCGAGGGGTCCCGAACCTCGGTGCCGCCGATCCGCTCGGCCGCGCGCTGCAGCTCCTCGTCGTCCGGGACGACGATCGTGAAACGAAGCAGCCTCGCGGTCCCCTCCGGTGCGGGCGGCGCGCCGTGTGTCTCCCACGTGTTGCCGCCGAGGTGGTGGTGGTAGCCGCCGGCACTGAGGAACGCGGCCTGGTCGCCGAGGTGCGCGGTCAGCCCCATCCCGAGCTTGTCGCGGTAGAAGGCGATCGTCTCGTCGACGTCGCGGACGCAGAGGTGGACGTGCCCGACCGTCGTCCCGTCCGGCAGCCCGCCGAAGCCGGCGTCGCCCGCCTCCGCGAGCAACGAGTCGGTGTCGAGCGGGATCGTCGTCATCCGCTGGCCCACCTGGCCTTCCCATTGCTCGCGCGGGCGGTCGGCGTAGATCTCGATGCCGTGGTAATCCGGGTCGCGGAGGTAGATCGCCTCGCTCACGACGTGGTCCGAGAGCCCGGTGAGCGGGATCCGCTCTCGCGCGGTGTGCGCGAGGAAGCGACCGAGGCTCGGGCGATCCGGCACGAGTAGCGCGACGTGGAAGAGGCCGGTGAAGCCCTGGGCCGGACGCGCGCCGGGCTCCTCGACGAACCGCAACAGCGGCGTGTCCGTCCCGATCTCGGCCGTCCCGTTCTCGCGTGAAAGGAGGCGCAGGCCGATCGCGTCCTGCCAGTACGCGAGCGAGCGGTCGAGGTCGGAGACGCTCAGCTCGACGAGCCCCATGTGGGTATCGGGCGCGATCTCCATGACGCGACTCTATCCCTGCGTGTGCTTGATCGTGTCCTCGCGCTCCTGCGCCTGCGCCAGGGTCAGCTTCCCGTCGCAGATCTCGTCGTTGAGCTCGTTCTCGATCTTGTCCATCTCGGCGGCGCGCGGATACGGCTCGGGCCAGAGGTTGCGCGGGTCGGTCGGGTTGCCGCCCATCTCGAGGCTGATCAGGTGATCCTCCTGGTAGTCCGACATCGACCCGGTCTCGCCGTACTGCCGCATCTGCCTGCGCTTCAGGGCATTCGTGTACGAGACGGGTGGGCGGATGGTCGCCGTCCAGCCGTGACGGCAGATCGTGGAGCGGATGTTCGCCTGCGTCACGTTCGGGTTGAGGACGCCGGGCGTGCGCACCGGGTCGGCGAGGATCGCGTTGGCGCCGCTGTGGTGCCCGTGCGCGAACAGGACGACGACGGCCGCGACCAGCGCCAGGCCGATCAGGAGGTCGATGCGAGTCAGAGGTCTCGCCACCGCGGCGACGGTAGGTCGCGTTCGCGCCCTCCGCAAGGCGCTCTTGCCGCCGTGTCCAGGCGGGCCAGTAGGCTCGTGGACATGGCCGAAATCGTCGTTCGCCCGCGCGGTCCGTACTCGCTCGCGCTCTCCGCGAAGCTCGCCGGCGACGCGACGCGAAGCATGCGGGAAGGTCTCTTCACGGCACGCACTTGCGACGCTGTCGCCCGTGCCTGGCAGTCGCCCGACGGCACCGTGACGATCCGATCCGAGTCGGTTGCGGCCGCCGAGAAGCTCCGCTGGACGCTCGCGCTCGACGACGATCACTCCGAGTTCCTGCGGCGCTTCGCCCACGATCCTCTGCTGGGCCGCGCGACGAAGCACCTCCGCGGCTACCGGCCGGTCCGTACGGCAACCGTCGCGCAGGCACTCCTCCGCGCCGTTTGCGGCCAGCTCATCGACTCGAAGACGGCACGGAAGCTCGAGCGTTCGGTGATCCGGGCGCTACAGCCTCGTGACGCTTCCGTGACCGTGGCTGCCACCGGTCTCTGCGAACCGCCGACGACCGCCGTGCTCGGAGCTGTCGCGCCGTTCGAGTTGCGCCGGCTCGGGCTGCACGAGCGGCGCGGCGCGGCGCTCGTCCGGGTCTGCCGGAGCCTCGAGCTCGAGCGGCTGCACGATCTGCCGACCGAGGCGGTCGTGCGCCGGATCGAGCGTGAGCGCGGCCTCGGCCCGTGGTCGGCGGGCGTCGTCTGTCTTGAAGGCCTCGGCCGCTTCGAGCACGGACTCGTCGGGGATCTCGGCCTGATCAAGCTCCTGCGCGCGATGCGCGGCCGGCCGGTGGAGGCGTGGGAGACGGCAGAGCTGCTCGAGCCCTACGGAGAGTGGGCCGGTCTCGCGAGCGTCTATCTCCTCACCGGCTTCGGCCGCGGCCTGATCCCGCTGCCCGCGGCCCGCGCCGCCTAGCCGCGCCCGGCGCCGCGGTAGTCGACGACCACCTCGTAGACCTGCTCGCCGAGCCGACGCTGCGCCGGCGTCAGGAAGACGGTGTTCACAGCCGCGAACGCCCGACCCTTGGTGAAGGCGTCGACCCGCGGAGTGTCGACCTGCCTCCAGCGGCGCCGATCGAGCTCAGTTCTGTAGAAGCGAAGCACCGAGGCGCCGGTCGTTCCGCGCGGGACGCGGTAGACGACCGTCGTGGTGTAGCCGCTCGGGCGCGTGGACAGGCCGCCTTCAGACTTGACGTACGGCGTCGAGACCTCGTGCGTCTTCACCGCTCCGGGGAAGTGCGGCAGCGACCTGACGATCGCCTCGTTCCGGGCCACGTAGTCCCGGCGGCTGACACCGCCACAACCGGCGAGCATCAGCGTCGCCGCCAGGGCCGCCACCAGGAGTACGCCTCTACGCATCTCCTGGTTCATAGACTCTTTCCATGAGCGAGCGCAAGATCGCGATCCTTGGCGGCGGCCGGATCGGGGAGGCCCTCCTCTCCGGCCTGCTCAGCTCCGGCTGGCGCGAGCCATCCGAGGTCGTCGTCACCTCCCGGCGCGACGAGCGGAACGCCGAGCTCAACGAGCGCTACGGCGCCGAGGCGACCACGGACAACGCGGCGGCGGTCGCCGGTGCCGGAGTCGTCGTCATCGCTGTCAAGCCGCAGGACATCGACGTCCTGCTCGGCGAGATCGGTCTGCATCTCACGACGGAGCAAACTGTCGTCTCGGTCGCGGCCGCCATCCCGACCGCACACATCGAGCAGCGGATCGCGGACGGCGTCCCCGTCGTGCGCGCGATGCCGAACGCGCCGGCGACGGTGCACGAGGGCATGGCAGGGATCTGCGCGGGCGCGCACGCCGGCGACGAACAGCTCGCGCTCGCGGAGGAGCTGCTCTCGCATCTCGGCCGCGTCGTCCGGGCGCCCGAGTCGTGGATGGACGCGATCACCGCAGTCTCGGGCTCGGGGCCTGCGTACTTCGCGCTCCTCGCCGAGGCGATGATCGAAGCGGGGATCCTGCTCGGTCTCTCGCGCGAGGTCTCGACGACGCTGGTCGTGCAGACGATGTTCGGCACGGCGAAGCAGCTCCGCGACCAGGGCATGCACCCGGTCGAACTGCGCGAGTCGGTCACGTCTCCCGGCGGTACGACGATCGCGGCGATCCGCGAGCTCGAGCAGGCCGGAGTGCGCGCGGCGTTCCTCAACGCGATCCAGGCCGCGATGGACCGAGCGCGCGAGCTCGCCGAAGGCGGATGAGCTCGGTCGACATCACGGTCGTCGCCGATGCGACCGAGGCGGCGCAGCTCGTCGCGGAGCGGCTCGTGGAGCAGGTCCAGGCCGGCGGCAGCATCGTCCTCACGGGTGGCTCGACGCCGCGCCGCGCCTACGAGCTCGCAGCCGAGCTCGAGCCCGATTGGAGCAGTGTCGAGCTCTGGTGGGGAGACGAGCGCTGTGTCCCGCCGGACGACCCACGATCGAACTACTGCCTGGCGAAGGCCGCCTTGCTCGACCGCCTCGAGAGCCAGCCGAAGTCGGTCCACCGGATGGAGGGCGAGCTCGGGCGCGACGAGGGCTCGAGGGAGTACCGCCTCGAGCTCACGGACGTCGACACCTTCGACCTGGTTCTGGTCGGGCTCGGCCCCGACGGCCATGTCGCCTCGCTCTTCCCCAACTTCCCCACACTCGATGTCACGAGCCGCGACGTCGTCGGCTCCGACGCCGGCTACGAGCCGTTCGTCGACCGGATCTCGATGACGCTGCCGCGGCTCTGCAACACGCGGGAGCTGCTCTTCCTCGTGGCCGGCGCGGACAAGGCCGACGCCGTGGCCCGTGCGCTGGCGGGCGAGCCGTCCCGTCAGACGCCGGGCAGCCTCGCCCGCGCGGCAGACGGAACGACCCGCGCGATCCTCGACCGCGCCGCAGCTTCGAAGCTTTCCTAAGAGAAGCGGCCGCACCATCCGGCGCGGCCGCTCCTCGTGCGCGGCGGCTTGGTGCTCCGCAGCCCGTCGCCGCCGCCTCTTGGGTGGTGCAAGGGGAACTAGCTCGTGCTCGCCGCACCCTGGTCGACGACCTGCCGCACTCGGTTGGCTCCCAGACTCACTATCTCCACCGTTGTCAGCCCACGACCGGTCCGGCGTAAGCGCTGCGTAAAGCCGAAGATTCGTCAGCCGAGACCACGCGACGCCGCGAGCACGTCGAGTGCGATGGCGGTGTCAGGCACGGGGACGTCCTCGAGGAAGGCTTCCCGTTCCTCGAACGCGCGGCGCACAGAGTCGACCGCCTCGCGGTAGCGACCCGGGTCGTGGTTCGCGAGCGCCGAGAGGGCGGCGGCGACGTCGCCCGGGAAGCCGTCGCCCAGCGTTCCCGCGACCGCGGCCGCCTCTTCGTCCCGCCCGAGGACGAGCAGCGCAAGCACGCCGGCGTAGCGGCCGATCGGCGAGAGGGACATGTCCAGGTGTCTGACACCTAGACATGTCTCGAGCGTCCATCGCGCCAGCTCGCTCGCGTCGTCGCCCGCGATGAGCAGAGCCTTCAGCGCGCCGATCGGCCGGCCCCAGGCATCCGGTGCGCGGCCCGCCTCCCAGCTCTCGCGGTACCGCTCTGCCGACCGCCGCAGCCACTCCGCGGCTTCCTCCCGGTCGCCGTCCATGAGCAGGGACAGCCCGGCCGCCCAGGCCGAGTTCGCGAGTGCCACGAGCCGACGCTCGTCGCGCTCCCGCGTCTCGCCGGCCGCCGCTGCCGAAGGCGGCGACCCCTGGCCGGGTGACGGCGGCTTTGCCGCTGTCGCCTCCAGCCTCGAGTAGCGCGCCGCCGCGCGCTCGTACCGCTCGCGCCAGTCCATCCGGGCAGACTAGGCTCATAGCCGATGGCGAACGACGACTGGCGCATCACGATCGAGGTCGAGGAGGAGCACGCGCCCGGCTTCTTCGACCGGCTCACGGGCGACCTCGGCGCCGAAGCGCGGGAGCTCGCGAACGACCTGAAGGCCCACCGACTCGCGGTCTCGCGCGACGACGACACCATCTACGTCTACGCGGCGACCCGCGCGGCGGCCGAACAGGCTCACGCCGTCGTGGAGGCGGTGCTCCGCGAGCACGGGATCGAGGCGCGCACGAGCCGGATCGAGCACTGGCTCGACGAGGAGGACCGCTGGGACGACGAGCCGCCCGGCGAGACCTGGGAGCAGGAGGAGCTCGACCGCGGTTTCGCCCCGTGGGAGGTGCGCGTCGAGTGCGCTTCGCACCAGGCGGCGCGCGAGCTCGCGGAACAGCTCGAGGCCGAGGGCTACAAGCCCGAGCGGCGCTCCCAGTACCTCATCGTCGGAGCCGCGAGCCGCGAGGACGCAGACGCCCTGGCGACCCGCCTGCACGGCCAGGTCGAGCCCGGCGGCGAGCTCGTGTACGAAGTCGAGCCGTCCAATCCCTTCGCCATCTTCGGCGGCCTGGGCATGTAGCCCACGTTGACGAAGCCGGGAAGCAGGGTATGCTTCCTCCTGCGCCGCTCGCCCAGGGGAAATACGAGCCGAGCGCAGCGCATCTCTTAGTTGGATGGCAGCACCGAAGCGTGCTGCGCATATGCAAGAAGCAATCCCGCAGCCGACAGGCCAACCGGAGGCGGCCGACCCGGTAGTCGCCTCAGCTCTCCGCGCGGAAGCGTGGGCCGGCGAGCCGTTCCTCCGCGAGGGCGAGGATCCGGCCGTGGCGCTCGGCGAGGGCACAGCCCGCCGCCGCGCGCTCGACGACGCGGTCGCGGAGATGGACGCCGGCCTCGCCGCGCCGTCCTCGAAGTGGAAGGTTCGCTACGGCCTCCTGCTCGGGCTCGAACGTGTGCTCGCCGAGCCGGAGCCGCGCACCGCCGCCGGCACAGCGCTCCGCCGGCACCAGGTCGACGCGCTCGCCGGGATGCTGACCGAGCTCATTGCCGCCAGCCAGCGCTACGACGAGGTAGCCGCCAACGGGAACGGCAACGGCCACACGGCGACGGCGGAGGAGCTCGAGCGGCTCGAGGTCGAGGACGAGGACGAGGACTCGACCCTCGTCGTCGAGATCGAGGACGCGGAGCTTCCCGAGGAGCCGGTTCCGGACGACCCGGGTGCCGTCCGCCGCTACCGCTTCCGCCACCCGACCGCGTCGGGCAAGACGATCGCCGCGGCGGGCTTCGTCGAGGCGGCCCGCACGCTCGGCGTCCTGATCCTCACGCACCGCCGCCTGCTCGTCTCCCAGTTCACGCGCGACCTGACAACCGAGGGCTACGACAAGCGGATGACCGAGGTGGTCACGCGCGACAGCCGCAGCGCGAAGAAGTCCCCGCTCACGATCCAGACCTACGCCTGGTTTGCGCGCCACGTCGACTCGATCGAGCGCGACGCGTACCAGCTCGTGATCTGCGACGAGGCGCACACGGCGCTCGGAGAGAAGACCTCGGCCGCGATCCGCTCCTTCCCCGAGCCCGTCTACATCGGGATGACCGCCACCGAGCAGCTGATCGCGAAGCAGGTCTCCGACGTCTTCCCCGCCTCCGTCGACGACCTGCCGCTGCAGGACGCCGCCCGCCGCGGCCTGATCGCGCCGCTGCGCGACCTGCGCGTACCGCCGGTCACGGCCATCAACGCGGTGCCGATCGTCGGCGGCGACTTCGACCAGGAGATCCTGGCCAAGACCCTCGACCACCAGGCGCTGAACCAGGCCGCGGCGGGCATGTACCGCGACCGCTTCGACAACACGCCGGGCATCGTCTACGCGGCCGGAGTCGACCACGCCTACAACCTTGCCAAGGAGTTCCGCGCGACCGGGATCAAGGCGGAGGCGGTCTCGGGCCGGACGCCGCCGGTGCGGCTCGCCGAGACGCTCGCCGCCTACGAGCGCGGCGAGATCAACGTGCTCATCAACGCGCAGCTGCTCGCCGAGGGTTGGAACTCGCCGCGCGCCACCGTCTGCATGCACCTCGCGCCGACCGCGTCGCGGCGCGTCTACCAGCAGCGGATCGGCCGCATCATGCGCATGCACCCGCGCAAGGAAGCGGGCATCGTCGTGGACTTCGTCCCGAAGGGCGCGACGCACAACGAGCGCGTCGTCTCGCTCCACTCGCTGCTCGACGCCGACTTCTACCGCGAGGGGGCGCGCGTCACGCCGGCGCCGCGCCGCCGCTCGCAGCGCCGAGCGCGCCGCCGCCTCACGCCGGCGCCGTGGCTCGTGCCGGTCACGCCCGACGTTCGCCGCCGCATCGGCGTCATCCAACGAGAGTGGCAGCGCATCGACCCGAAATACCTCGACGAGGACGAGCAGCGCTACTGGGCGACGATCGCCGGGCGCCAGATCAAGTTCGAGGAGCGGGCCAACTTCGTCCAGAAGCTGACCGACCGGAACGCGAGCAAGGTCGCTCTCGAGCAGTTCCTGACCACCGCGGCGGCCGAGAACCCGAACCGGCGGCTGCGCATGATGGCGCTGCAGGACCGCGTCTCGATGCGCGTCGAGCGTGCCGACTTCGACGATCTCGTCACGCTCGTGACGCAGGCGCCGACCTGGGAGAAAGAGCGGCTGCCGGGGATCCGCATCCTCCTGCGCGCGATCGGCGAGGCGAAGCCCGACGCGCCGGACCAGATCCTCGCCCGCTGGACGTGGCGGCTCGCGCGTGCGACGCGCAAGGTGCAGGACCGGCGCGCGTCGGCGGAGTACCCGGAGGCGAAGCGCCTGCTCGGCGCGCTCGCGAACTCCCGCGGCCATCGGCACGAGGAGAACGCGGCAAAGCTCGTCAAGGCCGCGCTCGAGCTGCCAGTGCCGGTCGGCGCCGCGCTCCTGGCTTCGGCGGAGGGCTACACGCCGCGCGCGACGAAGCTGATCGACGACGCCCGCGAACGGCTTGGCACGAGCCAGGAAGTCGCACTCGCGCTGGCCGAGAACCTCCCCGCCCCGAAGCAGGGCTCAGGGCGCAGCAGGCGGCGCCGGCGGCGGAGGCGCAAGGGCGGCGGGGCGGCCGCGAAGGCTCAGCAGCAGGCGAAGCAGAACGGCGGCGGCGAGGCGAAGCCTGACGAGCCGGTCGAAGCCGAAGCCGCCAAGAGCGACTGAGCGAGAGTCCTAGGACGCCGGCCCGCCGGCGCTCTCGCCGGCGTCGTCCTCTTCCTCGTCGCGCTCGCGGAGGAAGCGTGTCAGCTCGGCCGCGAGGCTCTCGCCGGACGGAAGCTCCTCTGCGGCCTCCATCAGGTCGACACGGCGTTCGAGCTCCTCGACGTAGGCGGCCGTCTCGGCATCGGACGCAACTGCCTCGGTCACCTGCTCCGCATACTCCTCAGCGGCTTGCTCGAGCTCGGTGACGTCGATGTCGGTTTCGATGAGCTCCCCGAGGCGCGTGCAGAGCGCGAGCGCGGCGCGAGGGCTTGGCGCGAGGGAGACGTAGTGCGGCACGGCCGCCCACAGGCTCACCGCCGGCAGCCCCGCCTGCCGGCAGGCGTCGAGGAGGATGCCGACGATGCCGGTCGGGCCCTCGTAGCGCGACGGCTCGACCCCGAGCTCCTCCACGAGCGTGGCGTCGCTGGCTGCGGCGCTCACCGGCGCGGGCCGCGTGTGCGGCACGTCGGCGAGCAGCGACCCGAGCGTGACGGCGAGCTCGACCTCGAGCTCCTGCAGCAGCTCGAGCACGAGGGCCGTGTACGTCTTCCAGCGGAGGTTCGGCTCGACCCCGAGCAGGATCACCGCGTCGCGGTCGAGTCCCGGAATCGGCGCGTGGAGGAAGGTGTTCGACGGCCACTCGAGCTTGCGCGTCAAGCCGTCCTCGAGCGACACGTTCGGGCGTACCGCCTGGAAGTCGTAGAAGTTCTCGGAGTCGATCTCCGCGAACTGCTCCGCGCCCCACTGCTTCGCGAGAAAGCCGCCGCCGAGCGTCGCCCCCTGGCCGCCGTCGTTCCAGCCGCGAAAGGCGGCGATCAACACCGGATTGCGGAGGTCCGGCCGCGAGGAGACGATCAGCTCCGACATTCGATCAGTCTAGTGGTCGCTTTTCGTGGGCCCCGATCGGGCGCCAGAGACGCGCGGCGAGCCCCACCGTCCAGGCCACAAGCGTTGCGGCGGTCGCCACGTGGAGGAGCACGAGCCACCACGGCACGTCGCCGTACGTCCGGTACTGCACCTCGCCGATCGCCATCTGGACGGCGAGGATCGCGAGCAGCCCCGCGCAGCCGCGCACGAGCCATGGGTACGAGCTGCGGCGCGCCCACGCCCAGGCCGCGAGCACTCCGAAGACGACGCCGAAGACGGCGACGGCGCGTACGTGCCAGTAGACGGCGGGATAGAAGGAGCCGAGCCGCGGCACGATCTGCGAGCCCGAGCTCCCGGGGAACCGTCCGGCAGCGGTCGCCACTGTGCCGCTGATCGCGAGCACCGTGACTGCGACGACGAGCACGAGCCCGCCGAGCCGCGCGGTCCAGGGCAGCGGGGCTCCCGCGCCGCGGACCAGCCGCGTCGCCTCGAGCAGGGTGAGCACCGCGAGCGAGACGAGCGTGAACGAGAGCAGCAGGTGTGTGATCACGAGGTACGGATCGAGGTCGTAGTAGACGGTGATCGCGCCGAGCGGCGCCTGCGCGAGCGTCCCCACGAAGACGGCCGTCGCCAGCCAGCGGCCGCGGCGGCCGAGGCCGCGCGTGAGCCACGCAGCGACCGCCAGCGCGAGAGTCGTGAAGATGGTGACCGCAGAGGCGACGCGGTTTCCGAACTCGATGTACGAGTGGTAGCTCTGCGGGAGCGCGTGCTGTGTCGTGCAGGTCGGCCACTCGGGGCAGCCGAGCCCGGAGCCGGTGAGCCGGACCGTCGCCCCCGATGCGACGATGACGATGAGGACGCCGACGGCTGCGAACGCGACCCGCCGGAACACGACCGGCGAGACGGTCTGGGCGAGCCGGCGCGGCAGCGCGGCCGATGCGGACCCCGCATGCACGACACGAGTGTAGATGGGGTTTTGCGGGGCTTCCGGCCCTACGGCTCGAGCACGACGCCCGTGCCTTCTTCCACCGAGCCGACCCGGGCGAGGAAGAGGCCGGCGCGCTCGAACTCGGCCTCGAGCGAGAGCGCCTTCTCGGCGGGGAGCGTCACGAGCAGGCCGCCCGCCGTCTGGGCGTCGTAGGCGAGCGCGAGGAGCTCATCCGGCACGCCGTCGCTGGAGACGTGCGGGCCGGCGAAGTCGCGGTTGCGCGGGTCGCCGCCGGTGCGGACGCCGTCGCGCGCCGCCTCCAGCGCGCCCTCGAGCGCGGGCAGCGCAGCGGCCCGGAGCTTGATCCGGACGCCGCTGCGTTCCGCCGTCTCGTGCGCGTGGCCGAGCAGGCCGAAGCCCGTGACGTCGGTCACGGCGTGCGGGGAGAACGGCCGCAGCACCTCGGCCGCCTTGTCGTTGAGCGTCGTCATCCAGCGCGCAGCCTCGGAGAGGTCGCCCTTCCGCGCGAGCACGAGCCCCGTGCCGAGCGGCTTGGTGAGAAAGACGGCGTCGCCGGGCCGGGCCCCGCTCTTGACCCAGACCCCGTCGGGGTGGACGGTGCCGACGACTGCGAGCCCGTACTTCGGCTCGGTGTCGCGGATCGTGTGCCCGCCGGCGAGGATCGCGCCGGCCGCGCGAACCTGCTCGTCGGCTCCCGCGAACACGGCGCCGACGAGCTCGGACGGAAGCTCCTCCGGAAAGGCTGCGACCGAGAGCGCAAGCAGCGGCGTGCCGCCCATGGCGAAGACGTCGTTGAGTGCATTCGTCGCGGCGATCCGGCCGAAGAGGGCCGGGTCGTCGACGAGCGGCGGGAAGAAGTCGACCGTGAAGACGAGCGCGCGCTCGTCGTCGAGGCGATAGACGGCAGCGTCGTCCGCCGGGTCGAGGCCGACGAGGAGGTCTTCGGCCTCCGCCGGGACGAACCCCTTGAGCAGCTCCTCGAGCCGCGCCGCGGAATACTTCGCCGCGCAGCCGCCGCCGGCCGTGAGGCTCGTCAGGCTCGCCGTCTCCACCGCGTTTACTGTAGGCGCAATGGCAGGGGCTGCACTCGTCACCGGCGGCTCGTCGGGCATCGGGCTCGCGATCGCGCGGATGCTGCGCGACGAAGGCTTCGACCTGACACTCGTCTCACGCCGGCCCGAACGCATCGAGGCGGCGGCCGCCGAGCTCGGCGCCGCGGCGATCGCGGCCGACGTCGCCGAGGCGGAGGAGTGCGCGCGCATCGTCGCCGAGCACCGCGACCGGTTCGGGCGCCTCGACGTGCTCGTCAACTCGGCCGGGATCGGGATCGGCGGGCGAGTCGAGGACTTGCCGGCGAAGCACCACGACCTCCAGCTCGCCGTGAATCTGCGCGGGCTCTTCCTCGTGACGCAGGCCGCGATCCCGCTCCTGCGGGAGTCGAAGGGCTGGATCGTCAACCTCGCCTCGATCGCCGGCACGCTCCCGACGCCGGGGCTGGCGACCTACGGCGCGACCAAGGCGGCGGTGATCGCACTCACCCGATCGCTGAACGACGAGCTCGACGCCGACGGCGTCCGTGCGATTGCGCTCTGCCCCGGCTTCGTCGACACGCCGATGGCGGAGTGGTCCGGCATCGAGCCGGACGAGATGATCCGTCCCGAGGACTGCGCCGAGGTCGTGCGCATGTGCCTGCGGCTAAGCCCGACGGCGCGCATCCCGCAAGTCGTGATCGAGCGCATGGGCTCGCGCGCCGGCGACGTGAGCTAGAGACTGCCGCAGTCCACTTTGCTGTGCGACCCGCCCGGACGGTGAGAGCGCGCCGCGCGCGCTCTAGACGTGCGCCCCAAGAGGGCGTCTGCCACCGTTGGCGACCTGGGAAACGCGGGCGCGGGTCGCGCGTGTGCTCCCAGGTCGCCTAGAGGCCGCCGCCGTCGCTCATCCCGAAACCACCGATCGGATGGCGGAAGCAGGCGAGGAAGTACGCGCAGAGCGACGCGATGAGCAAGACATAGATGAGCCGTGACTTCGTCAATTTCGTCACCTCCTTCCCTTTCTAGAAGCGGACGTCCTGAAGAGCCTCTGCGGCGGTGCGGTACAGCTCGGCCGCCCGTTCGTGATCCCCCCGCCGAGCTTCCAGGTCGCCGCGTGCGACCCATACGGCCGCGCGGTGGCTACCTGATCCGAGCTCGCCGAAGCTCGTCTCGGCGGCGGCGAACGTCGCGTCCGCCTCGTCGAGCCGATTCTGTTCGAGCAGGGCGCGCCCGAGCACGAGCTGGGCGCTCCCGATCTCGTCGATGTAGTCGACGCGACCGTCGAGAAGGTCGAGCGCCTGACGCGCCTGGTCCTCCGCCTGCTCGACGCTGCCGGTGCGCAGATGAACCTGCGCGAGTGACGAGACGGCGCGACCGGCGTCGGCGTCCCGGCCCAGGTCGAGCGCGATGGCGAACGACTCCTTGAGCAGCTTCACTGCCTGGTCGGTGTTGCCGAGCAGGAAGTTCAGGCCGCCGAGGTTGTTGGTCAGCTGGCTGACGTGGACGCGGTCGGCGAGCTGCCCGTAGGCCTCGCGGGCCCGCTCCGCGTAGTTGCGCGCCAGCACCCAGTGCCCTTCACGGTCGGCGATGAGCGAAGCCTGGAAATAGGCGGCACCTATGGTGCGGAGATCTTCGACGCCCTGCGAGAGCTCGAGCGCGCGCTCGACGTCGTCCCGCGCAGCTTCGAAGTCCCGCTGGCGCTGCCAGCAGCGCGAGCGCCACGAGAGGATGTTGGCCTTGAGCGCGTCGCACGGCAGGCCGGAACGCTCCGCGAGCCCGAGCGCCTCGTTGAAGAGCGCGAGCGCCGTCTGCACGCTCGTGAGCTGGTAGCGGCAGCAGCCGAGCCAAAACAGCACGTCCGCCCGCTCGACGTCCGAGAACGACTCGGCCTCGGTGACCGAGCGTGCCTCGTTGAGGAGCTCGACCGCGGCGCGGTGATCACCGGTTCGCATCTTCGCCAGACCGGTGCCGCACAGCGCGCGTACCTGCAGCTCCGGCATGCCGGTCGCGCGGGCCGCGGCGACCAGGGGCTCGAATGCAACTGCGGCCTCCGCGTCCTGCTGCGACTCGTACAGCGCTTCGGCGCGCGAGAGGGCTCCTTCGAGCCGGGTGCGCTCGTCGGTCGCGACGCCGTTCGCGAGGAATCCTGCGTCGACTCCGAGGCGGTCGGCGAGCCATTCGATCGTGCCCTCGGTCGGGCGCGTCTTGCCGCGCTCGATCTGCGAGACGTACTCCTTCGAGAAGCGGTCGCCGGCGAGCTCGGTCTGCGTCAGCCCCGCGGCGACGCGGAGCTGGCGGAGCCGTTCCCCGAGGCGAAGTCCCTCAGGGCTGGTCCTGCGAGCGGTGCGGCTGGCTGTTTCTCTCATGGGCATGTTCTCGGCGCGCTTCAGTCAAGCGCATACTTCACTGAAGCGCAAGTTCGGCAGTTCAGCCATCCCTCGATCGAGCGTATTCATCGCAAAAGGTCGGTCAACCATGCGGAATGCAGAATCACTTGACCGAGCTACTTGACGAGCGCACGAGACACTCCTATAGTGAGCGCACCTTGCAACCAGGCCGGACGCCAGGCCGAGGTTCGCAGGGGGCGCGCCGGAGATCCCGGCAGAGGAACGGAAGCGGATGGGCCGCAGATCCGCTTTCTAAGTCCCGTCAGGTAAGGCGCGCCTCTCGAGAAGGCCCCGGAGCCGCAGCCGGGGCCTTTTCATTGCGCTTCGCCCGCTTCGCCGGCGCAGGCGCGCTTCGCGCGCGTGCGCTCGGCTGTGCTTTCCGCTCGCGCGAGTGCCGCGCCCCGCTCATGTCGGTGCGCGGCACGGGGGGAAGGCGAGAGCTAGATCAGCCCCGGAGCCAGCTGAGGCGGGCCGCGCGGATTGCCTGGAGCTCTTTGTCGTCGAGCAGGCCCACTCGTCTTCCGACCATGCCGAGGATTCCGCCCGCGAGCATGATCCACGCTTCGGAGTCGGCGTCGCGTTCCGCGGCGATCGCTCCTTGGGCCTGGCCGCCGCGGACCAGGTCCGCGACGAAGTCGTGCACCTCGCGCATGTGCCGGCGTAGGTGGCGCTTCAGCTCGGCGTCCTCCGAGGCCTCGCTCAGCGCCTGAACCCAGAGCTCCGCGAGTTGGAGCTTCGGCGACCGCACCGAGACGTGGCCCTTGCCGATCGCCTCGATGGCGGCGCATGCGTCGGGCGCCTCCTGGAGCTTCCGCTCCCACTCCTCGCGCGTCTTCGCCCACACATGCTCGAGCGCGGCGAGGTACAGGTCGCGCTTCGAGGCGAAATGCCGGTACAGGATCGGCTCCGAGACCCGCGCGGCGCGGGCGATCTCCGCTGTGGTCGTGCCGTGGTAGCTGCCCTCGGTGAAGAGACGGATCGCGGTCTCGATCAGGTGCTTGCGGCGGTCGGCGGCCGCCATCCGAGGAGCGGCGACGCTCACGTCGCGAGCTCCGCGATGTGCTCGCGCACGACCTCGGGCCGCGTCCGCACGACGACCACGGCGACGATCGCCGCGGCGAACGTGATGACCGCGCCGACGGCAAAGCCGGCATGGAGTCCGTTCACGTAGTCCTGGGCGGCGAGCGGGCTGCCCGGCGGATGATGCAGGTACGAGGCGACGATCGCGCCCATCACCGCGATCCCGAGCGAGCCGCCCACCTGGCGGAAGCTGTTGAGGACGCCCGAGCCGACGCCCGCCTTGTCGACCGGCACGGCACCCATCGCGGCGGAGGTCATCGGCGACATCGTCATCGCCATCCCCACCCCGCCGAGGATCATCGATGGCAAGAGTGTCCAGAAGTCGGAGTGGACGGTGACCCGCTCGTAGAGCAGGAGCGAGATCCCAACCAGCGTCATCCCCGCTCCCATCAGCCAGCGCGAGCCGATCCGGT
The DNA here is from genome assembly GCA_963759435.1 of uncultured Actinomycetes bacterium. Classification (GTDB taxonomy): domain Bacteria; phylum Actinomycetota; class Thermoleophilia; order Gaiellales; family Gaiellaceae; genus Palsa-739. The sequence continues at coordinate 87,414 of CAVWZB010000006.1, read as the reverse complement.
CGGACAGCCTGCCGGAGAGCGGCGCGATGAGGATGATCAGGGTGACCATCGGCAGGAATGCGGCGCCCGCCTGCGTCGCCGAGTAGCCGAGGATGTTCTGGATGTAGAGCGAGACGAAGAAGAAGACGCCGAACATCGAGAGCGAGACGAGCATCGCCACGATGTTCGCGCCGGTGAACGACCCGATCTTGAAGAGCGAGAGATCCAGCATCGCCAGCCGCTGGTGCTTCTCGACCACGATGAACGCGACGAGCAGGACGGCCGCGGTCGCGAACAGACCGAGGATCTCGGGCGAGGTCCAGCCGTGGCTGTTTCCCTCGACGAGCGCGTAGCTGAGCGAGAAGAGGAAGCCGATCGAGGTCAGGAGGCCCGGGAGGTCGATGCTCTGCTCGGCCGAGGTGTCGCGCGACTCGCGGATCGCGAACTGCGAGACCACGATTCCGAGCACGCCGACCGGGACGTTGACGAAGAAGATCCAGTTCCAGTTCAGGTACTCCACGATCAGGCCGCCACCAAGCGGGCCGATCGCCAGGGCCAGCGCCGACACGCCGGCCCAGATCCCGATCGCCTGCCCGCGCTGCTTCGGCGGGAATGTGGCGACGATGATGGAGAGCGTCGCCGGGTTCATGAGCGCTGCGCCGACGCCCTGCACCGCGCGCGCTCCGATCAGGAAGCCTGCACTCGGGGCGAGCCCGCACGCGAGTGAGGAGAGCGTGAAGATCGCCAGCCCGAAGACGAAGATGCGGCGGCGACCGTAGAGGTCGGCGAGCTTGCCGCCGGTGATCAGAAGCGCGGCGAACGTGAGCGCGTAGGCGATCACGACCCACTCGAGCTGCGAGATCGACACGTGGAGGTCGCGCTGCATCGTCGGCAGCGCCACGTTCACCACCGTGTTGTCGAGCATGATCATGAAGAGGCCGAACGAGACCGCCGCCAGCGTCACCCACTTGCGGTTCTCCTCGGCCAGAAGGACGTCCAGTACGCGTGCTCTCACGTTGTCACCCCGTGCGGAAGTTAGCGCTCACTAGGTTAGCGGACGCTAACTTGTCTCCGCGCCGGACGCGCGACACCGGCAGGTTTTCGACTGTTAGGCTGAAACTGCTATGAGACTGGCCCTCGCGCAGATCGATCCGACGGTCGGAGATCTCGACGGGAACCGCGAACTGATCCTCGCGCGCATCGAGGAGGCCCGGGCGGTCGGTGCCGACCTCGTTCTCCTCCCCGAGCTCGCCGTCACGGGCTACCCGCCCGAGGATCTGCTTCTCCGGCCGGGCTTCGTGCACGCCGCGCGCGACTCGCTCGAGCGCATCGCGGCCGAGACGCAGGGCATCGTCGCGCTCGTCGGCGTGCCGCTCCATGACGGCGTCCTCTACAACGCCTGCGCGATCTGCGTGGACGGCGAGATCGCCGGCTGGGCGAAGAAGTGGCACCTGCCGAACTACGGCGTCTTCGACGAGAAGCGCTACTTCTCTCCCGGTGGCGAGCTCGCCGTCGTCGACGTGGCGGACACGAGGGTCGGGATCACGATCTGCGAGGACATGTGGGTCCCCGGGCCTCCGACGACCGACCTCGCCGCGGCCGGTGCCGAGCTGATCGTCAACCTCTCGGCGTCCCCGTTCCACGTCGGCAGACCGCAGGAGCGCGAGGCCATCTTCTCGGCGCGCGCGCGGGAGAGCGGCGTTCGGGTCGCACTCTGCAATGCGGTCGGCGGCCAGGACGAGCTCATCTTCGACGGGCACTCGCTCTTCATCGGGAGCGACGGAGCAGTGCTGGCCCGGGCGCCCGGCTTCGAGGAGACGCTGCTCGTCGTCGACCTCGAGCGGCCGGAGGAGGCAGGGCTCGCGCCGCTCGCCGACGATCTCGAGCAGATGCGCTGCGCGCTCGTCCTCGGCCTGCGCGACTACGTGGCGAAGAACGGCTTCGACGCCGTCGTCGTCAGCGTCTCGGGCGGGATCGACTCCGCCGTCACCGCCGCCATCGCCGTCGAGGCGCTCGGCCCCGACCGCGTCCACTGCGTCTCGATGCCGTCCCGCTACTCCTCCGAGGAGACGCGGGCCGACGCGCGCCGACTCGCCGAGAACCTGGGCTGCGACTTTCGCGAGCTGCCGATCGAGCCGGTCGTCGAGGCCTACACCGGCGTCCTCTCGGAGTCGTTCGCCGGGCGCGAGCCGGATGTCGCGGAGGAGAACCTGCAGGCGCGGATCCGCGGGACGCTCGCGATGGCGCTCTCGAACAAGTTCGGCTGGCTGCTCGTCGCGAGCGGTAACAAGTCGGAGCTGTCGGTCGGCTACGCGACGCTGTACGGCGACATGGCCGGTGGCTTCGCGCTGCTCAAGGATGTGTTCAAGACGGACGTGTTCCGGCTCGCGCGCCACCTGAACGAGCAGGCGGGCCGTGAGCTCGTCCCCCAGTCGACGATCGACCGCGCGCCGAGCGCCGAGTTGCGCGAGGGCCAGCTCGACGAGGACTCGCTGCCGCCGTACTCCGAGCTGGACCGTGTGCTCGAGGCCTACGTCGAGGATGACCGCTCGCTCGACGAGCTGAGCGCCGACGGCTTCGACCCGGACGTCGTGGCCCGCGCGGTCGCGCTGATCGACCGGGCGGAGTACAAGCGGCGTCAGGCGCCTCCGGGGGTGCGGCTCCGGCCGAAAGCGTTCGGCCGCGACCGGCGGACGCCGATCACCAATCGCTGGCGGAGCTGACGAGGCTCTCGTACTCCCAGGGCCTCCCCGGCTCGCGGCCGAGCTCCTCCAGCGTGAACCAGCGGGCAGCGCGCGCCTCGCTCACGACGCGCGCCTCGAACAGCGGCGCACGCACGAGATAGACGCGGTTCCGCTGGCCGCCGTAGCCGTACTCGAGCAGGAACCTACGCTCGCTCTCGAACAGCACCGGCCCGATCTCGAAGTCCTCGAAGCCGAGCTCCTCGCGCAACTCGCGCCGAAGTGCGTCCTCGTCGCTCTCGCCCGGATCGATGCCGCCGCCCGGCGGGATCCACCACTCCTCGTACTCGTTCTTGTAGTGGAGCATGAGTGTGCGCGCATCCGGCGCCACCACCGCGGCGCGCACCGCCTCGCGGATCGGTAGACCGGACGCGCGGCCGGCGAGCTCGTGGAACCAATGCAGCCGATCCCTCCACGGCACGGCCGCGTTCGCCGGCGAGGTGGACGGTAGGACGAAGAGCTTCGTCTCGCCGAGCGTCTCCCGCTGGGGGCCGAGCTCGGGTCGCGCGCCGAAGATGCCGCGGTACGCCTCCTTGCCCACGAAGGCGAGCCACCGCGGCCGCAGCTCGTGCGCGATCCGTTCGAGCCGCTCGGCAGAGCCGGCGAAGTCGGCGCGGCGCAGATCGCCCGAGCCCGGAGTCGTGCGGTACGCAGCGTTGGTGACGCCGATTCCCTCGGTGAGCAGGGAAAACTGCTCGGCTGGCTCGTAGAGGCGAGACGTCAGCCGTGCCGCGTGCAGGAGCCGCCAGAAGTCGTTGCGTGGGTTGGCGAAGTGCGCGCGGGCGGCGGCGGATACGCGACCCGGGTTGATTCCCACGAAGACGACGCCGAGATCCGGACCGAGCACGTCCGGCACGTCGCTCGGAGTCGCATCTCGCCCGGCCATGTCCTTTGCGTGAGCCACGTATTCCCCCATGGGGGAGCGAGGCTCCCTTTGCGAACGGTAGGCGACGAACCGTTACGTCGGGATGGCAACTTCGCGCAGGAAGGTCACAGCCGGCAGGCTACGCGGCTTCGGCGGCGGCCTCGGCGGCGTCGAGCTCCGCCATGAGCTCGTCGGTCCTCGCCTCGATGCGCGTCTCGAAGTCCCGCCGCAGATCCTCGCCCGACACGGAGAGCTCGTACCGTGGACGCCGCGGCTCGACCTTGACCAGGGTCACCGTCGAATCCCAGCCGCCGTATAAGCGGACATAGCACTCCGTCTCCGACAGCGTACGCAGCCGCCGCACGTGCCGGAGCGTACGACGCGTCCCGGACGGAGCCGGGCTTCTGAGACCATGGCGCCGTGACCGTCAGAGGCAGGGCGTTGCGGTACGCGGTCGATCTCACGACCGACGGCGAGCTGCGCGACGAGAACGGCGTCGTCCTCGACGTGCCCGCCGAGTGGTCGCCCGAGCACCTCCTGCTCGCCGCGCTCGTCCGCTGCTCGCTCAAGAGTCTCGGCTTCCATGCCGGACGCAAGGGCGTCAAGGTCCGCTCGGCCTCCGGCAACAGCCGGACGCTCGTTGCGCAGCGCGAGACGGACGACCGCTACGCGCTCGTCGAGACGGGGGCCGACCTTGCGGTGGAGCTCGAGCCCGAGCCGGAGCCGGACACGCTCGCCGAGCTCCTCGCACTGGCCGAGCGGGACTGCTTCGTCGGCTCCTCCCTCACCGCAAAGCCGAGCTATCGGTGGGTCGTGAACGGCCGGACGATCGCGTGAGCAGGACGCTGACCCCGCCGCGGGAGCGACTCGACCGCGGTGAGGGCACTGGTCTCGGCCGGCCCTGGCTCGTGATCGTGCTCAACGACGACCACAACACGTTCCAGGGTGTCGCAGCCGCGCTGTCGGCGGTCGTTCCCGGACTCTCGTACGACGGCGGGATGCAGCTTGCGAACCGGATCCACAACTCCGGCCAGGCCGTCGTGTGGTCGGGCGTCCGTGAGCAGGCCGAGCTCTACTGGGAGCAGCTGGGCGAGCGCGGGCTGACCATGGCGCCGCTCGAGCAGGGATGAGCTTCGAGCTCGACGACATCAGGGCACGGTTCCCCGCGCTCGCGTCCGGCATCGCCTACCTCGACGCGCCTGGCGGGACGCAGTGCCCGCAGTCCGTGATCGACGCGATCGGCGCATACCTCCGCGAGTCGAACGCGAACCTCGGCGGCGCGTTCGCCGCCAGCCGACGCAGCGACGAGCTCGTCGAGCAGGCACATGCCACCGCCGCGCGCTTCCTCGGCTGCCGGCCCGAGGAGACGATCTTCGGACAGAACATGACGACGCTCAACTTCGCGCTCACGCGCGCGCTGGGCCGCACGCTCGTCGCCGGCGACGAGATCCTCGTCACGCGTCTGGACCACGACGGCAACGTCGCGCCGTGGCTCGAGCTCGCCCACGACCTCGGCGTCCAGGTCGGCTTCGTCGAGATCCACGATGACACGGCGCTCGACCTCGCCGACCTCGAGCGGAAGCTGACGGAACGCACCCGCGTCGTGGCCTTCCCGCTCGCCTCGAACGCCGTCGGGACGATGCCGGACGGGAGCCGGATCGTCGAGCTCGCCCACGAGGCGGGAGCGCTCGTGTGGGTCGACGCCGTCCACTTCGCGCCGCACTGGCCGCTGGACGTCGCGGCGCGCGAGGTCGACGTCCTCCTCTGCTCGCCCTACAAGTTCTTCGGCCCGCACCTCGGTCTCGCCTTCGGCCGGGCGGAGCTGCTGCGCTCGTGGCGTCCCTACAAGGTTCGGCCGGTGGCCGACGAGCCGGTCGGCAGCCGCTTCGAGACGGGAACGCTGGCCCACGAGCTCCTCGCGGGCTTCGTCGCCGCCGTCGAGTACGTCGAGGAGCTCGGCTGGGACTCGATCCGCGCGCACGAGCGCGCGCTCGGGCAGCGCTTCCTCGACGGCTTGCCCGGCAACTGCACCCTCCACGGCCTCAGGACGATGGACGGCCGAGTCCCGACCTTCGCGTTCAGAGCCGACGGCTTCACACCACGGGAGGTCGCCGAGCGGCTGGCCGAGCGTGGGATCGCCGTCTGGGACGGCGATTACTACGCCGTCGAGGCCATGGAGCGGCTCGGTCTCCAGCCCGAGGGGGCCGTCCGCGCCGGCTTCGTCCACTACAACACGTTCGCAGAGGTCGACCGACTCCTCGCGGCTCTCGCGGACCTCTAGGCAGCGTTGTCGGCCTTCGCCGCCTTCGCCGCCGCGGCCCAGCGTGGATCGTGGCGGCGGATCCGGTCGGGCTCGCGCCCCCGTCGCTCGGCCAGCTCGACCGTGAGCCGCTGGAAGAGCACGACGTCTACGGCCGGATGCCGCGTGGGCAGCAGGTCGACCTCGCAGCCGAGCTCGCGGAGCGCCGCTGCGGCCGCGGCCGCCCGCTCCGCACCCACCCCTTCCCCCTCGAGGACGAACGCGCGCACCGACTCGTCCACCGCGGCCAGGTAACCGTGCAGGAGCTGCTCGGTCTCGTACGCCTCGGCCGCCACCCAGGCGCCCTCGCGGAGCTTGAGCACGGCTTCGTGTGCCGTGGGGTGAGCCCGCCCCGCGCCGGCCACGAGGAAACGCTCCTGCTCGCCGACAACGGGCAGGTCGGCGGCGAGCGCCTCCTCGACGGCCGCCGGGAGCCACGCGATGTCCTCGCCGTGCAGCGCCGCGATCGCAGCGACCGCGCAGGTGTAGCTCGCGGTGTGGCACCAGCTCTCCTCGATCTCCGGCGTGCAGACGACGACCTCGTCGCACAGCTCGGCGATCGGCCCGTCCGCCCGTCCCGTGACCAGCCATCGCGGACCGCGCCAGGCGCGCGCGGCCTCGAGCGTGAGCGGCGTCTCTCCCTCGTGCGAGACGAGGACGAGGAGATCCGCCGGCCGTTCCGGCCGCCGCACGAGCTCGAGCGCCTGCACCGCTTCGCCCCCGGTCATCGCGGCGTGGAACGACGTCCCGCAGCCGGTGAACAGGAGCCGCGCGCCGTCGGGGAAGCTCTTGTCGGTCGCAACCTGCGCCAGCCACTCCGGCTGAGCGGCGATCGCCCGTCTCGTCTGCTCGCCGTGCACGCGATACGTCTATACGATCGAGCGCGGTGACGGTGTTCCAACGCGACACGCTCGACAACGGCCTCCGCGTTCTCACTGGCCGACCTGCCGCACGCGCAGTCCGTCGCGGTGCTCGTGATGCTGGCCGCCGGCTCCCGCTACGAGACCGACGATGCGCTGGGGATCGCGCACTTCTCCGAGCACATGTTCTTCAAGGGAACCGAGAGGAGGCCGAGCGCCCGGGAGCTCGCGGGAGCGATCGACGCGATCGGCGGCGAGTTCAATGCCTTCACCGGCAAGGAGTACACGGCGTACTACGTCAAGTGCGCGGCCGAGCACCGTGACGTGGCGCTCGACGTCATCGTCGACATGCTCCGCAACTCCCGCTTCGAGGAGGAGGAGATCGAGCGCGAGAAAGGCGTGATCGTCGAGGAAATGAACATGTACTTCGACACGCCACGCGACTTCATCGGCGGCGTCTACGAGACTCTCCTCTGGGGCGACCAGCCGCTCGGCCGGGACATCATCGGCACCAAGGAGACGATCCGCGCCGCGACGCGCGAGACCTTCACCGGTTATCTCGACCGCTGGTACAAACCCTCGCGCATGGTGCTCGGCGTCGCGGGCCGCATCGGGGACGGGCTACTCGAGCGCGCGCAGGAGCTGCTTGGCGACCTCGCAGACGGCGAGACCGGCGAACCCGAAGCCACCGCCCCGTACGCGAACGGCCGAGTCGTCGTCCACACGAAGCAGTCGGAGCAGGCGCACGTCGTTGTCGGCGTGTCCAGCCTGCCGCTCGACCATCCCGACCGCTACGCGGTCCAGCTGCTCGCGACCGCGCTCGGCGGCGGGATGTCGTCGCGGCTGTTCAGCGAGGTGCGGGAGCGGCGGGGGCTCGCGTACTACGTCTACGGGCTCAACCACAGCTACACGGACGCCGGCACGCTCTATTCGCAGGCGGGCGTGGACATCGCCCGCATCGACGACGCCGTCGGGACGATCGCGGGGGAGCTGCGCAAGATCGCGGCGGAGCCGCTGCCTACAGAGGAGCTCGAGAAGGCGCGCAACTTCGCGAAGGGCCGCTTCGTCCTCCAGCTCGAAAGCCCGCAGGGGCTGATGCTGTTCGGCCTGCGGAAAGAGGTGCTCGAGCGGAAGCTTCCCGACCCCGACGAGGTGCTGGCCGGGATCGACGCGGTTACGAGCGAGGACGTCGCCCGGGTCGCGTCCGAGCTGATCACGGCCGACCGCCTGCGGCTAGCGGTGATCGGCCCCTTCGACGACGCCTCGCGCTTCGAGCCGTTGCTCGACGGCTGACGCGGCCACTCCCACTCAGGGTCACTTCGGAACGCCGGCCCAGGCCGGCCTCCAGCCCTCAGCGGCCGGAGCGTTCGGCGTCGAGCTTGGCCTGTGCCCGCTCGGCGAGCTCACGGGTCCGGAGTGCGTTCGCAAGCATCTGGTCGAGGAACTTGTCCAACTCCTCGCGCTCAGCTCTCGTCAGCTTCTTCTTCCCCATCGCCCTCTCCTCTCAGCAGCGCATGATCGTGTTGATCCCGACGGCGATGTCGCTACGTTGAAGAGTAGAGCAACGACCTCGGCGCGCTCGATCACCGGATCGGCCATGCGAGGAGCATCGACCTTCCGGAAGGCGCACGCCATCGGCCACGCGGAGTAACTGCGCGCACGCCGAGCAGATCCTGCCCGGCGCAGATTCAAGAGGACGGGCGGCGGCCTTCCGCAGGTCGGCGGTCCAGTTGGCACCTTGCCCGGAATCCGCCCGTTGGAGTGCCTTCGACCTTCGCTGCCGCTCGTACGCGAGGTTTCTACCATTCGACGCGGATGCCGCCTAGCCTCTAGAGAGGCAACGCGTCGAGGTCAGCCTGGATGTGCTTCGCGTCCTCGCGATTCGCGACCTTCGCCGTCTCCTCGCACGCGAGCTCGTAGTTGCGACGAGCCTCGTCCACCTCGCCGGCCACGAGATGAGCGCGCGCGAGCGCCTCGTGCGCCCCGGCGATGTCCCAGTCCTCCATCTCGTCCGGCGCCGACTCGACGAGCTCGACGCAGCGGCGCGCGTGATGGAGCGCGGGCTCGGGCCGGCCGAGGATCGAATACACGCGGGAGCACAGCCACTCGCTGCGCGCCCGGTTCGCCGTCGTCCCGCCCCCCTGCATCCAGTGGTACGCCGACGCGTGCGCGCAGTGCAGCATCTCGTCGCCGGGCGCGTCCATCAGCGTCCAGGTCCGGTTGTACAAGTCGATGCCGAGTCGCCGGTGCTCCTCGGTCCCGAGTGACTCCGAGCGCATTCCCATGATCGTCTCCCTTCCGTCGATGAGCCGCTGCAGCTTCCCCCTGGACGCACGAAGCTCGGACTCGCGGCTTGCCACCTGCCGCTGGTGCGACACGAGCGCGGCGCGAAGCGCCGCGGGGTCCTCGCTGGCGAGCGTCGAGCGGATCTCGTCGAGCGGCATGTCCAGCCTTCTCAGCAGGCGGATCGCCTCCGCCCGGTCGACCTGGTCGGCCGAATAGAAGCGATAACCGGTCTCGTCGTCGACCGCGGCCGGGACGAGAAGCCCGACCTCGTCGTAATGGCGCAACGCCTTGACGCCTACGCCCGTGAGACGCGAGAAACGACCGATCGGCATGAGCTGCATCGTGTGCAGCATCGCGTCTCCAGCAGGGGGAGAGTCAAGGGGGAGCCGGCAAGCTCCCCGTCTCTCTAGGCCTCGGCCTCCTGCGCCTTCTCGTCGGTGGCCCGCTTCGAGATCTCGTCGACCACGGTCGGGTCGGCGAGCGTCGTCGTGTCGCCGAGCTGTCGCTGGTTCGCGACGTCCCTCAGCAGGCGGCGCATGATCTTGCCGCTGCGGGTCTTGGGCAGCTCGGGCGTGAAGACGATGTTCGCGGGCTTCGCGATCGGCCCGATCTTCCCCGAGACGTGGTTCCGGAGCTCCTCGAGCTTCTCGACGGAGCCCTCGGCACCGCCCTTCAGCGTCACGTACGCGACGATCGCCTCTCCCGTCACCGAGTCGGCCCGCGAGCAGACGGCGGCCTCGGCGACCTCCTGGTGGTCGACGAGCGCCGACTCGACCTCGATCGTCGAGATGCGGTGCCCGGAGACGTTCATGACGTCGTCGATCCGGCCGAGCAGCCAGTAGTCGCCGTCCTGGTCGATCCGGGCGCCGTCGCCGGCGAGGTAGACGTTGTCGTACTTCGACCAGTACGTGTCCTTGTAGCGCTGGTCGTCGCCGAAGATGCCTCGCAGCATCGCCGGCCACGGCTCCTTCAGGACGAGGTAGCCGCCCCCGCCAGGGCCGACCTCGTTCCCCTGCTCGTCATAGACCGCCGGCACGACGCCGGGGAACGGCCGGGTCGCGGAGCCCGGCTTGAGCGTCGTGATCCCGGGCAGCGGCGTGATCAGGATCATCCCCGTCTCCGTCTGCCACCAGGTGTCGACGATCGGGGTCCGGTCGCCGCCGATGTGCTCGCGATACCAGATCCACGCCTCCGGGTTGATCGGCTCGCCGACGGAACCGAGCAGGCGAAGCGACGAGAGATCGTGCTGCTGCGCGTACTCCGGCCCCCACTTCATGTGCGAGCGGATCGCCGTCGGCGCCGTGTAGAGGATCGTCACCTTGTACTTCTCGACGATCGACCACCAGCGGTCCTTGTCCGGGAAGTCGGGCGTCCCCTCGTAGAGGACCGACGTCGTCCGGTTGCAGAGCGGCCCGTAGACGATGTAGCTGTGGCCGGTGATCCAGCCGATGTCGGCGGCGCACCAGTAGACGTCCTCGTCCCGCTTGAGATCGAAGATGTAGTGGTGCGTCGTCGACGTGCCGACGAGGTAGCCGGCCGTCGTGTGAATGATCCCCTTCGGCTTCGCCGTCGTGCCGCTCGTGTACATGAGGAAGAGCAGGTCCTCGCTGTCCATGGGCTCGCACGGGCACGAATCGGGATCGTCGGAGACGTCGCTGGAGAGGTCGTGCCACCAGTGGTCACGGCCCTCCTGCATCGGCACCTCGCCGCCGGTGCGGCGGAGGACGACGCAGTGCTCCACGCCGGGCGCGTCCGCCATCGCCTCGTCGGCGACGGTCTTGAGCCCGATCTTCGAGCCGCGCCGCCACGCCTCGTCCTGGGTGATGAGCAGCTCGCACTTCATGTCGTTCATCCGCCCCGAGAGCGAGTCGGCCGAGAAGCCGCCGAAGACCACCGTGTGAGGCGCGCCGAGCCGGGTGCACGCGAGCATCGCCACCGGCAGCTCCGGGACCATGCCCATGTAGATCCCGACCGGCGTCCCCTTCTTCACGCCGAGCTTCTTGAGTGCGTTCGCGAAGCGGACGACGTCCTTCTGGAGATCGGCGTAGGAGATCGTTCGGGTGTCTCCCTCGGGCTCTCCCTCCCAGTGGAACGCCACCTTCTCGCCCGCGCCGGCCTCGACGTGCCGGTCGACGCAGTTGAAGCAGACGTTGAGCTTGCCGCCGAGGTACCACTTCGCGTACGGCGGCTCCCACTGGTAGAGGTCGCCGAACGGCTCGAACCAGGCGACCCGCTCGCGGCCCTCCCGCTCCCAGAAGTTCTCGAACGGGACGTCGTAGATGTCGGGCTTCGCGTTTGCCTGGGCGGCGAAGTCCTCGGGGGGCGGATAGGTCCGCTCCTCGAGGAACATCGTCTCGATTGCGTGCTCACCCGCCTCCGTTGCCAAGAGCGGCTCCTCCCTTCTGTCCTTTAAGCGGGATCTTAGGGTTCGAGGTCGTACGGGTAATCCGTGATGACCTCGGCGCCGCCGTCGGTCACGAGGACGATGTCCTCGAGGCGAACGCCGCCGTAGCCGGCACGGTAGAGGCCGGGCTCGACGGTGACGACGTCACCCGCGACCAGCGTCTTGTTCGCCAGCCGCCCCATGCCCGGCGCCTCGTGCACTTCGAGGCCGACACCGTGCCCGAGCCCGTGGAAGAAGCCGTTCGCGAGCTCTTCGCCCGGCTTCTTCGTGCGCTGGGTCGGCTCGCCCGCCGCCTCGAAGATGTCGCACGTGTGGTCGAAGACGGAGCGCGCCTCGACGCCGGCGCGGATGTCCGCCACCGCGGCGTCGAGCGCCTCCTTGCAGAGGCGGTGCCACTCGCGCACGTCCTCAGGCACGTCGCCGACGACGAAGGTGCGCGTCATGTCCGTGTAGACCGCCGAGGCGTTGTCGCGCGGAAAGATGTCCACGACGAGCGGCGTGTTCGGCCGGATCGGCCCCGATCCCATGTCGTGACCGACCGCGCCCTGGGCGCCGGGCGCGACGATGTACTCGTCGGCGGTCGTGTCGTGCGCTGCGAAGACCAGGTTCAGGTCCCTCTTCACGCGCTCGACGGTCAGCTGCTCGCCGTCGAGCAGCAGCTCGTCGCCGTGGATCTCGGCGCGCCGCAGCAGCACCCGGCAGGTGTCCATGGCCGCCTCGGCGGCGCGCTGCGCCCGCCTCAGTCCCGCGAGCTGGGCCTCGGTCTTGGCGCGCCGGCGATCGTCGAAGAGCTCCTGCTCGACGTCGAGCTCGACACCGGCCGCACGGAGTCGGTCGGCAAGCCAGACGGGGAAGTTCGCGGGGACGCTCGCGCGCTTCAGCCCGAGGCTGCCGACAGCCCGGAGCGCGAGCTGCGCGTCGAGCTCGCGCCGGTCGATCCCCGACGCCATCAGCTCGTCGGAGCCGAGCTCCTCGGGCACATGGACGTCGAAGAGCCCGAGCTCGCGGACGCGGGTGGCCTCCATCGAGCTCACGAAGACGTGCCGGCTGCCGTTCTGCTCCGCGTAGAGGAACGGATCGGGCACGCCGAGCGGCACTGCGTGTCGCATGTCCGCGGAGCGGAAGGAGTCGGCGTAGATCAGGAGCGCGTCGGCCACAGGCCAGCGATGCTAGCGATCGCCACACGATTCCCCATCGCTCTCTCAGCCGGACCATGGATACTCGCCACTCCATGGCAGCCACCGACGAGAGAGAGGATCCGGCCTTCCCGGTCGGAGCCGCCTGCCGAATCGACTCACGCTCGCCGTGGAGGCAGATCGCCGAGATCCCGGTCGGCCTCGACCCCGAGGGGATCGCGGTCGACGTCGCTCGCCGGCGCGCGTTCGTAGCCTGCTCGCGCAGCGACTTCGTCTCGGTGGTCGACCTCGAGACGCACGAGGTGATCCGCGAGGTCACCACGGGCAACGAGCCGATCGACATCGGCCTCGACGAGCAGACCGGCCGCGTCTTCACCGCCGACGCACACTCCGACCAGGTGACGATCATCGACTCGGCGACGCTCGAGGTCGAGACCGCGGTGCCCGTCGGCGGCTACCCGTCCGGGCTGACCCACGTCCCCGAGTTCCGCCGCCTCTACGTCGGCAACTCGCTCGGCTCGACGATGAGCGTGATCGACCTCGACACGCTGGAAACCGTCGCGACCGTGGATGCGGAGCCGGGCGCCGGGGCGATCGGGGTCGACCCGACCCGGCGCCTCGCCGTCTGCGTCAACTTCGTCGCGGCCTCGGCCAACTTCTACGACGCCGACTCCTTCGAGGAGGTCGGCCGGCTCGAGCTCGGCATCGGCACCTGCGCGATCGGGATCCTCCCAGAGCGCGGCGAGGCGTTCATCGTCAACTCGATCGCCGGCACGGTCTCGCGCGTCGACCTCGACAAGATCGAAGTGCTGGAGGAGATCCGCACCGGGTCGGCGCCGGTCGGGCTCACCCTCCATCCCTCGCACGACCGCATCTACGTCACGAACCGCGGCGCCGGCTCGGTCAGCGTGCTCGGCGTCGCCGACGGCGTCGAGTGGTCGCAGATCCCGGTCGGCGGCGGGCCCGGCGGCGTGGTCGTCGACCCGCACGACGGACGGATTCTCGTGGCCAACGCCGGGAGCCAGACGATGTCGATCGTCGAGGACCTGCTCGCGGCGCGCCCGCCGGCGCCGGTCGCCGAGGAGCAGAGCGCGTGGATCGGCAACAAGCTGCCCGCGTTCTCGCTCGAGGACTACTGGACGGGCGAGCAGCGCACGAACCACGACTGGGCCGAGAAGAAGTACATCCTCAATTTCTTCGCCTCCTGGTGAGGACCGTGCAACGCGGAGGCGCCGTTCCTCGAGGACGTACGCCTTCGTGAGGGGTCCCGGTCGGGACTCGAAATAGTGCTCGTCGACATCTGGGAGGGGACGGAGCCGCGGCCCGAGGTCGAGCGCTTCTGCGAGATGTGGGGTATCAAGGGGCCGATTCTCCTCGACCCAGGCCTGGAGCTCGCGGGCTTGCTGGGCGTACGCGGCGTGCCCACCAACGTCGTCGTCGACTCAGACGGGACGGTCCGCGCCTTCGGGGCCGCGCGGCTCGACGAGCTCGAGCAGGCGATCGACGAGCTCTACGGCCGCTAGTAGGCGAGCGCAGGCAGCTCGCGGCCCTCGCGCTCGTTGCGAACGCCGACGATCGCGCCGGTCACGGCCGGGTGGGCGAGCACGAAGTCGAGAGCTCCCCCGGTCACGCTGCCGCCGCGGGCGCGGAGCTCCTCGCGCGCTCGATCGAGGTCCAGCCCGGCGAAGGGATGCGTGCGCCGAAAGTCGTCCTCGGCGAGGCTGTCGAGCGAGAAGCCGTCGGTGAGGAACCCGCTCGCGAGCGGCGCCCAGACGATGACGCCGAGCTCGTGCCGCTGGGCGATCGGGAGCAGATCGTGCTCGTGGTCGCGGGCGAGCGCCGAGTACTGGAACTGGAGTGCCGCGACCGGCCCGACCGCGAGCGCCCGCTCGACCAGCTCCGGCGGATGGTTCGAGAGGCCGCCATACCGAACCTTGCCGTCCGCGACGAGCTCCTGGAGCGCGCCCCACGACTCCTCGATCGGCACGTTCCGGTCGACGTCGTGGAACTGCAGAAGGTCGAGCTGCTCACGCCCGAGCCGGCGCAGGCTCTCCTCGCAGCCCCGCCCGATCGACTCTGGGCTGAGGTCCATGAAGTCGTCCCCGTCGTCGCGGCGCAAGGTCCCGCACTTGGTGAAGACGAGCACGTCCTCGCGGCCGGCGAGCGCACGACCGACGACCGCCTCGGCATGCCCCCAACCGTAGAACGGAGCGGTGTCGACCCAGTTGACGCCGCCGTCCACCGCGGCGTGGATGGCACGCACCGAGTCGCCGTCGTCCTGCGGCCCCCAGTTGACCCACCACTCTCCCGGCCGCGAGCCGATCGGCGCGGTGCCGATGCCGACGCGCGAGATCAGAAGGTCGCTCGGGCCGAGGCGGCGCCGATCCATAGCGGTGTCCAACGAGGTTAGGCTCGGCCGTATGCCCATCCTGCGGACCGAGGAGGAGACGAAGGTGCGCGAGTGGTTCGGCGAGCTCGCGCGGCCGGTCGAGCTCTTCGTCGCGCTCGGGCCTGAAGAGACGCCGAGGCCCGGCTCCGGCGACCTCGACTTCGGGGCGGAGATGGTGCGACTGTGCGAAGGGCTCGCGGAGCTCGGCGACGACGTGACCTGCCGGGTGGAGGAGAAGCCGGAGGGCTTCCCGCGGTTCCCCGCCGTCTCGATCCGCCCCGAAGGACGCGACGCCGGCGTTCGCTACGACGGGCTGCCGTGGGGCTACGAGCTCGGTTCGCTCGTCGGCGGGATCGTCGAGGCGGGGCGTGAGCGGCCGACCCTGAGCGCCGACTCGCTCGCGGCGCTCGAGGAGCTCGACCGCGACGTTGCGCTCGACGTCTTCGTCACGCCGACCTGACCACATTGCCCGCCGGCCGTGCTGCTGGCGTTCCGTTGTGCCCTCGCCTCGGAGCGGGTGACGTCGGCTGCGATTGAGGCGAACGAGTTCCCGCAGCTCTCGCAGGAGCTGGGCGTCTGGACGGTGCCACGAATCGTCGTCGACGGTGAGCCGCGCCCTGCTGGAAGCGCCGCCGGCAAAGCCGTCGGCGCCCGGCGAAAAGCATGGGCCGGAGCCGTGCCGGAGGCGGAGTTCCTCCGCCGGATCCTCGCCTAGGTCAGCTTCGCCGCGAGCCACAGCCCGGCGACGCCGCCGAGCGTCCCGGAGACGAGCGAGGCGAATCCGAGCGAGCTGCCGCCCCAGAGCGCAGGCACGAACCCGCCCACGACCATCCCGAAGCCGACGAAGAGCCAGACGACGCGTCTGTCCACGAGACGTCTATCGGTCAGAGCCGCACGCGGAATGAGCGCCGTGCTCCCCGCACGGGCGGCCTCAGCTCGACCTTCGCCACCACCGCCCCTCGGGCCCGGTCCGCGGTAGGCGAAGACGGCGATGCCGGCGCTGTGCGGAAGAAGCTCGCGGCTCCGTGGGCGCAGCGTCGCGAACCTCCGGCCGCCGCTGACGAGGGAGAGGCGAAGCCCGTCGCCGGGCAGCCGCTCGGTCACGTTGCCGCGATTGACGAGGCGCAGCTCGAGCAGGCGAAGCGTTCCGAAGCGCCGAACCGTGAGCGCCCGCGCATCGAGGCGCCGCAGGATCCGGCCTCGAACCCGGAGGTCGACGACGACGCCCACCCGAAGCCGCACCCGCACGTGCTTCACGCCGACCGGCCGCGTCGTCAGGAGCACGAGCGCCGGGTGATCTCCGGGAGCGGCGCGCCGCGAAGGCACCGCGGCGACATGGAGAGTCCTCTTCGCGCCGGGCGCGAGCCGGAACCGCAGCGGGTGCACGCGAAGCCAGGTCGCGGCGGCGCGGGCGGGCCGTACTCGCGGCTTGCCCCGCAGGGAGCGCGTGAATCCTGCGCGCGAGACGTCCACCCGCAAGGTCCGGCGGCTCGGGTTGCGCACGGTGATCACGGAAGCGGACTTGCCGCGCATCGTCAGGCGGAGCGGGCTTGCGCTGAGCCCGATGCCCCGGCCGGCCGCGGCACCCGGGATGGATGCCGCAGCCGCTGCGAGGACGAGCGCTGCGAGCGCGCGTCTCACTTGCCGATCACCGTGAAGGTGAGCGTCGCCGTGTAGTGACCTGCCGGCACCTCCGGCAGCGGCGAGACGAACCCGACGCTCGTCGCCACGAGGTCGCCTCCGTCCGCGCTCGGACCGCTCGCGGTGGCGAGGGAGAGGTCCGCCGCCGGTGCGATCGGCACCGCCGCGAGGCTCCCGCTTCCGACGCCGATGCCGAGCGGCAGGTCATGCGGCGTGAAGGCCGTCCGGTGGACGCTGAGCGTGTAGCCGCTGGGATCGTTGCTCGTCACGGTGACGTGCTCAGGGAGCGGATCCGGAATCGTCCCCGGGACTGCGGCCGGGAAGCTCAGGGTCGGGTGGTCGAGAGCGAGCGAGAGCACAGGCTGGATGTCGACGTCGACGCCGGCCGACCCGCTCGTGCCGTTCGGAGGAGGCGTGACCGAGCAGGTAGTTGCCGCCGCCGCCGAGTTCTGTGGATCCGGTGTCGCGGTCGCGAGGTCGGCCGCGTTGTCGTCGGTGTCCGTGCAGCCGCCCTCCGCGCGCGCCAGCGCCTTGGTCGCGCTCGGCGCGGGCGCCGCACCGCTCCCCTCGTAGTCGGCGGCGCCGCCGTACCCGACGAGGTCCTGCACGTCGGAGGCCGTGGCGCAGCTACCCGCCGAGTCGCCGCAGGACAGCGCAGTCGCATCGTCGACGACTGCGACCTTGCCGCCGCTGACCGCGAGGTTCGAGGTGCCCGTGGCGTCGGCCGTAGGCAGCGCCGCGCCGTTCGCTCCGCCGGAGGCGAGCTGGACGAGGTAGCGGCCGCCCGCCGGGATCGAGCCGCTCAGGCCGGTCGCCTGCCAGCTCGTACTGGTCGATGATGCGTACTGGAGCGTCCAGCCGTCGACGGCTACGGGGCTCTCCCCGCGGTTGAACAGCTCGACGTAGTCGTTCGCGTAGATGGCGCCGCTGTTGCCGCCGGCCGCGTAGAGCTCGCCCACGACGAGGCTGCCCGAGCCGCTGCCGCGTGCCGACGCGGCGCCGAGCGGCAAGGCGAGTACCGAGAGCAGGACGAGCAGGTGGATGCGCTTCATGGAGCCTCCGATCCGGAAGAAGTGGACGGCCCCCTTGCTACCGCTCGCCGCGTCCCGCCGACAGTGTCCTTTGCGGAGTTGACACGGAGTCGGCACTCCTCTCGGTAGATTCGAGGAGTGGAACCACTGGAGCGGGCACGGCAGGTCACCGCCGAGTGGCACGAGCGGCTGCGCGCCGATCTCCCCGCGGACCTCGAGATCTTCGACGCCCACACCCACCTCGGCACGGACATCGACGGCATGGTCGGGCGCTACGACGAGCTGATCAGCTCGATGGACAGCTACGGCGTCTCGCGGGCCTTCATGTTCTGCCTCGACGAACCCGATCGCCATCCCGGCTTCCAGGCCGGTAACGACCGGACGCTCGAGTTCGCGGCCCGCTCGGACGGCCGCCTCATCCCGTTCGTGCGGCTCGCGCTCGACGAGGGGCCGATCGAGGAGGCGCGCCGCTGCCTCGATCTCGGCGCGCGCGGGATCAAGCTCCATCCGCGCGCCCAGAAGTTTCTGCTCAACGACGAGCGGCTCGCGCCCGTGTTCGAGCTCGCCGCTGAGCGCGGCGTCCCGATCCTCATCCATGCGGGCCGCGGGCTGCCGCCCATCGCAGAGGGTCTCGAGCGCCTCGTCGACGCGCACCCCGGCGCGCAGCTGATCCTCGCCCACGCCGGCATCGCCGACCTGGCGAACCTCGCGTACCGCTTCTCGGGCAAGCGCGGCGTCTTCTTCGACAGCTCTGTCTGGAGCGCGATCGACCTGCTCGGGCTGCTGCGGCTCGTGCCGCCGGAGCAGATCGTCTACGCCTCGGACTCCCCGTACGGTGGGCAGCCCGGCTCGCTCCTCCTCTCGTCTCGCGTGGCCCGGATCGCGGGCTTCGAGGACCGGCAGCTGCGAGACATGTTCGCGGGCAACGCGAACCGGATCGCGGGCGGCGACGAGCCGCTCGAGCCGTCGCAACCGCAAGGCTCCGAGATCCTCGAGCAGCCGCTCGCGCAGGCGCGCATCCACCAGTACGTCTCGATGGCGATGCCGCTCCTCTTCGTCCGGCAACCGGATGCCTTCGGCGCACTCGGCCTCGCGCTCAATGCGACCGAGGAGCCGAACGGCACCCACCGCGAGGAGCTCGGGCAGATCCGCGAACTGCTCGAAGCGGCGCGCGACCTGTGGCGGACGCTGCCCGAGGCCGAGGACGACAGCGAGCGCCGCCTCGTGGCCCGGACCGCCGTCCGGCTGATTCAGATTGCGGACACCGTGGCGGTGACCTCGACATGAGCGAGCTGCGGCTGACCGTCAACGGGGGCGAGCACGTCCTCGACGCGCCGGTAGGGACGAGCCTCGCGCATGTCCTCCGCGAGGAGCTCGGGCTGACCGGGACGAAGATCGCATGCAACGAGGGGCATTGCGGCGCCTGCACCGTCCAGGTCGACGGCGTGCCGCGGCTCTCCTGCATCACGCTCGCACACACCGTCGAGGGCGAGGTGACCACGATCGAGGGCCTGCGCGAGCACCCGCTCGTCGACGCCTTCGTCCGCGCCGACGCCGTCCAGTGCGGTTACTGCACGCCGGGGCAGGTCGTCTCGGCGGCGGCTCTCGTGGCGGCGAATCCGCAGCCGACGCGCGAGGAGATCCGGCACGCGATGGCGGGGAACATCTGTCGCTGCGGGACGTATCCCAAGATCGAGGAGGCGATTCTCTCGTGGCAAGACTGATCCGCACCGAAAAAGAGGTCGAGGGCCGCTTCGAGGAGGTGTGGATCGTCGTCGAGGAGGATCCGCTCGAGCAGTGGCCCGAGGGGCCGCTCGAGGTGGTCGGGAAGCCCGCGCCTCGCAAGGACGGCCACGAGCGCGTGCGCGGCGAGGCGCGCTACACGGCCGACCTCAAGCTGCCGGGGATGCTCCACGCAGCCGTTCTCCGCTCACCGCACGCACACGCGAAGGTGCGGCGGATCGACCTCGCGCCGGCCCTGGCGCTGCCGGGGGTTCGCGCAGCGATCGGCCCGGGCGAGGCGCACGGGCTCGAGGAGGAGGCGGGATTCTCGGGGGCGGCGATCGCCGCCGTCGCGGCCGACACCTTCGCCCAGGCGCGCGCCGCGATCGAGGCGATCGACGTCGAGTGGGAGGAGCTCGAGGTCGTGCTCGATCCGGACGACGCCGTCGGGCGCAAGCTCCTCACGGCCGAGCCGCGCACCTACGAGCGCGGCAACGTCGAGAAGGCGTTCGCCGAGGCGGACGTCGTCGTCGAAGCGACCTACCGCACGCAGACCGTCCTCCACAACTCGCTCGAGACCCACCAGGCCCTCTGCGAATGGCAGGGCGACACGCTTCACATCTACATCTCGACGCAGTACATCTGGGGCATCCGCCAGGCGGTCGCCGACACCCTCGGCCTGCCCGAGGACAAGGTGCGCGTCGTCTGCGAGTACATGGGCGGCGGCTTCGGCTCGAAGAACGGTCCCGACGAGTACACGTACGTCGCGGCGGAGCTCGCGAAGCGGACGGGGCGGCCGGTGCGCTGTGCCCTCACGCGGCGCGAGGAGCACACTTCGGCGGGCAATCGCAACGCCACCGTCCAGCGCCTTCGCGCCGGCGCCCGCAGCGACGGGACGATCGTGGCGTTCGACGGCGAGTTCACGAACTCCGTCGGCTGGTCCGGCTGGACCGCGTCGACCGAGGGACCGATGCGGATGCTCTACGACTGCGAGAACGTCCGCACCGTCACGTACGGCGCGCAGCTCAACACGCCGCCGATGAAGGCGTTCCGTGCGCCCGGCTTCGTCGAGGGGACGTTCGGGCTCGAGTGCCTGGTCGACGAGCTCGCTGCCAAGCTCGACGTCGATCCGCTCGAGATCCGGCGCCGCAATTACGCGAGCACGAACGACGGCACGCCGTTCTCGTCCAAGAACCTCGAGGACTGCTACCGCCGCGCCGAGCCGCACTGGGAGCGGCGGCACGAGGTGCGCGGACGGTCCGACGTGGCCTGGAAGCGCGGCGTCGGCATGGCGAGCCAGATCTGGTACGGAGGCGGCGGCCCTCCGTCCTACGCGTGGGTGCGGCTCGGCTCCGACGGCCGCGCGACCGTGATCACGGCGATGCAGGACATCGGCACCGGGACGCGGACCGCGATGGCGCAGATCGCGGCGGAGGAGCTCGGCATCGCGCTCGACCACGTCGACGTCGTCCTCGGCGACTCGGCGCGTGGGCCGTATGCCTCGATCTCGGCCGGCTCCTCGACTCTGCCCTCGATGGGGCCTGCAGTGCGGGCGGCCGCGGCCGACGCGCGAGAGCAGGTGGAGGACATCGCCGAGCAGCGAGGCCTGCCCAAGGACACTCCGCTGCACGAGATCGTCGCGGTGCTCGAGGAGTCCCAGATCCTCGGCAAGGGCGCACGCGGCCCGAACCCGACCGGGATGAGCGTCCTCACCTTCGGCGTCCACGTAGTCGAGGTCGCGGTCGACGTCGAGACCGGCGAGGTGCTCGTGGAGCGCGTCGCGGCGATCCACGACGTCGGCCGCATCGTCAACCCGCTCGGCGCCTCGAGCCAGGTCGAGGGCGGGATCATCCAGGGAATCGGCCACACCCTCTCGGAGGAGCGGCTGCTCGATCCCGAGACGGGCCGCGTCCTCACCACGTCGCTCGACGCGTACCGCATGCCGACCATCGCGGACGTGCCGGAGATCGTGTGCGAGTTCGTCGATCGGCCAGACGAGCACCTGACGAATCTCGGTTCGAAGGGTCTCGGCGAGCCGCCGATCGTCCCGATCGCCGCCGCGATCGCGAACGCGATCCGCGACGCGACGGGCGCCGACGTCCACGAGCTGCCGATCTCCCGCGAGGAGATGCTGCGCGCGCTGCGCGAGGCCGAGCAGCGGGAGCGGGAGAAGGAGAAGCGTGGAGCTCCTGCGGCCGTCTAGCGTCTCCGAGATCCCAAGTAACACTGTGTTACTTGCGGGAGGGACGGAGGTCGTGCCGCTGCTGCGGGAAGGGCTGCTCGAGGCGGAGCGGCTCGTCGACGTGCGCGGCGTCGTGCCGCGCGGCATCGACGACCGGACGATCGGCGCCGGGACGACGCTCGCAGAGCTCGAGGTCGAGCCTGCGATCCCGGAAGCGCTCCGCGAGGCGTGCCGGCTCGCGGCCTCGCCGCAACTGCGCAACATGAGCTCGCTCGGCGGCAACCTCCTCCAGTCGACGCGGTGCTGGTACTGGCGGCTCGACTATCCGTGCCGCCTGCACGGCGGCGATCGCTGTCACGCCCGCGACGGCGAGCATCGCGAGCACGCGATCTTCGCGAACGACTTCTGCGCGTCGGCGCATCCCTCGGACGTGGCGGCCGCGCTCGTCGCGCTCGGCGCGCGGTTGCGGACCAGCCGGCGCGAGCTCGCGGTCGAGGACCTGTACCGGCTCCCGGACGAGGGCGACCGGAGCACGACGACGCTCGAGGACGGCGAGCTCCTGCTCGAGGTCGAGCTTCCGGCCGTGGAGGCGAGCGCCTACCTCAAGGCGATGGACCGCAAGCGCTGGTCGTTCCCGCAGGTCGGGGTCGCGGCCGCGCGACACGCTGATGGCTCCACTCGGATCGCTCTCGCCGGCGTGGCCCCGATTCCCTGGCGGATCGAGAGCGTCGACGATCTCGACGCGGCGACGCCGCTACCGCGGACCGAGTGGAAGGTGCCGCTCGCCCGCGCACTGGTCCGCCGCGCGCTCACCGCTCTCGGCTAGCCACCTTCAGCTCGGACCCGTCCCGGTAACTGATACCGAGACCTGTCTCGCGCAAGCCCGTCCGTTGGGACATTTCCGCGCAACGAAGCCGGTTGATGTCCAGTTGGGACGTGTCTTGGTATCTGATACCGAGACATGTCCGTTTACGCCGTCGTGCTCGCCGCTGGGGCCTCGTCCCGATACGGGACGGAGCCGCCGAAGCAGGTCGAGCTGCTGCCGCAGGTGCTCGCGGCGCTGCGGGAGAGCTCTGTGACCGGGATCGTCGTCGTGAGCGGGGCTCACGCACTCCCCGTCGAGAGCGTCCCGTGCGCCGACTGGGAGCGCGGGCCCGGCGCCTCGCTCCGCTGCGGTCTTGCGACGCTGCCACAAGAAGTGGAGGCCGCGGTCGTCGTACTCGCCGACGGGCCCGATCTCGACCCACGCGCGGTCGACCGCGTCGTCGACGACTGGCGCGCGAACGGCGGCGACGCGGTGGCCGCGAGCTACGGCGGCGTACGCCTCCATCCGGTCCTGCTCGCACGGGTGTCGTGGGACGGCGTCCCCGACGAGGGCGCGAAGTCGCTCCCGGCACGCCTGGTCGCCTGCGACGACCTGCGGCCGCCAGGAGACGTCGACTCCGCTACTCCAGCGGGATCCTGAGAGCGGCCAGCTTCTCGCGGAGCTCTGCCGGCATCTCTTCCGTTACCGCCTTGCGCACGTAGATCCGCAGGCTCTCCTCGAACTTGTAGCGCCTTTGGCAGTCCACGCACTCGGAGAGATGTGCCTCCGCCTGATCCTTCTCCTCCTCGGTGAGGACATGGTCGAGGTACGGCTGCATCATCTCCTCGCAGTGCGCGCAGGGGTCCATCATGTCGCCTCCTCCAGGGCGGACTCGGCAAGCTCCCGCTTCAGGATGCGGCGTCCCCGGTGGAGCCTCGACATCACCGTGCCGACCGGGATGTCGAGAATCTGGGCCGCGTCCGCGTAGCTGAAATCGCCGAGATCTACGAGCACGATCACGTCGCGAAAGTCGTGCGGCACTGCAGAGAGCGCCGTCACGATGTCGTCCTGCGACAAACGCTCCACGACCTGCTCCTCGTCGGAGATACCGTCCCCGTTCTCCGCGAGCCGGTCGTAGAGGAAGTAGTCGTTCGCCTCGAGCGGCTGCATCTGCGGAGCCCGCTGCTGCCGCCGCCCGCGGTCGATGTTGAGGTTGGTCAGGATCCGTAGGAGCCAGGCGCGCATGTTCGTGCCGGGTGTGAACGAGCGCCAGCTGCGGAATGCTCGCGCGTACGTCTCCTGCATCAGCTCGTCGGCGTCCTCGCGCGAGCTCGCGAGGTGCCGCGCGACGCGGTAGACCTGATCGGAGAGCGCGAGCGCGTCCTCCTCGAACCGGACGCGGTCGCGCGCCTCGGTCGCGAGCCGCTGTGCCTCCTCCGGCTCCGCGTCCATGCGTTCCACCGTACCAGCGTGCGCCACTCCCTCCCGAACGGCCGGGGGGACGCTCCTATTCCTGGCTAGACGGCTGCGAGCTCGGGGAAGCCGGCCTTGGCGAGCCGCTCGACGATGGCCTCGCGGCTCGTCTGCTCGTCGTTCCAGGCGAGCGAGACCTGGCCCATCAGGTTCGCGTTCGCGCCCTCGAGGCCGTCGTGGCCCTCGAGCGCGTGCGCGAGCCGCATCACGCACCGCTCGCAGCGAACGCCGCCGACCTGGATCGTCTCGGTCTGGGTCGCCATCGCGGTCAGCCTAGCGTCCGGACGGCGATCTCTCGGACGGCAGCCGCAGGACCCAGCTCGAGCTGGCGCTCGGCCTCCGGTCCGCCACCTTCGCGCCCGGCGGACTCGCGGCGCGCCGCGTACTCGGCGCGGTCGAACGGCGTCGCATCCGACTCCGCGGCCTCCCGGACGAGCCGCTGCACCTCGGCGGCCAGCTCGGCCGCACGCTGCAACGAGGTCGGCTGGTCGAGGAGGCGCACCTCCAGCGTTCCGTACTCCGGCCGCGGCCAGGCATCCCAGTGGCGGCGCTTGCTGTCGCCACGGGTTGCGGCCTGCCAGTCGTCCCAGCTCCGCAGAACCGGGGGAGGCCCACCGGTCGGCATCTCGAGCAGGATCTTGGAGCGGACCGAGCGCCGGCCGCTCTCGGCGCCCTCCCAGAACGGCGAGTTCGCGGAGGCTGCGAGCAGGCCCGGCAGTTGCCGGACGACACCTTCGAAGGCCCGCAGGCACGTGTCCGGATCCGGGACGGCCACGTGCACGTGGAGCCCGCAGACCTGCTGCCGGTAGAGCCGCGGCCCGAGCTGCGCCTTCAGACGCTGGTAGCGCTCGAAGGGCACGAGCGGAACCCGCCCGTGGGCGGTCGGATGCGAGCCCGTCGCGAGCACGACGAGGCCGTGCGCCGCCGCCCGCTCGGCTACCTCGAGCCGCAGCGCGCGCAGCTGAGACGCCGCCTCCTCCGGCGTCTCGACGACGGTCGTCGTGGTCTCGACGAACGACTCGAACAGCTCGGGCTTGATCCGTTCCCCGGCCTCGTTGAACACCCGCGAGTACCCGTCCCGCGCGGGCTCGAGCGTCTCGGAGTCGACGAGCATCAATTCCTCCTCGACGCCGAGCGACCATGGCGGTGCCGATCCGAAGCGGCTGAGATCCATCGCTCCCTACTTGCCGCGGACGCCGTGGACGGGCCGGCCCGCTGCCTCCCATGCGTAGTACGACGCGCTCGGGCCGAAATCGGCCTCGTACGAGACGATGTGCGGATTGCGACCGACCTCTTTCGCGCGTTGCGCGTGGCGGAGGAGGTTCGGGTCGTCCTGCTCCTCCCACACGAGCACGAGGTGGGCGGCAGTCATGAACGTCGCGACGAAGACGCACCCGGGGGCAGGACAGGGAAACGGATCCGTGCTGACGCAGTACCAGCCGACGTGCTCTTGGCCGTCCTCGGTCCAGAGCTCGTCGGCCTCCTCGGGAATCGCCTCGACCATTCCGGCTGTGCCGGGGTGGATCTCCTCCCGCCTCACCTGCCCAAAGGTAGCGCCAGTTCGCGAGGCTTCGCTTCGGCTCGGCCGAAGCAGGTTTCGTTTCTGCGTCTGCGAGACTGTGGGCGGTATGGAGCTGGACGGCGCATACGTCTGGATGACGAGCCGAAAGCTCAAGCCCGGATCCCGCGCGGAGTTCAGCCGCTCCTGGCGGCCGCGTGAGTTCCCCGAGGGAATGCTGCGGGCGTACGAGCTCGTCTCGCCCGACGGGAACGAGGTCGTCGGGGTTTCGGTCTGGGACTCGATCGAGTCGCGCGACCGCTACCGGCTCTCGGACGTGGAGTCGGAACGGCGGCGGGCGATGGCTCCGTACGTAGTCGAGGAGGTCTCCGGCTTCTACGTCGGGCGCGAGCTCAAGATCCCGCGCGATTGAGCTCCGCCAGACCCCGGGCGACCCCTGCGGCGGCCCGAGCGAGCTCGGCGGAGGCGCGGGCGTCTCCGGCCACGCCTGGGCTGACCTTGTCGGTCGCGCGCAGCGCGATCGCGGCCGCCTCGTCGGCGAGCCGGGCGATCTCCTCGGGGACGCGCACGGTCTCTGCGCGGGTCTCCTCGTTCCGGTTCGCCATGAAGGCGCTGTAGGCAGCCGCGTCGGCGTCCCCGAGTCGGACGAGCTCGGCAGCAAGCGCGTGAGCGTGTGCCGCGTCGTCCTCGTTGCCGGCATAGCGGGCCGCGAGCTCGGCGAGAGCGGCCGCGAGGGCGGCGGTCAACGCAGTGGCCGCCCCGCTCGCCGGTGCGGGGGTCCGCTCGCCGATCTCGACCAGCAACTCCTCGACGGTCAACTCCCGCAGCACGGTCGTGGAGTGTAGAAAGCAGACGCGTGGCGACGGGGACACCCTCTTCACTCGAGATCGCGCAGGAAGCCCGGCTTCGGCCGATCACCGAGATCGCAGCAGCGGCTGGGCTCGAGCCGGGCGAGCTCGACCCATACGGGCAGTACAAGGCGAAGGTCTCCCTCTCGGTGCTCGAGCGGCTTGCCTCGCGTCCCGACGCGAAGCTCGTCTGCGTCACCGCGATCACGCCGACGAAGTTCGGCGAGGGAAAGACGACGACGGCCGTCTCGCTCACGCAGGGCCTCGGCGCGATCGGCCGCAAGCCCGTGCTCTGCCTGCGCGAGGCGTCGCTCGGGCCGGTGTTCGGGATCAAGGGCGGGGCCGCCGGCGCCGGGTACGCGCAGGTCGTGCCGATGGAGGATCTCAACCTCCACTTCACCGGCGACATCCACGCGATCGGTGCCGCGAACAACCTCCTCGCGGCGATGCTCGAGGCACATCTGCTGCACGGGAACGAGTTGGGCATCGACCCGCTCTCGATCTCCTGGCGGCGGTGCGTCGACATCAACGACCGAGCCCTGCGCGACATCACGGTCGGCCTCGGTGGGCGCGCGAACGGCTATCCACGCCAGACCGGCTACGACATCACCGCCGCATCGGAGGTGATGGCGATCGTCGCCGTCGCGCGCGACCTCCACGACCTGCGCGCACGCCTCGGCCGCATCACCGTCGGCGCCACCCGCGACGGTGAGCCCGTGACCGCCGAGCAGCTGAAGGCGGCCGGCGCGATGACGGTGCTGCTGAAGGAGACGATCAAGCCCAACCTCGTCCAGACGCTGGAGGGCCAGCCGGTGTTCGTGCACTGCGGTCCCTTCGCGAACATCGCGCACGGGAACAACTCGCTCGTCGCCGACCGCGTGGCGCTCAAGCTCGGCGACATCGTCGTGACCGAGTCGGGCTTCGGCTCGGACATGGGGATGGAGAAGTTCTTCGACATCGTCTGCCGCGTGGGCGGGCTGACGCCGAACGCCGTCGTGCTCGTGGCTACGGTGAAGGCGCTCAAGCACCACGGCGGCGATCCGGAGGGAGGCGCGGCCGCGATCGAGGCCGGCTCGGCCAACCTCGTCCGCCATCTCGGCATCGTCCGCGAGTTCGGCCTCAATGCGGTGGTGGCCGTCAATCGCTTTCCAGCCGACAGCGACGAGGAGATCGAGCAGGTCCGGCGCATCGCCCTCGCCAACGGCGCGTTCGCGGCGGAGGCGAACGACGCCGTGGCCCGGGGCGGCGAGGGTGCGACTGCGCTGGCCGAGGCGGTCGTCGCGGCCACCGCGCAGCCCTCGAGCTTCGCGCCGATCTACGCGCTCGAGAACACGATCGAGCGGAAGATCGAGGCGATCGCCACCAGGATCTACGGCGCCGACGGGATCCTCCTGCAACCGGCGGCGCGCGAGCGGATCGCCGAGCTCGAGCGCGCGGGCTTCGACGGGTTGCCGATCTGCATGGCGAAGACCCACCTCTCGCTCTCGCACGACCCGACGCTCACCAACGCGCCCATCGGCTTCACCGTCACCGTGCGCGACCTGCGTCCCTACACCGGCGCGGGCTGGCTCGTCGCGCTCTGCGGCGACATGCAGACGATGCCGGGCTACGGGCGCACGCCCGCTGCCCACGCCGTCGACATCGACGACGACGGCACGACGGTCGGGCTCTTCTAGGTCTAGATTTCGACGAGTGGCAACGAAATACGAGAGGCTGACGACGCCGCTCGTGCGAGACGATGGAGAGCTGCGAGCTGCGAGCTGGGACGAGGCGCTGGACCGTGCCGCGGCCGGCTTTCGCAGCGCGCTCGACGAGGGCGCGCTGACCGGTGTCTTCAGCTGCTCCAAGGCGACGAACGAGCTGAACTTCGCGACGCAGAAGTTCGCCCGGGTCGTCCTCGGCACGAACAACGTCGACAGCTGCAACCGAACCTGACACGCCCCTAGCGTCGTCGGTCTGGCGACGGTGTTCGGTGCGGGCGGCGGGACGAGCTCCTACGAGGAGACGCGAAGCGCGGACCTGATCCTCCTCTGGGGCTCGAACGCACGCGAAGCGCATCCGATCTTCTTCCACCATGTGCTCAAGGCCGTGAACGGCGGCGCTCAGCTAATGGTCGTCGACCCGCGCCGCACACCGACGGCGCAGTGGGCCGACCTCTGGCTCGGGCTCGACGTCGGCACCGACATCCCGCTGGCGAACGCCGTCGGCCGCGAGATCATCGAGGCCGGTCTCGCCGACCAGGTGTTCATCGAGCGTGCGACGACTGATTTCGAGGCGTACCGGGAGTCGGTAGAGCCGTGGACGCTCGAAGAAGCCGAGCGCGTGACAGGCGTTCCGGCGGAGGCGATCCGCGACCTCGCGCATGCGTACGGCCGGGCCGAGAACGCGCAGCTCTGCTGGACGCTCGGGATCACGGAGCACCACAACGCCGTCGACAACGTCTACGCGCTGATCAACCTCGCGCTGCTGACCGGCAAGGTCGGCAAGTGGGGCTCCGGCCTGCAGCCGCTGCGCGGGCAGAACAACGTCCAGGGCGGGGGCGACATGGGCGCGATCCCCAACAAGCTGCCCGGCTTCCAGGAGATCCTCGACGACGGGATCCGGGCGAAGTTCGATGCCGCCTGGAGTACGACGATCCCGCCGCAGCCGGGCCTTCACCTCACCGGGATGTTCGAGGCGATGGAGCACGGAGAGTTGCGCGCGCTCTATGTCGTGGGCGAGAACCCCGCTCAGGGAGAGGCGGACCAGCAGCGCGCCCAGCGCTTGCTCGAGGGCCTCGAGCATCTGGTCGTCCAGGATCTCTTCCTCACGCCGACCGCAGAATTCGCCGACGTCGTGCTGCCGGCGGCGGCGACGCTCGGCGAGGCCGACGGAACCGTCACCTCGAGCGAGCGGCGCGTCCAGCTCGTGCGCAAGGCATACGACCCGCCGGGCGAGGCCCGCGACGACATCGAGATCGTCTACGAACTCGCCCGCCGCCTCGGCCACGACCTCGGCTCAGCGCGGGCCGAGGACGTATGGGACGAGCTTCGGGCGCTCTCGCCGATGCATGCGGGCATGAGCTACCGGCGGCTCGACGAACTCGGCGGGATCCAGTGGCCGTGCTGGGACGAGGAGCATCCGGGGTCGCTGTTCATCCACGACCGGCTCTGGGACGAAGTGGTCGAGGAGCGCGCGCCGTTCCAGCCCGTCGAGTACGCCCCGCCGGTCGACGCGCTCGACGACGAGTTCCCCCTGCGCCTGACGACCGGGCGGCGGCTGGAGTCCTTCAACACGGGCGTCCAGTCGAACCGCTTCTCGTCGCCCCTGCACGTCGGCGGCGAGGCGATCCTGCTGGCGCCCGAGGACGGCGAGCGCTACGGCGTCGCCGACGGCGCCCGGGTGCGGGTCGTCTCGCGGCGCGGCTCGGTCGAGGCGCCGGCGCGCTACGACGCGACGCTGCGGCCGGGGCTCGCGTTCATGAACCTCCACTTCCCGGACGAGGTCGCGACGAACGTGCTCACGATCGACGCGACCGACCCGAAGTCCGGCACCGCGGAGTTCAAGGCGACCGCGGTCAGGCTGGAGGCGGTCTAGTTGGATCTGAAACTGCTCGACGCGGAGCCCACCGACGCCGAGCGCGAGGCGGTCGACGCCGTCGTCGGTGTGGAGGCCTCGAACGGAAACCGGGTCGCGCGGCGCGACCGGCACCGGCGCCACCTTCTCCTGCCGGCGCTGCGGGCCGCGCAGCGGCGCGTCGGCTGGGTCACTCCCGGCGCGCTGGGCTACACCTCGCGCCGCCTCGACGTTCCCCCGGCCGACGCCTACGGCGTGGCGACCTTCTACGCGCTGCTCTCGCTCGAGGAACGTGCGCCGGAGGTACTCCACGTCTGCACCGACCTCTCTTGCCGGCTTGCCGGGGCCGAGGTTCCCGAGGGCGCGGTGCCGTCGCCGTGCCTCGGCCTGTGCGAGCGGGCTCCGGCGTCGATGCGCACGATCGCGGGATCGAGCCCGCGGGAGGAGCAGATCCCTCCCACGTCGCCGCCGCTGCCGCAGACCTCGGGCCTGAAGCTGCTGCGGCGCATCGCCGAGGGCGTCGACCCGGAGTCGCCTCAGGAGCTGCGCGCCCTGGAGCGCGCGCGCGAGCTCGGCCCCGAGCGCGTGATCGAGCTCGTGAAGGCGTCCCCGCTCCTCGGCCGCGGCGGGGCCGCCTTCCCGACCGGCACGAAGTGGGAGGCGGTCGCGAGCCAGCCTGCGCAGCCGCACTACCTCGTCTGCAACGCCGACGAGTCGGAGCCGGGGACGTTCAAGGACCGCGTGCTGATGGAGCAGGACCCGTTCGGGCTGATCGAGGCGATGGCCGTCGCCGCCTTCGCGACGGGCTGCGAGAAGGCGTTCATCTACGTGCGCGCGGAGTACCCGCTCGCGCACGAGCGGCTGCAGAACGCGATCGACAGGTCTGACGTGGGCGTGGAGATCGAGCTGCGCATCGGTGCCGGCGCGTACGTGTGCGGCGAGGAGACGGCGCTCTTCCAGTCGATCGAGGGCTACCGCGGCGAGCCGCGCAACAAGCCGCCGTTCCCGGTCGAGGTCGGCCTGTACGGGAAGCCGACGGTGGTGAACAACGTCGAGACCCTCCTCAACGTCCCGCACATCCTGCTCGAGGACGACCCGCGCGACACCCGCCTCTTCTGCGTCTCGGGCCACGTCGCGCGGCCCGGCCTGTACGAGCTCGAGCTCGGGACGACGCTGACCGAGCTGCTCGAGCTCGCAGGCAGCGAGCCGCCGAAGGCCGTCCTGCTCGGCGGTGCGGCCGGCTCGTTCCTGCGGCCCGACCAGCTCGACCTGCCGCTCTCCTTCGAGGGCGCTCGCGATGCGGGCGCCACGCTCGGCTCGGGCGTCGTGATCGTGTACGGCGAGCGGGCCGACCTCGTCGACGCGGTGCTGCGCATCGCCGAGTTCTTCCGCGACGAGTCGTGCGGCCAGTGCGTCCCCTGCCGCATCGGCACCGTGCGTCAGGAGGAGGCGCTGCACCGGCTCGCCTCCGGCAAGGCGATCGGTGACGAGCTCGACGTGCTCGCCGACCTGACGCAGGTGATGCGCGACGCGTCGATCTGCGGCCTCGGCCAGACTGCGGCCAACGCCGTCGACTCGGCGATCCACAACCTCGGAGTGCTCGCGTGAAGATCACGATCGACGGCGTGACGACGGACGTCGCGGAAGGCTCGACCATCCTCGACGCCGCGAAGCAGATGGGCATCGACACGCCGACGCTCTGCTACGGCGACACGCTGACCCCGGTGAACGTCTGCCGCGTCTGCGTGGTCGAGCTCGAGAAGGCCCGGACGCTCGTCCCGGCCTGCTCGCGCAAGGTCGAGGAGGGGATGGTCGTGCTCACCGACTCCGAGCGCGTGCGCACGAGCCGGCGTCTGGTGCTCGAGTTGCTCGGCTCGGCGTGCGACCTCTCGACGGCGCCCGAGGCGCTCGCGTACATCGAGCGCTACGAGGCGCAGCCCGACCGCTTCGGGCCCGATTCGCTCACCGTGGCCCAGGCAGTGAAGGTAGACAACGAGCTCTACGTCCGCGACTACTCGAAGTGCATCCTCTGTTACAAGTGCGTCGAGGCGTGCGGGGTCGACGCCCAGAACACCTTTGCGATCACCGTGGCCGGCCGCGGCTTCGGCGCCCACATCTCGACCGAGCTCGACGTGCCGCTGCCCGAGTCGGCCTGCGTCTACTGCGGCAACTGCGTCGCGGTCTGTCCGACGGGCGCGCTGATGGCGAAGAGCGAGTTCGACCTGCGCGAGGCGGGCGACTGGCGCGAGGAGGAGCAGACCGAGGTCGACACCGTGTGCCCGTACTGCGGCGTCGGCTGCAACCTCACGCTCCACGTCCAGGACGAGAGAATCGTCAAGGTGAGCTCGCCCGACGACCACGACGTGACCCGCGGCAACCTCTGCATCAAGGGCCGCTTCGGCTACGACTACGTGAAGAGCCCGCGGCGCGCGTGACCGTCGAGCTCGCCTCGCTCGAGGAGCTCGAGCCGGCGCTCGAGCGGGAAGAGTTCGACGTTGCACGCGTGTTCGTCGGCTACGGCGCCTGTGCGCCGTCGGCGCCGGAGCCCTGCCGGATCCCGAGGGTCGCGTACTCGCTCGACCGGCCGGTGTCGCCCGCCGGCTCCTTCCGCACCGGCGAGTGGCACACGACCTGGAGCCCCGCCGCCTACGCGAACGCGATCGGCAGGGTGCGGGCGGCGATCCGCGAGGGTGACGTCTACCAGGTGAACCTCGTGCAGCACCTCTGGGCCGACTTCGCCGGAGATCCGCTCGCGCTCGCGACCGCGCTCGCCCCGCTGCGGCCGCTAGAAGGCGCTGCGCTGCAGGGCGACGGCTGGACGATCGTGTCCGCCTCGCCGGAGCTGCTGCTGCAGAAGCGTGGCCGGATCGTCCGCACCTCGCCGATCAAGGGGACGCGGCCCGCGGGCGTCCCGATCGAGTCGGACAAGGACGCCGCCGAGCACGTGATGATCGTCGACCTCGAGCGCAACGACCTGTCGCGGGTCTGCGTCCCCGGCACCGTCCGCTGGCCCGAGCTGCTCGCCGAGCGCCAGCTCGCAGGCGTCACTCACCTCGTGGCGACCGTCGAAGGCGAGCTGCGGCCCGACGTGACGCTGACGGAGCTACTCGAGGCCGTCCTGCCCGGCGGTTCGGTGACCGGCTGCCCGAAGAGCAGCGCGCTTCGGCTGATCGCGGAGCTCGAGCCCGTCGGGCGCGGCGCTTCGATGGGCGCGCTCGGCCGCATCTACGCCAACGGCGACCTCGACCTCGCCCTCACGATCCGCACCTTCGTGGTCGTCGACGGCGAGATCCACCTGTGGGTCGGCGGCGGCATCGTCTGGGACTCGGTCGCCGACGCGGAGATCGAGGAGTCGTGGGTCAAGGCCCGACCGTTGCTGGCACTTGCGTGATGGACGTGCGCGCGGTAGCGGTCGCCGGCCGCGGGCTCGTCGATCCGCGAGAGCCGGTCTTCGCAGCCGATGACGAGGCGCTGCTGCGCGGCCGCTCGGTCTTCGAGACGACGCGCGTCTACGGCGGCCGGCCGTTTCTCCTCGACAGGCACCTCGCGCGTTTCGCCGCCTCAGCTGCGCGCGTCGGGCTCGCGCCACCCGACCCCGCCGAGTGCGCACGCCTCGCAGAGCTCGCGATCGGCGCCTGCGACGAGCGGGATCTCGCGCTCCGCCTCTACTGGACCGGCCGCACGCTGGCCGTCACCGCGGGACTGCTCGATCCGGAGCTCGAGTCGCAGCGCGCCCATGGGCTGCGGCTCGTCTCGACCCCCTGGTCGACCGGCGCGCTCGCGAGCGCGAAGTCGACGAGCTACGCCGAGAACATGGCCGCGCAGGACGCCGCGGTAGCCGCCGGCGCCGACGACGCTCTGCTCGTCGCCGGCGACGGCACCGTGCTCGAGGCCCCGACCGCGAACGTCTGGTGGCGCGAGGGCGACACCCTCCTCACACCGTCGCTCGACCTGCCGATCCTCGCCGGTGTGACGCGCAGTCTCCTGCTCGAGGCCGCGGAGCGGGAGACCATCGAGGGCGTCTTCCCGCTCGCCAGGCTGCTTGCAGCCGACGAGGTGTTCGTCTGCTCCTCGATCCGTGAGGTGATGCCGGTCGCGTCGGTCGACGGCAAGGCATTCGGCCTCGGCCCCGCGGCGCACGAGCTGCAGCAGGAGCTACGGCGCCGCGCGACCAGCGATCGGCGCACGGGGTCTGCTTGAATCGAGGGATGGAGCAGCTACGGGTCGGCGACGAGAGTTACGAGTTCCACAAGCTCGACGCCGCCGCCGCCCGGCTCCCGTACACGCTCCGGATCCTGCTCGAGAACGTCCTCCGCGGCGGCTCCGAGGAGGCCGCCGACGCGGTCTCCAACTGGGTCGCCGGCGCGGAGCCGTCGCGCGAGATCGCGTTCGCCCCGGCGCGCGTCCTGCTGCAGGACTTCACGGGTGTCCCCTGCGTTGTCGACCTCGCGGCGATGCGCGACGCGATGCGCGTCCAGGGCGGCGATCCGAAGGCGATCAACCCGCTGATCCCGGTCGAGCTCGTGATCGACCACTCGGTGCAGGTCGACGAGTTCGCTTCGCGGCTCGCGATCGAGCGCAACGTCGAGCTCGAGTTCGAGCGGAACCACGAGCGCTATGCGTTCCTCCGCTGGGGCCAGGGCGCCTTCGACAACTTCCGGGTCGTACCGCCGAACACGGGCATCGTCCACCAGGTCAACCTCGAGTACCTCGCGCGTGTCGTCGAGGTGCGGGACGGCGTCGCCTTCCCCGACACGCTCGTCGGCACCGACTCGCACACGACCATGGTCAACGGGCTCGGGGTGCTCGGCTGGGGCGTCGGCGGGATCGAGGCCGAGGCCGCGATGCTCGGGGAGGCGCTCTCGATGCTCGTGCCGCAGGTGGTCGGCTTCCGGCTCACCGGCGCGCTACGCGAAGGAGCGACGGCGACCGACCTCGTGCTGACGGTGACCGAGATCTTGCGCAAGACCGGCGTGGTCGGGAAGTTCGTGGAGTACTTCGGCCCGGGCGTCGGCTCGCTCGCCCTCGCGGACCGCGCGACGCTCGGGAACATGAGCCCCGAGACCGGCGCGACGTGCGGCTTCTTCCCCGTCGACGAGGTGACGGTCGGGTACCTGCGCCTGACGGGCCGCAGCCCCGAGCGGATCGCCCTCGTCGAGGCGTACTGCAAGGAGAACTTGCTCTGGCACGAGCCGGCAGAGCACCCGGAGTACTCGCAGGTCGTGGAGCTCGACCTCGACGACGTCGAGCCGTCGCTCGCGGGGCCGCGCCGGCCGCAGGACCGAGTCCCCCTCGCGAACGCGAAGGAGGCGTTCATCGAGTCGCTCGGCACGTTCGGCGTCGATCTCGTGAACGGGACGTACGACAAGGAGATGGCTGACTCGTTCCCCGCGAGCGATCCGCCGACGGGCGACGGCGTCTCCGACGGCGACGAGCCGGCGTCCGCGCCTACCGCGACGCTCGAGAAGAAGCAGATTGCGGTCGAGGGCGAGGATTATGCGCTCGAGCACGGCTCCGTCGTGATTGCCGCGATCACGTCCTGCACGAACACGTCGAACCCGTCGGTGATGATCGCCGCCGGCCTGCTGGCGCAGAAGGCGGTCGAGCGCGGGATGGAGCGGCGGCCGTGGGTCAAGTCCTCTCTCGCGCCCGGCTCGAAGGTCGTGAGCGAGTACTACCGCGCGTCGGGCCTCGACACGTACCTCGACGAGCTCGGCTTCAACACCGTCGGCTACGGGTGCACGACCTGCATCGGGAACTCCGGGCCGCTGCCCGAGCCGATCAGCGCCGCGGTCGCGGAAGGCGACCTCGTGGTCTGCGCCGTCCTCTCCGGCAACCGGAACTTCGAGGCGCGCATCCACGGCGAGGTGAAGGCGAACTACCTCGCGTCGCCGCCGCTCGTCGTCGCCTACGCGCTCGCCGGACGGATGGACGTCGACCTCGTGAACGAACCGCTCGGCCAGGGCTCCGACGGCGAGGACGTCTTCCTGCGCGACCTCTGGCCAAGCCGGGACGAGATCGATCAGGTGATCGGCAAGTCGGTCAAGGGCGAGATGTTCTCGTCCACGTACGCCGACGTCTTCACCGGCGACGAGCGCTGGCGCAAGCTCGAGACGCCCGAGGGCGAGCTGTACGCCTGGGACGACGGTTCGACGTACGTGCGCCTGCCGCCGTACTTCGACGGGATGCCGCGCGAGCCGGAGCCGGTGGCCGACGTCGAGGGCGCGCGCTGCCTCGTCTGGGTCGGCGACTCCGTCACGACCGACCACATCTCGCCGGCGGGCGCCATCCGGCCCGACTCGCCGGCGGGTCGGTACCTGACCGAGCACGGCGTCGAGCGGCGCGAGTTCAACTCCTACGGCGCCCGCCGCGGCAACCACGAGGTGATGGTGCGCGGCACCTTCGCGAACGTCCGCCTCAAGAATCTCCTCGTCCCCGGCAACGAGGGAACGTGGACGGTTCACCTGCCCGACGGCGAGGAGGGCACGATCTACGAGGTCGCCGGGCGCTACCGCGCCGAGGGCGTGCCGACGATCGTGATCGCCGGCAAGGAGTACGGCTCCGGCTCGTCGCGCGACTGGGCGGCAAAGGGCCCGAACCTGCTCGGCGTGCGCGCCGCGATCGCGGACTCGTACGAGCGGATCCACCGCTCGAACCTCCTGATGATGGGGATCGCGCCGCTCCAGTTCATGCCCGGCGAGAACGCCGAGTCGCTCGGGCTGACCGGCCGCGAGGAGTTCTCGATCACGGGCCTCGAGGGCGGCGACGCCGACGAGGTCACGGTGCGTGCCGACGACAAGGAGTTCCGCGCGCGGCTACGGCTCGACACGCCCCGCGAGCGGGAGTACTTCCGCCACGGCGGCATCCTCCAGTACGTGCTGCGGCGCCTCCTGAGCGACTAGGAGTCGCTGGCGTCGCGCTTCTCTTTCGCCGCGGCGATCTGCTGATCGAGGACGGCGATCCGCTCGGCGAGCTGCCGCTGTCCCCCTCGGCCCAGCGCGCCCAATCCTCAGCCGTCGGTCTCGTTCTCTTCTTCCTCTTCATCGTCGTCCTCGCCAAGAATGTAGAGGATCGTTGTCGAGCTTCGCGCACGCTCGAAATCCTCCGTATGTCGCGACACTGAATCGCAAGATGGCCATACGCGGATCACGCCACTCGTCGGTGGCTGCAGCGCTCGTTAGAACAGCGCTTTGCTTACGCGCGGTCCTTACACTCGCGGCACCGGGGTGCCGCGTGGGGCGCGGCTGAGATCACACCCGTCGAACCTGATCCGGGTCATGCCGGCGAAGGGAGGAGCGATTTCGGAGAGAGCACCGGCCTGGGGCATCACGCCGGTTCCGGAGCGGCTGCGCACGCTCGGCGGTCTCGAGAACGGGATGCTGTGGAGCAGCCTCGGGCTCAGCCTGCTCGTCCTCGTCGCCGGCGCCTTCCTCGTCCCCGCGCTCTCGCTGCCCGAGGCGCTGCTTGCGATCCTCGTCGGCGGGATCTTCGGCAACGCCCTGCTCGGCGGTGCGGCGGCAATCGGCGCGGAGGCGGGCGTGCCGGCGATGGTCCTGCTGCGCGCCCCGCTCGGCCGCGCGGGCTCCTACCTCCCCACCGGGCTCAACATCCTGCAGAACCTCGGCTGGACGATCTTCGAGGTGCTCGTCATCGCCACCGCCGCCCAGGCGCTCGTGCACGGGCCGCTCTGGGTCTGGAAGCTCGCGGCCGCCGCGGCGGCGACGATCCTCGCGCTCCTCGGCCCGATCGGGTTCGTCCGCGTGTGGGTGAAGCGCGTCGCGCTCTGGGTCGTCCTCGCCTCGCTCGTCTACCTGACGTGGTGGACGCTCCACGACGCCGACCTCGGCGCACTGTGGTCGCAGCCCGGGCAGGGCGGGCTCAGCTTCTGGCAGGGAGTCGACCTCGTGGTCGCGCTGCCGGTCTCGTGGCTCCCGCTCGCCGCGGACTACACGCGCTTCTCGCGCAGCGGCCGCGGCGCGTTCTGGGGAGCTTCCGTCGGCTACTTCATCCCGAACGTGTGGCTGTATGCGCTCGGCGCGATCCTGCTGCTGACGCGCGGGCTCGCGGACGCCCCATCCGTGGTCACGGCGATCGCCACGGGCGGCGTCGGAGCCGCGCTCGCGCTCGTCGCACTCGGCATCGACGAGACGAAGGAGCCGTTCGCGAACATCTACTCCACGGCCGTCTCGCTACAGAACGTCGTGCCGCGCGTGCCGCAGCGGCTGCTCATCCTCGCGGTCGCAGCCGTCGCGACGGCCGGAACGTTCGTGATCGATCTCGTCAACTACCAGAGCTTCCTCTACCTGTTGGGCGCGTTCTTCGTACCGCTCTTCGGCGTCCTGCTCGCGCAGTGGCTCGCGGGCGAGCGCGACCCCTTCGCCGCTCCGGAGGTCCGACCGGCGCAGATCGTGGCGTGGCTCGCCGGAGTCTGCCTCTACCAGTGGCTCGCACCGGTCGGGCCGAGCTGGTGGATCCACCTCGTCGACCACACGCATCCCGGCCAAGGCGCGATCGGTGGCTCGCTGCCGAGCTTTGCTCTCTCCTTCGTCCTGTCGCTCGGCCTTACGCTTGCGGGTCGTGCGAGCGCTCGCCGTGATCGGCCCTCTGTCGCGTGACGTCGTGGACGGTCGCGCCGAACGCATCGGCGGCCCGCCCTGGTACGCGGCGCGGGCGCTGCGGGCGATGCAGCAGGAGGCGATAGTCGTCGCGAAGTGCGGCGAGCCCGAGCGGCGCTCTTACCTGCGCCGGCTCGCGGCCCTGGGACTCCCGGTGTCGCTCGGGGCGGCCGGCGAGACGACGTCGTTCTCGTTCCGCTACGACGCCGCGGGGCACCGGGAGATGCGCGTCGACGCTGTCGGAGAGCCGTGGAGAGAGGGCGACGAGCCGGAGCGCGCGCTGCGCCGAGTCGAGTGGGTGCACGTGGCGCCGCTGCTGCGTGGCGACTTCCCGCCCGAGGCGCTGGAGCGGATCGCGCGCCGGCGGCGGGTGCTGCTCGACGGCCACGGGCTCGTCCGTGTGCGCAAGGTCGGCCCGCTCGCGCTCGACGCCGATTTCGACCGCGCGCTCCTCCGCCATGTCTCGATCCTCAAGCTCTCGGAGGAGGAGGCGCAGGTGATTCTCGGCGGCGGCGAGCTCGAAAGTCTGCGCGAGCTCGGCGTGCCGGAGGTGGTCGTGACGTTCGGTGCCGGTGGTTCGCTCGTCCTCACGCGCGACGCCGCCGTGCGGGTGCCGGCCCGGCCGGTCCGCGGCGACCCGACCGGAGCGGGCGACGCATTCTCGGTCGCCTACCTGAGCGCCCGTGCCGGCGGGCACAGGCCGATCTCGGCGGCCCGGCGCGCCAGCGCACTCGTAACGGCCCTACTTAGTAACAGTCTGTTACGAGGAAGGACCGGTCCGTGATCGCGGCGGTCGGCACGGTGGCGGGCATCTTTCTCGTCGATGTCGAGGCCGAGGACCTGCTCGGCGAGGGCAACGAAGTTCCGGCGGCCGAGCGGCCGGAGGTGGCGTTGCCGCGAGTCGTCGCGGCGGCGCGCTCCGGCTCGACCGTGGTCGCCGTCGTCGAGCGCAGGCCGCCGCTCATGCTGTCGAACGACGGCGGGGCTACCTGGCGGGAAGCGGGCGGCGGGTTGCCGCCCGGCTTCGCTGTGGCGATCGCCGACGACGACCCCGACCGGATGCTCTACGCCGCGCGCAACCGGCTCTACGTCTCGGCCAACGGCGGCGTCTTCTGGCGCTCGCTGCCGTTCGAGCTGCCCGACATCGACTCGATCGCCTGGATCGACTGAACGAACGCCTCGACCTCGGCGTCCGAGCGCAGCCGGTGTACCTCCAGCTGGGGATGCAGCGCGAAGCGCTTCGGTAGGCGGCGCCGGTTCCCGAACGCACGCTTGAACGCGGGCCAGATGAGCCAGCGGATCTGTTCCATCCACGGTGCCTCGACGTTCCCGTTCCAGAGCACCACCTTGTCGCGCTTCCGCATCCAGCTCCGCCGCACGAGCCGCCACATGACGAGCGCCACAGGCAGGTCGAGCCACGCCACCGTCTCCGCTCGCTCGAGGACGAGGTCGCCGATGATCGTGTGGTAGGTGCCGTCGCAGACCCAGTCGTCGCCCTCCGTCGCAGCCGAGACGCGGCGGCGCAGCTCGTCCGGCCCGCAGCTCTCCCAGTTCGGGCCGTGCCACAACGCGTCGATCTCGACGTGGCGCGCATGGAGAAGCTCGGCGAGCACGACCGAGAGCCGCGTCTTGCCGCTGCCGCTCGGGCCGATCACGACGATCCGGGTCACAGCCGGAACTCGCCGCGCGCGACGATGACGGCCGAGCCGCCGACCTCCACGTCCTCCGGCGAGCGCGCGACTGCGTACAGCGTCGACGGCCGCCCGAGCTCGACGCCCTGGTGGATCTCGATCTCGTCGCCGTAGCCGATCCGGCCGTGCCGGGCGAGATGGAGCGCGAGCGGCCCTGCGGCCGACCCGGTCGCGGCATCCTCGAGAACCCCGTGGGCCGGGACGAAGACGCGCACCTTCCAGCTCTCGCCGTCCCGCGCGAAGCACGCGGTGCCGTACGGGCTGAGCGCGAGCAGCGCATCGACGTCGGGCCGCAGCGCCGCCACCGCCTCCGGCGAGTCGAGCTCGATGTAGACGTGCCCCGGCCCCTGCCGGTAGAGCTCGACCGGCAGCCCGCTCTTCTCCACGCCGAGCAGAGAGAGCAGCTCGTCGGCCTGCTCGTATTCCTCCGCTGCGACCACCGGTTGACGCATCCAGCCGAAGACGATCCGCGACCCGTCGCGCTCGAGCCGGATGGGAACGACGCCGGCACCGGTCTCGAGCCAGAGCTCGTCGAGCTGCAGCGGCCCGCCCAGCACGAACGCGGTGCCGAGCACGGGATGCCCGGCGAACGGCAGCTCGAGCGCCGGCGTGAAGATCCGGATCCGCGCGTGCCCGTCGCCGGCCGCGGGTAACACGAAGACTGTCTCCGAGAAGTTGATCTCGCGCGCCAGCTGCTGCAGGCGATCCTCGGGGATCTCCCGCGCGTCGGTGAACACGGCGAGCTGGTTGCCGGCGAACGGCACGTCGGTGAAGACGTCCGCGATGACGAAACGGAAGGTGCCCGCCACGCGGCGACTGTACCGGTGCGTCCCGTCTACCCTTCGTCGCCGATGCCTGCGATCGAGGTCAGCGGCCTGCGCAAGGCCTACGGGAGCCTCGAGGCGGTCCGGGGCGTCGACTTCTCGATCGAGGAAGGCGAGGTTTTCGGGCTGCTCGGGCCGAACGGCGCCGGGAAGACGACGACCGTCGAGATCCTCGAGGGCTACCGCGAGCGAGACGCCGGAGAGGTGCGTGTCCTCGGCCACGATCCCGAGCGGCCCGGCCCGGAGTTCCGCGAGCGGATCGGCGTCGTCCTCCAGCAGTCGGAGCTGTGGCCGAACGTCACGGTGCGCGAGGCGCACGCGATCTTCGCGGGCTACTACCGCGCGCCGCGGGACGTCGACGAGGTGATCGCGCTCGTCGGCCTGCAGGAGAAGGCGAGCGCGCGCATCAAGTCGCTCTCGGGAGGCCAGAAGCGGCGGCTCGACCTCGGCATCGCGCTGATCGGGGATCCCGACCTCGTCTTCCTCGACGAGCCGACCACCGGCTTCGACCCGCAGGCGCGCCGCGCGGCGTGGGAGATGATCCGCTCGCTCCGCTCGCTCGGCAAGACCGTGCTGCTCACGACGCACTACCTCGACGAGGCCGAGCAGCTCTCCGACCGCGTCGCGGTGATGCGTGAGGGGCAGATCGTGCGGGTCGGGACGCCCGCCGAGCTCACGAGCGACCGACCTGCAGACCGAGATCCGCTACCGGCAGAACGGCGAGGAGGTGCTCGTGCGGACCGACGAGCCGACGCGCGTGCTTGCCGAGCTCACGTCGGCAGCGGTCGCGCGCGGCGAGGAGCTGGAAGGGCTCCATGGTGCGGCGGCCGTCGCTCGAGGAGGTCTACCTTGCCCTCACCGCCGAGCAGGATGAGGTCGAGGCATGAGCGCCGAGGCGATCCGCATCGCAGCGCGCCGCCCCGTGCGCCGGCTCTTCGTCCACCAGCTCCGCTCGGAGCAGCTCGTCTTCTGGCGCAGCCGCGAGGCCGCCTTCTTCATCTTCCTGTTCCCGCTGCTGCTCTTCGTGCTCCTCGGCTCGGTCTACTCGGGGAAGTTCCAGCGCGTGCCGGTTGCCTGGGCGGTCCTCGCCGGGCTGATCAGCTACGGGTGCGCGAACACCGCGTTCGCCGGCCTGGCGATTCAGCTCGTCCTGCGACGTGAGAGCGGGATCCTCAAGCGGCTCCGCTCGACACCTCTGCCGCCCGCGACCTACCTCGCCGCGCTCCTCGCCTCGACGCTGGTCGTGTTCGGGCTCCAGACGGTGGCGCTCTTCCTGCTCGGACGCTCTTTCTACGGCACGCCCTTTCCCCCGGACATCGGCTCGTTCGTGGTCACCATCGTGATCGGCGCAGCCGTCTTCGCCGCGCTCGGCACTGCGACCGCCTCGGTGATCCGCTCGGCCGAGGGCGCGTCCGCGGTCGTCAACTTCATCCTCCTGCCGATGGCGTTCCTCAGCGGCGCGTTCGGGCCGACCAGGGGTTATCCCGCCGTCCTCCGCGCGATCGGGGATGTCCTGCCGCTCACGTACCTCGTCAAGCT
Organism: uncultured Actinomycetes bacterium; assembly: GCA_963759435.1. Lineage (GTDB taxonomy): Bacteria > Actinomycetota > Thermoleophilia > Gaiellales > Gaiellaceae > Palsa-739. Next base: position 45,010 of record CAVWZB010000006.1, on the reverse strand, counting down.
GGTCGACGCCGTCTACCTCCATGGGCACGGCGTGTGGACGCAGCCCGAAGCGCTCCTCATCCTGCTCGGCTGGGGCCTCGCAGGCCTCGTCTTCACGATCTTCAAGTTCCGCTGGGAACCGCAGGCGCGTTAGGAGTTCGGCGGGCCGGATAGGAGTCCCTTATGGATGATCTCTTCCTCGACGAGCCCGCCATCTCGCGGTTGGTGCGCCGGCACGACGAGCCAGGCATCGAGGTTCGCGTCAACTTCGGCGTCTTCGCCGGGCGACACGCGACGCCCGCCGAGATCGACGAGTTCGCGGTGGCTCTCAGAGAGTTCGTGCCGTCGTTCTCGATCGTTTCGGAAGAACGGCACGAGTTCGGAGCCGCTGTCGAGGCCTCCGTGCATCAGGTCGTCGTCGAGCTACCGCGGGAGGTTGTCGGCGAGGAGCCGGAGCTCCTCGCCGAGAAGATCGTCGTCGCCGCGAACGGCTGGTCGCTCGAGTGCATCGCGGCCCGGCACGGCCCGGCCGTCTAGCCGGCCGCCGAGTACGTCACGGTTACCGAAGCCTGGATCTTCTGCGTCCCCGCCTCGATGGGCGGTGCAGCCCGGGCCGGCGCCTCCAGCCCTGCGGCGTAGACGATCGGCGTCGCCTGTCCGCCCTCGCGCACCTTCAGCGGCGCGCCGAGCGTGAGGCCCGCTGCCTCTGCGATTGCCTGCGCCTTTCCCTTCGCCTCGCCGAGCGCCTGCTTCAGCGCCTGGTCGTAGAGGGAGGACTTGTCGGCCGTGTCGAGGCTCGGGCCGTCGACGTTGTTCGCGCCGGCGCCGACCGCGGCATCCACGAGTGCGCCCGACTTGCCGAGCGCGGCCTTGACCTGCACGGAGTTCGAGGCCTGGTAGCCGGTGATCACCCTGCCGTTGCTGGAGGTCTGCGGCCAGAGCGAGACCTGGGTCGTCTGGATCGCGGACGAGGCGATGCCGGCCTTCTTCAGCGCGTCGATGATCGCGCGCGCCTGGGAGGAGTTGCGGCTCAACGCTTCCGCCGCCGTGGCGCCGTTCGTCGTCACGCCGAAGTCGAACGAGGCCCGGTCGGGCGTCGCGTCGACCGTGCCGTTGCCGGTCACGGTGATCGTCGTGCCGGTGGTGGGTGTTGCCGAGCGGCCGAGGTGCGGCTGCGCCACGCCGGCGATCGCGGCCGCGACGAGCAGCGCACCGGCGAGCAGAAGAGTCGTGCGGAGTCTGTTCATGCCCCACGTACGACGCCGAGGCGCCAAGCGTCACAGCGAGCGCCTTATGACTGGAACTGGGGCGGCGCCGATCCCGTGGCGCGGACGCCGACGACTCGGCCGCCGCGGTCGAGCGTCACCACCCAGCCGGCAGTGTTCCGGCCGCCCTGTGGCTTGCTCAGCGGCCAGTGTTCGAGGAACGCGACCTCCCGACGACCGTAGAGCTTGGCCTCGCAAAGACCGGCCACAGTGCCTCCTCCGTCGCGTGGGATCTTGCAGCGAACGAGCAGGTCGGGAATGTCCGGGAAGATGCGGAACGCGGGGCGCGCCTTCCACGCTTTGGCCGCCATCTGCGTAACGCCATGCGGGAAGAACGTCGAAAACCCCCCGGCCGCGCCCGGACGGATGGCGAAGTACACCTCCGACGGGACGCAGCGGCCGTTGACCTTCGGCGCCGTGAAGCCGTTGCTGGTGCCACAGAACCGGGCTCGCACGAGGACGACGTCCACGGCATCTCCGTTGGAGATCCGCCACCGCGCGACGCGCACGGCGCGCGGCTCTGCTCCCCCGGATTCGTGCGCATCGTGCAGAGCCGCCGAGGTCGCCGTCGTCCCGCCGCAGCCGGCGGCGCCGAGAGCCAGCGCGACGAGAAACGCGACGAGAAACGCGCACTTCATCCCGCCTGTTATACGACGCGGGACCACAGGCGGTCTACCCGGCAGCCGGCGAGAGTTGCGTATCCTCGGCGCGGGCCGCGGTGGTCACACCCGACGAGATCCGTGCGATAGCGCAGACGCTTCCTCGCAGCTACGAGGTGTTCGTGCGCGGTCAGATCAAGTTCCGGGTCGGCCAAATCGTTTGGCTCGCGTTGTCCAAGGACGGTGAGCGAATGGGATGCGGCTTCCCGAAGGAGATGCGACAGGCCGCCATCGACGCAGAGCCGCACAAGTTCCAGCTGCCGGACGCGAGCGACATGCGGTTCAACTGGATCCACGTTCGCCTCGACGCGCTCGACGCCGGCGAGATGCGGGACCTCGTCGAGGAAGCGTGGTCGAGGGCCGTGCCTCTCTACGTCGCGCAGGAGTACGGCCGCAACCAGGGTTACCGGTAGGTCCTCGTCGCCCGGCCTACGCCGTAGCAGGCAGGTACGGCGTCCAGCCGGACGGGATCCGCGGCGCCGCGAGCTTGATGAACAGCGTCGGAGTCGGTGCGCGCGGCGAGGTGCGGAGCACCATTCCCGCCTGTTCCAGTGACCGGTCGCCCTTGCGCAGGTTGCACGGGGCGCAGGCCGTGACGACGTTCTCCCAGATCGACTCGCCGCCCTTCGAGCGCGGGACGATGTGGTCGAGCGTGAGGCGGCCGTTCGTCGTGCCGCAGTAGGCGCAGCGCCAGCCGTCGCGGGCGAACAGCGCCCGGCGCGAGATCTTGCGCTGGATCGCGCGCGGCACGCGCACGTAGTGGACGAGCCGGATCACGTGCGGCCAGATGAAGCTGCCGGTCGAGGAGCGCAGCGGCTTGTCGAGCCGCTCGATTACCTCGGCCTTGCCCTTGTAGACGAGCACGTGGGCACGCCGCACAGTGCACACGTTGAGCGGCTCGTAACTTGCGTTCAAAACAAGAACGTGCTGCAACCTGCCCGAAAAGTAGCAGCGCCGGAAGCCGCTACTGCTGCGACTTCATGGCCCGTTCGACGGCTTCCTGCTCCTCGGGCGAGAGGGAGACCGGGGCGCGGCCCCCATCGAGCTCCTTGACGTAGATCCGGGCGTAGTCCCGTCCCTGGATGGCAGTGAGGACGACGCCGCTCCGCGAGGCGTCGAGCAGCGCGACCGAAGCGGACTGATGCCCACCCGTGTTCTCGTAGGCGTCGTAGCGGACGACGGCGAGCCGCGACACCGTCGCATCGACGCGCCGCTCGAGGCGTCCGAGGGACGCCGTGAAGTCGTCGAGCGTCCGGTGCAGCCCGTCGACCCGCCCCTGGAGTGAGACGGCGAAGTCGACGAGGTCGCCGCCGCCACTCCCTTGCAGCGTGAGCTGCGCGGCCCGCACCCGGCGGAGCCGCACGTGGAGCACGAGCGCGATCAGCAGCGCGAGCGCGGCGATCGCCGCAGACGCGATCGCGATCCAGCCTGCGACGGAGGCAGTCAACGGCTATCCGTTCGAGGGGAGGCTGAAGAAGACCTGATAGGAGGCCTTGTTGTTGCTGACCCGTACCTCTCCAGGCACCTTGCCGACGACGACGTCCACCGTGGCGCTGGCGCCGAAGGCGCGCGGCGGCAGGTTCAGGTTCCCAAAGGTGACAGTGGTCGTCTCGCCCTGCTCGATGGACGCGACCGTGTTCGTCTTGGTGAACACCTGCTTCTGGAAGACGCTCACCGTGAGCGTCACCGGAACCCCCCGCTCCGGCGAGTTCCCCGAGTTCTTGAACGCGACCTTGAAGGCGAGGTCGGCAGAGACGTCCACGGTGGTCGAGCCGGAGACCGTGAGAGTCTTCGACTGGCCGCTCGAGACGGCCGCCGTGCTCAACAGCTCACTGCCGTGGATGCCGCTCACCTTGCCGCCGCTGGTGTTCGTGGAGCGCAGGCCGCCGTAGACCTCGCCGAACGAGTGAGAACTGATCAATTCGGGGTTGGTGACGATCTGCGACGGCGGCGCGCTCACGCCGACCACTCCCAGCCTCTTCAACGTGTCCGTCGCCGGCACCTTGAAGAGCTCGGTCCAGACGAGGTCGCTCGCGCTCAGGAGCTGGGCCTGTTTCGCCAGCTGGTTCGCGACCTGCGTGGCGGATTTCGTTCCCGGCTGGCCGAATGTGTTCGCCAGGTCGGCCAGTGCGATCGCCCGCAGCTGGAGCGTCGCGAGCACCTCCTGATGCGCCGACTGGAGCGGCGCGGGCGGCACCAGGCGCAGGGCCTGGTCGTAGTCCTGCTGTTGCTGCCGCGACCAGAGCCCGAGCTTCGACTGGAGGTCGGCGAGCGTGAGCTTCGGGGAGGTGACCTGCTTCTGGTAGTCGCGCAGCGAGGCTGACGGAGCTCTGCGCGATCGGCCGGATGTCGTCCATGTACGACGCGTATTCGTCGTGCCGGCTCTGGCCCTGGCACGAGTCGACCCAGAAGACGAGACCGATCACGACCGCGATCGCGAGCGCCACCAGGCCGGCGAGCCGTGCGAGAGCCACCGCCCCGGGAGGCGGCGTGGCCGGACGCCGCGGGCCGCCCCCGCGCTGCGGCCTGATCCGCCGGCGCGGCCTGCCGGGTGCCTCGAGGGTCTCGGGCTCCTCGAAGAACTCGAGCTCGGTTCCGTCGTCGTGGGTGCTCACTCGCGGGGCAAGCCTAACCCGCCGGGGAGGACAGTCCGACCGGGTCGCCAATCTCCGCTAGGCATGGGAGAGGCTGCCCCGGCGCTCACCGGCATCGAGCTCGTCCTCAACCGCTACCGGCCGTTGCGGCCGCTCGGCAGCGGCGGCTCGGGCTCGGTCTGGCTCGCTCGCGACGAGCGCACGGGCCTCGACGTCGCGCTCAAGATCGTCGCGCGCGAGGGCAAATCGGCGGCGCGCGCCGAGCGCGAGGCCAAGACAGCGGCGCATCTGCGGCATCCCGCCTGCCTCCGCGCGTACGGGTTCGGCCGCGACTCGCGCCACGTCTACATCGCGTACGAGTTCATCCCCGGTCAGACGTACCGGGAGGCGCTGCGCGGCGGGAAGATGACGGACGACGAGGCGATCGAGGCCTGCGCGCAGGTCTGCGACGGCCTCGCGCACGCACATGCCGCCGGGATCCTGCACCGCGACGTCAAGCCCTCGAACATCCTGCTCGCGGACGGCGACCGCGTGTCGGCGCGCGTGCTCGACTTCGGGCTCGCGCAGATGGCCGACGCCGAGACGCTGACCGAGGCCGGCGACGTCCCCGGAACGCTCGCGTACATCTCGCCCGAGCGGCTGGCCGGCGCCGAGGCGACGCCGGCGGCCGACGTCTGGGCGGTCGGCGTGATGCTGTGGGAGGCGCTGGCGGGGCGGCATCCGTTCTGGCGCGGCTCGATGCTCGAGACTGCGCGGGCAATCGAGGCCGGCGCGCGCCCGCTCGCGGAGTTTCGGCCCGATCTGCCGAAGCCCCTCCTGCGCGCCGTCGACGGCTCGCTCTCGCAGAATCCGGCCAGGCGGCCGAGCGCCCGTGAGCTCGCCGACGCGCTGCGGGGCGCGGCCACGACGGCGGTTCCGCGTCCGGGATTCAAGCTTCCGACGCGGATCGAGCCCGGCCAGGCGGCTACGGCGGTTCTCGCGGCTCTCCTCGCCGGCTGGACCTCCTCCGCCCTGCCGTTCTATCCGCACGGCTGGCCGGTCCTGCTCGCGCTGGTCGCCCTCGCGACGACGCTTCTGCGCGAGCGCGCCGGCATTGCGCTCGCTCTGGCCGTGCCGGTGTTCCCGTTCGGCAACATCTCGCTCGGCCTGGCGCTGCTCTATGCGGCGCTCGCCGCCGGCTGGCTGCTCGTGACCTGGCGCGAGCCGCGCGTGGCCCTGCTGTTCGTCGTCGGCCCGCTACTCGCGCCGATCGCGGCGCTCGGCCTCCTGCCCCTCGCTGTCGCACGCGTCCGCTCGGGGCCTCTGCGGATGCTCACGGTCGCGCTCGGCGTGCTCATGGCGGCGCTCGCCGCCGGGATCCGGCATGTTGCCCTGCCGCTGGTCGGCGGCCCCGCGCCGCTCGGGCTGGGCGTCGCAGGCGCGCGCGACCCGTTCGACGTCGCAGGCTCGCTCGCCCGCGCGGCCGGCGCGCACCCCGCCCTGCTGCTCGAGACCTGCGCGCTCGCCCTCGTCGCGCTCGCCCTCCCGCACGCGCGCGCCCGCGGCCGCTGGGCGGCTGCGGGGCTCGGCGCGGGGATGATCGTGCTCACCGTCGCCATCGTCCCGAGCGCCGCCGCGCTCCCGCTCCTCCTCGCCGCCTGGGCGATCGCGGCGGTCACAGCGCTTCGCGCGCCTGCCCTGGGGGTACCCTCAGCGGCGGCGTAATGGTGCTGCGCGGAATCGAGCAACGGCTGGAGCGTGTCTTCGAAGGTGTCTTCGGCCGCGCTTTCCGTACGAACGTGCAGCCGGTCGAGCTTGCACGCAAGCTCGCAAAGGAGATGGACGAGCACCGCTCGACGTCGGTCACGCGTGTCTACGTGCCGAACGAGTACACGATCTACCTCTCACCCGGCGACCGCGAGCAGTTCGAGGGCTACGAGAACTCGCTCGTCTCGGAGCTCGAGGAGTACCTCTCCGAGCACGCCATGCGCGAGAACTACGCGCTGCTGACGCCGCCCAGGATCCTGTTCGAGACCGACGAGGACCTCGGCGTCGGCGAGTTCGGCATCGCCACCCGCATGGCGCAGTACGGACGGCGGGGCGACGAGGAGGCACCTGCCGAGGTTCCGGCTCCCGGAGCGACGATGGTCTACAAGCCGCGGACGCAGCCGACGGAGGCCGCTTCCCCCCTCGATCTCGGCGTTGAGCGCGAGGTCGCAGTGCTGAGCTGGAGCGGCCGGCGGCACGTGCTCGAGAACCAGCGCTCCGTGCTCGGGCGCTCGCGGGACGTCGAGGTCCGAATCGAGGATCCGAACGTGTCGCGCCGTCACGCAGAGATCGTGCAGGAGGGCTCGACGTACTGGCTCGTCGACCTCGGCTCGACGAACGGGACGGAGGTGGACGGCAAGCGCATCCAGCGCGTGCGGCTCGCCGACGGCTCGCACTTCACGATCGGCGAGACGACGGTCACCTTCTCGACCGAACGGGAATAGGGGCACCATGAGCATGGTCGCCTCGACGGGGGTCGCGGAAGTACTCCTCCTGCTCAAGATCGCCTTCCTGGTGCTCCTCTACCTGTTCGTCGTGCGCGTCATCCGCACGGCCGGGCGTGAGAAGCAGGAGCCGAGCCAGGACAGCATGATCCTCACGCCTGCTGCAGCCGCCGCAGCCGGGCTCCGCCGCGGCACGCCCACGCGCAAGTCGGTGCGGCTCATCGTCCGACGCAGCCCGAGCCTCGACGAGGGAGCCGCATTCCCGCTCAACGCGGCACCCCTCACCCTCGGCCGCGGCGGGCAGAACGACCTCGTCCTGGAGGGTGACGAGTTCGCGTCGTCCCGCCATGCGCGGATCGAGGTGCGCGGCGACGGCGCGTGGGTGCAGGATCTCGAGTCCACGAACGGCACCTTCGTCAACGGCTCGCGCGTCGCGGGCGCGCAACGGCTCGGCGCGGGCGACGTCCTCCGCGTCGGCGAGACCGACCTATTGGTCGAGGAGAACTGAGATGCCGGTCGGCGCGTATGCGGTGGCGAGCGACACGGGGCGCCGGCGGCGCCGCAACGAGGACAACTACGTCGTCGCGCCGCCGCTCTTCGCCGTCGCGGACGGGATGGGCGGCGCGCAGGCCGGCGAGGTCGCGTCGCAGCTCGCCGCCTCCGCTCTCGAAGCGGGCGACTCCGACGGGCTCGAGGGAACGGAGCGGATCGACGCGCTGATCCAGGAGGCGAACCGCCGCATCTACGACCGCGCCTCGACCGATCCCACCGCCTCGGGCATGGGCACGACGATGACCGTTGCGCTCGTCGACGGGATGACCGTGGCGGTCGGGCACGTAGGCGACTCGCGCGCGTACCTCGTCCGCGGCGAGCAGATGGAGCAGCTGACCGAGGATCACTCGCTCGTCAACGAGTTGCTGAAGACCGGGAAGCTCTCCGAGGAGGAGGCCCAGATCCATCCGCAGCGGAGCGTGATCACGCGGGCGGTGGGCACGGATCCCGACGTCGACGTCGACGGCTTCATGATCGACGCCGAGGACGGCGACGTCTTCCTCATCTGCTCCGACGGGCTCAGCGACATGGTCTCCGACGAGGAGATCCTCGAGGTCCTTCATCGGAACCGCGACGACCTCGACAAAGCGGTGAAGGCGCTGGTCGCGGCCGCGAACAAGGGCGGCGGCGAGGACAACGTCACGGCCGTCGCCTTCCGGGTCTCGTCCGAAGCCGCGCCGAACCTCGAGGACACGGTCGCCATGCCCGCACTCACGGCGCCCGAAGACGAGCCCGACGAGCAGACACGCGAGTACGCGCAGGACGGCGACGCGCCCGGCGGGACAATGATCGTCCCGCCCGACGAGCTCGAAGCCCAAGCAAGTAACAACTTGTTACAAGCGCCGGAGGATCCGGTCACCGCGGCCGAGCCCGCGGCTCCGCAAGCGCGGCGCGTCCGGCTCGTCCTGATCGTGCTGGCCCTGCTCGTGATCGTGGCCGCGCTCGTCGTCTGGTGGCGTGGTGCGGCGGTGACCCTGCGCAACCGCGAGCTGGTGGCGCTGATGACGGTCGGCCTCCTGACGGCGATCGGGTTCGCCACCGTCTACATCGCGCTCAAGTCGCAGATCTCGAACGGCTCGCTCGGCTACGCCGTTTTCTTCTTCGGCCTCTACCTCGTCGCGCACGTCGTGACGCGGCTGACCGTGCCGCTGGCCGATCCGTACCTGCTGCCGATGGCGGCGCTCTTCACGGCGATCGGGGTCACGGAGATCTACCGGCTCGGGCCGAGCAACGCGTTCCGGCAAGGGCTCTGGATCGTGATCGGCGTTGCCGTGTTCGCCGCGACGCTCTTCTCGCTGCGCCACGACTATCGCGTGCTCGAGCGCTACAAGTACGTCTTCGGAGTCACGGCGATCTTCCTGCTCTTCCTGCCGCTGGCGCCCGGGATCGGCGAGACGATCAACGGCTCGCGGCTCTGGATCCACTTCGGCGGTCTCCAGTTCCAGCCGGGCGAGCTCGGGAAGATCGCGCTCATCGTCTTCCTCGCGGCCTACCTCCGCGAGAAGCGCGAGGTGCTCGCGCGAGGGCCGACTGAAGGACTGGGGGCCGCTGCTCGCGATCTGGGGCGGCGCGATGCTCGTCCTCTTTGCGACCGACGACCTCGGCAGCGCGCTCCTCTACTACGGGATCTTCGTGGCGATGCTCTACATCGCGACGGCACGGATCGCCTTCGTCGCCGGCGCGGTCGGGCTCTTCCTCGTCGGTGCGTTCCTCGTCTCGCAGGGGACGCCCCACGTTCGAGACCGCGTGACGAACTGGCTCTCGCCCTGGACAACGCACAAGATCCTCTGTTTCAACGGACAGATGGAGCTGCGGCAGAACTGCCAGAGCTACCAACAGGTGCAGTCGCTCTACTCGATCGGCCACGGCGGTTTCGGCGGTACCGGCCTGGGCCACGGGATCTTCACCGGCCGGACGCGGCGTCCAGGTGATCCCCGACCTGAACACCGACTTCATCTACTCGGCCCTGGCGCAGGAGCTCGGGCTGGTCGGCGTCGCGGCGCTGCTGCTGCTCTACATGGCCTTCGTGGTGCGCGGCTTCCAGATCGCGCTCACCGCCACCGACGGGTTCTCGAAGCTGCTCGCGGCCGGGCTCAGCTTCAGCTTCGCCTTCCAGACGTTCGTGATCGTCGGCGGCATCACGCGGGTCATCCCGCTGACGGGCATCACGCTGCCGTTCGTCTCGTACGGCGGCTCGAGCGTTGTGGCCAACTTCCTGCTCGTCGCCGGGCTGCTTCTGATCTCGAATCGCGCGAACCGAGAGCTGGCCGCGGCGTGAACAAGCAGCTCCGGCACGTCTCCGTCTTCGCGCTCGTCCTGCTCGCCGTCCTGATCGGGGCGACGACGTACTGGCAGACGTGGGCCAAGGCCGACCTCGCGGCCCGGAAGGACAACTCCGTCTCGCTGATCGAGCGGCTCACGGTCGACCGGGGCAAGATCCTCGCCGCCGACGGCACCGTCCTCGCGACCAACCGCAAGAGCCGCAAGCACGGCCTGACGCTCTTCACGCGGCACTACCCCCAGAACGACCTCGCCTCGCAGGTGGTCGGCTACGCGACGAACGCCGGGACGACGACGGGGCTCGAGCAGTCCCTCGACGACTACCTGACCGGCGCGAACACGAACCTCACCGAAACGTTCAAGCAGGAGCTGAACCGGCTCGGCGGCCAGACGGTTCACGGGGACAACGTGTACCTCACCCTGCGTCCCGACATCCAGCGGCTCGCCCTAGAACGAGCTCGGCGCGCGCTGCGGCGCGGTCGTCGTGCTCGACACCCACACCGGCGCGGTCGTCGCGATGGCCTCCTCGCCGACCTACAACGCGAACCTCATCGTTGCAGCCGCCCGGCTACAAGAAGGTCAGGAGGATCAAGGGGACCTGCGGCGACCACCGTCGCGCTGCAGAACGCGGCGACGCAGTCGGCCTCTATCCGCCGGGCTCCACCTTCAAGCTCGTCACGCGCGTCGGCCGCGCTCGACTCGGGCGCTTACACGCCGAGCTCGCCGTTCAACGACCCCGGCTACTGCACCGAGTACGGGAGGCGCGTCTCAACTCGGGCACGCCCGACTCCCCGAGCGGGCCAGAGGCGTTCGGCAACGTCACCCTCGCGCGAGGCACTTCGAGCACTCGATCAATCCGTCTTCTGCAACGTCGGGAATGCACATCGGCGCCAGGTCGATCCTCGACTACGCGAAACGGTTACGGCTTCTACTCGCAGCCGCCGCTCGACCCGCCGACGAACACGCTCAACCCGAGCGGGCTCTACAACCAAGGGCAAGCTCTGGTTCCCCAAGGATCCTGCGACCCAGGTCGATCCCGGCCGTGCTGGCGTTCGGCCAGGCAACGGATGCTCGTCACGCCGCTCCAGATGGCGCTCGTCGGCGCCACGATCGCGAACAAGGGAGTCGTGCCCAGGCCGTATCTCGTACAGAAGGTCGTCGCCTCCGACGGCTCGACGGTCACGAAGACTACCCCGCAGACGCTTGGCCGGGCGATCAAGCCGCAGACGGCGGCCGAGCTGAACCAGATGATGCAGTCCGTCGTCCAGGGCGGGACGGCCGCGGCCGTCGGGTTCCCCTCCAATCTGAAGGTCGCCGGCAAGACGGGAACGGCGGAGCTCGGGCCCGGCAACGTCTACGACGCGTGGTTCGTCGCCTTCGCCCCGGCCGACAACCCGCGGTACGTCGTCGCGGTCGTCGTGGAGAAGCAGCCGAACGGCTTCGGTGCGTCGGTCTCGGCCCCGATCGCCAAGGCCATCCTCGAAAAACTGCTGGCTCGCTGACCGTGTCTCTACCCTTTAGGCGGCCGTGGCGGTAAGCGACTCTCTCATCGACACCCTGTTCGACGGGCGCTACCGGATCGAGCGCAAGCTCGGCGCCGGCGGGATGGCCGACGTCTACCTCGCCGAGGACCAGGAGCTCGGCCGGCGCGTCGCGATCAAGATCCTCAACGGGCGCCACGCGAACGACGACCAGTTCATCGAGCGCTTCCGCCGCGAGGCGAAGAACGCCGCCGCGCTCAACCATCCCAACATCGTCTCGATCTACGACCGCGGCAACGCCGAGGAGACCTACTACATCGCGATGGAGTTCCTCGACGGCCGGACGCTCAAGGAGCTGATCATCGGCCGCGGTGCCGCGCCGATCAACGTCGCGATCGAGTACGCGCGCCAGATCCTCTCGGCGCTGCGCTTCGCGCACCGGCACGGGATCGTGCACCGCGACATCAAGCCGCACAACGTGCTCGTCGACGGCGAGGGCCGCGTGAAGGTGACGGACTTCGGGATCGCGCGCGCCGGCACGAGCCAGATGACCGAGACGGGCTCGATCGTCGGGACGGCGCAGTACCTCTCTCCCGAGCAGGCCAAGGGAGGCGAGGTCGATCCGCGCTCCGACCTCTACTCGCTCGGGGTCGTCCTCTACGAGCTCCTGACCGGCAAGACGCCGTTCGACGGCGAGACGCCGGTCGAGATCGCGATGAAGCACCTCTCCACGACGCCGAAGCCGCCCTCCAAGCTCCGCCCCGACGTCCCGCGCGAGCTCGACATGGTCGTGATGCGCGCGCTGGCCAAGAACCCGGACGAGCGCTACCAGAGCGCCGACGAGATGGAGGGGGATCTCGAGCGCGTCGCCCGCGGCGCTCGGGTCTCGGCGACCACGGTCGACACGGCGACGCAGGTGCTCCGCCGCCCGGCAGCTGCAGCCGCGGCCGCGTCGGCGACCGCCGCGACGATGATCGCGCCGCCGCCCGCCTCGGCCGCCCCACCTCCTGCCGTCGTCGCGGAAGAGGAGGAGTACTCCGAAGGCGGCGACCGGCCGCTGTGGCCGTGGCTCGTCGCGGTCGGCTTCGTCGTCGCAGCGGTGATCGCGGGCTTCTTCGTCTGGCAGGAGCTGTCGAGCACGCCCCAGGTCGCGGTGAATCGCTACGTGGGTGAGACGCAGGCGACCGCCCAGCAGCAGATCACCGCGGCGGGCCTCCACTCGAAGGTGAACAACGGCCCGAACGGGAATGTCCCTAGGGGGAAGATCTTCAAGCAGGACCCGAGCCCGGGCACGAAGATCGACAAGGGAGGGACGGTCACGCTCTGGGTCTCGACGGGGCCCCCGAAGGTGAATGTTCCGGCCGTCAAGGGCGAGTCATGGACAAAGGCGCAGGCCGACCTCGTGAATGCCGGACTGCAGCCGGTGAAGTACATCGTGCCGGGCAAGACAGCTGGCGTGGTGACCGCGACCGACCCGGCGGCCGGGCAGTCGGTGCCAAAGGGATCGAAGGTGCGCGTGAACGTCTCGAGCGGCCCGGAGATCGCTGCGGTTCCGAGTGTCGTAGGCCTCAGCATCGAGGACGCCACGGCGAAGCTCAACGCAGCCGGGTTCAACCCGAATCCATCGTTCGTCGACAGCACGGCAGAGAAGGGCCAGGTCGTCTCCCAGAGTCCTGCGCCCGGCACGCCGGAGCCGCAGGGAGCGAGCGTGAGGCTCAACGTCTCGAACGGGCCGCCGCAGGTCACCGTGCCGGATGTCGTCGGTTACACCTCGCAGCAGGCGGTGAGCACGCTCGAGGCCGCCGGCTTCCATGTCAACCAGCAAACCGTGGCGACCGACGCGAGCCAGCAGAACATCGTCCAGTCGCAGAACCCGGCCGGCAATCTGCAGGCGCTGCAGGGCTCGACGGTGATCATCGTGGTCGGCCAGCACTCGCCGGGGCCACCCCCGCCGCCGCCGACGACGACCACCGGCGTCGGGTGAGGCCGACTCGCCGGCTCCGCGTGGCGATCCTCGCGGGCGGACGCTCGAGCGAGCACGAGATCTCCCTGGCTTCGGCGCGGTCGGTAGCGGGGGCGCTCGACCCGGAGCGGTACGACATCGCCGAGGTCGCAATCGGCCGCGACGGCCGCTGGGCGATCGAGAGCCCTGCCTCCTCGGGACACGTCCTGGTATCAGATACCGAGACAGGTCCTGCGGAGACATTGCCCGTTCCGGCCGAGGCCGGGACGCTCGGGGTGCTCGGCGTCGTGGACGTAGTCCTGCCGCTCCTGCACGGCCCGTTCGGCGAGGACGGCACCGTGCAGGGACTGCTGGAGCTCGCGGACGTTCCCTACGTCGGCGCCGGCGTCGCGGCCTCGGCGCTCGCCATGGACAAGGACCTGTTCAAGAAAGTGATGCGGGACAGCGGCATCCCGGTCGCCGCGCACCACGCGATCCGGCTCGGCGACGAGGTCGAGAACCCGTTCGGCTACCCCGTGTTCGTCAAGCCCGCGCGGCTCGGCTCCTCGGTCGGCATCTCGAAGGTGCACGACGAGGACGAGCTCGGGCCGGCGGTCGAGCTCGCCTTCCGGCACGACGAGAAGGTCCTCGTCGAGGAGTTCGTCGACGGGACCGAGGTCGAGGTCGGCGTGCTCGGCAACCGCGTGCCGCCGCCGGTCGCCTCGCTCCCCGGCCAGATCGACACACTCGAGCACGAGTGGTACGACTACGCGTCGAAGTACGACGAGGGTGGGATGGAGCTGGTCGTCCCGCCGCCGGGCCTGTCGCAGGAGACGATCGAGCTGCTGCAGCGGCGCGCCGTCGAGTCGTTCGTCGCCTCCGAGTGCGAAGGGCTGGCGCGCGTCGACTTCTTCGTCCGCGAGTCCGACGGCGAGGTCGTCCTCAACGAGCTCAACACGATGCCGGGCTTCACCGCGACGAGCGTGTGGGCACGGCTGTTCGAGGCGTCGGGCGTGGGTTACGCGGAGGCGCTCGACCGGCTGATCGAGCTCGCGCTCGAACGACACGAGCGGCGCTCGAAGCTCGTCTACTAGCTCGTCGCCGTGACTTCGGAGATCTCGGCACGGTTGCCGGGCGGCAACTGTGTGATCCAGATGACGTAGTACTGAGCGGTGGCGCCGTTGAGCGCGAACGTCGTCGTGCCCTCAACGGTCTGCGACGAGGAGTCGGTGGCGAAGGGACCGCTCGACGAGTCGCCGGCCTGGATCTCGGCCGTGAAGCCCGGCGTCGGCGTCGTCACCGTCACGTGCGCCAGCTTCACCGGGCTGCCGGCGTCGAGCAGGAGCCCGACACCGTGCTTCAGGCCTCCGAAGTCCTCGTTGGCGTACGACTCGGTCGTCCATGACGTCGAAGAGCTGTCGTCGGTCGCGAAGCCGGCGAGCTCGTCGTGCTCCTGGCCGTCGCCTTCCGGGTCGTAGCCGCTCAGCGCGTGTAGCTGGACGGTCGTGCCCGAGGAGCCTCCGCCACCGCCCAACGCGCCGTCGTGGCCACCGCCGCCGAGCAGCACGACGGCCGCAAACGCCACGCCCGCCGCGACGACCGCCAGCAGCGCATAGACGAGCGGCCGCCGGCGGGAGCGGCGCGTCGGCCGTCGCCTGCGGACAGGTGCCGGCGCCTGAACGGGAGGAGGCGTGACGAGCGTGAGCGCGAGGTCGTCCTCCGGCGGCAGCGGCGACGCCGTCCCCTCCGGCTCCGCGAGGCAGGCGCGCAACTCCTTGGCAAACGCCGCCATCGAGGGAAAGCGGCTCGCGGGATCCTTTGCCAGCGCGCGCTGTACGGCGGCGTCGAGGCGCGGCGAGACGTCCGTCCGCCGCTCGCGCAGGTGCGGCGGCGGCTCGTTGACGTGGCGCAGCGCGACCGCGACGAAGTTCTCGCCGACGAATGGAACGTCGCCCGCCAACAGCTCCCAGAGCACGACGCCGAGGGAGTAGACGTCGGTCGCGGGCGAGACCTGCTTGCCGCTCGCCTGCTCGGGCGAGAGGTACTCGCCGGTGCCGAGCACCGTGCCGGTCTGGGTGACGCCGTGATCCACGTGGAGCGACCGCGCGATGCCGAAGTCGGTCACCTTGACCTCGCCCTCGCTGCTGAGGAGGACGTTCTGCGGCTTGACGTCGCGATGGACGATCCCGTGCTGGTGCGCGAAGGAGAGCCCGTCCGCGATTGCGAGCGCGAGCTCGAGCGCCTGCCGGACGGGCAGGCGGCCCGAACGCACGACGAGCTCCTTCAGGTTCTCGCCGTCGACGTGCTCGAAGACGATGTACTGCCGCTCGCCGTCGTCCCCGCGGTCGATGACCGTGACGATGTTCGGGTGCGACAGCCTCGCGACCGCGCGGGCCTCCCGGCGAAAGCGCTCGAGGTACTCCGGATCTCGGGCGTAGTGCTCGTGGAGGATCTTGACCGCGACGCGCCGGTCGAGCTGGCGGTCGCGGGCGCGGAAGACGCTCGACATGCCGCCGGTTCCCACGAGCTCCTCGAGCTCGTAGCGGTCGGCGATCAGGTCGCCTGGCTGCGGGGGCCGCGACACGGCAGGAATTGTCGACCTCGGTCCGGGCACGCCCGTTGAACGCAGGAACGGCGGGCGCAGCTACGCGAGGACCGCTTCCAGCGCCTCCTCCCACGCCCCGAGCCCTTCCTCGAGCTCGGCGTCGGTGATCACGAGCGGGCAGAGGACGCGGTTGCAGTTCGAGTGGACGCCGGCCTTGAGCAGCAGCAGCCCTCTGACGGCGGCCTCCTCGGCGACACGCGAGGCGATGCCCGGCGCCGGCTCCTTCGTGCCGCGGTCCTCGACGTACTCGACGGCCAGCATCGGGCCGAGGCCACGGACGTCGCCGATCGCCTCGAACCGCTCGTGCCAGGCGAGCATGCGAGCGCGGACAGTCTCTCCGATCCGCTGCGCCCTCTCGAGGAGCCCCTCCTCTTCGAACACGTCGAGCACGGCCACGGCGGCGGCGAGCGCGACGGGATTGCCCACGTAGGTTCCGCCGACCGCGTTGTCCCAGAGCGAGTCCATGATCTCCGCCTTGCCGACGACGCCCGAGAGGGGCAGGCCGCCGGCGATCGACTTCGCCACCGTGATCAGGTCGGGCTCGACGCCGTAGTGCTCGATCGCGAACATCCGCCCGGTGCGGCCGAAGCCGGTCTGCACCTCGTCGACGACGAGCAGGATCCCCTCGCGGTCGCAGAGCGCGCGGAGCCCTTCCATGAACTCCTGCGGCGCGGGGATGAAGCCGCCCTCGCCCTGGACCGGCTCGACCACGATCGCCGCGACCGTCTCGGCGGCGACCTGCGTCGAAAGCGAGCGCTCGAGCGCGTCCAGCGCGTCCTGCCCGCTGATGCCGCGGTACTCGTCCGGGAAGGGGACGCGGTAGACCTCCGGCGCGAACGGCCCGAGCCCCGCCTTGTAGGGATGCGTCTTCGACGTGAGCGTCAGCGACAGGAGCGTGCGGCCGTGGAACCCGCCCTCGAAGCCGATCACGGCCGGCCGGCGCGTGTAGCCGCGCGCGAACTTGACTGCGTTCTCGACGGCCTCGGTGCCCGCGTTGAAGAACGCGGCCTTCGCAGGGCCGGAGAACGGAGCGATCGCCGTGAGCCGCTCGGCGTACTCGACGTAGATCTCGTAGGGAACGATCGTGAAGTCGGTGTGGAGGAAGCGCGCGGCCTGCTCCTGCACCGCGGCTGTGACACGCGGGTGGGCGTGGCCGACGGCGAGGCAGCCGACGCCGCCCGTGAAGTCGACGAAGCTGTTGCCGTCGACATCGGTGACGATCGCGCCGTTGCCCTCCGCGATCACGATCGGCAGGTAGAGACCGAGCGGGTCGGCGACGACGCGCTCCTTCCGCTCGGTGATCTCACGCGAGCGAGGGCCCGGGATCTCGGTGCGAAGCTCGATTGCGCGTGTGACAGCCACGGGGCCACGATATCCGCTGCGTCCGATGCGGCTGACAGTAAGAATCGTCCCGATGGTGCTCTCCGACGCGACGATTGCCCGCCTGCTCGCCGAGGGGAGGATCGAGATCGATCCCTACGACGAGGCGCTGCTGCAGCCGTCGAGCGTCGACGTGCGCGTCGACGGCCTCTTCCGCGTCTTCCACAACAACCGCTACCCGTTCATCGACGTCAAGGTCGAGCAGGCGGAGCTGACCGAGCTCGTCGAAGTGGACGGGGACCACCCGTTCGTCCTCCATCCGGGCGAGTTCGTGCTCGGCTCGACGCTCGAGCGGATCAAGCTGCCCGACGACCTCGTCGCCCGTCTCGAAGGCAAGTCGAGCCTCGGGCGGCTCGGGCTCCTCATCCACTCGACCGCCGGCTTCATCGACCCGGGCTGGGACGGTCACGTGACGCTCGAGCTCTCGAACGTCGCCAATCTGCCGATCACGATCTATCCCGGCATGAAGATCGGGCAGGTCTCCTTCATGCAGATGACCGAACCGGCCACGACGCCGTACGGCTCGGCGGCGATCGGCTCGAAGTACAAGGGCCAGCGCGGCCCGACGGCGAGCCGCTACTGGCAGAACTTCGAGGACGCGTGAGTCAACGCGCGACCACCCTCGTCACCGGCGGGACGGGGTTCATCGGGCCGCACGTCGTGCACGCGCTGCGTGCGCGTGGGACGCCGGTGCGGGCGCTCGTGCGGAAGCCGGCCCGGGCCGGGCGCCTCGCCGCGTGGGGCGTCGACCTGGCCACCGGGGACGTGACCGATCCGGCCTCCCTCCGCGCCGCCTGTGAGGGAGTGACCACCGTCGTCCACCTCGTCGCGATCATCCGCGGGCGTCCCGCCGACTTCGAGCGCGTCATGGCAGAGGGCACGCGGAACGTCGTCTCGGCCGCGCAGGACGCGGGTGCGCGGCGGTTCGTGCTTGCCAGCGCGCTCGGTCTCGACGAGCGGTCGAAGGACGCCGTTCCGTACTTCGCGGCGAAGTGGGAGATGGAACGCGCTGTCCGCGAGTCAGGGCTCGACCACGTGATCTTCCGACCGAGCTTCGTCTTCGGCCGCGACGGCGGTGTCCTGCCGACCTTCATCCGTCTGGCGCGCTTCGCGCCGGTAACGCCGATCATCGGCTCCGGAAGGCAGCGGCTGCAGCCGATCTGGGTCGAGGACCTTGCCCAGTACTACGTGAGCGCGATCGACGAGCTGGCGGCGACGAACCGGACGTTCGAGCTCGGCGGCCCCGACGCGGTGACCTGGAACGAGTTCTGGGAGCACCTCAAGCGCATCCTCGGCGTGCGGCGGCCGTCGGTGCACGTCCCGGTCGGCCTGATGCGCGGCCAGGCGACCGTGACCGAGCGCCTGCCGGGCGCGCCGGTGACACGCGACCAGCTCACGATGCTGGAGCTCGGCGACAACGTCGTCACGGACCCGAGCGCGGTCGAGACGTTCAAGCTGCCGCTGGTGCCGCTCGACGAGCAGCTGCGGCGCGCGACGTGACGCGCGGAGTCGTCTACGCGGAGCCCGACGCGGCGCCGGTCGTCGAGGAGCTCACCGTCGACCCGCCCGGACCACGCGAGGTGCTCGTCCGCGTCCAGGCCTGCGGGCTCTGCCACTCCGACCTCCACATCGTCGAGACGAAGGGGTGGGGCTCACGGTTCCCGATCCTGCTCGGGCACGAGGGTGCCGGGATCGTCGAGGAAG
The DNA here is from genome assembly GCA_963759435.1 of uncultured Actinomycetes bacterium. Classification (GTDB taxonomy): domain Bacteria; phylum Actinomycetota; class Thermoleophilia; order Gaiellales; family Gaiellaceae; genus Palsa-739. The sequence goes on along the minus strand of CAVWZB010000006.1, from coordinate 26,098 downwards.
TGGGCAGCGATGTGACGTCTGTCGCTCAAGGCGACCGCGTGGTCATCGCGTGGCGGGCCCCGTGCGGCGACTGCCCGCAGTGCCGGCGCGGAGATCCGCGCCGCTGCTCCTCACAGCTCCGCGCGAAGCGGCGGCTGCACCGGGCCGCCGACGGCGCGCTGCTGACGCCCGTCCTACGCTGCGGCACCTTCGCGGATCAGGCGGTCGTGCACGAGGCCTGCGCGGTCAAGGTGCCGGAGGAGCTGCCGATCGAGCAGGCCACGCTGCTCGCGTGCGGCTTCTCGACGGGGGCAGGAGCCGCTCTCTGGGCGACGCCGGTGCGGGACGAGTCCTCGGTCGCCGTGATCGGCTGCGGCGGCGTCGGGCTCGCCGTCATCCAGGGCGCGCTGCTGCGCGGCGCGGGCCAGATCGTCGCCGTCGATGTCGCCCCGGAGAAGCTCGAGCACGCCCGCGCGCTCGGCGCGACCGACATCGTCGACGCTTCCGCCACCGATCCGGTCGAAGCCGTGCGCGAGCTGACAGGCGGCCGTGGCGCCGAGTTCGCCTTCTTCGCGGGCGGCGGTGCCCCGGCGCTCGCGCAGGCGATCCGGATGTGCGCCTACGCGGGCTGGGCGACGATCGTCGGCCTGCCCGCGCCGGGGTCGAGGCTCGACGTCGACCTCGACGCCGAGTTCTTCGGGCCGCGGATCACGCTCACGGTGACGCACGGCGGAGACACGATCCCGCAGGAGGACTTCCCCTTCCTCGCGCAGGCCGCGCTCGACGGCCGCATCGACCTCGCCCGCTTCGTGACGAGCACGATCTCGCTCGACGAAGTGCCCGAACGCCTCCCGCACATCGGCGAGCGCGGCGAGATCAGGACGGTCGCGGTTTTCTAGCTGAGACCCTGCCGGCGTGGCAGGTCGACCTCTTCATTCACGAGATGGCCGTCGCGCTCGACGTAGCCTCCCTTGCCGCCGACGACGAAGACGATCGCATCCTCGTCACCCGCGTTCGAGATCCGCCGCGGCGTCGTCGCGCTCGCATGGAAGAGCCCGCCTTCGCCGAGCTCCCGCGACTCTCCGTCGACGTCGACTCGGATCCGTCCCTTGTGCACGAAGTACAGCTCGTCCTGTGTGTCGTGGTAGTGCTCGGGCCCCTCATAGTGCGGCGGATAGACGATGGCATTGACGCCGAACGCCTCCACGCCGAGCGGTTTTCTGATCTTGCGAAAGCCGTAGCCGTCGCCGAGCTCGTCGAGGGCGCCGAACGCGTGGGTCATACCGAGCAGGCCTCCGCCGTGTGCGCGAGTGGCAGGCGGCCGAGGAGCTCTGCGAGTTGCTCGCGCTCTTGCGGCGAGAACCGGGAGCCGAACAGCTCCTCGATGTCGGCGAGGTGCGACTCCCGCGCCTCCTCGATCTTCTTCACCCCGGCCTTCGTGAGCACGGCGTACGTGACGCGCGCGTCGGAGTCGCAGCGATCCTTCGCGACGAGGCCGCAGCCTTCGAGCCCGTCGAGCAGGCGGGTGATCCCCGACGCGGTGAGCAGGACGGACCGGGCGAGGTCGATCCGCCGCATCCGCCGTCCTTCCGCGTAGTAGAGCTGCACGAGCACGTCGAAGTCGCTCAGCGTCAGCTCGTGCAGCGCTTCCAGCCGCGCGGAGAGCTCCCGCGTGAGCGCCGCATGCGCGCGCAGGAACCGCACCCACGCGGTGTCGGGGAGATTCGAAACTTCTTGTGCGCTCAATACTTGACTAGACAATCTTTTCTCGCTATGATCCTTGAGAACTCAAGTATAGCTCAATCGCCCAAGGAGGCAATTTCTCAGATGAGCACCCTGGACACCACAACCATCGCGCCGAGCGGCACCGCCTGGGCCGCCGACCCCGTCCATTCGAACGTCGCGTTCGAGGTCGAGTACGCCGGCGTCAGCATCTTCCGCGGCAGCTTCCGTGACTTCGACGCCACGCTCGAGGGCTCGTCCCTCGCCGGCTCGGCACGGGTCGCGAGCGTCGACGTGAAGGACGAGCAGCTCTCCGGACATCTCCAGTCGCCCGACTTCTTCGACGCCGAGCGGCATCCCGAGATCTCGTTCCGCGCCGACGAGCTCACGCTCGCAAACGGCGGCAGCGTCGCCGGCTCCGGCGAGCTGACGATCAAGGGTGTCACGAAGCCGGTCGAGCTGCAGGGCCGCCTCTCCGCGGCGCCGAGCGTCGACCCGTTCGGCCGCGAGCGCCTAGGGCTCTCGCTCGAGACCGCGATCGACCGCAACGAGTTCGGCGTCGCCTGGAACGCGCCGAATCAGAGCGGTGGCAACTACCTCGGCGACGAGGTCACGCTGAAGGCCGACCTGACCTTCGTGAGGCAGGAGAACTGACGATGCGGATCCTCGGCGTTTCCGGCAGCCTGCGGGAGACCTCGTTCAACACGAGCCTCCTTCGGGCCGCCCTCGAGGCCGCGCCCGAGGGCATCGAGCTCGAGCTCTGGGAGGGGCTCGGCGAGCTGCCGCTCTACGACGAGGACCTCGAACACGACGCGCCCGACTCCGTGCGGCGCCTGCGCGAGGACTGGGCGGCCGCCGACGCGATCCTCTTCGCAACGCCCGAGTACAACGGCTCGGTCCCCGGCGGGCTCAAGAACGCGATCGACTGGGCTTCCCGCCCCAAGCTCGAGGCCGTGCTACGCAACAAGACCGTGGCGGTCGTCGGCGCGAGCACGGGCCAGTTCGGCGCCCTCTGGGCCCAGCAGGATCTCAAGCGGATCCTCGGAATCGCCGGCGCCCGCGTCGTCGGGACCGAGATCCCCGTCTCCCGAGCCCACGAAAAGTTCGACCGCGAAGGCCGCCTCCTCGACGACGAGGTCTTCGCACAGCTCCGGCTGCACCTGACCACTCTCGCGTCGGAGGCCGTAGCGGCTCCCGACCGAGTTGCTGCCTGAGCAAATGCGAGGGGCCGCCCATAGGCGGCCCCTCGTCACAGTTACCAGCGCGTAGTGGCAGAGGCGCCTTCCTGCTCCGACCTCGGTAGTCAGGTCGGGCGGCGCGGAACGCGACGTCCCCCACGCTGGCTAGGCGGTTCCCCGTAGGTCCCGGGGACGGCACCCCTACCCGCTGGTACCTCCACTGCCCGTACTGTCTGAAATCACTGCCGGACCACCTCCTTTCCGCGGTACCCGCAAGATAGCTGAGGAAGCGGCTACCGCAAGACGGTCGTCAGCTCGAGCCCGCGGTCGAGCGGAAGGGTGACGCTCACGAGAGTGGGGTCGGCCTGCCGGGCGGCGGAATACTGGGCGAGCGGGTCCGGATGCGAGAGGACGTTGTCCGCGACGACCAGCGCGCCCGGCTCGACCTTGTCGCGCGCGAGCCGGAACAGCTCCTCGTAGTCGTCCTTCTCCGCGTCGAGAAAGACGACGTCGAACACGTCGTCGATCTGAGGGAGCAACTCGAACGCGTCGCCATCGCGCAGCTCCGCCCATTCCTCGAGGCCCGCCTCCTCAACGTTCCGGTGCCAGGCCTCGACCTTCGCCGGGTCGTGCTCGAGCGACAGGATGCGGCCACCGAGATAGCGAACGCCCGCGGCGAGCCAGATCGAGGAGTAGCCCCGCGAGCCACCGAGCTCCAGCACCTCGCAGTCGGTCTGCGGCGCGACGAGCGAGAAGAGGAAGCGGCCCGTCGTCGGCTCGACCTGACGCGCGCGCTGCTCGGGAGGCAAGCCACGCTCTCGCTCGGAGGCGTCCTCCTGCTCGAGGCGTTCGAGCACCGCGCGTACCCGGTCGTCAAACACGGTCGGAAACTATCGTTGGACGGTGCGAGCCGAGCTGACCATCGAGATCGCGCGGACGCCCGAGGACGTCTTCTCCTACCTCACCGACGTCTCGAACCTGCCTGACTGGCAGGCGGGCGTGAAGAGCGCGACGCAGCGCGACGGCCGGATCGAGGAGTCGCGGTCGATGTTCGGGCGCGAGGTCCAGACGACGTTCGAGATCGTCGACGAGGAGCAGCCCCGCCTGTTCACCCTCCGCGCGCTCGACAGTCCGGTGCCGTTCACGGTCCGGCACGAGCTCGAGCCGGCCAACGGCGGCACGCGCCTGACCGTCACCGCCGCGGGCGACGTCCCGAGCTTCGCCGTCGGACTGCTCGCACGACGCGCCGAGAAGCAGATCCGCAAGGACTTCGAGCGGCTGAAGGAAATTCTCGAGACCTAAGGGACTGCACGCCGCTCGGCCTCGACCGCGTCGCGCACCCAGCACTCGGGGATGTGGTCGTTGACGATCCCGCAGGCCTCCATGGACGAGTAGACCGTCGTCGGACCGACGAACCCGAAGCCCGCGGCCTTCAACCTCCGCGACAGCTCCTTCCCGTCGTCTCGGTCGCGGTACTGCCACATGAGCTGCTCGAGCGGCGTCCCGGTCTCGCGCAGCGCGAGCGTTGCCTTCGCGTTCGCGATCGCCGCCTCGATCTTGCCGCGGTGGCGAATGATCCCCGCGTCGCCGAGCAGCCGCTCCACGTCGCGCTCGCCGAAGCGCGCGACGCGCTCGGGATCGAAGCCCGCGAACCCGCGGCGGAAGGCCTCGCGCTTGCGCAGGACCGTGATCCAGGCGAGGCCAGACTGGAACCCTTCGAGGCAAAGGCGCTCGTAGAGGCCGCGCTCGTCGCGTACCGGCCGTCCCCACTCCTCGTCGTGATACGCGATGTAGAGCGGGTCGTTCGTCGGCCAGCAGCGGATTGGCTCATCCCCCATGCGGGGGAGTTTCGCCGATGAATCCACCGGAAACAGCGAATTCGGCCCCCACTCGGGTTGCTGTCCGACCGGGTTTCTTGCTATTTCTGGTTCAAGGCCGGGGGAGGCCCCGTCCAGAAAGGGGAGGAGAGGCCGGTGTCGGCCAACGAAGGCGGGAAATTGCTTGCACTGTGGGCAGCGGCTCGGGCGGTGGCGGCGCCGCTGATCCCGCTGCTGCTCGGGGCGGCTGCAATGGCGCTGCTCCTCGACTCGGGCACGGTGCACCTCCCGCCGATCGGATCGGGTGCCCGTTCGTCTTCGCCGCCGCCTGAGAGGGTCGTCGTGTCGTCACCGGCACCCATCAAGCCGGTCCATCACCGGTCGGTCGCTTCTCCGACGACGCACACCACCGCGACGTCTTTCGCTTCCGGCGCAGGTGCCTCGACCGCCTCCACCGCGACCAGCTCTGCACCGCAGCCGTCCACATCGAGTGGAAAGCCTCCGGCTTCCCAGCACCCGCACGGCTCGGCCTCCGCGTCGCCGCCGCCCGCGGTCGCAACACCGGCGACACAGCCCCAGCCCGCAGCGCTCGGCACGTCCGAGGAGCCTGCACCAACACCGGCGCACCACGGACTGGCGCTCGGGCATGCGAAGAACCAGGTGCCGCCTGGTCAGGCGAAGGCACACGAGGCGCAGGTACCCAAACAGCCTGAGCCCAACGTTCGCCACGGCCACGACGGCAACGGCCGGGGCAACGACGACGACCACCAGGGCCGCAGCGGCGAGAACCACGGCCACAGTGGCGTGAGCCACGGCCACAACCACGAGAACCACGGCCACAACCACGAGAACCACGGCCACAGCGACGAGAGCCACGGCCACAGCGGCGAGGCCCACGGCCAGGGCCCCCCCGAGGACCACGGTCAGAACGGCCGGGGCCAAGACAAGCACTGAGCCGCGTGCCTCGTCCCGCCTCACCGCCGGGGCTCGGACTCCGACTACGGTTGATGCTCACCCTGACGGCTGTCGCGATCTTCCCGATCGCGGCCGTCTCCTACGTGATCGTCCGGGACGAGGTCGGCATCGTCACCCGGAACGTCGACTTCGAAACACGCGAAGCCGCCCAGATTGCCCAGGCGCGGTCCTCGCGGCTCCTCGACCGGCGCCAGCTGCAGGCGGTCGCGGCAGTCGCGTCGCCGCAGCTGCGGGCGGCAATCCGCAGGGATGACGCTGCAAGCCTCGCGCAGTTCGCGCGCCGTAACCGTCTGCTGATCGAGGTCCACGGGCGCAGCTACGGGCGGCGTCTCGAGAACGCGTTGCGCGTGCGCGCTCAGCTCGTCGGCGGCGGCAATGCGATCGGCTCGGTCGTCGCGCAACTGCCCGCCGACCAGGCGCTGCTCCGACAGCTGTCGGCGGGGGCCCCGAAAGGAGTGCAACTCGCGTACGTCCCTGTCGGAGCCTCGCCTCAGACAGGTCGAGGTGTGACGCTGCCGCTGGCACCGCGGGTCGGCGTCCGCGCCTTTCTCCCGGCGGCGATCGTGTCGCACCGGAAGAACGCGGCGTACATCCGCGTGATCGAAGCCGGGGTGCTGGCGCTCGTGGCGCTGATGCTGCTGACGCTCGTGCTCACCCGCCCCCTGCTGCGCGCGTTCCGTTGGACGGAGGAGCAGGCGAGCGAGGCCCGCATCGACTCGCTCACCGGGCTCGCGAACCGTCGCGCGCTCGAAGAGATCCTCGCCGCCGAGATCTCCCGCACCCAGCGCTTTGCCCACCAGCTCGCCGTCGTGCTGCTCGACCTCGATCGCTTCAAGGAGATCAACGACTCCTTCGGCCATGCGGCCGGCGACGTGATGCTGCGTGCTGTCAGCCGCCTCCTCACCTCGCTGGCGCGCCAGGGCGACACGGTCGCCCGCTGGGGTGGCGAGGAGTTCGTCGTCGTCCTCCCCGAGACCGACCTCGCCGGTGCGCAGCGCTTCGCCGAGCGGCTACGCCGAACGATCGAGGCGCATGCGGTCGGCGAGATGAAGACGAGCGCGAGCTGCGGCGTCGCGACGATGCGCCCGGAGGACAGCGTGGCGGAGCTGATCGGCGCCGCCGACCATGCTCTCTACCAGGCGAAGTCGAAGGGACGAAACCGGACGGAGAGCGCTGTCCGTGGCCCCCGTCCAGTCGTCGCCTGAGCCGGCCTCGACAGCGGGTCGTCCTGGTTGTAGGCTCGCCGACATGGTGCGCCCGCTGCGCACGCTGAACACGGTCGTGGTAGCTGCTCTGGCCACCGCGGGGATCGCAGCCGCCGCCGCAGGCGACGCGCGGCCATGCCATCCCGATCTTCCGGGCACGCGCTCCTTGACCGTGACGGGCGAGGTGACGGGCTACCGGTTCGCGGGTGGAGGCACGCTCGTCGCCTCGGTCCGGACCAAGCGGTGCGCAGGTGTCGCCCGCTGGAACTACGCGACGAGCCCGCAGGCGACCGGGTCGGTTTCCTGCCGGAGCTCGAACGCGGCCGGTTCGAGCACGGCGCCACAACGGCTGGTCGCGGCGCAGGGCAACCGCCAGGTTCGAGTCGTGCTCGCGCCCGACGGCGTCGACAGACCTGACCGGCTCGATGTCATCGCGCGAGCGACGGGCCGCAGGATCTCGTCATGGCCGCTGATCGACCGGCCTGCGCGTGTTGTCCTCTTCGGAAAGATCGCCATCCTCTCGTCGGCCGGCAGGAACGCGCTGTACGCGTTGCGGATCTCGGATGGCCGCATCGCCATGCTCGGGGTCGCGCACGCAGGCGACCGGCCGATCATCGGGCGCGAGGGCGTCGTCTACCAGACCGGCCTCTCCCTCAAAGCGGCTCGCCTCACGCCGAACCGTACGACGCTGAAGCTCGTGCCGCTCGCATCGGTCGAGCGTCAACTGACGCTCGCGGATCGCCCGATCCAGACGCACTGGCGGATCAGCGCGATCGGCATGGACGGGCGCCGACTGGCTTTCGCGGTTCACGATCCGACGGGCCGTTGTGACGTCGTCAAGTTCTGGACTCCTCCCTGGCACTACGTCGCGCGCGTGACCCACCCCAGCGCCGCGACATGTGTGCCGGGGCACCGCGTCGGCGGCGTCACGAACGTCGCGATGGCCGCTGACCGTCTGGTCTGGACGACGCGCTACGGCAACAGGACGCGTGTCCTGGCAGCGTCGACCATCGGTTGCAAGGAGTGGGTCGTTGCCCGGCCGGCCCCCGGTACGCCCGTAGCGGCGCTCGCGGGGGACGGAAGCGTGCTCGCCTATGCCCTGAGCAGTGCCGTGGGGCTCGTTTCGAACGACGAGGACGATTGGTACGGAAAGGTGCTCTCGCGCTCCGCTGTCCCGATCGCCGCGATCTCAGCCGACAGCGGGCGAGTCGCGACGCTGTATCGGGACGGGACGGTGACCGTGATGAGCTCGAAGGGCCGTCTCGTCAGCAGTTTCGCTGCCGGCCCGGCTCGTGCGGTCGCGCTGCGCGCAGGCACCGTCGCCGTCCTGCGAAGCGGGCACCTCGACGTCTACAGCGCCGAAACGGGAGTCCTGACTCACTCCTGGCCGGTGCCCGCCGACGCGCGCTCGGTCGGTCTTCACTACGGGATCGCCGTCATCGCCGCCGGCGGCGACGTCCTCGCATTGAACGTCGGCACAGGCCACACCGCACGCCTGCTCCATGTCGCCGGTCGTGCGGCTGCCCAGATCGGTTCGCCCGGCGCGGTCGTCCAGTTCAACGTCGGCGGGCGCGGCTACCTCCGGCTCGTCCCGATGAGCACGCTCGAGGCGCGTACGCGCTAGCCGGGTAGCTCGAGGACGATCGTGCCGTCGACGACGCTGACCGGATAGGTCGCGACGGGCTCCGTGGCCGGCAGCGAGATCGGCCGCCCGGTCGAAAGCTCGAACTGCGACCCGTGGCGGGGGCAGACGACGCAGCAGCGGTCCTCGTCCCAGTCGCCCTCGCAGAGCGGCCCGTCGTCGTGCGAGCAGCGGTCCTCGATCGCGTAGAGCTCGCCGCCGCAGTTGTAAACGCCGACGAAGAGGCTTCCCTCGCGGACGATCTTCGACGAGCCGGGCGGGAACTCGTCGGCCGCAGCGACAGCGATCTCGGGCACTAACTCAGGTCGAGCTCGTCGAAGCCGGCGAGGCCGTCTGGGAGCGGCGTCCCCTTCGCCTTGTGGAGCGCGACCTTGAGCGTCGTAAGGCCGAGCATCGCGCACTTGAGGCGAATCGGACTGAGCGGGACGCCGATCTCGGCGAGCAACTCGTCCTTGTCCAACGTGGCGACCTCCTCGGCGGTGCGGCCCTTGGTCATCTCCATCAGCATCGACGTGGCGGCCTGCGAGATCGCGCAGCCGCGGCCCGAGAACTTCACGTCCTCGATCGTCTCGCCGTCCTCGCCGAACGCGACGTAGACCGAGACCTCGTCGCCGCAGAGCGGGTTCTGGCCCTCGGCCTCGGCGTCGGCGTCCTCGATCACCCCATGCCCGCGCGGGTTCTTGTAGTGGTCGAGGATGACCTCGCGGTACAGGCTCTCGAGGCCCGGATCCGTGCTCATGCAAACACCTTACGGACGGCATAGAGGCCGTCGACGAGCTGGTCGATCTCGTCGGGGATCGTGTAGAGGTAGAAGCTCGCCCGGTTGGTCGCCGCGACGCCGAGCTTCTGCATCAGCGGCTGGCAGCAGTGGTGCCCGGCGCGAATCGCGACGCCCTGCAGGTCGAGGATCTGCGCAACGTCGTGCGGATGGATGTCCTCGAGGTTGAAGGAGACGATGCCCGCGCGACGATCCGCGGGCGGGCCATAGAGCCTGATGCCCGGCACCTCCGCCAGGCGGCCGAGCGCGTAGGCCGCGAGCTCGTGCTCGTGCGCCTCGATCGCCTCGAGACCGACAGCTTCGAGATAGTCGATCGCCGCGCCGAGGCCGACTGCCTCCGCCATCGGCGCCGTGCCCGCCTCGAACTTGTGCGGCAGCTCGCCCCACGTCGTCTTCTCGAGGCGCACCGAGCTGATCATGTGGCCGCCGGTCATGAACGGATCCATCGCCTGCAGCAGCTCGGTCCGTCCCCAGAGCGCGCTCGCGCCGCTCGGCCCGCACATCTTGTGGCCCGAGATCGCGAGGAAGTCGACGCCGAGCGCCTGCACGTCGACCTTCGTGTGCGGCGCTCCCTGGGCGGCGTCGCAGACGTAGATCGCGCCCTGCGCGTGCGCCCACTCGGCGAGCTTCGCAACCGGGTTGATCGTGCCGAGCGAGTTCGAGATCAGGTTCGTCGCAACGACCTTGACCTGGCCCCCCTGCGTGACCTCATCGAGCGTGGAGAGGTCGAGCTCGCCCTGGTCGTCGAGCGGGATCATCCGCAACTCGGCGCCGGTCTTGCCGGCGATGAACTGCCAGGGCACGAAGTTCGAGTGGTGCTCGAGCTCGGTGACGACGACGAGGTCTCCAGGCCCGAGGTTCGAGAGACCCCAGGCGTACGCGACGAGGTTGATCCCTTCGGTCGCGTTGCGGGTGAAGATCACCTCGCGGGCATCGGGCGCGTTGAGGAAGGCCCGGACCCGCTCCCGCGAGTGCTCGAGCGCCTCGGTGGCACGCTCGGCGAGCACGTAGACACCGCGGTGGACGTTGGCGTACGAGGTCTCGTAGAACGCTGTCATCGCGTCGAGCACCTGCCGCGGCTTCTGCGAGCTCGCGGCCGAGTCGAGGAACGCGAGCGGCTTGCCGTGGATCTCCTGCTCGAAGATCGGGAAGTCGGCGCGCAAGGTGCGTGCATCGAGCTTGGACACGGTCTTCACGGCCACGAAGCCATCGTACCGGCGGGCCTGCGCGGCTCTGGCGGCCTCGCTAGCGCGTGCGGAACGAGGCGCCGACGTACCCGGCGGCCGCAGCCTTACCGCGGCCCGCCTTGACCTTGGCGATGCCCTTCGCGTTCGCGTGGTACGTGTGGCCGGCGATCTTGAAGGTCGCTCCGCCCACGGGGGTGAGGTCGTCCAGCGCCTGGACGTAGTGCAGCACGACCTTCCTCTTCTTCTTGCCCGTGCCGACCGTTTTCACCTTCCGGTAGGCGCGCACGCTGAGCCCCGGCTCGAGGTGCTGCTCGACGAGGGACGAGCCCGTGTTGACGATCACGTCGACTGCTCCGACCTTCCCGGGTAGTCCGACGGCCGAGAGGTCGTAGGCCGTGCCGTCGAGCTTCGTCGAGACAAGCGCGCCGGTGTGCGCGGCGTGCGTCCGCGAGCGCGTGACGTGGACGCTTCCTTGACCGGTCCACGCGGCCCAGAGCCGGTCGGCCGGGTCGACCGAGAGCACCATGTGGGGATCGCCGCCGGTGAACTTGCCGCCGAAGTGCATCCCGCTCTTCTTCTGCGCGCCGCCCTGGAACGGCTCGACCCAGAAACCCGTCGCGCTCGGATAGCCCGGCGCCCAGCCGAGGTACGTGAAGCCGGCGGCGTCGGAGACGAGCGGCACGCGGTCGTCGCGGGGCGCCGTCGTGGTGAACGTCGTCGTCCCGGTGACCGAGAGGTCGCTGCCGAGCTGTTCGAAGAGAAACTTGCCGTCGCTGTCGGCGTTCGAGTAGAACGCGACGCGCGCGACGCCCGCGGTGTCCACTGCGATCGACGCGGCGTAGCCGCAGCAGCGAGGGAAGACGTTCCGCACGGTCTGGCCGTTGAGGCCCTTGAAGACGTTCACGAAGCCGGTTCCGTCCTGGACGAAGTACGGCGTCCCATCGGGACCGACCGTCGCCCCGACCACGCCGCCGACGTCGTGCGACTGCGTCTGGATCGGCCCCGTCCAGCTGACGCCGTCGTTGGTCGAGGTCATGCGCGCGACGCCGGAGCCGTTCGGGAAGTAGAGCTGGATCGAGCCGTCCGGCAGTTGGACGAGCTGCGTCTGCCCGGCGATCGGGTCGCCGGTCACGACGGCGTGCGGGGCGCCACCGGCCCTCGCGACCGAGATCGTGCCGGGGATCGGCGACTCGAACGAGACGAGCTCCGTGCCTGCCTTCGTGACGAGCATCGACGGGATCACGGTGTTCTCGACGCCGGTCGCGAGCGTGGTCCACGCGAACGCTGAGGGGGCAGCGAGAAGCATTCCCGCGAGTGCGAGAGCCGCCAGGGCGATGCGGCGCATACCCTGACCATCGCACTGCGACCCGAAACGGTCAAGCCCTCGGTCGAGCGATCTCCGCCGCTATCGTCGCTCGCCGGGGATGGCGGACTACATCTACACCATGTACCGGGCCGACAAGTTCTACGGCCCCGACCGGCAGGTGCTGGCGAACATCTCGCTCTCGTTCCTGCCGGGAGCGAAGATCGGCGTGCTCGGCCCGAACGGCGCCGGCAAATCAACGCTCCTGCGGATCATGGCCGGCAAGGACGAGCCCTCCTCCGGCGTCGCCGAGCTGGCACCGGGCGCGACTGTCGGTCTGCTCGAGCAGGAGCCGGAGCTCGATCCGGCCAAGGACGTGCGCGGCAACGTCGAGGACGGCGTCCGCCCGCTGCGCGACCTGCTCGACCGCTTCAACGAGATCAGCGCCGCGTTCGCCGAGCCGGATGCGGACTACGACACGCTCCTCGCCGAGCAGGCGAAGGTGCAGGACGCGATCGACCGCGCAGACCTCTGGCAGCTCGACGACAAGCTCGACCACGCGATGGACGCGCTCCGGCTGCCGGAGGGAGACCGCGACGTCGGGACGCTCTCGGGCGGCGAGCGCCGCCGGGTCGCGCTCTGCCGGCTGCTCCTCTCCTCGCCGGACCTGCTCCTCCTCGACGAGCCGACGAACCACCTCGACGCCGAGTCGGTGCTCTGGCTCGAGCGCTTCCTCGCGGACTACAAGGGCACGGTCATGGCCGTCACGCACGACCGCTACTTCCTCGACAACGTCGCCGGCTGGATCCTCGAGCTCGACCGCGGCCGCGGCATCCCGTTCCAGGGCAACTACTCGTCCTGGCTCGAGCAGAAGCAGGAGCGGCTCGCGCACGAGGAGAAGACGGAGTCGGCGCGCCGCCGCACGCTCGCGCGCGAGCTCGAGTGGGTGCGCGCCAGCCCGCGAGCGCGCCACGCGAAGGCGAAGGCGCGGCTCGGCGCGTACGAGCGCCTGCTCGCGGAGGAGCAGAACGTCAAGCTCGACGGCGTCGAGATCCACATCCCGCCCGGCCCGCGGCTCGGCGACGTCGTGATCGAGGCCGAGGGCGTGCGCAAGGGCTTCGGCGACCGGCTGCTCGTCGACGACCTCACCTTCTCGCTCCCGCCCGCCGGCATCGTCGGCGTCGTCGGCCCGAACGGCGCCGGCAAGACGACGCTGTTCCGGATGATCGCGGGCGAGGAGCAGCCCGACGACGGGACGCTTCGCGTCGGCGACACCGTCGAGCTCGCCTACGTCGACCAGGCGCGCGCCGACCTCGACCCGGCGAACAACGTCTGGAAGGAGATCTCGGGCGGGCACGACACGATCGAGCTCGGCAAGCGCGAGGTGAACTCACGCCAGTACGTCTCGTGGTTCAACTTCAGGAGCGGCGATCAGCAGAAGCGCGTCAGCGATCTGTCGGGCGGCGAGCGGAACCGCGTCCACCTCGCGAAGCTCCTGCGCTCGGGCGGCAACGTCCTGCTCCTCGACGAGCCGACGAACGACCTCGACGTCGACACGCTGCGCGCGCTCGAGGAGGCGCTGCTCGAGTTCGCCGGCTGCGCGGTCGTGATCACGCACGACCGCTGGTTCCTCGACCGGGTCGCGACCCACATCCTCGCCTTCGAAGGAAACAGCGAGACGATCTGGTTCGAGGGCTCGTGGGGCGAGTACGAGGAGTGGATGAAGGAGACCCGCGGCCCGGACGCCCTCGAGCCGCACCGGATCAAGTACAAGCCGCTCGTTCGGAGCTAGGCCTGCGGGTGGCGAAGGTACGCCGTCACGAATGGGCAGCCGAGAAGACCTCCATTGCCGAGCCTTGCCCTCGCAATCGGCGCAGGTCAGGATGAGTTCATGCGCGGGGTCCTCGCTCGCCTCATAGGTGGCGGTCAAAACCCGGCGGCCGCCACTTCGTTGACCGCAGTGCTTCTGGGTGGAGACGAGACCCTGGAGGTGGTTGGGGAGTCCCACCGTCAGGAGGAGTTGTGGCGAATCGTCGGAGGTCGCCGAGACGATTACGTACGCTTCGACGTTCACGCCGTTCTCGTGCCCGAGGCAGCGAATCCGCACGACCCGAATGCGATCGAAGTTCGAATCGAGGGCGCGTTGGTCGGTTATCTCTCACGAGACGACGCCTCTCACTACCGTCCAGGCGTCCTTCGTGTCATGCAGGCGAATGGGGGCCAACTCGTAGCCCTACACGGAGTGATCTGCGGCGGCGGTCCGCGGGAAGACGCGCGTATCGGCTTCCTCGGTGTATTCCTTGACCACGACCCGGCGGACTTCGGATTGCCACGCCATCACGTCTCCACCGGCCATCTGCGGACAGGCCTGACTGAGGCCATCTCAACCGACCTTGAGGACGACAGCTACGACCTTGCCTGGCTGAACACCCTGTCAGCCGACGATGGAGCCGCAGCTGACCAGCTTCAGGATCTACTCGCGGCCGAGGACGAGCCCATTGATCGGCATTACATGTTCTGCGAGCTCGAGCACCGCCTATACCGCTTGAGGCAATCGGCGTCGGCGCTCGAACGATTCGACGACGCATGCGAACGCCACCACGCCGAGATCGAGACGATCCGCAGGGCGTTGGTCGAGAAGTTCGGCGTCGTACCAGTGGTCGAGGTCTACCGTCAGGCCGCCATCCGGTGGCAAAAGGCAAAAGCCTGGGAATCAACACGTGCCTGGGTAGAGCGGGGGCTCTCTGTCTACGGAGATCAGTGCGCGCGGCCAGAGGTCGTTGACGATCTTCGCAAGAGACTTGCCTACGCAGAGGCAAAGATCGATGCGGCCGCGAGGCCCCGTCCGCGGAGACCACCCGGAAGCAGGATTAGCGCCACGCGGGAGACACTCCTCGAGGAGCTCCTCTGTGCCTCATGCGGACGGTCGTTTTCTCGAGCTCGCGTCAGGGGTCGGAAGCCCAAGCTCTGTCCCGCGTGCCGGGAAGAAACTTCGCCGCTGCCCACCAGCTGATCCGCGCGCGGCGGGATGCCACCAGCGTGGTCGGTGTGAGCTTCGCCTATGCCTGCGGAATCCGAGCCTCGAGCGCGGCGGTGACCGCCTCGCGCACGGGCTCGAGCTCGATCCGGTCGAGCACTTCCTGGAAGAAGCCGCGCACGATCAGCCGCTCGGCCTCCTGGTGGGTAAGCCCGCGGCTCATCAAATAGAACATGTCCTCCCGGTTCACCCGCCCGACCGTCGCCGCGTGGGTGCAGCGGACGTCGTTCGCGAGGATCTCGAGCCCCGGGATCGGTACCGCGTGCGTCGTCGGGCTCAGCATCAGGTTGCGGCACTCCTGGTACGCGTTCGTCTTCTGCGCGTCCTTCTCCACCCGGATCATCCCGCGCCAGACCGCCGTCGCCTCGTCGCGCAGCGCGCCCTTGAAGGCGAAGTCGCTCTCGCAGTCGGGCGCGATGTGCTCCTGGAACGTGTCGTAGTCGAGGTGCTGCGTGCCGTCGGCGAAGTACGCGCCCGTCACGCGCGAGGTCGCGCCGCGGCCGTTGAGGTCGTTCTGGATCCGCGTCTTGCCCTTCTTCGAGCCGAAGCCGCCCGCGACCCAGTCGAGCTCGGCGTCGCGCTCGACGCGCGCGTGGTGGTTCGCGAAGTGCCACGTCTCGCGCGAGAGGTTCTGCAGCGAGACGTACTCGAGCTTCGCGGCCGGCTCGACGAAGAGCTCGGTGACCGCGTTCGAGTAGGCCTCGGTGTCGTCCGACGGGGACGCGTACTCCTCGATCAGTGATGCCCGCGCGCCTTCCTCGACCACGACCACCAGCCGCCAGAACGTCTGGCCGGTCGCCGAGATCCGGACGTAGAGCGGCTTCTCGAGCACGACGCCCTTCGGGACGACGACGAGCAGCCCGTGCTGCCAGAGCGCGGCGTTGTGGGCCGCGAACTTCTCGTCCCAGCCGACGAGCGAGTACAAACGCTCGTGCTCCTCGGGAAGCGACGCGAACGTGACCCCTTCGGGCGCCTTCTCGATCTCGATCCCGTCGGCGGTGACCGTCGCGTAGCCCGCGACGTCGAGGTCGAGCATCGTCTCGATCTCCGAAGTCGCGGCGCCGGTGAAGGCGTCCGGGTCGAAGCCGCGCAGGTTCGTGAAGCGCCAGTGCTCCTCGGTCGTGTCCGGAAGCGGCAGCTTCTCGTAGGCGGCGAGCGCGTCAGACCTCGTCATATGCCTTGTACCTGTGGTGGAGGAGGATCCTGTTTCCGGCCGGGTCGCTGACGCCGGCGCCGCGACACACGCCGGAGTCCCACATCTCGCCGACCTCCAGGCCCTTCGACTCGAGCTCGGCCTTCGCGGCGGCGACGTCGGGAACGCCCAGCGCGATCGTCCCGGGCGGGAACGCGGCGAACACGTCGTCGTGCGTCTCCGGCGTCATCACCGCGAGCGTGACGTTCGAGGCCTCGTACTCGATCCAGTCGTCGTGGTCGAGGTGCTCGTTCCGCGGCAGCCCGAGGATCTCGCCGTAGAACTGCTGCGCGGCCTCGATGTCGTCCACCGGGACGCGGATGTAGTCGACGCGCGTGACCTCCATCAGGGCGTGCTCCCGTCGAGATAGGGCGCGTAGCGGTGGTGCAGGCCGATCGAGTTTCCGTCCGGGTCCTGGAAGACGGCGCCGTGGCAGACGCCGGAATCCCACGTCTCGCCAATGAACTCGACGCCGGCTTCCTCGAGCTTCGCCTTCGCGGCCTCCACGTCGGGGACGCGCAGCATGATCGAGCCGATCGGCAGCGGCGCGAACTCGATGCCGACCTCGTCAGGCGCGACGAGCGACAACGTCAGGTTGCCGGTCTCGAACTCGATCCACTTGTCGGTCGAGTTCGGGTTCTTGGTCAAGCCAAGCGTCTCGCCGTAGAACTTCACGGCACGTTCGCGGTCCTGGGTCGGCACTGCGACGAAGTCGGTGCGCTGCACGTCAATCATTTGGCGCGTACCTCCGATGGAGCATGAAGCGGTTGCCGTCGGGATCGGCGAACGGCGACATGTGGCAGACGCCGGAGTCGTGCGTCTCGTCGACGAACTCGACGCCGCGGTCCTCGAGCTCCTTGCGCGTCTCGGCGACGTCCGCCACGCGCAACGCGATCGGCGCGCCATGCCCGTGCTTGAACTCCCCGCCGATCGCCTTCGGATCGATCAGGTACAGGAAGACGTTGTCGCCGAGCTTGAACTCGGGGAAGCCGCCCTCGCCGGTCTGCGGCAGGCCGAGCGTGTCGCGGTACCACGCGACCGAACGCTCCAGATCCGTGACAGGCACGCTGACGAAGTCGACGTGCTCGACGTTCACGCGTCGAACCTCCTATGGAGCAGGAGGGCGTTGCCGTCGGGATCCTTGAAGAAGGCCATCCGGCAGACGCCCGTCTCGATCGTCTCGCCGTCGAATCTGACGCCCTTCGCCTCGAGCTCGGCGCGCGCCGCATCGACATCGGGGACGCGCAGCGCGAGCCCAGCCGGCGACGGCGCGAACTGCTGCCCGATGCTCGACGGATCGAAGACGTCGAGCGTCACCTGGCCGCAACGGAACTCCATGTCGCTTGCGCTCTCGGACTCGATCTCCAGGCCGAGCGTGCCGGCATAGAACTCCTTCGCCCGTTGGATGTCCTGCGTGAACACGGAGACGAAATCAGTCCGCTCGACGATCATGAGTACGGCGCGTACCGCTTGTGGAGCACCAATGGGTTGCCGTCGGGGTCGAGGAAGGTGGCCATGTGGCAGACGCTCGTGTCCACCGTCTCGCCGACGAACTCGACGCCCTTCGCCTCGAGCTCTGCCCGCGCAGCTTCGACGTCGTCCACGTGGAGCAGCGCGATGGCCTGCGACTGCGGCTTGAACTCCTCGCCCCACTGCTCCGGCATCCAGATGCCGAAGCACGTGTCGCCGACCCAGAACTCGGCCTGCGCGTTCTCGTCCGGCCGCAGCCCGAGCGTCTCGACGTAGAACCGCCGCGACCGCTCCCAATCAGTTGACGGAATCCCGACCGCGTCGAGCCGCGTGATCGAGCTCAACCGACCGAACCCTCCATCTGGAGCTGGATCAGGCGGTTCATCTCGACGGCGTACTCGAGCGGCAGTTCCTTCGTGATCGGCTCGACGAAGCCGCTCACGATCATCGCGCTCGCCTCCGCCTCGGTGAGCCCACGCGACATGAGATAGAAGAGCTGCTCCTCGCCGATCTTCGAGACGGTCGCCTCGTGTCCGATGTCGACGTCGTCGGCGTCGATCTTGATGTACGGGTACGTGTCCGAGCGCGACTCCTCGTCGAGGATCAGCGCGTCGCAGACGACCTTCGACTTCGAGCCGACTGCGTGCTTGTTCACCTCGAGCAGCCCGCGGTAGCCCGCGCGGCCACCGTTCTTCGAGATCGACTTGGAGGTGATCACCGAGGACGTGTTCGGCGCGACGTGGACGCACTTGCCACCGGCGTCCTGGTGCTGGCCGCTGCCGGCGAAGGCGATCGAGAGCACTTCTCCGTGGGCGCGGTCGCCCATCAACCAGATCGCCGGGTACTTCATGGTCAGCTTCGAGCCGAGGTTCCCGTCGACCCACTCCATCGTCGCGTCCTCGTAGGCGACGGCACGCTTCGTGACGAGGTTGTAGACGTTGTTCGACCAGTTCTGGATCGTCGTGTAGCGGCAGCGTCCACCCTTCTTGACCACGATCTCGACGACCGCGCTGTGCAGCGAATCGGTCGAGTAGATCGGCGCCGTGCAGCCCTCGACGTAGTGGACGTAGGCGCCTTCGTCGACCAGGATCAGCGTCCGCTCGAACTGGCCCATGTTCTCGGCGTTGATCCGGAAGTAGGCCTGCAGCGGCATGTCGATCGAGACGCCCGGCGGCACGTAGATGAAGGAGCCGCCCGACCAGACCGCGGAATTGAGCGCCGCGAACTTGTTGTCGTTCTGCGGGATGATCGTGCCGAAGTACTGCTTGAACAACTCCTCGTGCTCGCGGAGCGCCGTGTCGGTGTCGAGGAAGATCACGCCCTTCTTCTCGAGATCCTCCTGAAGCTTGTGGTAGACGACCTCCGACTCGTACTGCGCGCCGACGCCGGCGAGGTACTTCTTCTCCGCCTCCGGGATGCCGAGCTTGTCCCAGGTGTCCAGGATGTCGGCCGGCAGATCCTCCCACGACTTCGCCTGATTCTCGGTCGGCTTGATGTAGTAGAAGATGTTCTCGAAGTCGATGTCGTTCAGGTTCCCGCCCCACTGCGGCAGTGGGCGCGCGAGGAAGTAGTCGAGACTCTTGTGCCGGAACTTCCTCATCCAGTCGGGCTCGTTCTTGTGCTCGGCGATCGCCTCGACCAGCTCGTGCGACAGGCCGCGCCCGGACTTGAAGAAATAGTCCTTCGCCTCGTCGGGGTTCGAGAAGCCGTACTTGTACTCGCTGCGGATTCCCTTGACGACGTCGGTCTCGGTCTGCGCCATCAGACTGTCACCTCCTCCTCATACGGAGCGTAGCCGCCCACCTCGAGCTTCTTGGCGAGCTCCGCTCCGCCTGACTCCACGATACGCCCACCGACGAAGACGTGGACGTGGTCGGGAGTCACGTAGTCGAGGATCCGCTGGTAGTGCGTGATCACGAGCGCGCCCATCTCAGGGCCGACGAGCTCGTTCACGCCGCTCGCCACGACCCGCAGCGCGTCGATGTCGAGGCCCGGAGTCGGTCTCGTCGAGCACCGCGATGCGCGGCTTCAGCATCGCCATCTGGAGGATCTCGACCCGCTTCTTCTCGCCGCCCGAGAAGCCGTCGTTGAGGTAGCGCGACGCGAGCTCGCGGCTGACCTTGAGGCGGTCCATCTGGGCGAGGAGCTCCGTGCGGAACTCGGGAATCGCGATCGGATCGTCGACGCCGTCGTTCCGCGCCTTGCGCACCGCGTTGATCGCGCTGCGCAGGAAGCTCGTCACGGTGACGCCGGGAATCGCGTGCGGATATTGGAACGCAAGGAAGAGACCGCGCTGCGCGCGCTCGTCGGCGCCGAGCTCCGTCACGTCGTCTCCGTCGAAGAGGAGACGGCCCTCGGTGATCTCGTAGGCGGGGTGCCCCATCAGTGCATACGCGAGGGTCGACTTGCCGGAGCCGTTCGGCCCCATGACCGCGTGCACCTCGTTCGTGTCCACCTCGAGATCGACGCCCTTGACGATCTCGGTGCCGTCCTCGAGCGCGACGTGCAGGTTCTCCAGTTTCAGCAATGCCACGGAATCAGCTTCTCCCAACGGCTCTTTTCCCCAAAATAGCGGGGCTTTCGCCCCGCCCGGACCAACCGGGACCAGTCTAGCTAGACCTCCTCTGCTCCCGCCCGTCGTAAGGCAAACGCGCTACTCTCGTAGAACTCATGGGCTACTTCCAACCCTGGCACATCGTCCTGTTCCTCCTGATCGCGCTTCTCCTCTTCGGCGGCAAGCGGCTGCCCGAGATCGGGCGCTCGCTCGGGCACGGGATGCGCGAGTTCAAGGACGCGGTCACCGGCACCTCGCCGGCCCCCGCCGACGACGCGCAGCCGGAGCTTCCGCCCGCTCAAGCGACACCGGCAGAGCCGACGGTCACCTCGACCACGGCTACGCCGACCGAGCGCGAGACCGTCTAGGCGGGCATGGCGAGGCTTCCGCGCCGTCTCGGCCACGCCGAGGAGGCACCGCTCGACGAGCACCTCGAGGAGCTCCGCCGAGCGCCGCGGTAACGGCGTCTCGGACGGGCTCGAGCTCGATTCGGTCGAGCACTTCCTGGAAGAAGCCGCGCACGATCAGCCGCTCGGCCTCCTGGTGGGTGAGCCCGCGGCTCATCAAGTAGAACATGTCCTCCCGGTTCACCCGGCCGACCGTTGCCGCGTGGGTGCAGCGGACGTCGTTCGCGAGGATCTCGAGCCCGGGGATCGGTACCGCGTGCGTCGTCGGGCTCAGCATGAGGTTGCGGCACTCCTGGTACGCGTTCGTCTTCTGCGCGTCCTTCTCCACCCGGATCATCCCGCGCCAGACCGCCGTCGCCTCGTCGCGCAGCGCGCCTTTGAAGGCGAAGTCGCTCTCGCAGTCCGGCGCGATGTGCTCCTGGAACGTGTCGTAATCGAGGTGCTGCGTGCCGTCGGCGAAGTACGCGCCCGTCACGCGCGAGGTCGCGCCGCGGCCGTTGAGGTCGTTCTGGATCCGCGTCTTGCCCTTCTTCGAGCCGAAGCCGCCCGCGACCCAGTCGAGCTCGGCATCGCGCTCGACGCGCGCGTGATGGTTCGCGAAGTGCCACGTCTCGCGCGACAGGTTCTGGAGCGAGACGTACTCGAGCTTCGCGGCCGGCTCGACGAAGAGCTCCGTGACCGCGTTCGAGTAGGCCGCGGTGTCGTCCGACGGGGACGCGTACTCCTCGATCAGTGATGCCCGCGCGCCTTCCTCGACCACGACCACCAGCCGCCAGAACGTCTGGCCGGTCGCCGAGATCCGGACGTAGAGCGGCTTCTCGAGCACGACGCCCTTCGGGACGACGACGAGCAGCCCGTGCTGCCAGAGCGCGGCGTTGTGGGCCGCGAACTTCTCGTCCCAGCCGACGAGCGAGTACAAACGCTCGTGCTCCTGGGGAAGCGACGCGAACGTGACCCCTTCGGGCGCCTTCTCGATCTCGATCCCGTCGGCGGTGACCGTCGCGTAGCCCGCGACGTCGAGGTCGAGCATCGTCTCGATCTCCGAAGTCGCGGCGCCGGTGAAGGCGTCCGGGTCGAAGCCGCGCAGGTTCGTGAAGCGCCAGTGCTCCTCGGTCGTGTCCGGAAGCGGCAGCTTCTCGTAGGCGGCGAGTGCGTCAGACCTCGTCATATGCCTTGTACCTGTGGTGGAGGAGAATCCTGTTTCCGGCCGGATCGCTGACGCCGGCGCCGCGACACACGCCGGAGTCCCACATCTCGCCGACCTCCAGGCCCTTCGACTCGAGCTCGGCCTTCGCGGCGGCGACGTCGGGAACGCCCAGCGCGATCGTCCCGGGCGGGAACGCGGCGAACACGTCGTCGTGCGTCTCCGGCGTCATCACCGCGAGCGTGACGTTCGAGGCCTCGTACTCGATCCAGTCGTCGTGGTCGAGGTGCTCGTTCCGCGGCAGCCCGAGGATCTCGCCGTAGAACCGCTGCGCGGCCTCGATGTCGTCCACCGGGACGCGGATGTAGTCGACGCGCGTGACCTCCATCAGGGCGTCGTCCCGTCGAGATAGGGCGCGTAGCGGTGGTGCAGGCCGATCGAGTTTCCGTCCGGGTCCCGGAAGACGGCGCCGTGGCAGACGCCGGAATCCCACGTCTCGCCAAGGAACTCGACACCGGCTTCCTGGAGCTTCGCCTTCGCGGCCTCCACGTCGGGGACGCGCAGCATGATCGTGCCGAACGGCAGCGGCGCGAACTCGATGCCGACCTCGTCAGGCGCGACGAGCGACAACGTCAGGTTGCCGGTCTCGAACTCGATCCACTTGTCGGTCGAGTTGGGGTTCTTGGTCAAGCCAAGCGTGTCGCCGTAGAACTTCACGGCACGTTCGCGGTCCCGGGTCGGCACTGCGACGAAGTCGGTGCGCTGCACGTCAATCATTTGGCGCGTACCTCCAATGGAGCATGAAGCGGTTGCCGTCGGGATCGGTGAACGGCGACATGTGGCAGACGCCGGAGTCGTGCGTCTCGTCGACAAACTCGACGCCGCGGTCCTCTAGCTCCTTGCGCGTCTCGGCGACGTCAGCGACGCGCAACGCGATCGGCGCGCCATGCCCGTGCTTGAACTCCCCGCCGATCGCCTTCGGATCGATCAGGTACAGGAAGACGTTGTCGCCGAGCTTGAACTCGGGGAAGCCCCCCTCGCCGGTCTGCGGCAGGCCGAGCGTGTCGCGGTACCACGCGACCGAACGCTCCAGATCCGTGACAGGCACGCTGACGAAGTCGACGTGCTCGACGTTCACGCGTCGAACCTCCTATGGAGCAGGAGGGCGTTGCCGTCGGGATCCTTGAAGAAGGCCATCCGGCAGACGCCAGTCTCGATCGTCTCGCCGTCGAATCTGATGCCCTTCGCCTCGAGCTCGGCGCGCGTCGCATCCACATCGGGGACGCGCAGCGCGAGCCCAGCCGGCGACGGCGCGAACTGCTGCCCGATGCTCGAAGGGTCGAAGACGTCGAGCGTCACCTGGCCGCAACGGAACTCCATGTCGCTTGCGCTCTCGGACTCGATCTCCAGGCCGAGCGTGCCGGCATAGAACTCCTTCGCCCGTTGGATGTCCTGCGTGAACACGGAGACGAAATCAGTCCGCTCGACGATCATGAGTACGGCGCGTACCGCTTGTGGAGCACCAATGGGTTGCCGTCGGGGTCGAGGAAGGTGGCCATGTGGCAGACGCTCGTGTCCACCGTCTCGCCGACGAACTCGACGCCCTTCGCCTCGAGCTCTGCCCGCGCAGCTTCGACGTCGTCCACGTGGAGCAGCGCGATGGCCTGCGACTGCGGCTTGAACTCCTCGCCCCACTGCTCCGGCATCCAGATGCCGAAGCACGTGTCGCCGACCCAGAACTCGGCCTGCGCGTTCTCGTCCGGCCGCAGCCCGAGCGTCTCGACGTAAAACCGCCGCGACCGCTCCCAATCAGTTGACGGAATCCCGACCGCGTCGAGCCGCGTGATCGAGCTCAACCGACCGAACCCTCCATCTGGAGCTGGATCAGGCGGTTCATCTCGACGGCGTACTCGAGCGGCAGTTCCTTCGTGATCGGCTCGACGAAGCCGCTCACGATCATCGCGCTCGCCTCCGCCTCGGTGAGCCCACGCGACATGAGATAGAAGAGCTGCTCCTCGCCGATCTTCGAGACGGTCGCCTCGTGTCCGATGTCGACGTCGTCCGCGTCGATCTTGATGTACGGGTACGTGTCGGAGCGCGACTCCTCGTCGAGGATCAGCGCGTCGCAGACGACCTTCGACTTCGAGCCGACTGCGTGCTTGTTCACCTCGAGCAGCCCGCGGTAGCCCGCGCGGCCACCGTTCTTCGAGATCGACTTGGAGGTGATCACCGAGGACGTGTTCGGCGCGACGTGGACGCACTTGCCACCGGCGTCCTGGTGCTGGCCGCTGCCGGCGAAGGCGATCGAGAGCACTTCTCCGTGGGCGCGGTCGCCCATCAACCAGATCGCCGGGTACTTCATGGTCAGCTTCGAGCCGAGGTTCCCGTCGACCCACTCCATCGTCGCGTCCTCGTACGCGACGGCACGCTTCGTGACGAGGTTGTAGACGTTGTTCGACCAGTTCTGGATCGTCGTGTAGCGGCAGCGTCCACCCTTCTTGACCACGATCTCCACCACCGCGCTGTGCAGCGAATCGGTCGAGTAGATCGGCGCCGTGCAGCCCTCGACGTAGTGGACGTAGGCGCCTTCGTCGACCAGGATCAGCGTCCGCTCGAACTGGCCCATGTTCTCGGCGTTGATCCGGAAGTAGGCCTGCAGCGGCATGTCGATCGAGACGCCCGGCGGCACATAGATGAAGGAGCCGCCCGACCAGACCGCGGAATTGAGCGCGGCGAACTTGTTGTCGTTCTGCGGGATGATCGTGCCGAAGTACTGCTTGAACAACTCCTCGTGCTCGCGGAGCGCCGTGTCGGTGTCGAGGAAGATCACGCCCTTCTTCTCGAGATCCTCCTGAAGCTTGTGGTAGACGACCTCCGACTCGTACTGCGCGCCGACGCCGGCGAGGTACTTCTTCTCCGCCTCCGGGATGCCGAGCTTGTCCCAGGTGTCCAGGATGTCGGCCGGCAGATCCTCCCACGACTTCGCCTGATTCTCGGTCGGCTTGATGTAGTAGAAGATGTTCTCGAAGTCGATGTCGTTGAGGTTCCCGCCCCACTGCGGCAGTGGCCGCGCGAGGAAATAGTCGAGACTCTTGTGCCGGAACTTCCTCATCCAGTCGGGCTCGTTCTTGTGCTCGGCGATCGCCTCGACCAGCTCGTGCGAGAGCCCGCGCCCGGACTTGAAGAAGTAGTCCTTCGCCTCGTCGGGGTTCGAGAAGCCGTACTTGTACTCGCTGCGGATTCCCTTGACGACGTCGGTCTCGGTCTGCGCCATCAGACTGTCACCTCCTCCTCATACGGAGCGTAGCCGCCCGCCTCGAGCTTCTTGGCGAGCTCCGCTCCGCCTGACTCCACAATACGCCCACCCACGAAGACGTGGACGTGATCGGGAGTCACGTAGTCGAGGATCCGCTGGTAGTGCGTGATCACGAGCGCGCCCATCTCAGGGCCGACGAGCTCGTTCACGCCGCTCGCCACGACCCGCAGCGCGTCGATGTCGAGGCCCGAGTCGGTCTCGTCGAGCACCGCGATGCGCGGCTTCAGCATCGCCATCTGCAGGATCTCGACCCGCTTCTTCTCGCCGCCCGAGAAGCCGTCGTTGAGGTAGCGCGACGCAAGCTCGCGGCTGACCTTGAGGCGGTCCATCTGGGCGAGGAGCTCCGTGCGGAACTCGGGAATCGCAATCGGATCGTCGACGCCGTCGTTCCGCGCCTTGCGCACCGCGTTGATCGCGCTGCGCAGGAAGCTCGTCACGGTGACGCCGGGAATCGCGTGCGGATATTGGAACGCAAGGAAGAGACCGCGCTGCGCGCGCTCGTCGGCGCCGAGCTCCGTCACGTCGTCTCCGTCGAAGAGGAGACGGCCCTCGGTGATCTCGTAGGCGGGGTGCCCCATCAGTGCATACGCGAGGGTCGACTTGCCGGAGCCGTTCGGCCCCATGACCGCGTGCACCTCGTTCGTGTCCACCTCGAGATCGACGCCCTTGACGATCTCGGTGCCGTCCTCGAGCGCGACGTGCAGGTTCTCCAGTTTCAGCAATGCCACGGAATCAGCTTCTCCCAACGGCTCTTTTCCCCAAAATAGCGGGGCTTTCGCCCCGCCCGGACCAACCGGGACCAGTCTAGCTAGACCTCCTCTGCTCCCGCCCGTCGTAAGGCAAACGCGCTACTCTCGTAGAACTCATGGGCTACTTCCAACCCTGGCACATCGTCCTGTTCCTCCTGATCGCGCTTCTCCTCTTCGGCGGCAAGCGGCTGCCCGAGATCGGGCGCTCGCTCGGGCACGGGATGCGCGAGTTCAAGGATGCGGTCACCGGCACCTCGCCGACCCCCGCCGACGACGCGCAGCCGGAGCTTCCGCCCGCTCAAGCGACACCGGCAGAGCCGACGGTCACATCGACCACGGCTACGCCGACCGAGCGCGAGACCGTCTAGGCGGGCATGGCGAGGCTTCCGCGCCGTCTCGGCCACGCCGAGGAGGCACCGCTCGACGAGCACCTCGAGGAGCTC